>NZ_KE384314.1:0-86610 GCF_000425145.1 Pedobacter glucosidilyticus DSM 23534
AAACATCTTGAAGTGTTAAACGATTGATAATACCATTTTCTACTTGTCAATAATGCTGTCACTCTTTCTTTTTCAGATTGCTTGATTTTTTCATAATTATTGTTGTTTGATTTTAGTTACGAAAATTTAAAGGTTTGATAGTTTTCTTCTTATCGTTTATGATTATTCTTTTATCTCTTCACAATTTTCTTAACTACGCTATCCATATTACCTTTAAGTTTTAGGATATAGATATCAGAAACATAATTAGAAATATCTACAGTGATACTTTGTTGCGCTTTGTTTAAAACAAGACTTTGCAAAATTTTTCCGTTAGCATCTCCTATTTCTAAAGTATGATAAGCTCCAGCATTAAATCGGATATTCACCACATCTTTAACCGGATTTGGAAAAAGCTGAACATCCGAAGTGGAAAGCTTAAAGCTGACTGTTTTAATACCTAAATCGGTAGTTTTATTGTCTAAATCAACCTGTAGCAATTGGTAGTAATTTATTCCGTTAGCAGGTTGGTAATCTATATAATTATAAGATGCTCCGTTAGCAGATTTTGTATTTATGATAGCAAGATTATCAAAGTTAACACCGTTGGTACTTCTTTTTACCATAAAATGGCTATTGTTATTTTCGCTGGAAGTTTGCCAATTTAGTATAGCCGAATTATTTTGTGCTTTTGCTGTAAATGATTTTAAGCTAACAGGCAGGGTATTAACATTGTATAAATTTGTAACCTCTGCTGCTGACAAAGCCCTATTATATATTTTAAGGTCGTCCATAGCGCCATTAAAATCGCTACCTAACCTAAAGGTACTCAATTGCGTATTTAAAGTTTGGACTGGGGTTAGAACTCTTATTAACACATTATTTACGTATATTTTTACTTCACCACTTTGTAAGGTTACTACTAAATGGTACCAATTATTTAAAGAGGAAGTAAAATTGGTAGCTACATCATTAGTATTTGCCTGAAAAATGAGAGATTTACCAACGGTACCATCTTTTTCTAAGTACATACCAAATGTTTGATTAGCGTTATTAGATCCATAAGAGAATATATTGTAAAAACCAGCAGAAACAAAACTGCTAATGTTATACCAAACAGAAATTGTCCTGTCAGCATTACCAACAGGTAAATTAGGGATGGTTGCAGTACGCTCACCCACGCTGGCAACAGCTTTTAACTCATTATTTCTATCTAAAGAATAACTACCGGTGTTGTTAAATTGCATAGTTCCGCTAATATCTCTTAATGTGCTTTCAAAAGGAAAATTAGCAACAACATCGGCAGATGAAGTAGTAAAACTATAAATTTCTGATTGCGATGTAGCAAATGAGTTGGTAGCTTCTAACTGATAATAGTAGGTAGTATTAGGACTTAAACCAGTAAGCGTTTTTAACCCACTTATTGGTGGCACACCAGTAAGCAATGAGGTACTGGCAGTTAAAGCAGTTGGCGAAGTACCAAATCTAATTAATGAACCAGTAATATTTGCGCCATTGCTAATAGTAAAATCTATATCGACTTCATTAATACGTAAACTCCTTGGGCTGATATTAGAAAAAACCGGAGGATTGTTATTAAACATATCTGCTATTTGATTCGTCGTCAAGGCATAATCGTAAATTTTTAAATCGTCTATTGCTCCAGTAAAATTTCCACCAATTGTAAAATTACCCGCCGTGGTATTGATTAACGTACGAACTATATTCATTCTTAAAACATTGTTAATGTATACTTTAACCACTTCGTTGTCATAACTCACTACTAAATGATACCATTGGTTTAAATTTGTAGTAACAGAGTTTACAGTATTATCATAAGCAAATCCTTGGTGTACAATACCATCCAACCCATTTAAATAAAAACCAAATTTTTGATATTGTAAGTTTTGGCCATAAGCAAATAAAGCCGGAAAAGGGGTCCCGTTATTAATATTCGTTATCCTAAACCATAACGAGACAGACCTGTTTGCTTTACCTAGCGGAATACCTGTTATAGCTGCAATCCGCTCAGTAAAATTCATACTAAGTGCTTTATTAGATTCATTATTTCTGTTAGTGGTATAGCTTGCTGTACCACTAAATGGAGTATTGTCAGAACTATTATTTAAAGTTCCATCAAAAGTGTATTCAACCACTGGCGCTTGGGCATTGGCACTGTGGTTTAAAATGTGTAAGAAAAAGATCATTACGGTAATTAATACTATGTAATGAAAGCGATTAGATAAAAATTTCTTCATAATTCTAATTTTAAGTATATATTAATTTTGTTAATTACAATTGTTTAAAGAATAACTCTGACATATCATGAAAAACTTTAAAATGTAAAGGTTTTTATTACAAATCAAAAGTGTTACACCCAGCAACAAAAATACAGTGATAACTACTAACTTTACCTACCCAAAACGGGTAGGTAAATTTTATTTAGACATTAACTTTTCAAAAGCTTATAAAGATTTATATCGGGAAATTTAATCAATAGGCTTGATGAGCTTAACATAATTTTATAACTCAACTATTATTTAACCCTATTATAACTTATCACTTAAACTTAACATGTTTTTATAAGCTGAGTTATTTCATTATTATTGATGAAAAATTAGCAGTAAAAACATGCCTTTTTGTTGGATCATCAGGTTTTTTATCATAAGCTTTTTTTGCATTGGGCTTCAATTGACCAGCAATGCCCAATATACTATCCATACCCACAAGCTTTACCTAAAAAAATCAATTGCCTTTAAGCTTGCGAAGGATGCTGCTACTATTACCATCCACAATTTTAATGATTACCAAACATCCGTTTATGTAAGAATTGGCACTATAAATTTAGCTAAATATCATTCTATCGATGTTTTTAGAAATTTGCCAGGTCTAAATTATAGCATCACTTTAAGTAGCAAAACGGGGAGTTTTAAAAATGGCCCTTTAATACCTCTAAGTGATAGAGTTGAGCATCCATACTTAAACACTTTTAAGCTTGAAATACCTCCTAAAAGTTCTTTAAATTATAAATTACGTATTGATAATAAATCTTTAAAAGAAATTGATGGCGAAATTATCTTTTTATCTGCAGATGCCTGGCAAACTTTAAAATCTGGAGAAGAACAAAATACTCAGGTAAGTCTATACTTCTCATTACTGTTTTTGGGGAATTTAATTATCATGATTTTATTTAGCACCTTGATATTTTTAGAAAATAAGGTTAAGGATTTTCTATATTACGCTTGCTATCTCATTTTTGTAATGGTTTTTAGCATCATTGCAGATTTTCCTATCAAATACCATAATTTATTTATTTGGCAATATCCAGAGATAGCTATCAACAGTAAAGAAACTTTGGTATATGGTTATCTGATTTTTTATCATCTTTTTCTGATGCAATTTTTATCGTTAAAAGAGCATCTAAGAAAAATTTATCATGGGTTAAAACTGCTTAATTACATTTTTATGGTATTTATGGCTGTTAATATTTTAACTCTTTTCTTTTCTGACTTACCATTACAAAATACACTTTATAAGTTTAACACTATTATTTTATTTGCTGTAATACCTTATTATGGTTTTGTGATTTATAAACTCTTTAAAAACCGACATATCAAATTTTACAAATACATTTTATGGGGTATTTTATTCTTTTATCTGGGAAATATTGCAGGTACTTTAAACCAAATATTTGAGTGGAATTTTGGAGGATTATTTCCTAATAATTATACCCAACTAGGTACTTTTTTAGAGCTTTGCTTTTTCTCTCTCGGGTTAGGTGGAAAAATGATTGATGAAAGCAGGGAAAAACTAAGATTTCAGAAAAAAGTACTTGAAGTGCAAATGATGGCATTACAAACACAAATGAATCCTCATTTTACTTTTAATTGCCTTAACGCCATCAGAAATTTGGTGATGCAACAACAAACAGAAATGGCATCGTCTTATTTATTAAAATTCTCTAAACTTTTACGCCTCACACTGGAAAACTCTATACATAAAGAAGTAAGCCTAGCTGATAAAATGGAGTACTTAAATATGTATTTAAATATGGAGCAATTAAGGTTTGGAGACTCCTTACAGTTTAATATTACTAAAGATTTATTAAACGATGCTGAAACTATATTTTTACCCCCTATGTTGGTACAACCCTTTGTAGAAAATGCTATTAAGCATGCTTTTAATCATCAAGCGATTGTAAAGGAAATCAAAATATCATTTAAAGAAACTGAAAAAGATTTAAGTGTAACTATTGAAGATAATGGAATTGGTATTTTACATCATCAAAACCAACAGAAAAATCATGTTTCAAGAGCAACAGAAATTACTAAAAATTACCTCCAACAATGGAATGCGCTTTATCAACAACAAATACATTTAGAAATCATAGATAAAAGCTATTTAAACTCTGTAGAAAAGGGCACATTGGTTGTCATAAAAATCATCAAAGATTAATTATTTACGCTCTATTTGGTTAAACAATGCCATTACTTTATCCTTATGCGCTTTAGAAACGCTTATTTCTTCACCATCTTGCATCATTACATAACCACCATCATGCCTGATAAATTTTCTTAGGTAAGCCGGGTTAATCAGATGAGATTGATGTATACGCACAAAACCATGAAAAGCCAATAAACTTTCTACCTCTTTTAAAGTGCGACAAATTAAAATTTTCTCTTGGTTAGATAGATAAAAATAGGTGTAATTACTATCAGATTGGCAACGCACAATTTCTGAAGCTTTAATAAACTCCAATCCATCGGCTGTTGGCAATGCTATTTTTGAGTATTGTGTATCAGATTTATGATAATGATTTAAAAACAGCTTATACTGCTCTGTATCAATAGGTTTGGATGTCTTTTTCTCCCACAACTGAATACTTTTTAAAAGCTCAGCCTCATCAATAGGTTTAAGTAAATAACTGATAGCACTGTATTGAAATGCCTTGATAGCAAATTGATTATATGCAGTGGTAAAAATTACGTCAAAATGGGGTTCTGTAACTTGCTCTAAAACATCAAAACCAGATAAACCAGGCATATCAATATCCAAAAATAAAATGTCAAACTTTTGGCTTTTAATAAAAGGTAATGCTTGTATCGGATGATTAAAAGATGCAACCACCTGAATGGGTTTATCAAGTTGTTTAAGTTGTGTACTTAAAGAATCTAATCCGTGTTGCTCATCATCTAAAAGTACTGCTTTAATCATTTGATATTATTTAAATTCTTACTCAAGTGGTTTAAATCTATAGCATATTAACGCAAATACTCATTAACAGGTTTTCTAATATACAAACATATTTAATTTGGATGAATAATTATGTTTTTTGGACTTAAAGCCCTTAATAACCATGAGAATCTTATTTATTCTTAGTTCTTTTATCATCATCAACCTATTTGCTCATGCACAAGAGTCTTTAAAAGATAAGCTTAAAAGAAAACTGGCAGAAGCAAAAGAACGCACTACAGACCAAACCATAGATAAAATTATTGGTAAAGGAGAGCAAAAAGTAGATCAGGAAATTGATGAGGCTATAGATGGAAAGCCAAAATCAACCAAAAAAAGTACAGCTACAACAGAAAACGACGTTCAGAAAACAGCAGAAACAGCTGCAAATGCAAGTACCATGAAACTTTCTGCAAGCTCTAAATTTGATTTTATTTCTGGAGAGAAAATCATTGGTTTTGAAGATTTTAAAGAAGATGCTATAGGAGATTTCCCTGCAAAATGGAATACCAATAGTAGCGGAGAGCTGGTTAGTGTTACTGCCGGAACTGGCAAATGGTTAAAATTTGGACAAAAAGGGATTTTTTATCCAGAATACATTAATGCGCTACCAGAAAATTTTACTATTGAGTTTGATATGCTCGTATCTGATGATTTATCAGCTATGCAATCAGGATTAAAAGTAATTTTTCCTTCTTTACAAGATAGAAATCTAACTTTTGACCAGTATTTTACAGATAAAGTATCGGTATCTTTAGATATACATCCAGACCAAAGTAATGCTGGTACATCAAACATTTTTGTTATAGACAACAATGGGCAAAACATCCTTAACAATGATGCAAAATTCGCTTATTTATCCTCAAAAGTAAATCGCGTTTCTATTTGGAGACAAAAAAGCAGATTAAGGGTCTACATCAATGAAAGTAAAGTTTGGGATTTACCTAGAGCTTTCATTCCAAACATCAATTATTCCATCTTATTTGCTACCAATATTTTTGAGGGCGCAGCATTTTTAAACAATCTTAAAGTTGCAGTAGGTGCGCCAGACACCAGAAATAAATTGATTACCGATGGAAAATTAGTTACCAGAGGTATTTTGTTTGATGTTAACTCGGCACAAATAAGACCAGAATCTGGTGGGATACTTAAAGAAATAGCTAATGTATTGCAAGAAAACCCAACCGTAAAAATAAAAATTGTTGGCCATACAGATAATGATGGCGTTGCAACCGCAAATTTAGAATTATCTAAAAAAAGAGCAGAAGCAGTAAAAACCACCCTCAGCAGCATTTATAACATTGAAGCAAACCGCATGCAAACCGATGGTAAAGGCGCAGCAGAACCATCAGAACCAAACACAAGTACTCAGGCTAAAGCCAACAACCGACGTGTAGAATTTATTAAACTTTAAATACTTAAGATGAAAAAACGATTACTTAGCATCCTTATTATATTTTATGGCTTTGTTTTGCCATTACAAGCACAGCCTTTTATACAAATTAATAAAATGGTTGATATACCGGTTAACCAAAGAACAGAGCAAAGATTTTTGGGCTCTTCTGTAGCACTGTCCCAAACGGATGTTATTACCGGTACATTAGGACAACCCCTTCGCCAATTGGTATTTGGCGACCCTCGTGTATCACCTGCCTATATTGCATCATTAGATGATTTAGGCGAAGCAGATAATCAAAAAATTATAGACAGAAATAGACCAAACTTAGGTACCAGCACTGGATTTGGTACTAGCGTAGCTATAGATGGTAATTTTGCAATAGTTGGAGAACCGTTTTACTTTGATGCTACCACAGGACAAACTGCTGATGGATTAGGAGCAGCAGTTATTTTTGAAAAAGTTGCCGAGACTTGGGTATTTAAGCAGCGTATATTGGCATCAGACGGTGTAAATTTAGATTATTTTGGTACCAGCGTAGCTATTTCTGGAGATTATGCTTTTGTTGGGACAGATGTTAATCCGGCTTTAAGTACAAGAAATCCAAAACATGGTGGCGTTTATATCTTTAAAAAAGATGGTAACGGAAACTGGAACCAGATTCAAAAACTATCACCTGATGCTATTGTACAACAACCTGCTACTTTTGGTCAGAAAATTTCGGTTTCCGGAGACTATCTACTCATATCATCTTACGTTAATGCTTACATTTTTAAAAATAACGGTAGCGACGTTTGGACAAAACAACAAACCATCAGTGTAACAGCAGTAAATGAATCTACAGAGATAAGCAGCTTAGCGTTAAGTGGAGATTATGCTGTTTTGGGCGTACGTAACGCTTTAAGAGATGCTTCTGGTGCGAATTTATTATTTGACGCTGGAGCAGCTTATATTTTTGAGAAAAATAATGCAGAGAGCTGGATCTATAAGCAAAAGATTATTGCAAGCGATAGAAGAGCTAATGACTATTTTGGTACTTCAGTAGCTTTATCAGGCAATAAACTAGTTATAGGAGCAGAAGGCGGAGACTACGAAGGAGAAAGCGCTAATTTTTCTGACGGAGCTGGTGCTGCTTATGTTTTTGAAAGAAATAATAGTGCTACTTGGGTTCAAACTCAAAAACTGGTAGCCGGTGATAGAAATGGTAGTGCAAGATTTGGAACAAGCGTAGCTATTAAAGGTGATTATATTGCCGTTGGTGCTTCACAATCATCACTAGACCAAAATGGGGTGAATGCGCAGTATTTTATGGGAGGCACCTATGTTTTTAAGGCTGTAAATTTAACACTTTCAAATGTTGCAAGTGTAGCAAGCGCTGCCATAGGTAGAATAAGTGATTATTTATTTTTAAGTCCTAATAATGAAGCTATATTAAAATTGGGTGTTAATGGTGCTGTGCCACTTACTGGTAATTTAACCACTGCAAAGGTGTGGAATGAAAGTACCGTACCTACCTTTAATAGTTTACCTTATTTAGCCAGACATTATGAAATAACCCCAACCAATAACATCACTACAAGTACAGGTACAGTAACCCTATTTTTTAGTCAGCAAGAATTTCTAGATTTTAACGCACACCCAGCAAAAACAGCAGATTTTCCTCTTTCTCCTTCTGATAACCAAGGGAAAGCAAATATCAGAATTGTAAAAATAAGTGGTAGTAGTAACAACGGTACAGGGTTAATGGATTCTTACACTGGCACTACTACCCTGATAGATCCAGATGACGATAAAATTATCTGGAATGCTAATGCCAACAGGTGGGAAATTACATTTAATGTAACCGGATTTAGTGGTTTCTTTGCAAATACAGCCCCAACAACCTTACCTCTGGATTTGGTTGCTTTTCATGCAGAAAAAGAAAATAACCATACCTTACTTTCATGGAATACAGCTTCTGAAATTAACACTCAAAAATTTGAAATAGAACGCAGCATAAACGGTACGGACTTTATTAAGATTGCGGAAAAACAAGCTTTTGGCACTGGAAATAATACTTATAGCTACAGAGATGATTTAAAACAAATTCATCAGGCAGAGTGGGTTTATTATCAGCTTAAAATGATAGATATTGATGCCAGCTTTACTTATAGCCCGGTAAGAGTAGTACGTTTAAGTTTAAATAACAAGCAAAATATCAGCTTATATCCTAATCCTGTAGAAAATCAAACAACGCTAGTGGTAGATAAAGCTTATCTAAATACGAAAGCCGTACTGCTAAACAACCAGGGTGTAAAACTTAACACCTTTATTTTACAGAATGAAATCATGGAAATAAACTGCTCTGGCATGGCTTCTGGCATATATTTTATAAAATTATCAGACGGAAAACATATCAAGCTGATTAAAAAATAAAACTTTATTCGCTCTTTAAACGAAGACCTCTTCAGCTTTTTGAAGAGGTCTTTTTTATTTTACATGCTCACATACCTGATATATCTTGTATTTTTCTATTTTTGATGTTCAACACTTTATATATAAAATGAATTGGTTTAAGAAGAATGGTATACACTTGGCTGTTATAGGTGTATTCGTAATTTTATGTTTTGTCTATTTCACACCCGCTTTTCAAGGTAAAATACTAGTACAAAATGATGTTTCGCAAGCAAAAGCTATGCAAATGGAAATCATGAAGTACAAAGAAATAGATGGTAAAGCACCATTATGGACAAATAGTATGTTTGGAGGAATGCCATCTTACCAAATTTGGGCTACCTATCCTAAAAATATTACGACCTATATCATGACAAGCTATAGAGCCTTGTTTCCAAACCCGGTAGATATGGCTATGCTATACATGCTGGGTGCTTATTTTCTTTTTAGTGTTTTATTAGCACTATATAATGAAAAACAAAAAAATCTAAATGTATACCTTGCTGTAATAGGTGCATTGGCTTTTACATTCTCCTCCTATAATTTCATCATCCTAGAAGCCGGACATGGCAATAAAGCTTTAGCCATAGGTTTTTTTGGGCCGGTTTTAGCCAGTATTTTGTTAACCTTAAGGGGTAAATATCTAATAGGTGCTGCCTTAACTGCCTTATTTTTAGCCTTAGAAATTAGGGTTAATCATATCCAAATGACTTACTACTTGTTCTTAGCTTTGCTAATTTTAGTAGGGATAGAATTTTATCATGCTTATAAGCAAAAGCTTACTAAAGATTTCTTCAAATCTATTAGTTATTTAACTGGTGCTGTAATTATTGCTTTGGTTATCAATGCCAGCATGTTATGGACTACCTATGAGTATGGCCAATTATCAATCAGAGGAAAATCTAATTTAACCAGTACAAATACACCTGCAAACACAGGTTTAGATAAAGAGTATGCTTACCAATGGAGCCAAGGAGTTGGAGAGTCTATTACTTTCTTAATTCCTAATGCTTACGGAGGCGGTTCAGCATCATTATTAGATGAAAAATCTGAGGTGGTAAAAAACTTAACTTCAAAAGGGATAGATATCAATCAATCTTTAGACTTTGCAAGACAATTACCAAGCTATTGGGGACCAAAACCATTCACCTCAGGTCCGTGGTATTTTGGTGCTTTTGTATTTTTCTTATTTGTTTTAGGATTATTTATTGTTAAAAGTCGTTTAAAATGGTGGTTATTAGGCGCAACTTTATTAAGCTTGTTCTTATCCTTTGGAAAAAATTTCAGCCTTATTTCTGATTTATTTTTTGATTATTTCCCGCTATACAACAAGTTTAGAGCGGTAGAATCTACCTTAGTTATCGCCTCTTTATGTATTCCTATTTTAGCTATTTTGGCTTTCGCCGAGATTTTAAAAGCAGATAAAGACCAGAAAACAATCTTAAATGCTCTAAAAAAGACCAGCTATATCCTAGGTGGAATAGTAATTGTTTTGCTAGCTGTACCAACTATATTGTTCAGCTTTAAAGCGGATAATCATCAGGATTTTATTAACCAATTAAACCAGGTAACTGGCGACATGTCTTTTGCCAACAGCATTGCACAATCTTTAGTAGAAGATAGGATAAGCTTGTTTAAAGCCGATGCTTTAAGAACTTTAATTTTTATCGCAATAGGTGCAGGTATTTTATGGGCAATCATCAGTAAAAAAATTAATACTACTTTAGGTACATTGGCCATTGGAGTTTTAATTGTTACAGATTTATGGGCCGTTGATAAGCGTTACCTTAATAACGAAAACTTTGTTACTAAAGCAGTTATTGATCAACAATTTAAAACCAGAGAGGTAGATGAGTTTATATTACGTGACCAAGACCCTCATTATAGGGTTTTAGATTTAACCATACCAACTTTTTCTAGTGCTAATGCTTCTTATTTCCATAAAACAGTGGGCGGCTACCACGCAGCTAAGCTTAAAAGATTTCAAGAAGTTGTTGAAAAGCAATTTACCGGTAGCATGAATCAAGATGTTTTAGACATGCTGAATGCTAAATACTTTATTACACCTGGTAAAGATGGGCAAAACACTTCTATGCAGGTAAATAGCACTGCTTGTGGTAATGCTTGGTTTGTAGATAAGGTACAATTTGTAAAAAATAACGATGAAGAGATGGTAGCCATCAGCTCTTTTGACCCTAAAAAAGAGGCTATCATTCATGATGAATTTAAGACACAACTAGATGATAAAAATTTAGGTACCAGCTTTAACGGCAAAATTAATTTAACAAGCTATCATCCAGACCATCTTAAATACGAATATTCTATTGGCAAAAGTGCATTAGCTGTTTTTTCAGAAATTTGGTATCCCAAAGGATGGAAATTATATATAGACGGTGAAGAAAAACCATATATAAGAGCCAATTATTTACTAAGAGCGGCCAAATTACCTGGCGGAAATCATACTTTAGAATGGAAATTTGAACCAGAGTCTTATTATTTTGGAGAAAAAATTTCGTTAATTGGTTCTATACTATTATCTTTAATCCTAGCTTTTGCATTTTTTAAAGAGAGAATACAAAAGTTGAAAGCTTAAACCAACCAGTAAAAACCTAAAATCCCGATGCTAACCACATCGGGATTGTTGTTTACAGACGTTTTATAAACTATTTTTTGAGTATTGCTTTTATCGTAATAATGAGGTGGTTAAAAATATTAGGCCAAAAACCGTAATATTTTTGAAGAATAAGGTAACGCTCTTTTAAACTTTCTCTTTGCCTTTGTTTAGAGGCTCCGCCTTCTAAAAATTTAGCTACATACATTTGGGTGTTTATAATATGCTTAGCCTTTTTAGCAATTTTTAAAATCCAGTTTATATCTCCGCTTAAGCGATATTGCAAATCATAAGGCTGGGCTAATGCTCTTTTCACGTAAATAGCTTGATGACCAACATTCATTCCGTATTTAAAACTTTTCCATGAGAAATGCTCTGGTATAAGATGTTTCCGTGGACCTAAACTTTCTAATTTCTCATTAATACGCAGTGTTTCTCCGTAATAGATATCAGCACCATCAGCGCAAGCGAAAACTTTTTCTACAGTATCTAAAGCATATATTTCATCGCCAGAGTTCATAAAAAGAACATAATCTCCAGTGGCAATAGCCAAACCTTTATTCATAGCATCGTAAATGCCTTTATCTGGTTCAGAACTAAAATAAAACAAGCTATCTTGATATTTTTTAATCACATCAACCGTTCCGTCTGTAGAAGCACCATCAATTATAATGTATTGGATATAAGGATAAGTTTGATGTAAAACAGAAAGCATAGTCCTCTCTATATGCTTTGCATCATTAAAAACTATAGTAATAACTGATAAAAGAGGTTTTTTCTTTTGCATAACCTATTTTTAGTAGCTTTTGATTAGCTGCGGAAAGCTAATTAAATATTTTTAAATTTGTGCTTGATGCAACAATTAGAAAAAATTTATAAATCCTTTCATTGGTTTTTCTCCAATCTGATCAATACATTTTTTTCTTTTTGTAAAATATTCCTTATTTCTGGTTTTAATCAAAAAATACATAAAACCACTTCCCATCATACCTGTATTATTCTAGGTAACGGTCCATCACTTTCAAATTCATTAAAAGAATATCAAAATCATTTAACTAAGTATCCGTTAGTTTGTGTAAATCTTTTTGCACTAACATCAGAGTATGAACAGCTAAAACCTGCCTACTATGTGATGCATGACCCTGCATTATGGAAAACCGAATTACCTTTACCACAAAAAGTTTTTGCTGCTATAAAAGAAAAAACAAATTGGCCTATTACCTTATTTTTCCCTTATAGAGCTCGGAAATCGGCTTTTGTACAAGCGTTAAACTCAGAATATGTAAAAGTGGTATATTATAATTACACCATTTTTAAAGGTTTTGATGCTATTGCTTATTACTTATTTAAGCGACAATTGGCCATGCCGCAAAGCCAAAATGTTTTGGTAGCATCCTTATTCCTAACCATTAATTTAAAATATAAAGAGATTTATTTTATAGGTGCCGACCATACTTGGCATGAAAACTTAATTGTTAATGATGAAAATATACTTTGCTTAAAAAATGTTCATTTTTATAGCGAGGGTGAGCAAGTTTCTTATAAACCATTTTACAAAGGTTTGAACACGCAAGAAACCTTTAAAGTATCAGAGATTTTTGAAAACTGGACAAAGGTTTTTAAAGGTTACGAGCATATCAAAAATTACGCAAAATACTGCGATACAACTATATATAATGCCAGCCATGTTTCTTTTATAGACGCATTTGAAAGAAAAAAAATATCATAATGGAAACATTGTTATTAAACCCAATATCGCTTTGGCTAAGATGGCTTTTTACCAAAGCTGTTTACCTTTTTAAAAACAGAGGTAAGCATCTTAAAATAGAATATATGGTAGAGCTTAGTGGTTGTACTTTTGGTTATTATAACACTATATATAAGTATACCAGACTTAGAAATACAAGTATAGATAGTTTCAGCTATGTGGCTCGTAATACTTTGGTACAACATGCTAAGATTGGTAAATTTTGCTGTATTGGCCCTCATGTAAGTATAGGCTTAGGTGCGCATCCAAGTTCTCAATATGTATCTAGTCATCCTTTATTTTATTCCACCATTGGTCAAGCATCTGGTTTAACACTGGTAGAAAAAGAACTTTTTCAAGAATATCAAGAAACGATTATAGAAAACGATGTTTGGATAGGTGCACAAGTCATTATTAAATCGGGTGTTAAAATAGGAAATGGGGCAATTATAGCTTCGGGTGCTGTAGTTACCAAAGACGTTGAACCTTATAGTATTGTTGGTGGTGTACCGGCAAAATTCATAAAATATAGATTTGCTCAAGAGCAAATAAACTTTCTACAGAAATTTAAATGGTGGGAGCAAAATTTAGATTGGCTAAAAGAACATAAAGATTTATTTCTTGATGTGGATTTACTGATGAAAAAATTTAATCGTTAATAGCTTGGATAAAAAGGAATCTTATAAAACAGGCACCATTGGCTCGCAAACCATAAAAGGAAGCATTTATTCTTATTTAGGAATCATCATTGGCTTTTTTAGTGTTACTGTTTTACGTTCTCACGGATTGGGGCCAGAAGAAAACGGGATATTAGATTTAATTCTGTCTTTCACCATGATTTTGGCTCAATTGGGTTCTCTAGGCTTTTTCAATGCCAGTATCAGATGCTTTCCCTATTTTAGAGACGAAACAAGAAACCATAACGGTTTTATGTTTTTATTACTAGCAATACCTTTTTTGGGGCTTTTACTTTTCATGCTACTTTTTTACTTAGGTAAATCTATATTACCTGTAGAAAGTAATTTCACTACACTTTTTCAAGATTATACGCCTGTTATACTGGTACTCACTTTAGGTACGGTTCTATTTAATGCCTTAGATACTTTTAACAGAACAGCTTTATTAGATGCAGTTACAGGCTCAACACTTAAAGAATTTGTACAAAAACTTACGGTAGCCATAGCCATGGGTTTGATGCTTTATTTTACCTTACCTTTTCCATTATTTCTATGGATTTGGGTATTAGCAAATCTCATCCCAACTGTATGGATATTTATCAAATTATACCGAAAAAGAGCTTTTAACCTTAAACCCGATTTTGCTTTCTTAAATCCAGAAATGGTTAAAATGCTGAGCAGTGTAAGTTTATTTGCTGTGCTTACAGGTTTCACCACCATGATTATCCAATACATTGATAAAATCATGATTAATGAGATGATTAATACTTCCTTAACAGGGATATATAGTATCACCGCATTTTTTGGTACTGTAGTATTAATGCCTTCACGTATCATGTACAGAATTGGTGGCATCATCATAGCAGAGAAATGGAAGGTTCATGATATAGAAGGGATAAAATCTGTATACAAGAAAAGTTGTATCAATCAGCTTTTAATTGCCATGTTGATATTTATTGGCATTTGGGCCAATATTGATAACGTATTTGAAATGATTCCTAAAGAATACGAGGCCGGTAAATATGTGATTTTATTCATCAGCCTTTCTGGCTTAATAGAAATGGCAACCGGCTTTAACGGTGTTATCATTGCCACTTCTAAATATTATAAGTACGATACGTATTTCTTTTTAGCACTTATTTTCATCACCATAGCTACCAATTATATGTTTATCCCTATTTGGGGGATAACGGGTTCTGCTATGGCTACAGCTTTGGCTACGCTATTATTTAATTTCTTCAGATACCTTTTCTTGGTTATGAAGTTTAAGATGCAACCTATGGGTTTAAATAACCTTTTCATACTGATGATAGGCTTGTTTACCCTCTTCATCATTGGTTATTTACCAAAACAATCTTTTTTTGTTTGGGATATTATCTTACGCTCGGGCATCATCACTCTAGTATATGTAAGCAGCATTTATGTTCTTAAACTAGCTCCAGAAATGAATACCATCATTGATAAATATAAAACCAAATTATTAAGCTAGAACACGGCTTATTTTAACTTAGCCAATGCTTCTTTCAACTGTGGAATTTTAGCTGCAATTTCATCGGCAGAACAAGCGCCTACAGATGCTCTATACCAACACATATCATCGGTACCGAAAGCAGAAAAAGGCACCAAAGCAATATTAGCTTCTTTTATCAAGTAAAAATTTAAATCTATGGATGATTTTAAGACCTCTCCTTCTGGGGTGCTTTTGCCTAAATAATCAATTTTTAGGGTAAGGTAGATAGCACCCATAGGTTCAATAGCATCTACTGCAAAACCTTCGTTTTTTAAGGCATTAATACCTTTATAAAGTGTATCTAAACTATTTTGTATGCGGGTTTTAAAATCTCCTAAATAAGTATCAACAGCTAAAGTATCTTTTAAATACTTGACCATAGCTACTTGCTCTGCCTTTGGTGCCCAAGCACCCATGTGGCCTACAATAGCTTTCATTTTATCAATAATTTCTGCCGGACCAAAGCCCCAGCCTACCCTCACACCCGTTGCTGCAAAACATTTTGAGCTACCATCAATAAAAACGGTATAATCTCTTAATTCTGGAAATAAAGTTACCGGGTCTATATGTTGGTGTTCGCCAAAAGTTAATTGAGAATATATTTGATCATAAAGGATGTATAATGGTTTTTCTCCTGCAGCTCTACTTTTATTTTCTGCAATCACCAATTCGCAAATCTCTCTGAGCCCTTGTTCAGAAAACATGGTACCCGTTGGGTTTAACGGAGAACATAAAGCCAATAAACTAGCACCTTTTAAATGTGATTTCAACTCGGCAGCAGTAGGCATAAAATTATTCTCAGGCTGGGTAACTACACTAATTCCATGAGCACCTAGTAAATGAACGTAATGGTTATTATTCCATGATGGAGCTGGGAAAACTACTTTATCTCCGGCATCAATCAAAGCTAAATAAGTAGCATAAATTAGCGGACGAGAGCCTCCAGAAATCAGAATTTCATTTTTTGCCGCGTAATCTAAACCCATTCTGCTTTTCAAGAAATCAGCAACGCTTTCTCTTAAAGTTAAAACACCATCAGCAGGTGGGTAATTCGTCTGAAAATCAGCGTAAGCGTCAACAATATTACTTTGTAGCTCAGCAGGGATAGGATATAATTGAGCATCAAAATCACCGATAGTCAAATTAGCTATTTGTGCTCCTTTGGCCTTCATTTGGTTTACTTCGCCTGCTATTTTTATAATCTCTGACCCAATTAAGGTTTCTGCTAATACTGATACTTTCATTGTTATTTTTGAATTACGATTGACGATTTTTGATTTTTCTTTGCGCTCTTTTCATTGCGCTCGTTTGTAACGAGTGCTTAATATGGTTTAGCGATTCTATCGCACCTTTATTGTTGAATTACGATTGACGATTTTTGATTTTTCCTTGCACTCTTTTCCTTGCGCTCGTTTGTAACGAGTGCTTAATATGGCTTAGCGATTCTATCGCACCTTTACTTCACTAATTTATCAACTGCCATTGCTATTTTATCAAACTTGAATTGTGCTTGTAAATCCTGCATCATGGCTTTAACTTCCGGTAAATTTAGGTTTCCGATACTTCCTTCGTGGGTATGATTAACGGTTCTATCGGTCTCAAAATTTCCTGCTTCGATATCTAAACCTACTTTTTTATAAGCTTCTCTAAATGGCATCCCGCCTAAAACCAAGTTGTTTACTACCTCAACGCTAAATAGATACGCATATTTGTCATCTGCCAAGATATTATCCTTAATCTTGATATTTTTCAGCATCAGTTTTGCCATATCTAAGCAACTCATTAGGCTATTAAATGCCGGGAAAAGCGTTTCTTTAAGCAGTTGCATATCTCTGTGATAACCTGAGGGTAGATTGGTGGTTAACATCATGATTTGATTTGGCAAAGCTTGTAACTGGTTTGTACGACCTCTTATTAACTCCCACACATCTGGATTTTTCTTGTGCGGCATAATGCTTGAACCGGTTGTTAATTCATCAGGGAAACTGATGAAACCAAAATTTTGGTTCATGAATAAGCAAGCGTCCATAGCCATACGGTTTAGCGTTGCCGCGATGGAAGACATAGCCTGTGCAACCACTCTTTCGCTTTTACCACGTCCCATTTGCGCATAAACCACGTTGTAATTTAGTGTATCAAAACCCAATAATTGGGTAGTTAAAGTACGGTTTAAAGGAAAAGATGAGCCATAACCTGCAGCAGAACCCAGAGGGTTTTTATTACTGATTTTAAAGGCTGCTAACATCAACTCCAAATCGTCTATCAGGCTTTCCGCATAAGCTCCAAACCATAAACCAAAAGACGATGGCATGGCAATTTGAAGATGTGTATAACCGGGTAATAATTTATCTTGATGTTGCTCGGCAAGCTGGGTTAATAAATCAAACAGCTCTTTTGTAGAAAGCACCATTTCCTGAATTTGACTACGAAAAAACAGCTTTAAATCAACCAAAACTTGATCGTTTCTAGAACGTCCGCTATGGATTTTCTTTCCTGCATCACCCACTCTTTGGGTTAAAAGCATTTCTACCTGCGAGTGTACATCTTCTACACCATCTTCTATAGTGAAATTTCCATCAGCAATTTCTCTGTAAATATTTTTCAACTCACGTTGTACTTTCTCTAAATCTTCTTTAGTCATTAAGCCAATACTTTCTAGCATTTGAGTATGTGCTAAAGAACCTAAAACATCAAAAGCAGCCAGATAAAGATCCATTTCTCTATCCTGTCCAACCGTAAAAGTTTCTACCAGGTTATTTGTTGATGTATTTTTTTGCCACAATTTCATTTTTTGGAGTATTGAGTATTGAGTATTGAGTATTGAGATTTTTAAATCATCATTTCTTCAAATTCAATACAAAGTGATATTATTTATTGTAAAGCTCTATGGCTTTTTCTATTTGTGTATGAAACCAGTTACCTACAGAATTAGTGATTGATTCCATTTCTTCTTTGGTTAACTCTTCGTCATAAAGTTTACTTATTGTTGTTTTAGAACCAGAATAAGAAATCTCATAAGCATTTTGATGAAATTGCATTTCAATAAATCCACCATTGAAACTACCACTATCTTCGAAACTTATTAATTTTTTATAACTCGATGAAAACCTGATTCTACTGATTTTTTCATTAGTATTCATTAAAATAAAAAGAATATTCAGAAAGTCATTTGTGAGCTTTTCATCTATTTCCATTCCACTCACCTTTCCAAATCCAGTATCTAAAGCGACTTCTCTAGAGAAAAAAAACTGATCAAATTTTTTTAAACCTTTTTCCCATTCATAGGCAAGAGGAAAAATATGCTTCTTTATCAATTTTTCAAGAACACTATTGTCAAATTTAAGCTTAACCTCCTTTTCTCGTTTTAACTTTTTCTTTAAAACTGATATTTTCTTTTCTAAATCGCCTTGCTCATCAATACTTTCTCCCTTTGCTGCTTTTATAGAAATCTCTAAAGACCATTTTACTTGCTGTGCTATATATTCTATAAAAGGTTCATAATCTCCCACATCTGCTAAATGCAGAGCTCTCAGATAATTTTGCTTATCGGCTGATTTAATAATAATAGGAGGATAATTATGCCTCAAAAGCACATAATTCATTAATAATCTAGATACTCTACCATTACCATCATCAAAAGGATGAATCCTAACAAACTTATAATGCAACATGGCAGCAAGTTTAACAGGATGCAGATTATCTTCTTCTTCAGCATACCATTTTATAAGATCCTGCATTTCAAAAGGAGTATCTGTTGGAGAAGTGTAGTGAAAAATTTCACCATTTGCTAACCTTACAGAATTAGGATGATTCTTATAATTACCGATATTAATGAGTCTTCTTGTATTCTGACCATCAGGAGTTATAGCTTCTTTCCAAAAAGGTCTAACAAGTATAATCTCATTTAAATTTTTTATTTTTTGTTCAATCAATGGGCTCTCCTTATCCTGCGCCCATTCTTCTACAAGTAGATAAGCAACATCGTGAGCTTTCATTTCTTCATACTCTCTTAAAGTATGATTTCCTTTTGTATCATCAAAAATAAGTAGAAGCTCTGTCTCTCCGTATGTTAAAGTGTTCCCTTCTAAATGATTAGAATTAAAATTAAACTCTAGTCTGAACTTTTTATCTAGTTTAGTCTTATACTCAGACTTTATAGGTTTTAAATCCTCAAGTCTTGTCCACAACTGATCTATAATTTCTATTGTTCTTGACATAGTCTAATATAAGTCTAAAATCGTAAATCTTACTTCTAAAATAATTCTGAAATTTTTAAATCATCATTCAATCAAATTCAATACAAATTGATATTATTTATCGTCTTTACCACTTTATTTCTGAATAGTGGAGGTCACAAATTGTGACCTCCAATTCTTAAATTCTTCCGGAGACATCTCAAACATAAAATCTTCTGGAAATCTCTCGATATTTCTTTTTACAGATTGTTTAAGCACTTTTGTTTCTACACCGAAAAGTTCTGCAAGATCTCTGTCTAACATTACTTTCTGATTTCTTAACAAATAAATCTTGTTAAGAATGATTTCTTCTGGTATAGTTATAGGGCTATTCAAAATTCTTAGTACTAAAAAACAATTAACCTACTAATTAATGCTTACCTCTCAAATAATCTCACTTATCATCTTCACATACAGCTTTATGCCTTTTTCAATTTCATCAACATAAATAAATTCATCTGCGGTATGGGAGCGGGCAGAATCTCCCGGACCACATTTTAAAGATGGAATATTTAATAGAGCTTGGTCTGATGTTGTTGGCGAACCATAAGTTTTTCTACCTAAAGCAATACCTGCTTGTACAATAGGATGATCTATTGGGATAGAAGATGGCTTTAACCGGGTTGAACGTGGTATCACTTCACAATCCACAAATTGCCTTATAATTTTTAGAACTTCCTCATTGGTGTAAGCATCTGTTACCCTTACATCAACTGTAAACTTACATTCATCAGGCACTACGTTATGTTGCGACCCCGCATTGATAATTGTAACTGTTGTTTTAATAGGGCCTAATGTTGGTGATACTTTTGTAAACTTATAATCTCTAAACCAAGCAATATCTTTTAAAGCTTTATAAATAGCGTTCTCACCTTCATTTCTTGCAGCATGACCAGATTTTCCTTTAGCCACGCAATCCAATACCAGCAAACCCTTCTCAGCCACTGCCAAATGCATTTCTGTAGGCTCACCTACAATGGCAAATTCTAGTTTACCTAAATCTGGCACAATGCGCTCTAAACCTTCTTTACCAGAGATTTCTTCTTCGGCCGTAGCTGCAATAAGGATATTATATTTTAAATTTTCTTGCGGATAAAAGTATAAAAAAGTAGCTATTAAAGATACCAAAGCGCCTCCGGCATCATTACTTCCCAAACCAAAAAGCTTTCCATCAATAATTTCTGGCAAAAATGGGTCGCGAGTATAACCTTGATTAGGCTTTACCGTATCGTGGTGCGAATTCAACAAAATTGTTGGCTTCTTTGCATCAAAATGTAGATTGTAAGCCCAAACATTATTCCCTTTTCGATGGATTTTTACGCCTCGCTGCTCTAAAAAAACAGCTATCTCATCAGCTGTTTTATCTTCTTCTTTACTTAACGATGGGATAGCAATTAACCTTTGCAATAAGGCTAAAGCATCTTGAAACAAAATGTCTGTATCCATCAAAAATTAATCTTTATCGTATAATTCGCCAGCTTTTTGTGCTGATAATTTTATTCCTTTGATCATGGCCGAGCTAAAGCCGTTATGCTCCATCTCATTTAAACCGGCAATGGTACAGCCTTTCGGCGATGTTACCTTATCAATCTCATGCTCTGGATGTGATGCTAGCTGTAAAAGTAAATCTGCCGCTCCTTTAGCCGTTTGTGCTGCCATTTTTAAAGCTTCGCCAGCATGAAAACCAACCTCAACACCACCTTGTGAAGCTGCTCTTATAGAACGTAAGAAAAATGCAATTCCGCAAGCACATAAGGCTGTAGCTGATGTCATGAGCTCTTCGTTAATCACCACACAAATACCTACCGTATTAAAGATATTTTTCACCAACTCTATATTTTCCTGGGACGCATTGCCTACCGAAATACAAGTCATGGATTGCTTAATAGCGATAGCCGTATTAGGCATTACCCTTACTACTTGCACATCTTTTTTCAACCTGTTTCTGATATCCTCGCAAGAAACGCCAGATATTACGGAAATGATTAAATGCTTACTTACATCTATTTGTCCAGCAATTTGATCTAATACCTGATTTAGTTGTTGAGGTAAAACCGCTAAAACAATAATATCAGCTTGGGCAGATGCTGAAACGTTATCTGCACTAACCTGAAAGCCTTGAAATTTATACTCATCTAAAGCCTCAATATTTCTTCTGGTTAAAGTGATGCTGGATGCTGGATATAAACCAGATTGTGCTAAACCTTTAGCCAGAGATAAACCGATATTACCACTTCCAAGAATGGCTATTTGATTTGATTTTTTAAAGTCCATGGGCTTATTTTGTTAATCTTGTTCCAAATATACTTTCTTTTTGTAAAGCAGCTAATTTAGCAGCATGACCGATATAAACTTCTTTCACCCCATTTTGTATGGCATCAAAAGCATTTTGTAGCTTGGGTAACATCCCATCAGCAATAATTCCATCGGCTTTTAGCTCTTCAAAATAAGATGGATTTATTTCTTTAATAACAGAATTATCGTCATTGATATCTCGCATCACGCCATTTTTCTCAAAACAATAAATCAATTTTGTTTCATATAAAGATGATAAGCCTAGCGCTAAAGCCGAAGCAATAGTATCTGCATTGGTATTAAATAATTGACCATTTCCATCATGCGTAAGCGCATTAAAAACAGGTACTAAACCTGCTTCTAATAAGGTTTTGATGATATTGGCATTCACAGAATCAGGCAATAAATCTCCTACAAAGCCAAAATCAACATCTTTAACGAGGCGTTTTATGGCTTTTATAGCGTTTGCATCGGCACCTGTCATCCCAATAGCGTTAATTTGGTTAGCTTGTAACTGAGCAACAATATTTTTATTCACTAAACCACCATACACCATGGTTACTACGTCTAGCATAGCAGCATCAGTAATTCTTCTGCCATTAACCATTTGCGTTTCTACACCTAGTTTTGCTGCCGTTTGTGTGGCTATCTTGCCGCCACCGTGAATTAAAATTTTAGCTCCAGATAAGCTCGCAAAATCTTTTAAAAATTGTGCAAGTTGTATGGGGTTATCAATAACATTACCGCCTATTTTAATAATATATAATGGATTCATTAGCTTCCTTTTAACATTGATTTAATTACCGCCTGAGCAGCCCAAACCCTATTATTTGCTTGATTAAGCACTAAAGAATTTGGTCCGTCTAGTATTTCGTGAGAAAGCTCTAAACCTCTTCTTACAGGTAAGCAATGCATTACACCGGCGTTGTTTGTGAGTTTTAACTTCTCGTTAGTCATCATCCAACCTTCACCATCAGAAAGTATTTTACCATAATCCTGATAAGAAGACCAATTTTTCACATAAACAAAATCAGCCCCGGCTAAAGCTTCATCTTGATTGTTGGTTACGACAGCATTTCCAACAAATTCTGGCGCTAAATCATAACCTGCTGGGTGGGTAATAACAAAATCATAATCTGCTTTATTCATCCACTCTGCAAAAGAGTTGGCAACAGCTTGTGGCAAAGGTTTAACATGAGGTGCCCATGTTAATACCACTCTTGGTTTAGCTGTTGTTTTTAGCTCCTCAATGGTAATTAAATCGGCCAAACTTTGCAAAGGATGTCTGGTTGCCGATTCTAAACTTACTACTGGAACGCCACAAAACTGTACAAACTTGTTAAATATCAACTCAGAATAATCCTCATCTCTATCTTTTAAACCAGGAAAAGAACGTATACCGATGATATCACAATATTCTCCCATAACGCCGGCAGCTTCTCTGATATGTTCTACGGTGGTACCATTCATGATGATGCCATCTTGTGTTTCTAAAGCCCAGCCTTCTTTATCCATATTCATCACCATTACCTGCATACCTAAATTCATAGCTGCCTTTTGGGTGCTTAAACGGGTACGTAAGCTAGGATTTAAAAATATTAGACCAAGCGTTTTATGCTTTCCTAATTGCTCATCAGCAAAAGGATTGGCTTTTAATTGAATAGCTTCTGAAACCAGTTGGTTAACATCAGTTACGTCTTTAACGGAGGAGAATAGTTTCATCTTTATTGAGGGTTATTAATCTATTTCTAAGCAAGCTAATTCCTGATAATCAGGATTATCTATAAAATCTTTTATCAATTGATATTTATTGCAAAGAATCTCGGCAATATTTAATGTAGTGGTGTTTCCAAATCTTAACCAGATAATTTTAGGTGGATGCCCATTAAGATTTGCTATTTCAAAAAAATCTGCATCAAAAGTTACGATGGTATATTCGTTCTTCTTTGCGAAATCCCAAATTTCTTTATCAGAGGAATTCTCAAGCTGTAAAGACCTTACTTGACCAGCATCGGGATAAAACTCTTGTATTTTAGCTAAAATTCTAAATGAAATATTCTGGTCAAAGAGTAGTTTCACTATGCAACTCGTATTTTATGTTCTCTATCAGCCGCATAAGCCAAACAGGCTTTAATTTGGTTATCAGATAACTCAGGAAAATCTTCTGTTATTTGCGCTATGGTCATGCCATTAGCTAGCCAACTTAAGATATCATATACAGATATTCTGGTACCACAAACACAAGGCTTTCCAAACCTTATATTTGGCTCAATAGAAATATAATTTTGATATGCTATCATAGCTTAAGTTTTTATGCTGAACAAATATAACCATTATCAAAAAGAGTTGAAAACCCATATAATTATTAATCCTTAGAAGCTTACAATAGGATTTTGTCTATTATCCCAAAAGAACACTAATAAAATAGTTTGTTGTGATGTTTCATAAAATAGGGAGGTATGCTTTGATATGAATGCTTTGCGAACATTTTTAATTTCTGATTCCTTAAATAAATAAGGATTTACAGCTATTTGTTCTAAAACTTTTAATGTTTGCACTCTTAACTTTTCTGCTTGTTTGATATTCCATTGAATAGAAACAAACTGATATATTGCATCAAAGGTTACTTCAGCTTCATCAGACCAACGTATTTCAAATTTCATACGTTATATTTTCTCATTACTTCTTCTGTAGATTTTGTAAGTCCGGCTTTACCCTGCTCCTGACCTCTTTTAATTCCTTCCTTAACGTGGTCGGGTAAAAGATTTGCACTTTCTAATAATGAGAGATAATCCTCCATACTTAGTTGTACAGCTGTTTTATTTCCTTTCTCGTCTACTAAATAAGTAACTGTCATATCACAAATATAACCATTATCAAAAAGAGTTGAAAACCTAAGCTTTCAACTCCTTACTTAATGCTTCTAAAAATCTATCAGCGTGTTCTTTGGTTAGATTTAATGCTGGTAATAATCTAATCACGTTAGGTTTAGCTTCGCCAGTGAAAATATGATGGTTAAATAACAAGTTTTTCTTCACTTGGTTAAGCTCTTCTGGTAAATCAATACCAATCATTAAACCTTTGCCACGTACTTCTTTAATATGGTTTAGTTTCTGAAGCTCTTGAATTAAATAGCTGCCTATTTTAGCTGCATTATCCATCAAATGCTCTTGCTCCATCACTTCTAAAACGGCTAAGGCTGCCGCACAAGCCAAATGGTTACCACCAAAAGTGGTACCTAACATGCCATGCCAAGGTTTTAATGCTGGACTAATGCTAATACCACCAATAGGAAAACCATTACCCATTCCTTTAGCCATGGTATAAATATCAGCATCTACACCTGCAAAATCTGAAGCATAAAACTTACCGCTTCTTCCGTAACCACATTGTACAGAGTCTGCAATGAAATAAGCTCCGTATTGAGTACATAGGTTACGTATGGTTTTTAAAAACTCATCGCTAGCTACCTGTATACCGCCAACCCCTTGAATACCTTCTATAATGACAGCACAAATTTCATCTCCTTGTTTTGCAAAAAGTTCATTTAATGCTTCTACATTGTTGTGTGGCAAGAAAACAACATTTTCTGTTTGGTTAACCGGAGCTATAATTTTAGGATTATCTGTTGCCGATACTGCTAAAGATGTTCTGCCATGGAAAGCTTTGGTAAAAGCCACAACTTTTTTTCTTCCATTGGCAAAAGATGCCAATTTTAAAGCATTCTCATTAGCCTCGGCACCAGAGTTACACAAGAAAAGCTGATAATCTTCTCTGCCTGATGCCTTACCAAGTTTATCTGCCAATTCTTCCTGTAAAGGAATTTTAATAGAGTTTGAGTAAAAACCCAATTTACCTAACTGTTGCGTTAAGCGCTCTACATAATGCGGATGCGTATGACCTATAGAGATTACAGCATGCCCGCCATAAAGGTCTAAATATTCCTGCCCTTTATCGTCCCAAACCAAGCTCCCTTGGCCTTTCACGATTTCTATATTGTTTATTGGGTATACGTCGAAAAGTTTCATGTTTTTTTAAGTTTAAAGTTGTAGGTTATAAGTTTTAAGTACCAGAACCTCTAACTTTTTGTATCAATACAATTAACATTGCTTTAATTTCATTGATTAACTTTTCTGATTCTTCGAATTGATTCTGATTAATGTAATCTAAATCTCTGCTAAGAGTTAAAAAGTAGTCAACTTCATTTGCTGAACCTAAAGCAATATTCAAATATCTCGCAAAATCAGATTGGGTAAATTTGCCGCAACCTTCAGCTATGTTTGCTGGAATCGAAGAGCTTGCTCTTCTCATCTGACTAACCATACAGAATATTTCATCTTTAGGAAAGACTTTAGTTATTTCATAAATTTTAAGTGTAAAACGATGCGACTTTTCCCAAACCTTTAATTCTTTGTAGTTCTGCATGCTTAAAACTTACTACTTATAGCCTAAAACCCAATCGCTTTCAACCTCAATCCTTCCCTCTCATCCAAACCAAACATCAAATTCATATTCTGGACTGCTTGGCCAGAAGCTCCTTTCAACAAATTGTCAATAATAGATAATATCATCAGTTTATTGCCGTGTTTTTCTAGATGAATTAAGCATTTATTGGTATTCACAACTTGCTTTAAATCTATATTCTCTTTGCTGATATGTGTGAAAGGCGCATCTGCATAAAAATCTTGATATAATTTTTCTGCTTCTTCTAAACTTAAATCACAATCCATATAGCTTGAGGCCATAATTCCTCGCGAAAAAGCGCCTCTGTAGGGTATAAAATTTATCTCTTTATCAAAATCAGCTTGTAATTGCAAAAGGCTTTCGCCGATTTCATTTAAATGCTGATGCTCAAAAGCTTTATAAACCGATAGGTTATTACTCCTCCAACTAAAATGAGAGGTTGTTGTTGGCTTTTGCCCTGCCCCTGTAGAACCTGTTGTTGCGGTGATGTGTACTTCAGATTTTAACAATCCTGCTTTAGCTAAAGGCAACAAAGCCAATTGCAGACAGGTTGCAAAACAACCTGGATTAGCAATGTTTTGAGCTGTTTTTATGGCTTCTTTGTTAAGCTCGGGTAAACCGTAAATAAATGCAGAAGGCTGAAGGCCTAAAGCTGAAGACTGATTTTCTAAATCGCTTTTAGCTTTTGGCTTTAAGCTTTTAGCTTTTAAACGAAAATCTTGAGAAAGGTCAATAATTTTGATATTATCATTAAAACTATTTGCTTCTAAAAACTTCCTAGCATCACCATGGCCAACGCATAAAAACAATACATCAATATCTTGTGATAATTTATCAGTAAAGGTTAAATCAGTATCGCCCAATAAATCTGTATGCACATCTGATATTAAATTACCAGCATTGCTGTTACTATGTACAAAAGCAATATCAACCTTTTGGTGATTAACCAAAATTCTTAAAAGCTCTCCACCTGTGTAGCCTGCTCCGCCAATGATGCCTACTTTAATATTACTCATCTTAAAGCCCTTCGTTTACTTTATGCCAGATACTTACTTGGTTACCAAATATTTTGGAGAATCCTTTTACATCGTCTCCGGTGTAACCTTCATTCATCTCGCCATAGCTACCAAATTTACTACTCATCAAATCATTCTCAGACTCGATACCAATAATCTGGAATCTGTAAGGTAACAGCTGTACAAATACTTTTCCGTTAACTGTTTTCTGTGTATTTTCTAAGAAAGCTTCAATATCTCTCATCACTGGGTCATGAAACTGACCTTCATGCATCCAATTTCCGTAGAACATAGCTAATTGGTCTTTCCAGCTTAACTGCCACTTGGTTAAAGTATGCTTTTCTAAAGCATGATGAGCTTTAATAATCACCATAGGTGCCGCAGCTTCAAAACCAACTCTTCCTTTTATCCCAATAATGGTATCGCCTACGTGGATATCTCTACCTACACCAAACGGAGCAGCAATTTCTTGTAAAACTTGAACTGCTTCTGTTGGATGGTTATATTTTTTACCATTTACAGCTACTAACTGCCCCTTTACAAATTCAAGCTCAACATTTTCTGCCTCTGTTTTGGTTACTTGAGTTGGCCATGCCTCTTCTGGTAGCATACCATTAGAAGTTAGGGTTTCTTTACCTCCTACAGATGTACCCCAAATGCCTTTATTGATAGAGTATTTAGCTTTTTCGGCATTAATTTCTACGCCATGTTTATGTAGATATTCAATCTCAGCTTCTCGGCTCAATTTCAAATCTCTAATAGGCGTAATGATACCCACTTTAGGAACCAAGATATTGAAAATCATATCAAAGCGCACTTGGTCATTACCAGCACCAGTACTACCATGAGCAACAAAATCAGCATTAATTTCTTTTGCATAGTTTGCAATAGCAGTAGCTTGGGTAACACGCTCTGCACTTACAGAAAGTGGGTAAGTATTATTTTTTAATACATTACCAAACACTAAATATTTTAAACAAGAATCATAATAGCCTTTTACTGCATCAACAGCATGATGAGAAGCTACCCCTAAACTGTAGGCTCTTTCTTCTATCTGCTTTAATTCTTCTTCAGAAAAACCTCCTGTATTTACAATTACCGAGTGTACTTCTAAATCCAAATCTTTAGTAAGATATATGCAACAAAATGAGGTATCTAATCCTCCGCTAAAGGCTAAAACTACTTTTTTCTTCATTTTTTTAGTATTGAGTATTGAGATATGAGATTTGCGATCTCATATTTCGATACAGATTTATTCTTTAAATTAATCCGGCTACTACCATTTTTAAAGAACGACGCAATTTAGCTTCTATTCTTTCTAGTAAAGTAGCTTTATGTGTTATCTTCTTTAATCTTTCAGCTTCTTCGGCTTTTTTCTCTTCTGGGTCGTAAAGCATGGCTGTACACATACAATTTTGCCTGTTTTTACTCATCAAGATATCGTAGTTTACACAACTTTGACAGCCTTTCCAAAAATTCTCATCTTGTGTTAGTTGCGAGTAAGTAACCGGTTCGTAACCTAAATCAGAATTGATTTTCATCACTGCTAAACCTGTTGTTAAACCAAATATCTTAGCGTCTGGATATTTTTCCCTAGATAAATCAAATATCTTAAACTTAATAGCTTTAGCCAAACCAGCCTTACGATAGATAGGGTTAACTATTAAACCAGAGTTAGCCACAAACTCGCCATGGCTCCAGGTTTCTATATAACAAAAGCCTGCCCATGTACCGTCTTTGTGCAAAGCAATAACAGCTTTACCTTCTAACATTTTATTGGCAACATATTCTGGAGAACGCTTTGCTATACCTGTTCCACGTACTTTTGCAGAGGTTTCCATCTCTGTGCAAATAGTTTCTGCATAACCTACATGTTGCAAACCAGCAACCAGTATGTTAAAATCGTTAATATGCATTTTTTGAAAAAGATAAATCCTTCATGAGGGATTTTAATCAGAATAAACAAAAATTAATTAGAGACCTGTTTACTTACAAACAGAAAAAGATGTCGAAATTATCAGCAGAGGTTTAGGCCCTGGTGACAAACAGAGGTCTTCGTCGTAGTAAACGAATAGATGTGTGTAAATCAGAAAGCAACATATAGAAATTAAGCACCTTTTTAAGGGCTGTTAATTTCTTGAAGGTATGTAAGTTTTGTTGTTTCATTTCTTTTATCCATCAGCCACTTAGGGCTAATATTTGACGCAAAAGAGCGTATTATTTTTATTAATTACAATAAAAAAATGCAATTAATATGAATATAACACAGAGGTGCTTTTAAGATTACATAACACCTCTGTGCGAAAGTTATTAAACCTTTCTTAATTTGATAATTTTTACCCAATGTAAAACCTTTAAAATAGGGTAAACTGGATCAAACTCGAACCATTTTTTTGCAAAATTTGGACTGTTTGGAAACTTATGGTGATTGTTCTGAAAAAGCTCTCCTAACATAAAGAAATCAAAAGGAGTTGAGTTTTTAGATTTATCATCATTATCGAAATTTGAATAACCGTATTTGTGGCCACACCAATTAACAATAGCTCCATGTAATGGACCCATAATAAAATGGATTGGTAATAATAAAAACATCCACCAAGAGGTTGCAAAAAATACATAAAATGCAATGTAACCTAAGCCAAATAAAATTCTAGTGATAAAAGAAGAAGCTACTTTATCTATAAATTTCCACTCTGGATAGTTCCCTTTAAACTCTTTATCCGCTTGTAAGGTTCCTTCTGCAAAGCCATTATACATACCTCTAGTGTTCCACATCATTTGAAAAACATCTTCAAAAAAATGTGGCGAGTGTGGATCTTTCTCTGTGTCTGAGAAAGCATGGTGCATACGATGCATAATAGCATAAGCTTTAGGCACTAAATAAGATGCTCCCTGACTAAACCATGTAAAAATGTAAAAGGCTTTCTCCCAGAACTTGTTTAAGGTAAACATTTTGTGAGAAGCATAACGGTGAAGGTAGAAAGTTTGGGCAAAAAGGGACAAAAACCAGTGTGCCAAAAAGAAAATAAGAATGTACATGTGTGATTTTAAAAATTCAGATAATATAATCTGGTTGCTAAATTAAGGTAATTGTTTATTATCTACTAAAAACATAGAATAAATTTTAGCGATAAATATTAGAATTAACGTAACTTTCACGCTCTTTGTTATAGATGACGCTATATATTTCTGCTTTTTCTTTACTTCCCAGTTTAAAATAGGTAATAGCAAGATTTTTTAAAACATCAAATTGAAAGCGTTCGTTTTGATGATTAATAAGCTTTTCTGCCTTTTGTAAATCTATTAAAGCAAGATCATAATCTTTTATTTTATTTTTAACTTTTGCCAACATCAGTAAAGAACGTATGATACCTTCTTGTTGTTGAATTTTGTTTGCTAAAATATTTGCTTGTACGAAGAACCATTTAGCTTCTGTAAACTTGTTCTGGAATAAATATATCCGCCCCAATTGCATATAACAATCAATTTCAGCTTGTTTGCTATTAAGCTTGTAAGCTATAAGTAAAGTTTTGGTTAAAATTTGTTGCTCTGCTTGTTTAAAATATCCTGCCTTTAGCCATAGCTCGTTTTGTTGTAGTAAAGCATTTATATAACTTTTATCGTTTTGGCTAATACGAAAACCTGCCAAAGCAATGGTATTATAATCTGCTGCGGCTTTGTCTTCACCAAAAATTACCGCTAGTTGATATAGAAAACTAGCTATTTGTGCAACTTTAGCGTGGTTAAGTTGCATTTGATACAGGATTAGAGCTTTATTAAAATGATGGTAAGCTATATTTAAATCGCCTGCTAGGGTTTCTGTTACAGCCATCATCATGTATAAACCTGCCTGTCTTTCTTTCAAATTTGCCTCTGAATAAAAAATCAGTTGCTGAGGTAAGGAATTAAAATAAAGTTGATGCTGATGATAAGTTATTGCACTTATCCCAATATTTAAACTTAAAACATCGCTTATTTTTTTGATAAGCTCTTGAGGGTTTAATAAAGCTAATTCATCTGCTATGAGACTGTTATTAAAAGATTTAATAAATACAGTATCAACAAATTTTTGTTGAGGAGTAGGGTAAGAATTAAGCTTTTTGTTTGCAAAACTATCTTCTAACACAAAAATAAAAAACGTTGATAATAATAACAGACGTAGCATTTACATGTTTAAGAAGTAAAAGAAAGAAAAAAAATTAAATAATCCTTCTTAATCTTTTTGCACTTATTTTTATACTCTCATAAGGGTCAATATCAAAATTTTCTTGCTCTACGATAGGATATTTAAGTCCGGCAGTTTTAGCTTCTTTTATAAAAGACTCAAAATTTATGGTTCCGCTGCCTATTTCAGTATTCTTTGCAGGATTAACTTCATCCATATCTTTAACATGCCATAAAGTAAAACGTCCTTTATAATCTTTAAATAATTTTACAACATCCTGTTTAGCTCTAACAGCCCAGTATAAATCTAATTCGAACTCTATTTTAGGACTTGTGTGTTCTAATAAAATTTCATAGGCCGTTTTATTTCCTAGTTGTTTAAACTCAAAATCGTGATTATGGTAGGCTAATGTTAATTCTTCATTTTCTAGTTTGAGTGCGGCTTTATTAAGCTTATCGGCAAAAGCTTTTACGCTTTCTACGGTATTAAATATTTGAGGATTAATAAAAGGAACTATAATATAAGTTTGCTTCAATATTTTTGCCGCCTCTATGTAAGAAGCTAAAATATTATCATCACCTGTTTTTTCCCAATCGCTAAATTCGTAATGGGCACTTGGGCAAGTAAGGTTATACTTATCTAAAAGTTGTTTAAACTGTGTTGGTTTTAAACCCCAGAAACCATCTTTTACCGAGTAACCATAGGCTTCTACCCAAGAATAACCTGCTTTTGATACCTCAGCAATTACATTTTCTACACCTTTAGAAAATTCGTTTCTTAACGAATATAGTTGTATCCCTATTCTTTTTTTATCATCTACCAAACATCCAAGATTTGGTAATACTAAAACCGATGCGGCAGCTAAGCCTACCTGCCTTAAAAATACTCTTCTGTTATCCATTTTAAATAAAAACTAAACATCACAAATTTTTACTGCTTGATATAAAGATGCTATTTTATTTTCTTTTATCGGAATAAATTCTTGTGCAACATAACCTTTAAAACCTGTTGCTACAATGGCTTTCATAATAGCCGGATAGTTGAGCTCTTGGCTATCATCTATCTCATTTCTGCCTGGTACGCCAGCTGTGTGGTAGTGCGCAATATAAGGGTGGCTATCTCTTATGGTATGGATAACATCTCCTTCATCTACCTGCATGTGGTAAATATCATAAAGTAATTTGAAATTTTCTGAGCCAACTCTTTTACAAAGTTCAACACCCCAAGCTGTTTTATCAGCAAAATAATCTTTATGGTTAATTTTACTGTTTAAAAGTTCCATTACCAAGGTTACTTTATGCTTTTCTGCTAGTGCCATCAGCTTTTTTAAACCTTTAGCTGCATTGTTTAAACCTGTTTCATCATCCATACCTCTGCGGTTTCCGCTAAAACAAATGAGATTTTTATAACCTGCTTTAGCAACTATAGGAATCATTTCGGTATAATTCTGGATAAGCTTCTCATGAAAATTAGGCTCTGCAAAGCCATCAACCAAATTGATTTCTGCGCCGTTACACATGCTAGAATCTATACCATGTTTTTTGAGAATATCCCACTCTTTAGGACCAACCAAATCGATAGCTTTTATACCTATTTTTTTTGATAAAATACAAAGCTCTTCTAAAGACAAGAAACCATAAGTCCATTTACATACTGCGTGGTTAATATTGCCTTTTAGTTTGGTGCTTTGTTCTCCATCTAAGGGGTGTGCAAAATTTAGCATAGGTATTGAAGTTAAAGCGGCAGTTCCTGTCACTATATTTTTAATAACCGTTCTTCTATTCGTTATTTTAGGCATCATGATGCAAATTAATGAGTTAAAGCCTGTTTTTTCCTATTCTTCATATAGATTACCAAACCTGTGAAAGCTACCACTAAAATCATTGGAATTACCATAGTAGCTTGCAACACTTCTGGACCGGCTGCATTTTTCGCTTGGTTAAGTAAGTTAGCCATTTCTGTACCTGGTGCAGCACTTAAATACTCAGCTTCATTAGCACCAACAGGCAGTTTTTTAACGATTAATCTATCGTAAAAACCACCCATAAAAATGGTATAAATAGAAACTGCAAACATACCAGCACCACCCATCAGGTTTAAACCTAAAGCACCTGATTTTGGTATATTCTCTGCCACAAAGCCTAACATGGTAGGCCAGAAATAACATACGCCTAAGCCAAAAATAAAGGCTGCAAAATAAATAGCATTTCCTGTTAAAGTACTTAATAAGTATAAACCTAAAGCAGCTAAAATAGCAGAAATTAACAATACCCCTTGCGGAGAAAAACGGTGAACAATAGGTTCTGCCAAGCCTCTTCCTATAACCATTACACCTGTGGTAAGGGTTAATATCAGGATAGCATTATCGGTAACGTTTTTAAGTAATACATCTATCCATTGGCCTGTAAAAAGCTCGGTAATAGCTGTGCCAAACATGCAAATGAACATGAAAATAAATAAAGGCGATGTTACCGATTTATACATGGTAGCTGTAGAAACACCAGAAGCTACACGCTCTGTTACTGGAAAATCTAATTTAGAGAATAAGTAACCGTATACCAAGGTTGGCACTATCATGACAGCTACTTGTATTTGCCAACTTAAACCTAGGCTGTTAAATAAAATTACGATAAGTGTTCCTAAAAATATACCACCTGGGAACCATAAATGAAAATGGTTTAGCTTGGTAGTTTTATTATCAGGATAAATGGTTGCAACTAATGGGTTACAAGCTGCTTCTACTGTTCCGTTAGCAATACCAATAAGTAAAGTAGAAATGAAAAGTGTCCAATATCCTTGTGCAAAAATAGTTAAGACAATACCTAGCAAATGAAAGATAAAGGCCATCACCAATAATCTTTTCATACCAATGGCATCAACAATAAAACCACCTATAACTACAGCTAAAGGGAAACCCCAAAAAGCGGTAGCTGTTATCGTACCTAATTCTGTTGCGGTTAATTGAAAATCTGTTCCTAGTTTTCCTAAGATACCGGCCCTTATCCCGAAAGATAAAGAGGTAACCAACAGCGCAAGACAGCTTGCCCAAAATAGTTGGCTTTTATTAATATTATTCATTTAAAATTGGGTTAGGTTATAATTGGTTGGTTTGAATTAAAGCGCTTTTATCATGATGTTTTTAAACCAAACTTCATCGCCATGGTCTTGTAATACAATTTTTCCTGATTTAAATTTACCAAAATCAGGCATGGTTTTGAACTTACTGGCAGCAACCATTTTGTTCCAAGCATCATCCCACATGGTGGTAGAAACTACTTTAACTCCGTTTAAATAAAATTCTAACTTGCCATTATTGCTTATAATTTCTGCCTTATTCCACTCGCCAGCTGGCTTAACGGTTTCTTTGCTACAAGGAATTAAATCATACAAATCTCCAGCTCTGTGTTTAAATATTTTAGCATCCGGATGACCATCATTATCTAAAACCTGCATTTCTGGACCAGTAAGGTATGGTTGTGGATATTTTTTAGCATCCTCAAGCACATTGAACATGATGCCACTATTTCCTTTTTTAGCAACTTTCCATTCTAATTTTAAATGAAAGTTTGCGTAATCTTTATCAGTAGCTAAGTCTCCACGTTGAGCCTTATCTGCAACAGGTTTAAAATGGAGAACACCATCTTCTACCGTCCAAGCGGTACCTGTTTCTGCTTTACCGTAAGTATGCCAACCTTGAGTACCGTTTGCTAATAAATTTTCCCAGCCTTTATTAGCTTTCATTTTTTGCGATTTACATGATAGCGTTACCAATAACACCAACATACAGGTTAAAATACTTCTCATTATTTCTTAATTGTTAAAATATATTTAACCATTTCTTCAGCATCAGCTTGGCTAACTTGCGGATGAGCAGACATTGGAACTTCTCCCCAATTTCCTTGTCCGCCGTTGATAATTTTACCAGCAAGCATGGTAATATTTTCTGGTGTAGCTTCATATTTCGCAGCTACATCTGCATAAGATGGTCCTACTAATTTTTGTTGTTCTTTATGGCAACCCAAACAGTCTGATTGTGCTATTAATTGCTTACCCTTTGGTTCTTCTACATCTGGTGTTGCTACACTTTCTGTCGCTGCAGAAGTTTCTGAATTTGTACTTTCTGTATTTTGCTGACCGCCACCACAAGCCCATAAACTAACTGCAAGAATACTTAAACTTAATACTTTATTGATTTTCATAATGATACTGTTATATACCTAAAACTTGATTATTAAAATTTGTATCGCCACCGGAAGCTGCGAAATCATCAAAAGCTTTTTCTGTTACCCTGATGATATGATCTGCAATAAATTTTGCTCCCTCTCTGGCTCCATCTTCTGGATGCTTGATAGCGCACTCCCATTCTAAAACTGCCCAACCATCGTAATTGTATTGTGCCAACTTGCTAAATACCGATTTGAAATTCACCTGTCCATCGCCCAAAGAGCGGAAACGTCCAGCTCTGTCTATCCAGTTTTGATAGCCGCCATAAACCCCTTGTTTGCCCGTTGGGTTAAACTCTGCATCTTTAACATGCATCATTTTTATACGCTCATGGTAAATATCGATAAAAGCCAAATAATCTAAACATTGTAATACAAAATGCGAAGGATCATACAATATATTGGCTCTTTTATGATGATTTACTTTATCTAAAAACATTTCAAAAGTTACACCATCATGTAAATCCTCGCCAGGATGTAGTTCATAACAAAGGTCTACGCCATTTTCATCAAAAACGTCTAAAATAGGTTTCCAGCGTTTTGCCAGTTCATCAAAACCGGTATCAACCAAACCTGCTGGGCGTTGTGGCCAAGGGTAAACAAAAGGCCAAAGCAAAGCGCCACTAAAAGTAACGTGTGCATTTAAACCTAAATTCTTTGATGCTTGTGCGGCATACTTTAATTGCTGTACGGCCCAAGCTGTTCTAGCTTTTGGATTTTTATGTAATTCTGCAGGAGCAAAAGCATCAAATAAATCGTTGTAAGCAGGATGTACGGCTACCAATTGCCCTTGAAGGTGTGTAGAGAGTTCGGTAATTTCTAGACCTGCTGCATTTACTTTTCCTTTGATTTCATCGGCATAAGTTTTACTTTCTGCTGCTAATTTCAGGTCTAAAAACCTACTATCATTTGTAGGTAATTGCAAGCCTTTAAAACCTAAGTCTTTTGCCCATTTACAAATATTATCTAAACTGTTAAAAGGCGCTTGGTCTCCTATAAATTGTGCTATAAATAATGCTGGTCCTTTTATTGTTTTCATTTTTCTTTTAGATATGAGATTTGCGTATTGAGTATAGAGAAACTAAAAATTTATCCATTTTTGGGATGATTTTCCAGACTCGATAACTTTTTCAATAAAAGTCATCCCTCTAACACCCTCTGTTACGCTTGGATAATCAAGCGCTTCTGCTGCTGGCTGCTGCTGGTTCATTTCTGCCAAAACAGTTAAAGCAAAATTTCTATACAAGTTAGCAAAAGCTTCTAAATAACCTTCCGGATGCCCAGCTGGTGTACGTGTATTATGCGAAGCAAAAGAACTTACATAAGCACCACCAGTTCTGAAGGTTTGCGCAGGTGCATCTAAACATTTTATAACTAAAGAATTAGCGTCCACTTGTTGCCATTCTAAACCTCCTTTTTCTCCGTATACTCTTATTTTAACATTATTTTCTTCACCGGCAGCTATTTGTGTAGCCATTAAAACGCCACTTGCACCGTTATTAAATTTAAGTAGAACGGCACCATCATCATCTAATCTTCTGCCATCAATAACGGTATTAATATCAGCGCAAAGCTTAGTAACACTTAAACCAGTTACATACTCTGCAAGGTTAAAAGCATGAGTACCAATATCGCCCATGGCTCCGGCAATACCACTTTTAGATGGGTCTGTACGCCAATCGGCTTGCTTATTTTCTACCGCTGTACTTAACCAGCCTTGTGGATATTCTACATAGATTTTTCTTATAGCTCCTAGTTTACCTGCCAAAACTTGCTGACGAGCTTCCTTCACCATAGGATAACCCGTGTAAGTATGGGTTAACAACAGTTTTTTACCTGTTTGTTGCTGTATTTTTTCTAACGCTAATGCTTCTTGAAGGGATAGTGTGATAGGTTTATCCAAAATAACATGGAAACCATTTTCTAAAGCCATTTTAGCTGGCTCGAAATGTAAATGGTTTGGTGTTACGATACTGATAACTTCTACTCTTACGTCTTCTGGTAAACTTTTCTCGGTTTCTATGAGTATTTGGTAAGATGGATAAGCTCTCTCTGGCGATAAGCCTAACAAAGCTCCTGTTTTTGCAGATTTTTCTGCCGAGCTACTGAAAGCACCGCAAACCAGCTCGTAACAATCATCAATTCTTGCCGCAATACGGTGTACTGCCCCAATAAAAGCATCGGGACCGCCACCTATCATTCCTAATCTTAATTTCTGCTTCATAAATATTACGGATTTAGATAAACCGGATCTCCTTTTTTGTAAGGGATACATCCATCAAATCTGCCTGGCACTTCTACATAAGTTAAAACCTGACTACCACCTATTTCTGACGTAAAATATCCTAATAAGGTTAGTTCTTTCATCATTCTAAAATAATGTGGTGGAGTATCTTTTTCCTTGGTTTCTTGATAAGCCTTTTGTTGTTTATCTAAATTGGTTAATAAAGCTTTTTTCTGGTCTTTGTCTAAAGCAAGAAAATCTGCTTTATATTGTTTTTTAGCTTCTTCATCAATGTTTTTTAACCCATCAAGGAAAACTTTTTGATGCTCTTTATCATAACAATCTTTCACCATTAAGGCCATAAACTCGCCCGCTTTGGTAGCTTTGGCACCTGGTGTATTGGTTTCTGGAATAATGGTTTCTGCAATTTCATCTAATAGTAAAACATCATTGCTATTAAACAAATCATTTATTTGCTTTGGCGATGATGTACAACCTGTTAAAGTGAAAATTTCTGCCCCTAAAACAGTTCCCCCTAATAACAGGGCTACTGATGATATGGCTTCTCTTCTATTCATGATTTTAATGTTTTTGGTCTTTAATTAAACACCTAGCGTCCAGCCGGCTCTATAGTTTCTTTTTACAAACTGATTGGCTTCTTCAAAATTGGTTACCCGCATTTGCGCATTATCCCAAAGTAATTTGATGTTTCTGCCTGGGAAAATGTCTTTACCATCTTTTTGCGTTTTGATATCATAAGACCTGATGGCTAAATTGGCCATTAAAAGAGCTTCTGTTAGAGGAACTGCTTTTTCAAATGGCGAGCTCAGTTCTTTGTTACCATAACCTGCTAAGCAAGCTTCTACCCATTGTGCATAATGGCCATTGGTGCTTCCGGTTACTCTATCGTATTTTTGTTTAACTTTTACTTCCTGAGTTTTGCTGGTAGGTAATAAACGAGGGTTTTGGTTATAAGTACCCGCCATCATTTTGCCTTTTGTACCTATAAATAACATACCGTTGCCGCCATCGCCAAATACTTCATTAGGGCCTAATTCTTCTGGGCGTTCTGGCTGTATACCGCCATCCATCCAATGTAATTTAATTGCCGATTTATTTTTTGCCGTTGCCGGGAAGTTTAGGATAACATGACTAGAAGGTGGACAAGAATCTGGGAAATATCCGCGTTTAAACTCATCAACATAAACAGAACCAACACTAGCTTCAACAGAAGTTGCTGCATTTAAACCTAAAACTGTAAACGGACCTTCCATTAAATGGCAACCCATATCGCCTAGTGCTCCGGTGCCATAATCCCACCAGCCACGCCAGTTAAAAGGCACTAATTTATCTACATAGTTTTTTTGAGGTGCTGTACCCAACCATAAATCCCAATCTAATTCTTTTGGAATTTCTGCGGCTTGTGTAGGCCAAGGAATACCTTGTGGCCATACGGGGCGGTTTGTCCAACAGTAAACGGTATGAACTTTACCTATAACTCCAGCATCAAACCATTCTTGCATTTGCCTAACTCCATCATCTGAAGCGCCTTGATTACCCATTTGGGTAACTACTTTATATTTTTTAGCGGCATCTAATAAGACACGAGCCTCATAAATATCATGTGTAAGCGGTTTCTGTACATAAACATGCTTACCTAACTGCATGGCTGCTAAAGTTGTAATAGCATGGTTATGGTCTGGTGTAGAAACGCAAACGGCATCAAAGTTTTTTGATTCTTTATCAAAAAGCTCTCGCCAATCTTTATAATATTTTGCTGTTGGATAATCTTGTCTTGCTTTTAATGATCTTCTATCATCAACATCACATAAGAAATTGATAACGGCTTTGCCTGATGTGTGAAAGCTTTTTAAATCGCTATAACCTTTACCGCCAACCCCAACACCAGCAATATAAAGTTTATCACTAGGTGCTAAAAAGCCTTTACCCAAAACATGTCTGGGTACAATAGTAAAAGCTGCCGCTGCAATTGCACCAGATTTAATAAAGTTTCTTCTACTTTGTTGATTACTTTTATTTTCCATGTTTAAGGTATTAAAGGTTCATCTTTTTAAGTTCAGAAACAGCGTGGTATACTGCTCTGGCAGTAAAAGCCATATAGGTTAAAGATGGATTTACGCAGCTTCCCGATGTCATGAAAGAGCCATCAGTAACGTAAACATTTTTAGCATCCCAAACTTGATTATGCTTATTTACCACAGAAGTTTTAGGGTCTTTACCCATACGGGCTGTACCCATTTCATGAATACCTTGACCAAAACCGTAACCATTATCATGCGCTTTAACATCTTTAAGACCTGCTTTTTCAAGCATTTCTTTAGCGTCATCCATCATATCCTTACGCATTTTAATTTCATTCTCTTTTATCTCAGCATCGATAGCTAAAACAGGCAAGCCCCATTTGTCTTTTACGGTTTTATCTAGGGTAACTTTATTTTCATGGTAAGGTAAAATCTCGCCAAAAGCTGTAATACCCATAGTCCATTGACCGGGTTGTATTAAAGCTTCCTTTAACTCGGCACCTATGCTTAACTCTGCTATTTCACGATTCCAACCCTGCCTGCTAGCACCTCCCTGATAACCAAAACCACGTAGATAATCTCGCTTTTCGCCATTCATATTTCTAAAACGTGGTACATAAATACCATTTGGTCTTCTTCCGTAGTAGTATTTATCATCATAGCCTTCTGCAACGCCAGATGCACCTAATCTAAAATGATGATCCATCAGGTTATGACCAAGCTCGCCACTGCTACTTCCTAAACCGCCTTCCCAAACATCGGTTGCAGAATTCATTAAAACCCAAGCAGAGTTTAAGGTTGATGCGCAAAGGAAAATTACCTTCGCTTTATACTCATAAGTTTGATTAGTTTGTGCATCTAAAACCTCAACACCTGTAGCTTTTTGGGTGTCTTTATCATAAAGAATTTTAGTAACGATAGAGTGCGGACGAAGCGTAAGATTGCCAGTTGCCATGGCTGCTGGTAAGGTAGAAGATTGTGTACTGAAATAAGCTCCAAAAGGACAACCTAACGAGCATTTATTTCTAAACTGACAATTGCTACGACCTTTAACAGGAGCCGTAACATGAGCAACACGACCTATAAACATGTGTCTTTGATCTTTATATTGTTGCCTGATACGGGCTGCAACATCTTTTTCTACACAGTTCATGTCCATTGGTGGCAGAAACTCGCCGTCTGGCAAGTGAGCTAAATTCTCTTTAGACCCACTGATACCTGCAAATTTCTCCACATAACTGTACCAAGGGGCAATTTCATGATAACGAACGGGCCAGTCTACTGCGATGCCTTCTTTAGCATTTGCTTCAAAGTCTAAATCGCTAAAACGATAAGACTGTCTTCCCCACATTAAAGACCTGCCTCCTACATGATAACCTCTATACCAATCAAAGCGTTTTACTTCTGTATAAGGTGCTTCCTTCTCATTTACCCAGAAATCAAGATTTTTTTCTGAAAGTGCATAGTCCCTTTTAAGAACTGGATAGTTTTCAACCATTTCTTGGGTTCTTCTGCCTCTGTGTTCAAACTCCCAAGGTGCTTTAGTAGCATTTTTATAATCTTTAACATGCTCTATATTTCTACCTCTTTCAAGCACAAGAGTTTTTAAACCTTTTTCGGTTAGTTCTTTCGCTGCCCAGCCTCCGGAGATACCGGAACCTATCACTATGGCATCATAGCTTTGTTCTGACATTCGTTTAATATTAAAATTGGTTAGGTGAATATAGAAATTAAATTTCTATAAACAATAGCCTAAGTGTATTTTTTACAATATGTAATATTAGGATTTCCCAATAAACGTAAAAACCACACTAAATATGATTTAGTATGGTTTAAGAAGCTTAAAAAAGCTTTAAGTGTTATAAACTATAAATATTTTTTTAGCGATTGTGCCCAGATAGCATAACCTGCAGCTTTTAAATGCAAACCGTCATGAGTATAATCCTTTTTCATGCGACCATCAGCATCTAAAAATATTTTATGCGTATCTATTAAGGTGGCTTTTTCTTCTGCTGCTAATTTTTTTAAACCTGCATTAACTGCGGCAATATGTTCGTCTTTATTGTAATGATTTTTAAATTGTGTAAATGTATTATTTACAGGGAATACGGTTTGTAAATAAATTTTAGTTGCCGGAGACTCCTTTTTGATTTGCTTTACAATACGGTAATAATTATTGATGATTAAGCTATCAGGAATATTTCTTGAGATATCATTAATACCTATTAACAAAAAAACCTTAGCTGGTTTACCTTCTGTTACTTCGCCTAATCTTTCTAAAACACCATAAGATATATCTCCAGAAATACCTCTGTTTTTGATATTTAGATTACCTAATAGCTCTGCCCAATCTACCCCTGCGGTAATGCTATTCCCCAAAAAGATGATATCTGTTGAAGCGTTTGGATAGCTTTTAAATAATTCTACTTTTAGCTCAAAATTATTGGGGCGGTAAGTGCTATCCCATTTTACAGCTTGTGCATTGCTATGGCTAGCAAAGAAAAATAGCGCAAGGCTAAAAAATAATAACTTCTTCATATATTTAAATTTATAGAGGCTTAAATTACAGTTTTCTCTTCGTATTTATGACCAAACCTATCTGTTGCTTGTACTTTGATATTTTTTACCTCTGGGTTGATATGCGCCATAAATAAATGCTCGGTTCTTCTAGGCTCTGCAAAAGAGCGTGGTTTAGGTAATTGATCTCCTTTATATAGTTTCACACTTAAAGGATCAAAACCTTTGGTTTGTTCTAGTAAGCCCATGTATTTATCATCAGCCCACCATTCTATTTTCCATTGTGGGTCCCAATTCCAAACATTGGCTAAAAGCCTTTTTTGCGCTGTTAGTTCTTCTATATGTAAACTTATTTGATGTGTTTTAGGCTTACGCATAGATTTATAATACCAACTTAACTGATTACCTTTTACATGATAAACGCCATAACCACGAGGTGCGCCATCGCCGCAGATGGGACCTGTCCACCAAGCGCCACAAACAGTACCATGTACGTGTTCATAAACATTATCTGTGATGTAATTATCGTTATAATGTGTATGTCCAGACATGATATGCACTTGCCTGCCTTTTAAGATCTCATATAATGCTACATTATTTTTTACTGAATTATGTACCGGAATATGCAAACCAATAACAATCAAATACTCTTTAGGAACAAAAGCTAAATCTTTCTGTAACCAATTTAACTGGTCTTCTGTAATATAGCCATCGTATTTTCTTTCTTCACCTAGATAGCGCACATCATCTAATACTATATAATGAACCTTTCCTCTGTTAAAGGAATAATAAGTGGGTCCAAAATTTTGCTTAAAGGTTTTATCGGAAGTTTCATCTCCGCCTTGGCGATAATCCATATCATGATTACCTAAAGCTTGGAAAAACGGAATACCCATTTGTTTAACTGCTTCGGCATAGTCTTGAAATAGTTCAAGTTCATCCCAAACTAAATCTCCAACGCCTATACCGTGTATCAAAGATTTATCACCTAAATCTTTAACCAATTGTTGAACATCAGGTACAGATTCTTCCATCATTTGCTTTACATCGGCTTTATTTTTAACCTGAGGATCTGCCCAGATGATGAAATAATGTTCATCATCACTCTGTTTCAATTTTGTTAAATTGAAATCAAAGCTGTTTGTAGCACTTAAATTTTCATATTGCTTAGAGATGTGATTTTGAGTTTTAAACTCGTAACCAGCCGGGGTACTCATGAAAACATGGGTAGCTTTATTGTGGGCTTTTAGTTTATAAAAACCATTTTTATCGGTTTTCACTACACTAAAACCATCTGAGATAATCACATCTGCCAATGGTTTACCATCTGTTTTTACGCTTCCGCTGATGGTTTTATCAGCCTTACTTAAAAAACCATGGCTATTTAAACTTATAAAAGCACTGCCGGCTAGTAAACTAGTGCTTTTGATAAAAAATCTTCTGTTCATTTTTGTGTGAATACTAAACGAGGCTGTTTCAAAAATCCTATTTGTCACATTGGGCGGAGTCGAAATGTTCTCTGATATGCTCAGAAAAGGCTTCGACTCCGCTCAGCCTGACACAAAGTGGTGATTTGAGACAGCCTCTTTGATTTTAGTTACATTATCTCAAAGTTGTTGGTGAAACACCATCAGGATTATCTGTTGTAGGTGCCGGGAAGATTCCCTCTATCTCCTCTAAAGTAGAAGTTTTAGTTAGTATGATAGTAGTTTGTGTTCTTGCCCTAACCCATCTTCCCAATGTTGGATTATAAATACCTCCTAATTTGTAAAAGAAACCAGCATCAGTAGGTGTGGTATAATTTAAATTTAAAGTATTACTACCTTGTCTGTAGAAAGGTTGAGATTCTAATGTTATAGGGTTAACAACATCATAATAATCTGTGTTAGCAATTCTGTAACCAACAGGCGGATTAGTACTAGAAAGAAGACTTCCTCCTGCTCCAACAAATATTACATCAATAGGCTGTGTATCTCTTGTAACATTAGTTCCTTTGAAAACAGCAATACCAAAAGCATTACCACTATTAGCCATTAAACCACTAGTTCTTGTTCCGAAGCCATCACCATTTGTTGTAGTGTAATTGAAAGACCTAATCCAATTTGCAGTACTAATTGAAGTAGAATTAGCACCATTAATTAATTTAGCAGAGCCCCCAACATAAAAGAAAGTCCCTTTTGCAGCGGTACCAGAGGTTAAATTAAATTTATATGTTCTAAAAGAGGTTGCACCACCACCTGTTGCCCAACCATTTGTAGGGAAACCTGTTGGCTGTGAAGTTCCGGCATTATTAGAAAAGACCACTGAATACGGTGTTACAGAAAAATCTATATCTTTTGTAGCTAATAATTGAACGTATTCATAATTACCATCACCACCTATAACATCATTAATAAAACCACTGATAATTACATCTGCAATTTCTGGTGATGAACTTAAAGGTATAATATCATTTAAAGTTCTTACACGAAGCTCGGGAACAAGATTTCCTTCAGCATTTTGCTTACTAATAACTACGCCGTAGTAGTTGGCTAAGAAGAGTAATCCTGAGTTATTTGCAAATGTGGCATTAGAGGCTGTGTGTAGCGTAAGATTATCAAAACCGTCATTAATAACCTTATCACCTGCATAAACTTCTGTTGGGGCTGGAATTGGGTCAAAACCGGCTTTTACAATAGCCACCAAAGTACTTTCATACTTATCTGGATTGGCCAGAATAAGATTACTACCCACCCTATTTACCGGGATATTTTTACCTGAGGCAACCTTGGTAACTTTAGAAGCGTCAACACCTGTTATTTGTAATAAGCCATCAACCCTTTTTAAAACGCCACCTGCAATTTCTACTACTACAGAGTCTCCTGGAACATAATTAGCAGCTTCTGGCCCTATAGGAATAGAAATTCCTCTTAACTCGTTCAATCTTTTTTTATCTTGAACGATTAATAATCCTTCTGGAAGATTGTTACCTGAATGGTCTGACACTACAACTGCACTAATTTTTGAAGAGCCAAACATATTATCAACTGTAAGATTTAAATCTGCGCCTTTATATAGGCTTCTTAAATCAAATATAGGAATGTAAGGACTTACAACACCTCCTGGATAATTACTTTTCTCGCATCCTATCCATATCACCGATAAGGAAAGTATGCATAAACTGAGAAATATATTTCTTTTCATTTTCATGATATTAAAATTTAAGATTAAGGTTTTTGCCACCAAACTTGAGTAAATATTTCATCAGGACCTTGTGCGGCAACAGCGAGTTTATAATTTGTTGGGTTTGCGGATTCTACATAAACAGGATAAGTCATACGAGCTGGCATAATACCATTATTTCTTAAACCCGCACCTTTTGGTAAAGTTGGATATCCTGTTCTTCTATACTCATACCACTGCTGGTTATCTGTTAAAAATAGGGCATAATACTTTTGTAAGTGTATTTTCTCCATCTTCTCTGCTAAACCATCCGTTGGCAGAAATTGCATATCTGCATTAAACAAATAAGTATCAACACTTATATTCCATGTTGGTACCCATAGCGTAATGCTATTTAATACTCCAGATTTATAGAAATCTTCTGCTGAACCGTTTATCCAACCTTTAACTGCTGCCTCGGCTAATATAAATTGTAGCTCTGCGTAGTTCATCATCATCCCTGTTAAAGGATCATTTTGAAGTGTTTGTGCTGGAGCACCAGATACAACAGAACCAATAGAGTAAAAGAAAGATTGTTTAGGCTCTCCAGCACCAGGAGTATAACCACTTTGGACACCTGCAAAACCATTAGCCCCTTGCGAAATACCCCATCTGTTTACACCATTTCTTCCCCAAGTAGAAATATCTAAACGAGGATCATTCCAATCTCTTAAATGGTCTATAAAGAAAGATGCTATGGCTGGGTCTCTCCAATCCTGCTCTCTCACACTTAAGACATAAGGTGAAGTAAATGGTCCAACACCAGTCCAACGTAAAATTGCAGACTCATCGTTGTTAACCATTCTTGGATAATTTGAAGGGTTAGTATCAACCATATCTTTTATCTTATCAATACTTTGTTGTGCTACCTCTGCTTTACCTGACAAGCGAAGTAGCAATCTTAAATAAAGAGAGTTTCCGAATTTTCTCCATCTAGAGGCATTTCCTTGATAAACAGGATCACTACCTGCGGGGATATTTGGTGCGCCAGCTAATAAAGTATTAGCTTCTTCTAATTGTTGGAAAATACCCGCATAAACATCTTTTTGTAAATCAAACTTAGGTTCAAAAATTAAATTTCTCCCTTGTAAAGCTTCACTGTATGGGATATCACCATAAGTATCTGTTAAGATAGAAAATATCCAAGCTTGACAGATTAAAGATATACCTCTGTAAGATTTATCTATGTTTGCTGTACTATTGGCAAGATTGTAAATATCTTTAAAATTGTTTAGCTGAACATATAGGTTGTTCCACGCATAGTCAGAAAGGTTTCTTCTAATTTCATATCTAAAAATTGTAGCTTCTGCATCAGTTTGATTAACTGTTACCTGCATCAACTCGTTGTTAAGATTTCTATTTCTAACCATATTTACCGTTAAGGTATTCACCAAAGCTGGAGCAAGAAGCTGTGCAGGTGATGCAGTTGGAGTACCATTAGGGTCGGTATTAATTTCTTTAAAATCTTTCTGGCATCCTGGTGCTATAAACACCAAGATGGTCATATATATCATCGTTATTCTTAATATCGTTTTCATTTCTATGTTTTGATTAAAGTCCTATAACTAAGTTTACACCGTAGGTTCTTGTTGATGGAAACTGAGCAGTTTCAAAACCTTGCACAATATCAGTACCGGCAAGCGTACCAAATTCTGGGTCGAATATTGGCCATGGAGACCATATAAACAAGTTACGTCCATAAACCCCTATTGAAGCCCTTTGCATGCCTAATTTTCTAACAAGTTTAGGGGTGAGCGTGTAATCCAATCTGGCTTCTCTAAATTTCAAGAAATCTGTTCTAAAAGTACTTCCCTCTGCGTTATCGATACCCATGTGTGATCTGTAATAACCATCAACATCGAAAGTAATGACGTCATTAGGACGAAATGTTCCATCAGCATTTTGAATAACACCATTTCCTATGATACCACTATATCTACCTGGTAATGTTTTGGTTAGTTTACCTTGCTCAACCAATTTATAATGACTTAATGAGTGAGCTACACCTCCAATTTGAGCATCAAATAAGGCATTAAATCTAAATTGCTTATATCTAAACTCGTTCCCTAAACTTGTTCTAAACTTCGGGATGGTGTTTCCTAGATATACTACCTCATCACTTATTTTTGCAAAACCTGTTTGCTCATCGTAAATTACTTGTCCGTCTGGAGCTCGTTGGTAACCTCTTCCATATAAATCACCCATGCTACCACCAACTTTTACTACAATTTGGCCTCCACCAACTGGTCCGTTTCTTAACACTACAGAGCTATCTCCCAATTCTTCAACCCTGTTTCTGTTTGAGGAGAAAGTGAAATAAGAAGTCCATTTAAACCCAGATTTTGTACTAATTGGTGTACCGTTAACTGCTAGCTCAAAACCTCTATTGGTTACTTTACCAAGATTCACAAGAACCTGATTATAGCCTATTGAACGATCTACTACACGGGTTAAGATTTGATCTTTAGTATTACCATAGTAATAAGCAACATCAAAATTTAAACGGTTTTTAAAGAGCCTAAAGTCAGCACCGTATTCGTAAGTCGTTGTTCTTAAAGGTCTTAAATTAGGATTAGGCAAAAGTGTAGGATTATTTAAAGCTCCGCCTGGATATAAGCCACTTCCTGCAATTTCATAATTATAAGAAGTTCTATAAGGTGTAGTAGAACCACTACCAACCCCAGAAGCTGATACTCTAAATTTAGCAAAATCTATAATTTTTGGAAGTTTTAATAATTCAGAAGCTAAAAAGCTTAAACTGGCTGATGGGTAGTTAAAGTTTACATTATCAGTACGATTTGGAGTAGCTAATACACTGTTCCAATCTGTTCTTGCAGTTAAATCAAGATAAAGGAAGTCTTTGTAAACACCAGAAAATAATCCATAAAAGCTGTTGATATTGTATTGACTTTTAAATGGAAAGGTTGCTAAAGGTCCAGCGCTATTAGCTATGGTATAAACACCTGGCTGGTTTAAAGAATCGGCTCTAATCTCATCTCTATTATAGATGTTTTTAAGCACACTACCTCCGGCAGTTGCAGTTATCTCGAAATCTTTTTTAAATTTCTTCGTATATCTTAATAAGAAATCACTACTTGCTTCCTGCGAATAAATGTTTTGGAATCTATAAGATCCTTTTGGTAATCTAGTTCCTGCATCGTAAGGGCGCTCTTGCGCTCTTCTCTCGTATCCCATATCTAAGGAAGTTCTCACCATTAAGCTTAAGTTTTTGGTGAAATTATAGGTAGCTTGGATATTTCCTGTTAAAGTATTTCTGTCTGATTTGTTGATGAACTCGTAAGAAATAGCATAAGGGTTTTCTGGGAAAGAACTAAATGGATATTGAATACGTCTTCCAACTTCACCGTTTCTCCAATAATTTCTTAACCAGTCTGGATCAGCACTTGGCTGCCAAAATATATACCAATACATTAAAGATTGGTTACCATAACCAGCACCTGGTAAATTATCACTATTTCTGTTTGTATAGTTTACTTTAGAGGTAACTTGAAGTTTTGGATTTATTTTAGAGCTTACGGATAAAGCTACGGAATTACGATCATATCCAGTGTTGGGTGTTATCCAAGTGTTTTTAACATTAGTAACAGAAAAGCGAGCGGTAGTTTTATCCGTTCCGCCATCTAAACTAACTGAATTGGTAAAAGTCTGACCTACATCAAAAAAATCGTTTAATTTACCAGGATAAGGTACCCATGGAGTTCTTTCTGTACCTCTAGCTTGTGTTACTGGGTCATACTGAAAAAACATTTGTCCGTCAAATCTTGGTCCGTATGCCGAACTTGTTCCGCTGGTACTTGGCCCATCTGGCCCAGCGCCAAAAGAATAATAATTGGCACCACCAGTACCTTGACCGTATTCGTATTGTAAGTCTGGCCAGCGATTACCGCTCTCAAAAGCCACGTTTGAATTAAATGTAACTCCTAAACCTTTTCTTTTAGCACTTCCAGATTTTGTAGTAATGATAATAGCACCATTGGCTCCTCTTTGCCCGTATAAAGCAGCCGCACCCGGTCCTTTCAGAACAGAAACACTTTCTATATCTTCCGGATTGATATCATTTAGACCGCTACCATAATCCGCAGGCATATTATCACTTCCTGTACCATAAGCACTTTCGCCAGCGTTAGCAGTACGCCTACCTGTACCTTGGTTAATCACAACCCCATCAACAACAATTAAAGCTTCGTTATCTCCTGTTAAGTTGTTTTCTCCACGAAGGATAATTTTATTAGAACCAGCAGGACCACTATTAGATCTTACTAAGTTTAAACCCGCTACTTTACCAGATAATGCATCTGTCCAGTTATTGGAAACAGCATCTGTTAGCTGTTCGCCTTGAACTGTTGTAACAGCATACCCCAAGGCTTTCTCTTCCCTTTTAATACCTAAAGCCGTTACAACAACTTCGTTTAAAGCAGTAGTAGCAACTTTTAATCTGATAGATAAGTTGCTTTGGCTATTTGCAAACGTCCTTGTTGTAGGATCATAGCCTATGTAAGAAAAAGTAACTGTAGTGTTTTTTGGTATGTTTATAGAAAACTCACCATCGAAGTTGGTTGTACCTAAATTCTTCTTATTATTATCGGTTATAATCACACCAATAATAGGCTGACCGTCATCATCGCCTAGAAGTTTTCCTTTAACCGTTATTTGTGCCGTTTGGGCAAAAACACTTAACGTATTAAAAATAATTAAAAAAAAGGATAGAAATAAAAGGCCTAAACCTTTTGCTTTTACCACTTTCTTTAAGCGGGGTAAACATTTCTCATTCATTATTTAAAAAATTGATTTTCAACTAGTTGTTTAATTTTAGGCTTAACTTCGATAATAAAATTATGAAGTTGTTTTGTTTATTAAATTTAAAAATAAAAACATTTAAAAACATCATATTATTTACAATTTATTTTTTATTGTTTCCTTTTGTTGTTAAGCGGCACAAATAGAGCAATTAAATGTTATTAATGGGTTATTCTAATGTTAAGTATTTGTTATGATTATTTATGAGAGTAGTGTAAATAATAAAGCAGCCAAAACTGCTCCAACTAAGGGTCCTATAATGGGTATCCATGAATAAGACCACTGGCATACACCGGCTTTTCCTTTATTGATGAAAAAGAAAACAATACGTGGCCCTAAATCTCTTACCGGATTTATAGCGTACCCGGTTGTGCCTCCTAATGATAATCCAATTGCCCAAACTAAAAAAGCAACAGGTATAGCACCAAGAGAGCCCAAACCCACTATTGTTTTAGGATTTGCCAATTCGGCATCAGTAAAATAAAAAATGGTAAAGATGAGTACAAACGTTCCTACCACTTCATTCATGAAGTTTATGCCTTTGTTTAAAATGGCAGGTTGTGTATAAAAACAAGCAGCTCTAAGGCTAATATCGTCTGTGCTTTTGAAATGATCATGATAAAAAAACCATACCATTAAGGAACCAGCTGCCGCTCCTAATAGTTGTGATAATGCATAAGCAGGAACTTCTGCCCAAGCAAATTTATCGGCAACAGCCAAAGCTACACTTACAGCAGGATTTAGATGCGCACCACTATGAGGCCCTGCAATAACAACTCCTACAAAAACAGCTAAGGCCCAACCAGTAGTAATTACTATCCAGCCAGAATTTTGTCCTTTTGTTTTATTGAGCACTACATTGGCTACAACACCATTTCCCAATAAAATCAGGAAAAATGTACCCAAAAACTCGGCTACATACTGATTCATGTTTTCTTTATTTTAGTTTATAATTGGTGATGCACCTTTTCTAGACTGGGTGCATTTATTTTATAAAGTTGTCCAATGGTTAACTGCCTGAACAGCTTTTTTCCATTGCTTAATGTTATTTTGAACCTGTGTTGTATGGGCTGGCTCAAAAATTTGATCTACTTCCCACTGCTTCTTTATTTCTTCTATATTAGCCCAAACACCAACCGCCAAACCTGCTAAATAGGCTGCACCAATAGCAGTTAACTCTGCTGCCTTAGGCCTTATAACAGATGTATCCAAAACATCTGCCTGATACTGCATTAATAAATTATTTACGGTAGCACCACCATCCACACGTAGTTCTTTAATGGCAAAATCTGCATCGGCTTCCATAGCTTTTAAAACATCCATGGTTTGATAGGCTATACTTTCTAAAGCTGCTCTCGCAATATGCGATGATTTAGTCCCTCGGCTTAAGCCAAAAATTGTTCCTTTAGCATAAGGATTCCAATGTGGAGCGCCTAAACCAGTAAAGGCAGGAACTAACACAACACCTCCGTTATCTTCACAAGCATTAGCCAAATCATCAATTTCTGAAGATGTTTTAATAATCCCTAAACCATCTCTTAACCATTGTACAATAGCGCCAGCCATGAAGATACTGCCTTCTAAAGCATAATGAACTTCGTTGTTTATCTTCCAAGCTACGGTAGTAACCAAATTATTTTTAGACATTACAGGTTTGTTACCGGTATTCATCAGCATAAAACAACCTGTACCATAGGTATTTTTCACCATACCCGCTTGTGTACAAAGCTGCCCAAAAAGTGCCGCTTGCTGGTCGCCCGCTATACCTGCGATTGGAATTTTAGCAGAAAATATAGCTCCAGCCGTTTCTCCATAAACTTCACTTGATGATTTAACTTCTGGCAAAACCGATTTTGGAATATCAAAAATGCTTAACAATTCGTCATCCCAATTTAAAGTATGGATATTGAAAAGCATTGTTCTTGATGCATTACTCACATCGGTAATATGAACTTTTCCACCAGTAAGTTTCCATACCAACCAACTATCTACTGTACCAAAAAGTAAGTTTCCTGCATTGGCTTCTGCTCTTGCACCTTCAACGTTGTCTAAAATCCATTTTAATTTGGTAGCAGAGAAGTAGGCATCAACCATTAAACCGGTTTTTTCCTTAATCAATGGTTCTTTACCAGCTGCTTTTAGCTCATCACAAAAAGAAGCTGTTCTTCTATCCTGCCAAACTATAGCATTACAAATAGGCTCGCCGGTTTGTTTATGCCAAACGATGGTAGTTTCTCTTTGATTGGTGATACCAATACAAGCAACATCTTGCGGAGAAATTCTGGCTTTGATAACAGCTTCTGTTGCCACACCTATTTGCGAGCTCCATATCTCCATAGCATCATGCTCTACCCAGCCACTTTGTGGATATATTTGCGTAAATTCTTTTTGAGCAACAGCCAGTTGCTTGCCTTCATCATTAAAAATGATTGCTCTTGAACTTGATGTTCCTTGGTCTAAAGACAAAATGTATTTACTCATGATATCAAGCTTTAGTTAATAATTGGTCTTCTTTATAAGCTGGCGTTACCGGATGCTTGTTTAATAAATACTGCTTAGCTAAAGTTATAAAATTGCTTATTTGTTGGGCTTTCCATTCTTCATTTTGGTTTAAAACCGATGCCATTAAATCTGCAACTTTAGGAGCCATTTCTATAGCCGCTTGCGCATCAACAAATAAAATACGCAATCTTCTAGCCAATACATCTTCTACGGTGCGGGCCATCTCGTTTTTAGTAACCCAAACTATTTCTGCTAAATAATGTGGGAATTTAGGATGTAGCAAAGCTTTTAAACTTGAATCTTGCTTCATAAGATTCTGAATATATACCGCATCAAGACCGTAAAAATCTAAATGATTACCAAGTTTCTGGGTTGTACTTCCGTGGATAGCTAAGGCTTCTGTTTTACAATCTGCTTTTGATAATTGAGCAACCTGAATGACTTGATTGATGGTATCTTCTGCCATTTTACGGTAGGTAGTCCATTTGCCACCGGTAATGGTTACCAAGCCAGTATCACTTACAATAAGCTTATGACTTCTAGATATTTCTTTTGTTTTACCTGTATTTTTTGTTGGCGCAGCTAAAGGTCTTAAGCCCGCAAAAACGCTTAATACATCTTTCTCGGTTGGCTTTTTAGCCAGATATAGCGCTGCCGTTTGTAAAATAAAATCTATTTCTTGTTGTAGTGCTTTTGGCTCGAGGCTGTTTTTATCTAGCGGTGTATCTGTTGTACCTACTACTAGATAGTTATGCCATGGCACTGCAAAGAGTACCCTACCATCAGAAGTTTCTGGAATCATTAAGGCAGCATCAGCAGGCATAAAAGATTTATCTAACACGATATGCACACCCTGACTAGGTCTTACCAAAGCTTTTGAGCCTGGTTTATCCATACTTAAAATATCATCAACAAAAACTCCTGTAGCATTTATTACAGCTTTGGCTTTAATATTATAAGTAATTTGCGTCTCTAAATCTCTTACAGCAATACCATTAACCTTAGAACCAGATTTAAGCAAGCCCTCTACCTTCATATAATTAAGTACAGTAGCGCCTTGTTCTATGGCGGTTTGCGCCATGTTTACTGCTAAGCGGGCATCATCAAACTGACCATCATAATACTCTACACCACCTCTTAACTTCGTACTATCTAAACCTGGCAAAGCTTTCTCTACACTTTTTTTATTTAAGATAGTTGATGATCCAAAGCTAAACCTTCCGGATAACCAATCGTAAAGTTTTAAACCTACTACATATTTAAGCTGCTCAAAAACACTAAAACATGGTATAATAAAAGGTTGTTTTTTAACCAAGTGAGCTGCATTCCTTAATAACAAACCTCTTTCTCTTAAAGCCTCGTATACCAATGCCACATCTCCGGCTGCCAGATACCTAACACCGCCATGCACCAATTTGGTACTTCTACTTGAGGTTCCCTTTGCAAAATCAGATTGCTCCACTAATAAGGTTTTAAAACCTCTTGAAGCAGCATCAACAGCACAACCTAAACCAGTTGCACCACCTCCTATCACCACAATATCCCACTGTATATCTTTTTCTAATTCTTTTACTTGGCCTTCTCTATTGCTATCCATAATTTAAAAATCGAAAGTAAATCGAAACACTAAACAATTATAAGAAAATAAATCGAAATAAAAAAGAACAAATAAAAATAAAAAGAAAACCTTAATGCATTGAAAAGAGATTAGAAAATATTTTGATAACCTATAAAACATTTTCTTTTTATATTTAATTATTACCTTAGAAAATCAAAAAATTAGTGTAATGATAAATATTGCAGAACGCCATCAGTTTATTTTGAATAAACTTCAAAAAGAAGAGTATATAGCCGTAGTAGATTTGTGTAAAGAACTTGATGTATCTCCTGTAACGATTAGAAAAGATTTAAAGTTACTAGAGGAAAAAAACTTACTCTTCAAAACGCATGGTGGAGCAACATTACAGAACCCATACACTATAGATAGGCCTGTTAATGAAAAAGAGAAAATTCAATCTCTGGAGAAGGTTAAAATTGCATCAACTGCAGCAGCAACGATACAGGAGAACGATGCTTTAATTATTGCATCTGGCACTACTGTTTTAGCTTTAGCAAGGGCTATTCCTGCAAACATGCATCTTACAGTTGTTACAGCAGCTTTAAACGTGGCGCTAGAATTAACTAGGCACCAAAACATTGAAGTTATGCAATTGGGTGGTTTATTAAGAAAAAGTTCTTCATCTGTTACGGGTTCTTATGCAGAAACCATTTTAAAAGATTTTTTCTGTAATAAGCTTTTTTTAGGTGTTGATGGTATTGATTTAGAATTTGGTTTAACCACAACCAGTTCTATGGAAGCTCAGTTAAACAGAGAAATGATAAAAGTTGCCCAAAAAACCATTGTTTTGGCCGATTCTACAAAATTTGGTAAAAGAGGGTTTGGCAAAATTTGTCCAATTGATGAAATAGACCATATCATTACAGATAGCGGTATATCTGCTTCAACTTTACAGGCTTTAGAAAGTATGGGTATACATGTTACTGTTGTTTAATTATTTATCAGAAATAAAAAAAACAGCGCCCTCCTAAAAAGAGAAGCGCTGTGGTTATACATCTCCAAACTAAATTTAAATCTTAATATCCATTATCTTACCGGTTTTTCTACTTTCTTCGGCCATAAAACTCATGATATGGCTTTCGATAGATTCATCAATAGTAGAAGTTAAAATACTAGCATTTTGCTGACCTACGGCTTGCACAAAATCTTTAACCAAAAGCCAATCGCCACCACCATGACCACTGTTTTTATAACCCTCAACATCTTCTACTTTAGGTATAAATTTAACCGATTTACCTGTTCTAAAGTCACTTACAACTAATTCTTCCATATCGCCAACCATATCTCCCATAGTTCCCATAATACGGGTTCTTCTTCCGTGGTATGATGTGAAAGCTTCCATAGAGAAACTTGCCGTAACACTATCAGCAAACTGGATACTGGTAACATAATGATCTGGCTGGTCGTTCTCCATACGGTAAACACACCTGCCATAATTGGTAGTCTTTAAACGTTCCATAATCACATCTGCGTGTTTAGTTTTATCCTCAGGTAAATCTAAAACACCTAATCTTTTCCTCTTTTCGTAGTACTCTTTTATAGCAGAATAAGGGCATTCTCTTTCTACCTTACAACCATCCGTACAACGGGCAGTACTTCCTTCCGGTGCATTTTCCTTTTTAAACCATTTCAAATCGCCCATGGCAACTATTTTTTGACTTGGTTTATTAATAATCCATTTAATGATATCTAAATCATGGCAAGATTTTGCCAAAATAATAGGTGTTGTTTGCTTTGCATTATGCCAATTACCTCTTACGTAAGAATGTGCCATGTGTGTATGTTCTATTGGCTCAAAGTGCTGAATGCTCACTACCTCACCAATAGCTCCCTGCGCTATCAAATCTCTCATTTTAACAAAATAAGGTGCATACCTCAACACATGACAAACTGCAACAATTCTACCCTTCTTTTTAGCCAAACTTAAGATAGCTCTGCATTCTTTTTCTGTTGGTGCAATAGGCTTTTCAAGTAAAATATCATAACCCATTTCTAGGGCTTTCATACAAGGTGCATAATGTAAATCGTCTGGGGTAGAGATGATAACAGCATCAGCAAACTTGGGTTGTTTAAAAACATCTTCCCAAGTCTTAAATCTATTTTTATCTGCTATTTGATGTTGTTTTGCGTATTTCTGATTTCTAAAACTGTTTGGCTCTGCTACACCAATAATATCTAATTGATCTGGAAATTTAGCTGCAAAATTACCATAAACTGTACCTCTGTTGCCAGCCCCAATGGTAATGGCTGTTACTGCCTTACTAAGAGGCTTATGTAATAAATTTGGCTTGCTGTTATACAAAAAAGAATCATTAGCCAATTTTGCAATAACCTCTGTGCTGATCACTGAAGCACCCAAAGAGATGCTTATTGTTTTTAATAGATTTCTACGATTCATGAATTAGGTTTTATAATTTTTTTTAAAAGTTAGCTTAAATAAAAATAAAAAAAATTATTATGACTAAGAAAGATTCTTATTTAGAATTTAGATTGCTATAAATTTTATTGTATAATTTTCCTGTAATTTATCTAACCTTAATACATACACACCTTTAACTAAATTGATAGGTAATATTATCTTATTTAAGCCCGAACTTAATTTTACCTTTTCTGACAAAAGTTGCTTCCCTGATATGTCGAAAATACTTAAATAACCTTCATCTACCTCTTGTTGATTTATAAAAGCTATCACTTTAACATCATCGGCATAAGCCTTTAACTCATTGGTTAACAAACCATAATTTACAACTTTGATTTCAGATAATGTAGCATCACCATTAAAATCTACCTGTTTAAGTTGATAATAATTGTTTCCTATTTCAGGATTTATATCTGTATAGTTGTATATAGAAATCCCATCTTTTGTCCCTTGACCCTGTATAGTGCTCAGTAAAATCCAGTTTTTAGCATCGCTTGATTTTAAAATTTTAAAATGGGAATTGTTTTTTTCTGATGATGTGCTCCAATTTAAGTTTACTTGTGTGGCTTGTTTAACTACTTCAAATTTATTTAAGACTACCGGTAATGATGTTGATACAGCTGTGCCTGCAATGGTAAATACATCATCAGAAGATGTTTCTGATAAACCAAAAGCAAAAGAGCCACCCGTAGATGTATAACCCCAAGAATAAATTCTGAATTTGATATTTTTAGCGCCTTCAATATTTTGTAAAGCAGCTATACCAGATATATCTATAGGGTCTTGTGAAATACCTCCAGCAAAAGTATTTGAGAAAGCTATGGTTGGGCTTACATCTAAAAAAGTACCTCCATTAATGCTGTATTGGATAATATAATTTCTAGCGCCAGCACTAGACCGTCTTAACTTAGCATAAATGGTCTTAATAGAAACTTTATAATTGGCTAGTACATTAACATCAAACTCTACATAACTATTATTGGCAATAGCACTGGTTTTATCTGTAACAATTGCAAAATTTAGGTTTGCATTTGTTCTAGAACTAAAACCTTTTGATAAGGAAGATGCTTCTAAACCGCCGCCTCTAATCATACTTGAAGAAGCAATAGCGCTAGAACGAGTAGTTGAAGTAAAAGAAGCCGTTTCTCCACTTAAAGCATTAGCCCCCCAACTGATGAGTAAATTATCATCAGAAATATTAGCTAAATCTCCTCTAATGGAGAGTACGTTTACATCAGTTGTGGAACTTTGTCCAAAAGCAAAAGTTCCAGCTCTGGTACCTTCGCCATATATATACAACCTTATTTTTACTAATTCATCAGGTCTGATATCTTGCAAATAAACAATATTACTTACATTAATGGGGTCTAAATAATACCCAGTACTAGTGGTATTGACATTAATTTCTGAACCAACATTAGTAACAGGTCCTCCATTTAAAATATAAGTCCATTGCATTTTTGTTGCACCATTTGCAGTTCTTCTAATCTTGGCAGAAATCTCTGATAAAGAAATAGATTTCCCGGGCAATGGCTTTATTGAAAACTCATAATACTCATTTCTATCTTTAGCCTCATTTAAAGTAGTAGTTAGTATACCCGAACCTAAATCTACTTTAACTGATGAAAAACCTTTAGAAAGTGCAAAGTACAAAAGGCCACTCCCTCTTGTTATTTTTGAGCTTAACATACCCGATGAATATGTTGTAGGATACTCAGAAAATTGGTCTGCACTTGCAATAGCATTTAAATCCCAAGCTAATAATTGAACTGATGGAACAACAGTTTTTAACCCCTCAAAATAATTATGGTATTGATTAAATAACGGAGAATTTAACAAGTAAACCAATACCTCATTATTAGCTTTTAGTGCCGGGTCTGTATAATTATGAGAACCTGTAATAATCACTTTTGAATTAGCCTGGCCTTTCCAGGTACCTTCTATCAGCATGATTTTAGCATGGATATTAAATTTAGCATCGCTACCACTTTCTAGGTTAAATATCCTTACTGTTGCGCCTAATTGTTGCAACTGTCTTAATTTTGATTGTACCTGAGTTCCTGCTGCATCTTTTGCGTAAACTTCTATAGTTGCCCCTTGATTTTTAAGAGCAATTAATTTATCAGCTATAGCAACTCTTAAATCAGACCAATCAGACATGGCAATTCTAATTTTAGCATTTGCTACATCTGTAATAGCATTTAAATTTTCTAAAACGTTATCCTGCCCAATAAAGCTACCACCAGAAATCTTTGGAAAAAATTCGGCTCTTAAGCCATTAGCCACATCCTCAAAAACATCATAGTTGAAATTGTTTTTCATTCCTGAAGCAGCATTATTACGCATCACTTGCCAATTATTTAAAAAAGCATTGTAGATACCCGCATGATTAAATGTTATAGCATCTTGAACTTTTCTAGCATCAGAAGAAGTAAAGTTGTGCGATGTCTGAAATGTAACATTACTTACTAAACCAGCATTTGTATTTACTTTAGAAAATAAAGCATACTTATGATGGTTGATAGAAAGCGTACTTACATCGTTAACGGTAGATACTACCTCAGATGCAGCTAAATTTGTTTGCAACCATGGTAAAGATGTAGCATTGGTTTCTTGACTATCAGATCTACTCATATCTACCAATATTTTGATATTCACTCCTCTAGTTTCTGCATTCTTTAATGCATCCATCAAAGGCTGATAATTAATCAGATAAATAGATATCCTAATTTGCTCTCCGGCGGGTGTGTTATCAACCAGAGAAATTAACCTATCCAAGATAACGGTAGAAGTACCTTCTCTAGCAATAGTAGATGCATTGGTAAAAAGCACCTCTGGAAATGTAATATTAACCTGTGCTTTTAGGGCTGAATTCATCATGCTAAACATCATGAATAACACACTAGTTTTTAGTAGTAATTTTCTTATCATATTCTTCATTTAATTATATAATATTTTGATTTACAATTGTTTATACAGATAATTGCTTCTGAATTTTAGACATAATAAAGGACCCTCAAGGGTTTTTAGCCCTCAAGAAACCTTATAAGTAATATGTGTTAATTGTTATTTCCTAATATGAGTATGTAATCCAGCTACCAAGCCAATAAAAGATGTAAAATCTAATTTTGCGGTTTACATTTTCTTTAGCTTTACATTAAAAATTATATCGTTGATAATCGTTTAATTTCATCTTTCCAAGTTAATAAGCTTAAGAATATGGTTAAAACGCAAGCCATTACCAAAACGTAAAAACCTCCGTCCCAACCCCAAGCATCCACAATGTAACCTATAGCAATATTGGCAAATACAGAACCACCTAAGTATCCAAACAAGCCTGTAAAACCTGCGGCTGTACCTGCTGCTTTTTTAGGCACCAAGTCTAAGGCCTGCACACCTATTAACATCACCGGGCCATAAATAAGAAACCCTATTACAATCAAAGAAATATTATCTATCATCGGGTTTCCGGGCGGGTTTTTCCAGTAAACCAATACAGCTACCAATACAAAAAACATAAAAACAATGGTTGCTGGCACTCTTCTACCATTAAAAACCTTATCGCTTAACCAACCGCAAAGCAAGGTTCCCGGAATACCAGCATATTCATAAGCAAAATATGCCCAGCCAGACTCAGACATAGAAAAACCTTTTACTTCCTTTAAATAAGTTGGTGCCCAATCTAATACACCATACCTTACCAGATAAACAAAAACATTGGCTATAGCTATAAACCATAAAGCTTTGTTAAAAAGCACATAATCTAAAAAAATACGCTTGGCGCTGAGTTCTCTTTCCGCTTCCGGAGAAGCCTCTCCTTCATTTTTATAAATCTCAATAGGTGGCAAACCACAAGATTGTGGTGTATCTCTTACTAAAATATATGCAAGTATGGCAATTGCCAATGCAATAAAACCTGGGAAATAGAAATTGCTATGCCAATCGTTAAAAATAGCTAAACCTAAAATGGCTAAAGGCCCAATAAGACCTCCCCCTACATTATGCGCAACATTCCAAATGGACATTTTAACTCCTCTTTCTTTCTTAGAAAACCAATGTACCATCACGCGTCCGCATGCCGGCCAACCCATTCCTTGAAACCACCCATTAAGAAACAATAAGGTAAACATGATAGCGATAGAGCTTGTAGCAAAAGGAAAAAAGCCCATCAAAATCATGGTAAAGGCAGATAACATCAGCCCAAGAGCTAGAAATTTGCGGGCATCACTTCGGTCTGATACGTTACCCATCAAAAACTTACTCATTCCGTAAGCAATAGAAACTCCTGATAATGCTAAACCTAAATCTCCTTTAGAATAGCCCTGCTCAATTAAGTTAGGTATAGCCAAAGAGAAATTTTTCCTAACTAAATAGTAACCTGCATAGCCAATAAAAATCCCTAAAAAAACCTTCCACCTTAACTGTTTATAGGTTGGGTCTATTTTTTGTTCTTGTATAAGAGGTTGATGCTTTGCCGGGTCTAAAAAAGATAATTTCATGTATCTTAAAGATAATTAGCTATTAAAATAAGTTTGGATAATCGGATATAATACCATCAACACCTAAAGCTTTTAACTTTTCTATCTCTTCTTTGGTATTAACTGTCCAAGGTATTACTTTTATACCTTGCTTTTTACAAGCCTCTATCATTTCTTTTGTTACCAATTTGTAAGCAGGACTATAAATAGCAGGCTTAAAGCTTAAATCTTTAAGATGATTTTCTAGAGACCCTTTAGAAACCAAATAAGCAGTTTTTACTTGCGGATATTTTTGATGAACGATTTCTAAAGAGCGAGGATCAAAAGATTGTATAATTAATCTATCTATTATGCCTTTTTTCTTTATGACTTTCATTAAACGCTTCACAAACTCCTCTGGTGCTGGGTGTAATTCTCCATCACCTTTTGGAGTAATCTTGGTTTCCATATTATAATGAGGTGCCGGATAGCCTTTTTCTTTAGCATAAGCCTCAGAAGCGTCAATTAAATCCTCAAGAAGTGGGATATTTACTTTCAGTTTCTTTTGCTCTGGAAATAAAGGATGAAATTTAGAACCTACATCGTAAGTTTTTATTTCTGCGTAGTTCATTTGATAAAGCTTTAAACCTTTTCCTTTAGGTATTTCCTTACCATTTTGATCTAAAGCAAATACATCAGAAATATAGGGATCATGAGAAACTAATACCTTTTTATCTTTACTGATAGCAATATCCATTTCTAAAGTAACACCATAATCGAGTGCTAATTTCATGGCCGGAATAGTATTTTCTGGCATTAACCCTCTACTTCCACGGTGCCCTTGTTTATCAAAATTTGCCTGTGCCATGCTAACAAGGTTAGAAAAAATCAATAATAAAGCTAATACTAAATTTCTCATTTATTTAAATTGTATATACAATGCTAAACAAAAAGAAACAAATAAAAAAATAAAATAATAAATAAAAACAAAAAGAAAACAAAAAGATAATGATTATTTAATAATAGCTCTAATATGAAATGCCTAATAATAACTACCGTTTATAAAAAATATAATCGGTATTAATAGGCTCTAAGCCTATTGATTTAAATTCTGTTGCAATTTGCGCTCTGTGGTAATTAGAATGATTGATGACATGAAACAAGATATCGCATACACTACTATTAAATTCTATTCCATTACTTGTTTTGTAATTGAGGACAATACTAAGGTCGAAATCCTCTATAATTTGTAAAGTTTGCTGATAGTTTACAGCATTAATATTTGGTAAATCAACAAGCAAATGAACATCCCAAACACCAAAGCTAGTAACTTGAGACTTTATTCTTTTATTCCATATATGGTGTGCATTTAATATGTGGCTATAAAGTTTAATAGCTTTTTCAGAAAGCTTATCAGGATGTTCATTATAGACACTCTCTAATTTTGTATTGGCGTAATTATTATAATCAAATAATTCTTTAAAAAAGGATTTCATAAAATCGAATGAATAGAAGTAATTTAAGAAGTATAAGGGTTATATGTTTTGTAAAAGCTAAACTTGGCTTTCTTTAATCAATTTTTCAACTTCTAATTTCAGCTTAGGTAAGTGATGAGTAAGTACCGACCATATATTTTCATCAGAAATATTATCGTAAGCATGGATAACTTGATTTCTTAATCCTACAATAGCTCTTGAATTATTTATCCTTTCAACAAAAGAACAATCGCGGGTAATAATCCTATTTACTGCCTCCCCAATAATTTCCAGGTTTCTTTCCACCGCTCTTTTGAGCATAATGTTCTCTTTGTATTTCAGGAAGTCTTTTTCTTTACCTTTGAAAAAACTTTCAATTTCATCAACACAAATTTTAATATCAAAAAGCCATTTTAAAATTCTTTCATCCATAAACAAGCTCTTTGGATTTATTAATAGAATTGATTAAAATAGGATTTTTTAAGGTTTGCTCTTCTACTAAGTCTACTTTACGTCCAAATAATTGCTCTAACTTTCCTTTAAAATTTATGTAGTTATCAAAATAATTTGATAAATCCATGGATTTAAACTTTACAAGAAAATCTATATCACTCTTATTAGAAAAGTTTTGATTTAAAGCCGAGCCAAACAAATACATCCTCTCTACCTGATAGGCACTACATAGTTTTATAAATTTCTCAATATGCTCATCCACTACATGCATAACAACAAATTTATTAAAATTTTCTTTCGCTGTCTTAACAATTATCACTAAGCCATTAACATGACGTTATTTATCTCTAACCAAAAAAACTATTTATAAATCAACATTTTACTAGAAAATGATCTTTCTATCAACAAAGTAGATAACATGAGTACAAATATCCGTTTAAACCCCTTGACAATTAAAGATAAAGCCCTATCTTTGCAGTCCCTAAAAATTAGGGATAAAACATATTTATAAATAATTTAAAACAAAGCAAGTGAATACGTTAAGTTACAAAACTGTCTCTGCTAACAAAAAGACCGTTGACAAACAATGGATTGTTGTTGACGCTCAGGGCGAGATTTTGGGGCGCTTGTGTTCTAACATCGCGAAAGTGATTAAGGGCAAAAACAAGCCAGGGTACACCCCACACGTAGACTGCGGCGATAATGTAATCGTTATCAATGCAGACAAGGTTAGACTAACTGGTAATAAATTAGGTGATAAAACCTATATTTCTTACACTGGTTATCCAGGTGGTCAACGTTTTATTTCTCCAAAAGAGTTATTAGCAAAACATCCTGAAAGAGTAATCGAGAAGGCTGTACGTGGTATGTTACCTAAAAACAGATTAGGAAGAGCAATCTTCAAAAACCTATATGTTTATGCAGGTAATGAGCATCCACATGTTGCACAAAACCCTAAAGAAGTTAAATTTTAATTAAAGGAGAAAGAAAATGTCAGTTACTAACACTTCAGGAAGAAGAAAAACTGCAGTTGCCCGCATTTATTTAACTGAGGGTAATGGTCAAATTACCGTAAACGGTAAAGATTATACAGAATATTTCCCAACATTACCTTTACAATACATTGTTAACCAATCCTTCATCGTTGCTGAGGTTACTGGTCAATACGATGTTAAAGTAAACGTAGCTGGTGGTGGTATTAAAGGTCAGGCTGAAGCTGTTCGTTTAGCGATTGCTAAAGCTATTGTTGAATTAGATGGAATTAGAAAACCTGCTCTAAGAGCTAAAGGCTTAATGACACGTGATAGACGTATGGTTGAGCGTAAGAAACCAGGTAGAGCTAAAGCTCGTAAGAGATTCCAGTTCAGTAAACGTTAATTTTAGGAGGACACAACAATGGCAAGAACAACTTATCAGGACTTATTGGATGCAGGTGTACACTTTGGACACCTTACCCGCAAGTGGAATCCTAAAATGGCGCAATACATTTTCATGGAGCGCAATGGAATCCATATTATCGACTTAAACAAAACTTTAGTAAAAGTTGAAGAGGCTGCAGCTGCTATCAAGCAGATTGTAAAATCAGGTCGTAAAGTATTATTTGTTTCTACTAAGAAACAAGCTAAAGACATCGTTGCAGAATATGCAAAATCTGTAAACATGCCTTATGTAACCGAAAGATGGTTAGGTGGTATGTTAACTAACTTCGCTACCGTAAGAAAGTCTATTAAAAAGATGACCAACATCGATAAAATGACTAAAGACGGTACTTACGATGTATTATCTAAAAAAGAAAAATTAATGATACAGCGTGAGCGTATTAAATTAGAAAACCTTTTAGGAGGTATCGCTGATTTAAACCGTTTACCTGCAGCATTATTCTTAATAGATGTTAAGAAAGAGCATATCGCTGTTACTGAGGCTTTAAAGTTAAATATCCCAACTTTTGCAATGGTGGATACTAACTCTGACCCTTCTAACATTGATTTCCCTATTCCTGCGAATGACGACGCAACTAAATCTATCTCTTTAATCGCTGGCATTATTGTTAAAGCCATTGAAGAAGGTTTAGAAGAGCGTAAGCAAGAGAAAGAAGCAGAATCTGACAAAGAAGCAGCAGCTGAAAAAGCTAAAGCTGATGCGCCAGCTGTTGAAGCTAAAAAAGGAAAGAAAGCCGCTGAAGTTACTGCAGAAGTAACTGAAGAAGCAAAAGGCGAATAAATAATTTAGTTGTGGGTTGTTTGTTTTTAGTTGATAGATTTCTACAACTAACAACTAACAGCCCATTACTTTTAGTTTGAAACTTAAAAAAAGAAAATAAAATGTCTACAGTACAAATTTCTGCAGCAGATGTAAATAAACTTCGCCAACAAACTGGCGCAGGTATGATGGATTGTAAAAAAGCTTTAACAGAGTCTAACGGCGATTTTGAAGCAGCAGTAGATTACCTACGTAAAAAAGGTGCTAAAGTAGCAGCTTCTCGTCAGGATAGAGATTCTAACGAAGGTGTTGTTATTGCTAAAACTACTGCCGATGGTAAAAAAGGTGTTGTAGTTGAAGTAAACTGCGAAACAGATTTCGTTGCTAAAAATGCTGATTTTATTGCATTTGCTGATGCTATCGCTGCTAAAGCTATTGAAACTAACCCAGCTTCTTTAGAAGATTTATTAGCTCAAGAATTAAACGGAACTAAAATTTCTGACTTAATATTAGACCAAACTGGTAAAATTGGTGAGAAAATTGGCGTTTCTAAATACGAAGTTATTGAGGCTGAGAAAGTTGTAGCTTACATCCACGGTAACTACCGTTTAGGTGTATTAGTTGGTTTAAACCAAGATGCAGCTGGCGTTGATGAAGCTGGTAAAGACGTAGCTATGCAAATTGCTGCTATGAGCCCAGTTGGTGTTGATAAAGACGATGTTGATGCAAGAGTAATCGAAAGAGAACTTGAAATTGCTAAAGAGCAAATTAGAGCAGAAGGCAAACCAGAAGAAATGGTAGAAAAAATTGCTGCTGGTAAATTAAACAAGTTCTACAAAGAGCAAACTTTATTAAATCAAGAATTTGTTAAAGATTCTTCTAAAGATATCAGAGCTTTCTTAAATGGAGTTTCTAACGGTTTAACTGTTAAATCTTTCAAGAGAGTTGTTTTAGGAGCTTAATTAGATTTGAGTAGTGTGTATTGAGTAGTGAGATTGCTTAACAAATCGAGAAAATTAATAATTAGATTTGAGTAGTGAGATTGCTAAATACACCGAAAAAATTATAAAATCCTCATCTTTTAGTAGATGGGGATTTTTTGTATCAGCGTTTAGCTAAATCCAAATTGTTATTTTATTTAACAGGATAATTCCTATTTTTGCCAAAATCCCCCTTTAATGAAATATAAGAGAATTTTACTGAAACTAAGTGGAGAATCCCTGATGGGAGACCAACAATATGGTATTGATAATGCCAGAGTATTACAATATGCAAAAGAGATAAAAGCAGTTAAAGAAGAGGGAGTAGAAGTAGCTATTGTAATTGGCGGAGGGAATATTTTCAGAGGCCTAAGCGCAGAAAAATCTGGTATGGACAGGGCTCAAGCAGATTATATGGGTATGTTAGCCACGGTAATTAACTCTATGGCCTTACAAAATGCTTTAGAAACAGTTGGTGTTTATACTCGTTTACAATCGGCCATAAAAATGGAGCAAATTTGCGAGCCTTACGTTCGTAGAAGAGCCATGAGACACTTAGAAAAAGGAAGAGTTGTAATTTTTGGTGCCGGAACGGGTAATCCATATTTTACTACAGACTCTGCAGCTGCATTAAGAGCTATTGAAATTAAAGCTGATGTTGTTTTAAAAGGAACCAGAGTTGATGGCATTTATACTGCAGACCCTGAGAAAGATGCTACAGCTACTAAGTTTGATCATTTATCTTTTACTGAGGTATACGATAGAAATTTAAATGTAATGGATATGACGGCTTTTACACTGTGTGATGAAAACAATCTTCCTATTATTGTATTTGATATGAATAAGCCTGGTAACCTCATGAAATTGATTAAGGGAGAAACTATAGGCACTTTGGTTAAATAAAGAACTAATTTTACGTAAATAAATTAAAGATGAACGAGTTTATTAAGTTAGAATTGGAAGAGGCTGCCTCAACCATGCAAAAAGCTTTAGCCCATACAGATAGTGAGTTTACTAAAATTAGAGCGGGCAAAGCATCTCCAGCTATGTTAGATGGTATTATGGTTGAATATTATGGTACTCCTACACCACTTACGCAAGTAGCTAATATCAACACACCAGACGCAAGAACCATTGTGGTACAACCTTGGGAAAAATCTATGATTGGCCCTATTGAAAAAGCTATCATGATTTCTAATGTAGGCTTAAATCCTCAAAATGATGGACAGCTCATAAGATTGAATGTACCTCCTTTAACAGAAGAAAGAAGACGCGATTTAGTGAAGAAAGTTAAAGAAGAAGCAGAAACTGGCAGAATCAGCATTAGAAATATCAGAAAAAACACCAATGAGAGCATCAAGAAATTAAAAAATGATGGTGCTTCCGAAGATGAAATTAAAGTTGGCGAGGCTGAAGTACAAAAAATTACCGATGCTTATATTGCCAAAATAGACCAATTGGTTGAGCTGAAAGAAAAAGACATCATGACTGTTTAAGTCAAGTTTTGTCTGTAAAATAAAAAAGGGAACATTGCTATTGCTTTGTTCCCAATTACTGTTAGTTAGTCAGTGTATTATCTTTAACCTTAAGCAGGTATTTCTTCTTCTAATCTGATTGGTTTTAAAGGTAAATTAAAAGCATCTGCCACTCCCTTATACACTACTTCTCCCCTTACAATGTTTAATCCTTTAAATAGTTCCTCATTTTCTTTAACAGCTTTTACCCATCCCTTATTGGCTAATTGCAACGCATAAGGTAAAGTGGCATTTGTTAAAGCTAAAGTAGAAGTATAAGGCACAGCACCTGGCATATTAGCTACACAGTAGTGTACAATTCCATCTATGATAAATATAGGATTCTCATGCGTAGTAGGCGTACAAGTTTCTATACAACCACCTTGATCTACCGCTACGTCAACCAAAACCGTTCCCGGTTTCATTAACTTTAACATAGAGCGTGTAAGCAAATGAGGTGCTTTAGCACCAGGAATTAAAACTGCACCAACAACCAAATCTGCTGTTTTTATAGCTTCTTCTAAATTATATTCGTTAGAAACTACTGTATCTACATTAGCAGGCATGATATCTTCTAAATGACGTAGTCTTTGTAAGTCTACATCCATAATGGTAACATTCGCACCTAAACCTGCAGCCATTTTAGCCGCCTGTGTTCCAACAATGCCACCACCTATGATTAAAACATTAGCAGGCTTAACTCCGGCAACACCGCCTAGTAAAACACCTCTTCCACCAGTTGGCTTACCTAAATATTTAGCACCTTCTTGTATAGCCATTCTGCCTGCTACTTCAGACATAGGAATTAATAGTGGTAAGCTTCTGTCCTTTTTCTCTACCGTTTCATAAGCTAAACAGATAGCCTTACTTGCAATCATGGCTTTTGTTAAAGTCTCGGATGATGCAAAATGGAAATAAGTAAATATTAATTGATTTTCTTTTACAAGTGGATATTCTTGTGCTATAGGTTCTTTTACTTTGCAGATCATCTCGGCAATAGCATACACATCTTCAATGGTATCTAGTAATTGAGCACCTACTTTTGTATAATCTTCGTCAGTAAAACCACTACCTAAGCCTGCTGATTTTTGAATATATATCTGGTGACCATTCTTTACAAATGCAGCTGCACCTGCTGGAGTAACTGCAACCCTATTCTCGTTATTCTTTATCTCTTTCGGTACTCCTATTACCATATTTTATTTTGTTCTTTTAGTATTTTTAAGAATTTTACTAAAGAGAAGCTAAATTACAACATCAGAATATTTTTTTATCATATCCTAAAAAATAAGAAAATACTTATATTTATTATGAATTAAAAAGAATATAATTCTTTTGTTATAGATAAATAAACTCAATAAAATAAAATTTTTCTTATTTATTATTTATGGAAGTAGATAAAACAGATCTTAAAATATTGAAACTTTTGCAAGAAAATGCGCAGCTCACCTTTAAAGAAATTTCTCAAAAAATCAATCTGTCTATTACGCCTGTACATGACAGGATTAAAAGAATGGAAAAAGAGGGGGTGATAGAAAAATATGTTACCATTTTAAACAAGAAAAAAGTAAATACTTCTCTGGTTGTTTTTTGTAATATCACTTTAGACAAGCAAACCAGACATAATTTTACGGAATTTGAAGAACGCGTTACCCAGTTTCCAGAAGTAGTAGAATGCCACATTGTTTCCGGAGGTTTTGATTATCTGCTTAAAATTATTACCAAAGACATGGAGAGCTACAACCAGTTTCATCAACAGAAATTATCTGTCATGAGTACAGTGGCACACATCCATAGTTTTTTTGTGATGTCTGAAATTAAAAGTACAACGGTTTTATATTTGGGGGATTAAACCAAATAAACCGTTAAGCTTCTTGCCCCGTGTGCCCCTATCACTAAACTTTGCTCGATATCGGCGGTTTTGGATGGACCAGCAATAAAAACACCAAAGCCTGTTTCGGTAATGTTTAGTTTTTGATATGCTTGATACATGTTATCTACCAAAGTAGCTTTAGCTAAAACAATAAATAAATGCTGGCAAATGAAAGGCAATAATCTGTTGCCCATTTGCGCCTCATACAACCATACCGAGCCATTTTCTGCTACGCCTAAAGTTGCCTGTAAATAAGCTCTATCTACCCGTTCTAAATCAAATGAAGTTTGGGTTTTTAAAGCATCATCTATACTAAAAACAGTATCAACTACAAGTTCTCCTGATTGCTTATGTGTAGCTATTTCTTCTTTAACCTGTTCAATATTTTCTAAAGCAACAACTTTACCTCCTATGCTTTCTAAAACGAACTTAAACTGAGCTATTTTATCATCATAATGAGTTAAATGCTCGTCTGATAGCTGGGGTAGGTCAACCAAAGCTGGTTTATTTGCGGTACAGGTTGCTAATATTTTTTCTCTTGAGCTCATTTGTTTTTGTTTTGTTGATACCAATCGTGAAAGCTTTGTTTAGGTGCTTCTGGCATTTCTCTTTGTTTATACCAAACGTTTAATTTGTTATTGCCTAAGAAAGGCATCGTTCTTAAAAACCATCGTCCAGATTTACCAGCCCATCTATAAATTTTAGGATTAGAGAATATCCAAGCCATCCCTTTCATAGCTATTTTCTTTTCTGGCTTAACGTAGCCTTCTTCTACAATGACTTGTCGCCATTTCCACAATTGCTCATGAATATCAATCTTAACTGGGCAAACATTACTGCAAGAGCCACATAGGGTTGATGCAAAAGGTAAATCGGCATTGGCTTTCATATCTAAATTTGGATTTAAGATAGAACCAATAGGACCAGCAACGGCGGTATGATAGCTATGCCCGCCACTACGTCTATAAACTGGGCAGGTATTAAAACATGCTGCACAACGAATACATTTTAGCGAGTTTCTAAAATCGGCTCTGCCTAATTGCTTTGTTCTACCATTATCAACAATAATGATGTGCATTTCTTGCCCTGGCCTTGGCTTTTGAAAATGACTAGAATAGGTGGTGATAGGTTGCCCAGTTGCACTTCTGGCTAATAATCTTAAAAACACGCCTAGATGCTCGGCTTTAGGAATAATTTTTTCTATCCCCATACAGGCCACATGAATTTTTGCGGTGTGGGCACCCATATCGGCATTACCCTCGTTGGTACAAACCACAAAACCACCAGTTTCTGCTATGGCAAAGTTTACACCCGTAATAGCTAGTTCTGATTGAATGAAATGGTCTCTTAAGTGTTGTCTAGCGGCTTCTGTAAGATATTGAGGGTCGTTATTTCCTTCCTCGGTATGTAAGTGCTCATGAAAAGTTTCACTAACATCTTGCTTTTTAAGGTGAATAGCTGGTAAAACGATATGGCTAGGCGCTTCATCACGCAATTGTACAATACGTTCGCCCAAATCTGTATCAACAACTTCAATACCTTGTTTTTTTAAATAATCATTTAAATGGCACTCCTCGGTAAGCATACTCTTGCTTTTTACAATCCGGCTGATGTTATGAGCTTTTAAGATTTTATGCATCAGCTGGTTATGCTCTAAGGCATCGGCAGCCCAATGAATTTTAATACCATTGGCTTCAGCTTGTTTCTCAAAAGCTGTGAGGTAATTATCAAGGTTTGAAAGTGTATGATTTTTAATTTGCGAGGCCCATTCTCTAAGTTGTTCCCACTCGGCAATACCATTTACGGCTTTGTCTCGCTTTTGGCGAACAAACCATAAAGTATCATCATGCCAATCTGTTCTGGCCTCATCTTTTATAAATATTTCTGCCGCAGCAGCGTGGTCTAAAGTCTTTAAATTACTCATGATTTAATATTTCTGCCAGATGTATGGCCTTTACCTTACTACCTTGTCTTTTTAAAATTCCTTCTAAGTGCATTAAGCAACTTACATCGCCAGCGGTGATATAATCCACTTCGTTTTTCTGGTGCTCTTCTATCCTATCTTTACCCATTTTCACACTTACAGCCTCTTCAAATACACAGAAGGTACCGCCAAAACCACAGCATTCATCTTTACGCTCTGGATAACACAGTTGCAAACCTTTAACTTTTTGTAGCAGTTGCTCTGGTTTAGAGAATTGCGGTAGTACCCTCTCTGTCATAGATGATAAATGCAAACCTCTTTGCCCATGGCAACTGGTATGAAAACCAACTTTGTGTGGGAAGTTTGATGTCAGATGCTCTACTTTTAAAATATCTACCAAAAACTCGGTGAGCTCATAAATAGTATTTCTAATTTTTTGTGCCTTGGTGGGATTTTTATCATCCTTAAGATGCTCTTTAATATGCAACACACAACTTCCTGATGGCGCTACGATGTAATCATAAGCATCAAAATTGGCAACAAAGTTTTTATCACAACCGCCAGTTAAAGCAGAAAAACCACTATTAGCCATAGGCTGTCCGCAGCAGGTTTGATTTTCTGGATAATCAACATCACAACCCAATTTTTTTAACAATTGATAGGTTGCTATACCCACTTGAGGATAAAACTGATCTATATAACAAGGAATAAAGAGTCCAACTTTCATGAATGCAAGGTTTATAATTGCGATTTGAAAAGTAAAACTACATCGAATTGTATTTTTAAACTACCACGCCTTTAACCAAAATTGATACTATTTTAACATAAATAAGTAATTATTATTATTTTTAGATTATAATAACATCAAAATATGAAGCCGCACTTACTTAAAATAGCTTTAAACCCTGAGCATTCTTTTAATGTAAGGTATGATATTGTGCCTCATTTTTATGATAAATGGCACTATCACCACGAGGTTGAATTGGTTTATATCATCAAAGGAACCGGACTACAATTTATAGGTGACGAAATTTATAGATGGCAACCTGGTGATATGTTATTGATAGGTTCTAACCTACCCCATTTATGGCGCAGTGATGAGGAGTTTCTTTTACCAAATTCATCAGAAAAGGTTGAGGCCATTGTGGTACATTTTTTACCTACTTGCTTTGGTGCTGATTTTTTTAGTTTACCAGAACATCAAGATATAGCGAGGCTGCTTCAGCAAGCTAAAAAGGCTTTTAGAATACAAGATGGATGTAGAGATTTAGTAGCTGATAAACTGTTTCAATTACTTCATGCGAGTAAAAGCAAAAGAACTATTTTATTGTTAGATATTTTAGCTGATTTAGCTGATAGCCCGCTTAAAAAGCCTGTTTTAGATAAAGAATCCGATTTTATTAATCAAGCAAGTGAGATGGATAGGCTAAATAATATCTATCAATATATCCTCAATAACTTTACAGAAGAGGTGAGTTTAGACCAAGCGGCACAAATTGCACATTTAACTCCACCAGCTTTTTGCAGATACTTTAAAACCAGAACTAGAAAAACCTTCTCCAGATTTTTATTAGAGCTGAGAACTGCACATGCTGCCAAGCTCCTCACAGAAAGTTCTAAAACAGTAGCAGAGATTTGCTACGAAAGTGGTTTTAACAATTTTTCTAATTTTAATAGGCATTTTAAAAATATTATTGGAAGAACACCTTTAGAGCATAGGAGGATTTTTAAAGTGTTATAGCTTGTATAGCAACCCTATATGATGTCTTTTTTCACTCTGTTCAACAAGACGATGGAATCCTCACCAACTAGTCATGCTGACGATAGGAAGCAACACACTGGCTAGGTGGCTACTTGCAAGCTGAAAACTTATATAGTGAGATGCTTCACTCTGTTCAACAAGAAGGATTGAGAAGTCTCCGTCATCCTCACCAACTAGTCATGCTGACGATAGGAAGCAACACACAAGCTAGGTGGCTACTTGCAAGCTGAAAACTTATATAGTGAGATGCTTCACTCTGTTCAACAATAAGGATTGAGAAGTCTCCGTCATCCTCACCAACTAGTCATGCTTACGATAGGAAGCAACACGCAAGCTAGGTGGCTACTTGCAAGCTGCAAACTTGTATAGTGAGATGCTTCACTCTGTTCAATAAGACGGAAAAAACCGCCGTCATGCTTACCAACAAGTCATGCTGACGATAGGAAGCAACACACTGGCTAGGTGGCTACTTGCAAGCTGAAAACTTGTATAGTGAGATGTTTCACTCTGTTGCAGTAAAAAAAATTAAACTATTTTTATGATATGCAAAAAGGAGGTGTCGTTTACATCATGACTAATAAATATCGTACAACGCTATATATCGGTGTTACTTCAAATTTGCCAACCAGGCTAAACCAACACAAAACTCATTTTTATCCTAAAAGTTTTACAGCTAGATATGAACTAACATTTCTAATTTATTTTGAGTGCTTTTTTAGAATAGAAGAAGCGATAGGTAGAGAGAAAGAACTTAAAGGATGGAGAAGGTCAAAGAAAAATGCTTTGATACAATCCTTTAATCCGAAATGGGAAGATTTATCAAACCAAATAAAAGAATGGTAAAAAAGATTTTTTATTATCCTGATGATCTCTTGTACAGAAGAAAGGTAATCCAACTGTAAGACGTAAACTTGTATAGTGAGATGTTTCACTTCGTTCAACAAGACGGAAAAGACTCCTTTATCCTCACCAACTAGTCATGCTGACGATAGGAAGCAACACACTGGCTAGGTCTACTTGCAAACTTGTATAGTGAGATGTTTCACTCTGTAAAACAAGACGGAGTTAAAAAACGTCGTATTAAAGTTTACAAAGTGGTCTCAGCGGGAATCGAACCCACATCTAAAGTTTAGGAAACTTCTATTCTATCCGTTGAACTATGAGACCTTTTGATTTATTGATTTTTGATTTACGAATGAAATACAAAATCGTAACTCGTTAATCAAAAAATTACCTAATTACAGAACCGTTATTGATATCGCTTTCTGTTGGTGCTACAAAACTAAGTTTTCCTGATGAATTTTCAGCCATTAAAATCATTCCTTGAGATAAAATTCCTTTAATTTCTCTTGGTTCTAGGTTTACAAGTATACTAACCTGTTGCCCAATGATTTTCTCAGGCTCATAAAACTCTGCAATACCAGATACTACTGTTCTAACATCTATACCAGTATCAATTTTTAGTTTGAGCAATTTCTTAGTCTTGACAACTTTCTCGGCTTCTAAAATAGTACCTGTTCTTATATCTAGGCCCGAAAACAGCTCGAAACTGATATTCTCTTTAGCAGGAGCTACAACACTAGTCTCCTCTTTTACTTGCTCTAAAGATGCTTTTTTGTCTATTAACTTTTGAATTTGGCGTTCTATCACCTCATCCTCAATTTTCTCAAATAATAAAGCTGCTGTATTTAGCTGATGCCCACCTTCAAAAACTATTTCCTCATCAAAAGAGAACTTATTTTTAAGATTTAACATAGTAAAAATCTTTTCGGCTGTGTTTGGCAAAAATGCTTGTAAACAAGTTGCAGCATGTGCTATAATATGTAAACAATTATGTAAAACTTCTCTTGCAGCTTCCGGATTTTCTTTATAAGCTTTCCATGGCTCATGCTCTGTTAAATATCGGTTGCCTAAACGGGCAATTTCCATAGCTGCAGTTTGTGCTTGTCTAAATTTATACATCTCAAATGCCTGCTCTACCTCATCATAACAATTCCCTATAGCATCATAAATGGCTTTATCAGAAAGTCCTATTTTACCCGATCCTACAACTACGCCATCAAAGTATTTGTGCATCAAAATCATCACCCTATTTACAAAATTACCTAGGATAGCTACCAACTCGTTATTTACTCTTGCTTGGTAATCTTTCCAAGTAAACTCACTATCGCTGGTTTCTGGCGCTATGGCAGTCAAGTAATATCTTAACTCGTCAATCTTATCAGGAAAATCTTCCAGATACTCATGCATCTCTATGCTCCAACCTCTAGAGGTAGACATCTTGTCTCCTTCTAAATTCATAAACTCATTAGCCGGAACATTCTCTGGCAGAATAAACTCACCTTGAGTATGCAACATCACCGGGAAAACAATACAATGGAAAACAATATTATCTTTTCCTATAAAATGCACCAATTTGGTTTCTTTATCTTTCCAATACAGCTCCCAGTCTTTGTTATGGTCTAGCGCCCATTGCCTAGTTGCAGAAATATAACCTATTGGCGCATCAAACCAAACGTAAAGTACTTTACCATCGGCACCCTCTGCCGGAACTTTAATACCCCAATCCAAATCACGGGTAACTGCTCTAGGGTGTAAACCTCCATCAATCCAGCTTTTACATTGGCCATATACGTTGGTGCGCCAATCATGCTTATGCCCTTCTAAAATCCACTCTTTTAACCATCCTTCGTATTTATCTAAAGGTAAATACCAATGTTTGGTTTCCTTTCTTACCGGCTTATTTCCTGTTAAGGTAGATTTTGGATTGATTAAATCCTCGGGACTTAAAGAAGTTCCACATTTCTCGCATTGGTCTCCGTAAGCACCATCGTTTCCGCAACTAGGGCATGTACCTGTAATATACCTATCAGCCAAAAATTGCTTAGCTTCTTCATCATAATATTGCTCTGAGGTTTCTACTTTAAAAATCCCCTTTTCGTTAAGATTTTTGAAAAAATCTTGAGCGGTCTCGTGATGAATGGGCTCGCTGGTGCGATGATAAATATCAAATGATATTCCTAACTTCTCGAAGCTTTGCTTATTAAGCTCATGATATTTATCAATAATAGCTCTGGGTGTAGTTTGTTCTTTCATAGCTTGGTTGGCTATGGCTGTACCATGCTCATCAGAACCGCATACAAAAACTACATCTCTATTCTTTAAACGTAAATAACGCACATATAAATCTGCCGGAATATAAGCACCAGCTAAATGGCCAATATGTTTTGGTCCGTTAGCATAAGGTAGTGCAGCAGTAATGGTATATCTTTTAAATTTATCTTGTCCCAAAGCTATATATCTGTATTTCTATGAATTTGCAAAGATATATTATTTAGCATAAAGATGAGTAGGATTCGGTTGGGAGTTGACAGTATGGAGTTATTAGTTTTGTTGTAATGTTAATAATCATTTTGTCTACAATTCTAAATCTTTATCTTTTATACTTATTGCAATCAAGATTAATTATTAGATTTGAAAATACAAAGTATGAAATTCGATAAAACCATATTCCAAAAACAATCTTTTGAAGACGCAGATTTACAAAAAGATTTTTGGAAGTCTAAATCATACTTAGAAAGGCTAGAAGCAGGCGTTATCATGACGCAGATTGCTTTCGGACTCGTTGGAAAACCTTTTCCAAAAATGGAGAAAGCTCTTTTTAAGAAACGAAAACATGGCTAATATTTTAAAAGTAATCACTCATGTTACAAGCCCCATTTCTTAAAGCTGGTGATAAAATTGCGATAACCTGCCCGGCGAAATCTTTAATAAAGCCAATGGATGATGCTATAAAATTGTTATCATCTTGGGGATTAGACGTCATATTAGGCGATACTGTTCATGCAAAATTTCATCAATTTGCGGGTACTGATGAATTAAGAACTCAGGATTTCCAGCGTTTTATTGATGACCAAGATATTAAAGCTATTATTGCTGCTCGTGGAGGTTATGGCTCGGTTAGGATTATAGACCAAATTGATTTTTCTCCGCTTTTAACACATCCTAAATGGATCGTAGGTTTTAGTGATATTACGGTATTCCACATGCATTTGCAGAAAATGGGTATACAAAGTATTCATGCGCAAATGCCTGCTACTATTCCTAACAGTACTGCTTTAGGTTTAGAAAGTCTTAGAAAAGCCCTTTTTGGGGATACTTTGCAATATGAAATCCCAGCGCATCCACTTAATATTCAAGGGACTTGTCATGGTGAAGTTATTGGTGGTAACTTAAGTATTTTAATTTCCTTATTAGGCTCTAAAAGTGATATAGATTATAATGGTAAGATTTTGTTTATAGAGGATGTTGGAGAACACTTATATGCTATTGATAGGATGATAAGAGCACTAGACCGAGCCGGTAAACTTTCTACTTTAAAAGGATTACTTGTGGGTGGTTTTACCGATTTAAAGGATAATGATATACCTTTTGGATTTTCTGTAGAAGAAATTTTACTAGCAGTAGTAAGTAAGTATCATTATCCTGTAGTTTTTAATTTTCCGGCAGGACATATACAAGATAATTGCGCTTTAAGGTTAGGGGGAAAAGTCTATATAAATTGTTCTTCTTCTACTAAAATTCAATTTTAGAACTTCTTTTCAATACAAAATTATACCCTATCTGATATATGAAAGATATATAAATAATATTTTATACCCGTTATGATATAAAATAAAAATTATTGCTAAATTTATACCCAAACAGGTATAAATTATGAATAGGCTTAGCCAATTTGTTAAACATAAAAGAAAAGAGTTTGGATTAACCCAAGAAGATCTATCCTACAAAGCTGGTGTAGGTTTAAGGTTTATCCGCGATTTAGAACAAGGGAAAACTAGCTTGCAAATGGATAAAGTGAACCAAGTATTAGCATTATTTGGGCATGAATTAGGTCCTATAAATTCAATTAGAAATGAAGAGAGCTAAAGTATACATGCATAAAGCATTGGCAGGCATATTAACAGAAGATGAAAATGGCTATCATTTTGAATATTATTCTGATTATCTAAAAAACGTTGATGCAGAAGCTGTAAGTTTAACGCTTCCTTTATCTGAAAAAAAATATGAGAGCCAAATACTATTTCCTTTTTTTGATGGATTAATCCCCGAGGGATGGCTTTTAGATATTGCTCAAAAGAATTGGAAGCTAAACCCTCGAGACAGAATGGATATTTTATTAAAAACCTGTCATGATTGTATAGGGGCTGTATCTATAGAAGAAATAATTTAATGTTGGAATCTAAATGTTTATATTGTTATAAAGCTATTCTTGATGAAGAATTGTTTACTCCAGCAGGACAAGATGGTTTTCATCCTAAATGCAGCAAAAAGTTTTTTGGAACAATAATCCCACCTAAGTTAGCATTTACCAGAGACCAAGTTTCAGAACTAGCCAAACTAGTAATCAAAAGCCAAAAAGTTATTACAGGTGTACAGCCCAAACTTTCTTTAGGATTTGATAACCAAAACATAAAGGAATCACGTTTAACTATTGTGGGCTTATATGGACAATTTATTTTAAAGCCCCAAACCGAAACTTATCCATCTCTTCCTGAAATAGAGGATTTAACTATGCACTTAGCAGAACTTAGTAAGATCAATACTGTAAAACATACCCTTATAAGATTAAAATCTGGAGAAATAGCCTACTTAACAAAAAGGGTTGACCGTACGGGGAATAGTAAAATCCACATGGAAGACATGTGCCAGCTAACCGAAAGGCTTACAGAGCATAAGTATAGAGGCTCTTATGAGCAGATTGCTAAAGTGATAAAAAAATATGCGACTAATCCCGGATTAGACCTTAGTAATTTTTTTGAAGTGGTAATTTTTAGCTTTTTAACAGGTAATAATGATATGCACCTTAAGAATTTTTCGCTTATCAAAAAACAACAAAATTATATGCTATGCCCCGCTTATGATTTAGTGGCATCTGAATTAGTAATAGAAGGTGATGAAGAAGAATTGGCACTTACTCTTAACGGTAAAAAAAGAAAATTAAGCAGAAAAGATTTTGAAATAGCTATGGAAAAGAGTGGGCTAGACAAAAAAGTGATTTCTAATATTTTTAGAAGGTTTAGCGAACAAATTTCTAAATGGGAAAAACTTATTGATGAAAGTTTTCTATCTGAAAAACTTAAAACTGATTATAAAAGTATGATCAAAAGAAAAGCTAAACAAATTGAAGTTTAAAGCTAGATAGGATAAGAGCACTAGACCGAGCTGGTAAACTTTCTACTTTAAAAGGATTACTTGTGGGTGGTTTTACCGATTTAAAGGATAATGATATACCTTTTGGGTTTTCTGTAGAAGAAATTATACTAGCAGTAGTAAGTAAGTATCATTATCCTGTAGTTTTTAATTTTCCGGCAGGACATATACAAGATAATTGCGCTTTAAGGTTGGGGGATAAGATTAACCTTGAAGTAGGGAAGCTTTTTAAGCTAAGTTTCTAAAACAAAAAAGGAGTTCAAATTGAACTCCTTTTTTGTTTATAATCATACTTAATTATTATTGATTGAGTAACGGATTGTTTATAACTTCCGCCTGAGGAATTGGGAATGTTAAATCCACAGAGTTATAAGCAAAAGATTGACCATCTAAGAATAAATGATTAGGACCACGAGTCACAGTTGCTTTATTTCTTTTCATCGCTAAATATGATTTACCTTCACCCCATAGTTCTAACCTAGTCTGTAAATAGATTTCATTTCTTAATGCTTGACCACTTAAAGCATCTACATAAGCAGACCCATTTGTAAGTCTTAAATCAAGAAGTTGTTTCAATCTAGTTCTAGCAGGAACATCTTGATTTAATTTCGCATTTGCTTCTGCATTTAGTAGGTAAAATTCATCAACTCTCATATAAATGTAATCAGTTGTTACATTTAATTGCCCATCTAATTGTCTTCCTGGATCAAAAAACTTATTAATAGGTATTAGACCAGTTAAACCAAATTGTGGTAAATCATCAAACTGACCTCTTCTTATATCATCTGACCTCATTGAATTATACAAATTTTCGTCAATTACTTTTGTATCTCCAACTGATGGATAACCATAAGTAAACACATCAAATGCACCCCACCAAGAAGAAATATCAACATTAGAAGCAATAGTAAGGTCTACTCCCCACATCCAACTTGGAGTAGCAACATTATTAAATCCAGATTGTGAGTTAATTACATTACCATTAGCATCAAATCTTGCAACTGTCTCGTCTTGATTAGTTAACCGATAACCGTAATCCTCAATTATATCATTAGTAAGTGTTACTACTTGCTGTAAATCTGCATTGGTTCCTCTTGCAGATAATGCATAAGCCAATAAACCTTTTGCAACTGATTGATCAATTTGATCTTTTGATGTTCTATTAAAATCACTTAAATAATCGATAGCCTCAGTTAAATCATCAATTATTAGGTTATAAATCTCAGCTGACGTACTTAATGGAACGTTATTGGACACAGTTTTATATAAAGGAAGAATTCTTTCATTACCTGTTCCATAACCTTCTCTGGAATATAGTTGAGTCAAGTAAAAATACGCATAAGCTCTCATTGCTTTAGCTTGCCCCATAATATGCTTTTGAGCAGTTTCAGTTTGTACAGCATCAGTTCCTCCTAAGGCATCAATAACATTATTAGCACCAAATATTATCCTGTAATAATAACGCCAAGGCATATAAGCCTCATTTCTGGTAAAGTCTCTGGTTGGTTGAAGCTGTGCTATACCAGAATACCAACCATAGGTTACCCCTCCAACAGCGACATCTGCTGATAAAATATCGCTGAAAAGGTCATAAGATTTTTGTCCAAAATCATCATCGCCTTGAGTGCCTCCAGTATATTCAGTATACATGGTTGCGTATAACCCTGCAATACTACCATTTAACAAAGATGGATCCTGTTTAGCAGCTGCGGCAATTTGTTCTGTAGAAAGATCCTCATTGGGTAACTTTTCTAAAAAATCCTTTTTACAGCTTACCATCAAAATGGAAAAAACTGTAGTTATAGAAAAATAAAATATTTTTTTCATCGTAATGTATTTATTAAAGTTTAACTCTTAAACCAGCAGATATAGTTGTTAAAGGGGCATAAAGATATCTACTCTGACTACCTGCTCTTGCTGAACTACCTGCTTCTGCAACGGAAGGGTTTAAACCATCTCTAGAGGTAGTTATCCATAAGTTATCTCCAGAAACCCAAAGTGATAATCCGCTTACGCCATACTTACTTATATATTTTGCAGGTATAGTATATCCTAATCTAACGTTGTTTAAAGCTATATAATTGGCTTTTGTTAAGAATCGGGTTGATAAAGAGTTGGTGTTCACATCAAAATCATTAGATAATCTAGGAACTTGTCCATTTCCAGGATTATCGACACTTTGCCATCTATTTAAGATATCAGTATGCCAATTGTTACTACCTCCAAAACCACTATGCATTAAATCTGCATAGTTGTAATCATAAGCATAACCTCCAAAACTATAAAGAAACTGTACATTAAGTTCTAATCCTTTGTATCCTCCAAATAAATTCAAGGCACCTCTTAAATCTGGGATTGCTGATTTACCCGTATAGTCTGCGGTGGCTTCAGAATAAGTTTTAGTAGTGGATTGTAAAATATCATTAGCTTGATTTGGGTTTTCTGACAAGAAAAGTGGTAAATTAACAATTTCTTCTCCACTATCGAATGTAGAATTACCATTTCCATCTACGTATTTCACAGTCCAAGTAGGTGCACCGTCGGTAGGATCAACTCCTGCCCATTCTCTCATATAAAAATCAAATATTGATCTACCTACACCTAAAGCATAAGGAGATTGAACATCAATAACCTTTGGAAGACCAGTAGCTGGCTCAATAGGCATTTTCGTTATTTTATTACTAAAAATCTCTCCATTAATACTAATTCCTAGTTTTGCATTACTTTTTCTTATGAAATTAGATGTCAGTTCAAACTCTAATCCATTATTTCTTAATACTCCATCATTAACCTGTATAGATGCATAACCAGCGGAAGGGCCAACACCTCTCAAGAATATTAAGTCTTTAGTATTTTTCAAATAATACTCTACTGTTCCTGATAAATATTGACCAAAGTCAAATTCAAGTCCGGTTTGAAAAATTTGAGATGTTTCCCAAGTTAAATCAGGATTACCAACTCTAGGTGGAGCTATAGCCGGTTGATCATTCAAATTATCTATTGCTGATAAATTAAAACCAGGATAGAACCCAACACCAGCCTGGTCTCCTATTAAACCGTAACTAGCTTTAAGCTTTAAGCTTTTAAATATATTCTGATTAGCCATAAAGTTTTCCTTCGTAATTAGCCAGCCAGCCCCTACAGAACCAAAAGTCTGCCATTTATCTTTAGTAAATCTAGAAGAACCATCTCTTCTTACAGTGGCAGATAAGAAATATTTTTTATCAAAGTCATAATTTAATTGTCCAAAATAACTTTCAATCGAATATCCTTCTGTATACCCCTCATTCGGATTTGAAACTACCGCATTACTCAAATTAAGGAGGTAATTATCAACCAAATTGAACCCTGATGCTTCAGTAAAATCACGATCCCAATTTGTTGCTTCATGCGCTGCCAAAGCTTCAAAACTATGATTTCCGAATGCTTTATTATATCTTAATAAATTTAAAAGATTATAAGATGATAAATCTGTCACTTGTTGAACTATTCGTCCATTAGAAGAAGAAGCGGCTCCATAAAATTTATTAAATCTACTTATTGCCTTATTAGAATAATATTGTACTCCTAATCTATTTTCAAAAGTTAATCCTTCTAAAATCGTAAAGTCTAAATTAGCATTACCATTTATTTCATTTCTATTGTCTCTTATGGTATTATAGGTTGCATCTGCTATTGCATTAGTTAAACCCGCAAATCCCCTTCCTGAACCGTAATCAAATTGGTTTCCACCAAATATTGGATCTGGAACAAATTCTCCATTAGCATCTCTGAGAAATAGAGGATATATAGAAGGCATATTATCAACTAACCAGAATACACTATTAGAAGTTTCACCTTGACCATTTCTATTAGTCTCGGATCTAGCATAATTTATGTTAAGACCAGCTTTAATCCATTTATTAACTTGTTGTGTTAAATTCAACCTACCAGAGAATCTTTCATAATCTGAATTAATAGAATAACCTTTATCATCTAAATATCCAAAAGATGTATAATAATTAGTTTTATCTGATGACCCACCAAATTTTAAATTAATTTCTTTCCTATTTGAGGCTTGGAATGCGTAATCCTCCCAATTTTCAGGATTATACTTTCTTGTTATGCCTGCTCTAATAGACTTTGTTGCTGGATCTATTAAGGCAGCAGCATTAGCTGCATTCCATATATTGTAAGGACCAACACCTTGACTTGTAAATAATCTAGCATTAGCATAATTAACAGGGTTTGCGTTATTTATAATCCTTCCCCTATTGAATATACCCTCCCAACTTAAACCTATATGCTGTTCTGGTGATCTGATAACGTCATATCTAGGTAATTGAGAACTGTTAGATCCAAAGTTTGCATCTACTTCTATAAAAGATTGTTGACCTAATCCATTTTTCGTAGTTATAACAACCACACCATTTGAGCCTCTAGCTCCATAAATAGAAGTAGCCGCAGCATCTTTTAAAACGGTTACGGATTGAATATCTGAAGGATTAATTGAATTTAAACCTCCTGTGAAAGGCACTCCATCAACAACATACAATGGGTCTCTACTCCCATTAACTGAACCGAGTCCTCTGATACGAACTGTGGCAACCGTACCTGGTTGTCCACTAGTATTAATAACCCTTACACCAGCAACCTCACCTGCTAACGCTTGAGATACGTTAGAAACATTTTTTCTATCAAGTGCTTCTCCACTAACTACTTTAGCAGAACCCGTAAATGCTTCTTTAGTACTAGTTCCATATCCAACAACAACAACCTCACTTAACTCAGATGAACTAGCCTTTAAGCTAATATTAATCGTACTTGAAGAAGAAACATTTATCTCATTAGACTCAGTTCCTATAAAAGAAAACACCAAAACTGAATTTGATGAAGGAACACTAATGCTATATTTTCCATCAGCATTTGTTTGTGTAGCAGCACTTCCACCCTTCACTCTTACACTTACACCAGGAAGTGGAAGTCCATCCTCAGCGGAAGTTACCGTACCTGTTACGGTACGCTCTTGTGCTATTGCATTTACCGCAACAAACAACAAGATGAATAAACTCTGTACAAGTTTTTTCATACAATTTGAAATAAGTTAGTTAATAAATAGTGTTAATTAATGTTAAATATAATATTATATTATGCTTACATACAAATTTTTTGGATGAAAAAAATCACATTTTCATGTAAACCCTTAATAATCAAGTTATTAAAATATTTCGAATATCTTAATCAATAGCTTGTATTGTTGATATATTGATAATAAAACAACCTTTTTATTGCCAATAAACATAATTACACCATATTTAATTCGATTTTTATGATAGAAATCATATTAAATTAAGAATTTGCTAATTAAAATTCTTAAAAGCTCAATTCTAAAACTATAGGACAATGGTCTGAGTGTTTTGCGTCTGGTAGTATGGCAGCTCTTTTAAAATAAGGTTGTAAAGCAGTTGTAGCTAGATGATAATCTATTCGCCAACCTAGATTTTTTTGTCTAGCTCCTGCCCTATAACTCCACCATGTATAATGGTGTGGGTCTTGATTAAAATATCTGAAAGTATCTATATATCCACTATTAATAAATTTCTCCATCCAATCTCTTTCTTCTGGTAAAAACCCTGATGAGTTTGCATTTGATTTCGGATTATGTATATCAATAGCTCTATGGCAAATATTATAATCGCCGCAAATGATAAGTTTTGGGAACTTTTCTTTTAATTCTTGGGCATACACAAAAAAATCATCCAGAAACTTAAATTTAAAACCTTGACGATCTTCTCCGCTAGAGCCAGATGGAAAATAAGCACTCATTACGGAAAAATCATCAAAATCCGCTCTTATGGTTCTTCCTTCTGCATCATACTCGGCTATACCGCAACCATACTCAATATGTTTGGGCTGTATTTTACTTAAAATAGCAGTACCACTATATCCTTTTTTTTGTGCCGGATACCAATAATGGTGATAGCCCAGCTGCTCTATTAAAAATAAATCTGTTATTTGTTCTGGTGTGGCTTTTATTTCTTGCAAACAAACAATATCAGCATCTGTAGCTTGCAACCAAGATAACCATTCTTTATTTATGGCAGCTCTTATTCCGTTTACGTTATAGGATATAATTTTCATGATTGGAGTTAGTTATTGTTTGATAAGCGAATGTTGTTATTATCATCAAAAATATACTTTTTTTATAATTTGTCATTTTATTCTGCTTTCATCTATATTAAGAACTCATAAGAGATTTCTTCGCTTTACTCTCAAGAAAGGATGTGCTAGCTCATTGCGAGGAGTACGACGTGGCAATCTTTTTATTGTGTAGAATCTTATCTAATTTTGAGATTGCTTTGTTTCTCTCGCGATGACGGGATGTGCTAGGTCATTGCGAGGAGTTTACGACGTGGCAATCTTTTTATAGAAATAGAATCCTATCTAATAGGAGATT
>NZ_KE384314.1:87045-100109 GCF_000425145.1 Pedobacter glucosidilyticus DSM 23534
TTTTATAGAAATAGAATCCTATCTAATAGGAGATTGCTTCGTTTCTCTCGCAATGAACAAGGCGGAATAGATTGCTTCGCTAGGCTTGCAATGACATAGAATTATTATATTTAAATATGAAAACCTATTCTATCTATCTTTTAACAAACAAAAACAATACGGTAATATATACCGGAGTTACCAACAATCTAGAAAGGCGAATGTGGGAACACAAATTCGAGAAAGGATCTAAATTCACATCTAAGTATAAGTGCAACAAATTAGTTTATTACGAAGACTTTCATACTATTATAGATGCCATCGCTAGGGAGAAACAAATAAAAGCGGGTTCCAGAGCGAAAAAAATTGAACTTATAAATTCTATGAATATGAATTGGGATGATTTAAGTAAAGACTGGTTTGAAAACGAGCTTTAAGTTCATTGCGAGGAGTTTACGACGTGGCAATCTTTTTATTGAAATAGAATCCTATCTAATAGGAGATTGCTTCGTTTCACTCGCAATGACAAAGTGGGATAGTAAGAGATTACTTCGCTGAGCTAGCAATGACAGAATACTCAAGCTTATGACGTTTAGTTTTTCAATTTTAGTTTCTTAACTTCTCTGGGCTTTAAAAGTGATACCTCCATTTTAATATCCTCCAAAGGTCGGTTGTTGCTATCTACCTTTACATTAGCAATAGCATCTACCATGTCTAAACCTTTTACAACTTCTCCAAAAACAGTATAATTTCTGTCCAAAAAAGGTGTACCACCTATAGTTTTATAAACTTCACGTTGATAAGTTGGTATTTTTTTACCTTCTAAACGATATTGTTCTATTTGATTTAACTCTGCATCGGTATATTTTTTACCTTGTACGATATAAAACTGACAAGAGCTGGAAGCTTTAGCCGGGTTATTATCTCGGGCAGCAGCCAAAACACCTCTTTTATGAAAAAGCGTACTATCAAATTCAGCATCAACACGGTAACCTAAATCTCCACTACCTAAAACATCTCCTGCTTTAGCGGTTTTTGAGGTAGGGTCTCCGCCTTGTATCATAAAATCTTTAATGACACGATGAAATAGCGTTTGATTTAAAGTTCCATCCTTAACTAACTTTAAAAAGTTATCTCGATGTTTTGGAGTTTGATTATACAACATTAAATAAACCTCACCTTTGTTGGTACTGATTTTTACATATTGATTTTTAGGCTTCGCTGCAAAAACTAAGGTGTTTAACAGGATAAAAATGAGTGTAAGGGAAAAATTTTTTGATGGTTTGTACATATTTAGTTGGTTAGTTTGTTAGTTGGTTAGGTGGTTAGTTGGTTAGTTTGTTAGGTGGTTAGGTGGTTAGTTGGTTAGGTGGTTAGTTGGTTAGTCCTGATAGCTATGGGAGTTAAAGGGCTACAAATCAAATAAACTTTCAAAATAGGATACTATTAAAGACTTTAAAATCATTTCTTGTTCTAATAATGTATAATTGGGTATGGGTTTTATTTTCTTCCAATGCGGCCAACCATCTTGGTCTAAACCTTCTAACTCATAAAAACCCATCTCAGAAAATAAGCGACAGGTTGCGATATGCATTAATTCTTCTTTTTGTCTTTTACTAAACTTTTTTGGGCCTTTTCCTAACTCTTGCACACCTATTAAAAAAAGAATGACTTTCATATCTGGCTTTTCATTATCAAAATCACTAGCCAGAATTTGCTGTAACTTATTAAACTTATGATTAATCTCTGCTGGTATCATTAAAACAAAGATAATTTAAATACACATAAATAAGCTGCCAAACTGTGTATGATTAATTTTACAAAAACCTATAATGAAACATTGTTGCATATTATACGTTATTAGCTATATTTGCAACGTTTATTAAAATGGTTCATAAAAAAGGAATAAGGTTTTTAGGGTTTTTGCTGCTTTTAGCAGTAATACTTTCTGCTATTCCTTTTCATCAACTATTACACCAGCATCAAAACTTAAAAGAGCATACAAATACTTACGAGCTCAATAAATATGAACAACACTGCTGTAAACCAGTAAATGTTTTTCATAAAAATGCTGCTATTCTTCAAAAAGATTTTTTTCTTCTCATACAACAGCAAGAAACGGTTTACCATAACATTTACCAAAATGCTGTCATTTTAAAAAGCTTATCTTTTTCTAATAAAGCACCCCCTGTTTATCTGTCTTAAAACATTTCTTTAGTTTTTTACGGATAAATTTTTACACTTAATGAGGTATTTATTAATACTTTCTTTCCTATTTATTTTTACGAAGTTGAGCTTGGCTCAGAATTGTGACTTTTCAATTTTTGGAACTGTTAAAGATGTAACAGACGGAAAAGTTTTGCCTGGAGCTACCATTAAACTCATTAAAGAAAACCAAGTTACGGTTTCAGAAATTGATGGGCATTTTCACTTTTACAAGTTATGCGCTGGAAATCACATACTGGAAGTATCTTTTGTGGGTTATAACTCCACCATCGTGTCTATTGATGTAAGAGGTAAAGCAGATTTAACTATCAGTTTGGAGCCAACATCATCATTATTAAACACCGTAAAAATATTAGGCACCAAAAGTATTGAAACACCACTTCAGAGTACTGCTAAATTAAAAGACCGAGAATTGGCTTTAACCAGAGGAGAATCATTAGGAGAATCTCTAAAAAAAATACCTGGCTTAAACTCAATTCAAACCGGGCCTAGTGTTTCTAAACCGGTGATACATGGCATGCACTCTAACCGAGTATTGATTTTTAATTCGGGCGTACGCTTAGAAGGACAACAATGGGGAAGCGAACATGCACCAGAAGTTGATCCTTTTTTAGCTAACGAAATTAAAGTAGTAAAAGGAGCGGCTAGTGTACAATATGGTCCAGATGCGGTTGGTGGTGTTATTTTAATAGAGCCATCTACCCTCAATTACTACAATAAGTTTGAAGGTGAAGTGGATGTTGCTGCCATGAGCAATAACCAGATGGGAGCTTTATCTACCAAGATTGAAGGTTCTAACCAAAGTAATACCTTTGCGTGGCGATTACAAAGCAGTATAAAACAAGCTGGAAATGCTAAAACTGCCGACTATATTTTGGATAATACTGCTTTTAGAGAGCTTAATGGTTCTTTAGCGTTGGGATACCAAAAAGGTCACTTCAGTAGCGAACTTTTTGCTAGCTCTTTTAATACTAAATTAGGAATTTTTACCGGTTCTAACATTGGTAGCGAAAGTGATTTGCTGGCAGCTATCCAAAGGCCTAGGCCAGATATTATTGGAGACCGCTCTTATGAAATAGGTCGCCCTTATCAGGATGTGCAACACCAAACCATAAAATTAAAATCTTCTTATTTATTTGATGAGCTAGGCAAAGCTGGTTTACAATATAGCTTTCAACGCAATATACGCGAAGAATACAGTTTGGTAAGAGGCTCAAACAGTAATAATTATCAATTACAGTTTGAACTTAACACTCAAAACTTAGATCTCTACTTTGAGCATAAACCCTTGGGTAACTTTACAGGCAAATTTGGTCTGACGGGAATGTATCAGCAAAATTTTTATGATGGAAGTTACTTGATACCCTTTTTTGACAGTTACAATACCGGTGCGTATTGGATAGAGAAATGGTCTAAAAACCGCTTTGAGGTTGAGGCTGGCTTAAGGTTTGATTATAAATATATGCAAGCCAAGTTAAGAAACAACCCACGTGATAATAATAGTCCTATCATCACTCCTGAATTTAATTTTAACCAAACTGTAGGTACATTAGGAGCTTCTTACTTACTAAAAGAGGGCTTAAAAGTTCATGCCACGATGGCTCAAGCATGGCGCCCACCTGCCATAAGCGAATTATTTATTGATGGTATTGTACAAGCACAGGCTGCTTATGTTATTGGTGATAGAAATTTAAAAGAGGAATCGTCTTTAAACTTAAGTACTGGTATTAGTAAAACATCAGGCAAATTTACTGGAGATTTAAGCTTTTATTATGACTTTAATAATGATTACATCTATCTACGCCCCACACAAGAGTTTATACTTACTACCAGAGGTACTTATCGAGTTTTAAGATATGTACAGGTTGATGCTCGTTTTTATGGTACCGATGCTTTTCTAGCTTACCAAATCTATGAAAAATTAAATATAAGCTTGAAATATTCTGGTGTGAGGGCTTACAATAAAGCAAATAATAGCTTTTTAGAACTTATTCCGGCAGATAGAACATCAGCTACTTTAAGTCTAAAACTCCCTGATTTGAAACTTATGAGAAGTAACCTCTTAGATTTTAACGTACAGCATGTGGCCCAACAAAGTAGGGTAAACCCTGGTGCAGAACCTCTGCTCCCGCCAGCCGCTTATACTCTTTTTGGTGCAGATTTTACTAGTAATGTCAAATTTGGAAAGCAAATTTTAGGCTTTGGTTTAAGCGCTCAAAATTTATTTAATAAAAACTACAGAGACTATTTAAACAACTTCAGGTATTTTAATGATGACCTTGGACGAAACATCATTGTAAGATTAAATATGAAATTTTAACCAAATTTTTAACATTTAAAACAATTAAGAACATGAAGAACAAATTTAAATTTTTAGCTTTTGCAGTCCTTTTAATCGGAAGTATTTCTGCTTGTAAAAAAGATGAACCCCTACCGGATGTAAATGAAGACGAGCTAATTACTACAGTAACTTTAAGATTTACCAATACCGCTAACCCAAGTGATGTAGTTACTGTAACAGCCAGAGATGTAGATGGAGATGGCGGAAATGCTCCGGTTATCGGGCCCTTAAATTTACGTCCAAATACAAGTTATAATTTATCTGTATCACAAATATTAGATGAAACTGAAAACCCTGCTGAAGATATCAGAGAAGAAATTGTTGAAGAAGATGATGAGCATTTATTAGTTTACACAGCTACTCCATCTAATTTGATAACTGTAAATATTACTGATAGAGATAGGAATAATTTACCTGTAGGCTTAGCTGGAACCGCAACCACTGGTGCTGCTGGAACTGGTACCTTAACAGTTACTTTAAGACACCAGCCTAATGGCTTAAAAAATGGTACTGCTACCCCGGGAAGTACTGATTTTGAATTTACTTTCCCATTAACTGTGGTAAATCCTAGCTAAGCATTAATTTTTTATTTCATAGAGAGGTTGTTTGTCATGTTTCTTTAAATATGATGAACAACCTCTTTTCATTTATTCATCTACGGGAATTACCATGTTATAACTAAGTAATAACAGGTTACTTATAGGATAGTTTACATAGTTAGTACCTTGTTAGCACCCTGTTAGTACCCTGTTAGCACCCTGTTAGTGATAAAGAAATGGTAAACCTAAAGTATTACAGATACTGTTAAAAAAACTTAAGTCGTATCGTAAATTTTAGCTATGGAAAGGATGGTCTTAAATTTCTTTTTTAACCGATGAGTTTAAACATCATGTCCTCAAAAGTGAAAACATAAGTTTTCTATCTCCGCACTATTAGCACTATAAAAAGACTATTTTTTTAGAGAAATATTTAATTGGGATATTATTTCTGCTATGCTTAAGCTTTCTTGCGTACCGCTTTGCATGCTTTTAAAAGTTAATTTTCCGCTTTGCATTTCATCGCCACCAATAACAATTACATAAGGGATGTTTTTGTCGTTAGCGTATTGCATTTGCTTTTTAATTTTTGTACCAAATGGATAAAGCTCTGCATGAATATTTTGTGCTCTTAGTGATGCTAATATGGGTAAAGCATATTTTTCTTCTTCTTTACCAAAAACACATATCAAAACTTTGGTGCTTTCTTGTGTTGTTTGAGGGAAAAGATTTAATTCTTCTAAAACGTCGTAAATTCTATCAGCACCAAAAGAAATACCAGCACCAGTAAGATTTTGCAAACCAAACATCCCGGTAAGGTCATCATACCTGCCACCACCACCAATAGAGCCCATAGCAACTTGGTTTGTTTTAACTTCAAAAATACAGCCTGTATAATAATTTAAACCTCGGGCTAAGGTTAAATCGAGTTCTATTTTAGCTTTGTCTAATTTAAAATTAGCCAAATAATCAAACACTTCTCTAATTTCTGCAATACCTTTTAAACCATTCTCAGATGCTTTTAAAATAGTATCTAATTGTGCTAATTTTTCTTCGTTAGTACCTGCTAATAATATGACAGGTTTTAGCGTTTGCAAATCATCGGCTGTAAAGCCTTTGCTTAAAAGCTCTTTTTCTACCCCTTCTAAGCCAATTTTATCAAGTTTATCGATGGCAACTGTTAAATCTACAATTTGCGATGGTTTACCAATAAGCTCTGCAATGCCAGTTAAAATTTTTCGGTTATTGATTTTGATGGTGAAATCTGTTAAACCTAGCTTGCTTAAAGCTTCATCGTAAATGCAAATAAACTCTGCTTCATTAAGTAAAGAGTTTGAGCCTACCACATCGGCATCACATTGGTAAAACTCGCGATAACGGCCTTTTTGAGGCCTATCTGCTCGCCATACGGGCTGTATCTGAAATCTTTTAAAAGGAAAAGCTATTTCGTTTTGATGCATCACCACATATCTGGCAAATGGTACGGTTAAATCATAACGTAAGGCTTTTTCTGAGATTAGTGGTAGTAAGTTTTTAGATGATAGCTCTTCGCCTTTTTGCTTTAAGCCATCCGCTTTAAGCATATAATCTCCACTATTCAGGATTTTGAAAATCAATTTATCGCCTTCATCGCCATATTTACCGGTTAAAGTATCTAAGTTTTCCATCGTTGGCGTTTGTATTTCTTGGTAGCCAAACTTTTTGAAAACGCTTTTAATGATATCGTAGATGTGGTTTCTACGAATCATTTCTACCGGACCAAAATCTCTTGTACCTTTTGGGATGGATGCTTTAATACTTGCCATGCGGCAAAAATAGAAAAAAAGCTTTAGGAAAGTACAGGCTTAAGCCGATGTTGTTTTACTTCAATACATCAGAGAAATACCATTTATCTATGATATTTTGTCTTTCTGTCGGGGTAAGTTTATAAAACTCCGGATTTTTCTTGATGAAAATCTTAAGCGCATTTAGCTGATTAAACCAGATTTTGGCATAATCGCCACCATTTTTCATGCCATATTTATTTAGAAACTCGGCATAGCTTTTCTCATTTTTAAGGATTTTAGCCTCGTTAGCCTCTAATTCTTTAACGGCATCTTTAGAAGCCGGAAGTTTAAAATCTGTTCTTTTGCTTTCAAATTCTTTTCTGGCTTTTAGGTAAGACATAAAGCTTTCATCCTGATTTAGGTAGTAATAAAAGTACTTGATATCTTTTTCCTGCTTTTGAGCTAGAACCTGTAACCCTGTAAATAAGAATAATAGTAAGATAAGATTTTTCATGAAAACGCTATTTTAATACAATGCTAAAGTTTTTAATGCTTTAATTCTTGCAAAAGTTTTTCACAACGTGTGTAAACCATATCAAAAACAGGTGCAAATTCTTCATCGTTATAATAGGGGTCTGGTACAAAACCATCGGGAATAAAGAGCTTTACTTTTTCCTCATGTTCAGCCGTTTTAGCTTGTGCGATAACATCACGATAGTTTTGTTTATCCATAACCAAAATAAGATCAAAATCATCAAAATCAGCCGAGCTAAACTGCCTTGCTCTTTGGTTGGTGATGTCAATACCGTTTGCTTTAGCTACAGCAATAGAACGTCTATCTGGCTGATGACCAATATGCCAAGAACCTGTGCCGGCCGAGTCTATTTCCCAGTTTAACCCTTTTTGCTTTACCAGATGCTCCATAATACCATGGGCTAAAGGCGATCTACAGATATTGCCTAAACAAACCATTAAAATTTTCATAAATCTTTATTATAAGTTACATGAAGTTCTTTTTTTTAGAAATAATAAATGTGGAAGGCTTTGTAATTTGCTTTTTATATATAGGGTGTCTTGATGTTTTTTCTGCATCAAAAAATCATATTCAAACTTACCAAAACGGTAACAACTGTTCTCGGGCTTATACTTATAATCTTGGTTTACAAAAGCTCCGTTAAGCTTTAAAGTATCGGCTACTACCACATAAGTTCCTTTTACATACTCGCTCCAAGTATTGGTATTATAACACTCGCCGCCATATAAATTCACTTTAGAGTGTGTGTTAATCTGGAGATAAAAAGAATCGCAAGTAAATTTAAATTGATATTGCTCGTAATTTACCAATTGGTTTTTAAGCGGGATGCTATCTTCTGTCCAGCTACCCTGTAAAAAAGCATCTCCGGTACTTGGTACTTGCTCATTAAAAGAACATGCTTGTAGAGAAATAAAAAATACGGCATAAAGTAGTTTGGATTTATGATATCTTATCATCATCTCTTTAAAAAACCCAACCGTAAAATTTAGCATGTATTTGTACTTTTTATAAAAGCAGAGGCTTTTTCAAACCTCTGCTGTATGAAATTACTGATGTAACTATTTAAGCGAGCCCACCATATCTTCTGGCTTAACCCACTCTGTAAACTGTTCGCTGGTTAACAAACCAAGCTCTACAGCAGCTTCACGCAATGTTTTATTTTCTTTATGTGCTTTTTTAGCAATTTTGGCAGCATTTTCATAACCAATATGCGGGTTTAAAGCAGTTACCAACATTAAAGAGTTTTCTAAATGCTTTTTGATTTCTGGTAAGTTAGGCTCAATACCAACCGCACAATTGTTATTGAAAGATACGCAAGCATCACCAATTAAACGGGCAGATTGCAATACATTAGCTGCAATTACAGGCTTGAAAACGTTAAGCTCGAAATGCCCATTTGAACCTCCAAAAGAAACGGCCACATCATTACCTATAACTTGTGCACAAACCATTGTTAAAGCCTCTGGCTGCGTAGGGTTTACTTTGCCAGGCATGATAGAAGAACCTGGTTCATTATCTGGGATAATGATTTCGCCAATGCCGCATCTTGGACCAGAACTTAACATCCTCACATCATTACCTATCTTCATTAGAGAAACTGCCGCTCTTTTTAATGCTCCTGATAATTCTACCATCGCATCATGTGCTGCTAAAGCTTCAAATTTATTAGGTGCTGTTACAAAAGGTAAACCTGTTAAATCTGCAATATGTTTAGCTACTAAAACATCATAACCTTTTGGTGTATTTAAACCTGTACCAACTGCTGTACCACCTAAAGCCAATTCTTTTACAGCTTCTAAAGCTTGTTTAATGGTTTTAATACTGTTGGTTAGTTGTTGCGCATAGCCAGAAAATTCTTGCCCTAAGGTTAAAGGTGTAGCATCCATAAAATGGGTACGCCCGGTTTTTACAATTTCTGCAAAATCTTGTGATTTTTTTACCAAAGTTGCTTTTAAAAGCTCCAAGCCTGGTAAAGTAATTTCTACCACTTGCTTATAAGCAGCAATGTGCATAGCTGTTGGGAAAGTATCATTAGATGATTGTGATTTATTTACATCATCATTAGGATGCAATACTTTTTTATCATCATTTAAAGAACCACCATTGATAACATGCGCTCTGTAAGCAATTACTTCATTAGCATTCATGTTAGACTGTGTACCAGAACCTGTTTGCCAAATCACCAATGGAAACTGATCATCCAATTTACCTTCTAAAATTTCTTCACAAGCTTTGGCAATTAAATCTCTTTTTTCTGTAGAAAGTACGCCTAAATCGCAATTAGCCATAGCCGCTGCCTTTTTTAAGTAAGCAAAAGCATAGATAATTTCTTTAGGCATTGATGCCTCTGGACCAATTTTGAAATTATTTCTTGAGCGTTCTGTTTGTGCTCCCCAGTATTTATCTGCCGGCACTTTAACCTCGCCCATGGTATCATGTTCTATTCTGTATTCCATTTCGCTAATTAATTTTTAAATGCGTTCAAATTTATAATTTTTGTCCGTTTTATCTGATATAAACAAACAAATAGCCGAATGTTTAAAACTCATTTCTGTTTTCTTTTATATAATTTCTAATTTTCCCTCGTTTACAATTGCGAACCATATTTTTTTTTGATGATACAACGTAGCTTTTTTATAGCCTCTATTTGCGCCATTTTATGCTCTTCCTGCTCTTCTAACCCAGAAAACAAGGATAAAGACCCTAAAGTTAGAACCATTGATGATGATAAAACTGATAGTCTTCTTTTAGTTTATGATGAAAAAAAGGAAGATAAATATATTGCCGAATTTGCCCAAAGACTTCATAAGCGTTCTGGTTTTAACGGAAATATTCTGGTTGCTAAGAAAGGAAAAATCATTTATCAGAAATCTTTAGGCTGGGCTGATTATCTGCATCGCGATAGCTTAAAAATAAATTCGGTATTTGAATTAGCATCCGTAACCAAAACTTTTACCGGCGTTGCTATTATGCAGCTGATAGAGCAAGGAAAACTTTCTTTAACTGATGATGTAAAAAAGTTTTATCCTAATTTCCCTTATGATGGTATTAACGTAAAACTATTGCTTACCCACAGAAGTGGTATGATGAATTACGTTTACTTTATTGATGATATTTGGAGGAAAGAAAAGCGAGACATGAAAAAAGGCATCACCAATAAGGAGGTGATGAATATTATTGCTGAACGCAAACCTAACCCTTACACCAAACCTGATAATCGTTTCCATTATAACAACTCTAATTATATGGTTTTAGGTGCCATTATAGAAAAAGTTACAGGTATGAGCTATGCTGATTATATGATGGAAAATGTTTTTAAACCTGCCGGGATGAAAAACACCCACGTTTATTCTAAAGCGGTTTACGATAAAATTCCGGTAGATGTTGTAGGGCATGACCGTACTTGGCGCTACTCGGTTGTACAAAATTTCTTGGATGGCCCAGTTGGCGACAAAGGTATTTACAGCACAGTACATGATTTAGTTTTGTACGATAATGCCTTAAAAACTGGCAGATTATTAAATAAAGAAAGTTTAGACACGGCCTACACCGGAAGAAATACACCTGTTAATGGTCACTTTAATTATGGCTACGGCTGGAGGATTTTTGATGGCGATAAAGGTGAAAAAGTTGTTTACCACACCGGTTGGTGGCATGGATTTAGACACATCTACGTCAGAGATCTTAAAAAAGACATTGTTATTGTTTTATTAGGCAATTTAACCAATGGCAGCTTGTTACATTTAGATGATTTATATAAACACTTAAAAGTTCCTGTCATTAGAAAAAATGCTTACCACGGCAGCGGAAGCTTACCTGGAAGCGATGAAGATTAACATTATTTAAAACATTTTATCATAAAATTTATTTAACCATTTAACAAAAGAGCCAACATGTTTGACAAGTTATTTGAAGCACAAAAGAAAGCAGAAGAAGTAAAGAAAAGACTAGAAACCATTAGCGTAACTGGCGAGGCAGAAAACGGTGCTATAAAAGTTGTGGCTACTGCTGGTAAAACCATTAAATCTATCGCTATAGCTGATGATTTTTATACCTCAACAGATAAAGAGGCTTTAGAAGAATTAATAGCTGTAGCCGTTAATAAGGCTTTAGAACAGGCAGAAAAAATTTCGCAAGCAGAAACTGCCGCCATGACACAAGAAATGTTAGGCAGTATGGGTGGTTTAGGAGCATTAGGCAATTTATTTGGTAAATAAATAAACATTTTATGAAAGTAAACTATTTAGGACACTCTTGTTTTTTACTACAAACAGGAGGTAAAAAAATTTTAATTGACCCCTTCATTTCACCTAATGAAACGGCAAAACATATCGATATCAATAGTATCGAGTGTGATTATATTTTAATCTCTCACGGTCACGGAGACCACGTAGCCGATGTACAAAGCATAGCGCAAAGAACAGGCGCTAAATTGGTAAGCTCTTATGAAATTGTGGAGTGGTTTGCTAAACAGGGTGTAGCTGGCGGACATCCATTAAACATTGGCGGCTCATGGAATTTTGATTTTGGAACTGTAAAAATGACTTACGCTGCACACTCTAACTCTCTTCCAGATGGATCTTACGGAGGTACAGCAGGCGGTTTTATCATTAAAACAGAAGGAAAATCTTACTACTATGCTGGCGATACTTCTCTTACTCAAGATATGAAGTTAATTGGCGAGTTTCATGATATTGAACATGCCTTTTTGCCTATAGGCGATAATTTTACCATGGGCGTTGAGGATGCTACCATAGCTGCAAAATTTGTAGGTTGTAAAAAGGTTATTGGAATGCATTACGATACTTTTGGCTATATCAAAATAGATAATGATGTTGCTAAACAGAAATTTGCTGATGCTGGCCAAACGCTTACGCTGATGAAAATAAGTTTAAAAGAGGAAGATAGTATAGAGATTTAAGTGGGTAGTACCTAAATAAAAAAGCGTTTTTCATTGATTTGAAACACGCTTTTTTTATTATTGATTTCCTTACACAAGGCTTTCTGGCCTTTTGAGTAGCCATATTGATATTTAAAGCGATTAGAAATTAAGAGTTAAAATTTTAACGGTCTTATTTTAATTGTTTTTATCATCTTTAAATATTATTGAACCATCACTGTTTTTAAGCTCATGAATCAACAATTTTATGAAATAGTACAACTAATTAGACAATCCCGAAATAATGCTTTAAAAGCTGTTAATACGGAACTGATTAATTTATATTGGAATGTTGGTTCTTACCTATCAAAACAATTAGCAAATGCAAATTGGGGAGAAAAGACAATTGACGAATTAGCAAAATTCATCCAAGAAAATTATCCAGATTTAAAAGGTTTCAACCGAAGGGGATTATACAGGATGAAACAGTTTTATGAAACTTATGTAGGAAGCGAAATTGTGTCATCGCCGATGACACAAATTTAAAAAAGAGGCTGTCTCAGAAATAAACTGAGGCAGCTTTTTTATTTTCCATCAAATTTGTCAAGTATTTTTTGTTTAGGCTTATTACTTAGATATGTAATGGCTCAATAGAGAAGCTAAAGCCTTAAAATGGGAGAAAACAGCTTTTCTAAGCTGCTTTTTTTCTTAAGTTATGAGCAATAGCGATTAAACCCCATTCTATTTCCACTTTTTTCTTACCTCTGAGCATAAATCTCTTAAAGCCATGATTATGCTTGAT
>NZ_AULF01000021.1 GCF_000425145.1 Pedobacter glucosidilyticus DSM 23534
GTTCTTTTCCTGTACCGTGGTGTCTATACTCACGGTATCATCATGACCGTCTTTGCCGTTAACCCTGATGCTTTCCTGCAAAATCAGTTCTACTCCTTTTTCCCCAATACGATGTCTAAAATGAACCAGCTCTGAGGCCTCACAGGGGGCACCACATACAAAAGTAGATTCTCCACAAAAGTATTGGTAATAATTGTTCTCGCTCCATTGCTCTACAACGCTTTCATCTGATACGTTACGGATATGTTTCAACATCAGTAAACCCACCATTAAACGTATGGGCTTGGCCGGACGGCCGTTATCCTTACAATAGAGTGGGGCAAAGGCCTTTTCAAAAACACTCCAATCTATCCTGTTGGCAAGTAAAAATAAGGGATGGTGGCGGTTTAGGGTGTGCTCAAAAGTGAAAAATAGGCTGGTTTGATTCTCTGGTTTTTTATTGGGAAGCATCTTAAATATTTGCAAGTTTTACGATATAAATATAACAAATCTTGCAATTATTTCACAATAAAATTATACGCAAAGTGTTGATAATCATAATTTTATATACTTCTTAAGACTCGACTAAATAATACTCCTAAAAGCAAGCAATTTTAAGACTTTGGCATCATACAAAAATTCAAAAGCCATCTGCTAAAATTAACAGATGGCTTTTGCTTTGATGATTTTATCTCTTGCTATTTAGATAAATACATTGATTTCTCTTTGTATAACTGAATAAAATATGGGTCTTCTAAAGATTTGATGAAACGGATAGCTTCTCCGGTTGATTTCATCTCAGGACCTAATTCTTTCTGAATTTCAGGGAATTTATGGTGAGAGAAAACGGGTTCTTTAATAGCATAACCTTCTAATTTTCTTTCTATTTTAAAGTCTTTTAACTTCTTAGTACCCAACATTACTTTAGTTGCGATATTGATATAAGGCACATCATAAGCTTTAGCAATAAAAGGAACCGTTCTTGATGCTCTTGGGTTTGCCTCTATCACATAAACATCCTCGTTTTTAATAGCAAACTGGATATTCATTAAACCTCTAATATCTAAAGCTCTAGCAAGTTTTTCTGTATACTCTTCCATTTTGCCAATAACTGCATCAGATAAATTAAACGGAGGTAAAACCGAGAATGAATCTCCGGAGTGAATACCCGCAGGCTCAATATGCTCCATTAAACCAATGATATGTACATCCTCGCCATCAAAAATAGAATCTGATTCTGCTTCTTCTGCTCTGTCTAAGAAATGATCAATTAAAACCCTGTTTCCTGGTAAATCTCCAAGTAATTTTACAACAGCTTTTTCTAAATCTTCATCGTTGATAACGATGCTCATACCTTGACCACCTAATACATAAGACGGACGAACCAATACCGGGTAACCTACTTCATTAGCTACTTTTATAGCTTCTTCAGCATCTTCTGCTACGCCGTATCGTGGATAAGGGATGTCTAATTCTCTCAATAAATCAGAGAAACGACCACGGTCTTCGGCAATGTCCATATTATTGTAAGAAGTACCTATAATTTTGATGCCTTTTTCGTGTAACTTCTCAGCCATTTTTAAGGCTGTTTGGCCACCAAGCTGTACAATTACACCTTCTGGTTGTTCTAAATCAATAATTTCTCTTACATGCTCCCAAAAAACAGGCTCGAAGTACAATTTATCTGCCATGTTAAAATCTGTAGATACTGTTTCTGGGTTACAGTTTACCATAATAGCTTCATATCCTTCTTGGCCAGCAGCAATTAAGCCGTGTACGCAAGAATAATCAAACTCTATACCTTGGCCTATACGGTTTGGACCAGAACCTAAAACAATGATTTTCTTTTTGTCTGATGGACGAGATTCATTTTCGCCCTCGTAAGTAGAGTAGTAGTATGGCGTTTGTGCCGGAAACTCTGCCGCACAAGTATCCACCATTTTATAAACTCGGTTTAAACCTAGTTCTTTTCTTCTATCGTAAACCTCATCTTCTGTTACGTTACCTAAAATCCAAGCAATTTGAACATCAGAGAAGCCTTTTTGCTTCACCGTAAGGAAAATATCTTTAGGGATGTTGTTTAAGTTGTATCGTTTAAGTTCTTGCTCTAAGGTTACCAATTCTTGTATTTGGTTTAAGAACCACTTATCTATTTTGGTAACTTTTCTTACTGATTCTATCGGCACACCCATTCTTAAAGCATCTTTGATAGCAAATAATCTATCCCAACTTGGATGCTCTAGCTTATGCATGATGTCTTCGATGTTGCGGTTTTGTCTGCCATCGGCACCTAAACCTGCTCTGCCTATCTCTAAAGACTGACAAGCTTTTTGTAATGCTTCAATAAAAGAACGACCGATAGCCATTACCTCACCTACAGATTTCATCTGTAAACCAAGCTCGGTATTAGCACCTTTAAATTTATCGAAATTCCAACGTGGAACCTTAACAATTACATAATCTATCGTAGGCTCAAAATAAGCCGAAGTTGTTTTAGTGATTTGATTTTCTAGCTCGTCTAGGTTATAACCGATAGCCAATTTAGCAGCAATTTTCGCAATTGGGTAACCAGTAGCTTTAGACGCTAAAGCTGATGAACGAGAAACACGTGGGTTAATTTCAATAGCGATAATTTCATCGTTTACTGGATTTACAGAGAACTGTACATTACAACCACCTGCAAAATTACCAATAGCCCTCATCATTTTGATGGCTTGGTTACGCATATCTTGGTAGCAACGGTCAGAAAGTGTCATCGCAGGAGCTACTGTAATAGAATCTCCGGTATGGATCCCCATAGGGTCGAAGTTTTCTATAGAACAGATGATGATAACGTTATCTTTATTATCTCTTAATAGCTCTAATTCATACTCTTTCCAGCCTAATACAGCTTGCTCTACCAAAACCTCATGCGTAGGCGAAGCTTGTAAACCGTGAGAAAGCGCTGCATCAAAATCTTCTTTTTTATGTACGAAACCCCCTCCGTAACCTCCTAAAGTATAAGAAGGACGAATTACCAACGGGAAGCCAATTTCTTGAGCTGCTTCTTTACCTTCTAAAAAAGAGTTTGCGATTTTAGATTTTGCAACCCCAATGCCAATATCAACCATCAATTGTCTAAAGGCTTCGCGGTTTTCTGTTTTCTCAATGGCAGCGGTATCAACACCAACAATTCTTACATTATATTTTTCCCAAATACCACGCTCTTCTGCCTCGATAGCCAAGTTAAGCGCAGTTTGACCACCCATAGTAGGTAAAACCGCATCAATTTTACGTTCTTGTAAAATCTCTTCTATAGAAGCTACAGTTAAAGGTTTTAAATAAACATGGTCTGCAATAACCTTATCCGTCATGATAGTTGCCGGATTTGAGTTGATGATGGAAACCTCAATACCTTCGTCTTTTAAAGATAAAGCGGCTTGTGAACCAGCATAATCAAATTCGCAAGCTTGACCGATAATAATAGGACCAGATCCGATGATCAGGATGGATTTAATGGAAGTATCTTTTGGCATGTGCGTAAATTATTTGTGGGTTTTCTTACGCGATAAAAAGAAAAACCCGACTTGTTTGTCGGGATGCAAAGATAGAAAAATTGTGCTTATTGAGATATCTTTTTTTTTAATTTATCACGAAGCTTAAATTATCTCAAATTAAATATTACAGGAAGAGTGTAAGATGATTTTACTGGAACTCCTCTTGTTGTGGCTGGTTCCCAATTAGCCGATTTTTGTAAAACTCGTATCGCTTCTCTGGTTAAAGTCTCCGATGGAGACTTTATCACCTTAAAACTATTAAGGCTACCATCTGCTTCAACTACAAAATTCACAATTACTCTGCCCGTTACTTTGGCAATCCTATCCTCTGGAGGGTAACTTATATTATTTCTTAAAAATTCAAATAAAGCTTTCTGACCACCTTTAAATGTAGCCAAAGTTTCCCTAACGGTATACTTACCAGTTTTTCCATTTATTAATTTATATGTACCAGATTGTAATACACCCTTTGAAAAAACTTCTTCATAATCAATCTGCGTTTTTAAATCTTGCAATACCCATAACCCATCTTTATAACCACCTTTATAAGGACCTTTACTTACCCAATTTTCACTTCTAGTTTCTACTACTCCGTTACCTTCACCATCTAAGAACTTTCTACCTGTAGAATCTCCCATTTGTAAAAGTTTATAATTGGTTTCTGCCATGTTGTACCTATCTAATGGTACTTCAAAATAACGATACGATTTTAGCTCTCCGTTTCTGAAATATTCATAAGCAGGGCCAACTAATTTGTTTTCTGCGTAGACTTTAACAGCCTCCTTTTTCCCATCATCGTAATAAGTAGTAACCTCTCCTTCTAACATAGCTGACTTCGTGGAAGAAGTTCTTCCCGTTCTTTTCAGTGTACCACTTTTATAGTACTCAACCAGTTTATGATAAGTTTCTCCAGAATCTGGAGAGCTTATAGTTCTGATATAATCTGCACTATCTTTTTCTTGAACTTGCTTACCGTTTTTCTTGAAATAGTAGGTGTTATGTTTTTCTTGGGCTTGTGTTAGTTCTACTATTGAAAGTAGAATAATGGTTAGTAATAGTTTCATAAAAGAATCACTTAAAGTTTAAATACGATTGGCAGACTATAATTTACGCGTACAGCCTTACCTCTATTTTCTCCTGGAGTCCAGTTTGGAGAGTCAGTCATAACACGTAGTGCTTCATTTGCCAGCTCATCATCTGGCGATCTCATGACCCTTAGGTTGGTTAAACTACCATCTTTTTCTACTGTAAAATTCAAAATTACCCTACCCTGTATTTTATTGGCTCTAGCAATTGAAGGGTAAACTAGCCTTCTAGAAAGATATTCACTAAATTTATTGCCTCCACCTCTAAATTGAGGTAATTTAAATTTCTCCTTGTAATTGATGATTTTTCCATCCTCATCTATTCTTTTCCCACTTATGAATTTACCATGATCATAAAATTCCTCAAAAGAAGTATTAGTTTTAAAATCTCGTTCTTTCCAAAGACCATTTTTATACCCATTTACATAAAATCCTTCTTCCTGATAATCTGCTGTTTTTAAATCTACTTTACCATTGCCTTCATTATCCAAAAATTTCTTGCCTAAAACATCATTAACTTCAAGCACTCTAAAATTAGTATCGATATAAGACTTCTCCATATCAGTAGGTTTATCAAAAACTTTAACTAGCTTAATTTGACCATTTTCATAAAACTCTTTTTGTTCGCCTAAAAGTTTTCCACTGCTGTAAGACTGTTCTTTCTCTTTGATACCATTTTCATTGTAAACAGTAATAATACCTTCTAATTTTATGCTTATAACAGATGAGGTTTTACCACTTCTTTTTGGTTTTCCATTTTTATAAAACTCTTCCAGCTTAAATAATTTTTCATTACCAGTAATTGCGCTTATAGTTCTGATATAATCTGCGCTATCTTTCTCTTGAACTTCTTTACCGTTTTTATTGAAATAGTAGGTGTTTTGTTTTTCTTGAGCATAGGTGCTACCTGCTATTAGCATAAGCAGTAGCATCATCAGATTCTTCATGGTGTTATAGGTTTTATTTTTTATGGTTTTAGGTAAACATTTGTTTAAATATAGTACAATTTAAAAATTCGCATCAAGTTGACTAAACAATTACCTAGAAAAAGCAATTTTATTAATATCATCTCAAATTAAATAGAATTGGAAGAGTGTAAGATGACTTTATTGGAATTCCTCTTTGCAGAGCTGGTTCCCAATTTGGCGACTGCTGTAAAACACGTATTGCTTCTTTTGTTAAAGTCTCAGAAGGAGACTTTAATACCTTAAAACTATTAAGGCTTCCATCTGCTTCTACTATAAAACTAATTTGAACACTGCCCGTTATTTTTGCTAATTTATCCTCAGTTGGATATCTTAAATTACCTTTTAAAAATTCAAATAAAGTTTGCTCTCCGTTTTTAAATTTAGCTAAAGTTTGTTTAACAGTATAAACTCCTGTTTTACCATCCGTCAACTTATAAGTACCAGATTGCAAAACACCTTTAGCATAAATCTCTTCATAAACAATCTGCGTTTTTAAATCTTGCATTTGCCACAAACCATCTTTATAGCCATCTTTATAAAGGCCTTTTTCTGCCCAGGTTTCACTTCTACTTTCTACCACCCCGTTACCTTCACCATCTAAGAACTTTCTACCTGTAGAATCTCCTATTTGTAAGGTTTTATAATTTATTTCTACTTTGTTATACTTGGCAGAGGGCACATCATAATAACGATATGATTTTAACTCTTCATTTTTAAAATACTCATAAGCAGGACCAACTAATCTATTTCCTACATAGTTTTTTAAACTTGCTCTTTTCCCATTATCATAAAAAGTAGTAACTTCTCCTTCTAATTTTACTTCCTCCTTGGAGGAAGTTGTTCCAATTCTTTTAATAGCACCATTTTTATAATATTCTATCAATTTAAAGTAAGTTTTTCTAGATTCAGGAGAGCTTATAGTTCTGATATAATCTGCACTATCTTTGTCTTGAACTTCTTTACCGTTTTTGTTGAAATAGTAGGTGTTTTGTTTTTCTTGAGCAGAGGTGCTACCTGCTATTAGCATAAGCAGTAGCATGATTACATTCTTCATGGTGTTATTGATTTTTATTATCTAAGGTTTTAGGTAAAATGTTTATTTAAATATAAATGCAATTTATCACTTAAAATTAAGCTGTATCAGCAGCCTTATAAGCTTTTTTGGCAAAAAACTTAAGCTCAAATAAACCATAATGATCTCTCGAATTGGCCAGAGAACAATATTTTTATATCGTTCTATTTACTTAACTAAAACAATTAATTATTTAAGCCAAATACAAAAGGGAGATTATCAGATGACTTTATTGGACTTCTTTTTAGCTGCTCAAACCGAACTCACGTTAGTTAAAAATAAATACTAAGTAAGAATAACCACTTATCTCAGGCAATACAGAATAATATTTTAATTGTATTTTAGATTCTTCTGCCACCTTAAATTTTATATTATCTATAGTTAATTCTTTCGTGTCCCTGTTATAAAAGTAATCTACAATTTTAATAGCTTCCTCTCCCTCACATTTTATGGCGCCATGGTTAATGGTTAATTTTCCATTTGTTCCAAATTGATAAGTGTCATCCTGCTCGCAGTTTAAAAAAGGATGGTATTGCACATTCGTAGAAGGATTAGATGCCGTATTTGCATCTGTTAAAGATGGTTTCCATACTTTAGATGTTATGGTAACAGTAGAATTTTCACTCTTTTTGCAGCTTAAAAAGCTCAGGAAGAATATCAATAAAAGAATGTTTTTGTTAAGCATAGTTATTATAGTTTGGTTAAAATTATCTTTTTTCACAAACGCTATCTGGAAGAAATAATATTACCCTAATTTAAATACAATAGGTATATTAAAACTAACTCTAACCGGTTTACCGCTTCTAATACCAGGCTTCCATTTTGGTGATACCATTAAAACCCTTAGTGCTTCTTTATCTATGGAGGGAAAAACAGATTGAATAATTTTAAATTCAGTTAAAGTACCATCTTTTTCTACAATAAAATTCATAATTACCCGTCCTTGTTTTCCAGTATCTCTGGCATCTGCAGGGTAAACAAGGTTTCTTGATAAAAAATCACTAAATGCCTTAAATCCACCTACAAAATCAGGTACTGTATCAACATCAAAAAATAACTCTAAAGATTTTCCATCATTCTCTTTTCTAACTCTTTGCACCAGTTGTCCTGATCTATACTCTTCTTCTAATGTAAAGCTGTCTTGTCTATTAGAAGATTTCCAAATTCCATTTTTTAAACCGTTTAAATAATCTCCTTGTAGAGCAAATCCATCTCTATAAATAATATTAAAATGCCCTGTGCCTGTGCTATCTAAAAAGGAATTGCCTAAAGAATCAGCAAAATAAATAATCTTGCAATGAGATTCCTCCATGTGAAGTTTAACAGGCATTTTATAAATTGCTTTTTCATTTAACACCCCGTTAGGATAATAAACCTTAAACTCTCCATATTTAAAATTTTTCTGATAAAAACCCATTTCTTTTTTATTTCCATTAGGATAATAGTCTCTGCAATAACCTTCTAAAATAAGCTTAGGTTCAAAAGAACTTACGTAACCTAATCTTTTAACTTTACCGTTTTTATAATTTTCAATCAGTTCAAAAAATACCTGACCAGAGTCTGGTTCAGAAATAACTCTTATAAAATCTGCACTGTCTCTTTCTTTAACTAATTCTCCGTTATATTTAAGAAAATAAATATTTTGCCTTTTTTGTGCTGTTACATTTATGGTAATAAATAATAAAAATATTGTTGTTAATGATTTCATTTTAAAAGTTATTTCTATTGGTATTATGGTAGCTATCAAATGAGGATCTTTCAAATGGATTTTGATATTCTGCTTTCTCTTGTAAGTTAAATACTATTGGAACCGTATAAGAAATCCTAACGAATTTTCCATTTTGTATACCCGGTTTCCATTTAGGGCTTTTCGATAATACCCTTAAAGCTTCTTCGCCACAGCCGCCACCAATACCTCTAAGTATTTTCAAATTCGCTAAGGATCCGTCTTTCTCAACAACAAAATTTATTATTATTCGTCCTTTTATATTTTGCTCTTTAGCCTCCTTTGGGTAATATAAATTACGACTTAAAAATTCTCCAAATGCTGCATTTCCTCCAGGAAATTCTGGTAAAGTTTCTCTAGCTTTATATTCAAAAACTTTTCCATCCCTCTCTATTCTTTTTCCATTTCTGAATTGCCCTAACTGATACATTTCTTCTATGATAGAACCATCAGTAATATCAAATGATTTCCAAAGTCCATATTTTAATCCTTCTCTATAAAACCCTTCCTTAAAAGAACCATTTGTAGAAACCATTTTAAACTGTCCTGTACCGGTACTATCAAGAAACGATTTTCCTAAAGAATCTGCCAAATAAGTCACAATACCACCATCAAAAGAGTCTTTAATACTTATTGGCGTTTTATAATTTTTTTTCTCTCTCAAGACTCCATTATGATAATAGTATCTAAATAAGCCCACTTTTAAATTTTTCTGATAAAACCCGATTTGTTCTTTAGCTCCATTTGGATAAAAATCTGTGCAATAACCATCTAAAACCAAATTAGGTAAAAATGAGCTTACATGTCCTAATCTTCGGATTTTTCCATCTTTATAATACTCTATCAATTCATAGTTTACCATTCCAGAATCTGGCTCTCTGATAATTCTTATGAAATCTGCGCTGTCTTTTTCTTTAACAGATTTTCCATTTTCTTTTAAAAAATAAATGTTTTGTCTTTTTTGAGCCGATACTGAAAAAGAAATCAAAAGCACTAATAATAGATACAAGTTTTTCATTTTTAAATTGGTAGAATGATTTTATACGTAGTAAATTTATTAATTTGGAATGAAGATTGCTAATATTGAGCTAAATTTTGAATATATGAAAAAGGTATTAATTTATACACTTTTAGTGTTTTTATTTTTTACTAGCTGTGCAACTGTTCAATCTGTAGTACGCTCGGTTTTTCCTTATACGGCTACTTTAATCATCCCCGCTGCGAATAGCAGCAATAACGCTTTTAGCATCAGTAGCGCTGCCCGCAGTTTCGATCAAATTTTTACCGGACAAACCAATAACAACCAAATTTCACAAGTTCGTATTGCATCAGCTAGGATAGATGCTATAAGTCCTACAACGCAAAACTTAGGCACTTTCAAGTCGATTAAATTGTATTTGGTAAACGGCAAAGAACAAACTTTAGTAGCTACTAGAACAGATATTGCAGCTACTGCCGGAAGATCTATTATGCTAGATACTGATAATAGTAAACTGTTGGATGATTATCTTAAAACAGGAACTTCGAGCATTAAAATGGAGTATGTGCTACAGAACAACTTACAGGTAGACCTTAGTGTTAAAGTAAGTTTAAGCTTTAATGTAGCTACGCCTACTAGATAAGGTTTTCAAAAAGTAGAAAGTCAAAAGTACATAGTATAAAGATGCCTAAATAGCGATATTTTAAAGTAGAAAGTACAGCGTATAAAGTATAAAGACCCTAAAGAGCAGATATTTAGGAACTTCCAATAATGTTTAAACAATCTTTCCGAAGAACGAGGACGGCCTATGAAGATTTGGACGTGAAGTCAAATAAATCTTTTGCAAAAACTTTCATTATGCACTGGCGGGAAACAATCCGACGGGTGTTGTAGTAGCTTTCAATATGCAAACCCCTTCACACCACTCAGGATTGTGGATAAAGATTTATTTAGACGTAACAACAAATATTCATCAGCCTTGAGTTTTTGGCAACTTTTTTATCAAGAAAAAAGTAGCTAGGGTTGGCCGCCTATGAGGCTGGAAAGCCTTGTGCGGAGATGCCATTTTAATCTTTAATGATATTAATTATCCGCCTCATGAGCCGGCGGGGCCCATTACTTTTTAGAGGAAAAAAGTAATCAAAATCCTTGATCAATCCCACAGGAGCCTTTGTCGCACACCCCTTAACACACTCAAAAACAGGGAGCGCTTATTTTTGCTCGTTTATGCTTATTGAAAGTTAGTAAAAACTCGAACACAAAACCGCATGCGCTATAGGCTTGGTTGTGCAAGATTTTTAATTTCTGCTCCTGTTTTTCGTCTTTCCGGCTCTTGGGGATTGCTCATGCGCTTCGGGATAGTCTGTTTTTTATGAATGTTTGTTCCTTTCTGGAAGTATCTGTAAGTATAAAGTACTGATTAGAAAGCAGAAAGGCTTTTTAAATCGGATATTTAGGAACTTCCAATAATATTAAACCAAACTTTCCGAAGAACGAAAGACGGCCTATGAAGATTTGGAAGTATAGGTAAATAAATCTTTTGCAAAAACTTTCATTATGCACTGGCGGGAGGGAAACAATCCGACGGGTGTTGTAGTAGCTTTCAATATGCAAAAACATTCACACCACTCAGGATTGTGCATAAAGATTTATTTAGACGTAACAACAAATATTCATCAGCCTTGAGTTTTTGGCAACTTTTTTATCAAGAAAAAAGTGGCTAGCGTTGGCCGCCTATGAAGCCGGAGAGCCTTGAGCGCTAAGCCTACTAATTCAAAGATCTTTAATGATATTAATTATCCGCCTCAAGAGCCGGCGGGGCCCATTACTTTTTAGAGGAAAAAAGTAATCAAAATCCTTGATCAATCCCACAGGAGCCTTTGTCGCACACCCCTTAACACACTCAAAAACAGGGAGCGCTCATTTTTGCTCGTTTATGCTTATTGAAAGTTAGTAAAAACTCGAACACAAAACCGCATGCGCTATAGGCTTGGTTGTGCAAGATTTTTAATTTCTGCTCCTGTTTTTCGTCTTTCCGGCTCTTGGGGATTGCTCATGCGCTTCGGGATAGTCTGTTTTTTTATGAATGGTTGCTCTTTTCTGGAAGTATCTGTAAGTATAAAGTACTGATTAGAAAGCAGAAAGGCTTTTTAAATCGGATATTTAGGAACTTCCAATAATATTAAACCAAACTTTCCGAAGAACGAAAGACGGCCTATGAAGATTTGGAAGTATAGGTAAATAAATCTTTTGCAAAAACTTTCATTATGCACTGGCGGGAGGGAAACAATCCGACGGGTGTTGTAGAAGCTTTCAATATGCAAAAACATTCACACCACTCAGGATTGTGCATAAAGATTTATTTAGACGTAACAACAAATATTCATCAGCCTTGAGTTTTTGGCAACTTTTTTATCAAGAAAAAAGTGGCTAGTGTTGGCCGCCTATGAGGCCGGAGAGCCTTGAGCGCTAAGCCTACTAATTCAAAGATCTTTAATGATAATAATTATCCGCCTCAAGAGCCGGCGGGGCCCATTACTTTTTAGAGGAAAAAAGTAATCAAAATCCTTGATCAATCCCACAGGAGCCTTTGTCGCACAAGGCTTACCCACACTCAAAAACAGGGAGCGCTTATTTTTGCTCGTTTATGCTTATTGAAAAAAGCTCGAACACAAAACCGCATGCGCTATAGGCTTGGAAGTGCAAGATTTTTTAATTTCTGCTATTGTTTTTTCGTTTTTCCGGCTCTGGGGGATTGCCCATGCTTTTCGGGATAGCCTGTTTTTTTATGAATGGTTGCTCTTTTCTGGAGTATAAAGTAAAAAGTACAGAGTAGAAAGTATAAAGAACCTAAAATTGAGATTTTTAGGAACTGCCTTTAAATATAAAACTCATCTTTCCTAAGAACGAGGGATGGCCTATGGAGATTTGGAAGTGTAGTCAAATAAATCTTTTGTATAAACTTTCATAAAACACTAGCAGGAAACAATCCGACGGGTGTTGTAAATACTTTCATCAAGCAAAACCCTTCACACCACTTAGGATTGTGGATAAAGATTTATTTAGACGTAACAACAAATATTCATCAGCCTTGAGTTTTTGGCAACTTTTTTATCAAGAAAAAAGTGGCTAGGGTTGGCCGCCTATGAGGCCGGAAAGCCTTGTGCGTAATTGCCCAATTTTAAGACATATAACAGCGTTAAAGATATTAAAATCCTTAAACCCAATTACCTTTATTTTTTTAACATCACATTTATCATAGAAGAAACACCAGCCTTTACAAATAAACCAGCTTTACTTTTATGATCTGCTGCAAAAGCTTCTTCTGTTTGCTGTTGTTTCAATCCTAATGAAAGTCCTAAAATTAAAATTACAGGAACTATTAACATGATAAATGGCGATATAGTGGTTGATATTTTTTTCATCTTATGTTGTTTTATCGTTTTGTTGAAACAAATATTCACCATCTTTTTAGCTTCCTAAAAAGTATTATACTAAGCCCCTATATTTAAAGACGAATAGCCATTTTAGCAGATAAACCCATTTTTAAAGACCATTACCTGTTGGTAGATAAAATACGGGCGTTGGTAGAAAAAAACTGTTTAAAACAGTATAAAAATCAATAATTTTAAGACATTAGACAACATGAACTGGAGAAAGAAAATAATGCTACACGCTATGGTATGGGCTTTTTTAATTGCCCTATTTACCTTGGTAGCTTCTGGCGGATTTAACTCTAGCAAGGGTTTTTACATCCATTTCATCAATATGTCTATCCTTAACGTGATTATCTTTTACGTTAACCTCTATATCATTATCCCGGCAACACTAAACAAAAGGAAGTTCTTTTTATGGTTTTTCTCTTGCTCAGCAGTAGTGATATTGTTTACATTAATAAAATATGCCGAAAGCTTCTATATGTTTAAGCTGAGCAATTTAGACATCACCATAGAGGGTAAAAAAATAGCCGATAACGAGTTTTGGGCTAATATCATTTCCTTCTTTCTTACCAATGGCTTCTTTATATTCTTAAGTACTGTTTATAAATTTACTGTCGACTGGTTTTTTAATGAGAAAGAAAAAAGCGATTTAGAAAAGCAAAGTTTATCGGCAGAGTTGGCCTTTCTAAAATCGCAGATTAACCCCCACTTTTTATTTAACTCGCTAAATAATATTTACTCTTTAGCCTATCAAAAATCTGATGCAACACCCAACGCTATTCTAAAACTATCAGAAATTATGCGCTATATGCTCTACGAGAGTAATGATAGCAGGGTAAATTTGGCTAAAGAGATTAATTATCTACAAAGTTATATAGAGCTTCAAAAGTTAAGGTTTAGAGAAGGCGCTCATGTTGTTTTAGAGGTAGAGGGCGAAGTTAAAGACCAAGTTATTGTACCCTTAATTTTAATATCTTTTGTAGAAAACGCTTTTAAACACGGTGTAGCTACTGATGAACGTAACCCTATTTATATCAATATTTCGCTGTTTGAAAACACCCTACTTTTTACGCTACGTAACCTTAAGAACAAGCAAAACAAAGATCAAACTGGTGGTATAGGTATGGTAAATGTAAAAAGAAGATTAGACCTCACCTATCCACAGCAATATAAACTTACCGTAGAAGATGGCGAAGAGCATTATTTCTGCGAATTATATTTAAATTTATAGCCATGATACGCTGCCTTGTTGTAGATGACGAGCCTTTGGCTATCGATATAATCTCTGATTATATCGAGAAAATACCTTTTCTTACCCTAGTTAAAAGCTATCAAAACCCTATTGAAGCTTTAATGGCCGTACAAAACGGCGAAGCTGATTTGGTTTTCCTTGATGTGCAAATGCCAGAACTAACAGGTATTCAGTTTTTAAAAATCGCTAACGGGAAGTGTAAGGTAATTTTAACTACTGCCTACCAAGAGTATGCTTTAGAAGGTTATGAGCTTAATGTGGTTGATTATCTATTAAAGCCAGTAGCTTTTGAGCGTTTTTACCAAGCAGCACAAAAAGCACAACAATTGTTATGTAATGTAGCGGCTCCGCTTCCTGTAGAAACTAATGCTGCTCCAGCCCCCATCAATAATTTTATTTTTGTTAAAACGGAGCATAAAATCCAAAAGATATACTTAAATGATATTTTGTTTATTGAGGGTTTGAAAGATTATATCTCCATCTATACCAAAACAGAACGTATCATTACCTTGCAAAGCATGAAAAAAATGGAGGATGTTTTACCAGAGCATCAATTCATCAGGGTACATAAATCTTATATTCTTGCTTTAGATAAAATTGAAAGTATAGAGCGTAGCCGCATCAGTATTGGAGATAAAATTATCCCGATAGGAGACACCTACCGGGATGGATTTTTTAAAGCTATCGAGAGCAGAAATGTTTAATCCTCGAAAGTAATCACAATCTTTCCAAACTGATCTGATTGATCCATTAAACGGATAGCTTTTTCTGCATCTTCGCAAGGAAAAACGCTTTCTACCACAGGTTTAATTTCATGTTTGGTCATAAATTGTAGCATATCCTCAAATTCTTGAGCCGTACCCATCGTTGTACCCATAATTTGTAGTTGTTTCCAGAAGATGATACGGGCATTAAGAGGTGGTAAATCTCCGGCAGTAGCGCCAAAGAAAACCAAACGAGCACCAGGTTTTACGTGGTTTAAGTGTTTAGCAAAACCTTCGCCAATAGCGCTATCTATAATCACATCAAAACCATCAGCAGCTAAGGCTTGCAAATCTGTATCATAACTTGGGCTTTTATAGTTTATACCACCCTTTGCTCCTAGCGTAATTGCTTTGGCTATTTTATCATCAGAACCAGAGGTTACATAAACCTCAGCACCTGCATAAACAGCCCAAAGTAAAGCAAAAGTAGCTGCGCCACCACCTATACCCACAATCAATACTTTTTCATTTTTTTTAAGCTGCGCTTTGGTAAATAAAGCCCGGTATGCGGTTAATCCTGCCAAGGGGAAAGCTGCAGCTTCTATATGGTTTAGATATTTAGGCTTTTCGTAAACTTGTGCTACAGGTACTTTAACATAGGCTGCAAAAGTACCATCATCTGGCAAACCTAATATTTTAAAGTCTTTTCCTTGATAATTTGGAGCATCGCCCCAGTTAAATGATGGGTTGATAACTACTTCTTTGCTTATCCAGTGTTGGTTGGCATCGTCATAAACTTCTGCCACAACACCACAGCCATCAGAACCTAAAGTAATAGGGAACTTTAAGCCTGCATATTTGCCTTGTTGTATCCAGTAATCTCTACGATTAAAAGCTGCTGCTTTAATCTTTACCAATACCTCGCCAGTATTGAGCGTAGGTTTGCTAACTTCTTCTAATTTAAGGGGTTCTTTTATGCCGTGAAGCACTAAAGCTTTCATCATCTTTTAAATTTGTTGTATATAAAAAATATGATTGCCAATACAATCACCACAACAAATATACCTACATAATAACCAGCTTTAAAAATAGTACCTATAGCCTCGCAACTACTTAAAAAAGTTACCAGTAAAAGCAAACCGGGAATGGATAATTTTTTCATAAACATAAAAAAAGCGGAGAGATGAATTTCCCTCCGCTTTTATAAGCATTAAAATAATGCCAAATTATTTTGCAGCTGCAAAACGCTCTGCAACAGCATCCCAATTAACTACATTCCAAAATGCAGCAATATAATCAGGACGTTTGTTTTGATATTTTAGGTAGTAAGCATGCTCCCAAACATCCATACCTAAGATTGGTGTACCTTTAACCTCAGCAATATCCATTAAAGGGTTGTCTTGGTTTGGAGTTGAAGTTACTGCTAATTTACCATCAGCCACAATTAACCACGCCCAACCAGAACCAAAACGGGTAGCACCTGCTTCAGCAAATTTAGTTTTGAAATCTTCAAAAGAACCAAAAGCAGCATTGATAGCATCAGCCAACTCGCCACTTGGTGCACCACCCGCATTTGGACCCATTACAGACCAAAATAAAGAGTGATTATAATGACCACCACCATTGTTTCTTACAGCAGCAGGGTAAGCAGAAATATTTTGGCAAATTTCTTCAATAGAAGAACCGTCTTCTTTACCTTCTAAAGCTTTGTTTAAATTGGTAACATAAGCAGCATGGTGTTTACCATGGTGGATTTCCATTGTTGTAGCATCAATATGTGGTTCTAATGCGTTTGTTGCGTATGGTAACGCTGGTAATTCAAAAGCCATAATTTATTTATTTTAAGATTTAACAATATGAGTTAATTTTACAAAGATAAAGTACTACAGGTATTTTTTGTTTTATTAATGTTAAGATTTCTTTCTCTTTTCCTGAAAGAATTTACGCACTACATCTCCACACTGTTCTTGTAAAACACCCCCTACAAAAACGGTTTTCGGATGTAAGATTGTAGGACTAACCCTACTAAAACCTCTTTGAGCATCGTAAGCACCAAAAACAATCCTACTTACTTGTGTCCAATAAGAAGCTCCTGCACACATCACACAAGGCTCTATCGTTACATATAAAGTGCAATCTTTTAGATATTTGCCACCCATAGCATTACTTGCGGCTGTAAAAGCTTGCATTTCTGCATGGGCAGTAACATCATTTAAGCGCTCGGTAAGGTTATGCCCTCTACCAATAATTCTACCGTTAGCAGCTACAACAATTGCACCAATGGGTACCTCATCCGCATCCAGAGCTAACAAAGCTTCTTTGTAAGCTTCTTTCATGTAAAATTCATCAGGAGAAATTTCAGGCTCTTCACCAAAAGTATAACGCATATTTAAATCAATTTTGCTCCATTAGGCACTCTACGCTCTGTTGTAGCCAGTATAATCGCACCATTTTCATCCGGGAAACCGGTAACTAAAAACTCAGACATAAACTTCCCTATCTGCTTTTTAGGGAAATTTATAACACCTATAATTTGTTTACCTATTAAGTCTTCTTCTTGATAATGTATAGTAATTTGTGCGCTAGACCATTTAATACCCAGCTCGCCAAAATCTACTTTCACCTTCCAAGCGGGTTTCTTAGCTTCCGGAAAAGGCATCACTTCTACGATGGTGCCGGCCCTTAACTCAACTTTTTCAAAATCTGCCCAGTTGATAACCTCCATAACCTGTTACTTTTTAGTAGCAGCGTAACCAAATACTTTTTGCAATAAAGGCGTAGACCTTGCCGATACCTGCTGTCTTATTTTTAACTCTTCTTGAGCTATTTCTACAAATAGGCCGGCTATAGCTTTATCGGTAACATAACCTGTTAAATCTGTTTGTATAGGTTTTACCAAAGGTATTTTATTGTATCGGGTAGTAACATCAGTCCAGTAACGGGTAGCACCTACTTTATTGATGCTACTTTCTATTACTGGTCTAAATTTTTGCGCTAATAAACTACTGGTTGTTCTTTTAAAATAATTGGTAGCAGCATCTTGCTGACCTAATAAAATATTGCTCACATCCTGAAAAGTCATTTGCTTGATAGCAGCCACAAAAATAGGTTTGGCTTCTTTTGCAGCATCCTCAGCAGCCCGGTTTAAGCTTAAAATAACATTATCGCAAAGCTGGTTTAAACCTAAAGAACGCAAAGTGTTTTCTACTTTTTTGGCTTCATCAGGAAATAAAATTTTAACAGCCATATTGCCTAAGAAACCATCTTTGGCAGATAATCTATCGGCACTGTAATTAGTACCAAATTCTAAGGCTTGTTTTAAACCCATGCTCATTTCGGTTTGTGTTGGCGTAACCACTTGGTTAAGCACACCACCATAAGCACCCGCATATTGGTTTAAAGTTTCGCAACTGCTTAGTAAAAAAGTAGTTGTAATAGCTGCTGCTAAAGCAATTTTTTTCATGTTTTATTCTTTTGATGATTTTATTAAACGAGCATTCTCTATCAGTTGTATAAACTCAGCTCGGTATCCTTCCTTATCTTCTCCTTTACCTGCTTTTGCTAAAGTAAGTAAGTCGGTATAATTAAAATCCTGTAAATATTCAGAATTTCTTAAATACATTCCAAATGTAGCTATAGCAGCCGCAAATTTTAAATCTGTTGATGCTTTTTCCAGAGAAGTATCATCAGCTATGAAAGGATGACTCAATAAAATACTTTCCTCGTTTCCCGGATTTTTATAACGCACATTAACCGTCAATAACTCAGCCGAATTTTTGATGCTACCTGCTTGCTGGTATTTTAAATCGTCATCCTTTTTCACAAATTTGCTTTGCACACCTACCGGGATAACTTCATACAAGGCTGTAACCGAATGGCCAGCACCCATATCACCAGCATCTTTAGTATCATCAGCAAAATCTTCTTTATTTAATAACCTGTTTTCGTAACCTATTAAACGGTAAGCCTTAACTTTTGATGGATTAAACTCTACCTGTAATTTAACATCCTTGGCTATGGTAAACAGGGTAGAACCAAACTCGTTAACCAATACTTTCTTGGCCTCATTCATGTTATCAATATAAGCGTAATTGCCGTTTCCTTTATCGGCCAAAGCCTCCATCTTGCTGTCTTTTAAATTACCCATCCCAAAACCTAAAACGGTTAAAAACACGCCATCATTTCTGTTTTCCTCAATCAAACGTTGCATCTCAGCATCGCTAGAAGCACCCACGTTAAAATCACCATCGGTAGCTAAAATAACTCGGTTATTGCCACCTTTAATAAATTGAGAGCGAGCAATTTCATAAGCCTTTTTAATACCTGCACCTCCGGCAGTAGAGCCACCGGCTTCTAATCGCTCTAAAGCAGCTTTAATTTTAGTTTTATCATCGCCAGAAGTAGCGGGCAATACTACCCCTGCCGCACCAGCATAAACCACTATAGAAACTTTATCTTGCTCGCGAAGTTGATTTGTTAATAGTTTAAAAGCCGTTTTTAGCAAACCCAATCTGCTAGAACCTTGCATAGAGCCAGAAACATCTATCAAGAAAACCAAATTGGCAGCAGGTAAATTATCCGTTGCTATTGGTTTGGCTTTTAAGCCGATTTTAACCAATTGGTGTTTCTTGTTCCAAGGCGCTGTAGTTATCTCTGTTTGGATATGGATAGGATGTTTTCCTTTAGGTGCCTCGTAAGGATATTGGAAATAATTTATCAACTCTTCTATACGTACGGCATCTTTGGGTGGTAACTGTCCGTTTTGGATAAAACGCCTCATATTACTGTAAGAAGCAGCATCTACATCAATAGAGAAGGTTGATAGCGGATTGGAGAGCGAAGTTTTAAAGCCATTTTCTGAAATGGCCGAGTAAGATTCTGTATTAAAATCTTGTGGAGCATGATGATTGATCATATAGTGCTGTGAAGTCATACCCTCAGCTTTCCCTGAAATATCCACTGCGCCTGTCATACTCATTTTCTTTTGTGTACCATAGCCTACAACCACAACCTCATCTAAGGTATGGGTATCTTTATCCAAATAAACCTTTAAAGAAGTTTGCTTTCTGATGGTAACCTCACGTTTTTTAAATCCTAAAAAACTAAACTCTAATATTTTATCGTTAGAGGATAGCGTTATTTTAAAATATCCGCTTGCATTGGTTAGGGTTTTCTGGTTCGGATGATCTTTAACCTGAACCTGAACTCCCGGTAATGGCGTTTTATCAGAACTTTGGTAAACATAACCGCTTATGGTTTTAGTGTTAATTTGGCCGCAAACCCATACCGGGAAAAAGACCATCAGAAATAAAGTAAGTGTTTTCATGTTTTTTAGTTTTTTTTAGATGAGATGTTATAAAACCTAAAATTCCATAATAGAAAATAATTTTTATTAATATTGATTAAAATCTAATACTCCTATTAAACTTGGATACAGCTACAGACCATAAACTGATTGTACAGTATAAAAAATCTGGCGACTTAAATGTCTTAGGAGAGCTGTATAAACCTTATATGCCGCTGGTTTATGGTGTAGCTCTAAAATATCTCAAAGATGAGGAGCTTAGTAAAGATGCTGTTATCCAGATTTTTGAAGAGCTTATACAAAAAGTAAAAACACACGAGATAAGCTATTTTAAAAGTTGGCTTTATGTGGTTTGCAGAAACCATTGTTTAATGATTTTACGTAAAGCACAGAAAAACATAACCATTTCTTTTGATGATGTGCTTATGGAAAATGAACCTTTTTTGCATCATGAAGATAGTCAAGAGAAAGAGCAAAAGTTAAAAGCAATGGAACGCTGTTTAGAAAGTCTTAACCATGAGCAAAAATTAAGTGTAGATTTATTCTATCTACAACAAAAGTGTTATGCAGAGGTTGCTGCTTTAACAGGTTATGAGTTACAGAAAGTAAAAAGCTATATCCAAAACGGTAAAAGAAATTTAAAAATTTGTATAGAAAAGAACGGTGAATAAGCAGCTAACAGATATAGAACTTATACAAAAATACCATCGTAACGAGTTGGATAGCCGCTCTATGCAACAATTAGAGCAAAGAGCACTGGATGACCCTTTTCTAGCCGATGCTTTAGATGGTTTTCAGGACCATCAACTTCAAGCAACAGAAATAGCAGATTTAAATAAACGTTTAGAACAAAGCATTCAGAAACATCAGCGTAAGCAAAAAATATTGGGTGGCTATGCTAGTTGGGCTATTGCGGCTTCTGTGGTGGTACTGATTGGCTTTATAAGCATTTACCTGAACCAACCCGCAGAAAATACTTCTATCCGGATGAAAGATGTGCCCGAGATAACCAAAGTACCACAGGGCGAGAAAGAAGAAGAAAATATCCTTAACGGCGATGCTCAAACGCTAAAAGAGGATGAGAATTTTAAAATCATAGAAGAAAGTCCTACGGTGGTTACCACCATAAAAAAACCAAGAAGTAAATTTTCTGAGCAGGGTTTAGCAGATCCTATTCCGCTAGAAGCAACACAAAAGAAAGATACTTTAGATTTAGATGAAGTAATAGTTATAGGCTATGGCACACAAAAGAAGGCCGAAATTTCTGGTGCAGTAGCTACTTTATCTGGAAGGGTTGCCGGCGTAGCTGTACAAGAATCAGAAAACACTGCTTTAAGTAAAACAGCCTCTTTAGCTAAAATTTCGGGTAAGGTAGTTGATGAAAATGGCTTGCCTTTACCAGGCGTACAAATTACCAACCAGCAAACCAAAGAAGTAGCATTAAGCAATGCTGAGGGCGAGTTTTCTATTGCTGCCACACAAGGGCAAACGCTTAACAGTTCTTATTTAGGTTTTTTAAATGAAGAGGTGAAAATTGCCAACCAAAATAAGTTAAATGTTACGCTAAAAGAGGATGAAAAATCATTATCAGAAGTAGTTGTAGTGGGGTACGGAACTAAAATTAATAAAATTGCTGGTCCGGTTAAAGGCTGGGTTGATTTTAGAAAATACATCAAGGCCAATAATAAATTAGCAGGTTCCAGAGGTGCTGTTGCAGTACAGTTTACTATTATGCCTAATGGCGAACTTAAAGATTTTAACATCCTTAAAAGTTTAAATAAGCAAGCTGATGCCAAGGCTATTGAATTGATTAAAAATTATTCATCGTGGCAAGGCTCATCCAACGGAAAGCCAGAAACTTTTAAAGTAAGTATCAGGTTTAACTAATTAAGACTGTAAGATTTTAAGATAGCTTTCTCTGTCAATCATTCTGGCTCCCATACTTTCTAGGTGTGCAGTATGAACCTGACAATCAATAAGTTTAAGTTCTAGATTTTGGCAAAGCCATATCAAGGCCATTTTAGAAGCATTACTTACACGAGCAAACATAGACTCGCCGCAGAAAACACCGTTGATGAGGACCCCATATAAGCCGCCTACTAGTTTCTCGTCTTTCCAAACTTCAACAGCATGTGCATAACCTTTTTCATGAAGTTTGATATAAGCTGCTTGCATGTCTGTGGTAATCCAAGTGCCGTCTTGTCCATCACGGTTTATGGTTGCACAGGCGGTAATAACATCAGCGAAAGCTTTATTTAGAGATATTTGAAACTCTTGGCGTTTTAAAACTTGTTTCATGCTTTTGCTGATTTTAATTTCATCAGGAAATAATACAAAACGTTCATGAGGGGCATACCAAAGAATAGGCGTATCATCATTAAACCATGGGAATATGCCGTGGCTATAAGCCAGCAATAAACGCTCAACAGATAAATCTCCGCCTACGGCAAGTAAACCATCTTCCTCAGCATGAGCCGGATTAGGAAATACTAAATCTTCACTGAGCTCAAATATCATCTTTGTTACAAAAATATTTTTATGGGTGTTAAACTTAAGCCTTGTTTAGGCTGTCCAAAAATTGGTTTTAATTATCATAAGCATCTTTTCATTAGATAATTTTTTGATTTATTTGGTTAATCTGTTCCTGTGGTTGGGGACAGATTTTTTTATTTATGATAATTTCTGTGTATCTGTACAGCATAATAAAGCCTCAACAACTCGCCAAAAACAATCAAAGGCATCAACATATTGGTAATGATTGGCCAGTTGACGATATAGGTGAGTAAAGAGATAAACCCGAAAGAGAAAATAAAAAAAAGATAAGCCTTAGCGGGAGCTGTGCGTAATACAACCAAAGTCCTGCTTTTTTAGGAATGGCCAATAAAATTGCCGAGAAAATTAAGGAACCCCAACCCAATAAAAAAAGTGTTCTCGAGAAGAATTCTAAACTTGTTAAAACCTCATTGGATAATAATGATTGGTATTGGGTATAAGCCTGCTCTGCTAATAAAACTAAACAAATAACATCTAGCAAAGCAAAAAAACGTTGTGTCCAAAGCATAACACGAATATACACTTAAAGGTGGGGGATAAAAAAGGGAGTTATTAAACAATAGTAAATAAGCCCCACAATCCAAGTACGCTTAAAACCAAGCCGCTTAGAAACAATTTTAATTCTGTTGGAAGTAACATCGTATTACTACGTAAATAAAAACATCTATTATTCTACATTATTATTATTCCAATAATCAAGAAAACAACACAAATAATAAAACTTGATTTCACAAAAAAATTTCTTACTCAATAAAAAGCTTAAACAATCCATAAACCCCAATTAGACTTGCTAATAATCCAGATAAAAAAATTTTAAATTTGGTAGCAAATAACATATCATTAGTGGAATAATGATAGAATTTATGTTTAAACATAATAATTAACCCCACAATAAAAAACAACAAAAAAACTAGCATTAGCTTAATATTCATAATTACTTATATAATTACAATCTAGTGTAAGCCTTAAACTTTCTCTTATCTGGCACAAGAAGCCTTTGCCCGCTTGCCTTGGTCATCATTATTGCGCCATTGAGGATACTCACAAGTATTTTATCTTTTGCCATATTTTAATTCCCACTTTGAGGTGGTCGCATTTCGCGACTACCTACTGAATAATATTATTTCTGTTTATCCTATATGATGATATTTTCTTACAAATGTTTTAGGTCATTTACTTGGTAGATTTAAGTAATGTCCACAAAAAGGTGTATAACTATGTTTTACCAGTACAATAGTTTGCAGCCTGAGCCCAGTGTGTTGAATACTTGTGTTTGGTTACTAAATCATTATCCCTGTTTTTAACTTAATTGAGAAGTTATACTTCCTACCGCATATTAAAGTCTTTGCTTCTATCTGGCACAAGAAGCCTTTGCCCGCTTGGCTTGGTCATCATTCTTGCGCCATTTTAGGATTTTGTTTTTAGCGACTTGTCAATGTGTGAGACTGCTTCGTTGGCATTAGAATTTCCTTTCTGTTTTTAAAAGCTGTCCTGTTGATGTAAAAACAATCTCTTCCCAAAAGTCAGCGTTCTTGGTCTTGTCTGACTTGTTATAGTTTTTGTCATAGAAAGTTTTAACATTCTTAAATCCGTGTTGAGTTGGACCTTTGGGGTCTGTGTTTTTAGTTATCCAATAATTAACCATGCCTTTTGAAATCACAGTGTCCTTGCCAAGTTCTTTTAGAGGTCTAAAGTCGTCTTCTAGCTTGATTTCACTTGTGCCTTTATTATTGTAAATACATCTTTCTATTAAACTTAGACAGCATTGAATAAGGACTGTTAAACTTATATTTTGAACTCATTTTTAGTGGTAGTGCTTTTATTAAATAAGCACAAGTCAGGCTCTCCCTCTTAACCAATACTCACTAAGACTTGCACTAGTGAGGGAAAAAAGTCGGAATGCTTTTCCTTTGTACTGTATGTTTAAGCGACCCACTTTGAAAATGTATTTTCAGCGAATCTTTTCGCAAAGCTTGAAGCAGCACTTTTTCGTGTTGCTATTCCTCATAATTAAGATACTTTAATAGTTATAAACAACAACAGCACAAGTGTAAAAAATTGATTAGACAAGGGACTCCTCCCAGACAGGTTCGAGTCTTCTTCGGGAAAACACCCCTATTTCCCGAACAAGTCTCGAAGAGGTCTCGAACAAGTGTGCAAAAAGACTGGCAAAAGCCAGCAAATGGCGGCAACTGACGGCAAAAGCCGGCAAAATAGGCTCTGGCTATTGACATGAATTTCGCAAAACACCACCTTTAGCGCAAATAAAAAATAGATAGCATTACAAAAGAAAATTTGGCACCATGGTTAAACCCTTAAAACGAAAGGATATATGATAAGAGCATATTTACAGCCCGTATTTGATGAATTTATGAGGAAATACAAAGCGTATGCGCTTTTTTTATTTGGCACTTTTAAATATGAAACAAGGTCTTTCAGGATTATCCAATGTACACATAAAATTTACAAACTGAAACGTTAAACAATTTCAATTTGATAATGATGGAGCAAGCCGCTAAGATGGTGCATAGAAAATTTAGCCTTTTTTAGCAAATTAGCCTCCGGGTGGATGCTAAAGTTATACGCTGTACTAAAATCAGCTTTCTGTAAATTGGTATTACTAAACGTGGCTTTTAATAAATTACAATCGGTAAAATCTGCATTACTTAAATCGGTATCAGTAAAATCTACCTCTTGCAGGCTACAATTGATAAATTTTGTGCCTTTAATTTTTAAACTATAAAAGGACGAATGGTTGAGGTTACAAGCTGTAAAAGAGAAGGCTAAACCAAAAGTATGACAATCTTCAAACTTTAAGCCCAAGAGTTTGCAGGCATCAAAATGGATATTTCTAAAAGCTGTTTTAGAAAGCTTTGCCATGCTAAGATTACAGTCTTTAAAAGTGCAATCTAAAAAACTATAATTAAACAGATGAAGGCTTTCAAAATTACAATTGATAAATTTACAATTCTCATAAGATGCTTTTTCCAGCATGGATGTTGTAAAGTCAATCTGTTCAAAGGTTTTTTCTTCAATAAAAAATGTTGCCATCACTTCCTATATTATTCTTAAAAAAAGATGGACGATGTGCTATGCCATCGTCCATCTTTAATCATGAGGTTAACATAACTATTTCTTTTCAGGTAGTAAAATCATCCTTACAAAATTATTTTGGTTAAAGTACTTTGCTGCACTAGCTTTACTACTGCTTGTGGTTACCTGTTTTAAGGTATCTAAGTAACTAAGCACCTTTTTAGGGTCTTCGCCACTTGCGTAAGCATTTTGTAGGTATCCCAACCAAAAACCATTATCTCTTAACTGAATTTCTAACTGTCTTCTTTCTTCTGCATTAAACTTTTGGATATCTTCTGCTGTTGCTCCGTTTTGTTTGAGTTTATTAACCTCATCAATGGCAGCAGCAATAAGTTTATCTACGTTAGCAGTAGCGCAGCTAAAATTAATACTGATGGTATATTTTTCTTTAGGCTCATCGTTATAGCTAATTCCAACCCTTGGGCTATACACGCCACTTTCTTTTTCTCTTAAACGCTCTGTTATTTTAATATCTAAAATAGCTTTTAATGCGTCTAATTGAAGGTTTTCTTCGTCAGAATAGTTATAATCTCCATGGTAAATTAAAGCTACAGTTGCTTTATCCTCTAAGCCTTTATAAACTTTTTTAGTGATATCACCTTTAAGGGGTTCTAAACCTAAATCTTTAAAATTCTCTTTGTTATTGTTAGCAGGTAAACTACCTAAGTATTGCGCTAACAGGGGCTTAACCTCCTCAACGTTAAAGTTCCCTACAAAAGTAAAGGTAAAATCGCCGGCATTTGCAAAGCGCTCTTTGTAGAAATTTAAAGCTTTATCAGCAGTAATCTGGTCTAGCTCGTTAATTTTGATAGCTTGTGCTCTTTTCTTGTAAGAATTCATTACCGCACTTAAAGTATCCTGATAAACAGCACTAGGTTGCGATTCGCGGTTTGCTAAAACCGCTTTCATTTCTTCTAACTGTGTTTTTAAAACTTTTTCGTCTTTTCTTGGAGCCGTAAAGTATAAATGAGTTAACTGTAAAGCTGTTTCAAAATCTTTTGGTGATGATGAGCCGCTTAAGCCTTCTCTGAAAGTACTAATAGACGGACTAACGCCAACTACTTTTCCAGTTAATAATTTACCTAATTGACTTTCATCAAACTCGGCAATACCAGATGCGTTTACCAATTGGTCTGCCATTTCTGCCGAGCGGAAAATATCATCGCCGGCTAAAGATGTACCTCCTTTACTGGTTGCAGCAAAAATGATTTGGTCGTTCTTAAAATCTGTAGGTTTTAAAACAACTTTAACCCCGTTAGATAAGGTTAGCTCAGTTACATTTAGCTCAGCTATTTTCTTTTCAGAAGTAATGGTACCAGCCTTAGGTTTTTGAGCCATCAACGGTTTTGTAACCACTTGGTCTACATAAGGCTGTACATCTGCTCCGGCAGTTTTAATCCAATTAATATATTCGGTTTCAGATGGTAAATTGGCTTTTTCTTTTTCAGGAGCTTGTAAAATGGCAATTAAATTTTCTTCGGTAAAGAAAGTAGCCGCCAGTTTATTTACATCCTCTAGGGTAATTTTATCCAGATTTTTCTTGTAGAAATTATAAGTATAATCTACAGATGGTATAGCCTGCCCTTTTAAAAAGTTTTGAACGTAAAGCTGCACAAAGTTGGTAGATTTGGTTTTGTCTTTCTCTTTAAACTGTTTTTCTACCCCTGTCATGATATTGGTTTTCACTCTATCTAACTCTGTTTGGGTAAAACCAAATTTTTTCATTCTTACGTTTTCTGCTATTACGGCTTGTACCGCTGCTTTTAAGCCTGCTGCATCTTTAGAAACAGCAACGCTATTAAATGCGTCCAGATTTACCAAACCACCTTGGAAAGCACTATAACTACTTTGTGCAAAAATAAAAGGTGCATTTCCTTTCTGTACTATCTCTGTTAAACGATTACCAAGCATGCTATTAATCATACTGGTTTTAATTTTGGTGATGAGTTGATCTTCTGTTGTTTCTACCACCTCGGGGTGTTTTACAGTAATAGCTGCAACGTTATAAGGAAACTCAGGATCGGTAATGATTTTTACTAAAGGTTCTTTGTTGCCAGGAATGCTAAACGCTTCTCTCTTTCTTTCATTCTCTGGATTTTTTAGCTCAGAGAAATTATCGATAATCAATTTTTCAACCTCGGCAACATCAAAATCTCCTACAGCGATGATAGCCTGTAAGTTTGGACGATACCAATCTTTATAAAAAGCTTTAAGGGTTTCATACTTGAAAGATTGTAATACATCAATTTTACCTATGGGCAGGCGCTCAGCATATTTAGAATTTGCTAAAAGAACGGGTAATAATTGCTTGCTCATTCTTTCCTGAGCATTTTTACCACGCTGGCGATCTTCCTCAATAATTACCCCACGTTCCTGATCTATTTCTTTATCCTCAAAAGTTACATGCCCTGCCCAGTTGGCTAAAATATCAAAGCCTTTTTTAAATACTTCTACGCTATCTGTTGGCAGCGGCAATTGATACACCGTTTGGTTAAAGCCTGTATAAGCATTTAAATCTGCTCCAAACCTAACACCAGCTTTCTGCAAATAACTGATTAACTCGTTTTTAGGAAAGTCTCTGGTGCCATTAAAGGCCATGTGTTCTGTAAAATGCGCTAAGCCCTGTTGATCGTCGCTTTCTAAGATAGAACCTACTTTATTAACCAAATAAAGCTCTGCCCTATTTTTAGGTTCCACATTTTTTCTGATGTAATAAGTTAAGCCATTTGGTAATGTTTTAATGATGACATTACTGTCTGCCGGAATTGTTGCAGCAGCTGCAGCAGTCTCCTGCTTATGGTTGTCTCCTGTAACTTTAGGGCTACAGGCATAAACGGCCATACCCAAAGTTAGCGCAATAGCATAGTGGTTAAATTTCATACTTGTTAGTGTTGTTTTAAAGCTTTTGACTGCTAAATATAAGTTTTGTTACGCTTAATTGATGTAAACTTTTTGATGATTATAAATAAGGTGTATATTTGCACCATCATTAGGGGTGCCTTGTATTGCTAAGATGATAAGCAAACACAAATACAGGCTGAGATTATACCCATTAGATTGGCAAAAAGGCATGCACCTTTAACCTTTCTAAGCACCTGATCCGGATAATGCCGGCGTAGGGAATAGGTAAAAGCAAATATATTTTGTAGAGTAGTGTAGCCCCTAGCTGCTTTTGTTTAATTTTTTAATTCTATAACATTGAGAAAATTTACATTAACAGTTCTTATGGCAATTGCTGCTCCGTTATGGTTGCTGGCACAAAACACCATTTTAAAAGGTAAAATAACCGATGCCGCAACTAAGGAAGCCATGGCAGGTGCTACCGTTACTTTGTTAGATTACAATCTACAAACCCAAACCGATGCAAATGGAAGTTTCAGCTTCAATAAACTAAGAAACGGCAATTACCAAATTCAAATCACTTTTTTAGGGTTCAAACCTTTGGTTAAAAACATCAGTATCAATGGAGAAACACAAGTTGATTTAGCTTTAGAAAAAGCTTTATTTCTGGCTGATGAGGTTATCGTAAGTGCTACCAGAGCATCGGCAAACTCGGCAACTACATATAAAAACCTAAGCAAAGCTGATATTGAAAAGAATAATTTCGGGCAAGATTTACCTTTCTTGCTAAACCAAACACCATCTGTTGTGGTAACATCAGATGCAGGTGCTGGTATTGGTTACACGGGTATCCGTATTCGTGGTTCTGATGCTACACGTATCAATGTAACCATCAACGGTATCCCTTATAATGATACCGAAAGCCAAGGTACTTTTTGGGTTAACCTACCTGATTTTGCTTCATCGGTTGATAATATCCAAATACAAAGAGGTGTGGGAACCTCTACCAACGGAGCAGGTGCTTTTGGAGCAAGCTTAAACATCCAAACTTCTACCCGTAATGATTCGGCTTTTGCTGAGGTTAACAACTCAATAGGTTCTTTTGGGACCATTAAAAATACATTAAAAATAGGAACAGGCCTTATCAATGGTAAGTTTAGTATTGATGGCAGATTATCCAGAATCAAGTCTGATGGGTTTATAGACAGGGCATTTTCTGATTTAAAATCTTTCTATGTATCTGGCGCTTATTATGGTAAATCAAGCATTTTAAGAGCCAATGTGTTTTCTGGTGCTGAGCAAACTTATCAATCCTGGACGGGAGTGCCCGAGGCTAAATTGAGAGGAAGCCAAGCAGATTTATTAACCCATTATTTTAATAATTTAGGTTCTGCCTATTTTACCCAGCAGGATTCTTTAAACCTTTTCAATTCAAATCCACGCAAGTATAATAGCTATTTGTATGATAATCAGACAGATAATTATCAGCAAGACCATTACCAATTGCTATATGCAAAAGAAATAAATAGCCAGTTATCTTTTAACGGAGCTTTACATTATACCCGTGGCAGAGGTTATTATGAAGAGTTTAAACATCAAGAAGATTTTGAAGATTATGGCTTCGCCCCTTTTGTGATTGGCGCAGAAACTATTGATAAAACAGATTTAGTACGCCGCCGTTGGTTAGATAATGATTTTTACGGATTAACCTATTCTTTAAATTATAAGCCAAGTAAAGCCTTAGATTTTACTTTGGGCGGTGCTTATAACGAATACAAAGGAGCGCATTTTGGTGAAGTTATCTGGGCCAGATTTGCCCAGTTAGACAATAACAAACAACGTTATTATGATAACGATGCTACAAAAACAGATTTTAACGTTTTTGGTAAAGCAACTTATACCTTAAACAACCTTAGTATTTATACCGATTTACAGTACAGAAGCGTAGATTACTCTTTCTTAGGTTTTAACAATGCTGGTGATAATGTTCAACAAAGGGATATCCTAAACTTTTTCAATCCAAAGTTTGGTTTAACCTACCAAATTGATAAAATAAGTAATGTTTATGCCTCTTTTGCCAGGGCTAACAAAGAGCCTAATAGAGATGATTATACAGAATCTTCACCAGGTAGTAGACCACTAGCAGAAAGATTAGACAACATAGAAGTAGGCTATCGTTACCTTAGAAAAAATGTAACAGCAGGTTTTAACCTTTACGGGATGTTTTACAAAGACCAATTGATTTTAACGGGCGAGGTTAATGATGTTGGTGCTTATGTAAGAGATAATGTGGATAGAAGCTACCGTATAGGTGCCGAGTTTGATGCTAAGTGGCAAATTTTTAATCAGCTAAGTTGGGCGGCTACCGCCACTTTAAGCCAAAACAGAATAAAAAGGTTTAGCGAGTTTTTTGATATTTATGATGCTGATTTTGATTTTATAGGACAAGCAGAAAACCAATATACCAATACAGATATAGCTTTCTCGCCTTCTTTTATTGCCTCTAATGAGTTTGCTTATAAGCCTATTAAAGCTTTGGAAATAGCTTTATTAACCAAATATGTTAGCGACCAGTATTTAGATAATACCAGCAATAACGCTCGTAAATTAGATGCGTTTTTTGTCAACGATTTAAGACTGAGTCATAACCTTAAATTTAGAGGCGTTAAAAATGTGAACTTAAGCTTACTGGTGAATAATATCTTTAATGAAAAGTATGAAAGTAATGGATATACTTTTGGCTATATTTATGATAATAACCTCATCACAGAAAATTATTATTACCCACAAGCAGGAACTAATTTTCTGCTAAGCTTAAGTGCCAAGTTTTAAAATATTTTCTTGCTTACGAAAAAGCTGCTTCAAGTATTCTTTTGAAAGCAGCTTTTTTATTTATTCACCTCTTTAAAACTTATTTGATAAAAATACCTTGCATATTTACTCCAATGCTGTAAGGATTTAGATAGGTATCAAAAATAATGGTCATTTCTTTTTTAGTAACGTAATTGTCAGGTTTAAAATCGCTCTCTAGCTCATATTTCATTTTCCAGTTACTATTTAACTCCCTATTCATATCATAAATTTCTCTTCCAGTGATAAAACTGATTAAAGAAACAGCATCTTTTAAGGTAAGTTCCTGAATAGGATTTTCTATAAACCAAATTCTAGAGCGGGGATGTAGCTCAGATAAAATGGTTTTAATATCCTCTGGTTTTACATGTTCATCCGGATTAAATTTCCCTTTAACAAAATCATGCTTCATCATATCTGTAGCGATAATTTTTTGTACTGCCGCCCAAGCATACTCGGTAGTATTAACATCTAAAACCGGATAAAGTAAGCCTTTATAAACAAAAACCTCATTTTGTGTGGTTCTTACATTTGCCTTTGCCGTTGGCACATCAAAAAATGGCCCATAGGCTGCTAAAGCCCCTGCTAGTTGACCAATGTTTACCCAAGTAGCAATATTTTTAAAATCATCTGCCTGCCAACCTATCAAACCAGCTTGTGGCGAAACAAAAAGCAGGTTATCAAGCTCGGCACTGATAAATACACCCATAGGGAAATAATGTAGCATAGTGCTATCTTTCCCATAGCCTGTTGCTCCGCTACTTCTATAAAGTTTTAAAACTTGTTCATAAGGTTTTTCACGTTCTATTGGGGTATATTTACTTATGGTTTTAATATGACCATCATTTAACTTTACAATACCGGCTTTTAACACTGGCGATTGTTGTGCATCAAAAAAAGCATCTACCAATACATCAGCTTTTATTTTTTCTATTTTACTTCCATTTTTCTGGATGCTCACCTCCCAGGATTTCCCTTTTTTAACAATATTTACAACTTGGGTTTCTTTAAAATAGCGCAAATTGTTGACTTTACTAACGATGCCTTCCAGCGCTACACGAGGGTCGGTTTGTAGAGAATCTAGTTTTTTGGTGTAAGCATCTTTCCACTCTTTCCAGATACCAAAATTAAAAGCCGGCACATCCATACTAGGCGCAATAGCACCAATACTAAAGTTATTAGGCTCTACCAGTATAACTTTTACACCACTTCTGGCTGCTTGTATAGCGGTAGCTGTACCAGAAGCACTGGCCCCTAGTACTAAAACATCGGTTTTATACTGTGCTAAAACTTGGCTAGTTAAAAACGTTAATATAAAGAAGGTAAGTTTTTTTAGCATAAAATGATAAACGAAGATTTAACTGTTAAAGTTTGTTTGTTAAAGCTATAAAAATTATTGTAAGCCTAGAGCTTTTAAGTTGCATGGCTAAAGGTTTAATATAATTTGATATTTTTAACCTTTGATATATGGAAACCCAAAAATCTAAACTTTATTTTGCTTCTGATTTCCATTTAGGAGCGCCTAACTATGCCTCTAGCCGAGAACGTGAAGCATGGATAGTAAGCTGGCTAGACCACATCAAACACGATGCAGCGGAATTATTTTTAATGGGCGATGTTTTTGATTTTTGGTTTGAATATGCTACTGCAGTTCCTAAAGGCTTTATCAGGTTACAAGGTAAGCTTGCCGAGTTGAGCGATGCCGGCACTAAAATATACTTTTTTAAAGGCAACCACGATATGTGGGTATTTGATTATTTTAAGAAAGAATTTGGCATGGAAATCATTAACGATGAGCTTTTGATAGAACGCCATGGTAAAAAGTTTTTATTACACCACGGAGATGGCCTAGGCCCTGGTGACGCATCCTACAAGTTTTTAAAGAAAATTTTTAGAAGTGAATTGTGTCAATGGCTTTTTGCCCGTTTGCATCCTAACTTAGGCATTGGTATTGCCAATTACTGGAGTAGCAAAAGCAGGTTAGCCTCCTACAAAAAAGAAGGCGATATTACCCAGCAGTATGAAGAAACTTTTATTAAGAGTTTTTATAAACAACTTAAGCATGATTATGGCAATTTTGACCATTTAGTTATGGGGCACAGGCATTTTCCTACTCAGTTTAAATTGGATGAGGAAACCCTGTATACCAATTTGGGCGAATGGGTAAATTATTCTTATTACGCTGTTTTTGACGGTGTGGAACTTAAATTGCTTGATTGGAATAAGCATCATGAAAAATAAAAGTCTTTTAAAACTACTGTTACTTTGTTGCTGTATTTTGATACTGACATGGAAAAGTAATGCCCAAAGTTTTAAACTGATTAAGCAGATAGATACCCTTGCTAAAATAGCTCGGGTTGATAATTTGGGGAATTTATTCTTGGTTACGCCTGCTAACGAGCTCATGAAGTTTAACCCTGATGGTAAGTTTTTATGGAATTATACCAACAATAGCTTTGGTGATATAGACCAAATTGATATTACAGACCCTTTAAGGGTAATTTTATATTATCAGGCTTACCAACAAGTTGTGGTACTGAATAATAATTTAAGCGAGATTAGCAGTTATTCTTTTAACAATAACCCCAACCAGCAGATTGCGCTGGTAGCATCAGCTAATAATAATGGTTTTTGGATTTATGACCAACTGAACCGAGAGCTTAAAAAACTGAGTAATAATTTTATAGATGAGCTTAAAAGTGGCAATATTTACCAGAGAAATGGTTTTGATATGAATGCTGTTTTTATGCTGAGTACAGACTTATATGTGTTTATTAACGATGCTGGCGAAGGTGTCAGGATATTTGACAGGTTTGGTAATTACTACAAAACCGCTGTTATTAATCCTGTTAGAGCTTTTGAGGTAGAGGGCGATGAACTGATTTACCAGCAAGACCATAAGCTATGGCGTTATAACTTCATGACTTTTAAAAAGGAAGAAATAAAACTACCGCTTACAAAACCTGGTGGCACTTTTAGCTACCGCTTAAAGCGACTCTTCATATTAAATGAAAAAGGCTTAACTTTGTGGGCTTTAAATGCTAACTGAGTTTAATGCATTGTTTTGCGTTAACTAAACCGGATAGCAGCGGAAACCCCACAGTGTGTGTAGGGTTTAGCGCCTTGGAAAAACGAGGAGTTGCAGCGTATAGCCGGACTACCCAGACCCAAGTATTACAGGATTTGATTTTCAAAAAAAATGTTAGATAAATTAGAAGCTATAAAACTCCGCCGAGATGATGTGGAGCGGGAATTAACCAACCCAGAGGTTACGCAAGACATGAAACGTTTTGCACAGCTGAACCGTGAGTATAAGGAGTTGGGTTTGATTGTGGATGAGTATTATAAGTACAAAAATGTAATCAGTAATATTGATGCTAACCGCGATATTTTAGCGAACGAGAAAGATCAGGAGTTGCGTGAGATGGCCAAAGAAGAGTTGGATACTTTGGTGCCTTTAAAGGATGAAATGGAGGCTAAAATTAGGTTGATGCTAGTGCCTAAAGACCCAGGAGATGAAAAAGATGCCATTGTAGAGATTAGAGGTGGTACTGGTGGTGATGAGGCTGCAATTTTTGCTGGCGATTTATACCGTATGTATACCCGTTATTGCGAAGGCAGGGGCTGGCGTACCGAAACTTTAGAGGTTACAGAGGGCACCAATGGTGGTTACAAAGAGGTCATTTTTAAAGTTATTGGTGAGGATGTTTACGGAATTTTAAAATACGAATCTGGTGTGCACCGGGTGCAACGCGTTCCGGATACAGAAACCCAGGGAAGGGTACATACTTCTGCCGCATCAGTAGCGGTGTTGCCAGAAGCTGAAGAGGTTGATGTGGAAATTAACCCTGCGGATGTGGAATTACAAACATCAAGATCTGGTGGTGCTGGTGGACAAAATGTAAACAAGGTGGAAACAAAAGTACAGCTAACACACAAGCCATCGGGTATTGTGGTGGTTTGCCAGATAGAGCGTTCGCAATTGGGTAACCGTATTAGAGCTATGGAAATGCTGAGGAGTAAATTGTACGAGCGTGAGTTGGCTAAACATAATGAAGCTATTGCCAGCACACGTAAAACTATGGTATCAACCGGAGACCGATCTGCCAAAATACGTACTTATAACTACCCGCAAGGGCGTGTTACGGAGCATAGAATAGGTTTAACTTTATATAATTTACCAGCTATTATGGATGGTGATATACAGGAAATACTTGATGCTCTGCAATTTGCAGAAAATGCTGAAAAACTGAAAGAGGGCTCTATTGCATAAATTTAAAAAAAGATTTTGCACTTCAATAGAAATATCTATATTTGCACTCCCGAACGATAAGAACGGAAAAAACGGAGTGGTAGTTCAGCTGGTTAGAATGCCTGCCTGTCACGCAGGAGGTCGCGGGTTCGAGTCCCGTCCATTCCGCGAAACCTCTTAGAGAAATCTAAGAGGTTTTTTGTTTTTATAGCATTTCCTGAAATAAGCTGGATCAAGGATCAAGCGTAAAAGTTGGGGAGAGACATTAAGCATATATTTTAGCTAGTCTAAAGAGGAAGAACTTGACATTTCTTACGCCTCTGAACTGCGATCGGAAAGCATCTATTTGATTGGGTACTCACCAAAAACTTCATAAAAAACAAATACAAACAATAATGAAATAACTTGCTTGCTAAATTTTTGTTCATTAAATTTGTTTGTTCATGATTCATGAACACATTAAAAAAATGAACAAAGAGAATCGCCAAACTTTGCAATTTGCAACAGAAAGACTAACTGGAATAGCCGGAGCTGAAATTGAAATGATTACTCTGGATTGAGCAAATATTAGCTAATCGACCCACCACTTGGTGGCAAAATATGTTAGAAGGTATGAGAGATAAAGTTTAATTTATCGAGTGCTAAATTTATTTCAATAGCAGACAAATAGTTGCAGAAAAAAGGTGAGCATCTTCTCTAAAAAATCGCAAAAAATTGGTTTAAAGGCAAATATGGGATAAGTCTAAGTTCATCCATTCCGCAAAAATAACATCAAAAAACCCATCCAGAAAACGGGCATTACCAAGACCAATCTCTCCTGAATATTCCCGAAGATGAACGTTCTCTTCGATAAGATAAATGTACATTTAACTTTACAGTAATTTCAAAACTTTATTTTTGTTTAAACAAGCTTTAAAATACCGTAATGAAATATTTCTTAGCAGCAATTTTTGTTGTATCAATAGCAATCAGCGTTAAAGCTCAAACTCATAAAAGTCAAACATTTGCTTTTGGCTCTTGTAATCGTCAGAACTTGCCACAACCCTTATGGGATGTTATCTTAAAGGACCAACCCAATGTATGGATATGGCTAGGAGACAATATTTATGGCGATAGCCATGACATATCGGTTTTAAAAGAGAAATATCAAATACAAAATGATAATCCTAATTATAAAAAGTTTACTGCTAAAGTACCTATCATTGGTACTTGGGATGACCATGATTATGGAATCAACGATGCTGGAATAAACTACCCTCGTAAGCAAGAAAGTCAGCAATTAGCCCTTGATTTTTTAAACGTACCTAAAGAAAGTCCAGTTCGTAAACAAGCTGGTATTTATTCGTCTCATAATTATCAAGTAGGAAACAAACAAGTAAAAGTAATACTATTAGACTGCCGATATCATCGTGATACTTTAATGCAAGACAATGATAAAAGATACATCCCCAACTTTAAAGGAGATATTTTAGGAGAAGAGCAGTGGACTTGGTTAGAAAAACAGTTAAGCAGCAATGCTGATGCTTATGTGATTGGCTCTAGTATACAGGTATTATCTGCGGAGCATCCACATGAAAAATGGGCCAATTTCCCTACTGCTAAAAAAAGATTGATGGATTTGTTGGTAAAAACCAAACCTAAAGGCGTGATTTTACTAAGTGGAGATAGGCATATTGGAGAGTTTTCCAAAACACAAATTATAGGTTTAAACTTCCCACTTTACGATATTACTTCCAGTGGACTTACAAATCCTGCATCACATATTAAAGCAGAGCATAACCCATACCGTGTAGGACCATTGGTTAACCAAAAGAATTATGGACTGTTAGAATTTAAAGACAAGGGCAAAAAGCTTGAGGTAACGATGTCTTTAAAAGGCCTTGAAACACCTGTTTATCATAAAGAGGTAGTGGAATTCTGATTCGCACTTTAAATCTTTATGATAAGCGCATTGCTTGGATTTAAGTTACAAAGGTTTAATAATAGTGATTATCTCAACAAGCTTTTCCTCAATACTATGAAAACGATTTTATAAGTGTTAATGTAAAAACACTACCTACCCCAAATTCACTATCAACGCTGATATTACCTCCTTGGGCTTCAATAAAATCTTTACTGATGGCAAGTCCTAATCCGGTACCTTCTTTTTGGGTGCCTGGAACTCTAAAATAGCGTTCAAAAATTTTATCTAGGTATTGGGGGGCTATGCCTTGCCCTTGGTCCTTAATAATTATTTTTACTTCTTTTGTGGTTTCTAACATTTTAACATTAATAACAGATTGCTCATGAGAGTACCTGATGGCATTGGCTATCAAATTGGTGATTACCCATGCTGTTTTTTCTTTATCCGCTAAAACTTTAGACACCGTATCAGAATAATTGATTTCAAATTTTATTTGTTTTTGCTCTGCTTGTGTTTTAGTTGCTTGGATAGCATAATCTAAAATTTCTATAGGGCTAGCAGGTAATATATTTAACTGTATATGACCACTTTCTAATTGTGCCATGTTTAATAACTCGCTCGTAATTTTCAATAAACGATGTGTGTCATCTTGTATACTTTCAATCAAATCATTTTGCTCTGGATTTAGATCCCCCATTTGTTTATTTTTCAAAAGTTGCGTACTCATTTTGATAGAAGAAATGGGTGTTTTTAACTCATGAGAGATGGTTGCTATGAAATTGGTTTTAGCTTCATCCAGCTCGTGGAAAGCGGTAATATTCTTCAAAATATAAACAGAACCAATATTTGTAAAAGCGTAGTTGATATTTTTTTCGGGATATAAATTACTTTGTGGAACCAAAATATTTAAAGCTTCCTTTTTAAAATAACTTTCTTTTGCATCGGCATAAATTTTCAGTTCATGGTTTACATGATTGTTAAGCAAGTTTTTTAATAAATCGTTCTTTAATGCAACATCGGGCGCAAATTTACCTACGAGGTCATTTTCGTTTAAACCAAAGAGTTTAAGAGCTACAGGGTTAACAAATAAAATATGCTGATGCTCGTCTAACCCGATTACACCATCATTCATGCTGTTAATGATGGCCTCTATCCTTTTTTTCTCAAAAAGAATTTTTGCCAAATTAGAGTTTTCAAAATCATGAAGCTTTTGAGCCATACTATTAAAAGCCTGAGCTAACTCGCCAAACTCGTCTTTAGAAGTAAAGCTTAAACGCTTGTTATAATTTTTTGCTTCAATTTCTTTTATTCCTTCTGTTAATAATTTAATGGGATTTGCAATATAACCTGGGAAATTAACGATAAAACTAAAAGTGATTAATAAACAGATACCTCCCCAAAAAATTAGAAATAAATTGGCACTATGCGCTGTTTTGTTTGCTAGTTCATTTTTAAAGATGATGGCCTTTAAATTTAAGTCCATGATTTTGTTCAAGCTAGCTCTAATTTGTTGTTGATGTTTAGCTATGTTTAGGGTGTCCTTAGTAGCCTTTAACTGTTCTAAGTGATGTCTTACCTTTGCGGTTAAAACCTGTTCTCCCGGCTCTGTTAGGTTGCTTTCCTGTTTAATAAGTTGCCTTTCAAAGTTATTTAATGAGCTACCAAAATCAGACTTATCTAATTCGTACAACATCAATCGGGTATATTCTAGGGTCTCGTAATTATCTTTAAGAACCAGTTTTGCTTCAGCAGATAGCTTGTTTAAATAATAAGCTGATAGTGCTCCAAGTATCAGAATAATGATAAAAAGTAAGCTAAAGCCTAAACGAAGTTTGGTTTTTATTTTCATTTCATCAAGATAAAATAATCAGGTCAATATCTGTATTTGTTAAGCGTTTAGAAAGTTTTTCGAAAAGATTTGGTTTGAAAAGATTAAGCAGACTAGTACTTTTAGGTTTACCGATGCAAATGGTTGTAATTTGTTTTTCAAGAACCAACTCCATGATGGCTTCAACAATATCAACATTTTTTTTTCTGACAACTTCTGCACCCATTTCTGTAGCTAGCTTTAAATGATTTATTAAGTGTCTTTGACTGGCTAATTTTATTTTATCAGCCGCTTCTGATGGGATTTGAACATATAAAACCATCCATTTAGCATGATAATAAGAGGCTAACCTTGCTGTTTTTCTAATGATGTTTTTTGCACTATTTGGATGTGAACTGATGCAAGCTAAAAAGTATTCTTGCCTTAATTGTACTTGCTTAGGAACTTCTGTTTGAATTTTTCTTTCTAGCTGATTAGAAACTTCCCTTAGAGCCAATTCTCTTAATTGTAATATTTTCTCGATTTGGAAAAAATTCCTCAGGGCTAAAGGTACTTTGTCCAAAGTATAAATCTTACCTGTTTTTAGTCTGTCAATCAATTCATCAGCTGTTAAATCAATATTAACTACCTCATCTGCCATTTGCAACACCTTATCTGGCACTCTTTCTTGCACCTCAATACCGGTGATAGCTTTGACATCTTCATTTAAACTTTCTAAATGCTGGATATTTACAGCTGATATCACATTGATACCAGCATTTAAAATATCCAGCACATCTTGCCAGCGTTTTTCGTTTTTGCTACCTTCTATATTCGTGTGTGCCAGTTCATCAATAATAACTACCTCTGGATGCAAATTAATAACTGCTTGTACATCTAGTTCTTCTAATTCTTTACCTTTATAAAATAATTTTCTGCGGGTTATAATGGGCAAACCTTCTAAAAGCGCATGCGTCTCTTTTCTTAAATGCGTTTCAATAAAAGCTATTTTTACATCAATACCATTTGCTAAAAGCGCATGTGCTTCTTGCAACATTTTATAAGTTTTGCCTACACCGGCACTCATGCCTATATAAACTTTAAACTTACCTCTTCTATTTGATTTTACTAATTCGAGAAAATCAGAAACTTGTTGCATCTCAATTTTAAATTAAAAAGACAAGGCCAAACTTGCAGTTAAACTGGTATTGTAATTTACAGCATTGTTATTTCTAATAAAGATTTGGTCTTTGCTATCATAAGTTTTGCCTTCTATTCTAAACGTTGCATTACTTACCGGAGCATAATCAATATTTATTGAATAACCGGTTGTGCTAAAACCATTTGGCGTACCTGTATTGATGATGATGCCATCGCTATCTTTATAAAACTCTACTCTTCCTGCTACAGCCCATTTGGGTTGAAACTTGTATTGAGCAATCAAAACTGGAGCAAAAATCTCACTCTTATCAGATTGACCGCTTAGCTTTTGCTGCGTTCCGTAATCAAACCCTGCTGTTAGCCCTAATACATCCGTTAGTTGTGCAATTGCATAAAAGTTATGATAAAATCGATGCACACTAACTTCATCCACACCTTCGGTACCATAATAATTACTGTAGTTAAAAGTTAAACTTGAATTTGGTTTATAGGTAAGCTGTAATCCACCGGCTGGCTTACTGTTACCATCTTGTCGCATGATTTTTTGCCATCCATTTAAATAAAGTAAGGTTGCAGCAAACTTATTATTGGCCGTAGCATAAGATAATTTTGCCCCAGCTTCATAATAAGGTGTGTTTTCAGAAACTATATTTCTGGTTAACACCCAGCAGTCTTTACTGATAGCGCTCTCAAAACCTATATGAGAGGGAAAAATTCCTGCATCAAACCAAATATTTTGAGTTTTACTTATTTTGACACCTACATTAGCCTCAAAAATGTTTTTTAAAACTCCTGATTCTGCTGCTAAATTGGCATTGGTATAAGTTCCTGCCATTAAAGCCAGATTTCCTCTTAGCATTTCACTGCTGTAATTGGCTTTTAGAAATCCTAAATTTAGGTTTACTTCATTGTGTCTGTTGTGCGAATAGATAAAATTTGGTCTGTTATTACTAGTTGGCTTGTTAAAATCATAAACGTAATAGGTCTCTAAATATCCACTAATATTTATTTTGATAGGTTCTTGCGCTTTTAGTAGAGTTACAACTATTAAGATCAAAGCCAATGATAAAATTTTTGTTTTCATGCTTGTATAATTATTAAAAAGGAAAAACATCTATCTTTTTAATTCGTCTAAAGCCAAATTCAACTTTAAAACATTAAGTGCCGAAGGTCCAAATAAGCCTAATAAAGGTTTTTCAGTATTTTCTTCAACCAGTTTTTCCACTTGTTTCTTGTCGAGTTTGCGATATTCTGCTACTCTTTTAATTTGAATTTTAGCTCCTTCTAGAGAGATATTTGGGTCTAAACCACTTCCTGAAGCAGTTACCATATCTGATGGGATTTGGGATTTTTTTAGATAAGGATGATATTTCAAAAGTGTATCTACCCTATCAGATACTTGTTGCAAATAATCAGGGTTTGATGGGCCTTTGTTAGAACCTCCAGAACCTGCTGCGTTATAACCTACTGCTGATGGACGCCCCCAAAAATATTCTGGATTGGTAAAAGACTGACCGATTAAAGCATAACCAACGGTCTTTCCGTTTTTAGTTACTTTTTCTCCGCTGCCTTCTCCTTTACTAAATTTACCAGCAAACGCTAATGTTAAAGGATAGAGGATGCATAGCAGCACCATTAAAACTAATGTTAGGCGTATAGATTGTAAAATGTACTTTTTCATGATTTTTAATAATTATATTTGATATAAACTTTTAAATATGGAAACGACGTTTAGACTTAAACTTTCAGAATTGGATGAAAACCTTTTAAATTCAATTAAAAGCTTGTTTAAAGATGATAGAGAGATTAATCTAACAATATCAAGCGCAACAGATTTTGATTTAAACCAACAAGAAACTAAAGAAGAATATTTTACTCGTTTAGCTAAAGCCATTTCTAACCTTGATAAAGGCCAAGGAGTAACATATACTGAGGAGGAATTAAACGAATTGGTTATCTCAAATTTAAAACATTGATAAAGTTTAAATTTGAACCTGATGCCCTTGAACAATTTACCGATTGGGGCGTTTACGACCGCCAAAAATTTCTTAAAATCTACGACTTGCTTAAAGACATTAGTAGAACGCCATTTACTGGTATAGGAAAACCAGAAGCCATGAAACATAACCTTAAAGGATGCTGGTCTAGAAGGATTGACGATAAACATCGTTTGGTTTACAGAATTTCCTCTGATGGAACTATTGAAATTATAAGCTGTAAAGGTCATTCAGATAAATAAACCAACTACTAAATCAATTAATTTGATACCTATAAATGGCGCAACAACTCCTCCAATACCATATATCAAAAGGTTTTGACGTAATAAAGCAGTTGCCCCTATGGGTTTATAAGCAACTCCTTTTAATGCTAAAGGAATTAGAATTGGAATAATGATGGCATTAAAAATTACTGCCGATAGGATTGCGCTCTCTGGACTGTTTAACCCCATGATGTTTAAGCTTTGTAAAGCCGGAATAGAGGCTATGAAAAGTGCAGGAACGATAGCAAAGTATTTAGCAACATCGTTAGCAATAGAAAATGTAGTTAATGTACCTCTGGTAATTAATAGCTGCTTTCCAATTTCAACAATTTCAATCAGTTTAGTAGGGTCGTTATCTAAATCAACCATATTACCGGCTTCTTTAGCGGCTTGTGTTCCACTATTCATGGCAACACCAACATCGGCCTGAGCCAAAGCAGGCGCATCATTTGTTCCATCTCCCATCATAGCCACTAATTTTCCTTGTTGTTGCTCTGCTTTAATATAGTTCATTTTATCTTCTGGCTTTGCTTCCGCGATAAAATCATCAACACCTGCTTTTTCTGCTATAAACTTAGCTGTAAGTGGATTATCCCCAGTAACCATTACGGTTTTAACGCCCATTTTTCGTAAGCGCTCAAAGCGCTCGCTGATACCTGGTTTGATGATGTCTTGCAATTCTATTACACCCATTACCACTGCGTTTTCAGTCACTACTAAAGGTGTTCCTCCGTTTGAAGATATTTTCTTTACTTCTTCAGCGGTATCTTCGGGGAAATTAAAGCCAGCTTTTTGTGTGATATTTCTCATAGCATCAGAAGCACCTTTAAGAATTTGATTTCCGTTGCTTAGTTTAACACCGCTAGACCTTGTTTCTGCAGTAAATTTGATAAAATCCATCCCTTCCTTTTCTGATGATGAAACAGCGCCAATGGGTAAAAGCTGATTGGCCAACTCTACGATTGATTTCCCTTCTGGTGTATCATCGGGGATTGAACTTAATAAACAAAGCTTTATAAAAACTTCTCTTGGTATTCCTTTAGAAGGATAAAATTGTGTTGCCTTTCTGTTACCTATGGTGATGGTGCCCGTTTTATCTAACAATAAAACATCAATATCACCAGCAGTCTCAACCGCCTTTCCAGATTTAGTAATCACATTAGCTCTTAAAGCCCTGTCCATACCTGCTATACCAATTGCAGAAAGTAAACCACCAATGGTTGTAGGGATTAAACAAACAAAAAGAGAGATTAAAGCCGCGATGGTAATTGGCGTATTTGCATAATCAGCAAATGGTTTTAAAGTGATACAAACAATGATGAAAACCAATGTAAAACTTGCTAATAAAATGGTTAAAGCAATTTCATTAGGTGTTTTTTGACGAGAAGCACCTTCTACCAAAGCAATCATTTTATCTAAAAAGCTTTCGCCTAGCGAAGTACTTACCATGACTTTAATTTCATCAGAAAGTACTTTTGTACCTCCAGTTACTGATGATTTATCACCACCAGCTTCTCTGATAACTGGTGCCGATTCTCCAGTAATTGCTGATTCATCTATGGTCGCAATACCTTCAACAATTTCTCCGTCTGTTGGGATGGTATCTCCTGTTTCACAAATAAAAATATCACCCTTTTTTATTTGACTTGAAGAAACTTGTTTGATGGTTCCATCTGCTAAAATTAATTTAGCAGGAGTTTCTTCTCTGGTTTTTCGTAAACTATCTGCTTGTGCTTTTCCTCTTGCTTCGGCAATAGCCTCTGCAAAATTTGCAAACAAAAGCGTAAGGAATAGCACTAAAAAGATGAAAAAGTTATATAATGCTGAACCTTGACCAGTATTACTGATAGAATAAAAAGTAACATAAGCCATTACCAAAGTACCAATCTCTACAGTAAACATCACCGGGTTTTTAATCATTACCCTTGGATCTAATTTTACAAAAGATTGTTTTAGTGCAGTTTGAACCAATGCTGGCTCGAATAATTTATTGGATTGAGATTTCATTTTTTATAGTATTAGTGAGAATAGGAAATAGATACTTTTATATGGAGAGATAGAGAATAGAGACCATTTTCGCATTTACCCCCCTTCTATTTAAATTCCTTAAAGTCTATTCCTATTTTTATGTATATTAAGATTTTAAATTAATAAGCTAGTTTGTGAAACCACACCAAAATTTAGAAGTATGGAAGCAAAGTTTTTCTCTTGTTAAAAAATTATATGCCCTTACTTCTGCTTTTCCAACTGAAGAAAAATTTGGACTTACCTCACAAATTAGAAGGGCCTGCACTTCTGTTCCAGTTAATATAGCGGAAGGTTCTGCCAGAAGATCTGATAAAGAGCTGCTACAATTTTTATACATATCTCTTGGTTCTGCTAGCGAGTTAGATACATTGTTATTGTTATCCAAAGAGCTTGGATTTATAAGTAATGATGATTGCGAAATCGTATTAAAAGATTTAGACTCCATATATAAGTTACTTTTAGGTTTTATCAATACTGTTAAAAAAAGAATCATGGCTGTAAGCAAATAGGAGATTGAAAATAGAGAGCATGAAATAGTCTCTTCTTTTAATTTTATCATACTATAATCAATAATTCTCATTTTCTTCAATCTATTATCTATTCCCTCTATTCTATTCCCTACTCCCTATTCCCCATGTTCTATTCCCCTTATTCTATTCCCTCCATTCTATTCCCTATTCCTCATGTTCTATTCCCTATTCCCCATGTTCTATTCCCCCTTATTCTATTCCCTTAATCCAATCATAGTAAAGTACTCTGCCAAAGGACCCAATGCCAAAGCAGGAAAATAGGAAAGTGCGTTTAAAACTAGAATGACTGCAAATGTCATTAAAGCGAAAGTTTTGGTATCTGTTTTTAGCGTACCTGCCGATGCTGGAATATATTTCTTGGCACCTAATAAACCTGCAATGGCTATTGGACCAATGATAGGTAAGAAACGGCCAAGGAATAAAACTATGCCTGTTGAGATATTCCAGAAAATATTATTATCGCCCAAACCTTCAAAACCAGAACCGTTATTGGCATTTGAAGAAGTCATTTCATATAACATTTCTGAAAAGCCGTGGAAACTTGGATTATTCAACCAATTTGCTGGTTTAACGGCCCAATCGGCATCGCCATAGCTTCCAAAAACAAAACTGGCTATTGCTGTACCTGCTAAAATCAATAACGGACTTAATAATGTGATGATGGCTGCAATTTTCACTTCTCGGGCTTCTACTTTATGTCCAAGAAACTCTGGTGTTCTACCCACCATTAATCCAGAAATGAATACAGCTATAATGAGATAAATAAAGTAGTTTAAAATACCTACTCCGCAACCTCCATAAAATGAATTAATCATCATTCCAAGTAATTGCCATAATCCTGATAAAGGCATTCCACTATCATGCATAGAATTAACTGATCCGGTAGATATAATCGTGGTAACAGTACTCCAATAGGCTGATGCTGCTGGCCCAAACCTTACTTCTTTGCCTTCCATGGCTCCTATGGTTTGGCTAATTCCTAATTTTTCTATGGCAGGATTACCCCCCAATTCACTCATAATGGTTGGTATCAGGAGCATAAACATCCCAATGGTCATCACCCCAAAAATGGTCCAGGCAAATTTTCTCTTTCTGATAAAATATCCAAAAGCTAAAACCATAGCTATAGGAATAATCATTTGAGAAATCACCTCAACCATATTGGTTAAATAACTTGGGTTTTCTAGCGGATGCGCAGAATTTACACCAAACCACCCTCCTCCGTTTGTTCCTAAATGTTTTACAGCAATCATTCCAGCAGCAGGCCCTCTTGATACATTTACCGTATCTCCTTGCAAAGAAATGAATTGATCTTTTCCTTCATAACTGGTTGGTGTACCATTAAAAGCTAATATTAAACCTACAATTAAAGAAAGTGGAAGTAATAATCTGGTTATTGATTTCACAAAAAACTCCCAAAAATTACCTAGGGTAGTAGTGGTTTTATCTCTAAATGCTTTAAAGAACACTACTGCTGCTGCAATACCTGTAGCTGCACTTGTAAAATGCAAAAACATGATTACAAATTGTTGGGTAAAATATGTTAAGCCAGATTCGCCCGAGTAGTGCTGTAAATTACAGTTTACGACGAAACTGATGATGGTATTGAATGATAAATCAGGACTCATCCCTGCGTTTCCATCAGGGTTTAGTGGTAATTTATCTTGATACATCAAAACAAAAAAACCATAAACTAACCAAACAGAATTAATGGTTAACATGGCTTTTAAATGTTGCTTCCAGGTCATTTGCTCTTTAGGATTGATGCCAGATAGCTTATAAATGATGCTTTCAAAGGGTTTTAAAAAGTCTGTCCAAGTTTTTTCTCCAGCAAATACATTTGCCAGGTATTTTCCAAGTGGTACAGCAATTACCAAGGTGATGGCAAATGAAGCTATAATTCCAAGTAATTCAGTATTCATGATGAAGGGTTAAAATTTTTCGGGCTTTAGCAGTACATAAACCATGTAAATGAAAACTGCTATGGATATAATTAATAAATAAATCATTGTTTTGGGGGGTTAAATTTTCTCGAACCAGCTTATACATTTAAATGCAAGCCAGCAGAGTAATAAAAGAGTTAGCAATAAGATGAGTATAAGCATGATTAAGATTTTAAAAAGATGTTTGAAAGGATAGAGATAACAGCTAAGCTCAGCATTAAACCCATAAATACTTGGTATGGTGTGGGTTTGTAATGATTTGATTTTTCCATATTTGTGATATTAATTTTGATAACCCATACCAAAACAAATACCCTGATAAAAATTAGGAAAAGAATAAAATCAATAGGCTGATTATCAGTGCTTTTAACAAAAAGCACTCATCATACGAATTATAAAAGCCTATCAAAATGGAAGGGTACATTTTCAAATTGGTAGGCTTTGGGGAAAGGATGATAACCATACAGCTTATTGATAAATCAAAAGCTGATTAAAAATAATATCGTGTAAGCTTATTTTAAACCGTATTCTTCCAGCTTGCGATAAAGGGTAGTTAAACCAATATTGAGTAGCCTAGCGGCCTCGGTTTTATTTTGACTGGTATGATGTAAAACTTTAAGGATGTGCTGTTTTTCGATGGTTTGCAAATCAAAAGCATTAAGATTTAAATCTGATTTATTAAACTCCCAGGGAAGCAAAGAGCTGTCTAACTCATCAGCGGAAGCTAAAATAACCGCTCTTTCTATCATATTTTTTAATTCTCTGACATTCCCTTTCCATTGGTGAGCTTTCAACTCTTTTAAAAAATCTGGAGATATTTTTTTCACTCCTTGATTGATTTTAGCAGCAAATTCTTTGAGGTAAAAATCAGCCAATAATTCAATATCTTCTTTTCTTTGGTTTAAGGATGGAATGGCTATAGAAAAAACCGATAGTCGATAAAAAAGATCTAATCTAAACCTGTTTTCTTCCGCTTCTTTTTGTAAATTTCTATTGGTGGCAGCAATAATTCTTACATCTACTTTTATGGTTTCAGTAGCACCTACTTTTATAAAAGTACCGGTTTCTAAAACACGTAATAATTTGGCTTGTAAATCAATATCAAGTTCGCCAATCTCATCTAAAAATAAAGTACCTAAATGAGCTTCTTCAAACAAGCCTTTTTTATCTTTTAATGCCCCGGTAAATGCGCCTGCTTTATGCCCAAATAATTCGCTTTCTAATAATTCTTTTGATAATGCACTACAATTGATAGCTACAAATTTTTTATTTGCTCTTTTGCTTTCGTAATGAATGGCATTGGCAAAAACCTCTTTCCCAGAACCAGTTTCTCCTAAAAGTAAAACAGTTGTATCAGTTTTAGCTACTTTTTCGGCCAAGTTTATCACTTCTTTTATGGCATCAGATTTACCAATGATAGATTTAAAACTAAACTTACCAGCTATTTTAGCTTCCAATTCCAGAACTCTCCTCTGTAATAAAGATTTTTCCATTGCTTTGGCTATCAAAGGGATAATTTTATCATTATCATCTCCTTTAATGATATAGTCAAAAGCTCCATTCTTTATAGCTTGTACACCATCAGAAATATTTCCATAGGCAGTTAAAAGGATAACTTCAGGTATGGGATATTGCTCTTTTATTTTTTTTACAAATGTAACCCCATTACCATCTGGTAGTTTTACATCGCATAATATGATATCTACATCGTACTGTTCAAGCTTCTTTAATGCAGTTTTACAATCTGCGGCTTGTATAACTTCAAAACCCTCCAGTGTAATAATTCTGGCCATCAGAGTTCTTAGTTTATCTTCATCATCTATCAGTAATACTTTTCTCAAAATATGACGCTTATATTATGATGTAAAGGTATTGTTTATTTCTTTTTTACAAGATAGTATGAATAAGTGACTATACGTATTGCTTTGGGTTAAAGCATAGTCCTATGTAAGAAAGAAGTTATCATTTTTTTAGGCTAATGTAATAGTTTAAAATTTACCTGCTTATCATCAGGTTATTATATAATAAGGCTGTATCAAAATTTTTCATGTTAATTGCCAATATATTGGCTGTGGTAAAGTTAATATACTTAAAAAGTACCTTTGATTTATGCATTACTAATAAGAACATGAGTTTGATACAGCCTTATACTTCGTTTAAAATGGATTTAAGTAGGATAACTTTTTTCTGCTTGTAAATTTATGCGTTAGCTCATTCTTAAAACTGATATCCCAGAACCAAATCAAACTGCCCACCGGTTAGGCCTTGTAAGCCTTGCGGCTCTGTACTATACATGATAGACAAGAGTAACTTCTTCTGATGTAAGAAACCAAAACCGCCTGTAAATGTCTTATTGCTATGATACATGGTATATACTTTCAACTGCTCTATACTTAGTTCTGTGGCTACATCCCATTGGTTTTCAAATCCTTTTACGCCTCGGTATGCAATCAATGGTTTTAGCATTAAACTACCATCATTTACTAAGTCTATTTTATAACTTAAAGCACTATAAAATGTAGCATAATTTACTGATGAAAACTGATTCTGACGTTTGTTATTTAAATTAAGATAGCTAAACTGAGCCTCTATTTTTTTGCCTATATAAGCCACACCAAAATTTCCATCTAAATAACTCCTTTGGTTATTGTAAGCAGCAAACGCAGGGTCTAGGTTCCCATTAGAAGTTGCGTCACCTTGGTCAAATCGGTTTTGTGCCCAACTTAATGATACGCCAAATCTTAAGCTCTCTTCACCGCTTAAGTTAACTTTATAAGCATAACTACCCATTGCTTGGCTTCTTCTTAGTAACCCTGCCTTATCACTCATATAATTAAAGCCTATTGCAGCTTTTTCCGTTATTCTTCCTGAGCCTGAAAAGGACATCAACACTGGTGCGCCATCTATTTTATTCCATTGGTCGCTATAATTAGCAAATACATTTAACTTTCCGTTATAGCCTGCCATAGCCGCATTTACTAAATACGGATTTTGGTAATACTGACTTTTCATAGGGCTTATTTGTGCCGATACTTTTTCGCCCATTAGTACGGCTATCATTAACAAGATGGTTTTTATATATTTTCTCATGTTATTGTCCTCCTTATTTTATTATCGTGATGTATCCTTTTACTGGTCTGATGCTTGTATCATCAAACTTAAAGAAGTAATAGTAGGTGCCATCATCTACAGGTTGGCCATCTATTTTTCCGTCCCAATCATTTTGATAACCTCGTTTTCTATACAATACTCTTCCTCCTCTATCAACAATCATTAATTCGTGGTTCGGGTAAGTCTCAATATTCTGAACTTTCCAGACATCATTTATACCATCTCCGTTTGGCGAGAAATTATTGTCTGCAACAATCACATAATCATCTTTTACCCTTACGGTGATGGATGACGTGGTGGCAAAACCTGAACTATTGGTGATGGTTACGGTATAGGTTGTTGTAGTACTAGGACTAGCAACTGGATTGCTAATATTATAATTGCTCAATCCTGCTCCACTCCAGCTGTAACTTTGAGCGTCTACGGCTTCTAACTTAAATTTAGAACTCAAACCCTTTCCTATTTCTGGATTAGCGGTATAAGGAGTTTCTAGATTACTACCTATATCGGTTCCGGTTCCCGTAAGAATTGGTGCGGCATCTACCGTTAACGTAAAGCTTCTGCTTATCTGGTCCACGCCGCCATTAGCTGTACCGCCATTATCTCTTACGGTTACTGTGATGGTTGCTGTTCCTATTTGCCCATTATTGATGACATAGCTGATTTGATTATTGTTAGCACTTAAGCTTTGGAATAAACTTGGATTATTGCTTGTTACCAGTGTTTGAACGCTCTGACTTGTCTCTGGTCCGGCAGTAACATTTTGTAAAACTATTCTTTCTGTTACGCCTTCACGGAAGTAAATTCTTTGGTTTGCGATGGCATTAAGCGTTGGAGTTTCGTTTACATCACTTAAGTTTACTGTAAAAGTTTGATCTAAACTGAAACCAAATTGAGTCGTACTTCTTACTCTTATTTGGTAGCTTTGCTTATTTTCATAATTTAAGCTTGATGCAGTTTGTAATTGATTACCATTGATAACAAAACTTGCATTATCTGTTGAACCAGTACCCGTAACTAAACTGTAAGTAAACGTTGCATTAGGGTCATCAGAAGTGCTGCTTAAAGTTCCTGCTAAGGCCCCTGATGGCCTGTTTTCAAACAAGGTTATTGCTGCCAAACTCACACTAGTTGGTGCGCCTGGTATAACTTGTAGTATTCCATTTACATAACTGATGTTATAGTTTTGAGCCGAAGCACCTGATACCGTTATTGGGTAATTGCCTAATGGACTATTTAATACTGCCGTAGTGCTAAAGCTAGGCTGAATTATCAATACTATTGCATCTTCTCCAGCTATAAAACCATTATAATTTGCGGTAAACACAGGGTTTGCTGTACCCACAAACTTTTGTTTATCTGCTGCTGTAATGATTAATGCTTTAGCTGTGATGTTAGCTGTGGTACTTGCAGTCGTGTTTACTGTATAATTTCCTGCATCTGTACCGCTGATGCTAATACCTGATACTGATACTGCTTTACCTGTGCCTACATTTCTATCGATAAACGTGGCTGTAGTATAAGCTGCTGTTAATACATCACCCGATATTCTATCATCAGATAATGTTACGGTTGCTGATGTATTACCATTATACTCTTTGTTAACACCCGTTGCTGTTACCAATAAAGATTTTGCGGTGATATTAGCTGTAAAACCTGTGGTAGGTTGTGATAAGGTATAATTAGCCGCTGCTGTTCCGCCTAAAGTATAATTACCGATAATGGTGATGGCTTTTCCTATCCCTACATTTTTATCATTGAAACTTGCTGTCGCTGTTCCGCCGATGGTGACATTATCACTACCTACTATTCCAGTAAGGCTAGCCGTTCCGGTAATGGTTGCAGCAGTATTTCTATCGTATACTTTATTTGCAATGCTTATACCTGTTACAGTTAAAGCTTTCGGATTTACCGTACTGCTTATGGTAGCTATCTTAACACTATCTGCATTTAGACTGCTTAGTGCGATGTTACCGCTGTAATTTCCTGCTGGCGTGTTAGCTGCTAGTCTGATATAAACAGGGGTACTATTTATGGTGCCTGTAGTTCCTACTGTTAGGGTAGAAGTAAAGGTTGTATTATCTGCGGAAACCTCAAAACCTGTAGGAGGAGTTACTTTAATCCCTGCTTGCATACTTGCACCTGAAACATTGAAACTAATAGCACTTGAAGGAGTGCCATAAGTGCTACTCATGGCCGTTAGCGTTCCGCTATTTGAAATAACTGGTGGGTCTATATTTTTGAAAATGGACACGAAATTTGCCCCACTGTTGGCAACAGCAAAATCTAGTCTGCCGTCTCCATCTAAATCACCAATAGCAACATTTTGAGGGCGTCTGCCTGTTGTAAAGTTTAATGCTGGTGCAAGAGAAGATAAATTTATATCTCCTGGCGTTGAAGTATTTCTGTAAACTAATAGTGCATTGTTGTTATAACTTACAGAAGCAATATCAGGTTTACCGTTACCATCTAAATCACCAATTGCAATTCCATACTGTGTATTTATATTATTGAAGTTTATCTTGGTTGCAAAATTACTGCTTGTAATTGCACCATTGATATCGTTCTTTAAAACAGTCATGTATGAGTCTGCATAGAATCCTACCACGATATCAGCTTTACCATCGCTATCTATATCGCCCATGCTCACTGCAAATGGATTTCCGCTTAAAGAAATATTTACTGCTGAGGCAAAGCTTCCGCTATTAATACTTCCTACGATGCTGGTATTCTTAAGAATGGATAAGGTTTTAGAACTATAAATAACAACAGCTAAGTCTGATTTACCATCATTATCTAAATCTCCTATAGCTAAACCTTGTGGTTGGAAACCTACGCCAAAATCTACCCTTGGGGCAAAAGAAATTACAGAACCAGCGCTTGTATTTGCGAAAACCGAAACTGAATTACTAGAAAGGTTAAGCACAGTAATGTCTAACTTTCCATCTAAATCTATATCACTAATTTTTACATTTATTGGATTTAAGCCAGTAGCTATAGTACCAACAGATGTAAAACTTGTAGTACTAAAATTACCGCTTGTTGTAGTATTTCTAAATATTTGCATATTGTTACTACCTACAACAACTAAATCCAATTTACCATCACCATCTAAATCTCCTTTAGCAATACCGGTTGAAAACCCACCATAACTAACTGGTATATCAACCTTGGTATCAAAACCACCATTTCCATTATTTCTAAATAATGAAACAAAACTAGCTCCGTTATTAGAAGCTGCCATATCTAATTTGCCGTCTCCGTCAAAGTCGCCTAAGGTTACATCAAATGTTCCATTACCAGCCGTATAATCTACTTTAGCTGCAAAATCTCCAGTGCCTAGCTTAGCTTTTGAAGGGCTGAAAATTGGATTGAAATTAAGAGGACTTTCTGCGGCTAATTTAGTTTGGGTATTTAATAAAGTAATGGCGCCATAAGTAGCACCAGACGGAACTGTTACTGTTAGACTTGTTGTTGTTGCCCCATTTACTATTCCTTTGGTAGCACCAAAGAAAACTATATTATTTGCAGATGTAGTACTAAAGTTCGTCCCTGTAATCGTTATCACATCTCCCGGCTTTGCACTTTCTGGGCTAAAACTGGTGATTGTAGGTGGAGCTGTAAAAATCACTAACTCTTTATTAGCGCCCAATGAACTTGATGCTCCTGGTGCTGCTAAAGTTAAATTAGCATCTACATTGGTAATTCCTTTTATAGTACCGTTATTTAAACTTAAAGCTGAGGTAGAAGTATAATCCAAATCTGTACTTACATCCCCAGCTTGTACAGTGTAGTTAAAATTTAGAGTATCCGTACCACTTCCAGAGATATAATTGGCCCATTGGTCTATTGTACCTGTTTCTAAGCGAAGCCTAGGGTTACCTGTAACGTTAACTATTTTATCAAAAGCAACTTTAATCGTAATGATATCACCTAACTGATAAGTACCATTAGCTGATGATGAGCTGACTAGGTTTACAATAGGAGCGATATCAGCATTACGTAAAACAGAGATAGAATTTGATGCGGTATTGCTATTGGATACCACTAAATCAAGGCGACCATCGCCATCAAAATCTGTTAAAGCTACCGAAATAGGATTAGTGCCAGTTGTGTGAATCGTCTTGTCAAAAATCAAGAATGCACTAGTGCTATTATTCTTAAAAATGTTAATCGAGCTAGCATTGATGTTAGCTACTGCTAAATCTACTTTGCCATCTCCATCTACATCACCCATGGTAAGTTCTCTCGGACTATCCATAGCAAAATAAGCTTGACCATCAGCAAAACTTGTGATATTACTAGTTCCAGTGTTTTTATAGAAAGAAACGGTATTTGAGTTGGTATTAGAAACTGCTATATCGGCTTTACCATCTTGGTCTAAATCGCCAATTACTACAGATAGCGGGAAAGACTGTGTATCATAGCTATTATCTAAAACAAAACTTAGTGCATTAACTGAGCTTGTATTGCGATACAAGGCTAACTTACTGGTTCCGAAATTGGTTATAGCTATATCTAATTTGCCATCTCCGTTTACATCTCCTAAAGCCAATGCAGAAGGATTGCTACCTGCACCCGTACTCAATGTATTTGCTGAAGCAAAAGTAATTGCTCCAACATTACTAGTATTTCTAAATATAGAAAAGCTATTATTCCCAAACTCATTGATAACTAAATCAAGTTTACCATCACCATCCAAATCTCCAATCTTTATTTGGCCTGGATTACTTTGTGTTATATAATCTTGTTTAGCTTCAAAGCTGATAGTCCCGCTTGACCCATTATTTCTTAAGATAGAAATACTATTTGCTGATGAGTTGACAATAGCTAAATCTAGCTTACCATCACCATCAAAATCTCCAGACTGAATAGAAACTGGCGTATTATCGGTTGCAAAATCTATCTTATTAGCAAAGCCAATAGCTGTACCGTTCCCTGTATTCCTAAAAATAGAGACGTTATTGTCTGAACTGTTAACCACAGCTATATCAGGGTATCCATCACCATCAAAATCTCCTGTAGTTAAAGCGGATGGTCTATTACCAGTTGCAAAATCTACCTTTGGTTCAAAATCAGAATTAGTGAAAGTAAGTTTAGATGGACTGTAAATTGGGTTGAAACTTGATGGGCTTTGTGCTAACAAATTAGAACCTGTATTTAACACGCTTATTGGTGCGTAAGTAGCACCTGTTGGTACGGTTACCGTTAAACTGGTTGCTGTTGCCGCTGTAACGGTTGCTTTTGTTGCGCCAAAGTATACTATATTATTCGCTGCTGTAGTGTTAAAGCCTGTTCCGGTTATGGTTACTACATCGCCCGGTTTGGCACTTAATGGTGTAAATGAAGTAATGGTTGGAGACGGAATCAATATCACTAAATTTTTATTTGCACCTAATGAACCAGCCGCCCCCGTTGTTGGTAGCATAAGTATAGCATCTACAGTGGTTGTTACACTTTTTATGGTGCCATCATTTAAAGCTAAAGCTGAGCTAGAGATATAATCTAAATCAGCACTTATATCTCCATTTTGTACAGTATAGTTGAAAGTTAAAGTATTGGTTCCGGTACCGGATGCATAGTTGATAATACGGTCTGTAGCACCTGTTTCTAGCGTTAATTGCGGTGTTCCTGTAACATCTACAACTTCATTAAAAGTGATGGTAATAGGAATATTTTCTCCTGGGTAATAACTACCATCTGCTTTTGTAGAGGTAACATTGGTAATGCTTGGAGGTATTTCAGTATTTCGTAAAACAGATACTCCATTTGACTGCGAATTAGCAGTTGCAATATCTGGTTTCCCATCGCCATCCAAGTCTGCAATACTTACAGATAGTGGAGTTGAACCTACATTAACATTAACCCCTGTAGCTAAACTTGAAGTGCTTATACTACCCACCGAGCTAGTATTTCTGAAAATTGATACTGTACTAGAATTCGCATTCATAGCAGCAATATCGGGCTTACCATCTCCATCTATATCACCAATAGCTAGGGCGTATGGGCCATTACCCGCACCAGTTGCAAAATCAACTTTTGTAGCAAAAGAACTAGATGATATATTTCCTGTTGAATGAGTATTTTGAAATACTGATAAACTATTGTTATTTCTATTTGCAACTATTAATTCGGGTTTCCCATCTAAATCAACATCTGTAATTGAAACAGCCCATGGTCCAAGTTCTGTATTAAAATCAACTTTAGTTGCAAATGAACTACTCGATATATTGCCACTTACATGTATATTTTGGAAAACAGAAACTGTGTTAATTGAAGCATTGGCTGTGGCAATATCTAGCTTCCCATCGCCATCTATATCTCCAACTGTAATTAACTGAGGGGAAGCACCTAAACCAATAGCAAAATCAACTTTGGCAGCAAATGAACTAGTTGTTATAGAGCCACTAGCTGCTGTATTTTGTAATACAGAAAAAGTATTATGGCCAGGGTTAGCTGTTGCTATGTCTGGCTTTCCGTCTCTATTAAAATCTCCAACAGCTACTGATGTTGGCTGCAGACCTGTAGCAAAGTCAACTTTGGCAGCAAATGAAGATGTTGTGATGCTTCCAGTAGTACTGGTATTACGAAATACCGAAACACTATGGCCTCCATAATTTGCTACAACAATATCTAACTTACCATCCCCATCAACGTCTGTAATTGAAACTGCAATTGGAAAATTCCCTGTTGTAAAATCAACTTTTGTGGCAAATGAACCAGAAGTGATACTTCCACTAGAACTTGTATTATGGAATACAGATAGGCTATTAGCTCCGTAGTTAACAACTGCCATATCTAGCTTACCATCCCCATCTAAATCTCCAGTAGCAATAGAATAAGTTGCACTTCCAGCTGAAAAATCTTGCCTTGGTGAAAAATCTAATAGTGAAATCCCTGTTTTAGATGGACTAAAAGTTGGTATAAAACTTTCTCTGCTAGATGCAGCTAAACTCGTTACAGAATTTAAAACTTTAATAGGTCCAAACATAGCACCACTAGGTACTGTTACTGTTAAACTTGAGGCTGTTGCTGCGGTTACTAGTGCTTTTGTTGCACCAAAGAATACTACATTATTGGTTGCTGTGGTGTTAAAGTTAGTACCTGTTATGGTAATTACATCGCCTGGTTTTGCACTTAAAGGACTAAAGCTAGTAATTACAGGTATAGACCTTACCAAATGCGTTGCACCTGCATTATAGTCCGCAGTAAATCCGTTGGTGCCATTTCCATTGCCTAAATCATCAGTAAGATTAGTACTATTCTTTAAATCTAATCTTAATGATCCTAAACCCGAAATAGCATTTACAGTAACATCAACAGAACTTCCTGTAGTGGCACTTACACTACTGATATTCCCACTAGCAGTACCTGTTGAAGTAAGTATAAAGTCATCAACACTGATATTATTAGCGTTCTCATCAAAAGTTACACGATAAATTACAGAGCTAGCACTTTCTTGCGGTGAAGCTGGTAACGAAATACTTGTTACTTCGGGTGCCAATATGTCAATAGCAGGACCTACTGTAAAACCATTAAAAAGGGCTCTCATTCCGGGAGATGTAATCACCACCTTATCTACATTAGAAAAGATAGCATCGGGTAATTCATTTGGTCCATAAAGAATGGTTCCTAATGGAGTAAGGCCTAAGTTAACAAACCCAGTTAACCTTGAATTTCTAAAGGCTCGAACTGTAATTGATGCCCCAAAAGTAAACCCAACTTCAGCCACTCTAAAACCATTAAAATCAAAATTACCTGATGATGATGAAATGACTAAACCATCAAATCCAGTTTGATAATTACTGGGTCCCAATCCCTCAAAAACCCCAAAACTATTGAAAGAATAATAAAATATATCTCCACCTGTAGGAACGCCCAAACTATTACTGGCGAAAATGTTAAATGTAAATCCAGAAATATCAGTAGAACCTCCTTCGCCGTCTACAGCCTCTGTTCCAAGATTGGTACCACTTGCGACTGAGAAATTTAAAGTTCCAGTTTGCGCATATAGGCAATTGCTTGTGAGTATAATAAAAATGAAGAGTAGCAATTTTTTCATAAAATTATATTGAGGGTAAATTATTTAATTCTTATATCTTGTTTCTTTATGATTGCAAAGACTATCCTTTTGATAAAATTTGCTTTCAACTTTTACTGTTTAATAATTTGCTTAGTTGTTATTTTTCCTGTTCCAGTTAATCTGATATGGTAAAATCCTGTGCTAAGTTTATTGATATCTAAACTGATGCTGTTTTCTTGCTTTTGAATAGTTTGACTGATTAATATCTTACCAGTTAGGTCTATCACCTCTAATTTCTGGTAAACATCAGCCTCAAAACTTAAATTAATTAAACTGCTTGCTGGGTTAGGGTAAACTGTTAACTCTTTTGAACCAAGCGTTACATTTACAGCTCTTACACCTAAATCTGTTTGTTTACCATTATCATCATATTGTATTAATTGATAATAATTTGAACCACTGGAAGGTCTAGTGTCTGTATAATCATACTGTGTTTGTTGTGTTGAGTTTCCTGAACCGTTTACTTTAGCTATGGAACTAAAATTTTTACCATCTGTTGATTTTAAAATTTCAAAATGGCTGTTATTCGTTTCTGATGCTGTTAGCCAATGAAGTTGTACTGTACCGTTTGTGTTTAATTTGGCTGTGTAATTGATTAAAGTTACAGGAAGAACTATATCGGTATTTCTCAGTATGGAGATATTATTTACCGAATTATTAGCTACTGCTAAATCAGGTTTACCATCTCCATCTAGGTCACCGATAGCAACAGACTGTGGTCCTCCTCCTGTTATGAAGTCTATTTTAGGTGAAAAAGAACCTGAAGTTATACTACCTGTAGAACTAACATTGCGATATAATGAAACCGTATTTTGCCCTCCATTTACTACTGCCAAATCGGGTTTACCATCTCCATTTAAATCGCCAATGGCAATTGAACTTGATGTAGAGCCGGTGGTAAAATCTACTTTTGCAGCAAAAGAACCAGAGGTAATACTTCCAGTAGTACTAGTATTATGGAATACAGAAAAATCGTTAGAGTTGAAGTTGGTTACTACTAAATCAGATTTACCATCACCATCTAAATCACCTACGTTTAAAAACGCTGGTAAATCGCTTGTTATAAAATCTACTTTACTTGCAAACGAACTAGAGTTAATACTTCCAGTAGTACTGGTATTGCGTAAAACAGAGATATTGTTTGAACCAAAATTTGCTGTAGCTAAATCTAGTTTTCCATCTCCGTCTAAATCAGCAGCAACTATAGTATATGGGTTAAATCCTACAAAAAAATCTACTTTTGGAGCAAATGATGCAGAAGTTATATTTCCAGCTGTACTTGTATTACGTAATACGGATATGTTGTTTTGAGAGCCCGAAACATTAGATGTCGCAATATCAACTTTTCCATCTCCATCTAAATCTCCGATGGCAACAGATAAAGGAGTACTTGATCCCAAAGTAAAATCTACTCTTGCAGCAAAAGAACTAGAGCTAATACTTCCAGTAGTACTAGTATTTCTAAAGATGGAAATACTACTCGAATTTGAATTAGGCACTATTATATCAGGCTTACCATCTCCATCAATATCACTAATAGAAATAAAAAATGGATTAGATCCTGTTGCAAAATCTACTTTTGAAGTATACGACGCTGAATTAATACTTCCATTACTACTTGTATTGTGGTAAATAGAAATTGTATTCTCATTGTTGTTTGATACTATTAAATCTGGTTTCCCATCTCCGTCTAAATCTGCATGAACTACAGAAATTGGATTTGTGCCCGCTGTAAAGTCTTGCTTTGGCGAAAAGTCTGTTAAAGTAATATTGGTTTTAGCAGGTGCAAAAATTGGATTAAACTTTTTTAAGCTTTGTGTTGCTAAGCTAATTTCAGAATTTAAAAGAGTTATAAAATCGTAGGTGGCGCCAAGTGGTACAGTTACTGTTAAACTAGTAGCGCTAGCCGCTGTAACAGTTGCTTTGGTTGCTCCAAAAAACACCACATTGTTTGTTGCAGTGGTGTTAAAGTTTGTGCCTATTATGGTTACTGCATCTCCTGGTTTGGCGTTTAATGGGGAGAAACTGGTAATTGTAGGAGGGAGTACATCTGTATTACGAAATACAGAAACGTTATTTGAGCCCAAATTAGCCACTGCTAAATCTGGTTTACTATCTCCATCTAAATCTCCTATGGCTACTGAAAGTGGTGAGTCGCCTGTGGCAAAGTCTACTTTTGCAGCAAAAGAGCTTGTTGTTATAGAACCACTGGTGCTGGAATTACGAAATATAGAAATACTATTTGAGTTGAAATTTGCAACTGCCAAATCGGCTTTATTATCTCCGTCCAAATCGCCAATAGCAACAGAATATGGAAAATTTGAGGTTGCAAAATCTACTTTTTCAGCAAAAGAACTTGATGTAATAGCACCAATGTTACTAGTATTGTATAAAATTGAAACATTGTTTGATGCTCTATTTGCAACTGCCAAATCAGGCTTGCCATCTCCATCTAAATCCCCAATAGCAATAGATGTAGGGTTAGTTCCCGTGGTAAAATTTACTTTAGCAGCAAATGAGCTTGAAGTAATAGTACCACTAGTGCTAGTGTTGCGGAACAAAGAAACGTTGTTTGAGTTTTGGTTAGTTACCACAAAATCAGTTTTATCGTCTCCGTCTAAATCGCCTAAAGCAACTGAACTTGGATTAGCTTCTGTAGGAAAATCTACTTTACCAGCAAAAGATTGTATTGTTATACTTCCATTAGTACTAGTATTACGAAAGACAGAAACAATGTTTGAATTTTGACTAGTTACTAATAAATCAGGTTTACCATCTCCATCTAAATCGCCAATAGCTAAAGATGTAGGGCTTGCTTCGGTATTAAAATCTACTTTTGCGGCAAAAGAACTAGAGGTGATACTTCCACTTGTACTTGTATTACGCAGAATGGAAATACTATTTGAGCCTTGATTAACAACACTTAAATCGGGCTTGCCATCTCCGTCTAAATCGCCAATGGCAACAAAAACTGGAGAGAATCCTATTGCAAAATCTACTTTTGCTGCAAATGATGAAGAGTTTATAGCTCCACTACTACTAGTATTGTGAAATATAGATACATTGTTTGAGTTCAGATTTATTACTGCTAAATCTGACTTGCCATCGCCATCTAAATCGCCAATGGCAACAGAAAAAGGATTAGTTCCGGCTGTAAAAGATTGTACAGAAGAAAAGTCTGAGTTTGTAATATTTGCTTTTGCAGGGCTAAATATTGGGTTAAAATTACTTAAGCTTTGTGCGACTAAACTATTTGCAGTGTTTAATAAAGTTATGGGGGCATAAGTAGCACCACTAGGTACAGTTACCGTTAAACTTGTAGCATTAGCCGCTGTTACTGTTGCCTTAGTAGCCCCAAAGAATACCACATTGTTTGTAGTGGTGGTATTAAAGTTTGTTCCTGTTATCGTGACCGCATCACCCGGCTTGCCGTTTACTGGGCTAAAGGAAGTAATGGTGGGCATTTGTGCTAAGAGCGTTCTACTAAAAAATATTAACGTAAAAAAAAGTAGTGCTTTTTTCATATTTTAAAATATATATGGTGCTTGTTTATCGCTTTAATTTTTAAACATTCAAAAAAGCCTGTTAATAAAATAGTTTACTAACAGGCTTTTGAATTATTGCTATTGTTTAATCATTTGCTTAGTTATGAGCTTACCTTCTCCAAATAATCTGATATTGTAAATACCGCTTCCAAGATTGCTAATATCTAAACTGATGCTGTTTTCTTGCTTTTGAATAGTTTGACTCATTAATATCTTACCAGTTAGGTCTATAACCTCTAATTTTTGGTAAACATCAGCCTCAAAACTTAAATTAATTAAACTGCTTGCTGGGTTAGGATAAACTGTTAACTCTTTTGAACTAAATGTTACATTTACAGCTCTTACACCTAAATCTGTTTGTTTACCATTATCATCATATTGTATTAATTGATAATAATTTGAACCACTAGCAGGTCTAGTGTCTGTATAATCATACTGTGCTTGTTGTGTTGAGTTTCCTGAACCGTTTACTTTAGCTATGGAACTAAAATTTTTACCATCTGTTGATTTTAAAATTTCAAAATAGCTGTTATTCGTTTCTGATGCTGTTAGCCAATTTAACTGCACTGTTCCATTAGTTTGAAGTTTGGCTTGGTAACTTATTAATGATACTGGTAAAGGAACTATATCTGCATTCCTAATAACTGAAACATTATCAGAGAATTCATTTGCAACTATTAAGTCGGGTTTGGTGTCTCCATCTATATCACCTACAATGACGTTTCTAGTTACGAGACCCGCCGTAATTTGAACTACAGAACCGAAGTTAATGCTACCAATGCTAGAAGTGTTTGGAAAAACATTCACAAAGCTATTATTAGCAGTCAACAAATCTGGTTTTCCATCGCTATCTATATCGCCTAAAGCAAAAGAATCATGAGAACCTAATAAAAAATCAACCTTTGCGGCAAAGTTGATGTTTCCGGGTGTAGAGGTATTGAGAAAACATGAAAATCTTGAATCAAAACCATAAGTTACCGCCACATCAAGTTTTGTATCTCCATCCAAATCACCAATTACCATAGAAACATCATATTCTCTGGTACGAATAAAAACTCCATTTTCAAAACTTATCACCCCATTTATAGATGTATTACGATACACGGTAAATCCCGTATCTCCTCCTAATACCAAGTCTAATAGGTTATCTCCGTCTATATCTGCCGCGGTAATATTATAGGTGTAAAGCTGCCCAACAATAGTTATAGCGCTACTAAAACTTATGCTTCCGCTTGAGGATGAGTTAGGATATACCAAAATCTCCCCGTCTTTGGCAACTGCAATATCAGGTCTACCATCGCTATTAAAATCCCCAATGGTAAACCAAGAATAAAAGCTAGCGTTAACAACCAAAAATTCTTTTGCAGCAAAGCTAATGTTGCCGCTGGTTGATGTATTTCTAAATATTGAAATATTGGCACTAGCTGAATTAGATACAATTACATCGGGCTTCCCATCTCCATCTATATCGCTAATAATTACATTTATAGGAAGAACAGTGCTAAGATCAATTTTGTCAGCAAAACTGCTTGATGAAATACTTCCATTAGTTGCAGTGTTTCTTAGAACTGATATTGTATTGCCAACATAATTTGCAACCACCAAATCGGCTTTGCCGTCTCCATCTAAATCACCACTTGCCGTAAATATAGGGCTATCGCCAGCTGCAAAGTCTACTTTATCATCGGTAGTGAATACACCTGCTTTGCTAGGACTAAAAAGTGGATGGAATTTTTTTAAACTTTGGGCAGCTAAAGTTGTACTTGCATTTAAAACATTAAGATAATCGTAAGTTGCTCCCACTGGCACAGTAACCGTTAAACTAGTTGCTGTTGCCGCTGTAACAGTTGCTCTGGTAGCTCCAAAAAACACCACATTATTTGTAGTTGTGGTATTAAAGTTAGTGCCTGTTATGGTTACTGCATCTCCTGGTTTGGCGTTTAACGGGGAGAAACTGGTAATAGTTGGAGGTAGGTCCGTATTTCTCAATATAGAAATTGTATTACTCAGATAATGAGATGTAACCAAATCAGGTTTATGATCACCATCTAAATCTGCGATGACTACAGAATGAGGATTATTTCCAAGGCTCAAGCTTACCGAAGAGCTAAAACTTAACATTCCGCTACTACTGGTATTACGTAACAATGAAAATGTATTTGACCCCAAAACAGGCACTACAAAGTCAGGCTTACTGTCCCCGTCTAAATCACCTATAGAGAAATATTCATGAATATTACCAGTTGTAACATCAATTTTAGGATTAAGATTAAAGTTACCGTTACTGCTGGCATTAAGAAAGACAGAAATATTACTCGAGTTACGATTGAGTATTGCTAGATCAGACTTTCCGTCTCCATCAAAGTCATCAATAGCAACCGCAATTGGTCTAGTTCCGGCAGTAAAATCAACTTTTGGATTAAAGCTAACATTACCAATACTACTTGCGTTCAGGAATACAGAAAAATTATTGGAGCCAAAATTAGTAACAGCTAAATCAAGCTTTCCATCAATATTTAAGTCTCCAATAGCAATAAATCTTGGGGAAGATCCGGCAATAACATCTACTTTAGGTGCAAAACTAAGACTATCAGTAGTACTGGTGTTACGTAGTATGGAGATATCGCCAGATGATTCGTTAACAACTGCCAAATCAGGCTTTCCATCTCCATCTAAATCACCAATAGATGATATACGAGGACTACTGCCCGTTGTAAAATCTATTTTGTTATCAAATGAACCTGCATCTAGCAAACCAATTGTACTTATATTACGAAATACCGAAATACTAGATGAACCATAGTTGGTAACTACTAAATCAGGTTTACCATCTCCATCTAAATCTCTTATCGCTACTGCAAATGGTTCATTTTCTGTTGCAAAATCTACCTTAGTTGCAAAACTGACTGATGTGATATTTCCAATATTACTTATATTGTGATATACAGAAACCGTATTTGAATTCTTGTTAGCAACCGCCAAATCAGATTTTCCGTCTCCATCTAAATCGCCTACTGCTATAAGATGAGGGGCATCACCTGCCACTAAAACTTGCTCTGCCGCAAAATCTGTCGTTGTAATATTTGTTTTTTCAGGACTATAAATCGGATTAAAACTACCTAAGCTTTGTGTAGCTAAACTAGTGGCTGTATTTAATAAAGTTATGGGTGCAAAAGTTGCTCCACTGGGTACCGTTACTATTAAGCTCGTAGTAGTTGCCGCTGTTACAGCTGCCTTTGTTGCTCCAAAGAAAACCACGTTATTTGTAGTTGTGGTATTGAAATTTGTCCCAGTAATTGTAACTGCGTCGCCTGGTTTGGCGCTTAATGGATTAAACGAAGTAATACTAGGCACTTGTGCGCTAACATTAATAGAAGCAAATATTAAAGCGAAAAGTGAGATTAAAACTTTATTTACTTTGAATTTAAGTAAAGATTTACAAGTAAAAATTGTAATCATATAATGTTTATAAGTTAAAATAAGAGAGCTTAAAAAGCTTATTATACTTTATAGAAAACATATTAAACTTTTATGAGAGTAAAATTAGGCTTAGAATTTCAATTTATGTAGCCTAAAAAGACGCAGATATAGCCCAAAAGGACATAATTATAAATAATTGTGGAAATCAAGGCCCAGAAACATAACAAGAATTACGTTTTTGGGCAAAAAATGACACAATTTAGCTTTCAGATATTGATTTAAGTTAAGCGGAACTCTTTTTAACCGGAAAAATAGCCGTTTTATGATCTCTTATAAAAAGAAATCATATAAAATAGGTTAATTATCCAAAAAATTAGAGATTTTGATACTTATAACACCTTAAATCTATTAGGATTTGTTTTATATAACTTTATACTATACACTTGAAGGATTAGTATGATGATAGCTTTTAAAAGCTAAAGTAAATTTACTGGCATTGTTATACCCCATGGTAAAGGCTAAATCTTTAACTTTTATCTTATCTTCTTTCAATAATTTCATCGCTAAATCCATTTGTTTAGCCCTAAACCATTTTAAAGTACTTATTCTAAACCACTGCTTAAATAAGGTTTTAACTTTAGTGGGAGATGTATTGGTATAATTTGCCAAAAAATTAATCCCTGGAAAATCTTTCAACAAATTGTTCTCTAAATAATCGATGATTTTAATCATGATTAATTTATCTTCTTTAGAAAAATTAATATCTGTTAAATCTTTGGTTATACCATCAAAAAATTCTCCTAATAGACTTAATGATCTTGACTTAAATAAAAATTTAGCTGATTCTCCTTGACTGATGGACTTAATTCCTAAAAACAATTGTTCAATTTTATATTGGGCATCAACTACCGGATTTTTAATAAATGGGTTGTACTTTAATTCTGAACTAAATAAAACTTTAAGTGGATGGTTATCATGGAGTTTAGATATAGAAAAATTTCTCTCTAACCAATGTTCATCAAAAGAAAAGCAAATAATAAGATTACTAGAATCTTTATAATGATAAGCATTAAGTTGTTCGCCAGGATGATAAAGTGTCCAAATTTTATCCATCATCGTATGACCATTTAAATTTCCCTTTCTATCATTTTTATCACTGTAGCTGATGTATGATAAATTATAGAAGCCCTTGGTTACCACCTGATCTTTGTTGATGAAAGCCAAATTTGTTTTATAATGGCAATCAGAAATAACAACCCACAATCCTTCTTCAAATTCAAAATAATATAAAGCCCCCTTTAGAAAAAGTGTATTGGTTTTTAATACTTGCTCATTGGGGTAATGATGCATAAAAGGTAGAGATTTTACCGACTCTACCATTAATTTAGGGTGAGTAAATTGGTATGGAAACTCGAAAAAGCCATTATTATATTTAAATGCTTTAGCTAAAATTTTCTTTTTCCAATGATTTACAATTTCAAATATATTTTCCAAAATTTATTGAAATGAAATTAATTTCCTAAGATTAAATAAACGAATAAATGATTAAATCACAAAATTTCAAACTTCAAGTTTTTAAACTTTTCTTATTATCGTTTTTTAGAATTAATTTTTTCTTTTAAATCAATTAATAATTTTATATCGTTCATTATCGCATCAGAATTTGGAATTATTTTATTTGTTGCAGCTATTTTTAAAAAGTATAATAAGACGCAACATCAATTATTTGTTACATTATTAGGATAATAACTTATATATTTATAATTTTGTAACACAATTTACCACAACTTATTCATGAACCACGCATCCATTTTAAGCAAAAATATTGTTGCCTTTAGAAAACACATGGGGCTAACTCAAGATGCCTTAGCACAATTCCTTGGCATACATAGAGAGATGATTAGTTATTTTGAAAGTGACAGCAGAGAACCTTCTGCTGAGATATTGTTAAAATTAGCAGATCTTTTTGGTTGTGAGTTAGAAGACCTTCTAGAAGACAATCCAGAAGCTATTAATGCCTGCTTAGCTTTTGCATTTAGAGCAGAAGAATTAGCTGCAGAAGATTTAGCTACAATTGCAGAATTTAAAAAAATTGTAAAAAATTATTTAACTCTAAGCAACTTAAAACTTGGCAGCCATTCCTAATATCATTACAAAAAAAGCAGTTGAATTTAGACAAGAAAACGGTTTAAACAATACAGAACCCATCCTACTTAAAAGTATTTTATTAAGCAATAATGTTCTTACTGTTTACAAACCACTATCCGGAGTATTTTCTGGCATGGCCATTAAAGCAGCTGATAAAAAATTTATATTAATTAATTCTAATCATAGTTTAGGAAAGCAACACTTTACAATTGCTCACGAGCTTTATCACCTATTTAAGCAATCTGATTTTAAATTTCGTTCATGTATTACAGGTAAATTCGATAAATCTGATTTAGAAGAATACAATGCCGATTTATTTGCAGCAGAACTATTACTTCCAGAAGATGGTATTTACAAACAAATACCCGATAATGAATTAAAAAAAGATAAGATTCAGTTACCAACTATCCTTAAACTAGAACAATATTTCTATACTTCAAGAGCGGCCTTACTTTATCGATTAAAAACACTTGGTTTAATATCTATACCTAAATTTAACGAGTATAGTGTTGATATAAAAAGAGGTGCTATTAATCATGGTTTCGATACTCGTTTATATGAAAAAGGAAATGAAGGTCTTGTTATTGGTCAATATGGGCAATTAGCTAAAGAACTTTATGATGCTGATGTTATTTCTGAGAGTTTTTATATGTCTTTAATGATGGATATTGGAAAAGATATTTATGCCGACACCTTTGATGAGCCAGAGTCGTAAATACATTTTAGTTGATGCTGATCTACTCAGTCATTTCATGATATCCGGAAATATACTAATATTTCCTAAAATTTTTTCTAATCAAAAAGTGGTTTTAGAAATAGTTGCTGATGAGATTAGAAGGCATCCTAAGTTAAAAGTATACATCAATCAATTGATTCAGCTTAAGCAAATCACAGAAATTCCTTTACCACAAAAACCAGAAATTTTAAAAGAGTTTGCATTACTTAAAAAAACTAAAGGCCCCGGAGAGAGTGCTTGTATGGCTATGGCTCGTTTTTCTAAGAATATCATAGCCTCTAATAATTGGAAAGATATTAAAGCTTATTGTGAAATTCATCAAATTGAATACCTATCTACTATGGATTTCATTTATGAAGCATACCAAAGTAAAATTTTAAGTTTGGCAGAATGCGACTTGATGATATATAACCTTATCACTGCTAAACAACCAGCTAAGTTACCATGTAAAAATCTGGAAGAATACTGTAAAATGAATGGTTTAACGCTCTAGTTCCCTTAACCCTAAAAATAAGCCCTCACCTGCAAGCCTCCGGTATGAATAGTTCTTACTTCATTAGATTTTCTTCCTTCGTAGGTGAGATTAAGTTGTATGCCATTAGAAATGGTTCTTTGGAAACCTGCCGACCAGGTAAGGTTGCTACCGGGCTGTAAGCCATCTAATAATTCGTAAGCTACGGGTGTATTGTTATTGCCTTCAAACTTGTTGTTGATGAGATTGAGTTGCGCCGTAAAAGTTCCTTTTTTAAGTAGGTTATATCTTACCTCAGAACCCAAACGCAGGTTTAAAGTTTCTTCGCCACCAAAGGCACTACCGTTGCTTTGCTTTCTTAAGCCAGAGTTTATCGTGATTTTAAAATCGGTAGTAAACTGGTAGCCAAACTCCGGTTTAAACTCATAAAAACTAATGGCATAATTACGCTCTGCAAAAAGTTCTGATGTAAAATCTTTAGCTCCGTTTTTTAACTCTATACTAAAATTACTCTTTCTAATAAAGTTCCAACGCAGTCTTAAGCCTTGTTCTTGCTGGTTACGACTATCAAAACCATTGGTTAGCAAAATCTTACTGGCTGTGTTTTGGATATTGATATCGATACCCCAAACAGCATTTAAACGGTTATAAAACAAAGTGTTCCTGATGAAAGAGTTTAAAGAAACCAGGTCTTGCGCATCAATATTGGTTTGGAAAGGATTAAATAAAATATTACCATCGCCAGCTAAAACTTTCTTATCTATCCTTAATGCAGATATAGAAGAAAACTTAGCCATCAGTTTAGAAATACCTTCTTTTTTCTTAAAGATACTTGCAGGGTTAAGTCTTAAAGTTTGGTTGATGCTGGTAAAATTAGACCTGATAAACTCGTTATTAGGCCTAAAAATACGGATATAACGGGCTTGGTCTGGAAAGCGAGAAATCTCAAACTCGTTTAACTCTTTAATACCATTGCTGTTATAATCATTCCAAGCGTAAATACCCTGCCCGGGCTGCACTTCTAAATAAATAAATTCTCTTCGGGGCTCTTGCCCTGTACCTAGCTCGTAAAAAGTATTCAGGTTTAAAAAGCCTTTAAAAGCATTCAGATTATAATCTACCCTACCTAAAAGCGTTTCCTCGTCTCGGTTTAAGCTATCTAATTTCAGGTAATTAATGGTACGGTAGCTGGTGTTAATAGTTAAGGTTGATTTCCCTTTTTTATTGATTTCTAGCTTACCGGTAAAAGTATTGGCTTTACTAAAAGGCGTAAGTTGGCTACCATCGGGCATATCATCAAAACGGGTAATATAGCCTATTTGGAAGCCTGTTTTGCTATTGGCTAAAGAGCGAATAAAAAAATCGTACTCTCTAAAGTTGAAAGATTGTAAAGTTAATTGCTTACTAATGCTGTTATAGGTTTTGTTAAGCTCTTCTTCATACCGAGTACCTGTTTCAAAAGTTTTAAAAGCTTTGGTTAGGATGAGTTTTTGCTTAAAAAAATCGCCTTCATCTAAACCAACCTCAGACTGTAAAAGGCTGGCATCATAACTAAATTGATACTTTTTAAAAGCAAATCTGGAGTTGATAGCTTGCTGTATAGCGCTATAGTTTGCCCCTCTGGTAAAGCTAGAGATTTGATACTTCAACTGCTTGGCATCGGTTTTAAACAAACCTAAAGAAAGGGTTGTCCAATGCTCATTAGCTTGTTCTAAGTTGATGCCTCTAAAATTAAAATCGCGGTCAAATTCTACTGGGCGATATCTTTCTAAAGGTTTAAATTGCTGGTTCACATACTCGTAACTAATTTGGGTGTTTAACTTTAGTCCTGTAGAATCATTCCCTGCTAAACGGTTTTGCTGATTTAAAACTACTTTGTAAGCCAAACCTTTATTATCTGCATTTTGCAAATCAGAAAATAGGTTTACATCGTTATTACTCATCCCAACTTCGGTAAATAAACGCGTTTTTTTTGCGATTTGATAATCAGCGTTAAGCGTTAACAATTGCTGCTTTTTGGGTGTAATTAATAAGGTAACAGGTTCGTAATCTCCTTGCGGGATATTATTAATAGGTGCTACAAATACATAAACCCTACCGTTGGCAGTACTGGCAGCATCAACCCGATAGTTCCCTCGGTTTGCCCCTACAAAAGAAAAACCTACACGGTACTTTGCCAATTGCGGATTGGTGGAGTAAACATAAACCTGGTTAAAGCCCAATGTATCTACACGGCGGTATAAAATCTCATTCTCATTAAACGTAACCGAATCTATATTAGGAAATAATGCCTGATTGATATTATTACCAATACCACTTAAAAATTGCTGCTGCTCTTGACTTAAATCTTGTAAAAAGGGGCGATTAGGATTGTCTTGTTCTGAGTATAAGTTAAAGCCAATTTTTAATTTTTCTGATTTAAAATCCTGATTAACATAGTATAAACTTCTACCAAAAACCTTATCAGAATACTCAAACTCTACCACAATACGGGTAAAACGGGTAATTAACCTTTTAGTAGTAAAAGTAAGTTCTGAGGTATTATAATCAACAATATAATCATTATCCTGCCCTCTTAACAGCAATTGACCATCTATAAAAACACGCTCTGTACCCGATAGTACTACAATAAACTGCTCGCCATTATTACCGGTTAAACGATATGGCCCCTGGTTACCCTCTATACCATCAAACTGGTTACGGGCCGAGCGACCTTTGGCCACAGCACCAGCTACCTGCGTATTAAAAAGCTGTCCTTTTTTATTTTTATAGCTGTTTGATACATAAGCACCTTGCGTACGTTTAAAATAATTCATAAAATAACTATCTGGTTTACGCAACTCGTAATCTCCGGCAATTAAAGTAGTTTCTTTACGCTTTAGCTGGATAAAAACCCTGTCAAAATCATTAATCTGTTGAGTGTTTCCTTCTGGCTGTATAGGTAAATTATCATCAGAAATGGCGGCAGAAAACTCTATTTCGTTATTGATTTTACCAGCCAACTGCAATACCATATTAGAGTTTACAGATAAATCTTGATTATTACCAAAGCCAATACTTCTAGAAATACTTCCGCTTTTCTCTATTCCCTCAAAATTAAACAGCGTATTATCTTCTTGCTTTGGCCGATAGATAAAGGGATTATTATTGATAACTGCTTCCTCTATTAAACTAGGATTCTTCCGAAAGCTTTTTTGAGTGAGTAAAAGTGGAAAAGTACGATAACTAATAGTAACAGAATCTATAGCTGGTCTCTGCTTCCAAATGAGTAAAGCATTTGGATAATCTACACTATAAGTGCTGCTATCTACCAATTGCTCATGAAAAACCTTTAAGGTATTAGGTAAAATACTTAGCGTATCAATGGAAATAGTATCGGTTACTTCTATTTTTTTAGATTGGAAATTACTCTTGAATTGGGCAAAACTATGCTCAGCAGTTAAAAGCAGTACAAAGCCGATGAGTATTTTCTTGATCATTTATTTACCAGAGGCAAGATAATGAAGAAAGATGTTCCTGCATTAATTTGCGTAGTAAAATAGATATTTCCGCTAATATTCTCTATAGCTTGTTTCACAAATGCTAAACCTAAGCCCGTTCCAGAGCTTTTGGTAGTGAAATTTGGTGTAAAAATTTTGCTCCTTAAATCTTCTGGTATACCCGCACCATTATCTTGTACTTTAATTTCTACCTTTTCGGTATAAATCTGGCAGCTGATGTTGATGATACCTGCTTTATTCTCGGGCATCGCTTCAATAGCATTTTTTAGTAAATTATTGAAAGAGCGCAAAAGCTGGTCTCTATCGGCTTTAATATTTAGATTTTTAAAGTTTTCTTCTTCGTAAATGATATGGATGCCTTCCATTTGTTTATAAATGTGGATGGCTTTGTTTAAAACATCAACCAACTCAAAAACTTCTAGTTTTAAATCGGGCATTTTGGCGAAGTTAGAAAACTCCGATGCAATACTACTTAAACTGTCTATCTGTTCTAAAGACGATTTACTAAATTTCTCGAATTTAGCATCAAACTTCGGATCTTTTTCTTTCCAAGAACGCTCTAACATTTGTATACCCAAACGGAGTGGTGTTAGCGGATTTTTAATTTCATGTGCCACCTGCTTAGCCATCTCACGCCAAGCGGTTTCTCTTTCAGACTGTGCCAGCTTGTTAGCGCTTTCTTCTAGAGCTAAAATCATTTTATTATATTCAGAAATCAGGTTTCCTATCTCATCATTTCTGCGCCAAAATATGGGCTTATTTTTTCTGCCAATAACTGTTTTAGCCATACTTTCCTGTATCAGTGTAAGTGGCGATGTAATCTGATTGGCTACAACAAAAGCAAAGAAACCTATGGCTACAAAAACCAACACATAAATATTTATCAATAAGTTTAAGAAGTTTCCTATTCGTTGGTTAAACTCGTTCTGGTTAGAAAAGTAAGGTAATTGCAAATAGGCTATCACATTATTAATGGCATTTTTTACAGGCATATAGGCAGATTTATAATTTAAATTGCCAATTCGCTCATCTTGCAACAGTTCTGCCTTTTGCAATAAACGTAATTGTATTAAAGCATGTGCATCCATCCTTTTAGCCTGTATCCCTAAATTATAAATACGGGGTTGTGTAGAGTTGATAAGGATACCCTTAACATCATACAAATTTAAATCGGTATTGTACATTTTAGAAAACTCTGTGAAAGACATCATATCTTCCTCAATATTTAAAGTAGTATTTCTGTACTTTACCCTGCTTTCAAAGGCTTCTACGATAATTTTTATACGTTCTTTTATCAAATCATCTTGCTGTTCTTTGTATTGGATAGATATGTAAGAGAAAGTGATTAAACCCACGATAACCAAAGAGCTTACAACAGCCATCACTAAAGCTATCTGTATACGGGTTTTATACAACATTTTACCACTGTTGATAAAGAGCCGAAATTTTAGATTGCGGAAATTAAACCTGTGCGTAGTTACAAAAATCCATATCCATTTATAAGAGATAATGAGTAAGCCAAAAACCAAGAATAAGATAAAGAAGAAAGATAATGAGGCTATTTCTCTCCAAAAAGTATGATACTCCTTGCTAATCACAATATACTTATGTGGCCCAGGCTGATAAATCATGTGGCTATAATTATCTTTCCTGAGGATTACAAAATCTTTAAGCCTTCCACTAAAATCCTTATTTACAAGATCATATATAAAATTACCTGATTGATAAATCAATTTATTATTTGCATAATAAGCATAAGAATAATCAACATAATCTTCAATAGAAATAAGTTTCCCATCCTTAAATAACTGCGGAAAAGTACCAAACTCTCTAATATCTTTGGACCTTAACTCTATCACCATAGAACCTAACAAAGTGTCTTGTTCCTTTACAGGGATGATAGCAAAATAGTTTTGTAAGCCAAAAGTATTGCTGACTCTGTAAAAATTAGCAGAAACCTTAATGGCGCCACTTTCTACCAATGTTTTATAGGTGTTTAGCTCTTCCTCATTTTCTTCTAAAGCACTGCCATCGGGCTTAAAAGCAAAAAGCTTAAAATCATATTCGCCCAAATATCCGGTAAGGTAATAGTTTTGAAATCTGGAGTATAAGCGTTTCCTGTAAGCTTCCGGATTTTTGAAATAGAATGATAAAATATCATCTTTAAATATCTCTTCCTCAATTTCTGTAAACAGGATAAGGGCGTGTGGGTCATCCGCCGATTCTAATTTAGTAGCTAACCTTTTGCGGGTTTCCAGCTCTTTGATATTCTCGTATCGGTTTAATTTGATAGATACTATCGTAGCTAATATGAGCGTGATTAGCACCAAAGCAGGGAAAACTACCTGACCTTTATATTGGTAAACAACCCGGGCAATAACCAAGATTAGCAGAAATATCAGCAATAAAAAAACGGTATTCTCGTCAAAAAAAGATTGATATACGTTAAATCCTATTAAAACCAACACCATCATAGCCGCTTTAATCCTTAATTTGATATTGATAAAAGCAGAAAAAGTGATGAGGATAACAACTACCAAATAATAGGTAAGTAGGGTAACTAACAATAAACTGATACCTAAAATACTCCAACCGTCTAGGTTTACAATATTGGTAACCTTAAAATTAATATTAGAGTTAAATACTAACCCAAAAAATAAATCGGAAAGTAAGTTAGAAATTACCGCTATAAAAAAGGCCGAGTAAATGATAATAGGATAGCCAAACCATGGCTTGTTAATAGGTTTAAATATTTTTTCTTTGTAGCTGTACACAAAAATGGCAAACCATAAAGCCAATAAAATATTCAATCCATAATCTGCCAAAGATGGGAAGTAATAATTAGAAGCATATATTTTGGGGCTAAATAGCTCCAAATTGTATAAAGCATCCGGAAAATGATATTGTAGCCCTACAAAGCGCAATGCTATAAAAGCAAATAATAGCGCCAAAGAGGCTATGATAGGGTTACCCTCATCTGCATAATGCTTACAAATACTATTGATAAGCAGGCATAGGGTTAATAAACCAATGGCCCACATCAAAATTTCTATATTGGTATAGGGAATATTGGTAATACCCGCAGTACGTTTGATAGAAAATAAGTAACGGTCTTCCAGATTTCTAATATCTGCTACGTTCTTGTCATTGATATCTGCAATACCAATAGTAGGGTCTTTTATAATACTGTGACTACTCTTATTATTTAAAAACTGGTTTTTGTAAGGATATTTATCTTTAACAAGGATATAAAAAAGGACACTATAATTTTTATCTTCTTTCTTAACAACTTCGTACCAACCGTTCTGATATTCTACAAATGAGGCCCCTTGTTTAATATTTAAGGCATAGCTGGCGCTTACTTTATTATCAGACCAAAAAACCAGTTGGTTATCTTTAAATACCTGAAAATATATTTGGTTGGAGGTGAAATAATTAATGATATCTAGAGCCTCTGAGGCGTTTTTGTTAATACGTTCTAGATTTTTGAAACGTACAGAATCTGCCACATAATCATAAATAAAGAGCTCTTTCTCGCCTAGCTTATCAGCAATATCATGGGCTACGTCTTCTAGGTTTGAAGAACGTGTTGTTGCCCACCTAGCCGTTAATGAGGTTGCAAATAAACCAATGGTAACAATTAATAAAAGCCAGCGTATTTTAGTATTTGTCTTCAATTGGGTTTAAGCTAATTCATCTAATCTTTTAAAAAATATTACAAACTTAAAAATCAAGCCAAAAAACAACGGGAAAGTGTTTCTTCCCCCTTATTTATTATTTTTCCGCTTTTTTACGCGCTTGCGCTTGATGTACTTACGCTTCTGTCTACTTTTTTTACTAAACCTTGTAAAACATTACCCGGGCCAACTTCTATGAAATCAGTACCGCCGTCTTCCAACATTTTTTGTACCGTTTGCGTCCACTTTACAGAACCTGTAAGCTGTGCAATCAAATTAGCTTTAATAGCCTCTACCTCCGTATAAGGTTTAGCATCAATATTTTGATAAATTGGGCAAATAGGCTCGTTAAAATTTGTGGCTACAATAGCAGCTTCTAACTCTACTCTTGCTGCTTCCATTAATGGCGAGTGGAAAGCACCACCAACATTTAATTTTAAAGCTCTTTTAGCTCCGGCTGCCGTTAATAGCTCGCAAGCTTTATCAATACCTGCAATACTACCAGAAATTACCAATTGACCTGGACAGTTATAATTGGCTGGCACCACAACATCGCTTACACGTTGGCAAATATCTTCAACTGTAAAATCATCTAAACCCAAAATTGCCGCCATGGTAGATGGTTGTAACTCGCAAGCTTTTTGCATAGCATTGGCTCTGGCTGCTACCAGTCTTAAACCATCTTCAAAAGATAATGCTCCGGCTGATACTAAAGCAGAAAACTCGCCCAAAGAATGCCCAGCAACCATATCAGGTTTAAAATCATCACCTAAAACCTTTGCCAATATAACCGAGTGTAAAAAAATAGCAGGTTGTGTAACATTGGTTTGTTTTAAATCTTCATCGGTACCATTAAACATCACATCTGTGATTCTGAAACCTAAAATTTCATTTGCTTTTTCAAACAAGTCCTTCGCTTGCGCTGATGTTTCATAAAGGTCTTTACCCATCCCTACAAACTGCGCACCCTGACCAGGAAAAATATATGCTCTCATTGTGTTATTTGGTTTAAAATATAATTAGCATGTTTTAAAAAGGCTTCTACTCCGCTCAGCCAAACAAAACAGCGTACGTTTAAAATTTTACTACTTAAGATAAATTTGCAGCTATCAGCCTTAAAAACTCAGACCGTGTTTTTTCTATAATAAATTGCCCTGTAAAAGCCGATGTTGTAGTAACAGAATTTTGTTTTTGTATCCCACGCATACTCATACACATGTGTTTACACTCCATCACCACGGCAACACCTGCAGGTTTTAAGGTATCTTGTATACAATCTCTAATCTCGTTGGTTAACCTTTCTTGTACTTGTAACCTTCTGGCAAAAATATCTACCACTCTAGGTATTTTACTTAAACCAACAATATGCCCATTGGGGATGTAAGCAATATGCGCCTTACCAAAGAAAGGTAACATGTGGTGCTCACACATCGAGTATACTTCTATATCTTTTACGATAACCATTTGGCTATAATCTTCCTGAAACATGGCAGAGCGTAAAACTTCTGCTGCATCTAAATCATAACCATGGGTTAAAAACTGTAAAGCTTTAGCTACACGCTCTGGTGTTTTTAGCAAGCCTTCCCTTTCTGGGTTTTCGCCTATTTCAGAAAGTATTTCTGCATAGTTGGCTGCTATTTTATTGATTTTTTTACTGTTATAACGGTCTATCTTAGCATAGCCATTTTCTTCAGGAAAATCATCATGTTGGTTATCAAGACTCATAAGGATTTGTTAATCGCCAAAATACTCAACGTAATTATTGGCCGTTTCATAAAGTTTTATGCTATGCAATTGCGCTCCTCTGGCAGCAATATGAGATTCTAATTGTTTCCAGATTTCTATGGCTAAAACCTCTGTAGATGCCATTTTACCTTTCATAAAATCAACATCTAAATTTAGGTTTCTATGGTCTAGCTTATCAATAACATTTACTAAAATAATATCTTTTAGCTCTTTTAAATCAATCACAAAACCCGTATCAGGATTAATATTACCTTTTATGGTAACATATAAATCATAATTATGGCCATGCCAGTTAGCATTTGCGCATCTACCAAAAAGCTCTTCGTTTTTCTCTTTGCTCCAATCCTCACGGTAAAGTTTATGGGCAGCATTAAAATGCTCTTTTCTTGTAATGTAAATCATTTTTGCCTAAATAATGCCGCAAATATACGTAAAGCATTTACAAGGATAATAAACACTTTAAATCATTGTGTGTAAATTTGTTGAATGAAGATACTCATTGTAGTTGCAACCTATCAAGAAATAGCACCATTATTTAAAAAACTAGGCATCCCCGAAAAGGGTTTAAGCTTTACTTACCAAGCCCATGAGATTGATATTTTGGTTACTGGTGTAGGTATGGTTGCTACCGCTTATGCACTAGGCAAAGCGATAGAAAGCCAAAATTATGACATAGCCATAAATGCAGGTATAGCAGGTAGCTTTAGTAAGCGCTTAGCTATTGGTGAAGTAGTACAAGTTAAAAAAGATATTTTAGCCGAGCTTGGTGCCGAGGATGATGAAGAGTTTTTAAGCTTAGAGGAAATGCATTTGGGAGAGGTTGAGTTTTTAGAACAATTACATGATGTTTTCCAAACCGATTTAAAGAAAGTTACAGCCATTACCGTTAATAAAGTACATGGCAATGAAGATAGTATTGAGGATGTAAAAGAACGTTTATTCCCTCAAACAGAAAGTATGGAGGGCGCAGCTTTCTTTTACGCTTGCGAAGAAGCAGGTGTGGCTGGTATGCAGGTGAGAGCCATTTCTAATTATGTAGAAAAAAGAAATAAAGCAAACTGGAACATCCCTTTAGCTGTTAAGAATTTAAATGAATGGCTAAGTACATACTTAAAAGTGCTTAAATAATGCTTTTGATTTGACTAGCTTTAAAAAAATACCAAACACATGAAACTAAGCTTAGGCTTCTCGCCATGCCCCAATGATACTTTTATATTTGATGCCCTTATCCATAAAAAAATAGATACCGAAGGCTTAGATTTTGAGGTTTCTTATGATGATGTTGAAACATTAAACCAGAAAGCTTTTAACCAGCAGTTGGATATTACCAAGCTAAGCTACCATGCTTTTGCTTACGCTTTAGAAAATTACGTTTTGCTTGATGCTGGCAGTGCCCTAGGTTTTGGTGTAGGCCCTTTATTAATTGCTAACCAAGATTTTGATGAAAGCCTTATCCAACAAAAGCCAGATTTATTGAAAGTTGGTATCCCTGGAAAATATACTACGGCTAATTTTTTATTGGGTGTTGCTTATCCACAACTACAAAACAAACAAGAAATTGTATTCTCGCAAATAGAGCAAAAGCTATTAAATAGAGAAATAGATTTAGGCCTTATTATTCATGAAAACCGCTTTACTTATCATGAAAAAGGTTTAAAAAAAATCATGGATTTAGGCGATTATTGGGAGAAGACCACCCAATCAGCCATTCCTTTAGGTGGTATTGTGATTAAACGTTCTTTACCAGAGGAAGTAAAACTAAAGGTTAACCGTTTGATAAGAAAATCTGTAGAATTTGCTTTTGCAAATCCGAAATCTGGCTTGGATTATATACGCTCTCATGCCCAGGAAATGAGTGAGGAAGTCATGTATAAACACATCTCTTTATATGTAAACCAATTTTCGGTTGATTTAGGTGCAGAAGGTCGTAAAGCTATTCAGCAGCTTTTTCAAACGGCGCAGGATAAAAGAATCATTCCAAATTATAATAAGTCTATTTTTTTAACCTGATATAGATTTTGCTTATATCCTTATCATTATTATCGCTTTTTACTATAAAGTTATTATGACGAAATTTGATATACCAAAAAGGATATCATGCAGCAAGAACATCACATCAGCATAAAACATATTTCTTTAGCAAAAGAAGCCAAGGCTGATGAAATGGTAGAGAAAGAAATACAGGGTATTTGGCCTTTTTCTTTAATCTGGCAAATGCTTCGTGATAACTGGTAAAAAACAGAAAATTACTGTCAATAATTTAAGGGAGAAGTGCTTAAAGGATAGTGTTTATTCAGGTGCCGTGAGATTTGTTGTTGTGAGAATAGAGGTAGTAAAGAGAGAGATCATAAACACGAAAAGAGAATAATTATTGATGGTTATTGATAGGTGTTTACACCGAGAAGGGATGGTTTTAAAATCATCCCTTTTTTTATAAATCTTCTTTTAACTTCTCAAACCTTTTGATACTTAACCTTGAGCTGATAAAAGCTGCAATAAAAGAAATGGTAAACACAGTCATAAATACCAAAAAGAAGTCTGCTATTTTAAGCTTTACTGGATAAGCATCTATCAATAAATTGGCTTGCCCCATGCTAATTAAACCAAACTCCTGCTGTAGCAAACAAAACGCTAAACCTGCTAAAAGACCTAAAATACAACCCAACATGGCTATCATCAAACCTTCATAAAGAAATATTCTACTAATCATGGTTTTTGATGCGCCTAAACTATTTAAAATGGCAATATCTCTTCTTTTATCTATCACCAGCATGGTTAAAGAACCAATAATGTTAAAAATAGCGATAACCAGTATAAAAGTTAGGATGAGATAGATAGCCCATTTTTCTGAGTTTAAGATTTTATAAAGCAAGGCATTTTGTTGTATGCGATTTTTCACAATAAAAGCACTTCCTAAGTTCTTTTCCAGATACTTTTTAAAAGCCTCTACCTGTTCTTCATCTTTTAGAAAAATCTCTATAGCAGATACATTTTTTGCTTCTTGCAATAAAGTACGGGCAGTTTCCAAAGGCACAATTACCATATCGCTTTCTTCTTGTTGCGTTTGAAAAACACCTACGGGCTGTAAATAAGCTGCCACAAACTCATCGGCAGGGGTAAATGCACTTTGTGTGCCTTTTTTAGGCGAATATATTTCTAATCTCTTTAATGGGTTATTGATATTTACTCCTAAAACATATTGTACCGTAGCCCCAATAACCACTAACTGTTGAGAAGAATCTCCTAAAACAAATTCGCCCTGTACCAAAGAAGAATCCAGAAGGTTATTCTTTAAAAAATCTTTACTTACCCCTTTTACTTTGCCTATAAACTGTAAATCATCATACCTCAATAAAGCTTTTTCTTGTAAAACTTGGGTATAAGAAAAAATTTGAGCATTGCTTTCTAGCTGTATAAAAAAAGGTGTTTGCGGGTTGAAACTTTTACCTTTGGCAGCTTCTACTTTGAGGTGTGGCGAGTAGCTATCATACATAGATAAAACCAAGCCTTCAAAACCATTAAATACCGATAAAATGATGATTAAGGCTGCACTACCAATAAATACACCCAGCATAGAAATGCCAGATATCATATTGATAGCATTGGTAGATTTCTTTGAGAATAAATACCGCTTAGCTATGTAGAATGATGCATTCACCTATTAAAAAAAGGATTATACTGTTTCTCATAACCCACTGTAGTTTCAGGACCATGCCCCGGGTAAACTACAATATCATCTGGCAAAGTAAATACCTTATTTTGGATACTATTGATGAGGGTTTGATAATCTCCTCCGGGTAAATCTGTACGACCAATGCTTCCCCTAAACAAAACATCGCCACCTATCATAAATTTATCTGCTCGGCTTAAGAAGCAAAGGTGTGCCGGCGAGTGCCCAGGGGCAAAAACTAACTCTAAACTACTATTACCAAAGTTTATAAAGCCTGTTTCTGGTAAAAATACTTCTGGCTCTGGCGATAGCTCGTACCTAAAACCCTGTTGTGGGGCATAAGCAGGTACTGCCTGTAATACCGGAAGCTCTCCTTTATGAAATTGCGGCTTTAAACCATAATGATCAAAAATGAATTTATTGCCCAAAACATGGTCTATATGGCAATGGGTGTTGAGGAATAAAACTGGCTTTAAACCTTCTTCCTTGATAAAGTTTACCACCTCGTTTTGCTCTGCAGCGGTATACATGCCAGGGTCTAGAATCACACATTCTTTAGTTTCATCATAAAGAATGTAGCTATTTTCCTGATAAGGGTTGTTTACAAAAATCTGTATCTGAATCATATTATTGCTTTATCCAAGCTGCTACATCATTAATTAAAACGGCATCAACATTAGCCACTTGTTGGTATTGGCTGGCGGTACCTTTTTCAGAAACAAAACTAAATAAATGATTAAGCATGGGGTAAAATTTAAAGCTAACGTTTTTCTTATTTTTCAATGCCTTTTGCCATTCGTTATAGTCTGTAGTACTCACCTGAAAATCATTTCCACCTTGTATCACCAATACTTTGGTCTTCAATTTTTTTGCCGTTTCTACTTGATTTAGGTTATTGATATCTAGCCAATAAGAAACAGGTAGACCAAGCATCACCGAATCGGCAGGTAAAACCCCTGCTTTTAAGTTGGCTACTTGCTGTATATCTTTTAAAGCTTTATCTAAACTAGCTCTAGTAGCTTTTGTAGTATCCTTGCTTTGCTCAAACAAGTATTTATTTTGCTCGATAATAATATCGGTAAACTTTCTTGCTGGTGTTGCTGCTAAGATAATACCTTTTACATCTGGGTTTTGGGTAGCCAAACGTGGTGCTACCATACCGCCCAAACTATGCCCAAAAATGTAAAGCTGTGTTTTATCTATTTCTGGAAGAGTTTTAGCAAAGGTTAAAGCTGCCTCAGCATCTTCAATGGTTTCTTCTTTTAAGGTAAAAGATTTTGAAAATTCTTGTGGATATAAAGTGGTGCGTTTTACATACCTGATACTGGCTATCCCTTGTGAAGCCAAACCAAGCGCTAAATCTTTAAAAGGCTTTTGTGCGCCAACGCTTTCATCCATATCTGCCGGACCAGAACCATGCACCAATATCACCACAGGGAAATTTTCTCCTGTTTTTGGTTTTGTTAAGATACCGGGAAGCTCATGTGTGCCAGATTTAATGGTGATAAATTCTTCTTTATAGCTAGCAGTATCAGCGTAAGCGGGTAATTTATATGTTGGGATATTTGGCTTTGCAGCTATAAAAAACCCAATCAGTTTTTGATCTTTATTAAATACAAACTGAAAAGGCTGACTACCTTTTTCAAAAGAACAATTTAAAATTACAGATTGAAAATCATCCTGACTACGGTTTTCTGCGCCATCAATAGAAGTTAAATTACCCATACGGGCTGTAATTTGTTTCCAAACGGCGCTTAAGGTTGCTGGTGGAACTTTCGTTTTCAAACTATCGGCAAAAAAACCTTGAGCTTCTTCAAATTTGCGCTGATTTAGCTTATCAAAAAAATCGCTTGCATTGTTCATGTAGCCAATTAACCCTTGTGCAAAAGCACCTGTGCTACATAACAGCACTATTAATAATAATTTAAATCTTCCCATTGATGTTTTAATGTTTAATTTCTGCTATTCTTCCTCTTGCTTGTAAATTTCATCTGTGAGTTGTTGCATTTTCGTCCTGTATGCAGGATGATCTGTTTTATACTCTTTATACAATAACTCGTAAATTTTAAGCTTATTACCATAGTATTTGAAGAACTGTTTTGCATCTTTTTCTTCTTCTGATGGTAAAGGAGTATTCTTTAATTCCTTCAGCACAATTTCATTCTTTCTTATGACAGGAATCATCTTGGTTTCTAGTAAGACAATCCGCTCGGCTTTTGTGAGCGTATCATAATCAGAAGCGTAAAAGTAAGAAGAAATAAGGTTTAAGTCGACCATCATTTTATCTTTTGATTTTCTGAAGGCTTCCAAATCATATTTAGGCATAAAAAATACCCAAGATGATACTGCCAAAAGTATCAAAATATAACTCACTGTCCTTATAAAATAGCGTTTAGTGCGCTCTGCCTTAGTGTAAGCCCAATACGAGAAAATCCCGAAGATGTAACCAGAAATAAAACCTCCAAAATGGGCTGCATGGTCTATCCCTTCCCCGCTAGGCCATAAAGTAATGATGCTTATCAATACTGTACTTATCAAAAATGCGGTTCTAGCTTTAGTATCAAAAAAGTTGGTACTTAAATAAGCTAAAAAAACACCAAACATACCCATTATGGCTCCAGAAGCGCCTACTCCCATTTCCTCGTACCTAAAACCAATAGAGGTAATGCTTGCGCAGATGCCTGTCATGAGGTATAAGCCTAAAAAGTTCCATTTGCCAACCCTGCCTTCTATAATAGAACCGATGTAGGCCAAGAAAATCATGTTAAAGAAAATATAATTAACAGAGCCATGAGAGAAACAGGCAGTAAATAATCGCCAGTATTCTCCATTCAGAACCAAATTACGCTCTATACCGCCAAATACTATTTTCGAGAAAGCCGCACTTTTCTCTGGAATATCTTCGACTCCTTTTTTATTGAGCGAAAACACATAAGCAGAAAAAATAATACGCTGCAAAATGAAAACTAGGCAGTTAACAGCTATCAATACAGGTGTTACCTGATAATTTTTTCTAGGGATAAATATGGTGCCTAAATGGGTAAACTTATCTTTAGCTCCAAGCGGTGTATAAGACAAATTTATGCCCGGATGCTGGTAAAAACTATCCTTAAACCTTAGAATATTCCCTTCTATATCTGTTTGGATATGGAAAGCACAATACTCAATCTCGGTAATCAGTAAGTCTATATTTTTTTCGTTTTTACCGTAATCATACAAAAAGGCTTGATAACCTACGCATTCGCTTTTGAGATAAGCTACTTCATTTTCTATAACTACGGTAATCTGCTCTGAATAGGATTCCCATGAAATGGGTGTATAAGCTATTAATCCTTTATCATCGGCATAGCTTACCTTCCAATTTAAATTTTCAAAAGCATTAAAAACTATTGCTAAATACTTATCGGTTCCAAAACCATGCAATGGAACTTGTGCTGTTTTTTTAGGTGAAATGCCCCAGGCCATATCCTAAGATAGAAAGCTTCTGAAAATAAAAAAAGTATTGGCTATAATTAGTGTATTTTAATACAAAAAAGGCAATAAAAACAGCGTCTTTAAGAAAAAGACGCTGCTCATAAATATTTAGAAAATCAGCAATAACGCTTATTTAACAACCTGATAACTAAGCCCCATGTTTTGGAACATGAAAGCCCATTTATCTGCTTGTTCTTCTATAATTTTTGAAGTTGGTTTACCAGCGCCATGTCCGGCATTGGTCTCAATCCTAATTAAAACAGGTGCCGTACCCTTATGGTATTCTTGTAAACGAGCAGCAAACTTAAACGAGTGTGCGGGTACTACACGGTCATCATGGTCTGCAGTACTTACCATAGTTGCAGGGTAGGATGTTTCTGATTTTAATGCGCTGTAAGGAGAATATTTATTTAAATAATCAAACATCTCTTTAGAATCGTTTGCTGTACCATAATCATAAGCCCAACCAGCGCCAGCCGTAAATTGATGATAGCGTAACATATCTAAAACACCAACAGCCGGGAAAGCAACTTTAAACAAGTCTGGTCTTTGTGTCATGCAAGCCCCAACCAACAACCCGCCATTAGAGCCCCCAGAAATAGCTAAATAATCAGTTGAGGTGTATTTTTGATCTATCAGGTATTGGGCAGCAGCAATAAAATCATCAAATACATTTTGCTTTTGCATTTTAGTACCTGCAATGTGCCATTTCTCACCGTACTCGCCACCGCCACGTAAATTTGGTACTGCATAAATTCCACCTTGCTCTAATAAAATAATATTTGCGGTACTAAATGCCGGTGTTAGACTCACACTAAATCCGCCGTAACCGTACAAAAGCGTTGGGTTTTTGCCATTTAACTCTACACCTTTTTTGTAAGTGATAATCATAGGTACTTTGGTGCCATCTTTAGAAGTGTAAAAAACTTGTTTAGACTCGTATAAAGAAGGGTCAAATTTCACAGCAGATGCTTTATAAACTTCTGATTTACCACTTTTAATATGGTATTTAAATGTCGTTGGTGGATAGATGTAAGAAGTAAAAGTATAGTATAACTCATCCTCTGTTTCTTTAGCGCCAAAACCAGAAGCAGTACCTACACCAGGTAATTCTATTTCTTTCTCTTTCTTACCATCCATGCTAAATTGTACTACATAAGAAGTTGCGTCTTTAAGATAGTTAGCAAAAATTTTTCCGCCTCCTGTACCAGCACTCAATACATTTTGGGTTTCAGGAATCAAATCTTTCCAGTTTTTAGGACTTGCATTGGCAGCATTAACTGTTATTACTTTATAATTTGGAGCATTTAAATTGGTTTGGATGTATAAAACATCGCCTTTATTGCCAATTACTTGATGCTCATTGTCAAAATTATCAACCACCTTAACAATGGCGCTGTTAGGTTTGCTTAAGTCTTGTATATAAAGCTCGTTACCAGTGGTAGAGTTTGCAGCAGAAATGATTAAGAAGCGTTCATCTTCTGTAAGGTTTGCACCGATATATCTTCTTGGGGTTTGGTTACCGCCAAAAAGTAAAACATCTTCTTTTTGCGAAGTACCAAGTTTATGAAAATACAATTTATGGTATTGGGTTAAACCCGATAATTGACTTCCGGCTACAGGTTTATCATAACTGCTATAGTAGAAACCTTCATTTCCTTTCCATGCCAAGCCCGAGAATTTAACATCTATCAATGTATCACCAACAATCGCCTTATCTTGTGTTTTAAGAACTACAACTTTGCGCCAGTCTGAGCCACCTTCTGATATTTGGTAAGCCGCCAAACTACCATCTTTAGAAAAACTTATTCCTGCTAAAGAGCTAGTACCATCGGCAGAGAATTTATTAGGGTCTAGAAATACTTCAGGTTCTTTTCCATCAGCTTGACGGTATAATACAGCTTGATTTTGTAAGCCATCGTTTTTATAGAAATAAGTATAAACACCTTCTTTAAACGGGGCCGAGAATTTTTCGTAATTCCAAAGCTCTGATAAGCGATTTTTAATTTCTTCTCTGTATGGAATTTGGGCTAAATAGTTCTGTGTAACTTTATTTTGGGCTTGTACCCAGGCTTTAGTCTCGGCCGATACATCATCCTCTAACCAACGGTATGGGTCTTCTACGATGGTTCCAAAATAATCGTCTTTTACACTTTCTTTTTTAGTATCTGGATAAGCTAATTCATTTATTTTTTCTGCCGGGGCTATCATATCATGTTGTTTGGTACTGTTACATGCCGAAAGTACAACGGCTGTAATACTAAAAAATAGATTAATTTTTTTCATTTCTGTACAGTTAGTTAGTGTGTATGATAAATTTAGTACTTGTTCCTATACAGAAAGAAATTGCCATGTAATATGTTTGAGATATTTTTAGATGTTCTTTTACGTCATCTAAAAATTACTCTTCTATCAATTTATCATCCAATAATTTAGAAGTTTTGGCACCCAGTTTCCTCAGCTGTTCTGCCCGGGTAACCAAATTACCATTACCGGTGCTTAATTTTCCTAAAGCATCTTGATAAGCTTTTTGAGATTTATCTAAGCTATCGCCAATTTTCTGAATATCGCTTACAAAGCCTACAAATTTATCGTACAAAGCGCCTGCTTTTGTAGCAATATCTATGGCATTTTTGGTTTGTTGTTCTTGTTTCCAGATAGAAGCTACCGTTTTTAAAGTTGCCAATAGTGTTGATGGCGTTACAATAACCACTTTTTTCTTCCATGCAAAGTCAAACAACTCTTGATCGTACTGTACGGCAATAGCAAAAGAAGACTCTATAGGGATAAATAACAACACAAATTCTGGCGAGTTAATTTGATATAAATCCTGATAGTTTTTATTGCTTAAACCTTGGATATGGTTTTTTATAGCATTTACATGTAATTTGGTTAAAGCTTCACGTTCTGCTTCTTCATCGCAGTTTACCAGTTTTTCATAAGCCACTAAAGAAACTTTAGCATCTATAATGATATGCTTATTTTCTGGCAGATTTAATAAAATATCGGGCAGATAACGATTACCATCTTCGGCAATAAAACCCGCTTGTTTAGTATAATTAATGCCCTCTATTAAACCCGAGCCTTCTAAAAGTTTATCTAAAACCATCTCGCCCCAGTTACCTTGCTTTTTATGATCACCTTTTAAAGCTTTGGTGAGGTTATTGGCATCGTCTTGTATCAGTTTAGTTTGTTTAATGAGCTCATCTATGGTACCTTTCAGCGTGAAACGTTCGGTAGCCTCTACTTTATACGTTTGTTCTACTTTCTGTTCAAAAGCCTTAATATTCTCTTTTAGTGGATTTAATAAGATATCCAGATTGGATTTATTGACCTCTGTAAATTCTTTAGTTTTTTCTTTCAGGATTTGGTTGGCAACATTTTCAAACTCAGTTTTGAAACGCTGCTGCAACTCTGCCATATAGTGTTTTTGTTCTTCTAAACGCTGCTGCTGAGCTTTATAAGATTCTTCCAATGTTGCAATTTTCTTATGCTCGGCATTTAACATATCTTGAAGCTCTTTTTTATCATCTTCTAAGGCATTTATCCTACCTAAAAATTTAAACTCAGCATCCTGCTTTTCTTCTTTTAAGAGATTCATGACAGCAGTTTTTTCTTCTGCTAAGCTTATTTGTTGTTGCTGACATACCGCAAGGTTAATTTTTAACTGCTCGTTTTCTGTCTTAAACTCGTTCAATAAATGATCATGGGTATTTGATGACGGCTTTTTAAGGAAAAGAAAAACGGCTACGAGTAATATAATAACTGCTGTAATGATATATTCCATGTAAAAGAGATTTACCAAAAATACTAAAATGAACCCGAATGGTTTTAAACCATTAAGCGGCTTTTATTTACCTGATTTTCTTTTTCGCGATGGAGATGATATGCGTAATAGAAACCTCGTTAAATAAAAGCTTAGCTGAACTCGAAATCTTTACGTAATTTTCTACAAATCATTCATCATGAATCATAAAATTAATTACCGTACCATACTTGAAACTAGTAATGGTAATCTCGCTAAACTACATGATATTGTTTTAAAAGCTTTAGAAGAGGAAGAACTCATCTCGGAAAAATTAAAAAACAACCAGGATTTAAGTTTGGCAGAAAAAATGGCCGATCGTGTGGCTTCTTTTGGAGGTAGCTGGCGTTTTATCATCACCTTCTCTATCATTATCCTTATTTGGATAAGTACAAACGTTTTGTTACTTAAAAATCATGGTTTTGACCCTTATCCTTTTATTTTATTAAATCTGATGCTTTCTTGTATTGCGGCACTACAAGCCCCTATCATCATGATGAGCCAAAACAGAAAGGAAGAAAGAGATAGATTAAGAGCAGAACAAGATTATATGATCAATCTTAAAGCAGAAATTGAAATCAGAACATTACATGATAAAATAGATTTATTGATTACCGAGCAAATGAAGAATTTATTCGACATTCAAAAAGTACAAATGGATAGTATAGATAAACTCAGGAAAACCCTGCATGAGCATCTTAAACCCGGTTAAACTCTTTAAAAACAAAGAGGAGCATCTTATAAAAAATGCTCCTCTTAAATTATCCTTTTAAGGGAAATGTTAGTCTCTTCTACCAAATAGCATCATAGCATAATACATTAAAGTAGCTAATGATGATAATGCTGCAACAACATAAGTCATAGCTGCCCACCATAAAGCGTTTTTAGCTTGGTCATGCTCTACACTGGTTTGCATAATACCTTTGTTACTTTGTAGCCATACCAATGCCCTTTTGCTAGCATCAAACTCTACAGGTAAAGTAACAAAACTAAATACCGTTAAAATAGCTAGTGCACCAACTCCAACGGCTAAAACAATTGGATTATTACCAAAAGCCATCAGCATCACACCAATTAATAATATCCATTGTACCAAATTAGAAGCTACGCTTACTACAGGCACCATAGCAGATCTAAATTGTAACCAGCTGTAAGCTCTGGCATGCTGTACAGCGTGACCGCACTCATGTGCTGCTACTGCTGCTGCTGCAATGCTTCTACCGTGGTAAACATCCGGAGAAAGGTTTACCGTTCTATCTGCCGGGTTATAATGGTCTGTTAACTGGCCGTCAACAGATATAATTTCTACATCGTTTATACCGTGGTCTGCAAGCATTTTCCTAGCTATCTCGGCTCCGCTTAAGGCAGAACTCAAAGCAATTTCTGAGTATTGTTTAAACTTGCTTTTAAATCTCCATTGTACTATAAAACTTATAATAGCAATGCCTATAAAAAGTATTAATCCCATTTTCTATATATTTTGGTTTAAATTAATCAAATTGTATTCCTAAACAACATTAGAAATGTTTTTATTACAAAACGCTGAAATTTTGTATTTGTTCTGCACAAAAGAACGCCAAAATTGCTTTATTTATTAATATAAGCAAAAAAACACCTGCCACATTAACAGTCGGCGTCTTCTATATGCCTTTCCATGATATAATCATTCAAGATAAACTCGTGGTAAGGAATATCTACTTCTTCAGCAATATGAAAGCCTAGTCTTTGGTAAAAATGTAAAGCTGGATTGTTTCTATTTACGTTTAAACGTAATAAAGTAGCACCATGCACAAAAGCCTCTGCGCCAATATAATTCATGATTTGCTTACCAGCTCCCATCCCCTGCAAATCGGGTAAAATGTACAGTTTATGAATATTACAAACTGTCTGAGAAAAAGAATAACTGCTAAATCCTACTGCTTTTTCATCCTGATAAAGGAGAATAAAAGAATGCCCTTCGGCCATTTGAGCTTTTAAAGCATCCAGATGATAAATCTGCGTAAGCATAAAGCTTATTTGCGCTTCACTGATATAAGCCTCATAAGTTGGCCACCAAATTTCTTGAGCCAGCTGTTGTATGAGAGGTAAATCATGCAAAGCTGCTTTTCTTATTTCCATTATAAATCTTCAGCTATAAAAATAAAAGGTTGTTGAAAAGACAAACTATAAAAGCCATCTTTCTCTGTTTGATAATGGTTGTTTGCTATCAAATTTAAACCTTTTACACTTAATTGAACAGCTTCTTGCAAAATGTAAATATTTTCTTGAGCTGGTTTCCACTTACTAAACTCGGGTTTCACGGGAAACATTTTTTTACCATCAGCAAAAACTACCAAGTCTAAATAATCAACAAACAACAAATAGTCTTTAGCCAAAAAAGTATCGGTAATGATGTTTACCGATGGATATTCATGCGCAACCAGATATTTTAATACAGCTGTAGTTACATCATCATCGCCGCAAGGAATAATTTTTATATGCTCTTGAAGCGCAAAAGAAACATCTTCTTTGCTTACCACAACATCTATTTTAATGCCTAAAGAAACAACATGGTCATAAATAGCAGCATGTACAATAACGGTTGGAGACCATTCTAACAACTGCCCTAAGTATTCCTCATCAAAGCCACTCATGTTTAAAATAAACAAGGCTGGTTCTTGCTTTTCGCGGATGATATGATGAGAAGACATAAATTAATGTAAGAGGTTGTAAAATTGCTTAAAGGCTTCTGCCGGATGTTCGGCTTTGTTAACTGCTGCTGATACTGCTACACCTTTAATGCCAGTTTTTAGCAAATCTGCTACATCATTTAAACCAACACCACCTGCTGCAATCAGTGGGAAATCAATTCCTGCTTGCTTTAAAGCAGTTACAGCCTCTGCATAACCTTGGATACCCCAATGTTGGCAATTATTGGGTTTTGTTTCGGTATGGCCAAAAGGTCCGCAACCTATATAGTCAGCCCCGTTTTGGATGTGTTTGAGGATGGTTGCTAAATCATTGGCAGATGCACCTAAGGTTTTATCATCACCAATTTGTGCTCTTACCAAAGAAACATCAGCATCCATATCTTCTATATGAACACCCTGTATATCTGCCTGATGCACTAAGTGTATATGGTTGGTAACAATTAAAGTTGTGCCCCAATCATCACAAATACTAGCTATTTGATGGATTTCTGCTAGCATCTCCTCATCAGATTTAGATAAGCAACGGTATTGCACCCATTTTGCGCCTTGCGAACAGGCCATTTCTACCTGTGCTATATGACTGATATGAGGTAAATCTTGTGTGAGGTAATGTAAGGTATCAACAAATTTCTTCATGTTATTTTAAAGCTTCGGTAACTACATCGCCAATATTACCATTAGGTTCTTGTATGCGTAATAAAGCAGAAATGGTAGGCGCAATATCACTCATAGAAACGGTTCTGTTGCTGATGCCTTGTTTAATTCCCCATCCCATAAATACCATCGGGATATGCGTATCGTAAGGATTCCAAACTCCATGCGATGTTCCGGTTATGCCATAACCTTGAAACCATGCCGGGTCTAATACAATTTGTAGCTCGCCACTTCTTTTTATATGATAAGCGTTGATGATTTTCTCTCTCAACTTAGCAGGTACAGCACCTTCGTTCACATTGGCTAAATCAACCACAAAAGATACTCCTTCTTGCTTTTTAAGAAAATGGATACAGTCTTTTTTTAAGTCATCTATATCAATTTTGCTAGCTTCAATAGCCTGATAGTTGAAATTTACCTGATAATTGGTAATAGCTCTTATTAAACCTTTAACTTGGTATTTAGTAAATAAAAGCTCGTTTAATTGTTTAGAGATGGTTCTGGTGTTGAAATAGCCAGCATTAATCTTGTTATCAATTAAAAAATTAGGGTTATGCGCTGCGCCATGATCAGCACTTAAGAAAAAAGTATAATTTCCCTTGCCTACGGTATTATCCAAATAAGTTAAAAATACTTCTAAGTCTTTATCCAACCTTAAATAAGTATCTTCTATCTCTATCGAGTTTGGACCAAACTGATGACCAATATAATCTGTACTGGATAAGCTTACGGCTAATAAATCTGTAATATCATCGACGCCAAGCTTTTCTTCTTTTACGGTAGCTTTTGCAAAATCTAAAGTTAGGGTATTGGCAAAAGGTGTATTTCTGATGGTATTAAAATCAGACCCTTTTATTTGAGGTATTTTATGGGGGAAAACCGGTTTTGCTTCGCCTTTAAATTTTCCTTCATACTTATTGTCATCTACGCTGCTTTGCACATAAGTGTTGATTGGATAAAGGGTATTCCAATCTTGTGTTAAATATTTATCTACCAATTTTTGGTTGTTAAAAGTTTTTACCCATGTTGGTAAATCTTGCATATAATAGGTAGAACTTATCCAAGAGCCCGTTAAATCATCAAACCAGTAAGCTGCGTTGGCACTATGACCGGCCGGAAGTATTCCCCCTCTATCCTTTAAAGCGATGCCAATAACTTTAGCTCTGAAATTGGTAGCTAGTTTTAATTCATCGCCAATGGTAGAACTTAACAGATTTTTAGGCGACATTCTACCAGCGTCTGATGTACTACCTACCGTATTTACCGTGGTATCTTCTGTACAATACATATCATAACCGCTATTTTGCTCTATCCAATTGTTAGCCGTTATACCGTTAATGGCGGGTACAGAGCCTGTATAAATGCTGGCATGGCCACAAGCTGTTTGCGTAGTTGCATATCCAATATGGGCGTTCTCGCAAGAAAAACCTTCTTTTAATAATCTTTTAAAACCTCCTTCTCCGTAACGGGATGCGTAACGATAAAGGTAATCCCATCTCATTTGGTCTACCACTAAGCCAACCACCAGTTTTGGGCGGGCAGGGGTGCTGGCTTTTGGAGGTTGGGGTTTTTGTTGTGCAAATAAAAGAATGGGTACTAGCAAGCAAATAAGCAAATAAGAGGCTCTCATTGGATATAAATTAAACCGATAAAGTTAAAAAATAATATCCTCAAAACTGCCTGCTATTGTAAAGATGATGCTAAGTTTTTATGAATAATTAATCCTAGCTATTAAAGCTTGAAAGGTGTTTTCTGAACCTTAGCATTTTGTGAAGCTTAGAAGGCTAAATTCAAAGAAGATAGTTATAACAGCTATTTTATGGTTGTAGCTTAACCCTAAAATAGCCTAAAAAACTTATTAAACACCTATAAAACAAGTAATATATAAAAATTTAAAAAATAATTAAGAAAAGTGTTAGGGTTTTTACCTATCAGAAACGTTACACGAATATTATTAATAAAATCTAAAAAATTATGTCAATGAAAATTACAAAACTCAAATTATTTCTGATGACTATCGGTTTAGGTATCATTAGCCAAACACAAATTAACGCACAAACTATTGATGCTACAGGGACAACGAACCAGTTTTTTGAAATCAACAAAAACGGAGGAAGCACAACCTCTTTTATGAGAATTAGAAGTGCTACTACATCTCCTTATTGGAATTTCATTAATACGAATGGTGCTTTTAAAATAAATAATAACCTTACAGATAATATTTTTAATATTCTGTCTGATGGCAAAATTGGTATTGGCACTATAGCTCCTGCATCAAAACTTGATATATCAGATGGTGATATACGGTTTACTATGCCTAATGGTGCAGGTAGAAAAGGTTCAAAAATTGAGTGGTATGAAAATGCTTATGGAAACGAGAAAATCGAGCTAACTTATGTAGGTCAAAATCTATCATTACCATTCAGAGGATTAGATCGTTTAGTATTTGCAAATGGGGCTTGGGATTGGAATAGTATATCAGAATCAGCCAATACAAACCAAGAGCACACCAATGTAATTATGGCAATGGAACCAGGTAGTAAAGCTGTTGGTATTGGAACTCTAAACCCGAAATGGCGTTTAGATGTAACAGGCGCAATAAATGCCACAGAATATAGGCTAAATGGAGAAGTGGTAAGTTTTGGTGGAGGCGGAGGTACCAGCCCATGGACTTTAAGTGGTTCTGATATAAATTATTTAGGAGGAAATGTTGGTGTTGGAATAGCTAATCCAGAAAGAAAATTACACATGAGAGGAGATGTTCTACGTATAGATAGAGATCACCAAACGTCTGGAGTAATTATAGCAAGATTTAATAGTGGTTATTCAAGTGTGAATAAGTCCTTTTTAATTGGAGTTGATGGGGATGACGGAATTGAAGGTGAGTTTTCAATTGCTGATTATGGAAATGGATTGGATCTTACCGGGGCAGGAAATAAAAGATTTATTATCCAGAATGATGGAAATGTAGAAATAGTGAAAAGCCTTTCAGTTGGGTCTCCAAATATAATACCCGGTACAGTAGCTCATTTTGACGGCCGGGTTTACATTTCAGAAAATGATGGTACTGAGCAAGGTTTTACAAGCCTTGTTGATTCTAATTATACAGACTATTTACTTTGGGTAGAAGAAGGAATTGTGAGTAAAGACTTTGCTATTGCAAACACTACAGATTGGCCAGATTATGTATTTCACAAAGACTATAAATTACCAAGCCTTACTACAATAGAACAATCTATTAAAGAAAATGGCCATTTACCTACCATGCCATCTGCTAAAGAAATAGAAGATAATGGTTTTACAGTTACAGACATGACTAAACGTATGGTAAAAACTATTGAGGAGCTAACTTTACATACCATAGATCAGAAAAAACAAATTGATAATCAAAATAAATTAGTTGCCGAGTTAATGCAACGTTTAGAAATATTAGAAAAGAAATAATTCACTTTTAAAATTTTATTATGAAACAATTAATAAAATGTTGGTTAGCACTTTGCTTTGTAATAGCTCTATTTTTCCAAAGTACATTTGCACAAACCACCACCTATCAAATAAAAAGAAAGTATAATCTTAAAGATGCTTATCATTTTAAGGCAGACCATGGATTTGTAGTTTTTACAACTGATAAAACATCAAGTACTAAATTTTCTGTTTCTGTCGAAACAGCAGAATCATTTTATATCCAAATACCACTTATATGCGGAGGTGCACAGAACCGTAGATGGACTATTTACAAATCTTTTGTAACTGAACAAGACATCCAAGATGGCACTTTACAACATTCCGGAGAAGAAGCTTATTTTTATTATAAATCATTCAGAGGAGATTACTACTGTGGTATAGCATCAACTGATAATAGAAACTTTTATCAAAATATGGCCTATATCGCTGAAGAGCGTATTGTAGGTGCTTGGTGGACATGGGGTAAACCCATTGATGTAATCATTACACTTACGTTAGAAGGAAATGCCAAATTATCTGACATTAGGATGGTAAAAACACCCGGTACAGAAGCGCTTTATGCTAAAGACTTTATTAACGGTACAACTTATACTATCAACCATGACTGTTATAATAGTAACACAGGTGTTTGTAATGAGCTTAATAAGGTGAGGAGTATTCCTGATGTTACCAAAACAGATGTTGTGATACAAGCACATCGTGGGGTTTGGGGCAAACCTAATACCAATCAAGAGAATACTAAAGGAGCAATGATAGCAGCAAACAGCCTAGGCATAAAAGTTTTAGAAAGTGATATTATGCCCGTTAATGTGCGAGATGGTGGTACGTATGTAGATAGTCTATCGGGTAAACCTGAAGATTTAGCTTGTTTCCATGATTTTATTTTAACCAGATATACAAATGAAAATAATAACGCTAATAGGATTTATAATAAGACAAAAAGTTATTTAGAAGGGCTAAATCTTAAAAAGCCAAGGAGTATAGACGATGGTTTAGAAAAAATTATGTTTTTTGAGGAATTGATTAATTACGCTGCTGATAATAATTTAATTGTTTGCGTAGATATGAAAAATCTAGAACCTAAAGGCTCAGGTGGATCATGTACAGAACTTTGTGGCTGGCAAGATGATTCTAAGAAAAAACAATCCTTATATCATAACTTAAAATTTGCTATAAATAGTACAGACATAACAAAGCTAAAAAATATGGCTATTAAAACTTATGCTACTTATAATGAACTGAAAGCTAATCTTACTACAGGCGATAACCTTGTTCCTGTTGAAAGGTTTAATAAAGTGTTGTGGGCACCTATTATTGCCGCAAGTAATCAATGGAAGAGGGAAGGTGATATTTCTGGCGCTTATGATCCACTGAAAATTCAGAAGTTTTTAGATGATTGGTTTGCACATAATGAAACCGTACTATATTATGAAACTAATTTTTTTAACGATTTTGATGGTAAAACATCTGTTATGCTAAGCAATTCATTTTCATTTGCGGATGGTAGTATGGTACCCCAAGGCTATAATGTGATGGAGTATATTTATCGTATGACAGGTAGAAGAGCAGGTATTTTCTCGGAAGAACCTGTAGGTGGTAAAGGAACAGTAAACAGGTGGGGCTCTTGGGGTATTAAAAATCCTGTTAACGACAGAAGAGGAGACCATTTATGGCTACTTAAAAAACCATTTTTTAAACATGCAGTCATTACTACAGACCGCCCAGACCAGTGGATTCCTTTAAACGATTAAATCATGACAAATATAAAACATATAATAAAAAGACGAATCCTGATTATAGGGTTGGTTATTTTTTCGTCTATTTTGGGGCTTAAAGCCCAGAGTAACTTAACTAAAGCATTGGGTATAACAGAGGCTGATTTTTTAGCCTCACCGGCAAGTCCAGCTGGCTTTGGTACCGTACGTAATCGATTGACCCCACATCAAGGTAATTGCTTTATAATAACTGCGGATTTTAATGCACAAGATTTCTCTGATTTCAATAGTGAAAGCAAGGTATTTTCTTTCAGATTAAGGACAAGTTTACTTTCTGAGATATTAATATTTGAAATTTTAGTGAAAAATATTGGAGGAAAGAAGCGTTGGTATATAAGAAGACCTCTTGAGGTTGCAGGTGCAAATATGGGAAAAAATTTTAACTTGGATTATGAAATTTATGAAGACTTAGGACTGGATGGTAAATTCACTTTTATATTTGGACATCATTTCACTGCTATTGCGGTAGATGCTAATGATACTCTTAATTACAAAATGGCCCCAGTATTTTTTGGTATGGATTCAAATCTAGGGTCATTTAATAGTCATATGGGTGAGTTTACCGGAGAAACTGGGATTTATTATGGAAGAGAAGTTTACTTAAAAAAAAAATCAAGAGTCTACAAAATGCCTGGGGATGCTAAAATAGCTACACTAATAAATGCGTTAAAACCTTCAATAACTAATAACAACATCATTAACGCTATTAAGCCTAAAGGTACTAATGATGTAGTATTGATATCAGACCTAACAGAAACTAGCCAAGCTAGCAATTTACAACTTTACCCTAACCCATCAGACGGTAAGTTTAATGTAGATTTTTCTTTAAAAGAAGGTGGTCCGGTTAGCTTTAAAATCTATGATCTTAAAGGGCAAAAAGTTTACGAGCAAAATGATATACGTTTTGTTAAAGGCAAGCATACTTATACTATAGATGTCTCCTCTAAATTACCAGCAGGAGTTTATATATTAAAAGTATCCTCTGCCGAGATTAATCAATCTGTTAAAATGATTGTTCAATAGATAGGTAAAACTATTTATGAAAACAGTTTAAGGGGTGTACGAAAATACACCCCTTTTTTATTTTGTACGGCCTATGAACATTTAGAAGAGAAAGCTATAACCTATCCACCCCCGGCATGCTGACGAAGGAAGCATCCCACATGCAAATTTTTTCGCTTAATAAGCTTGGATAATTGTCTGAATCAGGATTTGCTTGATTTGAGGATGAACAGGATTTTGATTTACTTATACTTAAAAAATTAGGGTAATAGAACCCATGGCTTATATGATGGGACCTTTCACATTCGTTACCATTGACGTTTTTTGTAACATATTAATTTTCAATCAATTGCAAATTCAGCTCATTTGCTTTTTTAATAACAAAGTTCAACTGTTGCCGCTTTAGTTTTTCTTCATACTTCTTTACTCCCTGCTCTACATAATCCATTCCCTGATCAAACATCCTATAGTATAGTTCCGCTATTTTTCTAGCTGTGGCTTTAATTGCAATACCTGAACCTTTCCGGGATTTAAGCCTTCTTGCAAAAGCTCCTAAACCGGGCTGTTTACTAATCAAAAGACTTTGAGCTGCTTGTTTGAAAATCTGCCCAGCTCTTGTTATTGGTTTTTTCTTGCTTCTTTTATTCATTTTACCCGATTGATGTTTACCAGGAGCTAATCCTAACCAAGATATAAATTGTTTAATTGTAGGCCATTG
>NZ_AULF01000022.1 GCF_000425145.1 Pedobacter glucosidilyticus DSM 23534
AAGTCCCAATCCCGTTCGACTTGCATGTATTAGGCCTGCCGCTAGCGTTCATCCTGAGCCAGGATCAAACTCTCCATTGTATAATGTGGTTTGATACTAACTTTCGTTAATATTTGTTTTCTTCCGTCTCTAGGTTACTGATCTCTCAGTGTCGCTACGTTATATGATATCTTTTTAAAGAACTTCTGCGCCGCCCTTCTCAGTTTGGCTTCTATTTCCTTCCAGATAATTGCTTATCTTTCTAGTTTTTCTCTTTTATTAACTAGCTACAATCGCTGTAACTCTTCCTCCCTTTCGGGGCTGCAAAGGTAATCATTCTAATTTTATTACCAAAATGTTTTTGAAAAAATTTTCTCCTCTATTCTCTCTAGCTTCTCCCTCTATTTTCTCTAAACATCTTTCCCCTCTTTCCCTCTCTCTATTTCAAACATTCCCCCCTTGCGGGCTGCAAAGGTGCATATCTTTTTTATTTATCACAAATATTTTTAATACCTTTTTATCCCTCACATCCTAACTCATTGAATATCTTATCGAAAAAGTTGAAAATAACATATCCAATATAAAAAATTAGTAAGCATTAGTACTTAATAATACTAAAGTACAAGCTTCTTCTGTGGCAATTCCTTTCTCTAATGCGAGCTCCTCAAGCTCGGGATTTTCTGAACCAGGATTAAAAATAATACGTTTGGGATTTGTTTTTAATATATAATCGTATAAGTCTGGTTGATTTGCAGCGCCTACATACATGGTTATGGTATCAATATCAGCATGAATTTTTTCTGGTTTTTCTATGGGCCGACCTGCAACTTCACCACTTTTAATACCCACATTTATAATTTCATGACCGTGAGCTACTAATTTATTGGCAGCCAAATAAGCATATCTTGATGGATTAGGAGTAGCACCCAAGATTAAAGTCTTTTTCATATTGATTATTTTAAGAAATTGAATACTGCATCGGCGCAAGCCTGACCATCTATTGCAGCAGAAATTATACCACCAGCATAACCAGCACCCTCAGCACAAGGGAATAGGCCTTTGACTTGAGGATGTTGTAAAGTTTCTTTGTCCCTTGGGATTCTTACTGGAGATGATGTTCTTGACTCTACCCCTACTAAGACTGCTTCATTAGTATAATATCCAACCTTCTTATCTTTATTAAACATTTTATCCCCAAAAACAGGAAGTGCCTTTCTTAATCTATTTGCGACCATTGGTGGTAAAACATCATCTAAACTTGAAGAAGTTAGTCCCGGTAGGTATGAATTATCTGGTAAAGAATTAGAAATTTTCCTCTCAACAAAATCGACCATTCTTTGTGCTGGAGCTTTAAGATCTCCTCCTCCTATTTTGAAAGCTAGCTTTTCTATTTCTGATTGAAAATTAAGCATTTTGAAAGGATCGTCAGTGGCACCTTTTACATCTTCTATATTGATTTGTACTACTGTGCCTGAATTTGCAAAAGGATTATTTCTCTTTGAAGGACTCCAGCCGTTTACAACAATTTCATGATGATCTGTTGCGCAAGGTGCAATAATACCACCTGGACACATACAAAATGAAAATACTCCCCGATTTTCAATTTGCTCAACCAAACTATAATAAGACGGAGGTAAATTAGGATGTCTGATATCGCAATGATATTGTAAACTATCTATAATATGTTGTGGATGTTCTATACGAACCCCTAAAGCAAAGGGTTTAGCCTCTACTAAAATATCTTTTTCTCTAAGTAGATGGTAAATATCTCTGGCAGAATGCCCGGTTGCCAAAATAAGAACATCGGTAGTGATTTCTCCGTGATTGGTAAATACTTTTCTAATCTTGCCTTCTTTACAATCTATATCTGTTAGTTTGGTATTAAAATGAATTTCGCCACCATTATTGAGTATGGTTTCTCTGATAGCTACTATAATTTGAGGCAACTTATTTGTCCCGATATGTGGTCTTGCATCTATCAAAATATCATTTGTTGCGCCATGGTCGACGAAGATTTGGAGCATTTTATTAACATCGCCCCTTTTGTTAGAACGCGTATATAATTTACCATCGGAATAAGTTCCGGCGCCACCTTCGCCGTAACAATAATTAGATTCGGGGTTTACCAAACCTTGTTTATTGATATTTGCGAGATCTCTACGTCTTTGTTTAACGTCTTTTCCTCTTTCTAAAACTATTGGTTTTAAGCCAAGTTCGATTAATCTTAATGCAGCAAATAGGCCGGCAGGACCAGCTCCTACTACAATTACTGGCTTAGCGTTACTGACATTTTGATACTTTATATTTTGGATGGTTAAAGAAGGTGTTTCTTTAATATATAGTTCTACTTTTAAACGGAATACTACTTGCTTTCCACGAGCATCAATAGAGCGCTTTCTGATATTAAAGTGGCTTAAATCGGCTTTTTTTAAAGAAGTCTGATTTAAAATTTGAGCTAAAATTTTTTCTTGATTATCAATATCATCCGGAAGGACAACAATTTCAATTTCCTTTTTCATGCTATTTTGTCGGGTATTTATCCCAAATTGTAACAAAGGTATGAAAATTGAAATCTAAACATTAAATTGAAAAAAATTAAAAAAACGAGAAAATGAAAAAATTACTTTATGGATTTCTTGCAGTTGTTATTGCAACATCATTGAGTTCTTGCGGTTACAATAGTTCTGTTAAATTGGATGAAAAAGTTAAAGCGCAATGGGGTGAGGTTGAAAACCAGTACCAAAGAAGAGCAGACTTAATTCCGAATTTGGTAAACACCGTAAAAGGAGTTTCTAATTTTGAAAAAGAAACGCTTACGCAAGTGATTGAAGCTAGAGCAAAAGCTACTTCTGTACAGGTTGACCCTACTAAATTAACACCAGAGACTATTCAAAAATTCCAAGCTTCACAAGGTCAATTATCACAAGCACTAGGCAGATTAATGGTTGTTTCTGAACAGTATCCACAATTAAAAGCCAACCAAAACTTTTTGGAATTACAAGCGCAGTTAGAAGGGACAGAAAATAGAATTACTGTTGCCAGAAGAGATTTTAATCAAGCTGTACAAGAGTACAATACAAACATTAGAACTTTCCCAAATAATATTTTTGCAGGTATGTTTGGCTTTACAGCAAAAGGAAGCTTTGCTGCTGAGGCTGGTGCTGAAAAAGCCCCGGAAGTGAAATTCTAAAATAAAAATGTTGGCGTGAGTTTCTTAAGGAAACTCACGTTTTACTTTACTCACATCTAATTGTTTAAAATGCCACAATTATCTGATAAGGACCAAGAAAAAATTAAACATTCTATAGAATGGGCAGAGAAAGCAACCTCTGGAGAAATAAGGGTTTGCCTAGAAAAAAATTGTGCGATAGATGCTTATGAAAGAGCTGTTGCCTGTTTTTTTGATTTAGAAATGGACAAGACTAGATTGAAAAATGGAGTACTTGTTTATTTAGCTATAGAGGACCATAAATTTGCCATTATTGGTGATAGTGGAATTAATAGCTTGGTACCCGAGAATTTTTGGGATAGCACCAAAGAGTTGATGCTTGAACAATTTAAAAATGGAGATATTGCCGAGGGTTTAAGTGTTGGCATTATTGAAGCAGGTAAACAACTGAAAAAGTTTTTTCCTTATGCTGATGATGATACGAATGAGCTATCTGATGATATTGTTTTCTTGAAATAACCCGTAAAAAATGAAAAAAATACTTTTATTAATTCTGATTACTCTTTTTACTTTTTCGGGATTTTCTCAAAATTTTCCAGCGCAACCTAGTACTTTGGTAAATGACTACACAGGTACCTTATCGCCAGAACAAATTAATCATCTAGAGCAAAAACTTGTAGCTTTTGATGACTCTACATCTATACAGGTAACGGTGGTTTTGATAAAATCTTTAGATGGATACGAGGTTAATGATTACGCATACCAATTGGGCAGAGCCTGGGGTGTTGGTGGTAAAGAAAAAAATACTGGAGTTGTTTTATTAGCTTCTTTAGGAGATAGAAAAATAACCATACAAACAGGTTATGGTATGGAAGGTGCTTTGCCAGATGCTATAACCAAGAGGATTATTGAAAATGAAATAAAACCTAATTTTAAGCAAGAACGTTATTTTGAAGGCTTAAATGCCGCAACGAATGCTATTATTGCTTATACTAAAGGTGAGTATAAAAATGACAAACCGATAAAGGGCAAAGGACGTGGTTTCCCAGTAGGCTTGGTGATACTGATTATAATAGTCATTATTATCTTAGGCGTAAGTAAAGGTGGCGGAGGAAATGGCGGAAGAAGCGTGATTGGAGGAAGAGGTGCTGCTGATTTAGTTTGGTGGTCTATGTTGGCCGGTATGGGTAGAGGTGGAAATAGTGGTTGGGGCGGTGGCTCATCAGGTGGATTTGGTGGCGGAGGCGGCGGATTTGGTGGTGGCAGTTTTGGTGGAGGTGGAAGTAGTGGAAGTTGGTAGTGGTTAGGTGGTTAGGTGGTTAGGTGGTTAGGTGGTTAGGTGCCAAAACATATTAGCACAAATTGTTTTATAGAATCCTGAAATAATTCGGGATTTTTTATTTTTATAGCATGAGTATAGAAAAATGGGAGACTTGTTCTTCTGAATATATTGTAAAGCGCCCTTGGGCAACTTTAAGAGTTGATGAATGTAAATTACCTGATGGCAGAATTGCTAAAGAATATTATGTTTTAGAATATCCTAATTGGGTTAATGTTGTTGCCATTACTGAGGATGAAAAAGTTATTATGGTAAAGCAATATCGTCATAGTGGTGATATCATCTCGTTAGAAATTCCGGGTGGGGTAATAGATGGGGATGAGAACCCAGCTGATGCTGCTAAAAGAGAACTTTTAGAAGAAACGGGCTATTTGTTTGAAGATTTGGAATTGGTTTCTACCATTTATCCAAACCCTGCAACATCAAACAATGTTACTTATTGTTATTTAGCTAAAGGTGGTAAAAAAGTACAGGAACAAAATTTAGATGAACATGAAGATATTGACATTGAACTTTACAGTATTGATGAAGTAAAACAAATGCTTTTGAATAATGAAATTCCACAAGCTTTACATGTTACGGGATTGATGTATGCTTTTTTGAAGATGGGGGTTTTGAAGTAAGTCGGGAGTCCGAAGACCGATGTCCGATGACGGAAGACCGAAGTTTAGGAAACCCACCTAAATTAAACGAGATAGCAGCAAATGCCCTAGAGAAGCTCGGAGTATTGCGTACAGTCCCGAAGGGATGGTTTACCACCCGACTGCTTTTTTTGCCGAAGCGATACTACAAGACCTTTTCAAAAAAATCATAAAACAAAAATCCCGTTAAGTAAGTACCTAACGGGATTTCTTCAGAAAATTTGGATTAGCTCATTTTAAGCTTTTTCTGAATATCGTGAACGTAAGCTTTAAATTTCTTATCGGTATCTATTAAATCTTCTACGGTTTGGCAAGCGTAAATTACAGTTGAGTGGTCTCTGCCACCAAAAAATGCTCCGATTGATTTTAATGATGTTTTGGTATGGCTTTTTGCCAAGTACATGGAAATTTGGCGAGCTTGAACGATTTCTCTTTTTCTGGTTTTTGATTTTACCATCTCTACCGGAACTTCGAAATATTCACACACCAATTTCTGGATATACTCCATTGAAATTTCTTTGCTTGTATTTTTGATAAAATTCTTTAGCATTTGCTTAGCTAACGAAATATCTATCTCTTTCTTATTTAAGGTTGATTGAGCCAGTAAAGAAACCATAGCCCCTTCTAACTCACGAACGTTGTTGTCTATGTTGTGTGCAACGTACTCGATAACATCATTTGGAAGCTCTATACCATCTTGATACATTTTCTTTTTCAGGATAGCCATACGGGTTTCGATATCAGGAACAGAAAGATCTGCCGATAAACCCCATTTGAATCTCGAAAGCAATCTTTCTTCTAAACCAGCTAAATCTTTAGGAGCTTTATCTGAAGTGATGATTAATTGCTTACCAGATTGGTGTAAGTGATTGAAGATATGGAAGAAAATATCTTGTGTTTTATCTTTTCCGGCAAAGTTGTGTATATCATCCATGATGATAACATCCATTGCTTGATAGAAATTCACAAAATCATTAATGGTATTGTTTTTTAAAGAGTCTACAAATTGCTGGCAAAATTTCTCGCAAGAAACATAAATAACCAATTTATCCGGCATGTTTCTTTTGATTTCATTACCAATAGCTTGTGCGAGGTGGGTTTTGCCTAAACCTACGCCTCCATAAACCATTAAAGGGTTAAATGAAGTACCTCCTGGTTTTGCTGCCACAGCATAACCTGCAGAGCGAGCTAAACGGTTGCAATCTCCTTCAATAAAATTCTCGAAAGTGTAATTTGGATTTAATTGTGGATCTACCTGTAGCTTTTTTAATCCGGGGATTACGAAAGGATTTTTGATATCCTTGTTTAAAGCAACAGGCATTGGGATAGATTGATTTTTACCCTCTGCCCCATTACCACTTGAGGGAATATTTGTAGTATAAGGCTTTTGTGAGGATGATTTTTCTACAACGATGTTGTATTCCAATCTACCAGAATCGCCTAACTGGTTTTTAATTGTCTTCCTTAAAAGACCTACATAATGTTCTTCCAGCCATTCATAAAAGAACAAACTAGGTACCTGAATCGTAAGAACACTTCCTTCTAATCTAAGTGGGGTGATAGGCTCAAACCAGGTTTTAAAACTCTGGCTGGGGATATTATCCTTAATGATTTGAAGACAGCTTTCCCAAACATGGGTACAAGTTTTTTCCATATATTTCTTTAATAATCTGATTCTAAATGCGATGGAAGCACTGCGGGGTTGCTTGCTTCCGAGTCTCGAAGATTGAAAAAAAAATCGGTTTAAAAAAGCTAAATTTTGAAATTATTTTCAACCACTTCAATAGCAGAAGAATAAGTTATTTTTTTCTTTTTTTCTTTTGTGAAAACGTAATCAATACGCCCCAAGTTAATTCCTGCAAAACCTACTTGATTAACCAAAGTTTCTTTACCTGATAGATTTTTTACGCTTTCTGGAGTACTTAAAAATGTATGCGTATGGCCACCAATAATTAAATCTGTAAAGTATATATTTTGGGCTAAAACCATATCAGAAACCTTATTTTCGCGGTATTTAAAACCTAAATGAGAAAGACAGATAACTAAATCGCACTTTTGGTCTTGTTTTAAAAAGCGCTCCATTTCTAAAGCTTTTTTAATAGGCTCGGTATATTGGGTTTCTCCGTATTGTTGTTGATTTACTAAACCTGTTAACTCTATCCCTAAACCATAAACCCCTATTTTTAAGTCTCCTTTATTGAAAATTTGGTAGCCTTTGGTTTTACCTTCTAATGCGGTATTTGTAAAATCGTAGTTAGCGTTTAGGATAGGGAATTTTGCATGTGGTAATTGTTTAGCAAAACCTTCTACTCCATTATCAAAATCATGATTGCCCATGATAGCGGCATCATACCCCATCATGCTCATCATTTTAATTTCTAACTCGCCCCCCCAATAGTTAAAATAGGGTGTGCCTTGGAAAATATCTCCAGCATCAAGCAATAAAACATTCTTTTCTTCTTTCCTAATTTTATTGATGAGTGTAGCTCTGGGGGCAACACCGGCCTTACCTTGGTTACGAGAGCCGTCCATAGGGAATGGGTCTATCCTACTATGCACATCATTGGTATGTAATATGGTAAGTTTTACAAAATCTTCTTCAGCAAATACACTTATCGGATTAAAACCCATTGCTAATAAAGCTGCGGTTGATAGAGAACCTTTTATAAAACCTCTCCTATTTAAGTTTAATTCTTCCATCTTTTACAGGATTTAAAATTTGATTATTGTTTTTAAATGTTGCTAGATAATCTAGCAGACCTTCTCTAAGTTTATACTCATAAACTTTTGTAGATAAGGCTTTGGTAAAAATCTCGCCACCATCCCCACCGTTTATCATATAATCGGAAGTTAAGACAGTATAGTTCTTTTCTAAGTTGATAGGTTCTCCGTTGATTTTAATATCTGAAGCTTTACCATTTTCTATGGTAAATGTTGCTCCTGAAATAGGCTCGCCACCACTATTTGCAATAAAGTTGAAAAACTCTTTGATATTTTGACCAGAGAAAGTAGCTGTTGCGAAAGCATTTTCAAAAGGCATTAACTCAAAAATTTTATAACGCGGTATATTTCCCTTTGGCAGAGAAGTACGCAAACCACCGTAATTGGTATAAGCAAAATCAAACTGAATATTTTTTGATTTGGCACTTACATACATAGCGTCTGCAAAGAAATTGTTTAAGGGTGCTTCGGGCTTACCTTTCTGAATCTCTTGAGCTGATACCGCAACAATATCATTCATGATAGAATCTAGCTGTTGTTTGTAGGGCTTATAAAAATTACTTAAGGTAGTATCAGCCGAAAAATCCGCAGAGACAGGATAAATTTGCTTTTGGATATTTTTAACTTGATAATGAACACCACAAGCTTGTAATAATAGTAATGCAAAAGCAACTATTAAAAGTTTAAATTTCATATTATGATTGAGTTAGTGTTTTAGTATTCTCCAAATACTTCTCTAAAAGTATCGGCAATTTCGCCTAAAGTTGCATATTCTTCAACTGCGGCAAGTAAAAAAGGCATTACGTTTATGTTATCTTTTGCCGCAAGCTTTAAATCGGCTATTTTTTGTGTAACGGCTTCTTGGTTTCTTCTTTCTTTTAATAGCTTAATTTTCTCAATTTGTGTTTTTCTGATGCTGTCATCAACCCTAAAAACATCTTGTCTAATGCTGTCTGCTTCTTGATATTTGTTTACACCCACAATAATTTGCTCGCCATTTTCTATAGTTTTTTGATAATCATAAGCAGCTGCGGCAATTTCTCCTTGTACAAAACCATTTTCAATGGCTTGTACAGCCCCGCCCATGTTATCTATCTTGTCTATATATTCCTGAGCTAATTTCTCTAATTCATCTGTAAGAGATTCTATAAAATAAGAACCTGCCAAAGGGTCTACCGTTTGTGTAACACCTGTTTCAAAAGCAATAATTTGTTGTGTTCTTAAAGCTATTTTAGCGGCTTCTTCTGTTGGCAGAGATAAAGCTTCATCAAAACCATTGGTGTGTAAAGATTGAGTGCCGCCCAAAACGGCAGCCAAAGCCTGATTGGTTACCCTTACTATATTATTTTGAGGTTGTTGTGCAGTTAAGGTTGAACCACCTGTTTGGGTGTGAAAACGTAATTGTTGTGCTTTAATATTTGTTGCCCCTAAAGATTTGGTGATGTTTGCCCACATTCTTCTGGCTGCTCTAAATTTGGCAATTTCTTCAAAGAAATTATTATGGCAATTGAAAAAGAATGATAAACGTTGTGCAAAAAGATTTATATCTAAGCCTTTATCTATGGCTGCTTGTAAATATGCTTTCCCATTGGCCAAAGTAAAGGCTAACTCTTGTACTGCTGTTGAGCCAGCTTCTCTGATATGATAACCTGAGATGGAAATGGTATTCCATTTAGGAAGCTCTTTGCTGCAATACTCAAAAACATCCGTAATAAGACGCATTGAGGGTTTTGGCGGATAGATATAAGTACCTCTAGCAGCGTATTCTTTTAAAATATCGTTTTGGATAGTTCCTGAAATTTGAGTTAAATCTGCTCCTTGCTTTTTTGCTAAAGCGATGTACATAGCTAACAATGTAGCGGCTGTAGCATTGATAGTCATAGAAGTAGTGATATCAGACAGTTTAATCCCACTAAAAAGTATTTCCATATCTGCCAAAGAATCTATGGCGACACCAACTTTACCCACTTCGCCTTCTGCCATGTCATGATCAGAATCATAACCTATCTGTGTAGGTAAATCAAAAGCTACAGATAAGCCGGTTGTACCTTGTTGCAGTAAATAATGATATCTTTTATTTGATTCTTCGGCAGTAGAAAAACCTGCGTATTGGCGCATTGTCCATAATCTACCACGGTACATATCTTTTTGTATGCCTCTGGTGAAAGGGAATTCGCCAGGTTTTTCAATATCCTGCTTAGGCTGATGATAAACTTCTTTAATTTCAATACCTGAAGTTGTTTTATTGATTTTATCAGCCATATAATGAAGTTTTACATTTCTTGAATATCTTTCTTAATCACTAACAAAGCTAACTCGTAAGGGTTTTCCTCGATACTATCTAAACGAGAAAAAACAACTTTACTTAAATCAACAGCACTTGCATCAGCTGGAAGGTTTTTTACTGCCGAGTTAATGATGCTAATCGTATCATCTTTTACTCTTTTGATGATTTGCCAAGCATCATTAGTAAGATAAATTTGCTGAGCCAAGTTGTGCTGATATTCTGCCCTAACTTCTGTTAAAATTAAATTTTGCATTTCTTTTGCAGACATACCAGAAACATGTAATCTTAACAGTAAGTTTGATGGATTGATACGCTCTATAAAAAGTGTCATTCTTTCATAGGCTTGTAGCCTAAGCGGTAAAACATCTTTAAGTACAGATGAGCGATATTCCAATTCTTTTAAATTGTAATAAGCATCAAACTGGCTTTTAAATAAGAAGTAAGAGCCTAGAATGACAAAAAAACCTGATAATGTGTATTTTAAAACATCTAGTAAAAACGTTAAAGCATCCATTCTAAATTGTAAAGTATTGGTAAAATTGATTCTCGTGAAAACAAAAATCTGCATTTTACCTTATATTTGTGCAACAATAAAATAATTATTATGAGTACAGCAGTAACAGCAGTTTCACCTGTAACATTAACCGAAGGTGCGAAAAAAGAAGTGAAAAAGTTAATGGAACAACAAGAATTAAGCGAAGAATTTGGTTTAAGGCTTGGTGTTGAAGGTGGTGGTTGTGCCGGAATGAATTATGTTTTAGGTTTTGACCAAAAGAAAGAAGGTGATACAGAATACGATATAGATGGTATAAGATGCTTCATGAATAAAGCTCATGGCTTGTATTTAGCAGGTATGGAGGTTGATTTTCAACAAGGATTAAACGCCAGAGGCTTCGTTTTCAATAACCCAAATGCGGCTAAAACTTGTGGCTGCGGCACCAGCTTTTCTGTTTAAAGAATTAGTTTTTAGTTTTGATAATAAGAGACTGTCTCCTAAAAGGGCAGTCTCTTTTTTTTGATCAATAAAACAGCCTCAATAAATGTTTGAATTATTGAGGCTGTTCAGCTTTTATTAAAAAATTAGCTTTTTTTATTTCAAAAGTTGTTTAATAAGTTTCGACTTATAATTTTTCGCCATGTTGCGAAATATCTAAACCTGCATCTTCATCTTCCTCTGAAACTCTTAAAGGACTTATGATATCTGTAATTTTTAATAACAACCAAGAACCAAAGAATGCAAAAATAGATACGCCTATTAAAGCGCCTAAATGCACTAAAAATAAATGCGTTTCTCCAAAAATTAAGCCATTACCTGTTTCATTTGCTCCATTAATAGATTGATGTGCAAAAACACCGGTTAACAACATACCAACCATACCACCAACGCCATGGCAAGGGAATACATCTAAAGTATCATCTATAGAAGTACGTGTTCTCCAATCTACAATTAAATTACTTACAACGGCAGAAACAACACCGATAATTAATGAATGAGGAATAGTAACAAAACCTGCCGCTGGAGTAATTGCCACTAAACCTACTACCGCACCAATACAAGTACCCATTGCAGATGGCTTTCTACCTTTATAAGAATCAAAAAATATCCAAGCAAGAGCTGCTGCGGCTGATGCTGCCATGGTATTGGCTAAAGCAACAGTTGCTAACGTTCCGGCACCATAAGCAGAACCACCATTAAAACCTATCCATCCGAACCATAAAAGACCTGTACCTAATAAAACATAGGTAATTCTTGCTGGTGAATGGCTAGGCTCGTTTCTCTTTTTTAAGTATAAAGCAGAAGCTAAAGCTGCCCAACCAGCTGACATGTGCACTACCGTTCCACCAGCAAAATCAAGTACACCTAATTGAAACAACAAACCGTCGGGATGCCAAGTTGAGTGTGCTAAAGGTGCATATATCACAATAAAAAACAGACAAATAAATAAACAGTAGGAAATGAATCTGATACGCTCTGCAAAAGCTCCGGTAATTAAAGCAGGAGTTATAATGGCGAATTTTAACTGATAAATTGCGAATAGTACTAAAGGAATAGTTGGTGCTAATACCCAAGGTTTACCATCAATAACATTACTCATCATAAAAAATGTTCTTGGATCACCAATGATACCACCGATAGAATCGCCAAAAGCTAAACTAAAACCAAATACTACCCAAATAACTGTAATAATTGCCATACAAATAAAGCTTTGAAGCATGGTAGAAATGACATTTTTCTTTTTTACCATACCCCCATAGAAAAACGCTAAACCTGGTGTCATAATTAATACTAATGCTGTAGCGCATAACATCCATGCTATATCTGATGAATTATACTCGCCAGCAAACATTTCCCCTGGTACTGACGGGTAAAAAATTGTTAATAATGCAATAATTGCAAGAAAAATAAACGGAACTTTTGATAATTTCTTAGCCATTGTATAAGTTTTAGATTTATTATGGCTGAAAATTAGAAATAATTATATGATTTATACTAAACATTCTATTTTTTTAGTTTTTTATCAAAAAATATACTACTTTTTACAATAAAAATGAAATTCATTCAAAAAATTAGGGATATTTTTTAGCATTTTTTCAATAAAAATACATTTTACAAATCATATTTTGAGCAATATTTATTCAAAAAAAACTCTAAAAACATGACTTAAAATCTTATTTTCTATTTAAATCCTAAAATATTTTAAAAATATCAGGAAAAACACCAGCTATTATCACTAGAATAGCAAGAATCAAAACAAAAAAATCAAAAATCACAGATTTTTTCTTTTTAACTATCAATTCTTCTGGTTTTTTTAGATAAATATGTAGTGGAATATTAAAATAATAGAATAAAGACAATACAGTGGTTAATACTGCAACGATTAATACAGGCGTAAGAAAGTTAATAGCTGTAGTTTCAGAAATTAGAGAAGAAAACACTACAAATTTTGCCATGAAACCAACTGTTGGAGGTAAACCAGTTAAAGAAACCATAAATACAACCAAACATGGCGCTATCAGGGTATTTAATTTACCTAAGCCTTTCAATTGTTGCAGTGTTTTAATATTAAAACGATCTTCTAAATAAGCGATACTCATGAAAGCACCAATGTTAGTGATACTATAAGCAAATAGGTAAAACCACAAATTGCTAGACATGGTGCTATCATCAGGTAAAACCAACAACATTAATAAAAAACCCGTATGCCCTATAGAAGAATAAGCTAATAATCTTTTTAAATCTTTCTGGAAAACTGCCATCACATTTCCTACCAGCATGGTTATACCTGCTGCAGACAAAATGATGGTTGAAAAATGTATTGAAACAAACTGAAATGGTGCTACCAATCTAAATAAAAATGCAAAAACAGCAATTTTTGGTACTGTAGATAAAAAAGAACTTACAGAAGTTGGTGCTTGCTGATAGGCATCTGGTGTCCAAAAATGAAAGGGAACAAATGATAGCTTAAAACCTATTCCTGCCAATACCATTAACAGTACTAAACTCGCCGAAAAGCTGTTTATTTGTTCAAAAGCCACGAAAATATTTTCGTTATACAAATTTAGCGTTCCAGAAAAACCATATAAAAATGTTAGTCCATATAACATGATGGCCGAAGCTGTAGCCCCGAAAAGTACATATTTCATACCCGCTTCTGCCTGTAGTTTCTCTTTATTGGTATAAGAAACCATCAGATAAGAAGCTATAGACAACATCTCTATGGATAAAAAAAGCATTAATAAGTTTGCAGATGATATCAGCGTAAGCAAACCTAATATACCGCCTAGGAAAATGGTATAAAAATCATTTATTCCTTTTGGATGGTTTTTAAGCTCTTTATCCTGATTGAAAAATACTAAAGATATTATTGAAGCAAACAAAGCCAATAGCTTAAACCCAATAACATAGCTATTATGTAAAAACATCCCGTTAAACAATAATAAGCTGTTTGTTTGGATAATATTTAACTGAAGAAGATATGCAACAGCAGCTAAAACCAGTGTAAGTATAGTTGCAAAAAACACCAAACGCTCTGCCTTTTTTAGAAACAAATCTATGATAATGACAAGCAGAAAGCCTATAGTTATGATAAACTCCGAAACAAAGTAAGACAGAGAGGTTATGATATTCTCCGTTGATTGCGCTATATCTAAACCTGTTTGCATTAGGTAAATAATAAAATAAACTGGTTTACAGATGTGTTGATGATATTAAAAACCAAAGAAGGTATGACACCCAATAAAATAGCAAAAAATGCTAGCGGTACAAGGGTTAAAATTTCCCTTACATTCAAATCTTTCAATTTTATGAGCCAGTTTTCTTCTTTTACTCTTAGTTGTCCAAAAAACATTCTTTGCAAGGTCCAAAGTAAATAAGCAGCCCCTAACAATATTCCAAAGGAACCTAAAATAGCCATCCAGCGTGGAATAAGGCCATTTACACTTTCTGAGTTAAAAGCTCCTATCAAAGAAAATGCCTCTGCAATAAAAGCCGAAAAGCCTGGCAAGCCTAAAGAGGCAAAAAAAGCAATCATCACAAAGCCTGTGTAAATAGGCATGTGGGTTGCTAAGCCTCTAAAGTTGTAGATATACCTATCATGAACGCGGTTATATACCACGCCAACAATAAAAAATAACATCACCGATAAGAAACCATGAGAAATCATCTGCATCATGGCGCCACTAATACCTTCTGAGGTTAGTGATGCTAAACCCAATAATACAAAACCCATGTGCGATACAGATGAATAGGCAATTAAGCGTTTTAAATCTGTTTGTGCTAAAGCAACCATAGCTCCGTAAAGTATAGAAATTACACCTAACAAACCGATGTAGAAAGAAAGATTTAAGGCTACATCGGGGAATATGCTGTAAGCAATTCTGATAATGCCGTAACCTCCTACTTTTAATAAAACACCTGCTAATATGATAGAAATTGGCGTTGGTGCTTCCACGTGGGCATCGGGTAACCATGTATGAAAAGGTACAATAGGTACTTTAATTGCAAAAGCTATAAACACGACAATAAATCCTAACAACCTTGCCGGGATGCCTAAAATATCTTGATGTGCTAAGAAAGAGAAAATACCATCTGGCACATAGTTTTGTGGATTCATCATGTGTACCATATTAAAGGTATGGTTTCCTGTAAGAGGGTCTATAACAGAAAAATACAAACCTGCAATAACCAATAGCATAAATACCGAACCTAATAAAGTATACAAGAAAAACTTGATAGCTGCGTATTCTCTTCTTACTCCGCCCCAAATTCCGATAAGGAAATATAAAGGAAGTAGCATCAACTCGTAAAAAACGTAAAATAAAAAGATGTCTAAAGCACAAAAAACACCCATAATAGCAGTGTTTAACAACATCATTAAAGAAAAATACCCTTTATGATTTTCTTTTATTTCCCATGATGATAATGCCGCAATTAACATAACCAATGCAGATAAAAACAAAAGTGGAATAGAAAAGCCATCAACACCCAATAAATAATCTATTTGTAAAGCGCCAAACTTCCCTATATCTAAGCGTATCCAAGGTAAATATTCTTTAAACTGATAGCTATCTAATTGATTTACCCCTGTAAAAGCTGCTCCGGTTTGAAATTGGCAATACAAATAAGCCGTAATAGCTAGCTGTATTACAGCCACTGCAACGGTAAAATATTTATAAGATTGACTATACTTTTTTGGCAGTAACAAAATTGTTAAACCAAAAAGCAAAGGCACAAATATTAAAATTGATAATAAACCCATTTTAAAATATCATTAGATATATAAAGAAAGTAATCATGATTAAAAGCATCCAGATGATGTAATGCTGTACTTTTCCGTTCTGAACATTTCTAAACCAAATATTCAAACGTTCTACCACACTAGCCACACCGTTAACTAAACCATCAATAATATATACATCAAACCAGTTTGCTAAACTTGAAATATGTATAATAGCTGTTGCTGATGAATTCACCAAACCGTCTATCACATTTTTATCAAACCAATAATAGGCTTTAGCTTTTAGTAAAGTTGGTTTTACGATGGCAGCATCATAAATCTCATTAAAGTACCATTGTTTATAAGAAAGTTTAAAAATCCAGGTTTGTTCTAAACCAAAACTGAATTTGTTTCTTGCATAAGCTAAATAAGTAATCAATAGCAAACCTAAGCTTAAAATATTGATGTAAATAGGTACTAGAATATGATAAATACCTCCTACATGCTGTTGTGGTGCCAACTCATTAAATAACCAAGAAGCCTCTAAACTAAATGGCTGATAAGAGAAAACAAAAGCCATACAAAAAACAGCTAAAACCATTACTGGATATTTTAACCAGGCATTAGCTTCATGAATTTTAAACTGATGATGATCTGCTTCTAATAGTTGAGGTAGTCTAAAATCGCCAAAGAAAACTTTAAAAATTACTCTGAAAATATAAAAAGTAGTTAGCCATGAGGTTAATGAAACAATGATGGGGAAAATCCAAAAGATACCTCCTTTTACATCAGCCCACTCAAAAACACTAATCAAAATAGCATCCTTTGATAAATAACCTGAGGTAAAAGGTAAACCCGATAAAGCCATAGCGGCTATAATAAAAACAATGGCAGTTATAGGCATACTTTTGAAAAGTCCGCCCATGAAGGTCATATCTTGTTCATCAAACTGAAGTTGATGTTTTTCTTTTAAGTGATGTAATTCATGAATAATGATACCTGCCCCTAAAAACAGTAAACACTTAAAGAAAGCATGGGTTACGAGATGAAAAATTGCAGAAGCTTCATCGCCTACGCCAATAGCCAACATCATAAAGCCTAATTGAGAAATGGTAGAAAAAGCTAAAACCCTTTTGATATCATTTTGAGTAAGTGCAATAGTTGCAGCCATAAAAGCTGTAAATACACCTATTGATGCTATTATGATTAAAACGGTTTCATTAAATAAAGGTGCTATCCTTACCAATAAGAAAACACCCGCAGCTACCATAGTTGCAGCATGTATTAAGGATGAAACCGCGGTTGGCCCCTCCATAGCATCGGGTAACCAGGTATGTAATGGAAATTGTGCCGATTTTGCAGCCGCTCCAGCAAAGAAACAAAGCCCTGCGATAGTTAGCCAATAATCGGGCATCATGTTAAACGGACTTACCCACATGCCGTTGGTTGTAAAAGATGATGCAATTAAATTACCGCTTCCAAATAAAGCATCAATATCTAAAGTATGGAAATGGCTCAGCATAATCATGATACCGATTAGAAAACCTAAATCGCCAAGCCTATTCATAATAAAAGCTTTTTTATTGGCTAAAACAGCTTTTTCTTTTGTAAACCAGAAACCTATCAATAAGTAAGAAGAAAAACCTACTAATTCCCAGAATATGTAAATTAAGAAAAGGTTATCTGCCAAAACCAAGCTAAGCATAGAGAAACAAAACAAGCTTAAATAGGCAAAATAGCGTGGCTTAAGTTTGTCTTTCCTTATATACTCTACTGAATAAATATGTACCAATAATGCTATTAAGGTGATTAATAATAGCATGAGCACCGTAAGGTCATTAAATAAGAAGCCTAAACGGATATCAAAATTATTAAAAGCTATCCAAGGGATAGAAAAATGAAGCGTTTTACTAAACCAAACTTTTATAAATAGGATAATAGCTGCGATAAAACTTGTTGAAATACTAGTTATAGCAATCGATGATGCAAAACGCTTAAAAATTAAACTAAAGAAAAAAGATAATAATGGAGCACAAATAAGTAAGAAAGCTAAAATTAGCACCATTTGATTTGATATGTTGATGATACTATCCATTAACCTCTTAAAGAATTAGCTTTATTAGGGTCGATGGTTTTTACCCTTTTAAAGAAGTTTAATATGATAACCAAACCAACGGCTACAGAAGCAGCAGCCAATACAATAACAAATAATGCAAAAAGCTGTCCGTTGTTATTGATAACGTCGTATTTAGCAAAAGCTACGAGATTTAGAATGGAGGCATTTATCATTAGTTCTATACCGATTAGAACTTGTATAGCATTCTTTCTAGTGATAACTGCGTAGATACCCAAACAAAATAAAACAGCTGCAATAAATAGAAAATGCTGCAAACTAATCATTGTTAGGCTCCTTTCTTGCTAAATGAGCAGCACCTACCAAAGTCATCATCAGTAAAATAGAAATCAACTCGAAAGGCAATAAAAACCTCCCCATAATGTTAACACCAATATTGTGAACATTACTGGTTTGTGCTTTTTCTATCAATAGTTTATTTGATTTTATCCAATCTAATTGCTCAAAATCAGCTAATAAAATGGCGTATATTAAAATAACTAATAAAGCAATAGTAATTATAGTGGCTGGAATTCTGTTGGCAGATAGTGCTTCTTTCTTTAGGTTCACAATATTGTCTAAAGAATCTTTTGAGGAAAGCATAAAAACAAATAAGAGCATAACCAACACACCGCCAACGTAAATAACAATTTGGGTTAAAGCCACAAAATCTGCTAAGGCAAAAACATATAATCCTGCTACACTTAACAGCGTAACAAAAAACATAAAAACAGAACGCACCAAGTTTTGACTAGCTACTACATAAACGCCACTTAAAATGGCTATCGCTGCAAAAACGTAAAATACTATCTGTTCTACCATATTATATTTTTCTGATGGATGACTTTACCGTCAAACAAAAGAAATGTGTTTATTCTTTATTATCCTGCTTAAGTGCTGCTAATTTAGCTGCTTGACGCTCTGCCAATTGTTGTTCTAATGCCTGTCTTTTTTCTTCTGCTTCGGCCTCTGTCATATTCGCAAATTTATAATTCAAATCAGAAATATGAGGCACACTTCTATCATATTCGCTTGTCATGGTGATACATTCTGTAGGGCAAACTGTAGTGCATAAACCGCAATACATACACTTAGCCATATCTATATCAAACTTTGGCGCATATAATCTTTTTACAGAGCCATCGGATGTTTTTCCTATAGCTTCTGTGGCTTTAATAGATTCTATATCGATACAATTAACAGGACATATTTTTGCGCATAAATCGCATACAATACAGTCATCAATTTCTACATGTAGTTGATACCTACCCACTTCTGGTACAGGTATAGTTTCTTTTGGATATTGAACGGTTACTATGCCTTCTGTTTGATCAAAATATCCGCTTTCTTCTACAGATTTTATTTTCTTATCCGCTTTAGCGTTAAAAAAATGCTTGATGGTTAAGGTTAACCCTTTCCATGCTGTAGTAAATCCGTTTAAAGCTTCTTTTATCATATTAAAACAACAACAGCCTCCATAACCCTGAAATAACTAAACATGCAAACGCTAAAGGCGTAAGTACTTTCCAACATAAGCTCATCAATTGGTCTACCCGTAAACGTGGTAAAGTCCACCTGATCCACATTTGAGCAGCAACTATAAGCAAGCTTTTTATCAACACCCAAAATATGCCCCAAAACATACCAGTGGTGTAGTCTGCTAGCTTTAAGCTCCCGATATTGGGTAAAGGCGTATTCCAAGCGCCTAAAAATAAGGTTACACCAAACATGGCCACTAAAAACATCATGGCGTACTCTGCTAAGAAAATAAAGGCAAACCTTAATCCGGTGTATTCTGTATGGAAGCCTCCAATTAATTCAGATTCCGCCTCCGGAATATCAAAAGGTGCTCTGTTACACTCGGCCAATGAAGCTATAAAGTAAATGATATAAGCGATGATTAAATGTGGTGCTTGAAAGATATTCCATGCTAATATGCCACCAATATCTTTAACATCCCAAAAACCAAAAAATCTTATTTCTTGTTGAGCTAAAATGCCTTGATTTAAACCAATAAGTTGCAAATCTAGCGTCTGAGCTATCATTACCGCAGCTATAATAGCGAAGCCAATGGGAATCTCGTAAGAAACTATTTGAGCTACAGAACGTACCGCACCAATTAAACTGTATTTATTGTTTGAACCCCAGCCAGCCATTAAAATCCCTAAAGCTTCTACAGAAATGATAGCAAAAACGTAAAAAACACCCAAATTCATACTTACAGGTGTTAAACCGGGTGCCCAAGGTAAAGCGGCAAAGCCTAAATAAACAGCAACAAATATGATGACAGGTGCTAAAGTAAAAAGTACTTTATCTGCAACTGTAGGAACTATAAATTCTTTTTGAATAAGCTTTAGAATATCGGCAATGGTTTGCATCCAACCAAACTTACCTACTTCCATTGGACCAAGTCTATCTTGAATAAAAGCCGATATTTTCCTTTCTGCATAAACGCCAAATAGAGAAAACACTGCAATAAATGCAAAAATGAGGCTTGCGGTAAGTATATAGAGGATGTAAAAGTCCAATCTTAAACAGCTTAGTTTATTAAGATTGCAAACTTAATGATTTAGATTCTAAAATGCCCCTAAGAATAATAAAATAGCTTATTTATCCCAGATATTTTTTTGAACGAGGTTAATCTTATCACCAAAAAATAATTTGGTACTCTGTTCAAAAGATGGTGTTTTATCAGAAACATAAAACTCATCTTTGGGCAACTCTTCAGTAGGATTGATAAGATTTAGTACTTCTAACTGCCTTTTAACATCATCAGCTACAATATCTGCTGTACTTAAGACCTCAACTTTTTCGTGATAATATGCTTCTATTTCCTTTTTTATTAATGGATAATGGGTACAAGCTAAAATAAGCGAATCTATTTTTTTAAGCTTTGGCGATGATAAATAAGAGTTGATGATGGTTTGACTGATGTTATTCTCGAAAAATCCTTCCTCTATCATAGGCGCTAATAAAGGCGTAGCTAAAGATTTAACTTCAACAGTAGGTTTTGCTTGTTGAATTTTTAAGGCATAAACATTAGAACGTATGGTAGCTTTGGTGGCTATTACCCCAACTTTTTTGTATTCATGATGATTCACGATATAATCAACAACTGGGTCTATCACATTAAAAATGGGTAACTCTTCTCCTAAAAAATCTTTTAAATCCTGATAACCCAAAGAGGACGCTGTATTGCAAGCTATAACAATTACTTTACAACCTTTTTCTTGCAAAAACTTGCCAATTTTAAGACTGTAGTATTTTATAGCTTCCGGAGATTTATCGCCGTAAGGCATGTGTGCAGTATCTCCAAAATAAATAATTTTTTCATGCGGAAGTACTTTTCTGATAGCACTAGCTACTGTTAGCCCACCAATGCCAGAATCAAAAATACCTATGGGTTGTGTTTTTTTCATGTAATTGGTTACAAGCTACAAATAAAATAAAAAAATGCGAAGCCTTATAAATTGGCTTCGCATTTAGACGTTTTACAGTGCTTAAAGCAATATTATTTTAAACCTAATTTTGTTTTAACATCTGCAATGATATTGATACCACCATCAAAGTAAACAATACCTGGTTGGGTTGTATCAAAAACATAAGCATAACCTTTTTCTTTAGCTACCGCTTTTACAGCATCTTCTGCTTTTTTAAGAATTGGATCGTATAACTCACCTCTTTTTTTCTCAAAATTTTCGCCGGCTTTTTGTTGAAACTCTTGAATTCTTTTCTCTAAGTCTTGAATTTCTTTAATTTTCATCTCTTTCATAGCATCGCTTAAAGTTTTTTCTTTAGATTGATAATCTTGAACTTTAGCTTGATACTCTGAATACATTGTTTTACCGTCTGTATCTAAGGTGGTTTTATACGTTTCTAATTGTTTGTCTGCTGTTGCTACTTCTGGCATAGCTTTAATAAGCTCTGCGGAATTGATATAAGCAATTTTCTGTTGTGCATTAGCCACATTCCCAGCAAAAAATAAACATCCTGCTACTAACGCAATCTTAAATAATCTTTTCATTTCTATTTGTATTTTTTGTTTTTACGAGTTTATAATAAATTTTCCTATTTAGCAAATGAACCTGGCTTATATCCTAATCTTGTTATAATATCATTACTTCGATCAAAATTGGGCCTAGCAAAAAGCATGGTTACAGAAGCTTTGTCTAATATCATATCTAATCCTTCCCTGGCTGCATATTCTTCAATTGCTTTTCCTATTTTTTCTTGAATGGGTTTGATTAATTTTAATCTTTGTTGATAAAGCTCTCCTTCAAAGCCAAAGCGTTTTTGCTGTAGCTCTGTAGCTTCTTGTTCTTTTGCTTTGATTTCTTCTTCTCGCTTGTTACGCATTTCATCGGTTAATAAAACCTGATCTGCTAAATAAGCTTTATTTAAGGTTTCTACTTCCTGAAACTTTTTATCAATTTCTTTTTGCCACTGTTCTGATAAACCATCAAGCTGTTTTTGTGCCGATGAATACTCTGGAACATGTTTTAATATATAGTCTGAATTTACATAAGCTAAACGTTGTGCAAAAGCTCCAACGCTACTTATAACGATTAATAAAACAGATATTATATATCTCATGATTTTAATTAGTTAAATCCTCCTAATTGTTGTGCTATACTAAAGTGAAATTGCCCTTTATTTGCTTCGCTATTTCCAATGATTCTATCAAAACCGTAACCATAATCTATACCCAATAAACCAAATATAGGTAAGAATATTCTGGCACCAACACCTACAGATCTTTTTACGTTAAATGGATTAAAGTCTGCAAATCTATTCCAAGTGTTACCACCCTCCATAAATGCTAAGGCAAAAACCTGAGCAGATTCGCTTAAAGTAATAGGATGTCTTAACTCTAACACATATTTATTAAAAATAGGGCTACCAGCGGTTGTTACAGCCCCTTCTGGTACTACCGAGTTATTGGCATAACCTCTTAAGCCGATAACTTCAGACCCTTGTAAAAAGTCGAAGCCTTGTAAACCATCTCCACCCAATCTAAACCTTCCGAATGGTGCTTGCCCAACTGCTTTGTTATAAAAGCCAATGAAACCAAATTGTGCTTGTGCTTTTAATATCATTTTACCATAAACTCTTTGGAAAAATTGAGACTCGAACTTCCACTTGTGGTATTCTGTAAATTTATATTTATCTGAAGTAGCTAAGTTATCGTAATTTTTACCGTTAAAAGATGAGTAAGGTAAAGTAGCTTGTACAGTAAATTTAATATTTGAACCTGATGTTGGGAATATAGGTGCATCGATAGAGTTTCTGCTGAAAACTTGCGACAAACTTAAATCGTAAGAATCTCCGTTTTCAAACAAATAACCTGCATAGTTCTTTAATTTAAATTGTTGTAAGTTGGCAGAATAATCTACCCTAAAGAAGTCATCTGGCCATTTCAACTGCTTACCTAAACTAAATGTTAAACCATTTAGACGTATTTTTTGCTGAATTGGGTTAGAATTAGCTAAACCATTACTTTGTAAAGATGTAAATGCACTTATACCAAAATAAATAGGTTTTTTACCTCCAAACCAAGGCTCAGAAAATGAGAAACTGTAGGATTGGTAAAATTTACCATTGGTTTGCCCTCTAATGCTTAGTTTTTGCCCATCTCCTTTTGGTAATGGTTTATAAGCTTTTAAATTGAATAAATTCTTTGCCGAGAAGTTATTGAAAGTTAAACCCAAGGTACCAACTACCCTGCCACCGCCAAAACCTCCAGAAAGTTCTATCTGGTCTGATGGTTTTTCTACTACTGTATATTGGATATCTACTGTACCATCTGCCGGGTTAGGTATTGGCTTAATATCTACTTTTTGCTCATCAAAATTACCTAATTGAGTAATTTGTCTTTGCGAACGAATTAATGCGTCTTTAGAAAATTTCTGACCAGGTTTTGTTCTAATCTCTCTTAAAACTACTTGGTCATTGGTAAGCTCATTACCTTTTAAAATAATTTTATTGATGGTATACTGCGGACCTTCAAATATTCTGATTTCCAAGTCAATGGTATCATTATAGATTTTTGTTTGTACCGGGTCTACGTTAAAAGTTAAGTAACCATCATTTAAATAAAGAGAAGAAACATCATCACTATTAGGGCTAGAACGTAAAGTTTTTTCTAATTTTTCTTCGCTAAAAACTTCTCCTTTTTCAATTTTTAAAACTTGTTTTAAAACAGATGTAGGATACTTTGCATTACCCACAAAAGTTATATCCCCAAAATAATATTTAGGTCCTTCGTGTACCTTCATGTCTATATTGATAGACTTTTTATTGTGCGGATAAATGGTATCAGAAACGATTTCTGCTTCGCGATAACCTTTTTCTCGCATCTTGGCTACCAGCTTATCTTTATCTTCTTCGTACTTTTCCTGAATAAATTTACCAGAACCAAAAACTTTATACCATGCTTGTTCATGTGTTTTTTTCATGAATTTCTTAAGCTTAGCATCAGAAAATTCTTTATTACCTTCTATATTGATCGCATTTACTTTTACTTTATTATTCTTATCAACTTTAACATTAACAATTTTACTATTAGCATCAGAAGTATCTGCTTTATAGGTAATATCTATTTCTGTATTGAGGTAACCTTTTTCAAAAAAGTGCTTTTTTATAATAGCATTAATGGTTTTATTTAAATTTTCATTAACTACTTTACTTTTTTGATTATTGAGCTTTTCTTGAATTTCTGTAGTTTCTGATTTTGTTAAACCGGATAATTTAATAGATGATACACGAGGTACTTCCACTAAATTAAGATCAAAATAAACAGAGTCTCCTTGAATTTTTGCTATAGAAAGTTCTATGTCTTCAAACAAACGCTGATCCCATAGGTTTTTTACTGCGGCAGAGGTAGCTTCACCTGGCACCATAATTCTATCGCCAACAGCCAATTTAGAAATGGTAAGCAAAACAGCGGTATCCAAGTAATTTACACCGTTGATTTTAATACCTGCAATAGTGTATTCTTTTGGATTAAGGTATCCTATTTCATCATCTGAGGCTTTTGGAGTGTTATTTCTTGAAGACGGACGTAGTTGTGCAAATCCAGAAAAACAAAGATTGATGAATATAATGGCTAAAAATAATTTCTTCATTTATTTACGTATCGTGGCTAAATTAACTTTATTCTTTGTTAAAATTTGTTAAAAGTAAAATTTAGCTAATTTGTTCGCTTGTTAAACCGAACCTTCTTTCTCTTTGTTGATAATTAAAAATGGCTTCAAATAGGTCTTCTCGCCTAAAATCTGGCCAAAGCTTGTTGGTAAAATATAATTCGGCGTAAGCCAATTGCCAAAGCAAATAATTACTAATTCTATGTTCTCCGCTGGTTCTTATCATTAATTCTGGATCAGGTAATTGATGCGTAGAAAGATAAGATGAAAACAAAGCTTCTGTTATATCCTCTTCTTTTATATTACCTGCTACAACATCAGCAGCAATTTTTTTTGATGCTTGTGTAATTTCCCATCTAGAACTGTAAGATAACGCTAGGGTTAAGGTTAAACGTGTATTACCAGCAGTTTTTTCCATAGCTTCTTTTAGTTCTTTATAACATCTTGATGGTAAAGCTTCTAAGTTTCCTATGGCATTCAATCTTACATTATTTTCCATTAAGGTTTTAGTTTCTTTATTAATGGTACTTACCAAAAGCTCCATTAAAGCGGTAACTTCTAATTTTGGTCTGTTCCAGTTCTCAGTAGAAAAAGCATAAAGGGTTAGATTTTTTATACCCAACTCTGCTGCACCTTCTACGGTATCTCTAACGGCTAAAACACCATTTTTATGCCCAAATACTCTTAATTTCCCTTGCTCTTTTGCCCATCTACCGTTTCCATCCATAATGATGGCAACATGGTCTGGTAATTTAGAAACGTTAATTTGATTTCTGAAACTCATCTATTTGTGTAAGATATTTTAACTAAAACAACGGACAATTTTGACGCACAAAGGTATAAGATAAGGTAATACCCGCAAATAGGAAAGTATCGTTTTTTCTAAAATCGCCTCTTTGTATACCTTTTACATCCGGGGTGGCAGGGTTACCTAACTTGTTTTGCCCTAGTGAACGGTCTGCAAGTGCGGCCCTATCGGTACCATAAGGTATATTTGGGTATCTCTGGCTCACATCATCTAAATAGTCTGTATTGGCTTTTCTAAAGCCAAACTCTGCTGCTAGATTAAGTTTCTCATTAATTCTATACTTTACACCAGCTCCTAAAGGAATAGCTGTTGCAATTGTTTTATATGCTATATCTCCAGGCTGTCCTTCTGTATTGAATAATTTTAATTCAACTTCTCTTCCATTTAAATTGGTTTTAGGATTAAAAGCAAATGCAGATACTCCAGTAAATATAAAAGGTGTAATTCTTGATTGACCAAAGTTAAAGCCGTAATCAAAGAAGTTAAATTCTACCAATAGACTTCCTTCGGTAATGTTTGAAAAAAAATTTAAATTTCTTTCCCGATCTTGTTCAAAGTTTGACTGAGCATCATTTGCACTGATTCTTCCACTCAGGATTGAAAACTTTAAAGACCAGTAACCATCAAAATTTCTTTTTACCGAGCCACCTAAACCCAAGTTATTAAATTTATAAAATTTATGTTGATTTAAGTCTCCTTGATAGGCCATACCCCCGGCACTTATTCCTAGCTCCCAAGTTTGAGAGAAAAGCTTAAAAGTACTTATTCCGTAAAGAAAAAATGTAAGCCAAAAGGATTTAATCATTTAAAGATTTAGTAGTTTCTGGTGTCTATTCCCCAAAGTAATTTGTTTCTTAACGTTGATAAATAAGTTTCATTGTTTAACCTTACAAGGTTGATATCAAAATCAGCTCTTTTAACACTTATCCTGATAGATGAATCTACTATTTCTGTCCTAGAGTCGCAGGTTATCAAATACTTAGAGCTTCTACCTTCAATTTCAAAAGTTAAGGTATGAGCATCTGATAAAACCACAGGTCTTACGTTAAGATTATGCGGAGATATAGGTGTTATTACCATATTTCCAGATCGAGGAAACACAATTGGGCCGCCACAACTTAAAGAATAAGCTGTAGAACCGGTTGGTGTAGCTACAATTAAACCATCGGCCCAGTATGAGTTTAAAAATTCGCCATCTTGATAACAATGAATAAGCATCATGGCAGAATTATCCCTTTTATGAATGGTTAAATCGTTAAGTGCAAAATTAAGGTCTTGAAACAGATTTTGGTTTGATTCTACTTTGAGTAAGCGTCTTACATCTAACGTAAATTTATGATGAATAAGACCTTCTATAGCTGTCTTAATTCCTTCTTTACTTACACTTGCCAAAAAGCCCAGTCTGCCAAAGTTTATCCCTACCATCGGAATTCCAGAATCCCTAACAAAAGTTACAGTATCTAACATGGTTCCATCACCACCAAGGCTTATCATAACATCTACCTTGTTTTTGATGTCTGTATGGGTTTTAAATGTACCAAATTGTTTGGGTAAGAATAATTTATCTTTTACGAATTCAAAAAAATCTTGATAAACAAAAACATCAACCTCATGCTGTACCAAACAATCAAAAACCTGCTGTACATAGGGTAAAACCGAGTTATTAAATTGTCTACCGTAAATTCCAATGGTCATTACTTTATATTTTTATATCAGTGGATGAGGATTAATTTCTTATCAGCTTATATCAATCAAAACTTAAATAATTCATCAAAGAATCAAAACGATCTTTAGCGTCATTATCTCGCTGCAAATGATTAAAAGTAGCTTTTATGGTATAATCATATCTTAAAAAAGATGCAATTATTGGGCTTATATCCGTTTTATTAACTTTTATGGTAATTTCTAATTTTGTAGAATTGGCAACGGTATCTATATAAGAGCTTAAGATTTGTGCATTATTAGATTCTACAATTTGTGCAATATGCGATAAAGAATTGTTGCGGTTACTGATTTCTAAGATGATAATTCCACCAGGATCTGCTACAGAAGTAATTTTCGCAAAATAAGTTGTTAAAGTATTGATAGAGATTAATCCTAAATAATTCATGCTACTATCTAAAACAGGCACAGCAGTTAATTTTTGCTCATAAAACAGCCTGATAACTTCGTAAATATGTTGATCTTCATAAACAAAAGGATTTATTAAAGATAAGTTTAAGTTTCCTACGGTTGTATCATAATCAGGGATTTCTATAATGTCTTCATCAGAAATTAAACCTAAAAATTGAGTTTCATTTACAATGGGCAAGTGATTTAGCCTAAACTCTGCCATGCGATCTTCAACTTTCTGAATGCTATCAGAAGTTTTTATGGGTGGTATCGCATCTGATATGAGCTGCGCTGCAATCATTGATTTTCTATCTTTTCTAAAACTTTATTTAAAATCTGATTAAATTCTGCTGGCTGTTCCATCATTGGGGCATGGCCGCATTGATCTATCCAGTATAACTCAGAATTTGGCAATAAATTGTGAAACTCTTCTGCTACTTCTGGTGGGGTAATTCTGTCATTTTTACCCCAAATTAAAGCAACTGGAAGTTTTATTTTGTGCAAATCTTTAGACATGTTGTGCCTGATTGCTGATTTAGCCATAGCTAAAATCCTGATAACTTTATTTCTATCGTTTACGGTTTCAAAAACTTCATCAACCAATGCTTTGGTTGCTGTAGCTGGATTGTAAAAAGTAAATTCAACTTTTTCTTTTATAAAATCGTAATTTTCTCTTTTAGGAAACGAGCCACCAAAAGAGTTTTCATATAAACCAGAACTTCCTGTTAAAACCAATGCTTTAACAAATTCTGGATGTGAGGTAACAAAAACTAAACCAACATGCCCCCCTAAAGAATTCCCTAAAACAATCATGTTTTGAAATTTCTTATACTTCACAAATTTGTGCACAAACTTAGCCAAACTTTTTACCCCGGTGGTAAGTAATGGTAAATCATAAATGGGTAACATAGGGATAACTACTCGGTATCTGCCTTTAAACTCTAAGATAACTTCTTCCCAGTTACTTAAAGCCCCCATTAAACCATGGAGCAACAATAAAACCTCTCCTTCTCCTTCCTCTATATATTTGAAACCGTTTTCTTCTTTAATTGTGAACTCCATAAAAAAATATATCTCGATAATTTATATCAGCTGCTAAAATAGTAGTCTGTTTTTAATTTGGGTACAAAACCTTATTAAATGTTTATAAAATTAATATTTTAAGCGGTTCACTAAAGAACTATTTTATTAAAATTTAAGATAAAAGATTTTTGATACACGCTGATATCGCTTTTCCATCTGCTTTACCAAAAAGTTCTTTACTGGCAATCCCCATTATTTTCCCCATTTCTTTTACAGAAGTTATATTTAATTTCTCTATCAATTGCTTTATATAAGCATTTAATTCTTCTGTGGACAATTGTTTTGGTAAATAATGCTCAATCACTTCAATCTCCTCTGCCTCAATTTGATATAAATCTTCTCTGTTTTGACTTTTATAAATATCGGCCGATTCTTTTCTTTGCTTTACTAGCTTCTGTAAAACTTTAACTTCTGCTTCTTCTGTTATTTCAGATGAAGCTCCTTTCTCTGTTTTGGCTAATAAAAGAGCTGATTTTATAGCTCTTAAAGCTCTTAACTGAGCTTCATTTTTAGCTAACATAGCAGCTTTAATATCTTGATTAATGGTATTTTCTAAAGACATAATAATGAGGATTAAAACCTTCTTTGTTGAAATTAAAAACTAAATTAATTATTTTTTAGATGATGACTAGTACTTGCTTGTGAAGTTGGCATAATCACTAAATCATTAATATTAACATGTGCTGGCCTTGTAGCTATAAAAACTATGGTTTCTGCAATATCTTTAGCTAGCAAGGGTTCATAACCTTCATAAACTTTAGCTGCTTTTTCTTCGTCGCCATGAAATCTTACTACAGAAAACTCTGTTTCCACAGCACCCGGATGTATTGCACTCACTTTTATACCATGAGGTAATAAATCAATTCGCATAGCTTTGTTAAGCGCATCAACAGCGTGTTTGGTAGCACAGTAGACATTTCCATTGGCATAAACTTCTTTTCCGGCAATTGAACCCAAGTTTATGATATGACCCGATTTTCTGTTTACCATCCAAGAAGAAACTATTTTTGAAACATACAACAGTCCTTTAATATTGGTATCTATCATAGTGTCCCAATCTGTTAAACTCCCTTTATGTATAGGGTCTAAACCTTGGCTTAAACCTGCATTATTAATTAAAATATCAATATTTCGCCATTCGTTTGGTAAATCATGTAAATGTTGAGTAACGGCTTTGCAGTCTCTAACATCAAAATTTAGAGCTATAACTTGTATTCCAAAATTTTGTTCGAGACTTTGTGTTAGATTTTCTAATTTATCTTTTCTTCTTCCTGTAATGATGATTTTATAATTAAGTGCTGCAAAAGCTTTTGCACAAGCCTCACCAATACCTGATGTAGCACCTGTTATCAACACAATTTTAGACATAGCTTATTTTTTGCGAAAATATGATTTAAAATATGGCTCTTACTCGAAATATAAACTAAAAATAAAGTTTCTTAAAAAAAGTTTGTCTAAAGGGGTAGAATATGGATCTTCTCCTCTGCGTAAAACACTATTTATAGAATTAGAAATTTTTATTTCAGGTGATAGCTTAAAAAACTCAAAATACAAATCGAAACCTAAACCGGCTTCGTAGGAAAGTATACCTTGTTGGTTTTTAAGAAGTTTATTGAAATAGGTATTATCAGCATCATCGGCATTTTTTTTTGCACCAATATCATACCCGTATTTTAACCCACCTATAAGATAAGCTCTAAAGTTGCCTTTTCTATCAGATTTTAATTTTATTAATAAGGGGAAATCTATCATCGTAGAAGATACTGCTCTTCTGGTAAACCCTTCTGGTGATTCTACAGTTTCTTGCTCATACTTGTTTCCACTCTCAAATTCGTAATCTATAACCCTATCGGCAAAAATTAAGGTAGGTGTAAATCTTAAATCCAGATGTTTGGTTACATATAAATTAGCCAATAAACCAATACCAAAGCCAGGATTTAAACTAGAACTAACACTGTTTAAACGTTCTGTAATTGGCGGTGTACTTGCAATATCTGCTGGTTCTGTAATATTATCACGCCAATTTAAACCTTTTTGTATTTTATATTCTGATTGAATATATTGAAAAGTAAAGCCAAAATGTAAGGTTTCATCATCTACCCCACCACCCCAATTACCTTGTGCTTGCGCACCAATTGCAAAAAAAATGGTTAATAATAGAACTGATAAACTTTTTATCATTTAACGCCTGTGTAAATAGAACAAATGCCAAACGCTAAAGGACGACATTTGGTATCTTTGTAGCCAACTTTTTTCATCAAATCTGTAAATCTGCTTCCATCAGGAAAAGCTTCTACAGATTCTGGTAAATAGCTATAAGCACTAGCATCTTTAGAGAAAATCTTACCGATTGTTGGGGTGATATAATGAAAATAAAAATTATATAATTGTTTTATAGGGAATGCCTTGGGCTTAGAAAACTCTAAGATAACGGCTTTACCACCTGGTTTTAAAACCCTTAGCATATCGGCAACACCTTTTTCCAGATTTTCAAAATTTCTAACTCCGTAAGCAACTGTTACAGCATCAAAAGTATGGTCATCAAATAAAAGTTTTTCAGAATCTCCAAGTCTTACCTCAAAAACTTCGCTTTTATTTCTTTTGATAATTTTCTCATCCGCAATGTTAAGCATCCCTTGAGAAATATCTACACCAATAATTTTTTTAGGTTTTAAAATATCTAAAGCCTCAAAAGCAAAATCTCCGGTACCTGTTGCTACATCTAAAATATACTGTGGCTGATCTTTTAAAAGCTCTTTTATTGCTTTTTTTCTCCAGATAATATCTATCCCTAAAGACAAGAAATGATTTAAAAAATCATAAGTCTTAGATATATTATTAAACATGGTGGCTACTTGCTCTTTTTTTGTAGCCTGCTGATTTTTATATGGGGTTACGTTTTCTGCCATTATTGTGCACAAAGATAAAATATATTTTACGAGCTAAGATTTTTTTAAACGATGATTTATAAGTTGCCTTACCATACTCGGTAATTTAAACCTCAAACTCAAGTGTTTTGTTCAGTAAAATCATAACTTATTAAATTTATACAGCAAAGCACTAATAAATAAACAGGATATATTGAACTAAAAAACTAAACCTTACCTTTACAGGATGATTATAAAATCGGCAGAATTTACTGTTAGTAATACCAAAATAAGCAAGCTACCACCACCAATATTGCCAGAATATGCTTTTATTGGTCGTTCTAACGTGGGTAAATCATCGCTCATTAACATGTTATTAAATGCAAAAGGCTTAGCTAAAACATCGCAAAAGCCTGGCAAAACTCAATTAATAAATCATTTTTTGGTTAACAAAAATTGGTATGTGGTTGATTTACCCGGCTATGGTTACGCCAAAAGTTCTAAAAGCAACAGAAAAGAGTGGGCTAAATTTATCAGAAACTATCTAGAAAAAAGAGAAAGCTTACAATGTGTTTTTGTTTTGATAGATAGTAGGCTTGAACCTCAGAAAATTGATATAGAATTTTGCTGCTGGTTAGGAGAAAGAAGCATACCTTTTATATTGCTTTTTACAAAAGCTGATAAACAATCTAACGTAAAATCACAGCAAAATATGGCGGCATTTAAAAAAGCGCTGCTTGCCTTTTTTGAGGAAATACCACAAATGATTTTAACATCATCAGAAAAACAATTAGGAAAAGAAGATGTATTAAACTTTATCCAAGAGGTTAATCAGAATTTTATTGCTCCACAATTTGATTTTGAAGAAGAAGAACAGGAATAAAGCATGAAGAAATATTTATCATTAGTAACTTTTTCACATACCATTTTTGCAATGCCCTTTGCCTTTATTGGCTTTTTTCTGGCTGTAAACACTACCAATCATTCTTTTTCTTGGTTTAAGTTGTTTTTAATGGTGCTTTGTATGGTACTTGCCAGAAATGCTGCCATGGCGTTTAACAGATATTTAGATAGAGATATTGATGCTAAAAACCCAAGAACTAAAGTGCGTGACATACCCGCCGGGAGAATATCAGCTACCCATGCACTTATTTTTACCATTGCTAACTGCTTACTTTTTATTGCCACAACATGGTTTATCAACATGCTTTGTTTTTGGCTTTCGCCGATAGCTTTGCTGGTTATTTTAGGCTACAGTGCTACCAAGAGATTTACCGCTTTATGCCATTTGGTATTAGGTTTAGGCTTATCATTAGCACCAATTGGCGCTTATTTGGTTGTAACCGGAGAATTTGCCCTTTTACCAATCATGTTTTCTTTAGCAGTTTTATGCTGGGTAAGTGGTTTTGATATTATTTATGCTTTACAAGATGAAGAGTTTGACCGGGGTGAAAAATTACACTCTATTCCCTCTTACTTTGGCAGAAGTAAAGCTTTATGGATAAGTAATATTTTACACATTTTGTCTGCTTTATTTGTTATAGCACCCATTTTTATTGCTGCTGATAATTTTTCTTGGCCATACTATTTGGGCTTAATCATCTTCATCAGCATGCTTGTTTATCAACATCAACTAGTTAAACCAAATGATTTAAGCCGCGTAAATTTTGCCTTTATGACTACCAATGGCATTGCATCTGTTGCTTTTGCAATTTGCTTTTTATTTGATATTTACTACCGTTCGTTATGATTATAGAAAAGAAAAAAAGAACCTATCTTCCTGAAAATCTAGAAATTAAATGGGATAATTTAGAACCCCTATTTCAGGAATTATTACATAGAGAAATTAATTCTCCAGAAGAATTAGAAACATGGCTAAAAAATAGAAGCGAGCTTGAAGCTGCTTTAGAAGAAGATTTCGCTTGGCGCTACATCAAAATGACTTGCGATACCGCAAATGAAGATTTAGTTAAAAGCTTTCAATATTTTGCTACCGAGATTGAGCCTCAAATAGCGCCATTAAGCAATCAGTTAAATGAAAAATTAGTAGCTTCTCCATTTCTAAATCAATTAAATCAAGATAAATACTTTATTTACTTAAGAGGAGTAAAAAAAGCTTTAGCCCTTTTTAGAGAAGAAAACATCCCTTTACAAACCGAGCTTCAGGTAGAACAGCAAAAATATCAAGCTATTACCGGTAGCATGTCTGTAACTTTAAACGGACAAGAATACACTTTAGAACAAGCTTCAAATTTCTTAAAAGATTTAAACAGAGCTACCAGAAAAGAAGCTTGGGAAAGTATAACCCACCGTCGTTTAGAAGATAAAGATAAACTAGACGAACTTTTTAACAAACTAAAAGCTTTACGTCATCAAGTAGCTTTAAATGCTGGTTTTGATAATTTTAGAGATTACATGTTTGAATCTTTAGGCAGATTTGATTACAATGCACAAGATTGCTTTGATTTTCATGAGGCTATAGCAAAAGAGATTGTGCCTATTTTAGCAGAGCAAGCAGAAGAAAGAAAAATAGCACTTCAATTATCTAGCTTAAAACCTTGGGATACGGAGGTTGATACATCGGGTAAACCCGCTTTAAAACCTTTTGAAAATGGTCAAGAATTGATTGATAAATCTATCCAGTGTTTTAACAAATTAAACCCTGTATTAGGCGAAAAACTAGCAATCATGAAAGCCAATGTTTTTTTTGATGTGGAGAGTAGGAAAGGTAAGGCCCCTGGTGGATATAATTATCCTTTAGCAGAAACTGGTGCTCCTTTCATTTTTATGAACTCGGCAGGTTCTTTTAGAGATTTAACTACCATGGTACACGAGGGTGGACATGCCATCCATACTTTTGTTACTGCGGATTTAGAATTAAATGATTTTAAACACTGCCCTTCTGAAGTAGCAGAACTAGCTTCTATGTCTATGGAATTAATTTCTATGGATCATTGGGATGAGTTTTTTGTAGACCCAGAAGAATTAAAAAGGGCAAAAAAATATCAGCTTAAAGATGTTTTAAAAACGCTTCCTTGGGTGGCCGTAGTTGATGCTTTCCAGCATTGGATTTACACCAACCCAGAACATACCACGCAAGAACGCACCCAAGCATGGAAAGAAATATTCACCAGATTTGGAGCCAACTTTGTTGATTGGACCGAAAACGAAGAAGCATTAGAAAATCTGTGGCAAAAACAACTACATATATTTGAAGTTCCTTTTTATTACATAGAATATGCCATTGCCCAGCTAGGTGCCATAGCTGTTTGGAAAAATTATAAAGAAAACCCAGAAAAAGGTTTAAATAATTATTTAGAAGCTTTGAAATTGGGATATACCAAATCTATAAAAGAGATTTATAAAACAGCAGGAATTGAGTTTAACTTTAGTGCAGATTATGTAAAAGAATTAGCTTCTTTCATAAAAGACGAACTTAAAAAGCTAGATTAAAATAAAAGCCGATTTTGTATCGGCTTTTATTTTTAAAACTATCTATGCTATTGCTGCCAACAACTGTGCAGAAGCATTTTTGGTATCTACTTTTGCAATAATGGTTTGGATGATACCATTTTCATCGATAACAAAAGTTTTTCTATCTGTCCCCATATATTTCTTACCATACATACTTTTTTCAACCCAAACACCGTATTTTTCTACAATATCCTTTTCGGTATCTGCTAGTAAAGTAAAAGGGAGCTCAAACTTATCTACAAATTTTTTATGAGATTTTTCATCATCTGTACTTACGCCTAAGACTTCAAACCCTTTGGCTTTTAAACTTTGATAGTTGTCTCTAAAATCACAAGCTTCCGCAGTGCAACCTGGTGTATTGTCTTTTGGATAAAAATATAAAACAACTTTTTTTCCAATAAAATCACTTAAAGAAACCGAGTTTCCGTATTGGTCTGTTGATGTAAATGCTGGAGCTTTATCTCCTTCTTTTAATTCCATTTTAATTTGTTTTTTAGCTTATCTAAAGAAATTTAATTGAATTGTTTTTGTGTTTTTCTTCATGTCACTAACAACTAAGGTAAAAGTATGTTTGCCAAAGCCCGTTCTTTCATCAAAGTTATGCCAAAGTAAACCTCTTTTATAATCATATTCCATCAAAATCCATTTTCCATTGATATAGCCTTTAAACTCCTTTATTCCAGATAGGTTATCCCCTATTTTAAAAGAAATAGCTTTTTGTAAAGATAAATTAGCATGATCAACTATATTGATAGGCGTTACATTTGGAGCTATGCTATCAACCTTTAAATAATATTTACCGAAAGATTTTGGATAAGCTCTAATGTATCCATTTGTTAATTCGCCACCTTGATAAATACCGTTTTCATTTACGATAACCAATTTATCTTTCATCTTATTTAATGATGAATCTACTTTTAACAAGAGTTCAAAGGCTTGGTGTAAAGGAGTTAATTTGTTATGGATAATGTGTATTGGCGACAAACTGTTACTAGTTTTAGCAGATTTTGAATATGTGAAATCAACATCATCATAAAAAGTTCCTTTTAAAAATTTAATTGCTATATCTTCTTTTATAAAGGTATTTTCTTGCTCGTGGTTAAATAGTGTCCCCCTAGCTTTATAAGGAGAAGGTAAGTTTGTATCAATACTTTTGATTTTAAAGTTTAAAACAGCTTCGTTCCCATTAGCATCTTTTACTAAATATTTAACATCGTGGATATTATTATCCTGCAAGTAAATAATACCATTATTGACAAGAGTTTTATGAAAACTGTTTTTACCGCCTTTACTTATAAAGCCTTTTTCTATGACTCTGCCAGATGATATTTTACTAGGATAATCTATATAAGCGTTTACAGCTCTAGTTTGGTCAAAATAAAACTGATCTGCCTGTGTTTCATAAATTTTCTCGTTATCTAACCAAATTGTTGTACTGTAAATACCGTTTCTATTTCCAGAACCATTCATCAAGTCATGTGTTACTAAACCAAAACCAATTTTACCAGAGACATTAACTACACTTACCTTATTTAAAGTGTATTTTCCGTTTGTACCAATAGTTTGGAAATATTGTTTGGGAGTAAACTCATTAAACGGAGCATGATTGATTTTATAAATGTAAAATCCGTTTATTTGGGGTTTAACATCATCCTGTATCTTAATGCCTAAAGCCAATGGATTAATGGTTTGTTCGGTTTTGGTGTTTCTAATTTCAAAATGTAAGTGTGGCCCAGCAGAACCACCAGTATTTCCAGACCAAGCAATAATATCTCCCTTTTTAACAGGTATTTCTATTGGGGTTAACGGAAAATCTGCTTCAAAGCTTTCTCTTAGATATTGATAGTTTTTAATTGCTAAACTTATCTTACTGTTAAACCTTTGTAAATGAGCATAAACACTGGTTAATCCGTTTGGATGATTGATGTAAACTGCATTTCCAAAACCTCCAATTTGCACTCTTAGTCTAGAAATATATCCATCAGCTACGGCATAAACCGGGTAACCTTCTCTCTGATTGGTTTTAATATCAATTCCAGAATGAAAATGGTTTGTTCTTATTTCTCCAAAAGTTCCTGATAAAAAAAGTTTAAGATCTAAAGGGTTTAAAAAATAATTGGGTGGTATTTCTGGAAGTTTATCTTGTTGAGAAAAAGAAGAAATAGGAAATAAACAAAAAACAAATAGTGCTGCTCTAAAAAATCTCATAGAAAGTGATATTATTTAACCTCGAAGTTTAAAAGCTCTTTATTTTCAATATAGCCTTTCAACCTATCCCCCATATTAATTTTACCTACGCCTGCGGGGGTTCCGGTAAAAATCAAATCGCCTTTTTTTAAAGTAAAATACTGTGAAACAAAACAGATGATTTCATCAAAGCTGAACATCATGTGGCCGGTATTGCCTTGCTGCTTTAATTGGTCATTAACTTTTAAGGAAAAATCCAAATTATTTAAATCTTCAAACGCATTGATAGGTAAAAACTCGCTTATTGGAGCAGAGTTATCAAAACCTTTAGCTAATACCCAAGGTAAGCCTTTGGATTTTAACTCTGATTGTAAATCACGGGCTGTAAAATCTATACCTAACCCAATTTCTTCATAGTACTTATGGGCAAATTTTTTAGCAATGTGTTTCCCTTCTTTAGATATTTTTAAGACCAGTTCAACCTCGTAATGAATATCTTTTGAGAAATCTGGATGATAAAATGGCTTATTACTTTTTAATAAAGCTGTATCTGGCATCATAAAAATAACAGGTTGCTCTGGCACTGCATTATTTAACTCTTTTGCATGTTCTGCGTAATTACGTCCTATAGCTATAATTTTCATTTATAATCCAAATGTTTTTTAATAAAAAAAGCCCCAATTGCTTAGCAATTGGGGCTTAAAGTTAAGTCTTTATTTATAATACCGAGATTCTTTTAATAATAGATTCTGAGCCAGCAACCACTCTAACAAAATACAAACCACTACTTAATTTAGTATTTAGGTTAAAAGAATTTAATTGCTCACCTGCAGCAACTTTCTGAGATAAAAGTGTAACTACCTCATTACCTAAAACATCTAAAATCTTTACAGTTACTTGATTCTCTTTACTAAGCGTGTAAGCAATGTTGATGTGGGTAGAAATAGGGTTAGGATAAATTCTAACATTATCTATTGGTTTTTGTACTTCTACACTAGTATTTACACTTTTATTATTTTTTATTGTTAAACTTTTACCAGGTGTATTGATGGATTTTATTGCAGAGACTTTTATCATAAATAATTGAAAATCTGCGGCGATAGGAGGTAAAAAAGTTGGTCTGTTTGGCCTACTATCTTTTAACTTGATTGTGGCTTTAGTAGAATCAATAATACTTTTTATATCATTTACTACAGCAAAAGACACACTAGTGTAAAGCACAATAGTGATAGCTGTTATAAACGTTATGATGAAGTATTTATTTTTCATTGTTTATTATTCTCTTCAAAAATATAAATAAAATTATAACAATAATTAAACTTCGTTAAAAAACATGATTTTTTTAACAGTATTTAACATCTATTTATTTTTGATTTTTAACTCGTACGTAAATATGCGGTTAAGGTTGTGTTTGTTAAGAAGTTGAGTTACTTTTGTTTCCGACTAATACATACAAATGTGTCTGCACATAAAGATTTAAATAAATTAACCGCTGCCGGTGTTTTAATTAGCTTAGGAATAATTTATGGTGATATTGGTACTTCACCACTATATGTTTTTAAAGCTATTATAGGTGATAGAATAATAACAAAAGAGCTTATTTATGGGGGTTTAAGTTGTGTTTTTTGGACTTTAACTTTACAAACAACACTTAAATATGTAATTATTACCTTAAAAGCTGATAATAAAGGCGAGGGCGGAATTTTCTCTCTATACTCTTTGGTTAAAAGAAAAGCTAAATGGCTGGTTATACCAGCGATTATTGGCGGTTGCGCTTTACTTGCCGATGGGATTATTACGCCTCCTATTACGGTTTCATCAGCTATAGAAGGTTTAGAAATTCTTTATCCAGGCTTACAAACCATTCCCATTGTAATTGGTATTATAACTGGTTTATTTATTATCCAACAATTTGGAACCTCATTAGTAGGCAAAGCATTTGGGCCAATCATGTTTATTTGGTTTAGTATGATGGGCGTTCTAGGCTTAAGCTATTTGATAAAATCTCCAGATATTATTGAAGCTATCAACCCTTATTATGCTTATAATTTACTGGCTAACTATCCGGCTGCATTAGCCATCTTGGGGGCTGTTTTTCTTTGTACTACAGGCGCAGAAGCCTTATATTCTGATTTAGGACATTGTGGTAGAAGTAATATCAGAATAAGCTGGATTTATGTTAAAAGCTGCTTAGTTTTAAATTATTTAGGCCAAGGAGTTTATTTGATGAGCTTACAAAATGAGCTATTAGATAATCGGAATCCTTTTTATAGAATGATGCCAGATTGGTTTTTAATATTTGGTATTGCCACAGCAACTGTAGCTGCAGTTATTGCAAGTCAAGCTTTAATTTCTGGTTCTTTTACATTGATATCAGAAGCAGTGCGGTTAAATATATGGCCTAAGGTTAAAATCAATTACCCAACAGATCAAAAAGGACAACTATATGTACCAAGTATGAATTGGTTGCTATGGTTAGGTTGTATTGTGGTTGTATTATACTTTAAAAGATCCGAACACATGGAGGCAGCTTATGGTCTTTCTATTACCATAGCAATGCTCATGACCACCATTTTATTATCAACTTATCTTAGCAAAAAGAAATATCCTATTTATGTTATTGTCTTATTTTTAGCAGTTTATATAAGTATAGAAGGAGTATTTTTTATTGGTAACTTAGCTAAATTCTTTCATGGAGGTTGGTTTACAGTGTTACTTGGTGGGATATTATTCTCTGTCATGTGGGCATGGTACTCTGCAAGAAAGATTAAAAACAAATTTTTGAAATTTGTTGAAATAGAGCAATATTACGACATCATTAAAGAATTAAGTGAGGATGAATCGGTCCCAAAATATGCCTCTCAACTAGTTTATCTTACAAGTGCTAATTTTCCATCAGAAATTGAATCAAAAATTATCTATTCTATCCTTCAGAAAAAACCTAAAAGAGCAGATGTTTATTGGCTTGTTCATGTTGATGTTGTAGACGAACCTTACAGATGCGAATATAAAGTTGAACATTTGGTAGATGGTAAATTAATCAGAATAGATTTTAAACTAGGCTTTAGAATAGAACAAAAAATAAGTACTCTTTTTAGAAAAGTTGTAGAAGACTTAGTTAAAAATAATGAGGTTGATATTACTAGCCATTACAAATCATTAAATAAACATAAAATAGTTGGCGATTTCAGATTTGTAGTTTTAGAAAAAACCCTTTCTAGAGCCAATAATTTATCTTTTTGGGATAAACTTATTATGGGATACTATTTTAACCTTAAAAAGGTCAGCTTATCAGAAGAGAAAGGTTTTGGCTTAGATTTAAGTTTTGTTACGCTTGAAAAAGTTCCTTTAATGGTTACGCAAACAGAAAAGATTGATATTACAAGAATAAACTAGCCATATATAATTCTAATTTATTTTGTTAAAGAGCTTTTAATTTAGCTTCTTTACATATATTCTTTTCTAGATTCTTTGTCTTTATCTGTTTTTTGATTTCAGTATTAGTTCAACCTCAGCTTTAGATTTCACAAAACCTTCTGGATTATTTTTTTTCCAATGGTATTCGTTCATGAAATAATATATACCAATACAGGTAATAAAAATTAATGTTATTAAAGTTTTCATCTCAAATTCATTTAAAGTAACTTTTATTCAATTTTAAGTCCCAAAATTTGAGAAGACTGAGAAGGTAATCCATAAAAAATTACAACAACTCATGAAAATAATATAAAGAACTATAAACCAACAACTTAAACTAATTTAATCTCAAACAGAAGGCTAGAAATAGGCAAATAAATACATATTGTGTAGAAAATAATCTATCACACTAATTTGACGTAGCTAAAGTGAATTTGATTATTACTGTGTAATATTGTTGAGATTTGAGGAAATTTACAGCCTTACTATTCTGTTTGTATTTGATTAAGTTTACTTTTTCTTATTCCGTAGCAAAAGTAAATCACAAGACCAATGCCTAGCCATATTAGAAATCTTAACCAATTGGTATATCCCAATTCCGTCATCAAATAACTACAACTTAAAAGCCCCAGAACAGGTATTAAAGATAGATTTTTAAGAAAAGATAATATAGCCATGGTTATAGCCAAAATCATAAATAAGTAAAAGGGAATTTGTTCTTTAATAATTTCCCAGCTTTGGTTAAAATTAAAAAGATTTAAAATTTGATTATAAAAAGCTGCACCCAGTATCATCATTAACAATGGAACAATATACTTTCCATTGATGTAAGGCATTTTAAACCTTTTTTTACTACTTGTATCTTCATCCTTTGGTAAAAGTAAAACTCCTCCGCAAACCAACACAAAAGCAAATAAAGTTCCTATACTTGTTAAATCGGTTACTTCTGTTAAGTTCATAAATAGTGCTGGTATTGCTACAACAAGCCCTGTAACTATTGTTGAAAAAGAAGGTGTTTTAAACTTGGGATGTATTCTGGAAAACGCTTTTGGGAGTAAACCGTCTCTACTCATGCTCATCCAAATTCTAGGTTGCCCCATTTGAAAAATTAGTAAAACACTAGCTGTGGCAATAACCGCACTAACAGAAATGATATAACCAATCTGATTTAACCCTACTCTTTCAAAAACAAAAGCCAGAGGATCAGACACTTGTAATTCTTTATAATTAACCATTCCTGTAAGTACTAAGGCAATTAAAATGTAAAGTACTGTACAAATAATCAAAGAGTAGATCATTCCTTTGGGTAGGTCTTTTTGCGGATTTTCACATTCTTCGGCAGTGGTAGAAATAGCATCAAAACCAATATAGGCAAAGAAAACTCCAGATACACCTTTCATCATACCACTAAAGCCATTTGGCAAAAAGGGATGCCAGTTGGCAGGTGTTACATAAAAAAAACCTACCACAATAACCGCTAAAACCACAACTATTTTTAATATAACCATAGCATTAGTAGCTCTTTTAGTTTCTTTTATACCAATATATACCAAAAAAGTTATTAAGAATACAATCAATAAAGCAGGTATATCAGCAATAATTTTTAAGCCACCAATACTTGGGGCACTTGTCCAGGCTTGAGCAGCGTTTAAAGTATTTTCACTAAGGGTATTTAAAGAAACTCCACTCTTAATTAACATTAGTACTTCTTCATTCGCTTTAAAGGCACTTAAATAATCCATGGTAAGGTAGGCTGGGATATGAATATTAAACCCTTGTAAAAGATTAACGAAATATCCACTCCAAGAAATAGCAACTGCAATATTACCAATAGCGTACTCCATCAATAAGTCCCACCCTATGATCCAAGCTATCAACTCTCCAAAAGAAGCGTAGGCATAAGTGTAAGCACTGCCAGAAACTGGTATCCTAGAAGCAAACTCAGCATAACAAAGTGCAGAGAATCCACAAGTTATTGCGGTTAAAACGAAAAGTATAGAAACCCCAGGACCTCCGTTATAAGAAGCTTCTCCTATAGTAGAAAATATACCTGCACCTATTACTGCAGCTATACCCATGAAAGTGAGGTCTTTTACTTTTAAAACTTTATTTAAACCATGATGCTCACCATCATTAAAGCCTTCTTTGCTATCTTGTAGTATTTTAGCAATACTTTTCTTTCTTAGTAAATCTTTCTTCATATTGAAATCTCAACAAAATAAAGATTATTGTATCATTTACAGAAAGAAAATAAAAAAATGAGCTATAATTTTTACAAAAGCAATTAGCTCATGCGATTTTATTTGTAAAAATATTTATTTAATTACCTTGATAACTCAAAACCATTTAGGTTAGATGCATAAAACAAGCAATTAATATGAATTGCTTGTTTTATGATATCAACTAAATAGAATCATAAATGATGACTCTTTCAAATAAAACTCTGAACTCATCTAAGAAAGCTAGATGTACTGGATGAGTTTGGTAAACATCATGCCCTGCTAAATCCTCAAATAAAGTAATTAAAGAAAAGGTGTAGGTGGTATCAACCACTGCTCTTTCAATGGGTGCTGGTGTTCCAATAAAAATAGATTTAACGGTTTCAATTTTTTCTAAAGACTCTAATCCTTTACGAAAAGCATTTTTTTGATTTTCAGTTGTATCGGCTTTAAGCCAAAATAGTACGTGATGAGTAAGCATAAAATTTTTTTTTGCCAAAGATAGCATTTGAAAAAAATAATTAATATCGTTTAAATAACTAAAAATAAATACCGATATTTGGGATATGTGGGAAATAGACTTATCATACAGAGAAGAATACGACTTAGTTTTTGAGCGGCTTAATACCAAGTTGGAAAAACTTAAGGCTAGTAGACCTTTGCCCATAAGTGCTCTTCACAAAATTAAAGAAAGCTTAGTGCTAGAATGGACTTATAATTCTAACTCCATAGAAGGCAATACCCTTAATTTAAGAGAAACACAATTGGTCATTCAAGAAGGGATAACTATAAAAGGAAAATCCTTAAGAGAGCATTTTGAAGCCTATAACCATGATAAAGCTATTGATTATTTATATAACTTGGTTGATGAAAAGTATCAGTTACGAGCTATTGATATTCTTTCTTTACATGCTTTGGTATTGAAAAGCATTGAAGATGATTTTGCTGGAAGGTTAAGAAACGGTGGCGTAAGAATTTCAGGTGCTAACTTTATTCCGCCCAATGCCAATAAAGTATCAGATTTAGTTGATGAACTTATCAATTTTGTTAATTATAATCCATTAGGTTTAAATGATATTGAACTGGCTACAGTTTTCCATCATAAATTTGTTTGGATTCATCCTTTTTTTGATGGTAATGGAAGAACAGTACGTTTAGTCATGAATTTATTATTGATGCGTAAAGGTTTCCCACCTGCTATTATTCTTAAAAATGATAGAAAAAAATATTATGAAGCCTTAAACCAAGCTAACAATGGTAATTACGGTAAACTAATCTTATTGATTACACAGGCAGTAGAGCGTACTCTTAATATTTATTTAAATGCTATGCCAGGCGCCGATGATAACTTTATGGAAATTGCTAATTTAGTACAAGAACCCGGTTTTGATTATGGGCAAGAATACATTAGCTTACTTGCCAGAAGAGGTAAAATTGATGCTTATAAAGAAGGTAAGAACTGGCTTACTTCTAAAGAAGCAGTATTGGCATATATAGCTAATAGAAAACGAAAAAGATAGTCTGTTTTATCATCTCTAAGAAAATTGATTTATCCAGAAAATAGTTTTTACAATTACCCCCCTCCATTTTCATTTAAAATTGAGGGGGTATCATTTATAAGCTAATAGTTTATATTTAGAACTTTTCTTAAGCTTTTGTTGAGATAACTATTAACGATATGAAAAACTCTTAAAAGGTATCGGAGCGTAAGAAAATACTGGATTTACTTTTACAACTTTAAACTCTGTTCTTCTATTTAGCTGATGTTGCTCTTCAGAGCATTGAGTACCATCAACACATTTATTTAAAAGTTGGCTTTCGCCATAGCCTTTAGAACTTAAACGCTTTATCTCTATACCCTTTGTTTTTAGATATTCTTTTGCTGAAGCTGCTCTTAGTTCTGATAGTTTCTGATTGTAGGCAGCCTTACCTCTTGCATCAGTATGAGATCTTAACTCGATATTTACATCTGGTGTACTATTTAAAAAAGCAACAACCTTATTTAATTCTGGTTCTGCATCTTTTCTGACTTGATATTTATCAAAATCATAATAAATATTATTTAGCCTTACCAGATAAGCTTCTTCAACTTTTTCAACCTCAAATTTTACATTGAAAACAATAGACTCTGTAGCCCCTTTAGTGGTTATATCTCCCTCTTGTCTAGAAAAGAATTTATCCATATCGCCTCTTACGGTATAATCTGTTTCTTTATCTAAATTAAATTTAAAAGATCCATCTTCTGCTGATAAGGTGGATTTCTCCTCGCCAGTATTTTTGTTAATTAAAAATATCTTTAAACCTGCAATTGGGCTACCAGTTCCTTTCTCAGTTACTTTACCATCAACTGCATAAAATTGTTCTTTGGGCTTTTGATAAAATCTATAAATATCATCTGAGCCTTTACCACCTGGGCGATTAGAAGATAAATAGCCGCTTAAATTATCTTGAAAGAAAAATACACCAAAATCATCTCTTGTTGAATTAAATGGAGACTTTAAATTTTCAGGTTCTGTCCAATTATTTTTAACTCCTGTTGATGAAAAAATATCTAAGCCCCCTATAGTAATGTGCCCTCTTGAGGAAAAATACAGAGTACCATCTTTTCTCACAAACGGAAATACTTCATCTTCCTCTGAGTTTATAGTATTTCCACAATTTATAGGCTTTGACCATCCATTGCCTGATTTCTCTGAATAATATAAATCCATTCCTCCGTAACCGCCTGGCATATCAGAAGCAAAATAAAGAATATTACCATCAGGGCTTAAAGCTGGATGTTGTACAGAATATTGATAAACATTATTATAAGGAAATGGTGTTGCTTCAGACCAAACGCCATTTCTTTTAGAGGAAATATAAATGGTTTTTTTGATCACTACATCCTTTAATTTTTTAAGATCTGTTTCCTCTACAACACCGGCTCTTGTAAAATATATAATGTTTCCATCAGCACTTATAGTTGCAGGACCGTTATGATATTTATCATTAATTTGCTCTGGCAAAAGAGTTAGTTGCATTACGCCAGCTGCGGAATCTTTAGCCTGCTCTGCCTGATAAATCTTAAGGAAAGAATTACCTGTCCAACCATAAACTTTAGCATTTTTATCGCTTCCTGGTGATTTTAGAAACCATCTATCAGATATGATTAAAAATCCATTATCATAAGCTACTGGAGAAAAATCTGCATGCTCCGTATTAAATGAATTTTCATTTTCAATATCTACGTTCAAATCTGGATTTTGTAACCATAATCTTGCAGCATCGCAACTATTAGCTAATCTTACAGCGTAATCACTTCTTGCCGGAACACGCTCTGCATACATTAAATAATTACGCTTAGCTTGGTCAAATTTACCGTTCTGTTTTAAAATTCCGGCGTAATAAATATAATTGATGGGGTCAAATCCTGGAAAAGTTAAAACTGTTGCATAAGCTCTTTCTGCAGCAACAGTATTATTTATAAAGCGATAACAATTGGCTAATTTTTGTGCAACCTCTAGGCTAGGGCTTTTTTCTAAAAGTTTTTCATAAATCTCGATAGCAAATTTATAGTCATACTTTTCATAATATTTGTTTGCTTTACCTAAATCATCAGATTTTAACATTTTAGGTGCAACCAACACACCTAAGGTTATTAAGCAAAAACTTCCGCCAATGAATAACAGATTCTTAAGTTTCATATCTAAAAATATCTAGGTGATAAAATTGTTAAATCTCTTTTCCCACCATTTATTATCAAACCTAAAGAGATTTCATGTGTACCATTATTATATCCTCTTATATTAGATAAAGAATAATCATACGCATAACCTAGTCTCCAAGATTTACCTGCAAAAAACTCTAACAAACCCACAACTGCATTGTTAAAATTAGGTGTACCGATAATAGCAGGCTTATCCCACAGTTTTAAAGAAGTACGATAAGAGGCTCCCAACCAAATACGCTCTCCTAGTAAAAAAAAATTATTTATATCAAAGTTAGTAGGTCCTTTAGTATCTTCTCTTAACATAATAGAAGGTTTAAACTTTAAAAAATCAGAAACTTCTACTAAATAACCTGCTGTTAAAAAGTAATTTTGGCTTTGTTTTACTTGCAAGGTTTGAGATGATGTACTAAAATCAACAGCTTTCTCCATTAAATTTATAGCTGATAAACCAATGTATAATTTTTCAGTACTGTAATGAATACCAAATCTGATATCTGGTGCTAATCCGGTTGATTTGCCTGATAAAAATTCAGTATCAGAAATATCATCTATGATAGCTGCGCTACCATTAACTCCTAATTGAGTAAAACCTACCCCTAAACCAAAAGACAATCTCGACTCTCCGACTAAGGGAATACGATAGGCTATATTAGCAAAAGCAGAAAATTGATCTTGTATTCCTGATTTATCATTTACCACACTAAGGCCTAAACCAATTTTATCATCTGCTACAGCAGCATCCAAAACTAAAGATTGTGTTTTAGGAGCCCCTTCTACATCAACCCATTGGTTTCTGTAAAGTAAACTAAGGTTAACAGTTTCTTTATACCCAGCATAAGCAGGATTTATAACCAAACTATTAAACATGTACTGACTGTATTGTGCATCTTGTTGAGCCCAAACATTTAAACTAGCTACTAGCAAAATGAAGTTTAAAAAGATTTTTCTCATTTCTTATTCATTTTTAAGTAAAGCAATAAATCCTTTATAAACTTTTGGCTCGCCGTTTACATTTACCTTTAATAGGTAATAATACGTTCCAGAACTTAAGCCAGAACCATCCCAAGCTTTGCTGTTGTTATAATTCTTGATGTTAAATACTTCTGCTCCCCACCTATTCAAAATAATCAATTCGTTATCAGGAAATAAATCAATGTTTTTAATCTCCCACCTATCATTTTTTCCATCTCCGTTAGGTGTAAACGTATTGAAGAAAGTAAAAGGATCATTATTGGTTAAGGTACCTGCAAAAGTTACTGGTATATTTGTAAAAGACTTTAAGGAAGAAAAAGTTAAAGAAGCATCAAAACCATTGTTACCCGGTATAGTTTGTGAATTTGATATACCTGCCTTTTCCCACCCTATCAATGGTTTAAGCCAACTTACAATTTGATTAAAACTACCATCGTTAACGGCATTATAGAATAATGTAAAATCGGCAGGTGTATTGCCAGATACATGGTCTAAAACATAGTAATATTTATCATTAACCGTATTTACATCAAATCTTTTTTGTGTAGTTGCGTAACCATCATTAGAAGGATTTCTGTTGATAAAAGTAACACCATAAATATTGTCTGTATTATCTTTTGGACTTACTATCAGATTACTAAGTCTTAAAGTTCCTCCTTCATTAGAACCTAAAGGAAATAAATAATTATCAGTAAGATTGGTTAATCTTTGAAATTTCCCTCCTATATTAGTACTCACAAAACCCGTAGTTGTTTTTACCGCATCTGCCCTTCCTGTTAAAATGGTAAGAGTTTTATCCTCTAGTTTAAGCTCTCTATCTGTTAAGTCTAATCCAACGTTTACATCAGTATTGATAGCAAGAGTTTTAACTCCAGTGCCAGTAAGAGTTAAGCCAGGAAAACGAGTTACAGATAATCCACTTACAACCTGATTATTACCAGAAAGCACTACACTTCCAGCAGAAACCACATTAAAAGCTGCTCCAGATGAATTATTTATCCAGTTACCCGTAATATTTATCAATCCATCATTTAATATAACACCATTACCTGCTTTTATAAAATCATTCTTTACAGATAATAAACCGGTACTCCTGACAGACATTATGCCATTACTTACGAATTGAGCTTGAGCCTCAAGAAAAGTGGTTCCAATAAAAATGAAAGAAAAAAGTATTAATCTTTTTTTCATCTCAATTTGTTACAACAATGGATAAATTAGCAGGCAATGGAATTGCAGCACCAGAAACATTAATAAATTTTATTTCAACAGTATCAACAGCTGAAACTCTAGCATAAGCTATTAGTAAACCATCTAGAAGCTCTACATCTGGTGAAACAGAAACAGCACCACCAGGTAAGGCACCTACTACTGTATAAGTTTGCTTTAAAGAAGAATTAGCAGAAACAGAGCCCGCAATAATCGCTTGAGTAGCCTTTATTCCTTTTAAATTAACATGGATATTAGCCGTACCAACCCTAAGCGGAGACCAGCTACTACCTTGTTTAACATAAACAAAACCAGTAAAACCGTCTAAATATAAATCACCGCTATTACCTAAAGAACTTAAATTAGGTGCTAGCCCTCCAGGCGGAATACTAGCCCCTACAAACCATTGTGTACCATTTAAAGGTGTTGAGGTTACCCCTACATCATTCCATTGTGCACCGTTCCAATAATTAAATCTTGAGGTACTAACGTTATAAATCATCATACCATTGGCTGCTGTTGGGTTTGTTCCGAAGCTTGTTTGCAAAGTATTTCTTTGAGCCGTAGTTAAACGTGGTATTAATAAACCTTTAGTTGTAGAAGATATATCCAAAGCCGCACTCTGATAAGGTGTGTTAGTGCCAATACCAACGTCACCAACAGCTTGCGCTTGTACAGTATTTAAACTCAGCAACAAATATTGACACACTAAATAGCATGTAAAAACTGGTAAGCGAAAAGAGCACATAAAAGCAGGTAGGAATTTATTCATATAGGTTATTAAGTTATCAACATAAAGTTATAAACATTTTTATCAATAAAAAATCTTTATTATAATTATTCTAACAAAGATTCCTTTAATTTTAACCAAATCAACAATAAAGTTTTCAACATCAAAATGTTAATTTCTTAACAATTCTAATCTATTCAATTTCATCAAAATGTTTACTTTAGTGTAATTATTACAACAACCAAGAAATGACTACAGAAATTAGCGACTTAGAAAAAATGGCTTCTCAAGTGAGAAGAGATATTATCAAGATGGTTTATGAATGCCAATCAGGGCATCCGGGAGGCTCATTAGGATGTGCAGATTACCTTGTTGCACTATACTTTAGAGTAATGAAACATAACCCAGAGTTTAATATGGATGGCACCGGAGAAGATTTATTCTTCTTATCAAACGGTCATATTTCTCCGGTTTTTTATAGTGTTTTAGCTAGAGCAGGTTATTTTGATATTGCTGAGCTCAAAACCTTTAGAAAATTAAACTCAAGACTTCAAGGCCATCCAACTACTCACGAGCATTTACCAGGAATAAGAATTGCTTCAGGTTCTCTAGGTCAAGGCATGTCTGTTGCTATTGGTGCTGCTTTAACCAAGAAAATCAATAAAGATAGTGGTATTGTATTCTCTTTACACGGAGACGGAGAACTACAAGAAGGCCAAAACTGGGAAGCTGCCATGTTTGCCCCTTTTAATAAAGTAGACAACTTAATTTGTACTGTAGACGTAAATGGCCAACAAATAGACGGACCAACATCTAAAGTACTAGATTTAATGAATCTAGAAGCTAAATTCTTGGCTTTTGGTTGGGATGTGATGCACACAGATGGCAACAACATGAAAGAACTAGTAGCTACCTTAGAAGAAGCTAAATCAAAAACAGGAAATGGTAAACCTATCATGATTTTGATGAAAACAGAGATGGGCAAAGGTGTTGATTTTATGGAAGGTTCTCATAAATGGCATGGTATTGCACCAAATGCAGAACAACTTGCCGAAGCATTTACTCAACTAGAAGAAACATTTGGCGATTTCTAATCTTTCATCACCTTTAACCAAAAATTATAATGAAAAAATATACTTATACTGAAAAAAAAGATACTCGCTCTGGCTTTGGCGCCGGATTATTAGAAGCTGGTAGAAAAAACGAAAATATTGTTGCGCTTTGTGCTGATTTAATTGGTTCATTAAAAATGGGAGATTTCCAAAAAGAATTCCCTGATAGATTTGTACAAGTTGGTATTGCAGAAGCTAACATGATTGGTATTGCTGCAGGTATGACTATAGGTGGCAAAATTCCTTTTACCGGAACGTTTGCTAACTTTTCTACAGGAAGAGTTTACGACCAGATTAGACAATCTGTAGCTTATTCAGATAAAAATGTAAAAATTTGTGCTTCTCATGCCGGTTTAACTTTAGGAGAAGACGGTGCTACACACCAAATTCTTGAGGATATTGGTATGATGAAAATGTTACCAGGAATGACAGTTATCAATCCTTGTGACTATAACCAAACAAAAGCCGCTACTTTAGCTATAGCAGAACACGAAGGTCCTGTTTATTTACGTTTTGGTCGTCCTGTAATTCCTGTATTTACCCCTGCCGACCAAAAGTTTGAAATTGGTAAAGCTTGGATAGTTAATGAAGGTACTGATGTAACCATTATTGCAACAGGCCATTTAGTATGGGAAGCTATTTTAGCTGGCGAGAAATTGGCTGAAGAAGGTATTAATGCTGAAATCATCAATATACACACTATTAAACCGCTAGATGAAGAGGCTATTTTAAATTCAGTTAAAAAAACAGGCTGTATTGTAACTTGTGAAGAACATAACAGATACGGTGGTTTAGGAGAAAGTGTAGCACAACTTTTAGCAACACAACTACCAACGCCTCAAGAATTTGTTGCGGTTAATGATACTTTCGGCGAAAGCGGAACACCAGCAGACTTAATGAAAAAATACGGATTAGATAGCACTAACATTATTGAAGCTGCTAAGAAAGTAATGAAGAGAAAATAATCTTCAAAACATATTATTTAAAAGCCGAAGTTATGCTTCGGCTTTTTATATTTGGGTAAAGATGCAAATAGAGGATTCAGAAATATTAGAAAAGTTTAATAATCCGCAAACTCAAGAATTGGGTTTTAAACTGCTATTGAATAAGTACCAACAAAAAATCTATTGGCATATACGTAGAATTGTTATCGAACACGAGGATGCAGATGATGTTGTACAAGACGTGTTTATTAAAGTATGGAAAAATTTAGCTGCTTTTCGCCAAGATTCTCAACTCTATACATGGCTTTACAGAATTGCTACTAATGAAAGTATCACATTTTTAAACAAAAAGAAAACCAAATTCAACTCATCTTTTGAAGAACTATCAGAGAAATTAAGCGAAAGTTTAAACGATGATAATTACTTTACCGGAGATCAAATACAAAAAAAACTACAAAAAGCATTGTTAAAACTTCCAGAAAAACAAAGATTAGTTTTTAATATGAAGTATTATGATGATTTAAAATTTCAAGAAATATCAGACATTTTGGGGACTAGCGTAGGTGCTTTAAAGGCTTCTTATCACCTTGCTGTTAAAAAGATAGAACAATTTTTATTAGCATCAGATTAAACCTTCGTTAAAAAAAACAATCATTAAGAGTATGGACAGAGAGGAAAATAAGGAAAGAGAAATAGATAGCACCTTTTTGAATGATGATTTAAAAAGAAACCCTTTTACCGTAGATAAAAATTATTTTAACCAACTACAAGAAGGTATTCTTGCCCAAATAAAACTATCAGCTATAAATAAAGCCGATTTTAGTATACCTGAAACTTACCAAGAGAATCTTACACAAAAATTGTTAAGTGAAGTTAAATTAGCAGGCCTAAAACAAGAAAGTTCTGACTTATTTAAAGTTCCTACGCATTACTTTGAAGTACTTGAAGAGCAAATCATATCTAGATCAGTAGATAAAAAAACCAAAATATTTAAATTAAATATCATTAAATATGCTTCTGCTGCGGTAGTTTTGCTAGCTATAAGTTTTGGTATTTATTTAAATTATCCAGACAATCAAACCGTAGATCATCAATTATCTACCATTCCTGACGAGGAGATTATTAATTATTTAAAATTCCATTCTGATGCTAATGATGTAAACTTAATGATAGAAAATTTAGATGATGTTGCTACCTTTGAAAGCGATTTATATCAGGATATAAATCAGGAATAAGTAATTAACAAAACATGAAAAAGCTTTTATATATCATCTTTATTTTACTTTTTGTAGTTTCTGTTAATGCTATTCAGGCACAAACTCCACAAAAAAAAGGAGAAAGAATTGAAGCTCTAAAAATTGAATTTGTTTTAAAAAAGCTAGAACTTAATGATGAAGACTCTAAAAGTTTTGCTTTTATGTATAAGTCTTATTTACAAGAGGTTAACCTTCTTCTTCGCCAGAAAAGAGAGGCTAGAGAAATCAATAAAAATAATCCTCAAAAACTTGTTGATGATGATTTTTATTATGATGAAAAAATGTTTCAGCTAAAAAAGCAATACAGAAAAAGATTTCAACAAGTTTTATCTCCAGAACAAATTAAAACGCTTTACATTGCAGAAAGAGAGTTTAGAGAAGAACTCATTAAACATTTGAAAAAGTAAATAGCTTTATGCTGCTTAATAATATGTTTATATTTGAACATGTTAAGCCAAAAGCAATTATTCTTACTTAATACAGCGCAAACTTCTGATTTTCCTCGCTTATTAGAAATAGAAAAAGCAGAAGGAATTTACCTTTATGACACCCAAGGAAAAGCGCATATAGACCTTGTTTCTGGTTTTGCTGTTAGCAATTTAGGGCATCGCCACCCAAAAGTAATTGATGCTATCAAAAACCAGCTAGATAAATACATGCACTTAACTGTTTATGGCGAGTTTGTACAAACACCACAAGTTAAATTTGCTAGCCAACTAGCTGCTGTTTTACCTAAGCCGTTATCATCAGTTTACTTTACAAATTCTGGAGCAGAGGCTACTGAAGGTGCCTTAAAACTAGCTAAAAGATTTACTAACCGAACAGAAATTATTGCATTTAAAAATTCTTACCATGGCAGTACACACGGCGCTTTAAGCGTTATGGGGAATGAATATTACAAACAAGCTTATCGCCCATTATTACCAGATATACGTTTTATAGAACTTAATCAAAAACAACAAATCAATCAAATCACTACAAAAACAGCAGCCGTTATATTAGAAACCATACAAGGTGAAGCTGGAATTAGAGTTCCAGATAAAGAGTATATCCAAGCTTTAAGAGCCAAATGTAATGAAACCGGAACCTTACTTATTCTTGATGAAATACAAACAGGTTTTGGTAGAACAGGAAAACTTTTTGCGTTTGAGCATTTTAATATTAACCCTGATATTTTGCTATTAGCTAAGGGAATGGGTGGTGGTATGCCTATTGGAGCTTTTATTGCTTCAAAAGAAGTTATGGATAGCATCAAAGCTAACCCCATTCTTGGGCATATTACAACTTTTGGGGGGCATCCAGTAAGTTGTGCCGCTGGTTTAGCAAGTTTAGAAACTATTTTGAACGAAGGTTATATTCATCATGTAAAAGAAAAAGAAAATCTATTTAGACAACTCTTAAAACATCCTAAAATAAAAGAAATCAGAGGATTGGGTTTTATGCTAGCTATCCAACTTCATAGCTTTAAACAAGTAGAACAAGTGAGTTCAAAATGTATTGAAAAAGGTATTATCATAGATTGGTTTTTACATTGTGATACCGCAATGAGGATTGCTCCACCTTTAATTATCACTAATGAACAAATTAAAACAGCATGTGAAATTATTCTACAAGTTATAGATGAAGTAGAAGAATAAAGCAGTAAGCTTAAATTTTTGGAAGCATTTTTGCGGCTATTCATCCATATATGGAATACCTTTTAGATGCAAAAGAGTTCTTTATTGCCCGAGGGGCAGATATTGTTCTCACCTTGATTAAAGCTTTACTACTTTTAATTATTGGCTGGCAAGTTGTTAAATTTTTATCCAGAACGTTTAAAAACATCATCATAAAAAAAGGCGTTGAGCCCTCTTTGCAAGTATTTTTAAGTAGCCTGATTCATAACGCTCTAATCATTTTACTCATTTTAACGGTACTTTCTACTTTAGGTGTAGAAATGACATCTTTTATAGCCATACTTGGTGCCGCAGGCTTAGCGATAGGTTTAGCCTTACAAGGTAGTTTATCTAATTTTGCTGGTGGTATTTTAATTTTGCTGATTAAACCTTTTAAAGTTACAGATGTGATTGAAGCACAAGGTGTTATTGGCTCCGTATCAGAAATACAAATTTTCCACACGGTATTAAAAACATTTGATAATAAAACAATTATCATCCCAAATGGACCACTTTATAACGATGTGATTATCAATTACACAACAGAAGCAAACCGTACTGTAGAGTGGATTTTTGGTATAGGCTATAACGATGATATAGACAAGGTTAAAAGTATTATCAAAGAGGTTATTTTTACTGATAAAAGAGTCATCAATAAAGACAACCCTTACATTTATGTTGGCGCTTTGGCAGACAATTCTGTAAATCTTAAAGTTAGAGCTGTGGTAGAAAACAATTTATATTGGGATGTTTACCAAGATAAATTAGAAGAAATTAAGAAAGCATTTGATAAAGAGGGCATTACTATACCGTTTCCACAAAGAGACTTATACTTGCATCATGTTAACAAAACCAATGCTTGATTATAGCATTTTGTTTCTTTTAAGTAACCAAGCCTGCAGTGTATGAAAATAACCTTGCGTTAGACTTGTATTAAGATAATCAATTTTATATTGCCCGCATTTTAGTGCTATTTCTCTCCGGAAATGTTGCATCTTTTGCAGATAAATTTCTGCATAATCTTTAGGGTTAAGCTTAAATTCTTCACCAGTTTCAATATCAATAAAATGGTGCGGTCTATTATCAAAATCGAAATTAAGCTCATGTTTATCATCTGCAACATTGAAAATTATAACTTCATGCTTATTATATTTTAGATGTTGTAAAGCAGCAAATATGCGGTCTAAATCCTCATTATGCAGGAAATTTTCGAACAAATCTGAAAATAAAATTATCATAGAACGCTTTGGTATTTGATCTGCAACGGCATGTAAATTTTTAACTAACTGCGTTTTTCTTTGTGTAGCTTTTTGTTGCAGGTATTTCTCTAACTCGTGGTAAATATATTTTTGATGCACTGGAGTAGATTTTGCTGGAGTATGAAGCTCTATATCCTCTGCAAAAACAGTTAATCCAAAAGAATCTCTTTGTCTTTTTAATAAGTTGATGATACAAGCAGCAGACATAACCGAAAACTGAAACTTATTTATATCTTGCTGGGGGTAATACATAGAAGATGATGCATCAATTAAAATTTGACAACGCAGATTAGTTTCTTCCTCAAACTTCTTTGTAAAATATCTATCTGTTCTGGCAAACAACTTCCAATCGATATTCTTAACAGAATCTCCGGCATTGTAAAGCCTATGTTCGGCAAATTCTACAGAAAAACCATGAAAAGGGCTTTTATGCAACCCTGTCACAAAACCTTCTACAACTTGGTTAGCTAAAATTTCTAAGTTACCAAAAGTCAATAAATCTTGCTGTTTAATCTCTTGAATTGCCATCTTTAAAACTAGTGCTTTTATCTAAAATAAGCGTTAATTTTCAGGATATATTTTAACATCACCTTTCAAAAAAATCACCCTTAAACAAGTGGATAATTTTCATTTAAAAAATCACACATAAAAAACTGAAAATCAAATATTTAACATCAAAAACTAAACTACTTTTTATTTATCCACATTATCAATAAAATTCGGTTAAAAAAGCTTATTTTTGATTTATTACTAATTTAAATCATGAGCGAAGAAAAAGAAGACAAGTCAAATTATTCGGCAGATAATATACAGGTATTAGAAGGTTTAGAAGCGGTACGTAAGCGCCCGGCAATGTATATTGGTGATACAGGTTTTAAAGGATTACATCACCTTGTTTATGAAGTAGTTGATAACTCTATTGATGAAGCTTTAGCAGGATATTGTTCTGATATCTTTGTTACCATCCATAAAGATAATTCCATCACTGTAAAAGATAATGGTAGAGGTATACCTACTGCAATGCATACGAAAGAGAAAAAATCTGCTCTTGAAGTTGTAATGACGGTATTACACGCTGGTGGTAAATTTGATAAAGACACTTATAAAGTTTCTGGTGGTTTACACGGAGTTGGGGTTAGTTGTGTTAACGCACTTTCTACCCATTTAAAAGCAGAAGTTCATCGTGATGGAAAAATCTTTGTACAAGAATATTCTTGCGGTAAACCCCAATATGATGTTAAAACTGTTGGCGAAACCAATATTACGGGAACGATAGTTACTTTTACTCCTGATGATAGCATTTTTACCCAAACTACCGAGTATAAGTTTGATACATTAGCAGGTAGATTAAGAGAACTAGCTTTCTTAAATAAAGGTATCAAACTTAACTTAACCGATGAAAGAGAAACAACCGATGATGGTACTTTTTTATCAGAACACTTCTATAGTGAAGGTGGATTAAGAGAGTTTGTACAATATTTGGATGAAACCCGTACTCCACTTATTCCAGAAGCAATTTACATTGAAGGAGAGAAAAACGGTATCCCTGTAGAACTTGCTTTTACTTATAATAATTCTTATAGTGAGAATGTACATTCTTACGTAAATAACATCAATACCATTGAGGGTGGTACACACGTAGCAGGTTTTAGAAGAGGCTTAACCCGTACTTTAAAATCTTATGCAGAAAAATCTGGTTTATTAAAAAATCTAAAAGTTGAAATAACTGGAGACGATTTTAGAGAGGGTTTAACTGCGGTTATCTCAGTAAAAGTACAAGAACCTCAGTTTGAAGGGCAAACCAAAACAAAACTAGGAAACAATGAAGTTACCGGTGCCGTTGACGTTGCGGTTGGTGAAGCTTTGGGTAACTTCTTAGAAGAAAATCCAAAGGAAGCTAAACTCATTGTAAACAAAGTTATTATAGCTGCTACAGCCAGGGCTGCCGCTCGTAAAGCCCGTGAAATGGTACAGCGTAAGAACGTAATGGGTGGTTCTGGTTTACCTGGTAAATTGGCCGATTGTGCTAACAAAGACCCAATGCTTTGCGAACTTTATCTAGTTGAGGGCGACTCTGCAGGTGGTACTGCAAAACAAGGCAGAGATAGAGATTTCCAGGCTATACTTCCGTTAAAAGGTAAAATCTTGAACGTTGAAAAAGCGATGGAGCATAAAATATACGAGAATGATGAGATAAAAAATATATTCACTGCTTTAGGTGTTAGTATTGGTACTCAGGATGATGATAAAGCTTTAAATATTGAAAAATTAAGATACCATAAAATCATCATCATGACGGATGCTGATATTGATGGTTCTCACATCACCACCCTGATTCTTACTTTCTTCTTTAGATACATGAAAACATTGATAGAGTTTGGAAATATTTATATTGCAGCACCTCCACTTTATCAAGTAAAAAAAGGTAAAGAATTTGAATATTGCTGGAATGATGCACAACGTGATATAGCCATACAAAGATTAAAAGGAGCAGGTAAAGAAGATAGCGTACACGTACAACGTTACAAAGGTTTAGGAGAGATGAATGCCGAGCAGCTTTGGGAAACTACCTTAAACCCTAAAACACGTACCTTAAAACAAGTAAGCATTGATAACGCTGCCGAAGCAGATCATATTTTTTCTATGTTGATGGGTGATGAAGTTGCCCCTCGTAGAGAGTTTATTGAAAAGAATGCAAAATATGCTAATATAGATTTGTAATTAAAACATATTAACATAAAAATAAAATCCCCAATTGCAGATATAAGCTAATCGGGGATTTTTTATAATCACTATTTCCTATAGTTAAGCATTTGCCAGTTCTACTTTTTTCTTATTTACAGGTTGAGGAACTTTTACATAATAACCAGTACCATCATAAGGGCGCTTACGCGGATGTTCTTTGCATGCTGTAGAACAAGCACCATCTAATTCCCATCCACATTCATCGCATTGAGTAAAGTGCTCATTACATTCTGGATTGGCACAGTTAATCATTTTAGGTGTAGTTTTGCCACAATTTCTACAAGTAGAAACCACCACTGGGTTAACCGAGTTTACATCAACTGCTATACGGTTATCAAAAACATAACATTTACCTTCAAAATCTTTACCGCCGGCTTCTTTACCATATTTAATAATACCTCCATGTAATTGGTAAACATCTTTAAAACCTTCATGTAGCAATAAAGCAGAAGCCTTCTCGCATTTGATACCGCCAGTACAATAAGTTAGTATTTTTTTGTCTTTATATTGTGCCAGTTCATTTATCATGGCAGGGAAATCTCTAAAATTATCAATATCTAAAGTGATAGCATTTTTAAACTTACCTAAGTTATGTTCATAATTAGAACGAACATCTAGAATAACCACATCATCACGGTCTTTCATTTCCATGAATTCTTTTGGTTCTAAATGCTTTCCTGTTTTCTTAGTAGGATCTATAACGTTAGGGTCTTTTAATCCAGAATGTACAATTTCCGACTTATAACGGCAATGCATCTTCATGAAAGAAGGCTCGTCAACATCGTCAATCTTAAATTCTGTAGCATTAAAACGACCATCAGCATAAACATAATCCATATAAGCTTTACATTGCTCACGTGTGCCCGATACTGTTCCGTTTAATCCTTCATCCGCAATGATAATTCTGCCGGTTAAGCCTAAATCTTTACAAAATTTTAGATGATCTGCTGCGTACTGCTCCGCATCCTGGATGTGGCTATAACAGTAATAAAGAAGTGTTTGGTATGCTTTCATGATTCATTGATACTGCTGTAAACAGTGTTAAATGAGCTGCAAATGTATGTTTTTTAGGGAGATTATAAAAATGATATACAACACAAATAATAGCTATTTAAATAATTAAAAAGAATAAGCCAGTTTAAATCCTTGATTTAATCGCCCGTTTTCGCCGAAAGAGATAGCATAATCTGCTCTTACAGTTAATCGGCTTAAGCCGATATAAAATTCATAATAACTACCTCTATCTGGGCTTCCTAAATAAGCTGCACCGGCCAGTTCTTGAAGTTTTAATTTGCGTAATAATGGCAATCTTCCAATGAATTTTGAGTTGAAATTATGCTCGTAGTGGGCCTCAATAAATTGTTTATCAGTGCTATAAGCATAAAAATCAAGAAAGTGGAAACTTTTTAAGTTACTATTAAATACCAAGGCATTGTTACCCAAAAAGTGCTTCCAATCTGGATAATAATTGATTCTATTATTTAAAAATTTCCCTGTTGAAAAAGAAAATGATGAGAAACCCCATAAACCTAAATCTAAGCGTTCTTGCTGTATCTCCAATTCAACAAAATCATAATCAGTTTCAGAACCTAATATATTTGGAATACCCTTGCGGTAAGAAAGAATTAGCCTTGGGTTTTTGGGTATCTGATAAATTTTGATGCCCTCTTTAGTAATGTATTGATGATTAAAATTATAAATTAAGGAGCCCGAAAGCCTAAAAGTTGTATGATCAGGAAATAGTTTACCGCCAATTATAGGGTCAAAAGGGTTATTTGAGGTAAAGTTTCTTGTTTTAATATCTCTTAACGAATAATCATAATTATTAGAAACAGATATATTTTTAGAGAGCTCAACACCTCCAGAGAAATAAAGACCATTTGTAATTTCTCTTCCAGATGATACACTTACATATTCTTTACGATACAATTTCAAGAAATTTTGCTCAAATAATAAAGTATTTAAAGAGTTATTTAAGGTGCTTAAAGTACCATTAGGATTCAAATCTCGATATGTACTTCCTAAACTTAAGTTTACAGCAGCCCTGTTCTTAGGGTCATAAAGCCACGAAAAAGACAAGTCAGAATTAAGCTCATTATTTTTAAAGCCGTATCTAATCTCAGGTCTTATTTGCCACGAACTACCATTATAGGCATATTTAATAAACTCAACACCGTATTTTATACCAGGTCCTTCTACTGTATTATAAAATAAAGAAGGTGCAACAGCATCCATATAAAAAGTATACCTTCTATAAGAGTTTTGAAACTTAAATCTGCTAAAAAGTAAAGGATATAGTCTTTGTTTTAAAGTAAGTCTATCTAAAGAATCTAGGTACTTTTTTTCTCCTTGACTATTTTTCAAGCTATCATGTTTAAAACTAGCTTTTTGCTCTAAAGAACTAAGTGGAACAGTTCTTTTATTGATTACATAGTTGTTAGAGTTGCTATCTTGAGCCTGAATTTTAAGTACCTCTAAAGGAGCAAAAGTTTTGGCAAAAACAGTATTGTGCATATACTTGTAAGTAGCTACACAAGTGCCACTAAAATAAAAACCTGCTAAATCGCCTTGATAAGTGATTTTTGTTTCTGTAGGATAGTAAGTACTATCAATTTGTAGTAAGTTTTGTTGTATCTTAATTTGGTTAACAAAACTTATTCCTGCATTATTACCAAGTGTTAAAGACAACTTACAAATTTGTTGAGTATTGATATTTATATGGATATAACCATTAAAGGTAGGTGAAAACTTATTTTTAGGGATAATTTTAATAATATCGATTTTAACACCATTCTTATCTATTTCTGTTCTCTCTAATTCGTATTTATAAAATTTAAAAGCATTTTTAGCAATAGGAGAAATAAATTTTTTTGGTGTTAAAACTTCTAGTGTAATATAGTCCTTATTAAAATTTAGTTGTAAATCTGCTGCATGTTTAAACTCCCAGGTTCTATATTTTCCTAAAGTTTTGTACGCTTTAACATCTTCTTTTATCTCTCCTGTTTTAGAAAAATAAAGCTTTGAACTAGCTTCATAAAGCGACAAAATTTGCTCTTTATTTGATTCCAATTTCAGCAAAGAAGTTACTTTTTTTCCTAAAAACCTTTTGGGTGCTTTGTTCAATACATGAGAATTTTTAAGATAAGCTTCAGCTTCTAGTGTAAGATAGCTATCAACTTTATTTCTTTCTATTACTTTTTTGATAATACTATCAGCCATATTGGTAGCCTTCCATCTTGGATTAGAAAATCCACACAGGTTACTCAACACTAATAATAATATCAATGCACTACTCTTCATATTTAGCACAGCCAAACAATAATCAATCCGCAAAAGTGTTTTTATTAAATGGTTTTAAAGCCTTAAAGCTAAGTCTACACCACAGCATTCCTCACTACGCTGTACATGCTTAAATATAGCATAAACGCTCAAAAAAGAAAAGTCTTACAGTAAAAAACAAAATCATTTTCCTAACAAAAATTTAGTAAAAATATTAGGCCCAATTATTTTTACTAAATTTGTAACCTATGCAGTCTAAAATCAGTCAGTACACTAGTGAAATAGAGGTTTTTGAACCCAAAACAGCAGATGATCTTGAAAATTTCAGAATAAAATTTTTAGGTACAAAAGGTATTGTAAAAGACCTTTTTGAAGAGTTTAAAACCGTTTCTACAGAAGAGAAGCGTGTTTTAGGAAAAGTATTAAACCAGTTTAAACAACTTGCAGAGGCCAAGTTTAATGATTTTAAAGATGCTTTTTCTAAGCAGTCAAGAAAAAGTGATATCCCTAATGATTTAACACTACCTGGCTTTGGTGTAGAAACTGGAGGCAGGCATCCGCTTTCTTTGGTAAGAAAAGAGATTGTAGAGATTTTTAAAAGACTAGGTTTTATTGTTGCAGAAGGACCAGAAATTGAAGATGATTGGCATAACTTCTCGGCACTTAACTTTCCAGAAGAGCATCCGGCCAGAGATATGCAGGATACTTTTTTTATCAAGAAAAATAGCGGACAAGATGATATCGCTTTAAGAACACATACTTCATCAGTTCAGGTACGTTTAATGGAAGCTGGCAAACCACCTTTTAGAGCCTTAATGCCAGGTAGAGTTTACAGAAATGAAGCGATATCTGCCAGAGCGCATTGCTTCTTCCATCAAGTAGAAGGTTTATATGTTGATGAGCATGTATCTTTCGCAGATTTAAAACAAACTTTGTATTACTTCGTTCAAGAACTTTACGGCGAGGGTACAAAAGTGCGTTTCCGCCCGTCTTATTTTCCTTTTACGGAGCCATCGGCAGAAATGGATATTTCTTGTACCATTTGCAAAGGCGATGGTTGCCAAATGTGTAAACAAAGTGGTTGGGTAGAAATTTTAGGATGTGGTATGATTGATCCAAACGTTTTAGAAAACGTCGGTATTGATAGTAAAAAATATTCTGGTTTTGCTTTCGGAATGGGTATCGAACGTATTACCAATTTAAAATATCAAATCAGAGATTTACGTTTATTTTCTGAGAATGATATACGTTTCTTAAAACAATTCCAATCAGAAATCATTTAATGGAGCTTAAAAAATTAACAGCAATCGTAATAGTATTTTTTTTCTTAAATGCTTGTGGCAATAAAGAAAACTTAATTCCGGATGTGCCTGTTAATTATAACGGGTCTTTAATAGGTGGCGAATTAGAAGGCATCACCAGTCCGGGTAACGTTAGGATAGTTTCTAACACAGCAGTAGGTGTTGCTGGATTAATTTTATACAATAATGCAGGAAATATAAGAGCCTATGACCGTTGCAGTACCGTTAACCCAGTACAAAAAAATGCAGTTATACCTATAGGAGGCAACTTAGCAGAAGATAAAGTGAGTGGTGCATTATTTAATTTACAAGATGGATCGCCTGCCAAAGCACCTGCTACCATACCTTTAAAAAGATACAGAGTCTCTATAAATGGAAACCTCATATCGATTACAAACTAATGGAAATAGATAAAATCAAAGAAAGCATAAAGAAAGCCGCTCAAGATTTATTTCGCAAATACGGGTATCATAAAACTAGTGTTAACGAGATAGCCAAGAAAGCTAAAATTGCAAAAGCTACTATTTACAAATATTTCGAGAGCAAGGAACTTGTTTTACATGCTATTTTGATGGATTATCTTAAGATAAGTGTTAATGATGTGGTGCATCAAAACACTTCCGGAATATCAAAAGAAGAGCATCTTAAAAGCTTAATTCTAAAGGTTAGTAGGTTATCATATACTGTTTGCAACGAGTTCATAGGTTGGGATTTTATTCGGGAATCTACCAATTCTCAAGAATTTCTAAAAAAACTTTCAGACGAGTTAGAAAATTTATTATATAACGAATTTATTGCTATTGAAGAGTTTAATGATGGTAATAACTACGCCGAGCGATTAAGATTTTTGATTAAAGCAAGTAAGAGTATCATCTTCTCTTTTGCTTTTACCTCTGTTAGCGATGCCGATGTGCGTAAGAATTTTATATCCTTTCAAAAAGAAATATTACCCTATTTGGTAAAAGCAGCTTTGTAATTACTTATAAAAAAAATAAAAAATATAATATAGAATAGTCATATATTTGTACATCTAATTGTACAAAATATGCTAACTACCACTATTTCCGATTTTAGGAAAGACATTAAAAATTATTTCGATAAGGTTTCTAAAAATTTTGAAACTTTAATTATCAACAGAGGTAAAGATAATGGTGTTGTTATCATGTCTTTAGATGAGTATAATTCTTTACTGGCTACTAAACATGAATTAAGTTCTAGGATAAATGAGAAACGTTTAGATAATGCCATTGAAAAGATAGAAAATAGGCAGTCTTTCCAAAAGGATTTAATTGAATCATGAAATACATTTTTGTAGATGAGTCTTGGGAAGATTATCTGTACTGGCAAAAAGTTGATAAAAAGTTATTATCAAAAATTAACGATTTATTAAAAGATATTTCAAGAACACCTTTTCACGGTTTAGGTAAGCTATAACCATTGAAATTTAAATACAAAGGATATTGGTCTAGAAGAATAAATGATGAGCATAGGTTGATATACCAAGTACAAGATGATGAAATCTTAATCGTTAAATGTAGGTTTCATTACGATTAATCCTCATTGTATTAACACAATTTCAAAACTTAGGCTTTTTTACACAGATTAAACATAAAAATCCATAAAATTGTAAATCAAACCCAGCGATTATACAAATGGATAATTCCTTTTATCAATACATTTTTAACAAGCATCAGCAAACAGAAAATGTACCACCAAATTCTGATATAGCAAAATGGGCCATTAAGCTTATCAGCTTGTTATTTCCGCAGTACACTAACTTTTCTTTCGCTCAAGAAGCGGATGTTAAAGTATCATTTGATAAGTTAGAAGCCGAGTTATTAAATTTACTTAATGCTACACAAGCTTGTAAAGAATGTAATAACGAGGAAATTGCTCAAACCTTCATCAGCAATATTCCTAAGTTATATGAAACTTTACAAACAGATGTTTCTGCTATGTTAGCCGGAGACCCTGCTGCTAATAACGAATTTGAGGTGATTAGAACCTACCCGGGCTTTATTGCTATTGCCTTTTATAGGATTGCAAATGGCTTATTGAAATTAAAAACACCGCTTATTCCACGTATTCTAACAGAATATGCGCATTCTAAAACAGGTATTGATATTCACCCAGGCGCAGAAATAGGCGATTATTTATATATAGACCACGGCACCGGAATTGTTATTGGTGAAACAGCTATCATTGGGAATCATGTTAAACTGTATCAAGGTATTACTCTTGGCGCTTTAAGTGTAGAAAAACACATGGCGGGTATCAAAAGACATCCAACCGTAGAAGATTATGTAGTGATTTACTCTGGCGCAACCATTTTAGGTGGCGAAACAATTATTGGTAAAAACAGTATCATTGGTGGTAATGTTTGGCTTACCAAGAGTGTTCCAGAAAACTCTATTGTTTACCATTTATCATCCGTACAAGTAGCAGAAAAAAGTAAATCCAAGTTTTAGTTATGGCAGGCATTATAGATTTAGTTGGTAATACTCCTTTAGTAGAAATTCAACGTTTAAACCCTAACCCAAACGTTAAAATATACGCCAAATTAGAAGGTAATAACCCCGGAGGTAGCGTAAAAGACAGGGCTGCACTCAATATGATTAAAAGTGCAGTTGAGCGTGGTGATATCAAACCGGGTATGCGTTTGGTAGAAGCTACTAGTGGCAACACGGGTATTGCTCTAGCGATGATAGCCAGATTATTCGATATTGAAATTGAGTTGGTGATGCCTGCAAATTCTACCAGAGAGCGTACTTTAACCATGGAAGCTTTAGGCGCCAAAGTAGTTTTACTAGAAGATATAGAAAAGTGCAGAGATTATGCCGAGGAAAAAGGTGCTAGTGGCGATTACTTACTTTTAAACCAGTTTGCTAACGCAGATAATTACTTGGCGCATTATAAAACAACAGGACCAGAAATTTGGAGAGATACCAACCATCAGGTTACGCATTTTGTAAGTTCTATGGGTACAACCGGAACCATCATGGGTACATCCATGTATCTTAAAGAACAAAACCCTGATATACAAATTGTAGGTTGCCAACCTACCGAAGGTTCTTCTATACCTGGTATCAGAAGATGGCCAGAAGCGTATCTGCCTAAGATATTTAATCCTGAAAGGGTAGATAGGGTGATAGATGTTTCTCAAGAAGATGCTACTTTAACCACTAGAAAATTAGCTAAAGTGGAAGGTATTTTTGCAGGAATGAGTTCTGGCGGTGCTTGTTATGCTGCTTTAAAGCTGGCTGCCGAGTTAGAAAGCGGCACTATTGTGTTTATAGCTTGTGATAGAGGGGATCGTTATTTAAGTAGCGATTTATTTGGCTAATCAGTAAAAATATATTTGGTCTGGTTTTTGGAAGTGTAGTGTTAAATTAAAAATACATCACTATGAAAAAATCATTTTATTTAGCAACAGTGCTTGCAGCCGGGATTGCTTTGCAAGCATGTAATAATCAACAATCTAATCAAGACAGTGTTGATAGTGCAGAAGCCGTTAATGACTCTACACTTACTAATCAACAAGATGACCCCGCAGAATTTATGGTAGAAGCTGCTAGCGGAGGTATGATGGAGGTAGAACTAGGTAAACTAGCTCAAGCTAATGCCAATCATCCACGTGTTAAAAACTTTGCGCAAATGATGGTTAATGACCATTCTGCTGCTAACACAGAGCTGATGGCTTTGGCCCAATCTAAAAACATTACGCTTCCGCAAACTATGGGAGAAGATCATCAAAAAATGATTAATGATTTAAAAAACAAAAAAGGTGCTGATTTTGATAAAGCTTACATGAACATGATGGTTGATGACCATAAAGATGACGTAGAACTTTTTGAAGAAGCCACAACAAGTAAAGATGTAGAAGTGAGTGCTTTTGCAGGTAAAATTCTACCTAAATTAAAGATACATTTAGACTCGGCACAAGTTATACACGATGCTGTAAAACAGAAATAATTTTAAACTCTTATAGAAGCTGTCTGAAAATACACAGGCAGCTTTTTTTTATTTCAGAATAAAACATATACCATTTTGGTTTTTGGTATAAAAATTACTATTTTAGAACATATATATTTAATTAGCCATGAAAAAAGAACTCTTAGATTTTTCTTTATTGATAGATGAGCACTTTGAAATAGCCGATGATCCACAAATAAGCTGGTTTGCTTTTTTATTAGCTTTATTTAAGTAATTGAGGCTTACTTTTAGTGTTTTTTACAAATTATTGTAGTGTAATTAATTTCAGTAAAAGTTATTAATTATGTATAATAATGTCCTTTAAACTAATCAAACACAACCGTTTTATTATCTAAAACAAAAACTCTATCATCAAAAACTAACTGAATAGCTTTAATTAAAACGGCTTTTTCTATTTCTTTTCCGGCTTTAACCATATCTGCCACACTAAATGTATGGTTTACAGGGATGGTTTGTTGTGCAATAATTGGCCCTTCATCCAATTGGTTGGTTACAAAATGCGCTGTAGCCCCTATCAATTTTACACCTCTGTTAAAAGCTTGTCTGTATGGGCTAGCACCTATAAAAGCAGGTAAAAAGGAATGATGGATATTGATGATACAATCTGGAAAATCAGCTATAAAACTTGGTGATAGGATGCGCATGAATTTAGCCAAAATCAGATAATCAAAATGGTATTCATTAATTTGTTGTTTAATTTCTTCCTCAAAAACTGATTTATCCTTTCCTTCATGATTAATGAAATGAAACGGAATCTCGAACCTTTGGCAAATATTTTCTAAATCTGGATGATTCCCAATAACTGCTTCAACATTTGCACCTAATGTTTTGAAATGATTTCTGATGAGGATATCACTTAAACAATGATATTCTTTGGTTACCAATAAAACAACTCTTTTAATAGGATTTGGATTAACCTTTATACTTGCATCCTCTGGAAGTACAACTTTTAAAGCGTCATGTAAATCAGACGCATGCTCGTGAGCATCAACTACCAGACGAGCAAAAAAAACGCTAGCTGTGGTATCTACAAACTCTCTCATGGATAAGATATTGATGCCATGTTTAGCCAACACACCTGATATCAAAGCAACTAATCCTATTTTATCTTTACACTGAATAACAATGACCATACAGTAAAATTAAGTTTCGAAAATAGCGAATATCTTCTAACAACTTACATTAAAAATAGCTTGCATGAGATTAATTCTTATCAACTTTTATACTTAAGTGATATGAATTTGAAGTGATGGATTGGTGTTTGAAAGTCTGGAACTTTTTAGCGTATAGATAACCTAAATCTTTTAATTTTAAAACGCTTAAGTATAATTAATCTCTTCTAACCTTTCCGATATTTACACCTGCAGATTGGTTATAGTTATGTATTTTATAGAACATTAAATCTGCTATGCTAACAGCTTTCTTTTTTGCTTCATTAGCAATGGGGCCTTCAAAAAATTGGTCAACAGTTGCGATAAAGATATTTTTCCAACTATTAAAAGCTTCATGGTTTAAAGATATTTTTTCGTTTAATCTGAAATGAGCATCCATAGGGTTACCTGTATAACCCACTTCTCCTAATAAAGTAGAAGCCCAAAACTTATACATAATAGGTAAATGATGTTGCCAGTTAACCTTAGCCACATCGTTAAAAATGTGTCCTAGTTGTGGGTCTTTTACTGCATTATCATAAAAGGTATCTACCAGTAGTTGAATATCATCTATACTTTTTATATCTTTTTTCATTTTTTCCTATTTCAAACAAACATCTACAAAATATCAGTTACAAAAAATGATCTTTATCAGTTTACGGCTTTCAACACTAAAGTTAAAGATTCATAATCGATTTTTGCTTGGTAATCCATTAAAATATCACCACCAATTACACCTATTACAGGGGGTAGGTTTAATTGCTCATAAGCGTATTTAACGGCAGATAAATCAAATACTGGAGCTTCGTAATTTTTTATAAGGAAATCGCCTATTTTCAATTCGGAAAAATTGGCAACATATCTTTCCATGGTAGTAGTTCCTAAACCAACGGCGTGTTGGTTTGGAAGATGAATAATATCATTAAAAGCTAAAGATTCAATAATTTCTTTATCAAAAGCACTTTTAGAAGCTCCGGTATCTAAAACAGCTTGAAAATTTTGCCCATAAACAACAACTTCCACCAAAAGGTGGAAGCCGTCGCCTTGTAGATTTATGAGCTCTAACGGAATGAGTACCTCACCCTGCCCCTCTCCTTCGGAGAGGGAAATGCCTGTATTGTTGCTCTTCAAATCTTTTTTTCTTTATGTATTTTATTATTGCCCTAAAAAATTAATCCTCATTTCAGGAAAATCTCTCTTATTTAGAGAGACATTTAGGGTAAGGCTCTCTTTATTACAATTCTAAAACATTGTTCATATTACGAACTGCATCAGCGCTCTTATTAAACTCTGCTTGTTCTGCTTCAGATAAATCAAAGTTTACAATTTTTTCCCAACCGTTTCTACCTAAAACTACTGGTACAACTAATGAAATATCACTCTGACCGTATTCGCCATTTAAAGCAACACCACAAGAGATTAATTTTTTCTCATCACGAACGATAGACTCTACCATTGCAGCAGTTCCTGCACCTGGTGCATACCAAGCAGAAGTTCCAATTAGTTTAGTTAAAGTTGCACCACCGACCATGGTAGCTGCAACAATTTTATCTTGTTGTTCTTGACTTAAGAAGTTTGTTACCGGAATGCTATTCCAAGTTGCATGCTTAATTAAAGGAATCATCGTTGTATCTCCATGACCACCAATTACAACAGCATTTAAATCTGCCGGTGAGCAACCTAACTCTTGACTTAAGTAATACTTAAAACGAGCAGAATCTAATGCACCACCCATACCTAAAATACGCTCTTTAGGTAAACCCGAAGTTTTTAAGGTTAAGTAGTTCATGGTATCCATTGGATTAGAAACTACAATGATGATGGTATTAGGAGAATATTTAAGAATATTTTCTGTTACTGATTTTACGATTCCAGCATTTGTACCAATTAACTCTTCACGAGTCATTCCGGGTTTACGTGGCAAACCAGAAGTAATAACAACAACTTCAGAATTAGCAGTGGCAGCATAATCATTGGTAACACCTTTAATTTTGGTATCAAACCCCAAGTATGAAGCTGTTTGCATCATATCAATAGCTTTACCCTCTGCAAAACCCTCTTTAATGTCTAATAAAATTAACTCTTCTGCTAATTCTCTTCTAGCGATATTGTCTGCACAGGTTGCACCTACTGCGCCTGCTCCTACTACCGTAATTTTCATGATTTTATATTGAAATGTTTAATTGTTTAAATGTCGACCGAAGTTACTAAAAACCAATTCTTTTAAGAAATAGATGCAAAAATTATCGTCATGTAAGTGTATAATTTAAAAAATCATTATTTATTCTTAACGTTTAACGAGGCAAAGACTTTTTATCTTAAGATTTATTCCTTCTGTTTTATTTCGGATTACTATGTAAGATGTACAAATTTAAAGATACCTGAAAATCAAGATATTTAAATCTATATCATGAGAAATGATAGATGTAGAACCTTAATTTAGAAGCAAAAAAGCCCCCAATAAGTATCTAACTTTTTGGGGGCATTACTTATAAGCGACTTGTGTATTTATTGATATAAGTTATGACGTAAAAAATGATCAATAACCACCAAGGCTGCCATAGCTTCTACAATGGCAACAGCCCGGGGTACAACGCAAGGGTCATGCCTGCCTTTTCCTTTAATTTCTGCAGCATCACCATCTTTATTCACTGTTTGTTGATTGGTCATAATGGTGGCCACAGGCTTAAAAGCAACTCTGAAGTTGATATCCATACCATTAGAAATACCACCTTGTATACCACCAGAAAAATTAGTTCTGGTAATGACATTTCCTAGATGATTCTTTTCAAAAATATCGTTATGCTCTGAGCCACGCATGGTAGAACCATCAAAACCAGAACCATAATCAAAACCATGTACGGCATTAATACTCAACATAGCTTTGCCTAAATCTGCATGTAACTTATCAAAAACGGGCTCTCCTAATCCAACCGGGCAATTTTTAATGATACAGCTTACTTTACCTCCTATGGTATCGCCTTCTTTCCTGATTTGATCAATCAGGTTAATCATTTCTTTTGCCGTTGCAGGGTCTGCACATCTTACAATATTACTTTCTCTTAATGCTTCGAAATCTTCTACTGAAGTAAAATCAATATGTGGAGCATCTATAGTACCTACAGAAGAAACATGAGCTACTACATCAATACCTACCTTTTTTAAAGCTAATTTTGCGATAGCTCCTGCTGCTACACGGGCAGCAGTTTCACGAGCTGATGACCTACCTCCTCCTCTATGGTCTCTTATCCCATATTTATGTTGATAAGTGTAATCCGCATGTGAAGGTCTAAAGGTGTCTTTGTTATGATCGTAATCTTTTGATTTCTGATCTTCATTTGGGATGACTATAGCGATAGGTGTTCCTGTGGTTTTACCTTCAAAAACTCCTGAAAGTATCTGACAGGTATCCGACTCTTTTCTTTGAGTAGTAATTTTAGATTGACCAGGTTTACGTTTATCCAACTCGTACTGAATAAAATCTAGGTCTAGCTCTATATTTGGCGGACAACCATCTATAATAACACCTATAGCCGCTCCATGCGACTCGCCAAAAGTGGTAATTCTAAATACTTGTCCGAATGAATTTCCTGCCATGTTTTTATTTATTATCTGTTGTTGGTTTTCAGTTGCCGGTTATCTCTTTTAAGCGATTGAATCGCTAAACCATGTTAAGCACTCGTTACAAACGAGCGCAAATCTACCTTGAGCCTAATCATAGCCCTAGGTTTAAACCTAGGGCTATGATTAAAACGAGAACAAGAGACACCCAGCTACTTTTTACTTTCTACTTTGTACTTTCTAGACTAAATCCAATTTTCTTTACATCCTCCCAATAGCTTGGATATGATTTCTCTACCACGTTTGCTTCTTCTACTTCAACCTCTTTAACCAAGCTTGCTAAAGGCGCAAAAGCCATCGCCATACGGTGATCTTCGTAGGTAGCAATGCTGATTTTATCTGGAAAATGTAATCCGCTACAATCTAAAGTATAGTTCAGGTTTTCTTCAATAAGTTTTACTCCTATCTTAGCCAATTCGTTTTGTAAAGCTGCAACACGGTCTGTTTCTTTAATTTTTAAAGTTTCCAAACCTGTAAAAGTAGCTTCATGCCCTAGTGCAGCACTACAAACAATAACAGTTTGAGCTAAATCCGGACAATCTTTTAAATCAAAGAATTTTTCGCTGACCTGATGAGGAACTTTTTTGATGATGATACCCTCATCGCTATAAGCGGTAGCAATACCAAAATGCGCCATGATAGTAGCAATAACACTATCACCTTGTAAGCTGTTTTGCCTTAAATAAGGTAAAGTAATCGTGGCTTCATCTGCCAAAGCAGCAAAAGCATACCAATAAGATGCTGCACTCCAATCTGGCTCTACTACAAGGGTACTACGCTCAAACTCTTGATGTGCAATAGTAATTTGGTTACCCTCCCAAGTATGTTGTATACCACACTGAGTTAAGAAACCTAAAGTCATCTCTACATAAGGTTTGGAGGTTAACTCGCCTTCAATGTCTAAAGTTAAACCCTCTTCTAAAGCGGCTGCTACCAATAATAGAGAAGTAATGTATTGAGAGCTGATATCTCCCTTGATACTTACCTTATTTTGCGTTTGTTTAAAAACAGGAGCTATCTTTAAAGGTGGAAAACCTTCGTTTTCTACATAAGTAATTTGCCCGCCAATTTTATTAAGCGCATCAACTAAAATACCAATAGGACGTTGTTTCATCCGCTCTGTACCGGTTAATACAGTTTGAACACCTTTAACAGTTAGGTAAGAAGCCAAGAAACGCATAGCTGTACCAGCCGGACCAACATTTACTTCTGCTGGTTCTTGTGCTAAACTATTTAAGATTTGATTTAGCGTTACGGTATCGGCAGCAGCCGAAAGGTTTTCTACTTTAACCTTTCCGCCACTTAATGCCTGTATAATAAGCGCTCTATTACTTTCGCTTTTAGAACCTGTTAACCTAATCGTCTCCTGTATTTGTTTTGGAGCTTTACTGATGAGGATATTTCCGCTCATTAGTTTAGTTCTGTTTTAGCGTTCATGATTTCGGTTTGTTTACGAATAGACTCGCCGTGTATCAATTCTAAAACCTTCTCTGTGAAATCTTTTTCTAATTTTAAAGCACTTGCTAAAGCAGTTCTTTTCTCTAAAATTTCTTCCCAACGGTTAACCTGTAAGATGGTTACATCGTTATCTCTTTTGTACTCACCAATTTTCTCTACCAAAGCCATACGCTCGCCTAGTTTTTGTAAGATTTGATCATCAATTCTATCAATAGCATCTCTTAAACCTTGTAATTTATCGGTAAACTCTGGATTAGAAGAATCTGCCTTTCTGATGGTTAAATTATTAACGATTTCAGCTAGAGCAGCTGGGGTAACTTGTTGTTTAGCATCTGTCCATGCCACAGAAGGGTCTATGTGCGATTCAATCATTAATCCTTGCATATCTAAGTCTAATGCTTGTTGAGAGATGTAAGGAATTAAGTCTCTTGTACCGCAAATATGACTTGGGTCGTTTAGGATAGGTAATTCTGGCGCTAACGTTTTAAGGTGGATAGCTAAATCCCACATAGGCTCGTTTCTGTAAGCTGATTTCTCGAAAGAAGAGAACCCACGGTGGATAGCTGCTAATTTAGTTATTCCAGCTCTGTTGATACGCTCTAAAGCACCAATCCATAAAGCTAAATCTGGGTTGATAGGGTTTTTAACCATTACAGGCACATCAACGCCTTGTAAAGCATCAGCAATTTCTTGTACTGTAAAAGGGTTTACGGTAGAACGAGCACCAATCCAAAGGATATCAACACCTGCTGCTAAAGCTTCTTCAACGTGTTTTGCGGTTGCTACCTCTACTGCTGTAGGTAAACCAGTTTCTTCTTTAGCTCTTTTTAACCATTGTAAACCAATACTGCCGATACCTTCAAATTCTCCAGGACGAGTTCTTGGTTTCCAGATACCTGCTCTTAAAACACTTACTTTACCTGTGTTTTTTACTAAATGAGCGGTTGCTAATAATTGCTCTTCTGTTTCTGCACTACATGGTCCAGAGATGATTAATGGCTCGCTAGATACTTTCATCCAGCTGCTTAATGGTTGTATGTTTAAGTTAAGTTTCATATCTATTTTATTACTTGATTATCTGTTATTAGTTGATAGTTTAACAATTGCAATTCATCTTTGCTCTTTTATCTTTTTTCTTTACACCTTATCATTCTTTTTATACTCGCCCATGATACTAAAGTTACTGGTATGTTTTAATGAATCACGAATGGCTTTATCATACTGCTGATTGTCTTTCCACTCTATATCTACATAAAAATTATATTCGTTTCTTTTACCCAGAACTGGCATCGATTGGATTTTACTCATGTTAATATTATTCTCGGCGAATATATTTAATACCGCTGCTAAAGAACCTACATTATTATTTACTTGAAAACATAAAGAAGCTTTATTGGCATCTTTGATATCCACCTTTTTATCGGTAAGGATTAAAAAACGAGTATAGTTTTTCTTGTTAGATTCTATCCTACGTTCTAAAATTTCTAAACCATAAAGCTTAGCTGCCAAATTATTAGCAATAGCAACCGTATCTGTTAATTGCTCTTCTTTAATTTTCTTAGCACAGGCAGCAGTATCACTACTTTCTACCACTTTAAGATGCGGGAAATCATCCAAAAAATCATTACACTGACGGATAGCAATAGGATGCGAGGTTACGGTTTTTATATCCTCGAACTTTACTCCAGGAAGTGCCATTAAATGCAATTGAATGTGTAGATAAACCTCACCTATTACCGGAAAATTATATTCTCTTAGTAAAGTGTAATTAGGCAATAAACTTCCGGCAATGCTATTCTCTATAGCCATCACTACATAGTCAGCCTCACCTGCTTTAAGTTTCTGGAAAGTTTCTTTAAAAGAGTTGCACTCTATGGTGTCTATATCCTCTCCAAAAAACTTAAATGCGGCTTCTTCGTGAAAAGAAGCTTTAATTCCCTGTATTGCAACTCTTTTTTTTCCGCTCATGCTGATTTAAAAAAAAAGACCCGGTCTGCGTAGGCCGGGTCTTTGTATTTTTATAAGTCTATTACAACATACTATGCCCGGCTCTTATTTGAATAATAAAAGTAACCGAAGTAATATGTAGCGTTAAATTTCATTTTTTGTTTATTGGATGCAAATGTACACACTTATTTTTCTTATGCAATATTTTTTTTACATTTTTTATTTAACAAGATAAATTTTAAAAGTAGTAAACCATTAAAAAGTTTATTAGCGCTTATATGCCCAACTTCAATCCTAAGACTTTATACCATCTTAAATTTTCTCTGTTTAACACGAGGTTACATTCTCTTATAAAGATTACAAAAATTGGAAAGCTATATTACCCATTTAAAACTGCTAGCTCTTCTAAAGCTTTAGCTAACACGGTTTCTGAATTTGTAGAGAGATTTAAACTAAGTGCATATTGATGACCTTTTGCATCCATTTTAAGTAAACACTTTCTCAAAATATTAATCATTTTCTCTGTAGATTGTGTACTTAAAAAGTCTTCAAACTGATATTGTAAAAAAACTAAGCATAAAGCATTTTCCATCATTTGGACTTCTTGATCATGCTTAATCCTGTGCTTTAAAATAATTTGTTTTACTCGGTAACAAACCGTTTCATCAAAACCTACTTCTCTTAAAATAGATAGGGCTTTATTGACATGGAAATTAGCTAATTCCTTCCTCCACTTCAGATAACCTTCTCTCCCATGGGGGTATTTATCACGAGGTATTTCCCAGCGTCCTATATGCTGACATTTTGAGGCTAATAATAACTCTACACTTGCTTTAGGTTGAAGTATTAAAATCCATTCGTTTAATTTCTGTGCTAAAAAATATTCTTGTGGAAACGTAACTCCATTATAAGTAAATGTTCTTGGATCTTGCTGGTTATAACTATCAAATGCTGCAAGTGCAACTTCTGTGTTTTTCATTTTGTACTAGGTTGATTTAATTTCTTAAAGGTAAATATATTTTTTAAAACTCAAATCTTATATTTAAAAAAATGGTTTAGCTTTTGCTATGAGTAATTTTAATTATGCTTAAACTTAAATGATTAAAACTAAATCTAAAATTCCTGTATTTTTTTGTATTCCTGATATCACTGGTTTTACAAGATTTATGACAAGTGTTGATCATGATTTTGCACATGAGTTTATTCCGCATTTATTGCAAACGCTCATCAAATCAAATATTTTAGAATTAAGTATTGCCGAGATTGAAGGTGATGCTATTTTTTTTTATAAAACTGGCAGACTACCTTCTGTACAAAAAGTTGCACTTCAGTGTAAGGTTATCTATGATACCTTTAATCAATTTATAGCTTCTTATGAAAAAATAGATGAAAAAAATTATCACAAATATCTAGCTCATCAAGAAATTGGAATTAAAGTTATCATACATTACGGTAAAATTTCTATTTCAAACATCGAAGGGCATTTTAAATTGATGGGCGAGGATGTTATTCTGGCTCATAAATTATTAAAAAACAGTATACAACAACATAATTATATCCTTTTATCGCAACAGTATATAGATAAGCTGAGGGATAAGAAAGTTGTTAAAAACTGGTTTAACTGGGATAAGCTAAAAAAAGGAACCGACCATTACGAACATTTCGGTACGGTGTTTTATCACTATATCGCTTTCGCTGATGTTAAAAAGCTTAATAAGAGAAAAGCATAATTAACAAAAATCCTACAGCACAAAGGACCAAACCACCCATAAAAATATTATATGAAGTGGTTAACAGCTTATACTTTCGTACCAATACTACTCCCAGATGGTAAATATCTACCGTCATGCTATCATAAAGTTCATCTTTTTCCTTTTTAAGCTCTTTGATATGGCTCACAAATTCATTGATTTGTATTTGAGCAAAATTGCCAAAAAATAAGATGCTACTGTTTTTATTATCAAGCTCAAATTTTTCTTTACTGGTAATGTTTGGTCTTGCCGATAGAATAGCAAATACAACAGAAAGTAAGCTACTAATTACTAAGAACGCCATAGGAAAAACAAATCTTACACTAGCAAAAGTGCCGTCACCTGTAAAGGTATAGCCAGAACCAAACAGCGTAATGATTAAGGATACAATGATGGTATTGATACTAATCATGATATTGGCTTTATTATCTGCAATAGAACTTAAATTGATATGATAATCGTAAACAGAACGATACAAAGTTTCTATACCTCTGCCTTCTTTTTTTGATTTTACTTCTACCCCTTTCTCTTTTAAATGTAGTTTAAACTGGTCATTTTTTAGTTTTTCTAACTGTTTCCTTTGCTTTTTTAAATTTTTCTCTTTGCCTTCACCATAAGTTTGTAAAGCATAGGTTGTTTTAAACTTTTTATGGATGAGAAAATGCAACTGCCCCTCAGCCCATTCTAAATCAGAATAAGGCTTTTTAAGGCTTTGCTCCCATTCTACCCTCAACAGTTCTGCATTCTTACAAAACTGCTTTTTACCCATATTGATACAATCGGCATCGTGTAAAATTTCTTCTGTTAAATTACTTTCTGGAACATTTATATGGGTACTTTTAATCAAATCAGTAACCTTATTTAAACGTTTTTCATCCAATTTACTTCTCAAAAAGGTCTCTGCAATTTTAACGCTTTCTTCTTCGTGGTCTTTGTATTTTACGGTATATCCAGTATCATGAAACCATGCTGCAAGCAGCAAATCTTCTTTATCCTGAGTGCTTAATTGATAATGATCGGCCATTTCCTGGCAAGCCTCTACCGTATCTTTGGTATGGTTAAAATTGTGGTAAACCAACTCGTTGGGTAATTTATCTTTAAATAAATCAAAAACATAAACTTCTGTTGCTTTCAATAAATCAGATAGTGCTGTCATGGTTATATATTTTGTTAATGGTATAGGATTTGATTTGTGTGCTACAAATTATTTTTATGAATAAGGTTTTTATCATACCTTTTATAATTTCATCTTTACTTATCATATCCTGTACCAATTCTTCTTTGAAGAAAAATAAAGCACAGGCTATTCAAAAATCATATATCAAAAATTTCGAAACCATTAACCTCGATTATCAGCTTAAAGAAATTTCTGGAATCACCTTTGTTAACGATAGTTTAATAGCCGCAGTAGAAGATGAAAATGGTATTGTTTACTTTCTTGATCTTCATCAAAAAAAAATCATCAGAAAATTAATTTTTGGAGAGTCGGGAGATTTTGAAGACATCACAAAAGTAAATACCGATCTTTTTATCATCAATAGCAAAGGCAATTTAACCCAAATTGTTTCTTTTGAAGATAAAAAACCTAAAGTTATAGCACATAAAACAGCTTTTAAAAAGAAAAATGATATTGAATCTATCGTTTACGACGAAGCCAAACACCAATTATTGATTGCTGTAAAAGCTGAAGATTTAAAAGGCAACGAAAATAAAAAAGCAATTTACACTTGCTCTTTAACGAATTTTAAGGTGGATGAAAATCCTTATTTAAGTATATCTCATCAAAAACTTTTAAACATTTTTAAAGGAGACCGATGGGAAGAACTATCTAAGGCATTTCTTAAAAAACTTGGAAACGAGAATCTTAATAAAGTTTTTTCTCCTACAGCATTAGCTATACATCCGCAAGAAAAGGATTTATACATTTTATCATCAACCAATAATTTTATTGTGGTTATACATCAACAAGAAATTAAGCAGGTTATATCTTTGGTTGGTAATGCTTTTACACAACCAGAAGGTATGGCATTTAATAGTAAAGGAGAGCTTTACATCTCTAACGAAGGAAAAAAACTCAGTGGTAATATTTTAAAAATCACATCTATACATGACAAATAAGTTTAAAATATCATTTATCGTTCTCAGTAGCTTTTTGTACGCTGCTTGTACAACTTATAAACCTTTTTATGCTAAAAAAGAAAAGGAATGGAAAACAGCCAATAATCCAGATACACTAAGTCTTAAATACACTGTTTTTTTGGTTGGCGATGTAGGTAACCCCGATTTGAATAAACAAGAACCTACATTGAAACTTATGGAATCGCAGATGTTTAATTACGATACCGTGGTTTCTAAAACTGGCAGCGATACGCTTATCAAAAAATTATCTAACCCTAAAGATGTAGCTATTTTTTTAGGTGATAATATTTATGATAATGGTTTACCAGAGCCGGATGATCATGACCGTGAAGAAAAAGAAAAACGATTGGTAGAACAACTAAAAATTGTTAAAGAGTTTAAAGGACGTAAAATATTTATTCCAGGCAACCATGATTGGAACCATAGCCGGCCGGGCGGACTTGCCGCTGTAAAACGCCAAGAGCAATTTGTAGAACAATATTTAGATAGTACCGATGTATTCATCCCAAGTAATGGCTGTGCCGGACCTGTAGAAGTACGCATGAATAAAGATTTGGTAATTATTGTTCTGGATAGCGAATGGTGGTTACATAAATACAGCAAATCTAACCGATACCAACAAGGTTGTACAGCTATTTCTAAAGAGCAGGTACTTACACAAGTAAAAGATATCATCTTAAAAAATAAAGGCAAAAATATTCTCTTTACACAACATCATCCGCTGTTTTCTAATGGTAAACACGGTGGTTATTTTACCCTGATTGATTATATATTTCCATTAAGCCTAGTAAAAGATAACCTTTATATCCCATTACCTATTGTTGGTTCTTTGTATCCTCTATTAAGACAATACGGCTTGTCTCGTCAGGATATTTCTAATAAAGATTATCAGCAACTAAGAAATGGTTTACTTTCTATACTAAACAATGCAGAAAATGTAGTTTTTGCTGCCGGACATGAACACGCTTTGCAGTTTACTAAATACCAAAACTTAAATCATATTATTAGTGGTGCAGGCAGTAAAAATAGCGCCCTTTTTAAAGGAAACGACGCTTTATTTGGGCATGGTACAAAAGGCTTTGCCCGCCTAAACTATTATACCAATGGTCAATGCTGGGTAGAGTTTTGGGAGCCTGTAGAAGATGGCTCTACCGGAAAACTGGTATACAGAAAACCACTATATGCCACCGCACCTACCAAAGCAGAAATAAAGGAAGAGGACTTGCTAGACCTTCAAGATTCTATGAAATATGTAGCCGTAGGTAAACAGTACAGAGCTTCTAATTTTAAAAAGAAAATTTTGGGCGAGCATTATAGAAACGTTTGGGCTACACCAGTAGAAATTCCCTATTTAGATTTAACTAAATATGCCGGAGGCTTAAAGCCTTTACAGCTTGGTGGCGGTAAACAAACTACTTCTTTACGGATGATTGGCAAAGACAGCATCCAATACCAATTTAGAACGGTAAACAAAGATCCTTCTGATTTATTACCAAATGGTTTTGAAACTACTTTTGCTGATGATTTCTTGCAAGACCAAATATCTTCTGCCCATCCTTTTGGTGCTTTAACCATACCAGAAATGGCTAGTGCTGCCGGAATTTATCATACCAAACCACAATTGGTTTACATGCCATATTCCAGATTACTAGGCCCTTATTTATCTGAAGTTGGTGGTAAAGTTGGTATTATTGAAATAAGACCCGATGAAAATTTATCGCTATATAAGAACTTTGGGAGGACCAAAAATGCCATTGGCACAGAAACCTTATATGAAAAACTTAAAGAAGATAATGATAACGAAGTTGACCAAAAAAGCTTTTTAAAAGCCCGTTTATTTGATATGCTTATTGGTGATTGGGACAGACATGAAGACCAATGGCGTTGGGCCGAGTTTGAAAAAGACAAAGGCGCTATTTACAAGCCTATCCCTAGAGACCGCGACCAAGTTTACACCAAATTTGACGGCTTACTACCTTCGCTTTTTAAAAGTTTTGTGGCAGACATACAACATTTTGGCTATGAAATTAAAGACCCTGCCGAACTCTCTATTGCTGCTAGAAACTTAGATAGAAATTTCTTAAACGAGCTTAACCTTAAAGATTGGCAGAAAATAGCCAAAGAGTTACAAACAGAACTTACTGATAGCGTGATAGTAAACGCTGTAAAAGCTATGCCTAAAGAAGCTTTTATGGTTTCTGGGAATGAAATTATTGAAAAACTAAAATCAAGACGTAACCAATTATTAAATGTTGCAATATCTTATTATAAAACCTTAGCTAAAGAAGTTACCATTGTTGGATCTGATAAATATGAATATCTGGAAATTATAAGAGAAGCCGATAGCACTTTGGTTTGCCTGTATAAAACCAGAAAAGAAGGGAATATCGATACTATAATTTATTCCAGAAAGTTTGATAACAGCCTTACCAAAGAGCTTAATTTTTTCCTTTTGGATGAACGAGATAGCGCTGTAGTAAGAGGTAACTCCAAACATCCGTTAAAAATTAGAATTGTTGGCGGAGATGGAAAAGACCGTATAGCAGACACTTCTGATGCTGGTAAAATAATTATTTATGACACACCAGAAAATAACATCAGCGGAAGCAAAAACACCAGAATTGTATTATCTAACAAAGCTTGGATTAACCAATACACCCCAAATTGGTTTAAGTATGATAAAGCAGGCATTGCACCTTCTGTAGATTATCCAAATGGTTTAGACGGACCATCTTTTGGCTTGTCTCACCAAATAAAACGCTATGGTTTTAGGAAAGACCCTTATGCTTTTGAGCAAAAAATAACTGCTTTATACGCCCCTAAAAACGGAGCTTTTGAGGTGAAATACCGTAGTATCTTCCACTCTTTATTTGCTAAAAAATATGATTTAGTGTTTAGTGGAGATTTTGCCGGACCAGCTTACAGCTTTAATTATTACGGTATTGGTAATAGTACACCTAATGAAAATCAAGTAGATTTTTATCGTGTACGCTCCAGAGCTTTACAAGCCAATGCTTATTTCCAGTACCGTTTATCTGAAAGGGCCAAGTTTGGTATTGGGCCAGGACTTGCTTATGTTGATATTATGAAAGATAGACCCAATAGCTTTATTGGTAATCTGGCAGATGATTTCGCTAATACAGATAAATTTATTACGCTAAAATCCTATGCTGATTTTGATTTGAGAGATAAAAAAATCAATCCGCAAACGGGATTCAGATGGTTAAGTACCATCAACTATATTTGGCAAACCAATGCAGAGCAATATAAACATCTAAACTTACACACCAGCTTTAGCGGTTATGCTACGCCTAATATTTCTTTCCCTGTAACTTTTGCAGTTAGACTAGGTGCAGAAACCAATATTGGCGATTACCAGTTTTACCATGCTAGCTCTTTAGGAAACAATGAAAATTTAAGAGGCTTTAGAAACCAACGTTTTTCTGGTAAAACAGCCTATTTTGCCAACACCGAGGTTAGAATACCTGTTACCAAAATACGTGGGTATATCTTAACCGGAGATTTTGGTGTATTTGGTTTTTACGATACTGGCCGCGTACACTCTGCCGAAATAGAAAGTAATACCTGGCATCAAGGTTATGGGCCGGGTGTTTGGTTAAACCTTTTTGATAATATTTTTATAAGTTTAGGTTACGGATTTTCTAGAGAAGATAAAGTGCTTTCCTTTAATACCGGATTTAGGTTTTAATTATTTTTATCATCATGAAAAAAGAAAACTTCTCTCTAACTGGCAGTAATCAACATACTATCATAGGAGACATAACTTATAGTGCAAAACCAACAAAGCAGGTTGCCATTTTTGTACATGGTTTTAAGGGATTTAAGGATTGGGGAGCTCATCATTTGGTGGCTCAGTATTTTGCTTTACATGATATTCATTACGTAAAATTTAATTTTTCGCATAGCGGCGTCAATCCAGAAAACCCTGTAGATGTTAATGATTTAACTCTTTTTGCTGCTAATACACCTAGTTTTGAACTTTTTGATTTAGATCTTGTCATCTCCTATACAAAACAAAAATTTCCTGATGCTGAACTTATTTTAATTGGACATAGCCGTGGTGGTGGTATTAGTATTTTAACAACTGCAACAAATAAAACCATAAATAAATTAATTACTTGGGCCGCTATTGATAGTTTTAGTAGCTTATGGAAAAAAGAACAAGAGGCAGAATGGCGAGAGAAAGGCATAATTGAGGTTTTTAACGCTCGTACTAAAGAATACATGCCTTTAAATTTATCTCTTTTACAGGATGTTGAACAAAATACTGATAAACTAAACATCAAAACTGCTGCAGAAAATATTAAAAAACCTTGGCTTATTATTCATGGTAATGATGATATTAATGTTCCGTTAAGTGTAGTACAAAACTTCTTAAAACTTCATCCGAAGGCTGATTTTATAGAGATAGACAAAGCTAATCATGTTTTCGGAGCTAGTCATCCTTATAAAGAAGACCAACTAGCAGAACAATTAAAACAAGTTTGTGATGCTAGTATTACCTTCATAAAATCTTAACTAATCATCTTCAATTTTTTTTGAGTTTCGGCTTTATAATTTCTACCAATTGGAAGCTCTTTATTATTGATTTCAACGGCATAAGCATAATAACTATCTATTTTGGATATAGAAACAATAAAAGAACGATGAATTCTTACAAACTCATCTTCTGGTAACAGCTCTTCTATCAAACTAATTTTTTGCTTAGAAATAAGCTCCTTATTTTGGAGAACAACTTTTATATAATCTTTCTGACTCTCTATCCATAAAATATCTTTGATAGCAATTTTCATCATTTTACGATCTACTTTAAGATATAAAAAAGTATCTTTTTCTACCAAAGTAGATTGCTGACTGAATACAATTTGCTGTTGCGCCCCAAAATGGCGTAGCACTTTATCCATAGCTCTTAAAAACCTATCAAAAGAGATGGGTTTAATTAAGTAATCTACAGCTTCTAACTCAAAACCCTCAACCGCATATTCTGCAAAAGCGGTTGTAAAAATAATACAAGGCTGCTTCTTGAGGCTTTTTACCAAATCAGTTCCTTTAATGCCAGGCATCTGTATATCCAAAAACATTAAATCAACTGGTTTTTGCTGCAATACTTTAAAAGCCTCGATACCATTATAACAAGTAGCTACAATTTCTACCTCTGAAAAATTACTCAGGTAATTTTCTATCACCTCTATCGCATGAGGTTCATCATCAACAATTAAAACTTTAATTTTCATGATTGCTATTACCTCTACTTAAATCAATATCTAAAACAATTAAAAACATATCTTCATCTTCTTTTATTTTGAGTTCATGTGTGTCGGGATAAATTAGCATTAACCTCTTTTTAACATTACTTAGACCAATATTACCAATATGCCTATCGTTTGAGATGGTTTGCGGTTTGCTATTGGCTATTTTAAATTTCAGTTTTTGATTTTGGATGCTTAAATCCATCTTTATCCACGACTCGCCTACTTGTTCGCTAACACCATGCTTAAAGGCATTTTCTACCAAGGGGATTAATAATAAGGGCGCTATTTGCTGCTCTTGAACTTGCCCACTGATACTAAAATTTAACTCTAAACGGTCTTCATACCTAAGTTTTTCTAAAGCGATATAACTTTCTAAAATTTCTAAATCCTTTTTCAAGGAGATATATTCTTTATCGCATTCATAAAGCATATACCTTAATATTTCTGCTAAGCCTAAAACAATATGAGGTGCTTTTGGCGATTGATTAAGCGTTAATGCATACAGGTTATTTAATGTATTAAACAAAAAATGTGGATGCACTTGAGCTTTTAAAAAATTAAGTTCGGCTTGTAAGGCTGCCTGCCTACGCTCATACCAAAGCTTGAATAATTTAATAGCAATGGCAATCCAAACGATAAGGTTAGAGCCTTTTATAGCATTAACAAGATAATAAGGATTGGTAAATTGCTCCCAAAAGCTTCCTTGTATTTTCATCCATTCATCCTGCATACCCATAGCTTTTAAAACTTTATCTATATAAGGGTCTACAATAAATATGTCTATAATACGTGTTAAAAAAGCTAAGGAAATTGCTAAGAACATCACCAAAAATGCAAATACAATATACCTGCCCTTTAATAAGAATTTGGGTATAAAATAATAAGCCAGACTATAAAAGTAAACAAGATGTACAGGCATATAAAAAAGGTTATTTCTGAAAGACATGAAATAACTGGGCTTATTTATACCGTATATTAAAGTAAGTGCAGCAAGTACCAATAGCCAAAATAAGATGTGAATCAGGACTCGCTTATAACTGATTTTTTGAAAAGAATAAACCTCTTGAAGCATCATCTAAAATAAAGAAGACTTTCATAAAAATCTTGAATAATAGACAAACAGCTTTAGTTTATCGACTAATAGCAGCTATTGCAAGTTATATATCCAAATTTCATCCATAAAGACCGTTTAAACGCCTTTTAAAGATTTGTAAACTCTTAACATGGTCTTTCAGCATCAGAGATATAATAAATAACTATGCTTCTACAATTTTGAGCTCATTAAAACTCAAACAACATGAAAACATTAATCATTACTTTAGTACTTGCCTTCTATGGCTTTAACATCATAGCACAAGAAAAGACAGCTATTAAAGAAGGGAATTGGGTAATTGTATCCAATGTAAAAACGCCAAAAAACTCAACCGTTATGTTTTATAATGATAAGCAAGAACTTATTTATAGTGAACTTATCACCAATAAAAGACTAAATATTGAAAGGAAAAAAGTAAAACTTGCGCTAAATCAAGTTCTTGAAAAAGCTATTGAAACAGAAAAAGTTATATCAGATAAAAACTTAGTTATAACAGCGTTAAAAGCTAAATAAACTTATTCTTTCTCTACCCAATTACCGTCTGCCCTGATGATTTCTATCAATTCATCCAGGGCATTTTCTGTATTAACATTTTTCTGGATAACTTCTTTTCCACGATACAAGGTTATCTTACCCGGACCAGTTCCTACATAGCCATAATCGGCATCGGCCATTTCACCAGGACCATTAACTATACAGCCCATAATACCAATCTTTATTCCTTTTAAATGATCGGTACGGCTGCGTATCATTTGAGTGGTTTCTTGTAAATCAAACAGGGTACGTCCGCAAGAAGGGCAAGAAATATACTCTGTTTTAGAGATACGGCTACGTGTTGCCTGTAAAATCCCAAAAGAGGTAGATACAATAAATTTTGATGACAGTTGTGGGGCATCTATCCAAACGCCATCGCCAAAGCCATCTAATAACAAAGCACCTAGATCTGTAGCTGCATAAAGCTGAGCTTTTAAAGCTATATCTTCTTGATTTTCATCATCAAATTGATAACTTCTTTTAATAATGACCGGCGTATCGATACCTGCTTGGGCTAGTTTAAAGAAAAACGCTCTTTGGTCTGCCATACCATGTGTTTCATTAGTTTCTAATACAAAAACCAAAGTTTTATCGAAAGGAATATCAGCGAAAGCGTCTGTATCTAAATCCTCACGTTTAATTTTCACTAGATTAAGCGCAGTATCTCTTTCTGTTGCGCTTATATATTCTGTTAGGCTAAATAGCGGATGGCAATTGGTTTTATTTTTCAATTGCTGCCAAGTAGGATAATCAAAAAGTTGTTTTAAATTACCCGGAAAGCTAAAAGAAGGTAGCTGATTACCCATATAGGCAAAATCAATGGATTGATCGCCCATGTTGTATTTATCTAAAGCTGCCGAATAGATATATCCAGCATCAACCAATACAAAAGGATCTTTTAGGTTCTTATTAGAAATATCTAAAATAACTCGTGGAACTTGATGTCCGCCAATAAAAGTATTTAGCTCAGCAGAAGGACGCTTATTATACTCGAAAGGAGAAAAATATTCAGGAAGTTCAACATCATCTGCATTTTTTAGTTGCGTTTGCTGATGTTTACGCTCTTCATAACGTTGGGCTAACACTCTGGCAACTGGTATTTCAAACTCTGGTTCTTCTGTTAAAGAAACTCTAATAGTATCTCCCAAACCATCTTCTAACAAAGTACCAATACCCACAGCAGATTTTATTCGACCATCCTCACCATCACCAGCTTCTGTAACGCCTAAGTGTAAAGGATAATTCATTCCCTCTCTCACCATAGTTGCTACCAATAATCGGTAAGCTTGCACCATAACCTGCGGGTTGCTAGATTTCATGGAGATAACCAACTGATGGTAATCTAACTCGTAGCAAATACGAATAAATTCCATTGCCGACTCTACCATCCCCTTTGGGGTATCGCCATACCAGCTCATGATACGGTCTGATAGCGAGCCATGGTTAGTACCAATACGCATAGCTGTACCATGTTCTTTACAGATTTGTACTAACGGCGCAAATTTTTTCTTTATACGTTGTAGTTCTGCCTCGTAAGCTTCTGGCGTATAATTAAGCTCTTCAAATTTCTTTTTATCGGCATAATTACCTGGGTTTACCCTTACTTTTTCTACAATTTTTGCCGCAAGTTCTGCTGCATTAGGGGTAAAATGTATATCGGCAACTAATGGTGCGTGGTATCCTTTTTCATGTAAACCTTTTCTTATTTCTGCTAGGTTTTGTGCTTCTTTTATAGATGGTGCTGTAATTCTTACATACTCGCAACCCGCATCAATCATCCTGATGCTTTGCGCTATAGAAGCTTCGGTATCCATCGTATCAGTAGTAGTCATAGACTGTAGCCTGATAGGATGATTTGCCCCCATAGGAACATTTCCTATATAAACTTCTAGCGTATTAAATCTGGAGTATTGGGTTAAAGAATTACAATAAATACCTTTTAAAGACATTGCCGCCTCTGCATCCATAAAATAAAATTTAAACAAAAATAAAGGATTTTATTAAAAGCCTGCTTTTTAAAATTTGTTTTAGAAAAAGCATAAAATTTATGCTTTTAAATTAAACGCTCTTTTATAACTAAAGTGCCAGCCCAAACATCGTGTAAACATTGCTGCTTCTTATTTAAAAAACTATATAAATAGCCCATAAAAAGAGTTAAAGTACTGATGATTTTACTAAAATTTCTGATAAATACCTGATTAAATGATGGTTTTAAGCCATCTAAGTTGGTAACTTTTATATTTAACAAACGTTTCCCTATGGTAAACTGAGTTTTAGTTTCTGCAATAATTTGATAAACAAACTTCAGTAGCGGTAGCACTATCAAATTGGCTAATATGATAAGTTGCACTGCATCTTCCTTATCAAAAACTAGGATATAAGTAAACTCGGCAACAGCCACCACAAATAAAACTAAAAACCAATCTATGGCGGCAGCTAACAGTCGTAAATCAAAGCCGGCGAAGTATTGCGGAGCTGTAAATTGCTGTTTAAAACCAAATAAACTCCTTAGCTCTTCAAACTCATGGGCTTCTTTATAATCATCCATACCGGGCTTTCTAATGAAAGCATCGGGTTTAACATCCAAAGCTTTTAATTCTTCTAAACTAAAAGGTCCTTCGGGTTTACCCTTTATCACCAAGGTATAGATTTTGGTTTCCATTGTCTTTTAAATTATTGACTGCTTATTTTCTTAGGTGGTGCTTCTTGCTTAGCTGGTGGAGCGTTCTCTTTCTTAACAATTGGAGCTGCCTTAGATGAAGTATTCGTCTTAGGTTTAACTGTACTTGCCTTAGCTGTGGGCTTTTTACTTGTTGCTTTCTTAACTACTTTTTTAGCAATAATTTCATCCTTAGACTTTGGTCTGTCTTTAGGTTTCCAGCTAAAGTTTGGTAAGGTCTTTAGCTCTTCTGTAACATCTTCTATAGGATAATAAGTCATTTCTGGCTTCCTAATAAAAGTGATAGACATTAAGCTATCATTAGTAAAATTAATCCGCATACGGGCAGCTAGCGTCCTAGACATACTATTATATGCTGTACTATCCTTAGGGAAATAAATACTCTCGGCATTACCATCCACAAAAACACGGTCTAGCTTTTCGTTAACAAAATAACCTTTCATCATTTTACCAGCAACTTGGTTAAAATAAGTAGAGTCTTGTTCGGTATTAACAACAATGGCATTTCTAATCATGTCCATATTGTCCATTTTCTTATTAACCATTTGCAGGTACATAGTGTCGGCAGAAATTTGGCTACCTTGTGCCCAAACCATTGGCGATTGGTAAATTCTCAAAGTAGAATCTCCGTAGCTAAAAAAAGCAGAATCAGACCTGGCCTGTAAATCAGATTTAAAAACTTTCACTTTACGCCAAGCACTTACAACTCTAATTTTTGTGGTATCGTTTTCTAAAGCATAAATACTATCTTTTCTAATACTATCTAACACAAATTGCTTACGCAAATTGGCTTTTATTAAAACAGAATCTACTTTAATGGGCTCCAAATTTTTGTCTTCTACAGCAGGTTTATTTTGCGTAGCAGTTTCTTGTACAGGCTCTTCATTACTCTTATTCTTTCGCTTTCTGCTTCGTTTAGGTTTCTTTTCTTCCTCGGCAGCTTTAACTGTAACCGGTTGTTTTGGTGTATCTTCAATAATGACTAAACTATTGGCTTTTAGCGTATCGGCAGCTAAAGAATCAGCCTGAGTGATACCTTCTTGCTTAGGCAAAGTTAAAGCTGCACTATCTAAACTAGTTTTAGCACTATCTGCCGCTAAGCTATCTGCAAATGCGGCCAAAGCCTTTGCTTTTTGTATAGCATAGAGTTCTTTTTTCCTATAAACCTTACTGTAAAGAGTATCTGCCGACATCCAGATGCTATCTTTTGAGACCGAATCTTTTTCTGTTACGAAAACGATGTAAGCATTTTGCGTAACGGTTATACTTTCATCCTTTTTAAGATAATTTCCTAAATCTCCTCTTAGTTCTACTTTTTGGGCGGTATCAACAAAAAGAATATTTTTAACTGCCCTGCCATAGCCTACTTTTCCATCGTAAAACAAGCTATCTCCCTTTAAACTTTTAGAGTTTTGCGTATACAAATTCTTTTTTCCAAAGGCAGCCTGCTCTGTAGCGGTATTGTATTGGCCGTTTTCTGTATATAAAGTATCGTCTTTACCGTAAATATTGGTTGGCCCGTAGAAATAAGCAATTTTACTTAAAGAATTATAGCGTAAAGTATCAGATTTTATTAAAACTTCTGGCGTTTTAACCCTTACATTGTATCTAAAATAAGCATCGCTAGAGCTAGAAAAATAATAACCATTGGTGCTGGTTAAAGTATTATCTCCGTTTACAATTTTACCGCCATTGGTATAAGTACCTACCTTGCTGGCCATATTGTAAGTTAAATTATTGGTAGTTAAAACCGAGCCTCTATCAACCATTCTTACATTATTGGTTAATACCGCCATCTTGGTATTACCGTTATAATTCAGTAAATCGGCAAAAATATTAACGGTATCTGCTTGGTTAATATGTACATGTCCAAAAGCATCAAAGCTATTTTTTTCTATATAAAAATAAGCGCTATCGCAAATTAAAGTGGCGTTATCTTGCTGAAAAACAGGCCTAATAACTTTCTGAATATTTTGTCCGTTCCTTTTCATCCCGATAAAGGACTGTGATTGTAACAGTTCTACACGAGTGATTTTTTGTGCCTGTACCATTTGCACCAACACCAGAATAAACAATAAAAGGGAATACTTTTTCACAAAGCAAAATTAGTTTTTTGGTAACGATTTTAAACGGTTAAATTTGATTGATGTTATGGCAACTAAAATCTTTTCAGGATTTCATTAAATCCGAAAGCTTAATTGGGCCCAAAGATACTGTTTTGCTGGCTGTTAGCGGTGGTAAAGACTCTGTTGCCATGGCTCATTTATTTAAACAAGCAAACTTTTCTTTTGCCATAGCGCATTGTAATTTTCAGTTGAGAGGTACAGAATCTGACCATGATGAGCAGTTTGTAGCACAATTAGCCAAAACTTTAGAAGTACCTTTTCATGTAACTAGTTTTAATACTTTGGCTTACGCTGATGAACATAAAATAAGCACCCAAATGGCGGCTCGGGATTTAAGATACCGCTTTTTTGAGGAAATAAAATCTGCTTTTAATTATCAAAAAATTGCTGTAGCTCAACATCAAAATGATGCGATAGAAACTGTGATTTTAAATTTAACTCGAGGTACAGGTATTGCCGGTTTACATGGCATTAAAACAGAAAGGCAAAATATCATCAGACCTTTAATGCTTTTTAAACGTGAGGATATTGATGCTTATATTACTGCAAACAAGCTAGATTTTGTTGAGGATAGTTCTAACAGCTCTACCAAATACATCAGAAATAAAATCAGACATCAAATTATTCCGGTGATGAAAGAGATTAACCCCTCTTTGGAAGATACTTTTCAAAAAAACATCGCTTATTTTTCTGATTTGGAAGCCTTTTTAAAAGCAAGTATCCAAGAATATAAGCAAAAACTGTTTCAGAAACATCCGAAAGGCTATCAAATCAGCATCCAAAAATTAAAACAAATACCTGCTGTACAATTTATTTTAACTGAGCTATTATTGCCTTATGGTTTTAATAGTACAACAGTTACTGATGTTATTTTGGGTTTAGATAAAGAGAGTGGCAAAACTTTTTTTGGTAAAGATTATGTTTTATTGATTGATAGAGCTTATATCTTTTTACAAAAAACACAGCAAGAGCAACATACCGAGCTAATTTTAAATAAAGATGATTTGATGCTTTATTTTCAGGATTTCATCATCACCCAAGAAATTACTGATTCTCGTTTCAATCGTCATCCAAATATAGCTTTTATTGATACCGAGAAATTAAAATACCCTTTAACGCTAAGAACTTGGCAAGAAGGAGATAAATTTATGCCCTTAGGAATGAAAGGCTTTAAGAAGTTGAGCGATTTTTTCATCAGCTTAAAAATACCGCTTATGCAAAAACATCTGATTCCGGTTTTAGTTAATGCTGATGGTAACATCATTTGGATTGCGGGTTACCGTTTAGATGAAAGATTTAAAATAACTACCGATACTAAAAAAATAACTAAATTCGAATTAAAGAATATAAAGCCATGATTCATTATTACCCTTTTTATGAAAAACAATACCTTGGAAGAGATTACTCTTTTATAAGCATTAGGTTGGTGATGGCTATTTTTTGTTTCTTGGCTTACTATTGGACAGAAAACAAAGATAAAAACGGCGATTTATTGCTTTTAGTAGGATGCGGAATTTTAGCCGTTAGCGTGTTGATGCTGTTTTTACTTCATTACCGCACCATTGTAAACAACAAAGCTGTTTTAATTGATGGTTTATGGACCACCAGATTGGTTAAAATAGATTTAAATAGCATTGTTAAAGTTGAAAAAGGCGAATACAGCAAGTATTTTCTTAATAACCCCGTATATAATTTACACAGAAACGGTTCTATTAAATTTTATGCTGGTGGCAAAGATGCCATCCGCTTAACAGACCGCGACGGCTTGATTTATGTAATTGGTACCCAAAGACCAGCAGAACTTCATCAGGCTATTATGGAGGAGATGAAGAAGTAGAGAAAGCTTGATTTTTATGAATTAAGAACTCTAATATAAGTACCAAAAATAGTCATCAAAAATACAATCAATTAAACTATCAATTGTATCATTATAAACTCCATTATCTTGATTATAAATCAAGTAGTTATTGCGATAATATTCGTCGTCCAGATGTTCAAAACTACCATGGAAAAAAAATGGCGAATAATTTGCAGACAAGTCCCAATATCTTTCCAAAGTATAATTATAATCACTAGTAAAAGTCATTAAGTAATATTCTTTACTAAACTCAATGAAACCCAAATCATAATCAAAGTCTTTTAAATATTTGCTATAAGTTCGATAATACAGTTCAAATTCAAAAAAATTATAACTGTACTGTAAATAATCTAGGATAAAAGGACTTACAAAAACGAGTCCATAATTCTCTAAACATTCTGGAATATTATAATTGTGTTCGCAAAATTCTAGGAATACATTATACCTCATATGATAGTAATCGCTCTCTGAAATATTCCAATAATTTTCCGGGTACTGATGAAATTTAGTATTAAGAAGTACCTCATTAAAAGAGTCATCAGGACCAGTCCATTCGGATTCACTAATTTCTAAATTTATATTATTAATTTCATTCACATAATATTCATAATTTATACACTTTATATTTTCAGATAAAAACAGCTTACTATTTTCTATTAGAGCTTTTTTCAATTTGTTTTTTTCAATTGTAAAATTCAGCTGATTATTATTATCTGATATAATTTTATCCCCTGCACTAAATTCATAACCATGCAAATAAAATAACTCACCACCTTTATTAAATATATTCACATAATAAGAAGATTCTTCTTTAAGTAATTTACCTCTTTTCAAAGAACACTTTGCCAACCAAGCGCCTCCATGACTAAGCACATCATCTAAGGATGCTTCATACAATTCAGCTATACCATTTTCATTAAATCTTTCTTCCTTTAATCTACCCAGTCTATATAGTGACCTATTTGTTTTCTCCCTCTCTAGAGCCTTACTATAACAGATTCTCTCATTCTTAAAATCCTTTATTAAAGAATAGATTCTTCCTTTTAAATAATATCCAATTTCTTCATTTTCTGCACCCTTAATGTAAGTATTAATATTATTTAGAGCCAATTCATAATCTCTTTTAATCCAAAAAACGTATGCTATTAAAAAGTACATATAATTTTCAGCGTAACCATAAGATATATTTTTGAAAGTGACTTTGCTAAAATCATCCGGTACAGCTAAATATATCATACAATCACAGATTAGATAATTAAATCCTGAAATTAAATAGTGATATGCTTCCTTATATCGTTGCTTTACAATTAATTTGTTAGCCCCCTTTAAATACCGCCTTGCGACATTATCATGATTACCTTTTTTAATTAAAATGTATGTATCACGTTCTATATCTAGTGTTTCGCTTATATTACTTATATCATCAATAGACCTATAAAACTTTTTAACATCTTCGTTAACATTTATATCATGAAAACTAATTACATTTTTAAGAAAAAGTCCATTAAAGTTTTTAGCTCTACTCAAAGCTACATAAGCTTGTCCACTAGAAAACGTCCCATTTCCAAAATCAACAATTAATTTATCAAAAGTTAAACCTTGACTTTTATGTATTGTAATTGACCACGCAAGCTTTAAAGGGTACTGCTTAAATGTTCCTACTATTTTTTGTTCTATTTTTCCAGTATTCCTATTATACTTGTATTTTACATTCTCCCAGACTCTCTTTTCTACAGAATAAATTAATTCATTTTTAAGCTTAACTTTTATTTCATTATTTGAAAGCTCACAAACCTGACCAATAGTTCCATTCGTCCATCGCTTAGCTATATCATTTTTTAGAAATATAATTTGAGCACCAACTTTTAGCGATAATTGAGGGTCCGTTGGATATTTACTTACTTCGAAATCGTCAAAAATTTCAGCATTATAATTATATATAGAGCCTTTTAATTCTGCAAGTTTTATAGAATTAACATTATCAGCTAAATCATTTCTTGTCGTAAGGGTGATTATAAAATCATTTTCATATTCCTTTAAGTCAGATAAAACCCTATCATTAATTTTATCCAAATCTGATTTAGATAACTCTTTAACCCTGACTTTTTCCAATAAAGAAATAAAATCCTGTTCTGACTGTCTATAAACTTTTTGAAATTCAATTTTAAGTAATTTCACCTTTTCAAATACTTTAGCATTGAAGAAAAAGACTCCTTTATAAATTCCTTTTAATATATTGTAATCACCTGAATTCTTTACAGTTACTGGTTCTAGTTGAAATAAATCGCCAACAAAGATTACTTGCTTACCACCAAAAGGAAGTTTAGGATTACCACCATTCACTCTCAATGAGTAATCAATCCCATCTATTAAATCAACTCGGACCATAGAAATTTCATCAATTACCAAAGTATCTAAATTTGAAATTATTTTTCTCCTTTCTGAATCCTTATCAAATATCTTAATATCTGTATCTTTTGGTAACAATGGTCTCAATGGAAATTGAAAAAAAGAGTGAATTGTTACTCCCCCAATGTTAATCGCAGAAATACCTGTAGGGGCAACAACCAAAAAGTTCTTAGAAACTGTTTCAATAATATATCTTAAAAATGTTGATTTTCCTGTCCCTGCTTTCCCTGTTAAAAAAAATGACAAATTAGTCTCTCGAACTAAAGAAAGAGCTAACTTTAGCTCATTATTGTCATTATCAATTTTCATTACTAACTAATTTTATGGCAAATAATACTATGTTTTTAACAAAACAACATTTAGTCTGTTCCTTTAAACGTAATATTATTTTTATTATTTAATAGATTAATAATCTTAAAAGTATTCAAATAAAAAAAATCAGCAATGCAAGCCCTTTTTCTTTTTGAGACAATAAAGATATGGGCTGAAATAATCTTTTGTAAAACTCTTAAAATATCTGATATATCATCATAGGTATTTGGGAAATCAATGGAAATTTTGTTCGGATTTAGAAAATATTCTTTATCAGCATGAGCAAAATATTTGTCCCTTTGTTTGATAATAATTATTATTTTTTCATTTAAAGATTCTAAATCGACTTTATTATCATTAACAACATTTACTCCACAATCTTTATACTTTTTCTGTATTATTTTTTGATTAGAAGAAATGAAGTTTAAAAAATTTTGTATTGTTCCCTCTCCTCTATTATTCTCTATCAACTTACAGATTGTCATAACTGTATCTACATGCATAGAGTTAATAATAAAATAAAGAAGCGGAAGATTAGTTGAAGCTGTTTTGAAGTCAGAATCTAAACACTCTTTAAAACCTTTAAAAGCCGCTAATTTTATAGCTAAGTTATCGTAAATTATGGACTCAAAAGCCTCTAAATAGTCTTCATACTTTTTTAATACTATATTCTCCATTTAAAATTTATAAAGAACGTTTTATATACTTATTTCTTTCTGATTTAAGTTTGGCTAAGTGTTCATCAAAATCGAAGTTTTCTATACGTGGGCTATTTAATCCTTGTTGAATGGCATTTTTTAAAGCAGCAGTCTTACTTTCTTCGTCTTCTAAAAGACGAAGTCCTGCTCTAATCACTTCACTAACATTTTTATATCTACCGGCTGTAACTTGGCTATTCACAAATTGGTCAAAATAATCACCTAGAGATATTGATGTATTTTTCATATTCAATTTTTTTTATTGAAATTACCAAAAATTGGTAATTATTGCAAATTTGTAATATTTGTTAAAGATTTAATTTTATGTCATCCCTATGGGATTCTTGAATTATTTACCTTGAAAATTCTATAATGATGTCAGTCCTACGGACTTGTTTTATAACATCATAAACTAGAGAATCTAAATCAAATATTAAGGGCAACCCAGCTTTGTGACCTCTGCGAACTCTGCGGTTAAAAAATTAAGAAACATA
>NZ_AULF01000023.1 GCF_000425145.1 Pedobacter glucosidilyticus DSM 23534
GAGCTGCACCAAGAACAAAGCAGGCAGATTGATAGAGCGAACTGAACATGCAGAGGTCATTGAAGCCAATAAACAACGAATCGAGCTTAACAAAGAAATTTACCGGAAGCGGCAGGCAATAGTAGAGCATCCCTTCGGGATCATCAAAAGGCAGTGGGATTTCTATTATATCATGACAAAGAAAACCATTAACCACGCATCAGCTGATGTAGGGCTTATCTTTACCGCCTTTAACCTGCGAAGGATATTCAATATTATTGATAAAAACCTACTGAAAGAGTACCTCAAAGTACTTGCCTTGATTTTGCTGCTACAGAAGGCTTATTTTAAGCACTTATCAGCAACAATTATTTCTTATAGCATGAAAGCAAAAGTGAAAACTACAGATTTTTTAATGCGCTATAATCGCTTATATTTAACTCCTGATAAGCTCGACTTTAACCTATTTTAGGTTTTTAGACGGACTGATGTTATAAGCCATTTAATCAGAATGAAGGATAATCAAAAATCAGCCTGAGTTCTCTATTTTCTCACTCCAATATGTTTATTTGGTTAAATCAAACAAATTAATCAACAATGGTGGAACAGGACGATATGTCTAAATAGATATTTATATGATTCTTAGCATTTTAATTTTTATTGGAATAATTTTAAAACTTTTGAATGGAAAGGCAACCTTTATAGAAATCTTACTAATTATTATTTATATAGTTAGCTCCCTTATATTTTATATTGATTTGACGACCACTCATCATTATCAGTATAATTCACCTATTGTTTATGGAGGAATTAACGGAACAGGTTGTTATAGTCCATTTGCTGAACAACATAGCTTAACATTAACTTGGTTTTTATATGCCTCTTACGCTAGTATGTTGGTGGTATGGGCTTGCAAGAGATTTATTTCCCCTATTTTATTAACATTGTCGTTAATCTTTATATTAATTGGAATATTAATTAATATTTTCATTTTCTTACAGCTATCACAGCATGATATAGGGATTTTGAGTTTTTATAATAAAGATCATATCGGTTTATCTCCTATAGATTCACTTTTTGCCATTATAATAGGTCTATTACTTATCTATAAATCAATTACGCAAGAAGTTAACAAAACTTTTAATCGGCGATATAATAATAAGTTTCTAAATTATCTAAATACTTTTTTGGCTAAAAGAGGAAGAAATCCTATATGGTTACTTATATTCAGTGTGCCAGTTTTTTTCATTGTTACACTTATCTTAATTTTATTTGGACAGGAAACAAATTCTATAGTCAAAGTATTTACTGAAACGGCAACTTGGAGATTTTCACAACATTCTTTTCCGCATCCAATTCCTGATAATAGCAGTGGGGGACATTACTTATGTACTGTTGCAATAGCGGGAGACCCTAAACTTGTAAAGCCATTAAGATTGGGAAAGCGACACGGTAAAATCATTGTGGTTAATAGACAATTATTAATTGCAAATGCTTTTGAAGAATTAATACAGGATTTTTCACCCAAACTTCATTTTATCATTCGAAAAAACTATGATAAATATGGTTTTAATATTTCAAAAAAGATAAATTCCGTATTTTGGTCAAATACTGTTTATCTCTTAATGAAGCCTTTAGAATGGATTTTTCTAATAACCTTATATTTATTTTGTACTAAACCAGAAGAAAAAATTAATGCTCAATATGCTTTATGAAAGGGCTAATAAAAATGAAGAGCGGAATGAAGTTATCGGACTAGGAAAATGGAAAAAATAAACGGCTTATAACCACAAATTTGTATTATAATGGTTGAACTACTTTACTTTATTTCATCGCAATTAACTAAGTTTATACGGGCAGACAAGTTTTTGCTTTCTAAGCCATTACAACACAAATTCGCCAATCGTTAAGCGATAGCAAAACGCAGACTCAAACATCTAAACCAATTATGAGAGAAAAACTAATTTTATTGACAATCATCGGACTATTATTTTCATGCAATCAAAATGAAAATAAAAGCGTGACTGACCAAGAAGGAGTTAATTCAAAACAACTGAATAACAAAATAATAAGTAAAACTGAACGACAAATAATAATAGAAGAACTACAACGTCTTCAATCAATTATTGCGTCCAACAACAAGGAAAAAATTTCTGATGTTTTTAGATTCCCTATTAATAACGAGACCATCGGTATTTATGTTGACAACAAAGACTTTAATGAACAGCTGGACAAAAACGGTGACAAAGTAACCAAAAACATGTTCATTAGTTTTTATAACGATATTTCTGAGAGTATCCAGACTGAACAAATAAACCAACTATTTAAAAAACTAGATATCAACAAACTTTTAAATAAGGACAACTTAGAATATACTGAAAGAATTAAAACAGAGCCCTGCCATCATTTTTATGGTGTGAAAATAGAAAATAAACTTGTAACTCTTACCATAGGGACAAACTCAAATGTGGACTATAAAAGTAAATCGACTTCTGAAGACGAAATACAAGAAAATGACAGTTCAATGTGTGAGCATGTAATGTGGTGGGTGTTTACTTTTGACGGAAAGAAACTACTATTTAAAGAAATTACAGGTGCGGGATAAAATTTGCCATCGCTTAACACGGGTAACTGTTGCACAACTCACTAAATAGTTATATAAAATCATTTTATTAAGTAAAGAAGCGTTATTTAAAGCTGATATAAGCGAGGCTCATTTTTTTTGGTGTTTTATTGTTTGTAAAAAAAGCGAGTCTTTAAAAGGCTTATTTTAGTTCAGCTATAAAGGGTTTAAGAAATTAAGTTTGATATGCTGATTTAGCTTTAGTATACTTTATCAAATTTTAAAATGTCCAGTTTTTTTGCTAATAAACTGGACAAATCAATTATCTTTGTACTACAATAGAGAGAATGAAAATAGCTGAATACATAGCATTTACCATAGACAGGCTGTCCAAAGGCTATGTGTTCACCTATGCCGATTTTACTACAGAGGTGAGCCAAAAAGAAGCGGTGATAAAAGCCCTGAACCGTATGGTAGCTTCGGGCAAAATTGCCAAACTATCCAAAGGCAAATACTACAAACCCGAAAACACCCCTTTTGGTAATCTTCAACCCAATCAGGCACAAGTAGTAAAAGATTTATTGGAAGAAAACGGAAAAATAACAGGTTATCTCACGGGTTATAGCACTTACAATCAGTTGGGCTTAACCACACAAGTAAGCAATACCATACAAATCGGGAAAAATCAAATTCGCCCCAATTTTAAAAGAGAACGCTATACGATTGCTTTTGTAAAGCAAAAAAATACCATCACCAAAGAGAATATTCCTTTGTTGCAGCTATTGGATGCCATCCGATACATCAAAAAAATACCTGATGCCAGTATAGAAGCATCCTGCAAACGGTTTTTAGCCATAATAAAAAACTTTACAGACAAAGAAACAAATACCTTGGCCCGCTTGGCATTAAAATATCCACCTGCTACAAGAGCTTTACTAGGTGCGTTGCTAGAACAATTACAACAGGGCAAAACGGCTGAACCACTTTTTAAATCATTGAATCCCATTAGTAAGTATAAACTAACAGGTGCAGCGAAAGCAATATCCAATACTGAAAAATGGAATATTGTATGAACCTACACGAGAATACAACCTTATTCAGACAAGCTGTTCAGTTTACGGCTGACCAAATGAAAATACCTACTATTTATGTAGAAAAAGACTATTGGGTTACCTATGCTTTGTTTACAATTTTCAATAATGATATTGGCAAAGACACTGTGTTTAAGGGCGGAACAGCACTATCCAAGTGTTACCATATGATTGAACGATTTTCGGAAGATATTGACTTGGTAATATTAAGGCGAGAAGGAGAAACAGACAGCAAGTTAAAATCAAAATTAAAAGCAGTAAGCACAGTTGTAGAAACCGTATTGCCCGAAGTAACTATTGAAGGTATTACCCATAAAATGGGAATGAACCGAAAAACGGCACACGCTTACAACAAAGAATTTAAAGGTGATTACGAACAAGTAAGAGATGTGATAGTATTGGAATCAACATGGTTGGGATACTACGAACCATATACTACCAAAAGCATTGTTTCATTTGTTGGTCAAATGATGTTGGATAATAAGCAGTCTGATATTGCAAAAGTAAATGGGCTGCTTCCTTTTGAGCTATTGGCATTAGAACCCATAAGAACCATTTGTGAAAAGATAATGAGTTTGGTTCGCTTTTCTTATGGAGAAAATCCGATAGATGATTTAAGGAAAAAGATACGACACACCTACGACTTACACCAATTACTCAAACAAGAAGAATTTGTAAGTTTTTTCCATTCCAAAAACTTTGATGATATGTTGCTAAAGGTTGCAAATGATGATGTAGCAAGTTTTAGAAACAATAATAAATGGCTGAATCATCATCCTAATGAAGCTCTATTTTTTAAAAATCTAGAAGCAGTTTGGAATCAACTTAAATCAATTTATAGCGGTGATTTTAAAAATTTGGTGTATGGAGAATTACCAAAAGAAGAAGCTGTTTTGGAAACTTTAAAAATGATTGAAGAAAGATTGAAATCTGTTTCTTGGACAATAAAAATTGAAACCAAGGAATAAAATTTATCAAAGAAAAATTAGAAAAGGCATTTACTGAGTTGTTAAGACAAGAAGGATTTCGCAGGACAGCCAAGGCATTTAGCAGAATATTTACAATTTTTTGCCGAAACACAAAGCGAGTCTTTAAAAGGCTCATTTTAGTTCAGATATAAATGTATCAAAAAATTAAGTTTGATATGCTGATTTAGCTTTAATACATTCACACTTAGGGTGTGATATTTAATTTTAGGACGAGAGAATTTCATCAGTTTTTTCAGATTATAAGCCAAGCTTGTTGATAGTTTTTATACTCCGAAAACCCGCCCGAACGCAAAGCCCCAAACCGTTGTAAAGCATGGTGGGTACTAATTATCAAACTCTTAATTAAAATTCATAAATTTGTACAAAAGACTAGAATTATGAATATTCAGGCAGAGAAAATAGAGATAATGAAGTTGATTTTGGAAACTGATAATCCAGACATTCTGGAATCAATAAAAACACTTTTTAATCGAAATAAAACCTTGGATTTTTGGGGAACTCTTTCTCAAGACCAAAAGAATGATATCTTGCAAGGTATCGATGAAATAGAAAATGGTGAAATTGTAGATTACGAGGATTTTATGAAGAATCACCGATAATGAGGACTATAAAATTATCTAAGAGGGCTTCCAAAAATCTTGATAAGTTGCTTGAATATCTTGAAAACGAATGGTCCTTAAAGGTAAAATCAGATTTTTTAAAAAACTTGATAAATCACTAAAACAAATTCAAAAATATCCTGACAGTTGTCAACAAACGGATTTTGTTAAGGGACTTCACATGCTTGTAGTTACAAAACAAACTTCTTTATTTTATCGGTTTGATTCTAAGACAATTTCAGTTGTGACTATTTCTGACAATAGAATGAATCCAGAAAAACTAAAGGAAGAAACTAAATAAACCACGCTTTACAACACAGTATATAAAATATGCGTGATAGTAGTAAATTCAAGGGTTATAGCCCACTTCAAATTTGTAGTTGTTTGATAAGTTTGAAGCCCGCAACCGTCTACTTCGCATTTCCTCAGCGTTAAAAGGCTCATTTTAGTTCAATTATAAATGTATCAAAAAATTAAGTTTGATATGCTGATTTAGCTTTAATACATCCAAACTTAGGGTGTGATTTTGATTTTTTGTAACTAAAATGGATTTGCAATGACTATATTTAATCATCACAACCAAAACATTAGAGATACTCATATTCACCCCTCATGACTCCCAATAACCCTTTTCAAATCTCAGGTTTAAGTACAGCAGAGGTACTGCAATCAAGATTGAGCCATGGTGATAACAAGGTAGTTTACAAAAAGCAAAATAGTTTTGTATCCTCAATAGCCGGCTTGGTAAAAGAACCCATGGTGATTTTACTTTTTGCAGCTTCTCTTATTTACTTTATCAGTGGAGAGCCCGAGGACGCCTTATTTCTTGCCGTAGCTATCGTACTGGTTGCTACCATTTCTATTTATCAGGATTATAGAAGCAAAACGGCCTTAGAAAAACTTAAAGAATTTACACAGCCTGTTTGCAAAGTTATCAGAGATGGTGAAATTATCGCCATAAAAACCGAAGATTTGGTTGTTGGGGATTTTTTAATTGCCGAGGAAGGCACCACCATTACCGCAGATGGTATGATGGTGAAAGGGAATGATTTTTCTGTGAATGAAGCGGTGCTTACCGGAGAGTCTTTTGCCGTTTTTAAAAATCATAAAGACAATAACGAGGTTTATCAAGGTTCGCAAGTGGCAAGCGGTATGGCTTTAATACAAGTTACTGCCATTGGCAAAGCAACAAAATTGGGTAAAATAGGAAAAAGCCTTGGCGATATAGAAGAAGAAAAAACGCCTCTAGAAATACAGATTGGCTATTTTGTTAAGAGGATGGTGATGATAGGCGCCCTAGTATTTGTTATTGTTTGGGTTTTAAATTATCTGAAATCTTACAACCTGCCAGATAGCTTATTGAAAGCTTTAACCCTGGCCATGAGTATTTTGCCAGAAGAAATACCGGTAGCATTTGTGACTTTTATGGCTCTGGGTGCTTGGCGATTGATGAAAATGGGGATTGTGGTAAAGCAAATGAAAACCGTAGAAACTTTGGGTAGCGCAACGGTGATTTGTACAGATAAAACAGGTACACTTACCGAAAATAAAATGGCTTTAGCCCGATTATTTTTGTTGAGCGTTAATCAGGTAAGTACTTTTCAGGAGGATGTTATGCCTGAGGAAAAAAATCTGATAGAAATAGCGATGTGGGCTAGCGAGCCTCATCCCTTCGACCCGATGGAGATTGCCCTTCATCAAGCTTATCAAAAAGCGACGGATAGTGATAAACGACCCGATTTTCAGATGTATCATGAGTATCCGCTAGGGGGGAAGCCACCTATGATGACGCATATTTTTCAAAATCAACAAAAAGAAAGAATAATTGCTGCAAAAGGCGCTCCGGAAGCTATTATAGCTGTTTGTCGGCTTACCGAGGATGAAAAGAATAATATCCAGAAAGCTATAGCAGAAATGGCTTTTGAAGGTTTTAGGGTATTAGGTGTAGCAAAGTCTGATTTTACTGGCGATAATTTTCCTCAACAACAGCAAGACCTTCCTTTTCAGTTTATAGGTTTGGTTGCCTTTTATGATCCACCAAAAAACAATATCTCTGAAGTACTAAATGGTTTCTACCAGGCAGGTATAAAAGTGAAAATTGTAACTGGTGATAATGCTTTAACAACTAAAGCCATAGCCAAAGAAATTAATTTTAAAGGTTATGATAAAGGTATAAGTGGCGATGAATTGATGCAGTTAAACGACCAAGAACTCGCAAAAGCTGTACAAGAAAATGCAGTTTTTACCAGGATGTTTCCAGAGGCTAAACTCAAAATTATTAATGCATTAAAAAGTAATCAGGAAATTGTAGCCATGACAGGCGATGGCGTTAACGATGGTCCGGCTTTAAAAGCTTCGCATATTGGTATCGCCATGGGTAAAAAAGGAACTGAAATAGCTAAACAGGCCGCTTCTTTAATTTTAGTTGAAGATGATTTATCTAAAATGTTAGATGCCATAGCCATGGGCAGAAGAATTTATACCAATTTAAAAAAGGCTATTCAGTATATTATTTCCATACATATTCCTATCATATTAACAGTATTTATTCCTTTAGCTTTGGGATGGTTATACCCCAATATATTTTCTCCTATTCATGTTATTTTTCTTGAGCTCATTATGGGGCCAACTTGTTCTATCATTTATGAAAATGAACCTATAGAGCAAAACAGTATGCTGCAAGCACCAAGACCGTTCACAGTAAGTTTTTTTAGTGGTAAAGAGTTATTTACCAGTATAATACAAGGCTTGGCTATTACAGTCGGAACTTTGTTTGTTTATCAATACGCCATTTATCAACAATTATCAGAAGAGCTTTGTAGAACAATGGTTTTTACAACCCTTATATTTGCCAATATCTTCTTAACCTTAATTAATCGTTCTTTTTACTACAGCATCTTTACCACATTGTTTTATAAGAATTCATTAGTTACCATCATCATTCTTATAACCCTCATCATCTTGGCTTCTTTACTTTATATTCCTATTTGTACTAGCTTTTTTGAATTTGAGAGGCTTGATTCATTTCAATTAAGCTTAACCTTAGGAGTAGCTTTTTTGAGTGTAATTTGGTTTGAGCTGGTTAAATGGCAAAAAAGACTACATCCAAAAAAGACGATGTGATAAGTTATCTGTTATTTAAATTAGGCGGGTAGTATGAGATGAAATTCCTAAAGACTTATCATGGGATAACCCACCTTTAGAAGATCAGAAATTAAATAGATGATAGGAGTGATTAATGTTAAACAAGCTTTAAGTAATCATCCTCAGCATCTACCATTATGATAGTTGCTGAGGACAATTTCAAGTTTTGATTTGAAAAATCTTCAAGTACAAAAAATTCTTATTTTTGGTTTAATGCTGATGTTCGATTTCTAGTTTTTTGATGAGCTCAGAAGATGCATCGTCAGCATACACGCCGTAGGCATTAACCAATACGCCCTTAAAATCTCCTTCAATAGATTCTATAGCATACACTACCGCATTATCTGCTGGGTCTGTAATACCTTCAAAGCGGTATGATTCTACAACCTTGAAATTTTCAGGATATAAAATCAGTTGCTTTTCTGTTTCTTCTAAAAAATTGGCTCTAAGCTTCAAATTTCCAGAGTAACCTCTGCTATTTAAGTTATTTAAAGCTTCAACCATAGTATCAAAATCTTTTCGATGTTGGCTTACGTTTTCCATATAGATGTTTGTTTATTTTATCCTGTAGATTCTTCTTCGCTTAACAAATTAATAATCATGGTAAATACGCCTAATACTAATAAAATATGAATCAGTATACCGGCGGTAAAAACAAATACTCCTAAGCCCCATCCCAATACAAACAGCATTGCTAAAATATTCAATAATGTTTTCATAATATCAGGTCCATTTTCCCATAAGTTGTTTCGCAAACTATATGCCATTTATTACAAAGACGAAGTAGTGGTAAAGACAACGTACTGTTTTTGTTTTAAATATATAGGTAACTAACATAATTATAACAAGTAGCTAACACGTACATCACTCGTAAATTAACCTGTTATGACCCTGTTAATACCCTGTTACCACCCTGTTAGTACCCTGTTATGTACATATTTCCCCGTACTGAAAATAAGATATACCATAGCATGATTTTTAGAGGGAAACTTTAAAATGAAAAAATCCCCTTTAATTTTCTTAAAGAGGATTTTTTATATAGTGTGGAGATTACCGGATTCGAACCGGTCACCTCTTGCCTGCCAGGCAAGCGCTCTAGCCAAATGAGCTAAACCCCCGTTTTTTTAAGGTCAGCAAATATGTAAAAACTTAAGAGTATTTACAATAAAAGCAGTAACAATTATAAAAATTATTACAAACGGAAGCTTAATATGCTTATTAGGCAGTTTTTAGCTTTAAAGACTTGATATCTTCCATCAATAATGCTGCTAATTGCTGATCAAATTTTTTGATAAGATTTTTTACTTTAGAGCTTGTATTTTTAGTAGTTCTTGCAGTTTTCATATATGTTTAGTTTTTGATAATATAAATATGGTTTTAAAATACGTTACGAAAAACAATGCCAAAATGGTTTTTAAAATTCTAAATTTTTTATAATCATCTGATTATAAAGGTAATTAATTTTTCTTTTCTGGTGTTTTATTCTTAAAAAAATATGATTTAATCTTGTTTTTTTACACCAATTATGAATTATCTTTGTGAAATTTTTTAAAAACATGAAAACCATATTATCGATATGCTTTGCTACGGCTTTATTTGTGATAGCTGGCTGTAGCACCAGTAAACAAGTAACAGCCTTAAAACCCCTTCCAGACTATTCTTCAACCACAGTTGTGTATGATAAGCAGCTTTCGTTTATCAATATGCCGGTAGAAGTTAGCGTTGCCGATTTACAAAACCAAACCAATAAGTATTTGGTAGGTATCATTTATGATGATAAATCTTTAGATGGTGATAATGTGATGATGAAAGTTACTAAAGAAGCACCTATTACCATTAGAGAGCAAAACGGAAGGATTTATATAGACCTTCCATTACGTATCAACGGAAAAGTTAAGTATGGTTTCGAGAGTTTAGGTGTTTCTATGTACGATACTCGTGATTTTTATTTAAATGGCGTGGTAAAGCTAAACTCTTTAGTGGCTTTAAAAGATTGGAAAATTAATACCAATACAGTTATTCAGGAAATTGTTTGGAAAGAAAGTCCTAGCATAAGTATAGCAGGCAAAAATGTGCCTATTACCTATTTAATTAACCCTGCAATTAGCGTTTTTAAAGGTAGATTATCTAAAATGGTAGATGATGCCATAGCACAATCTTTAGATATTAAACCTTATGTATTAGATGCTTTGCAAGCTATAGCATCTCCTATACAAGTTGATGAGCAATACAATACTTGGTTTGCTATGCAGCCCGTAGAGATGTATGCTACTAAAGCTGTAGCGGCTAATAAAAAAATAACGGCTACTTTAGGCTTAAAGACTTATTTAGAAACTTCTGTAGGTAGAAAACCATCGCTTACTTTTAATAAAAATGCCATTGCTTTAAAAGCAGTAGATAAAATACCTAACGAGTTTAAAGTTAATGTGGCTGCTTTTGCACCTTATACTTATGCGTCAGAAATTATACAGAAAAATTTTGCTGGTCAGAAGTTCGAGTCTGGAAAGAAATCGGTAACGGTTAACAAAGTAGAACTTTGGGGTAAAGAAGGTAAAATGATTGTTGCTGTAAACATGAGTGGTGCTGTAAATGGAGATTTTTACCTTTCCGGAGTGCCTTTATATGATGCTGCTACCAAAGAAGTATATCTAGACCAAATAGATTATGTTTTAGATTCAAAAAGTAAACTCCTTAAAGCCGGAAGCTGGTTAGCTCATGGTATTATCCTCAATAAAATAAAACAAAACTGCCGCTTTTCTATAGCTGCGCAGTTAGCAGAGGGAGAAAAATCAATGAAAGGCTATTTAACCAATTATCAACCTGTTAAAGGTGTAAAGGTTAATGGTACTTTAAATCAGTTTACGCCAGATAAAATTATCTTAACGCCAAATGCTATTGTAGCCATGATGACTGCAAACGGAAAAGTTGCTGTAACCATAGATGGCTTAGAATAAATGATATTTCCTACAAAAGAGCATTTCATCAATATCCATACCCATAAAAAGGCATCTAGCCCGAAGGAGTGGATTTTGAGGAATGCTTTTTTTGTTTTACCACCTCAGACTTTGCATGATTTGGATTATGCTATTTCTGTTGGCTTACATCCTTGGTTTGCTACTGAGGCTCAAGATATATCCCAAAATTTAGCTGCTTATCTAGAACTAGAAAATGTATTGGCCATAGGTGAAATTGGCCTAGACCGAGTAAATGGACCTAATTTAGAACTGCAAAAGCAAGTTTTTCAAAAGCAATTAGCCATTGCAGAAGCCCATCAAAAGCCGGTTATTATTCATGCTGTTAAGGCTTACGCCGATGTAATACCTTATTTAAAGCAGTTTAAGATGCCGTTTATATTACATGGTTTTAATGGTAATTTGCAACAGTTAAAGCAGCTTATTAGCTATCCTCAAGTATATTTTTCTTTTGGGAAAGATTTATTAAAGCCAGATTGTAAAGCTTATCAAGCTTTTCAGGAAGTTCCGGCAAACCGTTTCTTTTTAGAAACAGATATAGCTCATTTGCAGATTGATGACCTTTATCAGCAAGCAGCAAAAATCAGAAAAATAGATATTGCACAATTAAAAAAGCAGGTTTTTTATAATTTTGAAGCCGTTTTTAAAAGATTAACTCCATAAATAATATCATGATTGAAATTCCTCATTGGATGTCTCGCACCAACTTATTGCTAGACAATCATCAAATGCAAAGATTAATGAATGCCAATGTATTGGTGGTAGGTTTGGGTGGTGTTGGTGGCATTTGTGCAGAAATGATTGCCAGAGCTGGAGTTGGTAAAATGACTATTGTAGATGCTGATGTGGTAGAAGCGAGTAATCGTAACAGGCAAATTCCTGCTTTAATATCTACCGATAATCAGCCTAAAGCAGAAGTCATGGCTCAGCGTTTACGCGATATTAATCCTGATATAGATTTAACCGTTATTAATGAATATATCAAAGACGAGCGTACTGAAGAAATTCTTAATGAAGGTAATTTTAATTATGCTGTTGATTGTATTGATACGCTTTCTCCTAAAGTATTTTTTATCCAAACCTGCTTAGAAAAAGGCATTCCTTTAGTGTCATCTATGGGTGCTGGCGGTAGGGTAGACCCCTCAAAAGTGAGAATTTCAGATATATCTGCCTCATATAATTGTACTTTAGCCCGCTATGTAAGAAAAAGGTTAAAGAAATTTGGTATTAGAAAAGGCTTGAAAGTGGTGTTCTCATCAGAACTTCCTGATGCAAGTAAAGTTATCTTAGCGCCAGAAGGCGGCCCTAAAAAGTCTTTAATTGGTACAGTTTCTTGGATGCCGGCCATATTTGGCTGTACGGTAGCCAGTGTAGTGATTAGAGATTTGTATAACAAAGCTTAATTTATTTGCTTAAGGATTCTTTAGATATTTTTAATTGCTCTTAAGGCAAAGAATCATAATGTCTAAATGTTAATAAATCATATTTGCCCCTTTTGCGTAAAATTTTAGCTTTGTACAAGGGAAAATATGATGTTTTCTCATTTTCCATATCAATCTATAAAAAGAAATGGCTGAATTACAAGTGAATTACAGTGAAGATAGCATACGTTCGCTCGATTGGAAAGAACATATCAGGCTCAGACCTGGTATGTACATCGGGAAACTAGGAGACGGTTCTGCTTTTGATGATGGTGTTTATGTTCTCCTGAAAGAGATTATGGACAACTCTATAGATGAGTTTGTGATGGGTGCAGGTAGAACCATAGATATTTCTGTTAGTGACCATAAAGTTTCTATCAGAGATTATGGTAGAGGCATCCCTTTAGGGAAAGTAATAGATTGCGTAAGTAAAATAAATACCGGTGGTAAGTACGATTCTAAAGCCTTCCAAAAATCTGTTGGCTTAAATGGGGTAGGTACCAAAGCCGTTAACGCTTTATCTGCATCTTTTACGGTTCAATCTTACCGAGATGGAAAAACAAAAAAAGCCGAATTTGAAAAGGGAGAATTAGTTAAAGATAATCCTGAAATAGAAACTACACAAAGAAATGGTACAGCAGTAGTTTTTATTCCTGATGAAAGCATTTTTAGGAATTTTAGATTTATACCAGAGTTTATTGAGAACATGATTTGGAATTATGTCTTCTTAAATGCTGGTTTAACCATCAATTTTAATAATCAAAAATACTTCTCAGAAAGAGGCTTACATGATTTATTGGTAAGAAATACCGATGCAGAAGCTAATAGATATCCAATTATCCATTTAAAAGGAGAAGATATTGAAATAGCCATGACGCATGGGCAACAATACGGCGAAGAGTATTATTCTTTTGTAAATGGGCAGCATACTACGCAAGGCGGTACACATCAGCAAGCTTTTAGAGAAGCTGTGGTACGTACCATCAGAGAATTTTATAAAAAAGAATTTGACGCCTCTGATGTTAGGGCTTCTATTGTAGCGGCAGTTTCTATCAGGGTTCAAGAACCTGTTTTTGAGTCGCAAACCAAAACTAAACTAGGTTCTTTAAATGTTGGTCCTGATGGTCCTACGGTTAGAACTTTTGTTAATGATTTTGTTAAGAAAGAACTAGACGACTATTTACACAAGCATCCGGAAACGGCAGATGGCTTATTAAAGCGTATCCTACAGTCAGAAAGAGAGCGTAAAGATATAGCAGGTATCAAAAAACTAGCTAATGAAAGAGCCAAAAAAGCTTCTTTGCATAATCGTAAGCTAAGAGATTGTAAATGGCACATGGATGATGAGAAGCTCTCTGAAGAAGACCGTAAAAAGACTACTTTATTTATAACTGAGGGAGATTCTGCTTCGGGTTCTATCACCAAAGCTAGAGAAGTAAAAACCCAAGCGGTTTTTAGCTTGAAAGGAAAGCCTTTAAATGCTTATGGTTTAACTAAAAAAGTAGTGTACGAGAATGAAGAATTTAACCTTTTGCAACACGCTTTAAATATTGAAGATGGTTTAGAAGGTTTACGCTATAATAATATTGTTATTGCAACAGATGCCGATGTGGATGGTATGCACATTCGTTTATTATTAATGACATTCTTCTTGCAATTTTTCCCTGATTTGGTAAAAACAGGTCACGTTTTTATTTTACAAACGCCATTATTTAGGGTAAGAAATAAAAAAGAAACCATTTATTGTTATAGTGATGAAGAACGTGTTTTAGCTATTGATAAATTGGGTAATAAGCCAGAAATCACCAGATTTAAAGGTTTGGGAGAAATCTCTCCGGATGAGTTTGAAAACTTTATTGGTGAAGATATTAGATTAGATCCTGTTATTTTATCAGGCGATATGAAAATCAAAAACTTACTGGAGTATTATATGGGAAAAAACACTCCAGATAGGCAAAAACATATTGTACAAAATTTAAGGATAGAGAAAGACGAAGCTGATATTATTGCTGATGCTAAAGCAGTACAAGATGCAGCAGATGCTTTATTGGCTAGTAAGGAAAACGCGGCTTAATGGAAGTTAAAAATATAACCATAGCTTACGAGGCTTACACAGGTATTGATAAACTTTCTGCCCAAGACAAGCAATTGTGCTTAGAAGCTGTTAAAGCCATGGAGACTTCTTATTCTCCTTATTCTAAATTTAGGGTGGGTGCTGCAGTTTTGTTAAGTAATCATGAGATTGTTAGAGGAAGCAATCAAGAAAATGCCGCTTATCCATCTGGTTTATGTGCAGAAAGGGTCGCACTTTTTGCTGCAGGAGCTAATTTTCCAAATGAAGAAATAGTTACGATAGCAGTTACAGCATCAACACAAGAGTTTCAATTATTAAGACCTGTTACTTCTTGTGGACCTTGTTTGCAGGTAATGGCCGAGTATGAGCAGAAGCAGAATAAACCCATAGAGGTTTTGCTTTATTGTATTGGCGGAGAAGTTTGGAAAGTTAAAGGTGTAAATAGCTTTTTACCGATGATGTTTTTTGAAAAAAGGTTGGGTAAAGGGTGATTTTTTGATTTTACTACAGAGTTTTTATTTGGGAACTCCGAGGTTTAATAAAAAAATAACCACGGAGTACACGAAGAGCACAGAGCTAGGTTGCTTTTGAGTAGATACAAAAGAGGTTGAAAATTTATAGGCCCAGCTAGGTAAAAATTTATAAAGGTAACTCTGTGAACTTTGAGCTCTCTGTGGTTAAATAAAAAAAAACTCAGGGTTATAGGGTTAAAAAATCAACCACGGAGTACACGGAAAGCACAGAGCTGGGTTGCTTTTGAGTAGAGATAAAAAGAGGTTTAAATTATACGCCCAGCTAGGTAAAAATTTATAAAGGTAACTCTGAGAACTTTGCGGCCTCTGTGGTTAAGTAAAAAAACGCAGGGGTTATAGGGTTAAAAAATCAACCACAGAGAACACGGAGAACACAGAGCTGGGTTGCTTTTTAACTGAGATAAAAAGAGAGGTTAAAAATAATAAGACCATAATATGCATATAGAAAACAAATTAGCCACCGAAGTAATTGGAGCCGCTATAAAGGTTCATAAATATTTAGGTCCTGGTTTGTTAGAATCTGCATATCAAGAATGTTTGTATTATGAGTTAAAGAAATCTGGTTTAAACGTTAAAAAAGAACAGAAATTACCTTTACTGTATGAAGATGTAGAATTAGATTGTGGTTATAAATTAGACATTCTGGTTGACAATAAACTTATTGTAGAAGTAAAAGCTGTAGCAGAAATAAATGATATACATTTAGCACAAATGTTAACTTATTTAAAGCTTTCGGAATGTAAGTTGGGTTTGCTTATTAATTTTAATGTTCTCTTATTAAAAAGCGGAATTAAAAGAGTAATTAACGATATAGAATAAAAGAGTAAACAAGAATGGGGATTAATAAATGTAATCTCTATAGTTTATAATAATATGGAAGAAAACAATTACGAAAACGAAGAAGTACTTCATAATGTAACGGCTATAAACGGCCTGTACGAGAACTGGTTCTTAGATTATGCTTCTTATGTAATTTTGGATAGGGCTGTACCTCATATTCATGATGGTTTGAAGCCTGTACAAAGACGTATTCTTCACTCTTTAAAAGAAATGGACGATGGTCGTTTTAACAAAGCGGCAAACGTGATTGGTAATACCATGAAATATCACCCTCATGGTGATGCTTCTATTGGCGATGCCATGGTCCAAATTGGTCAAAAAAATCTTTTAATTGATACCCAAGGAAACTGGGGAGACCCTATTACCGGAGATTCTGCAGCAGCTCCTCGTTACATAGAGGCCAGATTATCTAAGTTTGCCTTAGATGTTGTGTTTAATCCTGATACTACAGAATGGCAAGCTTCTTATGATGGTAGAAATAAAGAACCCGTTACGCTACCTGTAAAATTCCCGTTATTACTAGCGCAAGGCGCAGAGGGTATAGCAGTAGGTTTGGCTACCAAAGTTATGCCTCACAATTTTGTTGAGCTGATTGACGCTTCTATAGAGGTTTTAAAAGGAAACAGACCAGATATCCTTCCTGATTTTCAAACCGGTGGTATGGCAGATTTTTCTGCTTATAATGAAGGTCAACGCGGTGGTAAAATCAGGGTTCGAGCTAAAATTTCAGAGCTTGATAAAAAAACTTTAGTGATTACCGAAATCCCTTTCAGCACCACAACCATCGGCTTAATTGATAGTATTATCGCAGCTAATGATAAGGGAAAAATCAAAATCAAAAAAATAGAAGATAATACAGCTAAAGATGTAGAGATTTTGATTCATTTAGCGCCAGGTATCTCTCCAGATGTTACCATAGATGCTTTATACGCTTTTACAGCTTGTGAAACATCTATCTCGCCAAATACCTGTGTTATCAAAGGCGATAAGCCTCATTTTATGAGTGTAAATGATATTCTGATAGAGAGTACACATTACACCAAAAACCTATTAAAAAGGGAGTTAGAGATTAAATTGCATGATTTGCAAGAAAAGATTTTCTTTAGCTCGTTACTAAAAATATTCATTCAGGAGGGGATGTATAAACATCCTGAATATGAAAACTCATCAAATTTTGATGAAGTTGTAAAAGTATTACATCAACTTTTTGAACCATTTAAGTCATCTCTTTATAGAGAAATTTTAGCTGAAGATTTTAAAAGGTTAATTGATAAACCTATGAGTAGCATCACCCGCTTTGATGTTAAAAAAGCGGATGAGCAAATGGCGGCTTTAGAAAAAGACATCATCCAAATTAAAAAAAACTTAAAGCATCTTACAGATTTCGCTATTGATTATTTCCTAAAACTAAAAGAAAAGTACGGAAAAGATAGAGGTCGTAAAACAGAAATCAGAGCTTTTGACAAGGTAGAAGCCTCTCAAGTAGCTTTAGCAAATACCAAGTTTTATGTAAACCGTGAAGATGGTTTTGTAGGAACAGGCTTAAGAAAAGATGAATATGTATTTGATTGTTCTGATTTAGACGATATCATCGTTTTTAGAGAAGATGGTATCTGCTTGGTAACTAAAGTTCAAGATAAAACCTTCGTAGGGAAAGGTATTTTACACGTAGGTGTATTTAAAAAGAATGATGACCGTACCATTTATAACATGATTTATAAAGATGGTAAAACAGGCACATCTTACATGAAAAGATTTGCCGTTGGTGGCGTAACCAGAGATAAAGAGTATGATTTAACCAAAGGTAGCAAAGGTTCTAAGGTTTTATATTTTACGGCTAATCCTAACGGAGAGGCAGAAGTGGTCAATGTGGCTTTAAAGCCGATGTCTAAATTGCGTAAATTAAGTTTTGATTTAGATTTTGCCGAGACAGCCATTAAAGGAAGAGCCTCTCAAGGTAATATCGCAACCAAATATGCAGTAAAGAAAATCACTCTAAAATCTAAAGGAGTTTCTACCCTTGCCGGAAGAAGAATTTGGTTTGATGATGTAGTTAAACGTTTAAATGAAAATGGGCATGGACGTTTCTTAGGTGAGTTCCAAGCAGAAGATAAAATATTATGTGTTTTTGCTGATGGCAGCTACGAGCTTAGTAGTTTTGATTTAACTAACCATTTTGATGATAAAATGGTGAGGATGGAAAAGTTTAATCCAGAAGCTATCTATGCTGTTATCCATCAAGACGGAAAATCAAAAGTTTACTACATTAAACGCTTTAAATTTGAGGATATAGCCATAGGTAAAAGAATTGGTTTCATTAATGAAGAGCCTGGTTCTAAGATGATGATCATTACCAAAGCTCAACAACCCATAGTTAAAATAGAAGCTTTAAAAGGTAAAAGTCAGCTTTTTGATGAAAGCGAAGTTAATTTAGCAGAGCTGATAGATGTAAAAGGTATCAAAGCACAAGGCAATAAGTTAAGTCCGCATGATGTGCAAAAAGTTACTTTATTAACTGATGAGCTAGAAGAAGAAATAGAAGAAGAAAAGTCTGTAGCATCTTTAGAGGAAGATGAAACAGAAGGGTTAGAGCCTAATGCAACAGAAATAACTGATGAATCTGAAAAAGAAGAAAAGCAAGCCGAGCCATCAGAATCAAAACCTATTAAGAAAATAGATTTTGAAATTACCAATCCTGATGATATTGATATAGACGATAAAGGGCAGTTGGGATTGTTTTAACTATGTACATATACATATCTAAGAGGCTGTCTCAAAAATCATATTTGTCACATTGAGCGGACCTTTGTTGTCATCCTGAGGTCTAATATATTTCATATAAATCAATATTAAATGACGTGTTTAAGTAGTTCGATAGTCCTGCCCAAGCATTAACAACCGTTTACGCCCAATTCCGCCTTGGCGGTTGCGGCTTCTAGAGGATTAGCCTTAGTAGAACCTTTAGAAGCAAGCGGCGCAGCGGAGAGTTTATTCAATTAGCTTATTGTTTTTTAAAGGCTTTCATGTGTTCGCTACGCTCGGGTTTGGGTACTTTTTGCGGAAACATGCGAAGCATTCATGAAGGCCAAAATATAAAATCAATACTTTGAATAAAAGTACCTTGACATGGCCGGTCAAGAGGCCGGAAAGCCAGCGGGTGAATGCCTGATTTTTAAACATTTATAAAAAACGTCAATGGTAGCGGAGTCGAGTTGTCATCCTGAGCGGAGTCGAAGGAAAGAAAAAGGCTTCGACTCCGCTCAGCCTGACACAAAGTGATGATTTGAGACAGCCTTTTTTTGTTTGGATTAAATTTTGCTTAAAGCTTTTTAATGAACCAACAAACAAAAAGCTTTAGCCAATCTGTTCGGGGTAAAATTATCATAGCAGCATTTTTTGCTTGTATAGCTTTAGGTCTTGCATGGGCTACCAGTAAGTATGCGTTTAACAAAATGCTTAATTCTTTTGAAGATGTTGCCAAACCCGGCGAACGCTTAAGATTGGTAAATGAGCTTACTTTTAAAATCATTAGTTTAGACCAATTACAAAAAGCTCAAGCACTAAACAACCCGGGCGATTACAGTATTTTTTTAGAAGAAACCAAGCAATTAAGTTTAGGTATTGATAGCCTAAGCAAGCTTTATGTTAATGATTCTTTACAGCTTAGCCGTATCAAATCTATGAATGAGCTACTGAAAGAAAGAGACCGCTTATTCATCAATTACTTAAAAGTGAGAGAAGGGTTGCTTAATAACAACTCTTTTTCTAACCAAGTTGCAGAGTTAAACGCTTTGGTTAATGAATCATCCAAAGATCTGGATAGTTTAGTTTTACGTTCAGAAAAAAGAACACTAACCACTACCATAAAAGATGCTGATGGAAATAAGTCTACCGAAGAGCCTAAAACTTTCTTTGGTAAATTATTTGGCAAGAAAAAGACAGATAAAAGTAATCAGTCTTTCAATATCATGAATGAGGAACTTAATGTAAAAGTAGATACTTTAGCTTTATCACGTCAAGATAGTATTATCCAAAATGTGGAGAAAACCATTAGGCAATTAGAAGAAGTTCAACGCAAAAAAAGTGAAGTTTTTATTAATAGAGAAGCTATTTTAGCTAGTACCAGCGATTTACTCATCAATAAAATGTTAACCGTTTTACGTGAGGTAGAAAGCGAAGCTGTTAAGCAAATAGAAATCAACAATAAAGAAGCCCGTGAAGTGGTAAATGATAGCATCAAGCAAATCAGTATCATCATCATTGTTTTTTTCTTAGTCACGGTTATCTTACTTTATTTTATCCTTTCTGATATTGCAAAAAGCAACCAATACCGTAAAGATTTAGAGTTAGCTAAAGAAGAAGCCGAGTATCATAGTTTAGCAAAACAACGCTTTTTATCTAACATGAGCCATGAGATTAGAACACCTTTACAAGCTATTATTGGATATTCAGAGCTCATCAGAAAACAAGAAAATCCTCGTAAAAAGGATATTGAAGCTATATATCATTCATCAGAACATTTAATGCAAATTGTAAATGAGGTATTAGATTATAACCGTATTGTATCAGGAAAACTTACTTTCTCTCACGAAGTTTTTAATATGCAAAAACTTTTAACCGAGGTGCTTTCTGTGATGCACTTACAAGCGGAGAAAAAAGAACTTAAAATTGTTCAGGATTTTGATGTTAACGATGACTTATGGGTAGAAGGTGATGCTTTTAGGCTGAAACAAATTCTCTACAATTTGTTAAGCAATGCTATTAAATTTACTCATGCAGGCATGGTTAGCATTTCAGTATCTTATAAAAAGCAAGCTGATGATGTGCATTTTATGTTTGTTGTTGAAGATACCGGAATTGGAATGACTAAAGAAGAACTTAAGCTGATTTTTAACGAGTTCGAGCAAGCCAATAACCCCGAAAACAAGGAGATGAATAGGGCCGGTGCCGGGTTAGGACTAAGCATAGTTAAAGCCTTAGTGGAAAGTCAGGAAGGTAGAATACACGTGAAGAGCAGTCCTTCAAATGGAAGTTCATTTACTGTTTATTTAAAGTTTAAAGAGGTAAATAAGCCTCATGAGGGTAATATATTAGGGGTAAAAAACACTTTACTATCAACTGCTTTTAATGGCAAAATATGGGTGGTAGATGATGATCCATTCATTTTAGATCTATGTTCGCTAATTTTTGCTCATCATCAAATAGCATATCAATGTTTTTCATCGCCAGAAGAGGCTCTGGAAGCAAAAATTACTAATGATGTTAAGTTTATCTTTTTAGATATGCGTATGCCGGGTATGAACGGTATAACACTTTGTAAAAAATTAAAAGAAAAAATTCAACATCCAGAAGTATCGGTGTATGCTTTAACAGCTCAGGTTTTACCAGAAGAAAGAGCACAGGTTATAAATAGTGGTTTTGATGGCTTGCTGATGAAACCTTTTAAAGAAGAGCAATTGCTTTCCATTTTGTTAAATGGCAGCTTACCTACCGTTGATTTTGAAAATGAAAATCAGCCAGAATTTGATTTAACTGCTTTAGAGAAAATGACTTTTGGCGATTGGGAACAAACTGTAAATATCTTAAATCGGTTTGTTGAAGATTGTAGCCAAGATATAAAGATGCTAGAAAGTGATATTGAACAACAAAATTTAGAAGAAGCTAGTTTGGTAGCTCATCGTATTGCCGGACGTGTTGCACAAGTGGGTGCAAGGCCTTTAGCGGTATTGTTTAGAGAGCAAGAACTAGTTTTGCAACAAGCAGAAAAGTGGGATCACCAATTTAATGAAACTTTATTACATCTTATAAAGCAATTAAATTTATTGATAGACGAAATAGAGAAACTAAAAGCAAAAGCTTAATTTTTTAATCCCATAAAACTGTGTTTGATGGAATAAAAGTTTAACAAACAAAATCCACAAAATAGAAGCGTATGAAAGGGTAATAATCCAAAATCTCGATAAATAAAAGATAAGATCATCCCGCTCAGGAAATAAAAAGCTAAGAAAAATTCTACAAAAAATGATTTAGGTAAACTTTTCTTGATATAGATATTATCCATAAAGCCTTCTTTTTTATCGTTGATATTAAATTTTGGTGTTCTGATAAAATCAGATTTAAACCCGAAAATACCTTCTAAAACCGCTATAGCATTATGAAAACTCATGGCCATAGAGAATGATAAAAAAACAGGGAAAAGCTTTAAGAAGTTTAAAAAACTTGTTTTTTTAGAGAAATAAGATGTTGTGTAGAAAATAGCAACGATGATAAATCCGCCTACAAAAACAGTCATCAAATTAAAATATAAAATATCAATCAGATGCAAGTTCTTGATTACCAAAATAGGTAAGCTTAAAATACTTACTATAAATACCAATAAAAAGGCATAAGAGTTAAGCAAGTGTAAGGAGCCGAAAATTTTACGGGCAAGGCTTTCGTTGGATTGCCAAATTTGCGAAAGCATTTTTTTTGAGGTTTCTATAGCGCCTTTAGTCCAGCGATGCTGCTGAGATTTATAAGCGTTAAGTTCCATGGGTAGTTCTGCCGGAGTGCCAAACTCTTCTACATATTTAAACTTCCAGCCTTTTAGTTGTGCTCTATAACTTAAATCTAAATCTTCTGTTAAGGTATCATGTTGCCAGCCACCAGCTTCTACAATACAGGCTTTACGCCAAATACCAGCTGTACCATTAAAATTGATGAATAAATTCTGCTTATTTCTGCCTGTTTGTTCAACCGTAAAATGGCCATCTAAGCCAAAGCTTTGGATTTTTGTTAACAGAGAATAATCCTCATTTAAATGCTCCCACTTGCTTTGGACCATACCAAGCTCAGCCTCTTGAAAGTAAGGTACGAGCTTTTGTAAAAAGTCTTGTGGAGGAACAAAATCGGCATCAAAAATAGCTATTAATTCTCCAGAAGCTTGTTCTAAACCATATTGTAAAGCACCGGCTTTAAAACCAATATTTCTTGTTCTGGTAATATGTTTAATATTAAAACCAGCAGCTTGTTGTTCTTTGATAAGTTGAGCTGTTAAGGCCAAAGAATCGTCATTAGAATCATCCAACACTTGTATTTCTAATAGCGCTTTAGGATAATCTAACTCGCAAACACTTTTTATCAGTCGTTTTACAACATAAAGCTCATTAAACAAAGGTAATTGTATGGTTACTTTAGGTTGATGATGCCATGATGAAGCTTTAACCTCTTTTTTAGATGATTTGATATAATAATAAACCAGAAAAGCTTGACCTATACTAAATATAAAAATGGCTAATAAGCAAAAAGCATAAATGATTAAGATAGAATACTGTAGAAACATTTTGCTTTATAGATTTTTAAAAATCATCCAAATAATTTTATAACCAGCTAAAATAACACCTTTTACCGTTCCAGAAACCTTACTAACACCAATTCTTTTACGGTATTTAACTGGCACTTCAATACATCTTAAGCCTTGCTTAGCAGCTTTAATCTGCATCTCAACCGTCCAACCGTAGGTTTTGTCTTGCATGTTAATTTGTTGCAAATGTAACCATGTTATTGCTCTAAATGGTCCTAAGTCTGTAAATTTAACTCCATAAAACAGCCTGATTAATTTTGTAGCTAACCAATTGCCAAACTCTTGTGGAATAGTCATGGAGTTTTTTTCTTTTACGCCTAAAGCTCTGGAACCAATAACTAAGTCGGCTTGTTTTTTTAAAATCGGGTCAATAATAGCTGGAATTTCTTCGGGGTAGTCAGAAAAATCGCCGTCTAAAAAAACAACAATATCTTGTGGCTTAATATATTGGTTACTTAAGAAGTCTATACCTTTTAAACAAGCATATCCATAACCAGGACGGGGTTCATCAACAACCACAGCGCCAGCCATTTCTGCTTGTGTTTTTGTGTTATCTTTTGAGTTATTATTAGCCACAACAATAGTTTTAACAAATTCTTTAGGTATAGCTTGTATAACTTTAGCTATAGATTGTTCTTCATTATATGCCGGAATAATTACATATACATTAGTAGTTAGTGGAGACAATTCTTCTGGCATTGATATCTAAATAATTTTTTAATGATATTGAATAGCTAAGTCTTGAAAAAATCGTATTAAATATTTTAAAAAATATTTAACTTTAATTAGACTAATATTTACATTAGAATAAACTTAAACTTCCTCAAAATTACTAACAATTACGTTGGCAGGTGTAGAAAAGTTTTAGGGATGGTATGAAAAATACAAACTTTTAAAAAGCTTAAAATTATGGCTTGGTTCTGTTGTACCGTATCAAACGGTACACATGAAATTGTAATAGGCTTAAAGCTTTAAGCCTATTACGATGAATTTTTAAAGTTCTTTTCTTAATCGGGCAACAGGTATCCCCATTTGTTCACGATATTTTGCTACCGTTCTTCTAGCAATGTTATAACCTTTATCTTTTAAAATCTCAGTTAATTTTTCATCTGCTAAAGGCTTTCTTTTATTTTCATTACCAATACACTCTTCTAAAATTTTCTTTACTTCTTTATTAGATACCTCCTCGCCACTTTCTGTTTGTATCGCTTCTGAGAAGAAAGACTTTAGTAAATAAGTGCCAAATTCTGTTTGTACATATTTAGAATTAGCTACTCTAGACACCGTTGATATGTCCATACCTATTTTATCAGCAATATCTTTTAATATCATAGGTTTTAGGTAGCGCTCATCACCATCAGAAAGAAAATATTCATACTGGTAGTGCATAATAGCATTCATGGTTTTTAGCAAGGTTTGTTGTCTTTGCTTAATAGCATCAATGAACCATTTTGCCGAGTCTAACTTTTGCTTCACAAAATGAACAGCTTCCTTAAGCTTTTTATCTTTATCAGCAGTTTTTTCATAATGCTGAAACATTTCTTGGTAAGATTTGCTCACCCTCAGTTCTGGAGCGTTTTTAGAATTTAATGTAAGTGTAAGCACTCCATCATTCTTTGAAATATGAAAATCTGGGATAACCTGCATTTGCTTAAGGTTAGATACACCAGAATCTCCGGGTTTTGGGTTTAACTTCAAGATTTCGTTAATAACTTCTTTTAGTTCTTCAGAGGATAAGCCCAAAGATTTTTCTAATCTATCGTAATGTTTTTTGGTAAACTCGTCTAAATAATTTTCAACAATATTAATAGCTATTTCTATTGTTTTAGAAGAAGTGTCCTTTTTTCTGAGCTGTATGAGTAGACATTCTTGTAAATCTCTAGCACCTACACCCGGAGGATCAAAAGTTTGGATGACTTTTAGCATCTCCTCTGCTTCCTCATCTTCTGCCAAAACACTTTGTGAAAAAGCTAAATCATCAACCAAAGAAGGAATAGGTCTTCTTAAATATCCGTCATCATCCAAACTACCTATAATTTGTTGTGCAATTAGATATTCTTTATCCTCCAGCGGAATTAAATCGAGTTGGGCTTGTAAGTTTTCAAAAAAAGTGTTGTTTATAGCGATAGGAAGCTCTTTTTTATCTTCATCATCATCGTTACTATCATATCTACTTCCATAATCATTGATGTTATCATCTTGCAGATAATCATCAACATTAAATTCATCAAAATCATCATGAGCGTCGTCTGCTCTAAAATCTTCATCAGGGTCTTTATCCGGATATTCATCAATCGGCTCACTCATATCAGCTAAGCTAATATCCTCTAAAGCAGGGTTTTCTTCTAGTTCTTCTTTTATTCTGGTATCTAAAGCAACCGTAGGAACTTGTAACAGCTTGATAAACTGTATTTGCTGAGGAGATAATTTTTGTAATAATTTTTGTTGAAGATTTTGTTTAAGCATAATAATGTATCAGAAATGGCAAAGTTAAACAAAGCTGTCCGTAAAAACAGTACTAGTTTAATCATTATTTAAATGATAATTAAGTAGTTTTTTTTAGTTAATTGTTTTTTTTATAATTTCAATCATTATTAACAAAATTAAAACCAAAACTGATGGGAATAATAAAAGAATTTAAAGAATTTGCTGTTAAAGGTAACGTTATTGATTTGGCGGTTGGTGTGGTAATAGGTGCCGCTTTTGGGAAAATTGTAAGTTCATTAGTGGATGATGTGATTACACCTGCAATTTTAACACCTGCTTTAAGTGCTGCAAATTTAACGGAGCTTAGTCAATTAGTAATACCAGGTACGGCAATTAAATATGGTAACTTTTTATCGCAGGTTATAGCGTTTATTATTGTGGCCTTTGTACTTTTTATGATTATAAAAGGGGTTAATAAGATCAATAAAAAAGATAAGGAAGCAGCTCCGGCAGCACCTCCAGCACCAAGTAAAGAGGAAATATTATTAACAGAAATAAGAGATTTATTAAAATCAAAATAAGAGCTCATATATTTTAATTTATTTCTATTTAGGTTTTGATTTATAGAAAAACAAGTCTATATTTGCACTCTTATTTTATAGAGCGAAATTATTATTATATATAATCATGAAAAGAACATTCCAGCCTTCTCAAAGAAAAAGAAGAAACAAGCATGGTTTCAGAGAAAGAATGTCTACTGCAAATGGTAGAAGAGTATTAGCATCTAGAAGAGCTAAAGGCAGAAAAAGATTAACAGTTTCTGACGAGCGTCGTCATAAAGCATAATTTTAATTGCATTCATTACCTTTTTAAGGTGAATGTATAATCCGATGTCTCTATATTTACTAATCGGGTTTATGCAATGAAAAATTTTCAATTTACAAAAGAAGAACGATTGTGTAGTAAAAAACTCTTAGCAGAGCTTTTTGACAATGGTTCTTCTTTTTTGTTTTACCCTTTCCGGATAACTTGGCAAATTAATCAAGAGCCGCAAAAATATCCTGTACAAATTGTTATCTCTGTTCCTAAAAAGAGATTTAAGAAAAGTGTTGATAGAAATCTTATCAAGAGAAGAATCAAAGAGGCTTATAGATTACAAAAATCTGCTTCCTTGTATCCTTTTTTACAAACTCAGCAAAAGCAGCTTTTAGTGGCATTTCATTATGTTGGGAAAGAGCTACTAGATTACTCTTATATTTATCAGAAGCTGTCATTAGCTTTAATTAATCTAGAAAAGCAAATGGTTAAGTAATGGGATTTATCAGACAAATATTTTCATTGCTGTTTTTGTTGCTGATAAAACTTTATCAATATTTGCTGTCTCCTTTATTAGGTGCATCATGTAGGTTTACACCTACTTGCTCTCAGTATGGTATTGATGCAATTAAAAAATATGGTCCTTTTAAAGGGATGTGGTTAACTTTAAATAGAATTAGGAAGTGTCACCCTTGGGGGGGGCATGGGCATGATCCGGTACCTTAAACAATATGGCACTTATTTTACATATAGAAACAGCTACCAGCACTTGCTCTGTTGCTTTGGCAGAGGGCGGTGTTTTTTTGGATAAAATAGAACGTACTGAGGCTAATATACATGCAGCCTCTTTAACCGTTTTTATTGATGAGTTGTTAAAAAGGAATCAAAAAAGTTTTAAAGAGCTTAATGCTATAGCCGTTAGCATGGGGCCGGGTTCTTATACAGGTTTGAGGATAGGTGTATCTACCGCTAAAGGCTTATGTTTTGCTTTGGATATTCCGTTAATTGCTATCAATACTTTAACAGCAATGGCTAATGGATTTATTAAAAAATGCTATTCTGTAAACGGAAATACTATTTTTTGCCCCATGATAGATGCCAGAAGGATGGAGGTATATACGGCTTTTTATAATAAAGACGTAGAGGTTTTAAAAGATACAGAAGCTGTAATTGTAGATGAAAATTCTTTTAAGGCTATTTTAGATACTTATATTGTTTACTTTTTTGGTGATGGAGCACCTAAATGCGATGAGGTTTTAGGTAAATATACAAATGCCAGAATAATGGATGATTTTTCCAATTCTGCCGAAGATTTAATAGAACCAGCTTATGAGAAATTTAAAGAAAGCGCTTTTGAAGATGTAGCCTATTTTGAACCTTACTATCTAAAGGATTACGTAGCTGGAAAGAAAAAAGCTTAATTTCTTCTTTTACCTGCTTTTTTACTGTTTCTTGCTGCTTCTTTTCTTACAGCTCTTCTTTCTTTATTGCTTAATCGATATACAAAGCCCGTTTCTTCGTCATTTAAGCCATCAACAAAATCTGCCATTCCATCACTTTGAACTTTTCTGCCAAACTTGATATTAAGGCCCATAAAAATATTCATTTGTGTGGGGCTTTTACCAATATTACCATCTTTACTTATCATACCTTTGGTGAAATAGTAGCTAGGAAGAAGTTTTTCGGAGCCTAAATAAAACTCGGTACTTATAGATTGTAACATCAATAAACCACCAATTTGTAAACCATCAGGTTTTTCATAAGTGGTATTGATAGCAATATTAAAAGCACCTTTTTTAAAATTGTTAAGTAAAGCTAGCTGGGTACTCCGGCCATCAATATATTGCGTAGCCACAAAAACAGGTCTGTAAAAACCAAAATTTCTGGAAGCTGCAATTTGTAAATGAGCAGGTAAAAAGCTATTAAATTTCTCTAAACTGGCATTTCTCACAATCATCTCGGTAAGTTCTGTCCTGATATTACCATTAGGTTTAATTTCCCCTATTTTGGTTGGTACCAAAGTATCACTAAAAGTAGAATAAACAGCATTTTTATGCCATCTGATAAAGCCTAAATCTTTTAAATGCGCTGTAACATAAATACCATTTTTAAAAGTATAAGAACTACCAAGGGTAAGGGCTAATCCCGGATTTTTGAAATTAGGTAGCAGGTTTTTTATCTTTATAGTATCTGCACCTAAATTAGAACGATAAGTACCATTAAAATAAGCTTCATAACCATCATCTAAAGGGGTAATAGCCGATTCTTGAATATTAATTTTATGATAAGTTGTGCCACTTAAAAAGCTTAATTTAGCACCAAAAGCAAGTTTTTTATTATAATTTTCTCGGTAAGTTAAACCAAATTGCCAGAAAGATTGGTTTAATGTATTGCTATTGAAAACACCTGGAAAGGGATCATTGAAATTTTCGTAGCTATCTAAAAATGCAAATAAAGCATTGGGTAATTGGGTCTGACCAATATTTCTAAATTGTATAGATGCCCCAATCTCTCTTTGATATGTTAGACTTTTAAATAATTTAAACATAGCCAGGTAAGCATTGATATTACCTGATAATTGATTTTGATTGTTGGCTGCTAATAATGGACCGCCCTTGATACTGTCTCTATTAAAAATATAAGATTTTAAACTGGTTTCTATATCTCCTTTAAAACGTAGTTGCGCACCAAAGGTGGGGAACAAAAAGCTTACTGCGTATTTGCTACTAAGTTCTGGAGTAAAAGCGGTATTTACAGGGTTTTCAAAAGAATCAAATACAGTTTTAGAATGTATAAGCGATGTTTCCTGAGCTTTAGCTGCTAAACAAGTTAATGATATAAAGCTTATAAACACCCAGATTCTCATGATTAAATTTATCTAAAAATATGGGTTAAATAAAGTTTATTTTAACAAGGAGTCTAAAAGTAAAGAGTCTGCCTGTGTATTTGTATCTTCTAGCTCAGGAATTTTACTCATATAAAGGTTTGTAAAAAATTTATCCTTATCGGCACTAAATTGTACCGATATACCGTAAATATTTTTCCATCCAAAATTATCACTCTTAAATTGTTGATTTACTTTACTGTTTAAATAAGATTTTATAACAGCTTTAGCATTACTATTATGTAAAAAATAAAAAATATTTCCTTGGTTTGATAAATATTGCTGAAACTGCAAATTTCTATCTGTTCTGCTTAAGAAATTTTGCTCCTCATAGTTTTGAAGAAAACCATGAAGTGCCTGCATGCTGTTAGAAACCAGCAAATGATTTTCAATTATAGCATAATAAGGTCTTCTAAAGCCTTTAAAAGGATCACCTAAATGGTAGTAGAGGATATCAGAATCATCAAATCTTGATATTTTTGAATTGATAGGTGTACTAATGGTTGATAAAATAAAAGATAGTCTCCCGGTATTATTAGTTTTAATGATACCAATTTTATTTCCAGATGCTACTTGTATACATCCAAACTCTTTACCTAACACCAGCGGAAATTCTTTCTCTATATTGATAGAGTGTCTTTGAGAGATATTTTGGAGTTGGCTATTCTTTTTGTTACGCTCTTTTCTTTTCTCAAATAAGGCGTTTAAATCCTGTTGAAAAGTTTGCTGATTTGAAACCAAGTAAAAGAGGTAAGAAGCTGCATCAAAAGGAACTAAATCTAAAAGTGTACATTTTCCTGATTGTTGGTTTAAAAATAAAGCTGGATAGCTACCTTTTTGTTCTAGCTCTGTTATTCCGCTAAACATAAAAGCATTTTTTTGGTAATTGATGTTTAAGCTAGAAAATGCTGGAAACGTTTTTAAATTCTCTGTTTCTGCGGGTTTGTCTTTTTTAGAAAATCCAGCTAAAAAAGGAGCTAAGTTTGGGTAATTGATATATAAGTTGGCAATAGCATTCTTATTTCTTACCGAGCTAAAACTCTCGCCTTTAAAGAATTTTTGTTTTTTATTTGAGCTTTCTAAAAGAGCTTTTTGAACAAGATTTTCGTTAAAACTACCTATCCAAACATTTTTTGCCAATGTAAAGTAGAATTTGCTTTGGTTATTAAATGTGAGGGTATAACTTGTAGTTTTGTTTAGAACTTTTTCTTCTATTTTAAACTTTTGCTTTAAATTCTGGATACTTTCTTGGCTACTTTCTAGTTGTTTATTATTTAAAGGAGCAATAATTAATACATCGGCTTGGTTTTTAGCTGTTTGGTGTACAGAAAAGTAAAGTTCTGATGTAGATAAAGCATCGTTAAAACTTGTATTATCAATAAAAGTATTTTTAAGTGCTGTTAAGTGTTTACTGATATTCTGTCCTAAAACAGCTTCAAAAAGTGTGAAATCTTTAAAAATATCATAAAAAGAAGTTTCATTCTTATATTCAAAAATTAGAGAAGCATCTGCGGGTATCGTGTTAAAAGCTTTTTCTGTAGTACTTTCAGACGAAGAAATATTATTAAAATACAGCCATGCAGTAGCAAAAGCGGCAATTATAAGCAAGCTAATCGTGATTATTATTTTTCTCATTTTATATTTCCTCTCAACAAAAATAGATTTTTGTATTGAAGCACCGAAAATTGATTGCATCTTTATTAAATTAGCAATTTACACTGCGGGTTTATGAACAAAAGAATTATCATCACAGCAGCTTTTTTTGGAGCTTTAGCCGTAATTTTAGGTGCCTTTGGTGCTCATGCGTTAAAAAAAATATTATCTGTAGATAGCCTTGATGTCTGGCATACTGCTGTTCAGTATCATTTCTATCATACGTTTGCATTATTATTTTTAAGTACTTTTGCCAGGTATAAAAATGCTCTTATAAATTTTTCTTCATACTGTTTTACCGGGGGTATTTTACTATTTAGTGGCTCTTTATACATCTTATCTTTAAAAGATTATATGGGCTGGGATGGCGCTTCTTTTCTTGGTCCGGTTACACCCATTGGCGGCTTATTGTTTATTTTGGGTTGGTTAAGTTTATTATTAGCAGCCTTCAGAGATAAATGATAGATTTTGATCATCACACCTCCAGAAAAACCTTATTTGCTGAGGTAATTTTACCTTTGGCAATATCTAAGTTTTATACTTACCGAGTTCCGTTTGAATTAAATGATGAACTAGCTATAGGGAAGAGGGCTGTAGTGCAGTTTGGAAAGAGTAAGATTTATACCGCTATTGTTGCTTCTATTACAGATAAAGCGCCAGTGGCTTATGAAGCCAAATACCTGATTGATATTATTGATGACCAGCCCATCATCACCCAAAAACAATTAAAACTATGGGATTGGATTGCCGAATACTATTTATGTTTTACTGGCGAGGTTATGGCTGCTGCTTTGCCTTCTGCACTAAAATTAGCCAGCGAAACAAAAATTATTCTGAGTCATGAAGAAAACATAGATAAAAGCAACCTTAATGATAAGGAATACATTGTTGTGGATGCTCTTGAAATCCAAAACGAGCTTAGCCTACAAGAAATTGCTAAAATACTAGGTCAGAAAACTATATTTCCCATCATAAAAAGCTTGCTAGATAAGCGAATTGTTTTTATCTCAGAAGAAATAAACGAAAAATTTAAACCTAAAACGGTTAAGCATCTTCGTTTAAATAGTTTTTATGATGACAAAGAACATCTGAAGGCATTGTTTGAAATTCTTGAAAAATCGCCAAAGCAATTAGATGCTTTATTAGCTTATTTGAAACTTCAAAAAGAGCAATTAAAAATCACTAGAGCTACACTTACAGAAGCTAGTGGAGCTAGCTCAGCTGTGATAAAAGCTTTAATAGATAAAGGAATTTTTGAGGTTAAAGAAGAAACTGTCAGTCGTTTTAGTTTTGATGATGAAGAAAATACCAATGATTTTATTTTAAGTGAACCTCAGCAAAAAGCTTTTGATGAAATCAGGCAATCTTTTAAAGAAAGGCCTGTTACACTTTTGCATGGTATTACCTCTTCTGGTAAGACTCAACTGTATATCCGTTTAATGGAAGAGTACTTAGCCTTAGGTAAACAAGTGCTTTATTTGCTTCCAGAAATAGCTTTAACAGCGCAAATAGTAGAACGCTTAAAGTTTCATTTTGGAAATCAGATTGTGGTTTACCATAGTAAATTTAATGATAATGAAAGAGCTGAAATTTGGCAAAAAGTTTTAAAAAATGAAGCTAAAATCATTTTAGGAGCTCGCTCTTCCTTATTTCTTCCTTTTACAGATTTAGGTTTCATCATTGTGGATGAAGAGCATGAGGCCAGTTATAAACAGTACGACCCAGCACCACGCTACCATGCCAGAGATGTTGCTATTGTTTTGGCTAATATTTATCAAGCTAAAGTTTTGTTAGGCTCTGCTACACCATCTTTAGAAAGTTATTTTAATGCAACTACTCAACAAAAATATGGTTTGGTTAGGTTAGATGTTCGCTACAGTGGAGTTAACTTACCTGAAATTGAAGTGGTAAGTATCACGGAAGAAAAGGCTCGTAAAACCATAAAAGAGAATTTTACAAGCGTACTTTTAGATCGTATACAAGAAGCTATAAAAGTTAAAGAGCAAGTTATTTTGTTTCAAAACCGTAGAGGTTATGTACCTATTTTAATTTGCAAAACTTGTGGTAATACACCCAAGTGCATCAATTGCGATGTCAGCTTAACCTATCATAAAGCATCGGGCAAATTACATTGCCATTATTGTGGTTATAGAGAAGATAATATTACCGAGTGTCCGGCTTGTGGTTCTAAGCATATCGAGTATAAAGGCTTAGGTACTGAAAAAGTAGAGGATGATTTACAAGTATTACTTCCTGATTTAAAAATTGGTCGTTTAGACTACGATACTACGAGAAATAAAAATGCCCATCAACATATCATCAATGATTTTGAAGAGAAGCGTTTGGATGTTCTGGTTGGTACACAAATGGTTGCAAAAGGTTTGGATTTTGATAATGTAACCACTATAGGCGTTATCAATGCCGATAGTATGCTACAGTTTCCTGATTTTAGGGCTTATGAGCGTAGTTTTCAAATGTTATCACAAGTTGCAGGTAGAGCCGGAAGAAGAGAAAAGCAAGGTAAAGTAATTATTCAAACTTATGATACCAAAAACCGGGTGATACAGCAAATTGTGAATAATGATTATGAAGCCATGTACAGGCATGAGATTTTAGAAAGAAAGCAGTTTAAATATCCTCCTTTTTACCGTTTAATTCATATCGATATTAAACATAAAGATTTTTCTAAAAACCAACAAATTGCAGAAGGTTTTGCCAGAGAATTAAAGAAAACTTTGGGCGATTTGGTTATTGGTCCTCAAACACCGCTTATTGGGCGTATCCGCAACTACTATATCCAAACTATTATTTTAAAGATAGATTTACAACATCAATCTATACCTAAAATAAAAGAGTATTTGAGAAAGGAAATTAGCAATTTTGATGCTAATAAACTCAATAAGGGAAGCTATCTGGTGGTTAATGTAGACCCTTATTGATGTCCAAAATTATATTGCAAACTTAGCATACTTAAAGGTAGGTTATTAAAACCCCATCTTCTAAAATTAGCAATGGAAGTTGTTCTATTACCGTCGTTTAAAGTTTTAGTTTCTCTATCATTAGAGTAAAGTATATCTAAACCAGCTTCTGCACTAATGGTAAATTTTGATTTTAATAAATTTACTTTTACACCAATTAAGGGATGAATAAGCGCTCCATTTTTTTCAACAATAACATCATATAAAAGTGCATTGTTACTAACATTGTTGGCAATACCATCAAAATAAATTCTTCTATATCCTAAATCTAAGCCATAAAAAGGTTGGAAAACACCATAAATAAGGCTACGTTCAAAACCAGCTTTTAAAGTAAAATCAGAAAAATTACCGTTTACGGTTTCACAATCTTGACAAACATTTTTAAAGCTATAATCATTGTTAGTATACTTAGAACCTATAAACCTATAGCTGATTTGGTTATCATTAAATTTAAATACAATACCATTTAAATAGGATGGTGTAAAGCTTTCAGCGCTTCTTACTTCATTCATTAATTTAGGGAAATCACCAAAACTAGCGGCTTTGATACCCACACTATAGCTATAATTGTTCTGTGACTGAGAAAATGCTTGAAAGTAAAATATAATACCTACAGTTAAGAGTAATATTTTTTTCATTTTGTTGGCTGAAAAATTTTTACAAGTATAAAACTTATTTTCCTCTTCCTTGCATAACAATTAGAATTGTGTAGCATAAAATCTTAAAGTCTAACGCCAGAGATCTATTTTCTACATAAATAATATCGAAAGTAAGCCTTTTAATCATTTGCTCTACATTTTCTGCATAGCCAAACTTCACTTGTCCCCATGAGGTTATACCAGGTAAAACTTTATGCAAGTAATGGTAATGAGGTGCTTTTTTTTCTATTTGTTTAATGTAAAAAGCTCGTTCAGGACGTGGTCCAACCAAAGACATTTCTCCTTTTAAAATGTTAAAAAACTGAGGTAATTCGTCTAATCTCGTTTTTCTCAAAATTTTACCTACTCTGGTAACTCGTGGGTCGTTAGATTTTGATAAAGAAGGTCCTTTTTCTTCCGCATCTATAAACATGCTTCTAAACTTGTATATGTTAAATGGTTTCCCATCTTTTCCAATTCTTTCTTGATGATAAATACCAGGACCTTCACTATCTAGTTTAATCATGATATAAATGATGATAAACAAAGGAGCTAAGAAAAACAGTACTGTTATAGCGATTGTATAATCTAATATTTTTTTAAAGCTTCTTTGCCAAAAAGGCATGTGGTCTGGATGTAAAGTAATTAAAGGGATAGAAAAAAGATAATTTAGCTTTACAAAGCCCGACAGGATTTCATAAATATCAGGTATGATATTGATAATAACTGCTGTTTGTTCTAATTGATTTAAAATATCTTTAAGTTGATGATGCTGATTGGTTTCTATAGCAATAATAACTTCCTCTATCTGATAGTTTTCGATGATAACTTTAATGTCATCAAAAGAGCCTAGTTTTGGTAGCTTTACCATTGTGGTATTTTCCTCATCTCGTAAACCAACATAACCTAAAATATGAAACCCTAAATTTTTAGGCTGAGATTTAATATCTGCCAAAATCTGTCTAGCTTTTTTATTATTACCAATTAAAATGGTATTAAAGCTTATTTTTCCTTTACGTATTTGTCTTTTTATCCAGGTATGAAATAGCAATCTGCCAAAGCCCATGATAAAAAAATGTGTCAATCCAAAGTTTAAAGCTGCTTGAATGTTGTTACTATTATTTTTAAATAATAGAATATATAACAGAGTGATGATGATAGATTGATTAAATGTCCTGATAACTTCTTTAAATCTGGATTTTCTAGTGAATTGGGCATAAGTACCCGTAAAAGCATAAATTGAAAGAAGTATAAATAAGGAAATAAATACTATCAAGTTGTTTTTAATCAACAAACTTTCTGTAAAAAAGATAAAAATGAGAGCAAGAAGAGCATCAAGAAAGATAAAAAGTAAAAGTTTTTTTTGTTTAAGCATTGATGTTCTGCTACTTGTGTATTTTATCATTAAAAGTGAAGAAGTAAAGCTAATAAAATTGCTTTAAATTCGTTTCAGATTCTATTTTTGTAGCAAATGGGATATAAATTTGTAGATAATTATCGCGAAAAGGGCGCAAGGAAGAAACTAGTAGAAGAACTAAGAAAAAAAGGTATTTCTGATGAGCAAGTATTAAAAGCCATTGGTACTGTAAAAAGACATTATTTCTTTGATGAAACTTTCTGGAACCAAGCTTATTTAGATAAAGCATTTCCTATTGGTGAAGGGCAAACTATTTCTAACCCCTATACGGTAGCTTACCAAAGCGAATTATTACATATTAAAAAAGGAGATAAAGTTTTAGAGATTGGTACAGGTTGCGGTTATCAAACCTGTGTCTTGTTAGAGTTGGGTGCTAAAGTTTATACCATAGAGAGACAAGAAAAACTATTTGAAAGAACCAGACAAGTATTGCCTCACATTGGTTATCAGGCCGAGTTTTTTCTTGGCGATGGGTCTAAAGGTATTGCAGAGCATGCCCCTTACGATAAAATTATTGTAACAGCAGGTGCTCCTTTAGTTCCACAAATTTTATTAAAGCAATTAAAGATAGGAGGTATTTTGGTAATACCCGTAGGGGATGAAAAAAGCCAAAAAATGGTAACTGTACTACGCGTTTCTGAAAATGACTTTGATAAAATTGTATTAGATACTTTCAGATTTGTACCCTTATTAGGAGACCAAGCATGGTAAATAGAGCTGTTTGATGTTTAACTAACTAATAACTAACTCCCAAGCTATCGGGACTAACAACCTAACCAACTAACAATCTAAGCACCTACACAAACTTCTTCTTCACCATATCTAACTCTCTCTTTACGTCTCTTTCTTTGATAGCATCACGTTTATCAAAAGCTTTTTTACCTTGGGCCAAGGCTATTTCCATTTTAGCAAAGCCTCTTTCGTTAATGAAAATGCGTAAAGGAATAATGGTAAGACCTTTATCTTCGCCTTTAACTAATAACTTTTTGATTTCCTTTTTATTGAGTAAAAGTTTTCGGTCTCTTTTAGCTTCGTGGTTGTAAAAAGAACCATGAGAATATTCGGCTATATCCATATTTCTCACATACAGCTCGTTATTGATGAAAGAACAAAAAGAATCGCCAATATTTGCTTTTCCTTGTCTGATAGATTTAATCTCGGTACCTAAAAGTTTAATGCCAGCAACAAATTTTTCAAGAATGCTATATTCAAAAGTGGCTTTCTTGTTTCTGATGTTTACACTGGATGTTATTTTATTAGACATACTGCGAATATCGTGAAAAAATTGAGTAATTGAAGTTTTAACAGGGTTACTTCCTAGTTAGTTTTTAAAATTTGAAGGAGTTTATCGCGACTTAAATATTCAAACCACCGACTTTTAACAGCGAAATGACTATCTAAAATAAGTGTTACCGGCGGTATAAATTGTTTTTCTTTAGCGCCAAGCAATAGGGCCAGCTCATGAAATTGAGATTTTTTATGAAAGGTTTTTCCATCAAAATGGACCGGTGTTTTAGTTTCTGCATCAAACTTAACTGCATAATAATGTTGGCTTATTTCTTTAATGATAGCCACTTTTGAATAAACTTCTTTATCCATTTTTTTGCAGTAAACACACCAATCAGTATAAAAACTAATGATAACAGGTTTAGGTTTAATTTTTAAGGAATCATCTAATTGCTCAAAACTTAGCCATGTAATTTCCTGAGCCACTCCAGACTTTATCATCCCTAAGCAAAAAAATACCACGAGCAAAAACCTCAGCATATTACAAACTCCTAAATTTCAAGCCTAAATAAAATGTTCTTGGTCTGGCTGGTCCGTAAACATAATCAGAGTCTCTGGTAGGCCCTGTATCAAAATCTTTTTGGAAACTATTAAATATATTTTGAACGCCTAAACTGCAATCTATCATCAAGTTTTTTAGCTTAAACTGATAGGTGTTTTTTAAATTTAATTCTAAAAAACTAGGGGTTTTAACCAATAGAGGTAATCCATCAGCATTGATAACTCTGGCAGCGCTCATATTTCCGGTATAAACAGCACTGATATCAAAACTTAATTTTTGGGTAGCCTTGTAATTACTATTAAAGTAGCCATAGCTACGTGGTGTTCTTAAAAACTCGGTAATACTAACCTTTGTATTTGCTAGATCATTAGGATTATCGTAAATAACCTGAGCATTGTTGTAAGCAGTTTTTTGCCAAGTTCCACCAGCTTGTAGGTTAAACTTAGCAGAAGGCACAATATTAAGCTCGAAATTTGCACCACTAACATAAGCACCTTCGCCATTACTTACTTCTTCTAAAATAGTTCCGTTCCCTAAAGAAGCACCTGTATTGATGGTTACAAACTGGTTTTTTAAAGTGGTGTAAAAACCTTCTGTTAAGAAACTTACTTGGGTATTGCCCCAAGTACAAGCATAACTTAAAGAGGCCGTAAAGGCATCAGAAAATTCGGTTTTTAAGTTTTCTGATAGTATCACAAACCTTTGCTCGCCAGCTACAGATGATATGTGCATATCTTCATTAAAAGCCTGCGGAGCTCTAAAACCTCGGGCATAGCCACCTCTGAACTGCCAATCTTCATTAAATTTATACAAAAGCGTAAAACGCGGACTCAATACACCTTTTCTAAGGTTTGAGTTGCGGAATATATTTTGTAAAGTATAATTCCCATTTACATGTGTGATATCGTACCTGCTACCTAACAAAGCGGTTAGTTTCTCGTTTGGCTTCCATTCGTACTGGGCATATAAACCAAAAGTGGTTAAAGATTGATCTATAATTCTGTTGTAGCCAGCAATTTCATCATCTACTTGGTTATGTTGTAGTTCTGCACCCATTACAAAAACAGATGTATTTTCTAGATTTTTGGTAAACTGTAAGCCTCCAACAAAAGAAATATCATCTGTAAAACCATAGGCATTATTAGCTCTGGTGCTATCTGCCGCGGTATAACTACCGCCTAAACCACCATAATAGCTGTTTCTTTTTCCTTTTTGTGTTGATATATAAGCAGAGTATTTATTCTTTAGATTTTTACTGTACTGGTCAAAAGTTAAACCTCCTAATAAAATGTTATGGTCTAGCTGCTCCGTAATATCTGTAAATTGTGGTGCCAGATGAAGGCGGTCTCCACCTCTTCTAAATTCTTTTATAGCGCTAAAATCTAGCGTAAGCCTACTTCTATCGCTAGGTTTTAAAAAAGCTTTTCCTCCAAAGGTATTATTCTCCATCCGGGTGATTTCTGTAAAACCATCTGAATTGGCGTCAAATGGAGAGCGATCTCTAAACATCCCATAAAATGTAGCGCCACTTTTTAAATCTTCTGCGGCAATGCTACCATTAAAATTTATTACATGGTCTGGCTCTCTGCTATTGATTAAAGCTATGTTAGAACCTATTTCCCACGAGTTTAAAATGGGGTCTTTGGTAATGATATTAATGGTGCCAGCAATGGCATTAGACCCAAAAAGTGCCGAGCCACCGCTTCTTACCACTTCCACACGCTCTATCATACTGGTGGGTATTTGGTCCAATCCGTAAACACTACTTAAAGCGCTAAAAATTGGTCGGCTATTGATTAAAACTTGTGAATATGCGCCTTCTAAGCCATTTAATCTTACTTGGGTAAACCCGCAATTTTGACAATTATTTTCTAATCTTACACCGGGCTGGTAATTTAAACCTTCTGATAAACTTAAAGATTGCGTAGCGTTAAAAAGTTTAGCACCAATAACATTTACCACAACTGGAGCCTCTTTTCTAGATACACCATATCGGGTAGCACTTACCACCACTTCATTTAAGCCTAAATCATCGTTATTAAGCTGTATTTCTAACGATATATTTTCATCCGGTTTAACCGAAATAGATTTTTTATAATTTTTATAACCCAATAAGCTTACGCTGATGTGATGCTCGCCTGGAGTAACATCTTTAAAATGAAATACACCTAAGCTATCGGTTATTTGATAATTTAAATTCTTATCTAACTTAACAATAGCTTGTTTTACAGGCATACCCGAAGCAAAAACCCTCCCATAAATATTGGCTTTTTGAGCTAAAAGCGCTATCGGAGATAGTAAAAATATTAGAATGAATAGATTTTTCATGTTATTTCCTTACCACTAAAACAGGTATGTTTACCTGATGCCTTACCGCATCTACAGTAGAACCAAATAGTAAATCGCTAAAACCTTTATGACCATGCGCCCCCATTACTAAAAAGTCTATTTCGCTTTTATTTACAATTTTTGCGATAGCACCAGAGGTAGAGCCATAGCCAATTTTATAGGTGCTGTTAAAACCCAAATCTTTTAAGTTTTGCTGATATTTTTTGAGGTTTTCTTCATCGCTGATGGTTTCCATATCCATCACATTTTGTTGATGATAACGGGCCCCAGCTGTTTCAACAATATGGATAAGCGTATAATTGGCTAGTTGACCACCTTGTAAAATAGCATGTCTGATGACGTTTTTATCGTTTGCAGAAAAGTCTATACTGATACCAATATTTTGATAAACAGGAGTTTTTAAATCTGCTAAGCTTAAAGCGCTACCATGTGGCACAGCTATTTGTTTGTCTTGCGTAGGGAAAAACGGCTTGATGATAATGTACAATAACAGCAGACCAACGGCAATAGCTAAAGGAATTACAGTTATATATAACCAAAAAGCATTTTCGCCAGCACTTATTATCCATCCGCTAATTTCATCAACAACTAGTTTTACGTTTAAACTGATGATGATAACCGCACTTAGCCAAGCCAGAATTTTAACCCATGTCTTGATGGTAAATTCTTTCATCAGTTTAGCATCTGAATTAAAATGGATAAGCGGAATAATAGCAAAACCTAATTGTAAGCTTAATACCACCTGACTTAGAATAAGCAGTGCACCCAAAGATTCCTCTCCAAAATAAATGATGGTAAAAAATGCTGGAGTGATAGCCAGCAGACGAGTAATTAACCTTCTTAGCCATGGCGCAATACGTAAATTTAAATGTCCTTCCATAACAATTTGCCCAGCTAGCGTACCTGTTATGGTAGAACTTTGCCCCGATGCGATAAGCGCAATAGCAAAAAGTGCGGGTGCTGCCTCACCAAATATGTTTCCTAGTAATTTATGTGCATCTTGTATCTCAGCAACTTCATTAAAGCCATTGGTGAAAAAAGCCGCTGCTGCTAGTATTAAAATAGCCGCATTAACTAAAAAAGCCAGATTAAGCGCAATAGTAGTATCAATTAAATTAAATTTTAAAGCTTCTTTAATGCCTTTGCTACTGCGCTCTATCTTACGTGTTTGTACTAAAGAAGAGTGTAAGTATAAATTATGTGGCATTACCGTAGCGCCGATAATACCAATGGCGATGTAGAGAGCACTACCATCTAAAGAGCTAGGGATAAATCCTTTTACAACATCATTTAACTGGGGTTGCACAATAATCATCTCCATTAAAAAGGAAACACCAACAATAAAAACCATAGAAACTATAAAAGCTTCCATGCTGCGCATACCTTTTTTTAATAAAAAGAGTAAAAGAATGGTATCTAAAACAGTAATGCTGATGCCCCAAATTAGCGGGATACCAAAAAGGAGGTTTAGACCTATGGCCATCCCGATGATTTCGGCCAAATCACAAGCTATTATAGCTATTTGAGCCAAAATATACAGCGGAATATTTGCCCAATTAGGGTAAGCTTTTTTAGAAGCTTGGGCTAAATCTAAACCTCTTACTATGCCTAAACGGGCACTTAATGATTGTAATAAAAGAGCAATCAGGTTAGACATGAGCAAAACCCATATCAGTTTATAACCAAACTGAGAGCCTCCAGCTATATCTGTTGCCCAATTTCCAGGATCCATATAGCCAACACTAACCAAATAAGCTGGCCCAAGAAAGGCGAAAATCTTTCTCCAACCTGTTTTTTTCTCGGTTTTAACACTGCTATGTACCTCACTTAAAGATTCTGTATGTTTTCTGTTCATATAGCTATCAATAAATTTTTTGCCACTTCTCTGCTAATCATAATGTCGTTTTCTTTGATAGAAATGATAAAAGAGCCATCAAACTCTATTTGCTCTTTAATGGTAATTTCTTGGCCTAAGACCAGTCCGGTTTTTTCAAGATATTTTAAAAATAGGGGCGAGTGTTCTCTTACACCGCTAATAATTCCTAAAGTTTCATTCTTAAGTCTTGATATAGGTATGAGTTCCGGAACGTTAAATTTGCCGTTCTTATCCGGAATAGGGTCGCCATGAGGGTCTGTTTTAGGGAACTCTAAAAATTCATCTAAACGATTGATCAATAAATCAGAATGGATGTGTTCTAATTCTTCTGCTAAATCATGTACTTCATCCCATTTAAAATTAAGCTTCTCTACCAAAAAAACTTCCCATAAACGATGCTTACGAATGATGTTTAAAGCTCTCTCTCTGCCCAAAGGTGTTAAAGTAACACCTTGATATTTGATGTAATTTATGAATTCTTTATCGGCAAGTTTCTTCAACATATCTGTAACAGATGCTGCTTTGGTATTTAAAGATTCTGCAATAGCATTGGTATTTACAGCAGTACCTTCATCTGGAGATAGGTGATATATAGATTTTAAATAATTCTCTTCTGTAAATGAAGTAATCATGATGCTAAAATATTATTAATGCAAATCTAATTATATTTTTAGATTAATCTAAAAATTATTTTTGCCAATTAATATCTTGATATAAGCAGTTTTATAAAATTTTATTTGGTTTAAAGGATTAAAAACTAACTTTGTATAAAAATTTAAGGTTATGGAACTGGATAAGATAGATTTGAATATTCTTAAAATTATGCAAGAAAATGGTAGGATTACCAATTTGCAGCTCTCCCAGATGATTGGTTTATCACCAGCACCAACTTTAGAAAGGGTAAGAAAACTAGAGCACTCTGGTTATATCAAAAGTTACCATGCCTTGGTTGATGAGGAAAAGTTAGGTTTAGGAATTAAAACGTTTATACAAGTTTCTTTAGATTTTCATCAAAACGATACCATTACAATTTTTTTAGAAGAGGTTAACGCCATAAAGGAAATTACAGAGTGCCACCACGTAACTGGTCAATGTGATTTTATTTTAAAAGCTTACGTAAAAGACATAAAGGCTTATGAACAGTTGATTATGCAAAAGATAAGCAGAATATCTGTAGTGAAGACTTTCCAAACAATGATGATTATGTCTACTAGCAAAAAGGAGCCTATTATCCCGCTAGAATATTAGGTTGAGCAGCAACATAACCGGGTAGGGTAAAGTAAAAAGTTGTTCCTTTATTAATTTCGCTTTCTACCCAAATTTGTCCTTGGTGTAATTCTACAAATTCTTTAGCTAGTATCAATCCTAAACCTGTTCCTTTTTCATCGGCAGTACCGGGTTTAGAATACCTGTTTTCTATCTTAAAGATTTCATCAACATACCCTTTTTCTATCCCGATGCCGTTATCGGTGATACTAAATAAAACTTCTTGCTTTTTTACATCTAGTTTAAGCTCTATTTTACCATTTGGGTGTGTAAACTTAATGGCATTGGTTATTAAGTTACGTAAAATGGTATTCAGCATTTGCCTATCTGCATTTACGTAAATAAGTTCTCTATAATTTAAGTTGATGGTAATATTTTTAGCATCGGCGGAAGCCAAAAATAATTGATGTGTTTCTGTTAATATATCTACCGCAGATAAGATTTGTATTTTTGGTGCTAGGTTACCAGTTTGTATTCTAGACCAGCTTAGTAAATTTTCTAACAAGTTAAACACTTGTTTGGCACTACTATTCATTCTAAATGCGAGTTGTTGTATACGCTCTGTACTATACTTATCCGCGTTTTTATAAATCAACTCGCTAAAGCCTATTAAGGCGTTAAAAGGGTTTTTTAAATCATGAGCAATGATAGAAAAGAATTTATCTTTTGTTGCATTAATTTCTTGTAAATGATTTTCGGTATTTTTTAATTGCGTAATATCATAACAAATAATCAGATAAGTTTCTATTTGGTTGTCTGATATATATTCTGGAACAATTTGTATAGCAAAAAAATATTTTTTATGCTCTAATAAAATATCTAGTTTGGTTTCTTTTATAGATTTATCTTTTTGGGCACTTAATAAAATTTCTATCAAAGCTTTTTCTAAATAATCAGGCAAGCCCATAGCAAATAATGCTTTACCTAAAAAATGCTGGCTGTTTAGCTTTGTGAATTTACTTAATGCGTTGTTGGTATAAATACATCTAAAATTTTTATCTAAACGGATAATAAGCTCGGGAAGGTTTTCTGCTAAAGTTCTGTAGCTTTCTTCTTTGTCTTTTAGGTCTTTAAATAAAATACCTGTTGGGTTAAGAAAACTGGTTTCTACATTGGCTTTATAAATCAGAAAGAAAGATATGAGTTTACCATAATGTCCAATTTGGTTTATAAATCCATCGTTAGTGGTATATAAGGTGAAACAAAACTCGCTTAAGATAGAAAAAGTTAAAGAGGCAAAAAGCAAATAGAAAACTTTGTCATCAAAGTACTTTTTTCTTCTCACTAAAGTTAAACATGCTATACTTAAAATGATGATAACGATATACTCTGAATAAATTTTAAAATCTGTTTGACCAATACCTTCTACATAGCAAACAGGAAAATTTTTCCAATAAAGGATAGATAAAATAAGTAAGCCACTAATAAATAGGTAGATAAGGAAAATATAATCTGCATTAAGTCTTTGTTTACGTTTTAAAAACCAGAAACCTACTAACAAAGTAATACTTTCTAAAAAGCGGGTGGCTATCCAAAATTGGTTGGCATAAAATGCTGTACCATTTAGGATGTTCATGCCTTTATAGGTAAGGGCATGTAAAATATCTAGTATCCCGATGAATAAATAGGCTATACCAACCAAGAATAAATAATTGTTATCAAGAATTTTTCTGGAGTTCCAGGTAACAATAAAAACAGCAAAAGCAACCGTTACAGAAAATAACTCAACCAGCGTATGAAAAAGCAGATAACTTTCTTTTAAACTTAGAAACAAAACCAGCAACAGCAAGCTAGATGCAAACAAAGTGCGGTAGTTTTTTTTGATAAGATGGCTTATGGGTAGATTCAAGCTGATTATTTATAAGTGCAAAAATAATTTTAATTTTATTATTTTACGCTTAATTAAAGACAGTAGTTTGTTTTGACCTAAAAAAAATGCCAATTGATAGCTTTTTTACCTTGCTGTACTAAATAATGATTGGTTTTACTAAAAGGCTTTGAACCAAAAAAGCCACTATAGGCAGAGAATGGCGATGGGTGTGCAGATTTAATAATGAAATGCTTACCTGTGTCTATCAAAGCTATTTTTTGTTGTGCAAATTTACCCCATAGTATAAAAACAAGTTTCTCTTTATGTAGCGATAAGGCTTTAATTGCTGCATCAGTAAAAACTTCCCAACCTTGGTTTTGGTGCGAACCGGCTTTTCCAGCTTCTACTGTTAAAGTAGCATTTAAAAGTAATACGCCTTGTTTAGCCCAACTGCTTAAGTTTCCATGTAATGGAATTTTAAAGCCCGGGATATCATCACTTAATTCTTTATAAATATTTTGAAGAGAAGGTGGTAATTTTACGTTTTCTTTAACGGAAAAAGATAAACCATGTGCCTGCCCAGCACCATGGTAAGGGTCTTGACCTAGTATCACAACCTTAACATCATCAAAAGGAGTTAAATTAAAAGCGTTAAATATTTCTGCTCCGGGTGGGTATATGGTTTTGCCTTTTTTCTTTTCTTCTTGCAAAAATTGCTTTAGTTGAAGCATGTAATCTTTTTCAAATTCTTCTCCTAAAACAGCCAACCAAGATGATTCTAATTGTACAGACATATTTCTTTATCTTTTTATTGATTAAAAGCTCAAATAAACGATATTTGCAGCCACTAAAGTATATTAAATACATTTGACATGCCAAATTTCATTAGAATTATATTAGGAGCCTTAATTCTTGGAGCTGCTATTACCTTAATTGTTTTTTCTTATTGGGGATGGGGAATTCTTTTAATTTTCATATCCATCTTAGTTTTTGTTACCTATATCTTTAACGAGAAAATGCTGATAGCGCAATGGTTTTTGAGAAAAGAAAATATGGAAAAAGCAGAAGCTTGGTTAGCTAGTATCAAAAACTACGAAAAAGAGTTGTTTAAAGGCCAGTGGGGATATTACCATTTGTTATTAGGTTTAATAGAATCTAGAAAATCCCCAATGAAATCAGAAAAGTTCTTTAAAAAGGCTTTATCTTTTGGTTTAACGATGGATCATAACATCGCCTTAGCAAATTTAAGTTTAGCTGGTGTAGAGATGGGAAAAAGAAATAAGCGTGAAGCACAAAGATTATTAAAAGAAGCAGAGAAAGCCGATAAGAATAAGCTTTTAGCTGAGCAAATTAAAATGATGAAAGGCCAGATGAGTATGCTAGATAAAACCCAAATGGTACGTGGTGGCAGAGGCGGAAGCGGATTTAGGCAGTTTTAATAGTATAGAAATTTTATAAAATCAGAGGCTCGAAAAATTTCGGGCCTTTTTTATTTTTCTTTCCTAACCCTAAAAGAGAAATACCTTTGCGATAAATAGCTAAAACCGATGATGATTACCGTAGTTAAAATTGCAGATGGTGTAGGGTACCAGCCAAACTGCTCTACAAATAGTTTTAAAAACAGATAATTTAAAACTACACAAGCCATTACTACTATGATATACCTTACAAATTGTATTCTTCTGCGTAGGTAAGAGCCTTTAAAAACCACAAACATATTTAAGTAAAAACCTATCGGCATGGTTATAAAAAAGGCTATTAAGAATGCTGCAATATGTGGGCTTATGGCTATAAAGGGTAAATGAACAATTTGCTTTTTTAAGACGAAGTTATAAGAAACAAAGTAGATCAAAATGTTTAAGGCCGTGTTTGAACCTCCACAAGCGGCATAACGGTAAGTTTGTAGCGGCATAAATCTTCTGAAGATTGGATAGAAAAAATCAACAGTTTTAAGTATGGTTTCTTTAATGAAATAGTGAAGGCTTAAAAGCATAAACAAGAATACAAAAATCTTTAACTTTTTGGTGCATGTCTTCTCATGCTTTTTGCAGCAGTAAAAACACTTATTAGAACCAAAATAGAACAAACAAAAAATGGTGCCCCAGGAAAAATGAATGGTGCTTTATCTCCTGTAAAGAAAGCAAAAAGGTTAGTCATTACTGGTGGTGCTACAATGGTTGTAGCGCTCATTAAGCTTGTTAAAGCACCTTGAAGCTCTCCTTGCTCATTTGTTGGGGCATAACCGCTAATAATACTTTGAAGTGCTGGTCCGGCTATGCCTCCTAAAGAATAGGGGATGATAAAGGCAAACATCATCCATCCTTCAGCAGCAAAAGCAAATAATAGTAGGCCTAGGCTGTAAAAAGCTAAGCCAATGTATAAGCTTTTCTCCTGTCCGAACTTAGGAATTACCCACCTGATGATACCTACTTGTACAATACCTATCATTAAGCCTATAAAGCCTAAAGAATAGCCCACCCAAGCTTCGTTCCACTTAAATTTTTCCATCCCATAAAAAGACCAAGTACTTTGCAAACCGTTATTGGCAATATACATGAGGATAAGGGTTAATACTAAACCATATACAGCTGGATATTTTTTCAATTGATATAATGAGCCTAGTGGATTTGCTCTTTTAATATCAAAAGGACGTCTTTTTTCTACCGGTAAAGATTCTGGTAACACAAAGTATCCGTAAATAACATTTAAAAAACTTAGACCTGCGGCAGCAAAAAATGGTATTCTGGAACCAAATTGACCTAAAACACCACCTAGTACTGGTCCTAGAATAAAACCTAAACCAAAGGCAGCGCCAATTAAACCAAAATTTTGAGCTCTTTTTTCTGGTGTGCTAACATCAGCAATATAGGCCGATGCTGTTGTAAAGCTTGCTCCGGTAAACCCAGCAATGATACGTCCTACAAATAACCATCCTATGGTAGGAGCAAAAGCTAGTAGTAAATAATCAATCCCGAAACCTAATAAAGAAAATAGTAAAACAGGTCTTCTACCGTATCTATCACTTAAATTTCCTAACAATGGGGCACAAATAAATTGCACAAAAGCATAAGCAAAAGTTAACCAGCCGCCAATACTTGCTGCTTCACTAATATTTCCGTGGATGAGTTCTGAAATAAGAGTAGGCAGTACCGGAATGATGATACCTAAACCAGTAACATCTATCAATAAAGTAATAAAGATAAACCCGAGTGCTGTATTTTTAGGCTCTTTCATTATATAGAGATGATATTTTTATTAAGACATCTGGCTTTTCTCATGAAATAAATCTCTTTAAACTCAGCTCTAAAGAGTTATATATTTAGTTTTAAACGTAATTCTCGGGAAATTTCATCGGTTAAATCTAAAATGTTTCTAAGTTCATTGGTAGAGTTATCTGCAATTTTATCGCAACGGTTACGATGAGGTAATAGAAATTCTTCATAAGCAGGCATCACATGGTTTTCCCATTTATACATCACATCTTCTTCCGAATATCCTCTTTCTATTAAATCTCGATTCAAACGCCTTTCCAGTGCTATTTCTGTTGCAGCATCAATGAAAATACGGTAGTTAAAAAGCGGGTCTACGCTTGGGTAATGATAAATAAATAATCCCTCGATAATTAAAATAGGAGCAGGCTTAATTTCTAAGATTTTAGGAACCGCATTGCTATTGTTAAAAGTATATTCTTTTTTATAAACGGTTTGGTAATTTAATAAGCTGGTGATATCTCTTTCAAAAGCCTCAATATCAATACATGAAGGTAAGTCAAAGTTATAAAGCTTATTTTCTTCAGCAGATAAATCACCTACCGGGATATAATAATCATCCTGAGAAACTAAACAAACCTCCTCTGGTGTAAAATGATTTAAAAAACAGTTTAAAAAAAACGTTTTACCCGAGCCACTGCCTCCAGCAACCCCTATCACAAAAGGCTTATTGTTCATTTGGAAGTCCGTATGTAATGTTTACTAAAAACCTTTTATCTAGCGCACCTAAAGCATCAGAAGCTGCTTTGGTAATCACAATAATAACATCTTTGGTGGTTTCGTTCTCGGTATATTTACCTACAACTTTCGCAAAAACGCTTCTATTGGTCATAGGGTTGGTAATTTTTACAATAGTACCTACAGGGGCAAGCTTGTGTAAAGCGTAGCTTTTGGTGGCGTCTAGGTTTTCGTCGTTTATCCAAACGGCAATGCCTTTTTCATTTTTCTCAGTAATACCATATCTATTTCTTGGTATTTCTATACCTGAGTTAGAGTCTGTTGAGTCTATGTATTTAATTTTAACTTCAGGCTTTGTAATTTGTTCTTTAACTACTTCTGGTTTACCTGTTTGGGTATTTTTAACCACTTCTGGTTTTAGGCTAACTTCATCATTAACTAAAACTTTTAATGTTTGGCCAATACTTAAGCCTGTAGTTTTAAGGTTGTTGAGGAGCTTTAAATCATCCACACGCATATTGTATTTACTGGCAATACTGTAAAGTGTTTCTTTAGCTTGCACAACGTGTATTGATTCTCTTTTACCGTTGTTTTGCGCAGTGTTTGATGAAGAATTAAAACTTACAGGTTTTTGCTCTGCAAAAGGTCTATCGGTTGGTATTTTTATAACCTGACCAATGCTAAGCGCAACATTATTATTGAAATCCATAATTGCTTTTGGCGAAACATTATATTTTCTGCCTAACGCATAATAGTTTTCTTTTGGTTCTATTTTATGTAGGATAACTTTTTTTCCGGCAGAATTTTCTATACCTACAGAGTCTACTAAGGTAGTTGCAGAGGCAGAAAATGATAGTATAGAAAAGGTTATTAATAAGATTGTTTTAAGCTTCATGTATTAAGGTCTTCTCTGAAAAACTTTGCAATTATAGTAAATAACTCACAATTTCTGATTTGTTTCTGATGTATACCAGCTTGCCGAGCCACACAAAGAACGTATCTTCTGCTAGTTTTTGTATGTTGTCATTTAAAATATCAGAAAGTAAAATATTGTTTTCTTTATTATAAACTTCAATTATTTGGGTGTAGCTGTCTTTATTTTTAAGATATAAGCTTCTTATGAAAAGGTCTTTGTAAATTAATTGTTGCGCTGTTTCCCAAATATTTTCAGCTAGTTGATGTTCTGGTAAGATAATTTGATTTTGAAGCTGTTGTAGGTTTTTATCTGCTTTAAGTAAACCTAAAGACTTTCCCGTATTTAAATCTAACAACTCTAGTTTACGAGGCATTATTTTGGCATTATAAGCTAAAATACCTTCTTTGTAAATGGCTTGTGCAGTATGACTATAATTTTGCCAAACGATATTTTTATCAACTAAATTAAAGACCAATATGTTTTTTTGTGTAGGCGCAAATTCGTTCTCAAAACCATGTAATATCAATTTATGTTGATACAGAGCTAATAATCCTAATTGCCACTTTTCTTCAAAAGAATAGTTAAGGATAAGAAAGCATTTTTGGTTAAAATCATAAACAGAAAATAACACCTGTTTTGTTAAAGTTCTGCTTTCTATAGCCATGCAATTTAGCTCGTCATCTAAAACTATTTTCCAGATAATTCCCTCTATTTGCTGTTTTAATAAGGGCTTTAATGTATCTTTATTTAACATCTTATTCAAAAATAGAAATTAATATCATGAAGCATATCTTTTATCTCTTTATAAGCTTGTTTTTAAGCAATCATCTAGTGATAGCGCAGCCAAAAGTTTATCAGTTTAATTTAAAACAAGAAATAAATCCAGCTGCTTGGCGCACTACCAGAATTGCTATAGAAAATGCCAAACAACAAAAGGCTGATGTTTTATTAATACACATGAATACCTTTGGCGGAATGCTAGACTATGCAGACTCCATACGCTCTGCTATTTTGACTGTACCTATGGAAACTATTGTTTTTATTGACAATAATGCAGCATCAGCAGGTGCTTTAATTGCTATAGCTTGTGATAAAATATATATGCACAAAGGAGCAAGCATTGGCGCTGCAAGTGTTGTAAATGCAGAAGGAGAGGTGCTGCCAGAAAAATATCAATCCTACATGCGTGGCTTAATGCGTACCACAGCAGAGAGTAAAGGTAGAAATCCCAAAATAGCAGAAGGTTTTGTTGACCCTGATTTAGATATACCCAATATTAAACCAAAGGGTAAAGTGCTTACTTTTACCACTGCAGAAGCTATTGCTAATGGTTTTTGCAATGCAGAGGCCAGCTCTGTAAAAGAACTATTAGCTAAAGAAGGCTTAAAGTCTTACGATTTAGAAGTTTATCAGCCAACTTTAATAGACAATATTATAGGCTTTTTAATAAACCCGGCTGTAAGTGGTGTTTTAATTTTATTGATTATTGGGGGGATTTATTTCGAGTTGCAAGCACCCGGAATTGGTTTTGCCTTACTTGTATCAGTAGTTGCGGCCTTACTTTTCTTTGCTCCTTTATATTTAGAAGGTTTAGCCGATAATTGGGAGATTTTATTATTTATTGTTGGGATAGCTTTACTCGTGTTAGAAATATTTTTCATTCCTGGGTTTGGTATTTTTGGTATTTTAGGCATTGTAATGATGATTAGCGGATTGGCTTTTAGCCTTATTTTAAACGATTTTTTTGATTTTAATGTTACTAGCGGAGAGCGTTTAACCAATTCTTTCTTACTGGTTCTCCTCTCTATGATTGGGGCTATTGTGGTAGGTGCTTTCTTTGGGGGCAATGTGCTAAAATCTAAAATGTTTAAAAGGTTAGTTTTGGAAGATGAGCAGCAAGCTACACAAGGGTATCAGGTAAGAAAACCAGATACCACTTTTATTGGTAAAATTGGTTTTGCTAAAACCGATTTACGCCCATCAGGTAAAATAGAAATAGATGGTAATTGGTACGATGCTGTATCTAACGATGGATTTATTGAGAACGGAACGAATATTGTTGTAAGTAAAATTGAAAATTATAATCTCGTAGTTAGAAAATCAAATAGCTAATTACCCTTTAATTTAAATTATACTTATTATGGCAACAAACAAAATAGGATTAAACGACAAAAAAGTAGTAGCGCTAGTGGACCAACTGAATGATTTATTAGCTAATTATCAAGTACATTATCAAAAACTTAGAGGCTGCCATTGGAATGTAAGAGGAAACGACTTTTTTACCCTCCATGTAAAGTTTGAAGAACTGTATAACAATGCACAACTTACCATTGATGAACTTGCCGAACGTGTGTTAACCTTAGGCAAATCTCCATACAGCACTTTTAAAAGCTATACAGAAGTTGCAAAAATTAAAGAGATAGAAACAGAAGGAATGGCTCCGGCAAAAATGGTTGATGCTATATTGGAAGACTATAAAACCCTTATTGATCTGGAAAGAGAAATCATTGAGAACGCATCAGAAAATGCAAATGATGAAGGTACAGCCGATATGATTACAGGCTTTATGAAGTTCCAAGAAAAAACCAGTTGGATGTTGAGAGCCTACAACGGTAATAAATAATTTTAATCATGATGATTTAAAAAGGTGTCTACTTTTAGTAGATGCCTTTTTTTATGCCTAAAAAAATGCTCTACAACGCTTTTTAAACGCTAATTTGAATGATGAATCTGCCAATTCAAGTTAGTTTTTCATTCTTTTTAATCTTGATATTTGAAATAGCTCATAGTGGCAAACCAATTATTTCATGTAAATCTATTTTAATTATCATAATCAGGTTTTAAAAACGCTGTTATGAGTTCTTAATAGTTTTATGATTTCTCATTTTTTAAACTCAATAACTATGAAATTAAAACTACTACGCTCTTTTAAGACTTTAATAACTTTATTACTTACTTCACAATTTCTTTTTGCCCAAGAAGGCACAGGTTGGAATGATATTACAACTGTTCAAGAACAAGCACAACGTGTGCATTTACAAAATTATGAAGGAAGTTTAATTACCAGAGCGTGGAATAATGGTGATGCAAATTACATGGATACAAACGGTGCTACTTCAAGTAATTTCAATACAACTAATTCTACAAGTGGTTATTCTTTTATTGAAAATGGAGTTAATAGAACCCATACTTTTTCGCTTTTTAAATTTCCAGGAAATCGCTCTGAGATAAGAATACATGATGACTATGTTGACGGAACAAGACAATTTGAAGGTTTTGTTACTATAAATGACAATGTTTTTTCTGATAATGCAGTATTTCAAATATTTGGAGGTATTATAGAAAACGGCGTACAAAGAGCCACTTTACTACAAATTAGAGGAGACGCTTTTTCAAATGGAGGAACTTTAAGGGTTGTTTCTAATGGAACATTTGATATGATCGGGAATACAACCATTGCAACAAATATCCTCAATCAAGAAGTCAAAATTAACGTTATTCACGAACAACAAACAGCTACAAAAGCAGGCAAGATTTACTTCTTTGTTAATGGTGTTTTAAGACTCACTTTGTCAGAAAATTTCACTCCTAACAATGTGGATGGAAATTATTTTAAATATGGATGTTACGGGCGTGAAGATGAGCCAAGTACAAATAGCATTGTAAATTCTCAAGTACAATGGAGAAATGTAAGGCTTTGGGAAGGAGGAACTTATGCGCCTAGTAATACGCCTAATCCTGCTGTGCCTACAGGTTTATCAGCTTCAATTGTTAGTCCAACTGCTGTTAACCTTTCTTGGACAGATGTAAGTCATGATACTGGTTATACCTTACAAGTATCAACTACAAGTGCAACTACCGGTTTCTCAGATTTAACAACTACAAATTTTAATGTTAAAACGTTTCAAGCAACAGGTTTAACAGCCGGCATTGACTATTGGTTTAGAGTAAGAGCTAATGGTGTTAGTAACTCTGCCTTTTCTAATGCTATATTCGTTAATACAACTAATATGCCTTTTGCTAATGCTTCTAACGCTATTTGGCAGTATAATTTTGGTACACAAGCAGCAACATTTACAGTAGGGGCAGCAACATATACCACAGGTGGTACTGCTAGTGGCGGTTCAAATCCTTTAACTTCTCCAGGAGAAGGCCAAAGTGCAACTATTAGAGTTAATAGTAACGCAAATGGAGGTTTTAGGTTAGTTACATCCGGTACAAATTTTACTAATGGAAGTAATGGTGCAAGACTAGCCGTATACCCTGCAACAGGAGGAAGTGTTAATAAATTTTACATTACAAATATTGGAACTACGGCTCAAGCACCAAGAATAGCAACCAATTTATTTAGTTTGAGTATGAATGTGAAGTTTGTATTTGGAACTAATGGTACCTATCAATTACTAGTGGGAGATGGAGGTGCTACTACTGCAGGTTCAAGCGGATCAAATTTACAGAATACAGACCCTGTATTTGCGGTAATTAGATGGCAACCACAATCAAATGGTAACTATAATTTTGCGACAAGAGTAGGGGCTACAAGTACTTACACCAATATTTCTGGAGTTACTTTGAGTAACGGTACAGAATTTAATATGAGAATGTTTTGTAATAATTCGGCACAGCCATTAGACTATACTATCGGTACTCAAAGCTATACTGTAACAGCAGGCTCTTACCATATTTGGATTAATAACACACGCTTAACTACAACAGGAAGTAATCATAATTTTAGCGCTGCGGGCTTATCAGCCGATGCTAAATTAGATTTTATTTCTCTTATTGTTAATAACAATTCTAATGCAGATGGAGAGATTATCTTGGATGATCTCAGATATGCAAATTTTTTAGCAGATTTAAATGACCCTACGGTTTTACCAGTTTCTTTAATAGGTTTTGATGCCAGAAGAGTTTTCAATAGCGTAAGTCTAAATTGGAGTACCGCGTCAGAGTCTGATAACGCTAGGTTTGAGATAGAAAGAGCTAATGATGATGGGATTTTTGTTAAAATAGGCGAGAAAGAAGGAGCTGACAATAGTAATAGCACTTTAGATTATCATTTTATTGATAATAATCCCTTTAACGGAAATAATTACTACCGTTTAAAGCAAATAGATTTTAATGGCAAATATGAATATTTTGGGCCTAGAGTAGTTAATTATAGTTTAGAAAATCTAAACACAAGCTATATATATAAATTATCTGCTAATGAGTATCATGTGGTTATTCACGCTATAAGTCAACATCAGGGTACTTTAAGTATAAGTAATTTAAATGGTCAAAAAGTATACGAGCAAAAAATTATAATTAAAGAAGGTGAAAATACCTATCCAATTTCTTTAGCAGGGGTAGCAGATGGTATTTACTTATTAAACCTATCATCTAAAGAACTTGCTAACACCATAAAATTTGTAAAACAGCCTTAAATTATAAATATTTTAATCATGAAAAAAATCACCTTAACTACGATTTTGTTGGCGGTATCTATACAACTAATTGCCCAAATCCCCGTAAGTCAAATTAATTGGGAAAACTATAATCCTAAAAAGAAAATACACCTCTGTAACGAGGTTGGTAAACACATGATGTACGATTGGACAGCGCATCAAGAGTTACATACTTCGGTGGGTAAAAATGCTAGTTATACCTACAACGCAAAAGATAAAACTGAAACATTTCAGTTATATGATAAGAAATCTAACCGAGCAGAAATTAGGTTGATAAACGAGTATGAATACGGAGCCCGTCAGTTTGAAGGTTATGTAACCATTTTTAAACCCTTAGATGATGAATGTTTAATGCAAATTTGGGGGAGCCACGAAGGCGCAACTCAATTTATGTTGAGAGGTTTTCATGAAGATAATGGAAGCTTAACCATTAATTGTGGATCTTCTTCCAGAATTAAAGTGATGGATAATATTTACGGGAAAGAAATAAAAGTTAATGTAATACACTTACAAGAAGATGTAGGTAATAAATTTATGGTTTATTTAAATGATAAGAAGGTTTTTGAGCTGCCAGATAACGAAAAAGCTATCAACAATTTCAACGGAAATTATCATAAATATGGTGTTTATGGTACAGTAAGAGATGGTCATGAAAGCCCTAAGGTAATATGGCGTAACGTTCAACATTTTAAAGATAAAGGTGGTAAAATGTATGATAAACAGGAACAAAAAATTAATTATCCGCCCTTAGCAGTTAAAAAAGTAGGAGATGCTGATTTTGATGCAGGAGCAAGTTCTAGCGCAAAATTGCCTTTAATTTACAGAAGCTCTGACTTAACAGTTGCAACCATTACACCAGAAGGTAAAGTGCATATTGTAGGTCCAGGCAAGACACTTATTCTGGCTTTTCATGAAGGTAATCATCAATATCATCCAAATAGCGAGTTAAGAGAACTTGTGGTGGAGAAATAGTTGCCTTTTAGGATAAATTTTAGATAGCTAATCTCATTTAAGGAATTATATGTTATAATTCCTAATAGTGTAATATTTAATACTTCTATTAATTTTGTATATCATCTTAAAACTTTAAAAATGGACAGCATTACCATATATCCTAAAAATGATAAGCAAAAATCTTTGCTTCAATCCTTATTGGAGGAAATGAAAGTTCGTTTTGAAATAGTAAAATCTGATGATGAGGCTTTATTTAGTAAAGATGAATATTTTGCAAAGATAGATAATTCTATTAAGCAAGCGGACTCCGGAAAAGTAAAAAGGCTATCTAAAGAAGAGCAAAAGAAGTTTTTAGGTTTATGAGTTATGCTTTAGAACTAACTGATGAAGCTGTTTTAGATATTGAAAAACATAAAAAAGCAGGCGACAAGAAAGTTCTAATAAAAATAGATAAGCTTTTAAATGAATTACGAGAAAATCCTACAAAAGGAACAGGCAAGCCTGAGAAACTAAAATATTTTAAGGCTGTAGTTTGGTCGCATAGAATTACAGATAAACATCGTTTAGTTTATCAGATTATGGATGATAAATTAATTATTTTAGTTCTGGCTTTTTGGGGACACTATGAAGATTAATAGAAATAACTTTTTAGCCTTATTAACTGTTTAATAATTATCTCACTGATAAAAAAAGCCTTAAATACAGTACGTATTTAAGGCTTTTTTTATGATGTTTAACTTGTGTTAAAATCTAGCTCCAAAAGTGATACTAACAGCCGTTACGTTAGTTTTAGTATCTGCAAACGGCGTAACTTGTGGATTATCAAAAGTATAAAAAGAGGTAGATAAGACACTATTTTGTTGATGCTGAACCGCTAAATCTAGCGTATAAGAACCAAAGCGATAACCAATTCCTCCGGTATATCTATTAGCTTTATAATCTAAATCTTGATAAGGGCTTCCTAAATTTCTATAACCTGCTCTTAAAGCTACATTATTGGTTACTTTATACTCTGCACCTAAACCAATATTGATACTTTCTTGATAAGTAGAAGCTATTTGCCTATTGGTATTGATGTTTAAAGCATTTTCATCAGACCTAAATTTAATAGTAGAAAAGTCCTGATAATTAATATCAGCACTAATAAAACCTTTATTTCCAATAAAGAAAGATATACCTCCGTTTACTTTTAAAGGCGTATTTAAACGATAAGAAAAAGGAAAGGAATTATTATCAGTGATAAAATTATTATCTGGATCTCTTAAGGAAAGTTCCTCATAATAATCGTCATCTATGCTGTAATAAGTTGGTGTTTCTAAAGATAAACCTAATCTGATTTCTTTAACAGGTTTTAAAATAGCACCTATTTTAAAGTTTACACCAGAACCTCGGGTATCAAAGCTCTTGGCGAAATTAGCATTATAATTTACGCCATCAACGAAGTTAAGCCCTTGTTCATTTAATAGTTCTTCTGAACGGTAATTAATAGATGCTAAACCTAATCCAAAACCTAGATAAAATTTATTGCTAAAATTCATCCCTAAAGAAAAGTCAACATTAGACTGCCCACCTTTCCTATCATAGGAAACCGCTTGATCTGCATCTATAGCAGTATTATTTACATAATTACCATTAGGTGTCCCTGGAATTTCATCATCAATTAATCTTGCCACATAAGCTACATTGGTAAGTCTATTGTCAAGTTGTCCTCCTTGTGAAATAGGACGATTTGCTATCTCAGTAAAATAATCACTTATACCATTAGCATTGGTAACTCCACTAAAAGAAAGTTCATTTCTAAAAAAGTTGTTTTTTTGGTAGCCAATACCAAAGTTTATGGATACAAGACCTTTCTTTAAATCGCCTGTTCTGTATGTTGGGCTATGAAAAACTACACCTAAATTATTAATATTAAGGTTGCCCAAAGAGGATTCGGAGTTCTGCCCTAAATAGGTTGTTTTATTTGAAGAGTTAACATAGCCAGGTGTAAAACTAAACTCAGAGCTGCTAAACATACCCAAGCCTGCTGGGTTGCCGTATAAAGAACTTAAATCTCCGCCCAAAGAAGTATGTGGGCCACCTAAACCACCAAATCTAGCGGTTACGCTACTCTCTGTTCCCGAGAATTTAAGTGCATCAGATGTATATTGCGCAGAAACACTTGAAATAGTGCCTACTATAAAAGTTGAAAGAACAAATATTTTTAATTTCATGTTTTTTGTAAGGATAATTATCAGTTGTATAAGTTTTAACCACTGATATTTAAATGAAAATACATCTTTATATATTAAGCTTTATCAACACATTCTTTTTTATGTCAGGCTGAGCGGAGTCGAAGCCTTTTTGAGATTTTCAGACTATATTTCGACTCCGCTCAATGTGACAAAAAAATATGATAAAACTATCTTGAAGGTCTTCCACCACCAGAACTACTGCCTCCAGATGAACCTCTGCTGCTACCACCAGAACTGCCACCACTGCTAGAAGGCGGACTATAACTAGGAGAAGGAGAGTAACTAGGTCTTTCAGTTCTAGCAGGTCTACTACTTTCAGTACGAGCAGGTCTGCTTTGTTGAGCTTCTGACCTTGTAGGTCTGCTACTTTCTGTTGGACGAGATGAGCTTCCACTAGAAGAGGGTCTTGTACCAGAAGTTGCTGGGCGGCTGTAATCTCCACCATAACTTTCTCTAGTTGGTCTAGATGATGTTCCAGCAGGTCTGCTTGAACTAACCGGCCCTGTAGGACGAGGAATTCTACTTACACTACTTCCATCAGCGTTAACAGGTCTAGTTGCCACACTTCCTCTTGATGGCCTTGGGTTATTAGGTCTGGTAATAACACCAATGCCCGGATAAAATCCGCCACCCCACAAACCACCATTGCCTATCCAGCCACCACCCCAAGGGTTGTTAAAAGAATATATTCCCCAATATGGAGATCCTAGAGGGCTGTACCAAGGGTTATAAGCCCAACTGTTCCATCCCCAATTGTTCCAACCCCAGTTATTCCAGCCTAAGTTCCAATTATTCCAACCCCAGTTGTTCCAGCCTAGATTAAAACCAAAACCGGGTCTGTTCCAGCTATTCCATCCCCAATTATTCCATCCCATAGAAAATGCTGGGTCAAAATAAGGGTCAAAAGCTAAATTGTTATTATAATAATGGTCTCTCCAGTTGTATTCGTTACGATTTTCTATATCTAAACGCGGTCTGTTTTCTTCTTCATAAGCATAATCATCAGTAGAATAATCATAACTATGGTTGTTAGCATTAGCTGCTGGCCTTGGCGTAAATGTCAAGGCTTTGGCTTCTACTTCCGAGTTGTAAACATCATCGTACAAAGCCGTTTGTGTAGCGATATTGCCGGTAGCACAACCACCTAGAATTAGAGCAATCCCCCCACTCATTACCGATAAAATAACTCTATTTTTCATGTTGTATATTTTTTAAGGTCTTAAAGACAATTTTGGTCTATTTATAACATACGTTTATTAGACGTAAAATATTACAATTGGTTGCATCAAACCTAAAATTATTAGTGTAATATTTTTATAACTTTGAGCTCTAAAATCAATCATAAAAATACAAAAATTATTCCAAATCAGCTCATGAGTAAAGGATTAACAAGCAGATCAGAAGACTATTCACAATGGTATAACGAATTAGTAGCAAAGGCCGACCTTGCAGAACACTCTGCCGTTAGAGGTTGTATGGTGATTAAGCCCTATGGATACTCTATTTGGGAGAAAATGCAGGCTGTTTTGGATCAGAAATTTAAAGAAACTGGCCACAGCAACGCTTATTTTCCTTTATTCATCCCTAAGTCATTTTTTTCTAAAGAAGCATCTCACGTAGATGGTTTTGCAACTGAGTGTGCCGTGGTTACACATTATCGATTAAAAAATGATGGTAATGGTAATATCATTGTAGATGAAGATGCCAAGCTAGAAGAAGAATTAATTGTTAGGCCAACATCAGAAACCATTATCTGGAATACTTATAAAGGTTGGATACAATCTTATCGAGATTTGCCAATTTTAGTAAACCAATGGGCTAATGTGGTACGTTGGGAAATGCGTACACGTTTATTTTTACGCACTGCAGAGTTTTTATGGCAGGAAGGCCATACAGCGCATGCAACCGCAGAAGAAGCTATTGCAGAAACCGAGCAAATGCTTGATGTGTATGCAGATTTTGCAGAAAACTGGATGGCTTTACCCGTAGTAAAAGGTAAGAAAACCGCTAATGAGCGTTTTGCAGGAGCTTTAGATACCTATTGTATTGAAGCTTTAATGCAAGATGGTAAAGCCTTACAAGCTGGAACTTCGCATTTTTTGGGGCAGAATTTTGCCAAAGCTTTTGATGTAAAATTTACCAGTAAAGAAGGTAAGCAAGAGTTTGTTTGGGCTACTTCATGGGGGGTTTCTACCCGTTTAATGGGGGCTTTAATTATGGCTCATTCTGATGATAGCGGATTGGTATTACCTCCAAAATTAGCTCCAATTCAGGTTGTTATTGTACCTATTTATAAAGGAGAAGAAGAATTAGCTAAAATTTCTGAAGCTGTTGATGTAATCATCAAAGATTTAAAGAAAAAAAGCATTTCTGTTAAATATGACGACCGCGACACGCAAAGGCCAGGCTATAAATTTGCAGAATATGAACTAAAAGGTGTACCAGTGCGTTTGGCTATGGGTGGAAGAGATTTAGAGAATAACACTGTTGAGCTTGCCAGAAGAGATACTAAAACAAAAGAAACGGTATCAAGAGACGGTATAGCCGATAGAATTGAACTTTTATTAGAAGAAATTCAACAAAGCATATACCATAAAGCTTTACAGTTTAGAACAGAAAATACTAGAAAAGTAGATTCTTATGACGATTTTAAAAAGGCTTTAGACGAAACGCCAGGTTTTATTGCAGCACATTGGGACGGCACTTCTGAAACCGAAGCTAAAATTAAAGAAGAAACAAAAGCTACCATTAGATGTATTCCTTTAAATAACGAGCAGGAAGAAGGTGTTTGTATGGTAACTGGAAAACCATCTAGCCAAAGAGTATTATTTGCAAGGGCTTATTAGGATGGGAAGTCTGATGTCCGATGACCGAAGTCTGAAGTTGAAAGTTCAGGGTTGAAAGTACAACGTAGAAAGACGGAAGACTGCTGTCTGAAGTATGGCATATCAATAAAAGAGTAGAATTAGCCTAAAGCAATAAATCCTAATTCTACTCTTTGTATAAAGCCTTCTATCTAAAATTTAATATCTAAAAACAGCGTGTCACAAATAATAAATCTTAAAGCTTTTCTAGATCAAAAGGTGATACAGTATAACCAACCTGAGTTTATTACTCATGATCCTATTTGTATTCCGCATTTGTTTTCTAAAAGGCAGGATATAGAAATTATGGGATTTTGGGCTTCTATTTTGGCTTGGGGGCAAAGGGTTACCATCATTAATAAATGTAAAGAGTTGATTGATTTGATGGATGGCACTCCTCATGATTTCATCATAAATCATCAAGAGCAAGATTTAAAAAGATTTCAGCATTTTAAACATCGTACCTTTAATTATACCGATACTTTATACTTTGTCCATTTTTTTAAACATCATTACAGTAGTTTTGAGAGTTTAGAAGATGCTTTTTTACCCTTTCAATTGCAGCAAGTTTATCAAGATGCTTATCTGGAAAATCCGCAACTGAAAAAGTCAATTAAAAATCAATCGTCAGTTTGTTTACAAGAAGATTTAGCAGTTGAAACCACTGAAGGCAACCTCAATTTTTTTAGGTCTTATTTTTTCTCTTTGCCAGATTTTCCTCATCGAACTAAAAAGCATATCTCATCGCCATTACAGAAATCTACTTGTAAACGTTTAAATATGTTTTTGCGTTGGATGGTCCGTAAAGACGATAAAGGTGTAGATTTTGGTATCTGGAACAGAATAAAACCTTCTCAACTCATTTGCCCTTGCGATTTACATGTAGATAGGGTAGCCCGAAAACTTAATTTAATTACCCGTAAACAAACCGATTGGCAAACCGCTTTAGAGCTTACCCATCAGTTAAGAATGTTAGATAAAGACGACCCTGTAAAATACGATTTCGCCCTGTTTGGCTTAGGAATAGAAGAGAAGTTTTGATAGCAGCAGCCTTTCATTATATTTATATATCAAAAAATAAAAATCATGAAAAAACATAACTACATCATTTTATTATTCATATTCATTATCAGTAGCTGCGCTGTTAAAAAAGCTACGGAAGATAAAAATCAACTCAATGGTACTTGGGAGCTTAATTATATCTCTGGTCCTAGAATAGCTTTTGAGGGTTTATATCCCAACCAAAAACCACAACTCACCTTTGATGTAGCAAGTAATAAACTTTACGGCAATACCAGTTGTAATAGTTTAAGTGGTGCTTTGGTTATTACCGATAATCGTATAGATTTTAATACTCCTATGGCCTTAACTAAAAGATTTTGCGAAGGACAAGGAGAGCAATTATTTCTTGAAAGCTTGAAAAAATCAACCCGTTATAGTGTAAATGAAAATACTTTAACATTTTTAATGGATGATATTGCCATCATGAGATTTATCAAAAAGCCTTAAAAAGAAAGTTCTCGAAGTTATAATATAAACTAATGCTAAGTTTTCTTCGTTTAAGATTCTTGTAAATGGTAACATCATATATGCTAAAATTCTTTTTGATAATATTAACAGGACTATTATTTACTTCATGTTCTTCTCTTTACCTGCCAAATGTACCAAATACCCCAATGTTGCGTAACAAAGGCGAGTTTAATGTAGATGGTCATATTGGTTTAAAAGGTAATATCAGTGCCAATGCAGCTTATGCGTTTTCAGATCATATAGGGATTATTTTTAGCGGAGCTTATGTAGACCAAGTTAAAGATAAAAGGGATTTTACTTCTGATTTCTTAGAGGTAGGTGCTGGCTATTTTACAACCTTTGGTGAGCAAAAAGAACGTGTTTTGGAAATTTACGGCGGTTTTGGTTTTGGTAACTCCAGAAGGGTTTATAAAGATTTAACTTTTGATGGACCTGTTGTAACAGAAATACAGGATGCATCTTTAAATAAAGCTTTTGCTCAGGTTAACTTTAGTAAAAATAAAAAGAATGATTTGAGGTTATTTGGTTCTAAATTTCCTCTAAGTTATGGTACGGCAATACGCGTAAATTATATCAGTATGAAAGATTTTACTGTTAATAACATAAACGCACCCTTAGAAAACAATGTTTTTATTGAGCCGATTTTCTTTACTAGGATGAAGGTTGGCAAGAACCTTAACTTACAATATACCAGTGGTAGTAATTTTGGCTTGATAAAAAATGAAAACCTAAAAGGAGGTTATACTACCCTAAGTTTCGGAATAGTTTATAAAATGTGAGCTACGCTTGAATAATTTTGGCAGATGGTTTGATTGGTAGATAAAATCAAATTTGGCTAAAATTAAAAATATGAACTCAAAATCTTTTTACACACTACTTATAGCTTTAACATTCTTATTCCAAACATCATGGGCACAAGAAAAAATATCTCCCTATAAAACCAAATTTAAAACAGACGCTCCTATAGTAGCGGGTTTGGTAGGTCTAAATGTTTTAGGACTTAGCATCATTAAAAATAAAGATGAGCTTACTTTGGCCGAGCTAAATGCTTTAAACAAAGAAGATGTTTTTTTCATAGACAGAGGTACCGCAGGTAATTTCTCTGATAAAGCCGATAAAGACAGTTATATTCCTTTTTACGCTTCTTTTGCGGCTGCTCCTATTATGGCATTCTTAAATAAAAATCAGCGCTCCCATACCGGGCAAGTTATGGTTTTATTTGTTGAAACTATGGCGGTTACCGGTGCAGCATTTACTTTAACAGCAGGTTTGGTAGATCGTAGTAGACCATTGGTTTACAATACTAATTTGCCTACTGCAGATCGTATAGATAAAGATGCCCAACGTTCTTTCTTTGCTGGGCATACGGCTGCAACGGCTGCTGCATCTTTTTTTGTAGCTAAAGTTTTTCAAGATTTTAATCCCGATTCTAAAGCAAAACCTTATGTTTGGGCAGCTGCCGCGGCGGTGCCTGCTACAGTAGGTTATTTAAGGCTGAAAGCGGGTAAGCACTTCCTCTCTGATAATATTTTAGGTTATGCTATAGGCGCTGGAGCAGGTATTTTAGTTCCTCAGTTGCATAAGAAAACTAATCAAACAAATTTATCGCTTACGCCAGCTATGGGTTTTAACTATCAGGGATTAAGTCTTAGATATCAATTTAAACATTGATATTTCTGAATAATTTATACTTTAGTATAGATGATTACTTTTGATACGCTCATTAAAAAATATGGTAAAATGGGCGATAAAACCGGTTGGACTTATATCGATATTCCTAAGCACATTGCTGCCGAGTTAAAACCATTTTGTAAAGTTAGTTTTAGAGTAAAAGGAGAAATAGACCATTATAAGTTTAGCGGTTTGGCGCTTTTGCCTGTTGGTGACGGAGATTATATACTACCTTTAAAACAAGCCATTAGAAAAGCAATTGCTAAAGAAAGTGGAGCTATGGTTAAGTTATCTTTAGCGGAAGATATTGATTTTAAAATAGAAATTCCGGAAGATTTAAAAGCTTGTTTAGCAGAACAAGACACGTTTACAGATCATTTTATGAAGTTAAGTAAGGCACAGCGTAACTACTTTATCAACTGGATTAACGAAGCAAAAACAGACCCTACCAGAGAAAAAAGATTGATGCAAACTGTTAAAGCTATGGAATATGAGATGGATTTTGGGGCCATGATACGTAGCCATAAAGCAAATAGAAATGAACTATAAATTATACATCGTTTTAATAAGCCTTGCTTTATTATTTAGCTGTAAACAAAGCGTAAAAACAGCGCAAATTGAGGGGAAATGGCTTTATCAAAAAGTTGAGTTTTTAAGACAAAATCCTGTTATCGTTAGAGAAGGGGAAGAACTTGAAGCCGATAAACCTTACATTATTTTTGAAAAAAGCGGTAAAGCTAAAATCATGTCTTCCGGAAAAATATTATCAGAAGGTGCATTTGTTTTAGATGGTGATATCATCCGTTATGAAGAAATATTGCCAGACGGACAAAAAAGAGCTATACCTTTTCTTATCATAGAAATTGATGAAAAGCATTTGATTTTTGAAAGTATGGATCAGGATACCAAAAGAATTACAGCTATAAAGAACTAATATTGGTCGTGTTTTTGTATTTGATACTGAAAAACATGATATGAAACCACTGAAAAATAAAATCATTACAGAAGACATTCCAGAGCAAGAACCCCTAGAAAGAGCTCCCTTTCATCCACAAGATGAAAATCAACACCAACCCACTAATAAAGAACAATGGGTTGATGATGTTAATGCAGAATTTCAGGGTAACCCACCTATTACCGGCACTTCAGAAGAATTTGACAATCCTCAAAAAGGGAAGTTAGAGGATGAATAATCAAAATATGATTTTTAGATCCAAAGCGTTATACTTCAAATTTTAAAATCATGAATCCGAAATATAAAGCTGTTATTTTTATTGCCTTGGTAGCACTCCTATCAGCTTGTGGTTTAAACAGGCAGAAAAGAGAATTAAAAGCCCTTGAAGACTGTAAATACCAGATAGTTTCTGCTGATAGTATTTATATAGCTGGATTAGCTATAAAAGAATTTTCATCAGCAGATGAAATCAATTTAGCTAAACTTCCAAGCGTTGCTCTAGGTTTTTTACGAAAAAATATTCCCTTAACAGGTAAAGTAAATCTTCAGATTAGTAATCCTACTGCAAAACAAGCATCAATAAATCAATTTGACTATATCATATTAATTAAAGACAGGGAGTTGATTTCTGGTTTAGTAGATCAGAAAATTAGTATAGCCCCAGGATCAACCATAAAAGTTCCTATTCATTTAAAGGCAAATATCTATCAGTTAGTGGCAGACCCTGAAATTCAGCAAGAAGTGTTTGATTTTTTAAATACGAATCAAGAAAGAAAAGGTTTAGTAACCATAAAAATTAAACCAACCATAACCATTGGCCATCAGCAAATCAAATATCCTGGTTACATCTCTATTGATAAAGAGCTAAGTAATCAAATACTTTTATAAGTTGGCACTATTTTTTCTTACGTCTATGGGTAATCTGAACATTTAGATTAACTCAAAAATTAGAAATAAATTAAAGAATATGAAACTAATCATCATGTCGCTTGCAGTTGCCGTAGCGGTATCTGCATGTAATAGTAACGCAAAAAACAATCAGGGTAATCAAACCTATACTTTTAAAGATTCTGTAAAAATAATTAGGGATAGCTTAAGATTAGATAGCTTTGAAAGGGCAGAACAAGCCAGAAAAGACGAAGCAAAAAGAGCAGAAGAAATAGCAGCAGCCAAAGCTGCCGCAAGAGAAGAAGTTCGTAATAGCAATTACAAATCTTCATCTTCCGTATCATCAGGAAATAATACTGTTGCTACACAACAAGAGAAAAAAGGTTGGAGCTCTGCCGCAAAAGGTGCTGTTATTGGTGCAGGTGCAGGTGCAGTAACTGGTATTTTAGTAGATAAAAAAGATGGTAGAGGTGCTGCAATAGGCGGGGTTGTTGGTGCTGGTACGGGTTACATCATCGGAAGACAAAAAGATAAACAAACAGGAAGAGCACAATAATTTTTATTCTTAAATGTTAGTTATAAAAGCAGCCTGATTTTTCGCAGGCTGCTTTTATATTTTAAACATTCCTTGGTGGAAGGTCAAAAGCAGTAGCATCATGTTCAAAATGACCTTTATGTGCACCATCACAAAAAGGTTTATTTTTAGATAATCCACATCTGCATAAAGAAATTATTTCTCTGCCCCCCAAATGATACACATTTCCGGCTTTATCTACAATTTCAAAGTCGCCTTCTACTTTTAAAGAACCATTATTATTTACAGTAAGTTTAGTTTTCGCCATAGCTATTTTTATATAAAAAGGTGTTTAAATTTCATAAATCTAAAGATTTGCTGTAAGGTAACAAAAAAGATAACCCTTACGTTGATGAAATTTAAACACCTTAAAGAAAGATTTTTATTAATGTTCTTTTATTTTTCCGATAGCACTATCTAAAGCACTTTTCATTTTATTGATGGCCCCGTCTACCGCTTTATGTAAATTTTCTGCAAAGTTGGTAACTACAACAGGTTTTAAACCTTCCACCCTTGCTTCTAATAAACAACGCTTATCATCAGCGCCTTCTTTTTGCCCATTTTCATCACTTAAATGCACTTCAACTCTAGTAATATGACCGCTAAATCTGTCTAAGCTTTCGCTTATTACACCTTTAACATATTCATTCAATCTCTCTTTACCTTCAATGTTGTTGTCTGTATTAACCTGTATAATCATAATATATAAATTTTAATTCTTAAAGATATCTAAAAGTATGCCTTTAATAGATTATATTATATAATAAGATGGTATAATTTTAGTGATATATATCATAAATCATTAATTTTCTCACAGTATAAAAACTATTTAATTTGATGATAGCTCTAACTATTCTTAGCCTATGAATGAAAAGAAAGTTTACCAAACCCTTGAGATAGCATCAGTAGCACTTCTTTTCATTATTTCTACTACCGTTATTTTATTTTTTATAGATAGTGTTGATTTGATAACTTTTAAAATCATCATTACTATTTTATTAGTTGCGGCTATTTTATTTTTTTTACTGCTTAGAAAAAGCATCAGTACAACTATACAAAATGCCAAAAATAAGTTTAAAAGTGCCGAGCATAAATTTGGACGTATCTACGATGCTAATGTATTGGGTATTTTAATATCAGATTTTAACGGCTTAATTTTAGATGCTAATGATGCTTTTTTGGATATTATTGGTTATACCAGAGAAGAATTAGAAAATGGTTTTATCCGTTGGGATCAACTAACACCTCCGGAGTTTAAGGAAGAATCTTTACACGCTTTACAGCAATTAAAAGAGCAAGGAGAGTGTGTGCCATTTGAAAAACAATATTTTCATAAAAACGGTAGTAAAGTATGGGTTTTAGTAGGTTCATCAAGATTAATAAATGATAAAAGTGGGGATGCAATTACTTATGTGATAGATATTTCTGCTAAAAAAGAAATTGATTCAAAAACCCAACAGTTTAATACTATTATCAAGCGGCAGCAAGAAGAGTTTAAATCTGTTTTCATGAATGCTCCAGCTTACATATCGATAAGAAGAGGTCCTGAGTTGAGATATACTTTTGTAAATAAAGCTATTACAGATTTTACTCAGCGTGAGGATTATTTAGGAAAAACACCTGAAGAGTTGTTTCCAGATTTATTAAGCGATGAGGATAGAGAGATTAGTGAACAAGTTTATAAAACAGGCATCGCTGCTAAAGGAAAACGCCATAGAGCCAGATATAAAAATGAAGCAGGCGAAATGGTTAATATTTATCTAGATTATTTAGTTACCCCTGTTTATGATTATGAAGGTAGTGTAGACGGTATCGCTACTTTTGGTTTTGATGTAACAGATTTGGTTTTGGCCAACCAAGAAATGGAAATAAGTAAAGACCGCTTTGCATCTATGGCTGATACAATGCCTGAGAAAGTTTGGATGACTTCTGCCAATGGTAAAGAACTTATTTATGTTAATAAACTTTGGCTAGATTATGTAGGTAAAACATCTTCAAATGGGTGGAATTGGTATGATACTGTGCATCCAGAAGATAAAGCTATTGTTCAGATACTTTGGTCGCAGGCCATGAAATACGACCAGAACTTTACCATAGAAGCTCGCTTGCAAAATACAAAAGGAGAATATCGTTGGCATTTGATTAAAGGAGTTCCGCTAAAAAATAAGGAGAATGAGGTTCTTGTTTGGGTAGGTTCTAATAGCGATATTCATGATCAAAAACAACAACTTAAGCAGTTAAAAGACAGCGAAGAATATTTCAAAACTTTAGCAGACGAAACACCTTTTATGGTTTGGAAGTCTGATGCTGAAGGTCATTTTGTTTATGTTAACAAACAATGGACAGCTTTTACAGGGCTTAGCGTAACCGAAAGTTTAGGTGAAGGATTTAGAAAGGCTATCCCGTCTTTAAACGATGAAGAGCGTAAACTAGGCTGGGCAAATGCAATAGCCACGAAACAGTCTTATCAAAATAAATTTCAGCTCAGAAGAGATGATGGTGCTTTACGATGGGTGTATGCGCAAGCAAACCCTTATGATATAGACGGGGAGTTTGCCGGATTTATTGGGAGTATTATCGATATCACAGAACAAGAATTGCTGCAACAAGCAGAAAAAGAACTATCTGCTAAAAAGGATGAATTTTTAAGCATTGCCAGTCATGAACTTAAAACACCTTTAACCAGCGTAAAAGCTTTTATCCAATTGATAGAAAAATCATTAAATAAGCATGATAAGGCTTATTCATTTGTATTGAAAGCTTCCAAAAACTTAAAAAGACTAGAAATTTTAATTGCCGATTTGCTAGACGTATCTAAAATAAATGCAGGAAAACTTACTTACCATATTAAAGAGTTTGATTTTCATCAAACACTAGAAGAAAGCATTGCCAGTATTCAAAATATATCGCCTACTCATCAAATTAATTTATTAGAATCAGCAAAGGTGAGTATTAACGGAGATAAATTTAGAATAGAACAGGTTATTTATAATTTTTTATCAAACGCTATCAAATATTCGCCCAATGCTAAAGAGGTAAGTGTAACCTCTAAAGTACATGATAAGCACTTGGTTGTGGCTGTACAAGATTATGGCATAGGTATTTCTGATCATCATATCGCACATATATCTGATCGTTATTTCAGGGTTGATAAAACAGCTATGCAATTTCAAGGTTTGGGTTTAGGTCTGTTTATCTCTAAAGAAATCATCAATAGACATGAAGGCAATTTTTGGATAGAAAGCGAGTTAGGTAAAGGCTCTACTTTTTATTTCTCTCTGCCACTAGCAGCTCAACATCCTAAAATAAATTCTTCTATCACATAAATTCTTAGTTGTTTTGTTCCTCATAACCTAGGCGTTTTGATAGAGATTTTTTCCTTTTCTTATGATATCACCCAAGTTTGGGTAATTATGCTGGTGGCATTTTTAGTTGGAATGTCTAAAACCGGTATTCATGGTACCAGTATGCTCTCTGTGCCAGTTATGGCTATCTATTTTGGAGGACAATCATCAAGTGGTATTATTTTACCCATGCTCATTATAGCTGATGTTTTTGGGGTTATATATTACCATCGCCATGCCGAGTGGTCCTATCTAAAAAAACTATTCCCTTGGGCCGCTTTAGGAATTATTTTAGGAACTTGGGTTGGTGCCTATATCAATGATGCAATTTTTAGAGCCTTTATGGCTGTAATTATTGTTTTAAGCGTTATCGTCATGATTTGGATGGAGCGAACAAATAGAGAGAAAATCCCTAAACATCCCGCTTTTGCCGCTTCTATGGGCATAGCCGGAGGTTTTACATCCATGATAGGAAATTTAGCAGGTACCGTAATGGCAGTATATTTTTTATCTATGAGGCTAAATAAAAACTCTTTTATAGGTACAACAGCATGGTTTTTCTTTGTGATAAATGTTTTTAAAGTTCCTTTCCATGTTTTTGTGTGGCATACCATCCATTGGGATGGTTTTGTATTAAACCTTTTAACCATACCTGCCATTTTACTAGGTGCTTATGTAGGGATAAGCGTTGTAAAACAATTAACCGATAAAACTTTCCGTTGGTTTATCATTGCCATTACTTTACTAGCTTCTGTACTCATGCTTTTAAAATAGTTACAAGCATTAGGTATAATTTGCTATTTTTTTTAGCTTTAGCGATGTAAATTTTAATCAAAATATTATCCATGTCTACAGAAATTAAATGTCCTAACTGCGCTCATGTTTTTCCTATGGAAGAAGCCATGACAGAGGAGTATAAGAAGGAATTGAGAGAAAAAATGCTCTCTTTTACAAAGCAAAAGGATGAGGAATTTAAGAAAAAGCTAGAAGATCTTGCTAAAGAGAAACAACAGCAGGAGCAAGCTTTTGAGCTACGCTTGCAACAAGAAAAAAAGTTATTGCAGCAAAATGTAGAAGAAAATTTACGTAAGGCAATTGCTAACGATTTTGAGAATAAACTTGCCTTATTAGAACAAAATAATAAAGAAAACGAAGAGAAATTAAAGCTTGCCCGCCAAAAGGAATTAGAGTTTTTAAAACAAGAACAAGCTTTAAAAGATAAAGAAGCAGAACTTGAAATTCAGCTACAAAGAAAGTTGCAAGAGCAGCGTCAAGAGCTTGTGGAACAAATAAGAAAACAAGAGGCAGAAAAAAATAGTGTGAAAGATACCGAGTACCAGCTTAAAGTTAGAGAATTAGAAAAGCAAATCGAGGATCAGAAGAAGCTGGCAGAAGAAATGCGTAGAAAAGCCGAGCAAGGCTCTATGCAATTGCAAGGTGAGGTTCAGGAACTTATTTTAGAAGAACTCTTAAAAAACAGTTTCCCTTTTGATATGATTTCAGAAGTAGGGAAAGGTGTTCGCGGAGCAGATTGCGTACAATTGGTACGTAATAAATTTGGGCAAGATTGTGGTAAAATCATTTATGAAAGTAAGCGCACCAAAGATTTTTCTATGGAATGGATAGAAAAACTCAAAAGAGATATGCGTAGTACTGGAGTAGATGTTGCGGTTATTGTTAGCCAAGTTTATCCAAAAGGCATGGATTGCTTTGGTGAAAGAGACGGCGTTTGGATTTGCTCTTTTGCGGAAGTTAAAGCAGTTGCTCATTTATTAAGAGATGGTATCATTAAAATAGCAGGAGTAGCCCGTTCTCAAGAAAATAAAGGAGATAAAATGCACATGTTGTATGATTATCTTACGGGGAATGAATTTGCCGAGCAATGGAAAGCCATCCGTGAAGGTTTCCTAAGCATGAAAATGAGCATCCAAAGAGAACGAGATGCTATGGAGAAATTATGGAAAGCTCGCGAAAAGCAATTGGAAAAAGTCATGTTAAACGCAGCCCACATCCATGGTTCTGTAGAAGGTATTGCCGGGACAGATAACAACCAATTTAGCTTAACAGATGATACAGAAGATTCTTTACTGATAGAGTAGGGAAGTGTTGGCTTTAAAATTGTAAATCCATAACCATGGAGGAATTAGCCAAAAAATGCTGCCAATTGTTAAAAGATAAAAAGTTAACCATAGCTTTTGCAGAAAGTGTAACCTCAGGAGCCTTATGTGCTGGTTTTGCTACCGTAGAAGGTTCTGGTGCTGTGTTTAAAGGCGGTTTAGTTTGCTATGATGGCGATTTGAAAAAGCAATATCTCGGCGTAAGCGATGCCTTGATTGAACATTATACGCCAGAATCTGCCGAGGTAACCCGGCAAATGGCCATAGGCTTAAAACACTTCATACATGCAGATATGGCTGTGGCTATTACAGGCTTATGTAGCTCAGGAGGTAGCGAGGCAACAGATAAGCCAGTAGGAACAATTTTTACTCATATTCTTTATCTGGATAAAAGTATAGCATACCGAGAGGTGTATGCAGGGGATTCATTGGCTATCATTGCTATGGCTGTTAGTCAAACCTATCAAAACATTATTCAGCTTTTGAAATCTTAATAATATTCTTTGTATCAATTGCTTAATTTCAATTAATTAATGCCCAATTCATTTAATTTTATAATTTCGCATTCGTCAACTAAAAGACACAAAACCAATTTAATGATAATATGATGATGAACAAAAATAACCCTTTCTCTCTGGAAGGTAAGGTAATTATTGTAACCGGCGCAACAGGTGTTTTAGGCGAGTCTTTTGTAAACGCTATTGCAGAAGCGGGTGGTAGCGTTGCTATTTTAGGGAGAAATGAGGCTGTAGCAAAAGAAAGAGCAGAAGCTATTAAAGCTAAAGGCGGTAAAGCTATAGCTGTAGTTGCAGATGTTTTAAATGAAGAGAGCCTTTTAAAAGCAAAAGAACAAGTTTTAGCAGCCTTTGGTAAAATAGATGGTTTAGTAAATGGTGCTGGTGGTAATATGCCCGGTGCCGTGATAGACCCATCAGCAGATATTTTTAAGTTAGATATTCCAGCCTTAAAGCAAGTTTTAGATCTTAACCTTTTTGGAAGCGTTTTACCTACACAAGTTTTTGGTGCAGAGATAGCTAAAACCGGTAACGGTAGTATCGTTAACATATCTTCTATGGCTTCACAACGTGTTATTACCAAGGTTTTAGGTTATAGCATGGCAAAAACAGCGATAGATTCTTATACCAAATGGTTTGCAGTAGAATTGGCTAATCGTTATAAAGATCAAATCAGAATGAATGCTATTGCACCAGGTTTCTTCTTAACAGAGCAAAACAGAACTTTACTAACCAAAGAAGATGGTAGCTATACAGATAGAGGAAATTTAGTTATCAAACAAACTCCGTATAAACGCTTTGGAAAAGCAGAAGAGCTAGAAGGCGCTTTAATTTGGCTGTTAAGTGATGCTTCTAAATTTGTAACAGGTACAATTGTTAATGTTGACGGTGGTTTTGCTACTTTCGGAGGGGTTTAATTTACATATTTAGTTTAAATGTCATATCAAATGTTGCCAACCATGCGTTGGTATGGTCCAAATGATCCGGTAAGCTTATCAGATATTCTACAAGCCGGATGCATGGGGGTTGTTACAGCACTTCATCATATTCCTAACGGGCAAGTTTGGACAGTTGAAGAAATCAAAAAGCGACAAGCAGAAGTACAACATGCTGGTTTGGTTTGGAACGTTGTAGAAAGCGTACCTGTATCAGAAGCTATAAAAACCCAAACAGGAGATTATTTATTGCATATAGAAAATTATAAGCAATCTCTTCAAAACTTAGCTGCTTGCGGTATTTATACGGTTACTTATAATTTTATGCCAGTTTTAGACTGGACACGTACCGATTTAGCTTTTACTGTTGCGGATGGCTCTAAAGCGTTACGTTTTGAGAAAGCGGCTTTTATTGCTTTTGATTTATTTATCCTGAGAAGGAAAGGAGCAGAGCAAGATTACACAGCCGATGATATTAATAGAGCTAAAGAGCGTTTTGCTGCTATGAGTGATGCTGATAAAGCTTTGTTAGAAAGAAATATTATTGCAGGCTTGCCCGGTAGCGAAGAGAGTTTCACGGTAGAGAAATTTCAATTAGCATTAGACCAGTATGCTGGTATCGATGCTGCTCAACTCAGAGCAAACTTAATTTTCTTCCTAAAGCAAGTGATACCCGTAGCAGAATCATGCGGTGTAAAAATGGTTATTCACCCAGATGATCCACCTTATGCGATATTAGGTTTGCCACGTGTGGTAAGTACCACTTCAGATATTCAAGCTTTGGTTGATGCTGTACCATCTTTAAGTAATGGTTTATGCTTTTGCACAGGTTCTTTTGGCGTAAGACCTGATAACGATTTACCAGCAATGGTCCGTCAGTTTGGAGAGCGTATCAACTTCCTACATTTAAGAAGTACCAGAAGAAATGAATTTGGTGATTTTTATGAGGATAACCACCTAGAAGGAGATGTAGATATGTACGCAGTAGTTGCAGAGCTTGTTCAATTAATGCAAAAAAGACAGGTAAATATTCCGATGAGGCCAGATCACGGTCATCAAATGTTAGATGATTTAACTAAGAAAACCAATCCGGGTTATTCTGCTATTGGTCGCTTACGCGGATTAGCAGAACTTAGAGGGCTAGAATTAGGGATTTCAAGAAGTATTTTATAAATCAAAAATGCCGGTTAAGCCGGCATTTTTTATGCGTTAAGCTTTTTGTTTTTCAACAAATAGATGATACTTCAAAGCCTTAAAAATTGCTTATTTGTAAATTAAATAGCTTGATAGCATGATAATCTTAAGCGGAATAACTTATACTTATCCTGATACTAAAACCATTCATTTTAAAGATTTAACCATTAAATCTGATGAGCATTGCCTTGTTTTAGGTAATTCTGGTAGTGGTAAAACAACGTTACTAAATATCTTAACAGGTTTATTAAAGCCATCTTCTGGTATAGTTAACATCAATCAACAAGATTTGTATCAACTTACAGGAAATGATTTAGACCAATGGCGAGCCAGACATTTGGGTATTGTTTTTCAGAAATCATATCTCATACCTAGTTTAACTGTTTCAGAAAATTTGCGGGTAGCACAAAAATTTGCCAAGCTTAAAGAAGATAAAAACCGTATTTTGGAAGTTTTAGAACAATTACAGATTAGCGATAAGTTAAACCATTATCCTAAACAATTAAGCGTAGGGCAATTACAAAGAGTTTCTATCGCGAGGGCAGTTTTAAATAAACCTAAATACATTATCGCAGATGAACCTACATCAAGTTTAGATGATGAAAATGCTAAAGCAGTTTTAGATCTTTTTCTAGCTCAGGCAGCTGCAAATCAGGCTGGTTTAATTATCGCCACACATGATAAAAGAGTTAAAGATTGTTTTCAAAATACTTATCAAATTTAGGTTATGACGATTGTAGGGATAAGTATCAAAGCATTAAAAGCTAAAAAGTTATCATCTTTTTTGAGTGTATTGTTGGTAGCTTTTGGTATGGCTATCATCACCACACTCATCTTAGTTTCTCATCAGCTAACGCAAAAATTAGAAAGTAATGCCGCAAATGTTGATGCAGTTGTGGGTGCCAAAGGCAGTCCTTTACAATTGATATTAAGTAGCGTTTATTTTATTGATTTCCCAACGGGCAATATTCCTTTACAGAATTTTGAAGAAATTAAGAGAAATAAAATGGTGAAAAAGGCTGTACCTATTGCTTTGGGGGATAGTTATGAAGGTTATAGGATTGTAGGTACCGAGCCATCTTTTTTACAATTGCATCAGTTACAAATAGCAGAAGGTAAACTTTGGAGTAAAAATTTTGAAGTTGTTATTGGCGCCGATGTTGCCAAAGCTAAGAATTTAAAATTAGGTGCTCTTATTTACGGCTCACATGGTTTAACCACTGGGGCAGAGGTACATGAGGAACATCCCTATCGTGTAGTAGGTATTTTAAGCAAACAAAATACTAGTGCCGACCAATTGGTGCTTACACCATTGTCTAGTATTTGGGGTATGCATCATCATGAAGAAATTATTGAAGAAGAGCAAGATATTACCTCCATCTTAATCCAATATCGCTCTCCGGTATCAACTGTTTTATTCCCTAAAATGATTAATGAGCAAACCAGTTTACAGGCAGCATCGCCAGCTATAGAAAGCGCTCGTTTATTCTCTATAGTAGGTATTGGCTTTGATGTTTTGCATTATTTTGCCATTTTGATTATGGTTATTGCTGCTGTAAGTGTTTTTGTAACCTTGTTTACATCGCTTAAAGAACGTAAATATGATTTAGCTGTGCTACGTATTTTAGGAGCTTCAAAACAACAGCTTTTTTTTATGATGCTGATTGAAGGTGTTATACTTACTTTTACCGGTGCTTTGTTAGGTTTAGCTGCTGGGCATACATTAGTAGAGATTTTAGGTAGTTTAGATGGAGCATCACAAGTTTTATTCTCTGGCTATTTATTCTTAAATGATGAATTTTATGTTTTATGGGCTGGTATTGGACTGGGTATTATAGCTGCTATCATACCAGCTATACAAGTTTACCGTTATGATATTGCCAAAATTTTAAATAATTGATGAGAAGGGTTTTATTTTTATTGTTTTTTATTGGAGTAGCTACATGCTCATCTGTTTTTGCACAAGCACCTAAACACATCCCTTTAATGAATAAATATTGGGATTTACTAAGTACCAGAACCATTAAGAAAAATGCTACAGGAAATTATGAACCATATTTTCCGCCACCTTTAATGGCTTTAAACGGAACAGTCATTAACTTACCGGGATATATCGTTCCGCTTAAAACTGCTGCTTTACACAAAACGTTTTTACTATCTGTTTTACCCATTATGCAATGTCAGTTTTGTGGCGAGGGCGATATCCCAGAAATGGTAGAGGTGATGATGGATACTCCAATAAAATTCTCCAATAAGCCTATCACCATCAAAGGGAAATTAAAAATCAATGAAAATCCTGATGGTGCAACTTTTCAATTGTTAAATGGAGTTGTTGCTAAGTAGATCATGAAAATTTAAGTTTTCTCTAAATTCATGGGGCTTTCTTCTGGTTTATCATCACCCAATAAAACGCCCCAATGTTTAAACATTTCTGAGCGGTCAAAAATAATTTTTAGTACAGCAATAATAGGTAAGGCCAAAAACATACCTGATATACCAGCAAGCGTACCACCTATAATAACGCCTAAAATAGCACTCAAAGCATTAATTTTAACTTTTGAACCTACAATCTTCGGCATTAAAATATTATTATCTAAAAACTGTACAGCAGCAATAACAACCAGAACTGTTATAACTGGCCACAACTCTTCGGATGATGTTAGCGTAAGCAAAACACCAATGATGTTACCAAATAGGGCTCCTATGTAGGGGATTAGATTTAAAAGCGCAAAAATAACCCCAATCAACAAGGCATGTTTAATACCAATGAGCATTAGAATACCACCTAGTAAAATGGTCATATAAGTTACTTGTATCAGTAAACCAATTAAATAACTTTTAATGATAGTTTCAGTTGCTTTAAGGCTTTCTTTAACTTTCTCATGGCTATCATTTCTAAACCACATGAAAATAAATCTTAGGAATAAGTTTTTATAAAACAGGAATAGATAAATATAAATAGGTAAAAGCCCAAAGAACAAGAAAAAACCAGAAACAGAGCCTACTGCGCCTGACAAAATATTACCGGCAGAGCTCAATAGTTTATTGCTTTGTTCATTAATAAAATCTATTTGTTCTTTAGATGAGATATTGAAGGTTTTATTAATCCAATAGCTTAAAGAATTTAAATGGGTGTTTACATTTTGTTTAATCTGAGGGAAATCATCAACCAGAACAGCTATTTGAGAAGATAAAAACCAAATGAGTCCTGCAATAATAATTAGTAAAGTGATGATGGGGATGATGATAGCAATAATGTCTGGAAATTTATAGTTTTTGAAGAAACGATAAACTGGTAACAGCATAATGCTGATGAAAAAGGCCATCAATAAGGGCATAATAATATCGCTACCTAAAAAGATAACAGTCATGATGAGTACTAATCCTAAAAGCTCTATGGATCTTTTAACGGTTAAAGGAATATCTTTCATTTGTAAAATATAGCTATGGTTTAGGCCTAAATTAATTTGCTGATTGTAAATTGCAAATTTTTAGGATGATCTGAATGTTTTCAAAAAAAATAATTCTGTTTTATATATTTCTGTTTAGCAATGTTTATGCCGAAGCGCAACCTCTAGAAAACTGGATGAGTTTCAGGATAGCTAAAAAACTTACCTCTAGATTTGCTATGTCGGTAGAGTATATGCCTCGTTTTACTGGTTTTTTTAATCAAGAGCAGCTTTGGTTATTAAGGCCAGATATTAAATACAATTTTAACAAAAGCTTAGAATTAGGTATTGGATACGCATATTTTGAGACATCCCAAGAAACTTTTTATAGCAAAGAAAACCGATATTATATACAAGCTAATTATAAAAGGAATATAGGACCTTTTAATACTGTTAATAGGTTAAGAATTGAGCAAAGATATTTTGATGAACACGCTAACTTAAGCTCCAACTTAAGAGTTAGATTTCAAATAAATTTGATAAAAAAATTATTAGAGCTTGATAAGAAAAATGATTTAAGCTTAATTTTTGGAGATGAAATCATGTATAACTCAAGAGAAAATGCGTTGGGTTCTCATTTTGATCAGAATAGAATCCACTTAGGGTTTCAGTTTTCTTTAAGAAAAGAGTTGAAAATTAGTCCGTTTTACCAATTTACCAAGCAAGAGTCTTTTATGGGGGAGGATAGGTTCATATCCGCGTTGAGGGTAAATACCATTTACAGTTTCTAAACTCTGGTTTGAAGCAAGAAAGACTGCCTTTTTTGGAGACAGTCTTTTTGAATGTTTATTCTTAAAAAGGATAGTTATCCTAAATAAGATTTTAAGATTTTACTTCTTGAAGTATGACGAAGTCTTTGTAAGGCTTTATCTTTAATCTGACGAACACGTTCGCGAGTTAAGTTGAATTTCTCGCCAATTTCTTCTAAAGAAAGCGGATGGTTAGTGCTTAAACCAAAGAAAAGAACAATAATTTCTCTTTCTCTTTCTGTTAAAGTTGATAAAGAACGTTTGATTTCTTCAGATAAAGACTCATCTATTAACATGCTATCCGTATCTGGGTTGTCGTTTTCCAGTACATCTAGAAGTGTATTTTCTTCTCCTTGTACAAACGGCGCATCCATAGATACATGACGACCAGAGTTACTTAGCGTATCTGAAATTTTATCAACCGTAGTTTCTAAAATATCAGCAAGCTCTTCTGGAGATGGCTCTCTTTCATATTCTTGTTCTAGTTTTGAGAACGCTTTACTAATCTTACTTAAAGAACCTACTTGGTTAAGCGGCAAACGTACAATACGTGATTGCTCTGCAATAGCTTGTAAGATTGATTGGCGAATCCACCAAACTGCATAAGAAATGAATTTGAAACCTTTAGTCTCATCAAATCTTTTTGCGGCTTTAATTAAGCCTAAATTACCCTCATTTATAAGGTCGCCAAGGGTAAGACCTTGATTTTGGTATTGTTTTGCTACGGAAACAACGAAACGTAAATTTGTCTTTGTAAGACGTTCTAGGGCTGCTTGGTCGCCCTCTCTGATTTTTTGTGCGAGGATTACTTCCTCTTCTGCTGTAATTAGATCAACTTTTCCGATTTCGTGAAGATATTTATCTAATGATTGTGATTCACGATTGGTAATGGATTGCGTAATCTTGAGTTGTCTCATCTATTTATTGTATATGCTCTATTTTTCTGAATAACGAAAGCTTGCAAAGCTAATAAAACTTTGTCTGATTTAACGTTAATTGTGTGAAAATGTTGGAGTTATTTTAGAAAAATTTTCATTAATTATTTAAATTGTTTACCACAAAAATCATTCCATCTGTACCTGGTTGTCAGATAGTGGAAAGGTTGTTTTTTATTGTAAAATATTGATAAATAAAAACTTACGAGCAATTAATTACTTAAAAATAAATTCTACTGCCAAAACCTAGTTTAAAAATGTCATGAAGTCCTAGATATTTTGAATTTTGAAATAAGCTAACAAAATAAAGTTCATTGGTGTTAAACTCACTATAAAAACTTAATTTTTTGATACCTATTGACTTGAGTGTTTTCTCTGATTTCAAGCTTAGTTCAGTACTTAAAGATACGTGTGGCCTAAAAGCTGTTGACCACCAATAGTAGCCTTTTGGATAGTTATTATCATCCCATGTCGAATCAAAATTGCTACCTGCATGATAGGATAAAAAGAAGCCAGGATTTAGTGGACTTAAGGTAATGTGCTGATTGATTTTAATATGAAATGGGCGATAAGCAAATTTTGCTGTTACAATATGTAGGCTGCCTCCTTTTGAAGCAGGTACATGACCATAATGTATATCTAGTGTACTATTCCCACTTTTATTTAAGTTATAACCAACTCCTGCACTTAAATAGCCTATACTTCCTGCGTATTGCGTAATTACAGATTTTGGTATTAACCAATGTTTGGTTTTAATCGTATCCTGTTGAGCTGTGGCTACTTTTGCCAATAAGAAAACGATAATGATATTAATACTTAATATTCTCATATTTAATAAGTTTACCGTTGACAATTTCCACATATAAAAACTCTCGGTTTACAACAGCTTCAGATACAATAAAAGGGATACTTCCTTCGAAGGGGAAATAAGCCGCATTATCGTTTTCATGAGAATGTAGTGAAACAATAGTCTTTGGATTGCTATTTAACAATTCTTCGTATGGTGTTCTTAAATTCATGTCAAAATCTCCTGATCTTGGCGGGATATGGGCTACGGAAACAATTCCTTCAACGTCATCTGTGTTTTGTAGCTCTTTTCTTATCCAGTCTAAGTCTGGTACTTTTCCATTAAAATTATATTCTCTACTATTAGTGTCATGACAGATAAATTTGATGTCTTTGTAGGTGAAGCTGAAATTAAAATCGCCAAACATTCTCTGATAAACCAATACACCATTTGCAATTAAATCATGATTGCCTACAACTCCGATATAAGGGACTTTTAATTGCTTGAAAATATCATAAATCCATTCTTTCTCTTGTAAGAGACCGAAATCAGAAATATCTCCATTAATGATTAGAAAATCTAGGTTTGGAATTTTATTGGCTACCCTTACTAAATCAACAGCTTGATCATAAGCTCTTTGAGTGTCACCACTAAGTATAAATCTTAGTGTATCTGAGGTAACTGGTTTTTGATAAAGTAACGCTAAGTTTTTATGATTTAAATTTGTGGGACTATTTTTATCAAAAGCTTGGTTAGGGCTAAATTCTAAATTATCACAAGCACTTAAAATGGCTGTAAAGAGGAGGAGTACATATAAATATTTCGGCATATATTTTTTTAGGTTTTACAATCCCAAAAATATTGCCATTAAATGCTTGTTTTATTTAAATGACGTTTTGTTGATAATCTTTTAAATGGAAGGTGTTTTTTAATCTTATTCCTTTATCTGTCATCTGTAAAGTACAGCATTCATGTAATGGGTCGTGTTCTAGTATAAGAACGTAGTTGTTTTTTTCTGCCAGTTCTAATATCCTTTTTTTCTCTTCTAAAGTTTTCAAAGGAAACATATCATAAGCCATCACATAGGGTAGCGGAATATGCCCTACGGAAGGAAGTAAATCTGCCATATACAAGAATGTTGTGTCATCAATGATGATTTCTGGGAGCATCATGGCATCAGTATGACCAAAAGCAAAACGTATCTTGATGTTTTCTGAGAAGGTATAACCATCTTCAACAGGTATAAATTTTAGCTGTCCGCTTTCTTGAATAGGTAAGATATTTTCTTTTAGAAAAGATGCTTTTTCTCTTGCATTGGGTAAAACAGCCCATTCCCAATGTTGTTGATTGCTCCAATAAGTTGCATTTTTAAACGCTGGAACTAGACGATTGTCTTCTTTAATAATAGACCCCCCGCAATGGTCGAAATGTAAGTGTGTTAAAATAACATCTGTAATATTATCTTTACTGTAACCAAGTTTTGCTAGCGAGCTTTCTAAAGTAGCATCGCCATGTAAATGATAATGACTTAGAAATTTTTCATCTTGTTTATCACCAATACCGTTATCAATTAAAATTAGTCTATCACCATCTTCAATTAATAAACAACGCATAGCCCAAGTGCATAAGTTGTTTTGATCTGCCGGGTTGGTTTTATTCCAAATAGCTTTAGGCACAACACCAAACATAGCGCCACCATCTAATTTAAAAAAACCGGTATCTATGGTATGGAGTTTCATGGTAGTTGGTTGGTTAGTTTGTTAGGTATTAGTTGGTTGGTTTGTTAGGTGTTAGTTGATTAGTTTATTAGGTATTAGTTGGTTGGTTTGTTAGGTATTAGTTGGTTGGTTAGGTACTAGTTGGTTGGTTTGTTAGGTATTAGTTGGTTAGTTTGTTAGGTATTAGTTGGTTAGTTTGTTAGGGCTTGTCGTAATTTTTTTTATTAGATATTAGTTGGTTAGAAATTAAAGATAAATTAACTAATCATCTAACCATCTAACAAACTAACCATCTAACAAACTAACCATCTAACAAACTAGCCATCTACAAACTAGCCATCTATCAAACTAACTATCTAACAAACCAACCAACTAACAAACTAATTTATAAATGAATCACTTCTCCGTAAGCATCTGCAGCAGCTTCCATAATGGCTTCGCTCATGGTAGGGTGTGGATGTACAGATTTGATGATTTCCATACCGGTAGTTTCTAGTTTTCTAGCTACTACAACTTCAGCAATCATCTCGGTAACGTTAGTTCCTATCATGTGTGCGCCAAGGAACTCGCCATATTTAGCATCAAAAATAACTTTAACAAAGCCATCTTTAGCACCAGCTGCACTTGCTTTTCCTGAGGCAGAGAATGGGAATTTACCTACTTTGATTTCGTAACCTGCTTCTTTAGCTTTTTTCTCGGTATAACCAACCGAAGCAATTTCTGGAGAGCAGTACGTACATCCTGGGATGTTGTTATAGTCTAGAGGCTCTGGGTGATGACCAGCAATTTTCTCAACGCAAATAATGCCTTCTGCAGAAGCTACGTGTGCTAAAGCTTGGCCCATCACAATGTCGCCAATGGCGTAAACCCCTTCTACATTAGTTTTATAGAATTTATCTACTAAAACTTTTCCTCTATCGGTTTTAACGCCAACTTCTTCTAATCCAATTCCTTCTATATTGGTGGTTACACCAACAGCAGATAAAACAACTTCAGCTTCTATTTCTTTAACTCCGCTTTCTGTTTTAATAGAAACTTTGCAAAGTTCTCCGCTGGTATTAACAGCTTCTACAGAAGATTTGGTCATGATTTCTATACCTACTTTTTTGAAAGAGCGAGCTAACTGTTTTGATATCTCCTCATCTTCAACTGGCACAATATTATCCATAAACTCAACAATGGTAACTTTGGTTCCCATGGTTGCATAGAAATAGGCAAATTCCACACCTATAGCACCAGAACCTACAACTACTAAGCTTTTAGGTAGTTTTGGAAGTACCATAGCATCGCGATAGCCGATGATTTTTTTGCCGTCTTGTTTTAAGTTTGGAAGCTCTCTGGAGCGACCACCTGTTGCTAAAATAGTGTGTTTTGCAGTATATTCTTTAACAGAACCATCAGCTGCTTTAACTTCTACTTTACCACCTTTTTTAATTTTACCTAATCCCATGATGACATCAATTTTATTTTTCTTCATCAGGAACTGGATTCCCTTGCTCATGCCATCTGCTACGCCACGACTTCTTTTTATAACGGCTTCAAAATCAGCCTCGGCACCGTTTACTTTAATACCATAATCAGCAGCATGGTTGATATATTCAAAAACCTGAGCACTTTTCAACAAAGCTTTTGTTGGTATACATCCCCAGTTTAGGCAAATTCCACCTAAAGATTCTTTTTCTATAATAGCTGTTTTTAGGCCTAGTTGTGCAGCTCTGATTGCAGCAACATAACCACCCGGACCGCTACCAATAACAATAAGATCGTAGTTCATATCTATTTAAATTTGGCTTCGAATTTAAGAAAATAATCTAAAAGGGGAGATAAGTATTCACATCCAAACGCATTTAGCTTTATTTAAGATGTGATATTTGTAAAATGTTAATAAATTCTTTGTGGATTTAACATTAATTTAATGTAAATGTTAATGCAATGTGATTTCTTCAACTTATCTTTGTTGACAATTAACACTAACTTATTAATTTATGAAGAAGTATTTACTAACACTAAATTACTTGTTTGTTCTGATGCTGGCAGTTACGTCTGTGGCTTATGGGCAAATTACGACAAGTAGTATGACTGGAACGGTGCGAGACTCTAAAGAAACTATTATTGGAGGTACTGTAAAGGCAACACACTTACCAACAGGTACGGTTTATGCAACTACTACCAATGCAGACGGTAGATTTTCCCTTTTAAACATGAGACCGGGCGGTCCTTACACAGTTCAAGTAACTTATGTAGGTTATCAAGCAAAAACTTCAAGTAATATTTTCTTAACTCTAGGAGAGCCGTTTGTCTTAAATGTTACTTTATCACAGGCGAGTACAGAATTAAGTGAAATAGTTGTAACTGCCGGTGGTAACTCAATTTTAAGTTCAGACAGATCAGGCTCTGTTACAAATATTGGAACGGCCCAGATTAATGAAATTCCTACAATTAATAGAGGTATTAACAGTTTAACCAGAGTAACTCCACAAGCACAAGGTAATAGTATTGGTGGTGGTAACTATCGTCAAAATAATATCACGGTTGATGGCGCTAATTTTAACAACAGTTTTGGTATCGGAACTAATTTACCTGGAGGTCAAGCAAATCCAATTGTATTAGACGCTTTAGGTGAAATTTCTGTTAACGTTACTCCTGTAGACGTTAGGCAGTCTGGTTTTATCGGTGGTGCTGTTAACGCTACAACACGTTCTGGAACAAATGAGTTTTCTGGCTCTGCTTACACGTACTTTAGAAATCAGAATAATGTAGGTACAAGAGTTGGAGGATATGATGAATTAATTCCAAATCCTAATGATGTGAAAATTTACGGATTTAGACTTGGTGGTCCTATCATCAAAAATAAGTTATTCTTCTTTGCCAGTGTTGAATCTGATAAGCAATCTAGACCTGGTCAAAATAGATTAGCTTCTGTTGACCCATCTGATTTTGGAGTTAACCCAAGAGCTAATAGACCAACAAGAGCTGAATTAGATGAAATAAGCCAATACTTAAGAGATACTTATGGTTACGAAACTGGTGGATACGATGGTTATGGTTTCGAAAGTGAGCGTTTAAACTTATTAGGTAGAATAGATTGGAATATTAATAAAGATCATAAGTTTACACTCCGTTATTCTCAGCTAGAAAGTAAAAGTCCATCTTTTTTAAGTAACTCTACAAACCCTTTTATTGGTAGTCCTTACCCTGTAAATGGTTCAAGAACAGATAACAATGCCTTAGCTTTCGAAAATTCAAATTATTTTACTGATAACAACTACTACTCATTAGTAGCAGAATTAAACTCTACTTTTGGCGGCGGTAGATTCTCTAATACGCTAAGAGCTTCATACTCTAACCAAAACGAACCAAGAACTTCAAATAGTTCTGTATTTCCTTTTGTGGATATCTTAAAAGACGGAAGACCTTTCACTTCTTTTGGATACGAGCCTTTTAGTTTTGGTAACTTAAGAGACGTAGAATCTTACAATGTTATAGATTATATACAGACTACAATAGGGAGACATAATTTATTAGGAGGTATAGAGTTTGAAACGAGTACAACACAAAACGGTTTTCAACGTTTCGCAACTAGCTACTATATTTTTAATTCTTTTGATGATTTTAGAAATGATGCAGATCCCATAGGTTATGCAAAAACCTTTTCTTTAACTCCTGGATACGCTCAGGCTTTTCCAACTTTTAAAGATTCTAAGTATTCTTTATATGCACAAGATGACTTTACCGTAAATGATAGATTACGTTTATCTTTTGGTATTAGAGGAGATTTATATACTTATAAACAAGATTTATTAAGCCATCCATTGCTAACACCATTAACGTTTGCTAACGGCGAAAAGTTAGACACAGGTGTTTTACCAAGTTCTGCTTTATTAGTATCACCGAGGTTTGGTTTTAATTATGATGTAAAAGGTGATAGAACTTTACAATTTAGAGGTGCAGTAGGTGTTTACTCTGGTGGTATTCCTAAAGTTTGGATTGTTAGCCAGGCAGGAGATTCTGGATTACTTCAGTTTTCTGAAGTATTACAAAATAATTTTAACCCTATACCAAATAGAAAATTTAATCCTGATATTAATACTTATTTACCTGCTACACAACCTACACCAGGTCAAGCATTACCAAACGCAATATCTTTGTTAACACCAAATGTAAAAGCACCGCAATCTTTTAAAACTAGTTTAGCTATGGATGTTAAGTTACCATTTGGTTTAATAGGTACTTTAGAGGGTATTTACAATTATGATATTAATCAGGTTTTCTTTAGAAATCCAAATTTAGATCCAACTAAAGCTGCTCCACTAAATGCTGCTGGTTATCCTGACAATAGAATTATTTATCCTAATTCAAATACTGATAAGTACATCAATAAATTAAGCGGTGCTGGTTTGCCAAGTACAACGGAAGCAGGAGCATTAAATACTTATGTTTTAGATAATGCAAGTGGAGGTTATAATTATTCTATTACTGCTAGAATAGAGAAACAATTTAGTAAAGGTTTTTCTTCATTTATAGCTTACACAAGACAAGAGGGTAAAAACTTTTTTGATGGAGGTGGTGACCAACCTTCTGGATCTTGGTTAAACAATCCAACTATTAATGGCTCTAATAGTAAAGAGTTAGGGTATAATGGTTTTGTACCTGATAGAGTTGTTGCGGGCATTACTTACAAAAAAGAGTATTTACGCAATTTAGGAACAACAATCTCTTTAATTTATGAAGGCTCAAGCCAAGGTAGGGTTTCATATACCTATTCTCTGGATATGAATAGAGATGGCGCTAATGCTGATTTAATTTATGTTCCAAGAAATCCTAGTGAAATTACCTTTACACCTTTTACAGCTGGTACTGGACCCAACGCAATTACATATACTGCTCAACAGCAAAGTGATTTATTCTTTAGATTGATAGAGCAAGATAAATACTTGAACTCAAGAAGAGGTAAATATGCAGAACGTAATGGTGGACTTTTACCATGGGTTAATAATGTAGATTTAAACTTGTTTCAAGATTTATTTGTTAATGTAGGTAAAAAGAAAAATACATTGCAATTCAATTTAACAGTAGAAAACTTTGGTAATTTAATTAACAGAAACTGGGGTGTACGCTATTTCTTAGTTAGAAACCAGTTATTAGTTCCTACTAATTTAGCCGCACTTGATGCAAATGGTGCTACAAGACCTACTTATAGACTACAATTTGATGGAAATGCACCATCTCCAACAATTTTGAGAGATAATGTTGGCTTTGCATCAACATATAGTATGCAATTTGGGTTAAGGTATATATTTAATTAATATATAAGTTGTTAATTAAAATAAGAAAATGAAGATGAAACTCATAAATTCAAACATAAAAATATTAGGCTTGGTAGCCTTATTTATAAGTTCTATAACTTCTTGTAAGCAAGAAGAAGAACTGTCAATTAATCCAAGTGGGGTTAGACCAAATATTGCTTTTGTTGGTTTAACCAATACTAATGCCACAACTAGTCCGGCTGGTCAGTTAATAAGATATAATGCAAATAATGTTAATCAGGTTGTTGGAGCTGCTGTAAATATTACTGGAGTTCAAACGGGTGAAAGCATCATTGCAATAGATTATCGTCCGGCTACGGGGATGCTTTATGGTATAAGTAACCAAAGTAGGTTATATATTTTAAATCCACTAAATGGAAATTCTAGAGCAGTAAATTCAACGCCTTTTGCTCCTGCATTACCTACTACAGCAGGTATAGTAGCAGGTTTTGATTTTGATCCAACATTAGATATTATAAGACTAATTACTAAGACTGGTCAGAATTATAGATTAAATCCTAACGATGGAAGCATATTAGCAACCGATGGTGCAATTAATGGTGTTTCTGATGCTGTATTGGCAGAAGCTGCTTACACTAATAATTTAAACGGATCCACTACAACAGAGTTATATAATTTGGATTTAATTAATGCAAGGTTGTATAAACAAGTGCCAAATACTGGTGTTTTAACAACGGTTGGTTCTTTAGGTGTAAGACCTATTACAATTAATACCAATTCTGCATTTTCTACTGCCTACAATAACAATATTACCAACTTTAGAAATTCTGCTCTAGCAGGCTTTGATATTGCTCCAACTGGAGAGGCACTAGCTGTATTTACTAATTTAAACGGAGCTGCTCCTGCTATACCGGTAGGTGGTATTTCTGCTGGTCCTCCTGCTAATCCTTCCTCCGCAGTTAATGCTGTTTCAGGTAATCCAACCCTATTTCAAATAGACTTGGTTACAGGCAAAACAATTGATTTAGGAGTAATTCCTTTTCCCGCACCAAATAACGCACTTGCGGCAACAGCTTTAATAGGTATAGCAATAGCTCCAGCTCCGGTTGGCTATGCTATAGATGATGCTAATAATAACCTTTTAATATTTAATTTAACTAAACCAGAACCTGTATCAAAAACCATTACTGGCTTACAAGCAAGTGAAACCATTGTAGGTTTAGATTTTAGACCATTGAATGGGCAACTATATGGCTTAGGTAGTTCTAGTAGAATTTATGTAATTAATCCAGCTACTGGTGTTGCTACAGCTGTAGGTGTTTTACCGTTAGTTCCATTATTATCAGGTACTTCTTTTGGATTTGATTTTATTCCTAATGCTGATTTAATAAGAATAGTTAGCAATACAGGTCAAAATTTAAGAGTAAACCCTACAACAGGGCTAGTATCAAATATTGATGCTACTATAAATGGATCTAATAGTGTAACATTCTCTGCAACAGCGTATAATAATAATCTTGTTCCTTCTACAAATCCTGTATTCTTCTTGATGAATACAGCTACTGATAGTTTGTATAGAATTAACGATGCTGCAAATGGAAGAGTAACAAGAGTAGGGAAATTAAATGTAACTGCTGATGCTGCTAATGGTTTTGATGTTAGTGCGGTAAGTAATACTGCATATGCTATTCTTACCAAAGGAACAGAAACTAGGATTTATACTATTAATACATCTTTAGGTTCTGCTGCACCAGGATTAATATTCCCAAGAAAAGTTAGGGCCTTTACGGTAGGTTTAGGTTTCTAAAATAAAATCTATTTTGCATAAATATTAGAGGCTGTCTCAAAAAGGCAGTCTCTTTTTGTTTGATAATAATGAGTTAATTTAGTAGATAAATTTCATATTTTTTTGGTATAAATACTTGATTTACTTATATTTAAGTGTAAATCAATAAGATGTAATGCCAAATAAAGTACCTGTTTTCAAGCCCTATAATCAGCATCAAATCATGATGCTTCCTCCATCCTTAGAGGAGCTTATACCTGAAAGTCATACAGTTAGAGTAGTCAATGAGGTTATCAATCGCATCAATGTAGAACCTTTATTATCAGCTTATCAGACTAAAGGCACATCATCCTATCATCCTT
>NZ_AULF01000024.1 GCF_000425145.1 Pedobacter glucosidilyticus DSM 23534
TAAGCACTCTGGGCTTTTGTGTCATGCTATGCGGAGTCGAAGCATTTTGCTTATCATACACCTCCTTCCACTCCACTCAGGGTGACAATCCCTTCGATTAGCTAATAACATTAGCTATAAATGATATGCACAAAACCGAAAATTAAACTTTAAATTTACATGATATATTAAAGTTTCACTTTAAATTTACATGATATATTAAAGTATGTTTTTAAGAAAGCAAATTTTGGAAGGTTCAGGAGAAGAAAGCCTTTTTCTTTGGGGAGCAAGGCAAACAGGTAAAAGCACCTTATTAAGGTATTTATTTCCAGATGCCGTGTGGTTTGATCTCCTGCTTTCGGATGTATTTAGAAGATATCAAAGTTATCCGGAACAATTTAGGGAAGTTGTTTTAGCCAATCCTAATAAAGTAGTTATTGTAGACGAAATTCAAAAGATACCCAGATTGTTGGATGAAATTCATTGGCTTATAGTGAATCATCAAGTAAAATTTATACTTAGCGGTTCTAGCCCAAGGCAAATCATTAGATCAGGCTCGAATTTATTAGGAGGAAGAGCACTAAGATATGAATTGTACTCTCTAATTTATTCTGAAATTCCGGATTTTAATTTATTAAAAGCATTGAATAATGGATTATTGCCTAGGCATTATTTGGCAGATAATCCTAAGAAGTTATTAGAGGCTTATATCGGCAATTATCTTAAAGACGAAATTATTGCGGAAGCTAAGATTAGAAATATCCAAGCATTTAATCAGTTTTTGGAGTCAGCAGCATTCTCTAATGGCGAAATGGTTAACTATACTAATATTGCTGCAGACTGTGGTGTAAGTTCTGTAACCGTAAAAGAATATTTTCAAATTTTAGAAGACACCTTAATAGGTCGTTTTGTTCCCAGCTTTCAGAAAAAGCCTAAACGTAGAGTAGTGCAAGCCTCTAAATTTTACTATTTTGATGTAGGTATTGCTAACGTTTTACTTAAACGTCATAAAATAGAAGATGGAAGCGAGGCTTTCGGTCATGCTTTTGAACATTTTATCTATCAGGAACTTTATGCACATAGTAAATATTCGGATTTAAACTATTTAATTTCTTTCTGGAGAACATCATCACAAATTGAAGTTGATTTTATACTGGGAGACCATGAAGTAGCTGTAGAAATAAAAGCTACCAATAATGTACAAGAACGTCATTTAAAAGGTTTGAAAAGCTTTTCTGAGGAGTACCCTGTAAAAAAACTTATGGTGGTAAGTAATGATCCTTTGGAAAGAAAAATTGGCAATATTACAATTAAACCTTGGAAAGCCTTTTTAGAGCAATTATGGGCCGGGGGAATTATCTAATCTTATACTTTTCAATGGCATACTTAGCTGTTAGGATAGCTTTATTTTAATTGTTATGATAAGCATGTCAATAGTCTATTGTTGTAATGGTGAGTAGCGAAACTATTTAACTTATTCAATTTCATTATGGGAGAGCTAATATCTTATACAGAGTCTTTTGTCACTGCGAAGCATGAAGCAGTCTTTTTTATATTCTTCATATAGTGATAATCACTACGTTTACGATAACAAAATCATATATTAAACAATATCCAGCTAGGTAATAAAACCAAGAAAATCTCTGTGCACACTGCGCCCTCTGCGGTAAAAAAAATCTGCGTTTAATAAACAGAGCGATACAATCGCCACCCCATAGTAAGAACTCGTTACAAACGAGCTCAAGAAGAACTCTGCTCATGGTTTTTGTCACTGCGAAGCATGAAGCAGTCTTTTTTATATTCTTCATGTAGTGATAATCACTACGTTCATGATGATAAATCATGCATTAAACAACATCCAGCTAGGTAACAAAACCAGAAAAATCTTTGTATACACTGCGCCCTCTGCGGTAAAAAAAATCTGCGTTTAATAATCAAGGCGATACCATCGTCACCCCATAGTAAGAACTTGTTTGCAAACGAGCTTAAAAAACAATTGGAATACAAGGTAGAATTTGGTGTTGAGCCAAACGGACTTGTTTAAATGAGAAATTTCTCTACATAACATAGCAATTTATTATAGAGCCTCAAATTTACACTTGAATAGTGGTACTTCTCCATAGCTTTTATATAATATTTTATTACTTTTATTTAAATAATTAAAGATACAAATGAGTACGACTGAAATTTTGGAAAAAATTAGGCTTATACCCGAAAAATACCAACAAGAAGTTGTTGATTTTATTTTAGAAAAAAAAGTAAAAAAAACAGTCATTTCATCCAAAAAAAGACCTTTAGGTTTATTAGAAGGTAAGATGAAGATGAGTGACTCATTTGACGATCCCTTTGAGGATTTTAAAAGTTATATGTAGTGAAAGGATTTTTATTAGATACGCATACCTTGCTTTGGATGCAAGATAATCATCCTACTTTGTCTAGCAACTCGATAAAGATTCTTACGGACGCTAATCAGAGTCTTTATGTTAGTATAGCCAGTTTTTGGGAAATTACCATTAAACAATCGCTAGGTAAACTTAATTTATCTTATAGTTTACAAGAACTCTATGAAGCCTGTGTAAAAAGCGATATCGAAATTTTACCTATCCTTATGAGCGAATTGAATATACTTAAAGATTTATCATTCATTCACAGGGACCCATTTGATTGATTAATCATTTCAACAGCTCTAAGTTATAATTTTATTTTAATCTCTAAGGATGAACATATAAAAAAATATCCTTTAGATGTGATATGGTAACTCCGTGAACACTGCGCCCTCTGCGGTAAAAAAAAAATACTTTAGATAATAAAGGTGATAAATCGCCACCCCAAAGTAAGAACTCGTTACAAACGAGCTCAAGAAGAACTCTGCTCAGGTTTTTGTCACTGCGAAGCATGAAGCAGTCTTTTATAACCTTCATACAAAGACAAATCACTGCGTTCATGATAACAAAATGATGTATTAAACAACATCCAGCTAGGTAATAAAACCAGAAAAATCTCTGTGTACACTGCGCCCTCTGCGGTTAAAAAAATCTGCGTTTAATAATCAAGGCGATACAATCGCCACCCCAAAGTAAGAACTCGTTACAAACAAGCTCAAGAAGAACTCTGCTCAGGTTTTTGTCACTGCGAAGCATGAAGCAGTCTTTTATAACCTTCATATAAAGATAAATCACTGCGTTTGTGATGACAAAATCATGCATTTAACAACATCCAGCTAGGTAACAAAACCAGAAAAATCTTTATGAATATTGCGGTCTTTGCTTTAAAAGAGTTACTGCAGTGAGCAAAACTCTTAATATTGTTTATTACGCTAAGCAATATTTTAAATTTTTGTTTATTCTAATAAACAAAATGGAATTTTTATTTGAGAAATATCAGCAAAAGTTAAGGTATACGAGTCTTTCATACATACGCTCTATGATGGATGATATTGATTGGAATGTATTTTGTAAAAAACGCTCTATTTCAATATCTTAGAGTTTAAATAAGTTACCTATGGCAAGAGTAAAAAATAACATCATTTTACAAGGACTAAGCGGTGCGCTTAATAAGCAAATAGTTTTTAAAACCCGAAATGAAAAAGTATTTGTATGTAGTTACCCAGATATGTCTAATGTAGTTCCTAGTGAAAAGCAAATAAAAGAGAAAAGTAGATTTTCTAAAGCTGTACGATATGCTCAATCAGTTTTAGCAGATCCAAAAAAGAAACAAGAAGTCGCCGCTCATACCCCACCGGGTAAATCGGTATATCACCAAGCTATTACAGACTACATGGCATCAACTAAAGAACAAGTATCATCTTAACGTAAGACTAACGTAAGATGAACGTAGGATAAACGCAGGATAAGACTGTTCAATAGCAACTTGAAGATAAATGTTACGCTAACTTTTGAACCTGAAAGGGTCTGTTAAAAGCATTTTAGCAGTCGTAACCCCCCCCTTCGACTCCACTCAGGGTGAGAATCCTCTCTATTCTCTACATAACCGGACAGGCAGGCACTCGTGGTTTTTTTCACTGCGAAGCATGAAGCAGTCTTTTATGTCCTTCATATAGAGATAGTTCACTGCGTTCATGATAACAAAATGACGCATTAAACAACATCCAGCTAGGAAATAAAACCAGAAAAATCTCTGTGCACACTGCGCCCTCTGCGGTTAAAAAACTGCTTTTAATAATCAAGGCGATACCATCGCCACCCCAAAGTAAGAACTCGTTACAAACGAGCTCAAGAAGAACTCTGCTCAGGTTTTTGTCACTGCGAAGCATGAAGCAGTCTTTTACAACCTTCATATAGAGATAAATCACTGCGTTCATGATAACAAAATCATGCATTAAACAACATCCAGCTAGGTAACAAAACTAGAAAGACCTCTGTGCACACTGCGCCCTCTGCGGTTAAAAAAAATCTGCTTTTAATAAACAGAGCGATACAATCGCTACCCCATAGTAAGAACTCGTTTGCAAACGAGCTCAAGAAGAACTCTGCTCAGGTTTTTGTCACTGCGAAGCATGAAGCAGTCTTTTATAACCTTCATATAAAGATAAATCACTGCGTTCATGATAACAAAATGACGCATTAAACAACATCCAGCTAGGAAATAAAACCAGGAAAATCTCTGTGTACACTGCGACCTCTGCAGTTAAAAAAATCTGCACTTAATCAAAAAGCGATACGATTACCAGTGTTAAGTACTCGTTATAAACGCCAGAAGAAATCACTAAAGCCCCGTACCCCCTTAAATATAATTTTCATGTACAGTTTCTACACTACGGTCAGAAAGTTCTGGTAGCCATAGTTTTACATATTCACCTTTAGGGTCATACTCTTTAGCTTGTTTTGGGATGTTAAAATACCTGTCTTCTCGAGGGTCATTACCTACACCAGCAACATAAGCCCAATTCCCCCAATTGCTAGAGGGGGCGTAATCAATAAGCTTTTCTTCAAAATAAGCTGCTCCTAAAGTCCAGTTTACTTTTAAATCTTTCACTAAATAAGAAGCCACATTTTGTCTGCCACGATTGCTCATAAAACCTGTTAGATTAAGCTCTCTCATATTGGCATCTACAAAAGGTACTCCCGTTTTGCCAGCTTTCCATTTCTCAAAAAGCTCTTCTTGGTTAGGTGCTAAATCCTGAGCTTTCCCTTTTACCCCCTCTTGTATAAAGTATTGTGTGCCATATTTTTTAAACATGAAACGGAAATAATCTCTCCAAATCAATTCAAAAATCAGCCAATAAGTAGAGTCGTTTGCACCACGCTCTTTCTCATATTTTTTAACTTCCCAATAAACTTCTCTTGGCGAAACGCATCCGGCAGATAGCCAAGGCGAGAGTTTAGAACTATAATCAGCACCTATTAAACCATTTCTGGTGATTTTATACTGCTTTAGAAAATCTGTCTCCCACAAATAATAATTTAACCTTTTTAAGCCCTCTGTTTCGCCGCCTATAAAATTTATAGCCCTACGTTGGTCGGGCTGAAATGCTTCAAAACCTAAATCTTGAAGTGTTGGAATTTCTGTTTGTTCTAAGTTATTAGGAACTACAATTTTTTCTGGCGTGGTAAATACCGAGCGTATTTGACCCTCTTTTTCTGCTTTTTTCCTGAATTTTGTAAATACATCGGGAATGTCTTTTATAGGGAAAGGCAAATCTTCCTTATGATATAAAGTATGACCTATAAAATGCTTTAAGTTGATTTGACTTTTCCAGAGGGCATCCTCTACCAGAGAAGAAATTTTAGTTTCCTCAGAAGCTACCTCTCTATGGTGATAAACCTCATCAACCTGATATTTTTTAACTATTTCGGGAAGTATTTCTTCTGGAATACCGGTATATACCAATAAATCTCCACCTAGTTTTTGTAATGAAAGTCTTAGATCAGTAACACTTTCTATAGTAAACTGCGCCCTAAAAACGCCTGTTTTTTGAGTTTGATAAACAGACTGTGTGTAATAACGAGTATCAAAAATATAGACTGGAACAATTTTAGCACCTTTTAAAGTAGCTTCAAGCAATATTTCATTGTCATGAATACGTAAATCATTCCTGAACCATACTAATATCGTTTTACTACTCATACCAAGGTTTATAATTAAAATGCCTGCAATTTGGTTATTATTTCATATTTCGACAACGTTCTGAGCAATATTTTACTTCCTCCCAACATTTTTCCCACTTTTTACGCCAAGAAAAAGGCCGATGACATGATGCACAAAGTTTTGAGGGTAAATAAGCTTTGCTAACAACCTTACCGCTTTTGTTCTTCATGTTACTTAAACAATAAAATACTTCGGATGTTTAAAGAGGAATGAAACAAGATTTTAAACACTTAAGCCCGGCTGAAATTGATAGGATTATAGAGATGGCTTGGGAAGACCGTACGCCATTTGAGGCTATAGCTTATCAATTTAAATTATCAGAACAAGAGGTGATTAGGCTGATGAGAAGAGAGCTTAAACCATCAAGTTGGAGGCTATGGAGAGAGCGGGCTCACCAAGTTTCTATCAAACATCAAAAGAAAAGAGCCCAAGATGTAAACCGCTTTAAATGTTCATTACAACGTCAAATTACATTAAACAAAATCTCTAAACGATAATCCATCGTACATTTGTTTAAGAATTATCTATAAAAGTTAAACAAAACTATATCCTTGATGTTACACTTACAATGAAACAGAAAATAGCCGTTTACAGAAAAGAACATTTTAATGCCGCTCATAGGCTTCATAACCCCTTATGGAGTGATGAAGAAAATAAGAAAGTTTTTGGTAAGTGTAATAACCCTAGCTTCCATGGACATAATTATGAACTTGTTGTAAAAGTTGTTGGCTACACCGATGAGCAAACAGGTTACCTGGTAGATATGAAAATTTTATCTGATATCATCCAAGAGCATGTTGTAGAAAAATTTGACCATAAGAACCTTAATTTGGATGTGGCAGAGTTTAAAGACTTAAACCCTACTGCAGAAAACATTGCTATGGTAATTTGGAATATACTAAGAGCGCATTTAGATCATGCGCTAGATCTTTATGTTACACTTTTTGAAACTGAAAGAAACTATGTTGAGTACCCAGCTTAAACCACTAAAAAAAGACTTATTAACTCATTTTGATGAGTTAGGCGACGAACATATTGGCACATCTTACGATACACCTTTAAGACCAGACGCATTCGATTTAGAAGACGATGTTAAAATAGACCAAATTGCTCATCATTTTAAGCATATCATGGATATTTTAGGGCTTGATCTTACTGACGATAGCCTAAGAGGTACTCCGCAAAGAGTAGCTAAAATGTATGTAAAAGAAATTTTCAAAGGGTTAAATCCGGCAAATAAGCCAGATATGAAGCTTTTTGACAACAAGTACCAGTACAATCAAATGCTGGTAGAAAAAAATATTACTTTGTATAGCAACTGCGAGCATCATTTTGTTCCTATTATCGGAAAAGCACATGTAGCTTATATCAGCAATGGTAAAGTAATTGGTTTATCAAAATTAAACCGTATAGTACAATACTTTGCACAAAGGCCGCAAGTGCAAGAGCGCTTAACCATGCAAATTGCTAACGAATTAAAGCAAGCCTTAGATACAGAAGATGTTGCTGTTGTCATTGATGCTACGCACTTATGTGTATCATCAAGAGGAATCAAAGATGTGCAAAGCTCTACAGTAACGGCAGAATATGGTGGCAAATTCTTAGATATTGATACCCGTAACGAATTTTTAAAACATATAGGATAACATGAATTATTTGGTAATTGGTGGTAGTACAGGTATAGGTTTGGCATTAGTTAAAAAGCTGCTTGCTGATGGGCATGAGGTCATTGCTGTTTCTAGGCATAAAGGAGAATTACCTCTGGAAGCAAAATTTGTAGCCTTGGATATTTTGGAAGATATTTCTGTCTTAAAGGATCATTTACCAGAAAATTTACATGGTCTAGCTTATTGTCCAGGTACTATCAATTTGAAACCTTTCCCCCGTTTAACGGCAGACGATTTTAGAAAAGATTATGAAGTAAATGTTATTGGTGCGGTTAAAGTTATTCAGCAAGTTTTACCACAATTAAAAGCAGCTAAACAAGCTAGTATTTTGTTGTTTAGCACTGTAGCTGCAAAAGCAGGTATGGGTTTTCATGCTTCTATATCGGCAGCAAAAAGTGCTATAGAAGGTTTAACAGTTTCTCTGGCAGCAGAATTTGCAGCATCAAAAATAAGAGTAAATGCACTAGCACCTTCTTTAACAGATACGCCTTTGGCAGCTAGCTTATTAGCTACACCAGAAAGAAGAGAAGCCTCAGAAAAAAGACACCCACTGGGTAGGGTGGGTACCGCAAAAGAACTTGCAGAAGCAGCCTATTTTCTTTTATCTGATAAAAGTTCTTGGGTAACCGGACAAGTTATAGGTATAGATGGTGGAATGTCTACATTAAAATCATTTTAAGATGAAGCATCTTACACTAGCGCAAATTACTGAGCTGCCATCCAGGTACCGTACCACTTTTATGAACAGTATATCAGGCTTTAAAAGCCTACAGATGGTGGCTACAAAAAGTAATAATACCGGAGTAACCAATATTGCATTATTTAACTCCATTTTTCATATTGGGGCAAATCCGCCTTATATCGGCATGGTGCTAAGGCCAGACGGACCAGAGCATGAAACCCTAAAAAATATCAGCGAAAGCGGGTTTTATACACTTAATAACGTTAAAGAAGAATTTTACAAAGCGGCACATCAAACCAGTGCTAGGTATAAAGCCGGTGAATCTGAGTTTGCTGCATGTGGTTTTCAGGAGGAATATTTAGAAGGCTTTGATGCTCCTTTTGTGAAAGAATCATCAGTTAAACTGGGCTTAAAATTAAAAGAAATCATACCGGTTGCGTTAAATGGTACTCGCATAGTTATTGGCGAAGTGCAACATGTTTTGGTTGATGAGAATTTAATTTTAGCAGATGGTTACGTAAATCTTGCTGCAACAAATACGGTAACTGTGGCTGGTTTAGATGCTTACCATAGCACCCAATTGCTAGCCAGATTAAGCTATGCACAACCAGAAAAACATCCGGAAGAAATAAACGTTTAAGAAGTAATTAATCTTGAAGATGATGGAAAATAAAGTCTCAGAAAAAAAGCCAAAAGCAATGGGTACTAAAGAAAAAATTCAGAACGCTTATATAGAACATCTATTAACGGAGGGCAAACAGCCTGCATCGGTTTTTATTTTTGCTAAAAAGAATAAAATGGCAGAAGAAGAATTTTATAAGTTTTATGCCTCTTTTAGCGCTATAGAAGCTGATATCTGGAATGATTTATTTTCTAAAACCATCGCCGAGATTAAAAGTCAGGAAGTTTGGGAACAATATTCGGCAAGAGAAAAAGCCCTTTCTTTCTTCTACAGTTTTTTTGAGCTCTTAAAAAGCAAAAGAAGTTATGCCTTACACAGCGTAAGAAGTTTTAAGAAAGGACTTAAAACTCCAACGGCATTAAGTTCAGCGAAAGAAACTTTTACAGAGTTTAGCACCCAAATAATACAAGATGGTTTAGAAAGCGGCGAGCTTTCAGAAAGAAAGTTTATTAGCGATAAATATGTGGATGCACTTTGGTTACAAGTAGCCTTCTTACTAAACTTCTGGGTCAAAGATCAATCCGCAGGTTTTGAAAAAACCGATGAAGCCATAGAAAAAGGTATCAACGTAACTTTTGATTTATTCCAGCGCTCTCCTATCGATAATTTATTTGAATATGGAAAGTTTTTAGCACAGCATGCAGGTATAAAAATGGCTTTTTAACTTTATAGGAGTAAGGAGTAAAGAGCAAGGAGTAAAGAGCAAGGAATAAAGATAAAGGAGCAAGGAATAAAGATAAAGGAATAAAGGGGCAAGGAATAAGGACTGAAAAATAAGGATGGATTTGAGCATCTAAACCAATAGATCACGTATCATTCCATCTATTACTCACATATAAAAATGAAAGAGCAAAACAGTATTCCATCTAGTAAAGTAGCTCGTTCTGCAAAATTTGTAGGCACAGGTATAAAAATAGGCGGTAATTATATCAAGCATTACTCTAAAAAACTTTTCAATCCAGATTTAAGTAGAGATGAACTGAATGAAGATAATGCCAGCGACATTTATAACTCTTTAAGCCAACTTAAGGGCAGTGCTTTAAAAGTAGCACAAATGCTTAGTATGGATAAAAATATCCTGCCAAAGGCTTATGTAGATAAGTTTTCTTTATCACAATACAATGCGCCACCTTTAAGCGGACCATTGATTGTGCAATCTTTTAAAAAGCATTTTGGTAAGTCTCCTGATAAGATTTACGATACTTTCAACTTAAAATCAACCAATGCAGCATCAATTGGACAGGTCCATCAAGCTACTTTAAAGGGGAAAAAATTAGCAGTAAAAATCCAATATCCAGGTGTTGGCAGTTCTATTTCATCAGATCTTAAATTGGTAAAACCCTTTGCTTTTAGATTGCTAGGTATGAGCGAAAAAGAGCTGGATATTTACATGAAAGAAGTTGAAGAGCGCTTGATAGAAGAAACAGATTATGAATTAGAAGTAAAGCGCTCTCTAGAATTTTCTAAAGCTTGCGCTAATATTCCCAATCTAGTTTTTCCGGCGTATTATCCAGAATTGTCTGGTCCACGAATAATTACGATGGATTGGATTGAAGGTCTGCATCTGAAAGAGTTTTTACAAACCAACCCTAGTCAGGAATTAAGAAATCAAATTGGCCAGGCACTTTGGGATTTTTATAATTTTCAACAGCATGAATTAAGAGCAGTACATGCTGATCCGCACCCGGGTAATTTCTTAATTACTCCTGAAGGCAAGCTAGGTATTATAGATTTTGGATGTATCAAAGAAATCCCAGATGATTTCTATTATCCTTTTTTCTCTACTACATCAACAGAATTATTGAACAATAAAGAAGAAACCATCAAAGCTTTTAGGCTTTTAGAGATGATTTTGCCAAAAGATAATGCTCAACAAATAGAGTTCTATTACCAAACCTATAAAGAAATGATTACCCTCTTTGCAGAACCTTATATGACAGGTGAATTTGATTTCGGGCAAACCCATTTCTTTGATGAATTATACACCTTTGGCGAGAAAATAGCTAAAATGCCCGAATTTAAACAGGCTCGTGGTGTGAAGCATTTTATTTATGTAAATCGTACCAACTTTGGTTTATACAATATTTTGCATGAGCTAAAAGCAAATATCAGAACAGATACCTATAAGCCACACGTACAATTGGCTTATTAATGTTTGTGGAGGAATTTTAAAGTTTTTTTTAGCTTATTTATAACCTCATTTAGTTTCCTAATGCTCTATTTTCCTAAATCTCATTGGAATTTTTGCTGCTTATTTTTCAGAAGCAAGTGCACCAAAGGATTTAAAGAATACTTTTTCTTTAATCTTTGTATCTTTTCTTATTGATTTTGCGAGTTTTTCTAACAACTCAAGTTTGCTAATTGAGCTCAAACTTTCAAAAAGTCCTGAATAAGTTTTAATTATATATTTTTCTGCATGTGTCATAGTTTGATGCTTTTAAAACAAATTTACAAAATTGTTTTCAAGTTTCTAATGTTGTGCGGACGCAGGTTGTTTCACCAATTAGCAGGTATTTTTTCTAATCGTCTTGCGTTTTAAATCTGCCATTTTGAAAATCTTGTTCTGATTTTGAGATTCTATCCTCCAATTCTCCTACAGTAAACGGCTTAAAGCTATTCTCTTTTTCAACTTTCTGACTTTTTTTCAAAAGCTTCTCCAATTGAATAATTGCTTCTTCACTCTGTAACTTTAGGAAGTCTTGAATGAATTCTAATTTTCTGCTTTGAATATCCATCCTGCAAAATTTAATCCTTAATCAAAAGTATAAAAACTAATCCCATTTTACTTTATCAAAAAACTCTTTAGTAATAAGGTGCTTTTTGCCTGTTAACCTACATTGTAATTGCATATTTCCATCCTCATACAATTTTATCCAAGATTTTCTTATATTCTCAGAAGTAGACAGTATATCATCTAGAATGCAATGAAGTAGACATACCATTTGTCTGTAATCTTACGTCCTGAAACTGCTGCTGGTTTACAATCTGGATGGAGTGGGTACTCGAAGTTTGGTTTCATTTTAAGTTGTATTAAAATGAGTCGTTCAAAGTAGTAGAAGTAAGTAAAAATGCCCTTAGATGTATAAATCTTGTTTTAGAACCGAAAAACGCTTGTATTACGCGTTAGAGCCGATGCTTTAAAAATGAAAGAAACTTAAATGCTCGTAACCAAACCCCTATAAAACAGTTAAGCTCAGAACGGGGAGAACTGAGCTTAAACTAACCAATTATAAACCTAAATTAAACGAAAGGGCTGTAGGGGTAGGAGTCGAACCTACACGAAGTAGTTATTTCACATTGCTGCTATTTCCCAAACCTTCGCCACCGAGACAAGGAGGTGTGTCTGCCAATTTCACCACCCTACAGTATATTTATTTTTCAATTTTTGAAGAAGATCGCCTTCTTTCTCGTGATTGAACAATACAAATGTAATAGCAAAACTTATATTTTACAAATATTTCAACAATATATTTTAATTTTTAGTAATTTTTTATTTAATATTGTCTACGATTAAAAAATAGCAAAAACATGATTGATAAAGCCCGCCAAAATTTAGAAATTGATAATCTGGATATTGAAATTTTGTCTATCCTGATGAATGATGCAACTACAGCTTATACAGAAATTGCCAAAGAACTCATTGTTTCAGGTGGTACTATACACGTAAGGATGAAGAAGATGCAGGATATGGGTATCATCAAAGGTTCAAATTTAATTGTGGATGCACAAAAAGTTGGCTATGATATTTGTGCGTTTTTAGGTATCTATCTAGAAAAAGGCTCTATATACCATGATGCTGTAGAGAAACTAAAGCAAGTAAAAGAAATTGTAGAGCTGCATTATTGTACGGGTGCTTATTCTATGTTTGCTAAGATTATTTGTAGAGATACCACGCATCTTCGTCACGTTTTAAACGATCAAGTACAGGCTGTACCAGGTATACAACGTACCGAAACTTTTATCTCTTTAGAGGAAAGTATTAAAAGGCAAATCACACTTAAGTAATAAAACAATAAGGCTTGTAGTTTACACCTCTTTAAAGGTGTTGATGTTTGCATACAATAGCAGAAAAACAAAAAAAGCGTACCATATAGTACGCTTTTTAGCTATCCAACCAGCTATATGCTTAGAAATGGAACTGAATTCCAATTCTAGGTGCAAAGAAGTTTGTGCCAATTGCAAAAGAATCGCTGCCAGCACCTTTTAATTCGTTACCATTAGTATCTTCTACACGGTAATTGTTGTAAGATATTCCGTTAAGGGCAAACTCAATACCAATTTTCTTAGTTGGGAAATAAGCAAAACCTGGAGATAATGCTACACCAATTGAAGTTGAAGTACCAGTTTTTGAGCCCGCATCGCCACTAGCGTCGGTAGCTTTTACAGTACCAAAAGCCAAAGGTACTTGTAACTGACCAAAGAATTTGAATTTTTCGCCTAAAGCAGTGTAATATCTACCAAAAGGACTAACTAAAAACTCTTCTCTTTGTCCGGTAGCACTTGCAACTCCTACATTGCTGTAGTTGTAACCTATACCTGTACCAATGGCAATGTTTTCTGCTACAAAGTATCCAACACTAGGAAGTACGTTAAAACTTTCACCAGCATTAGCACCGTTAGCATCAGATTTTTCTGATTGATAAGCTACTGAACCACCAAGAATAATTTTTCCTTTTTCTGTTTGTGCTTGTGCAGAAACACCTAGTCCTGCTAATACTGCAATTGATAAAATTAATTTTTTCATGTCTTTTTTATATTTATATTTTACTTTGTCTTTCGACTGTTAGTCAAAATTAGTCTAAAAATCTATAATGCAAAAATATTTTTAAGGCCTGTACGTTTAATCTAAGTTAACTTGTTGATTCATGGGCTATATGAATCTAATCTGACTTAAGTTTTACTTATGCCTGACTTTTACAGAGGTAATAGGAGAAGCATTTTAAGATAATGATATACTTGATACGTAAGAAAAATGTTGTATATTTAGAATAATTATTCAAAGAAGTCTAAACAATGGTGGCAACTCCTGTAAATGATGATGGTCTTAACAAAGAAATTTTAGATGCTGCTAAGCAACTATTTTCTAAGTATGGTTTAAAAAAAACCACGATGGAAGATGTTGCCAAAGCTGTTGGTAAAGGAAAAAGTACGCTTTATTACTATTATCCAGGTAAATCAGAATTGTTTGAAGCCGTTGTAAATCATGAAATGCAAAATGCTGTAAAACATATTAGACTTGCGGTTAATGCAGAAAGTACAGCTTTAGCCAAATTTCAGGCTTATTTAATGTCTAGGCTAAAACTTAAAGAAGAATATGATAATTTAAGCAAAGTGGTTTTTGAAGATGTTTTCGACCATTTTAGAGAAATATTCGGTTTAAAGCAAGAGTTTGAGCAAATACATATCGATTTTATCAAAGAAATCATCAAAAGTGGTGTGCAGTGTGGCGAGTTTAAAAGTATGAACGATGAAGAAATCACTTTCTTTGCCAGCTGGACAAATGCAGCCTTTAATGGTTTAGAACTTCCTAATCAATCCTCCGCCTGTTTAACAAGTTCTTCAGAATCTTGTTGTAGGCTCATCAACATGATTTTGGGTGGCATCACAAAATAAGCTTTTCCTAATCTTTAAGATTATGATACGCTGCTTCGCAAATTCTCTTAAATTTGTTTTTATCGCATGATAAAAAAAGAATCCATTGACCGTGTTTTAGAAACAGCTCGTGTAGAGGAAGTTGTAGGAGATTTTGTGTACCTCAAAAAAAGAGGCACAAGTATGATAGGGCTTTGTCCGTTCCATGGCGAAAAAACACCTTCTTTTCATGTTTCCCCAGCAAAAGGTATTTATAAGTGTTTTGGATGTGGCGAGGGTGGCGACTCTCTTCAATTTATCATGAGTCATGAGAAATACTCCTACCCAGAAGCTATAAAATATCTGGCTCGTAAGTATAACATAGAAATTGAAGAAACCGAGGTTACACCAGAATACCAAGCCGAGGTTGATAGAAAAGAAAGCCTTTACGTTATATCAACTTTTGCAGCTCAGTTTTTTGCAAACAACCTTTGGAATACGGATGAAGGCAAATCTATCGGCTTAAGCTATTTTAAAGAACGTGGTTTTAGAGAAGAAACGCTCAAAAAATTCGAAATAGGTTACTCTCCCGAGGAATGGTCTGCCTTAAATGATAAAGCGCTTTCTGAAGGTTATAAACAAGAATTTTTAGAAGAAACCGGCTTAGTTATTAAAAATGATAAGGGCCGTATTTACGATAGATTCAGAGCTCGTGTCATTTTCCCTATCCACAACTTTACGGGCCGTATTATAGGTTTCGGCGGCAGAACCTTAAAAACAGACAAGAGCGTTCCTAAATATGTAAACTCGCCAGAGAGCGATATCTACCATAAATCTAATGTGCTTTATGGGCTTTTTCAAGCTAAAAAAGCTATCCGAGATATGGACAACTGCTTTTTGGTAGAAGGTTATGCCGATGTGATGGCCGTTCATCAAGCTGGAGTAGAAAACGTAGTTGCTTCATCAGGAACTTCCCTAACTACCGAGCAGATTAAGCTCATCAGCAGGTTTACCAATAGCGTTTGTATTCTTTATGATGGTGATGCGGCAGGTATAAAAGCTTCTTTAAGAGGTTTAGATATGATTTTGGAAGAAGGCCTAGATGTAAAAGTTGTACTTTTCCCTGATGGCCACGATCCAGATTCTTACATTCAGGCTTATGGTGCTTCGGCTTTTAAAACCCATGTAGAGAAAAATAAGAAAGACTTTATTTTCTACAAAACCGAGATTCTTTTACAGGATGCTGCAAATGACCCCATCAAAAAGGCGGGTGTTATTAGAGATGTGGTAGAAAGTATTGCAAAAATTCCTGATGCTATAAAGGCTTCTGTTTTTTTAAGAGAGTGTAGCAGCCTTTTAAATATGGAAGAGCGTATTTTAATTACCGAGCTTAATAAAATACGTTTAACAAAAGCTAAGAAAGATAAAAATAATCCGCAAAACCAGCCTTCACCAGAGTTTTCTGATTCAGAGGATGGTCCGCCAGCAGATTTATTTGAAGATAAACCAAGCCAAACAGATGAACACCAGGAAAAGGAAATCCTAAGGGTGTTGCTTACCTATGGTCATCAATTGGTAAATTGGGATGATATGACAGATACTTACATTGGGCCATACATCATCACCAATTTAAGCGATGTTAGTTTCCTAAATCCGGTTTACACCCGCATCATTTCTTATTATCATGATGAATTAGAGAAAGGTAAACTCCCAACAGAGAAAGATTTTATCCAACATCCTGATAAAGAAATATCTAAAACAGCTATTGCTATCATTTCTTCTCCTTATCATTTAAGCGAGAATTGGTACACCATGCACAACATCAATGTAAATGATGAAACACAAAACTTAAAATCTACAGTTATGGGAGCTATTTTTCATCTGAAAAAGAAAAAAGTTTCTGCCATGCTTATCACCAAGCAAAAGGAATTGCAACAAGAGAAAAACGAAGCTAATGAGATGATTTTAATGAAGGAGTACCTAGATTTAAAAGAAGTAGAAAGGTATATCTCTCATTATCTGGGTTCTGTAATTATAAAATAGTGGCACAACACAATACCTTAGGAAAAAATGGCGAACAAATAGCCAAAGATTTTCTAGAACAGCAGGGCTTTGAAATATTAGACGAGAATTGGTGTTTTGGCAAAGCCGAGGTTGATTTGATAGCTTTTAAGCACAAAACCATCATTTTTATAGAAGTTAAAACACGCTCAGGAAGTGCTTTTGGCCAGCCAGAGGATTTTGTGGATGTAAAAAAGCAGCGACTTTTAACAGATGCTGCCGAAGAATACGTTTATTTGATGAATCATCAAGGAGAAATAAGGTTTGATATTATCTCCATTTTATTTGATAAAAAATTAGAAAAATACACTTTAAAACATATTGAAGATGCTTTTTGGAATTATGAATAAATATTTGGTTACTGTTTTTAGTTTCCTGATGTTGATTTTATCTTGTAATCAAGGTAAAAAAACTGGTCAGGAAGAAATAGCTTTACTATTTCCAGAAAGCGGCAGCTTAATTAAAGCTGGCGAACCTCTTAAATTAAGTTTGATGTTAAGCAGCAAGCTTCCAGATTCTGTACAATATTTTATTGATGATAAACTGGTAGCATCAGCAAAAGATACCGCTACCCAAATGATAGACACCAAAGAAATGCCTTTGGGTATCAGGCTCATCCAAGCTAAATTGTATATTGGTGCCGATGTGCAGGAGCTGAGTACCAATGTAGTTTTGGTATCGTCCAAAACTCCGGAACAATATGGCTTTAAAATCATCAACACCTATAAACACGATGTTTCTTCTTACACCCAAGGCTTAGAATATCATGATGGTTTCTTTTATGAAAGTGATGGCGAGTATGGCGCTTCTAGTCTTAGAAAAACCACCGTTGAAGGTAAAGTGCTACAACAACAAGATATAGCTCAGCAATATTTTGCCGAAGGGATGACGGTTATTGGTGATAAAATTATTCAGCTTACTTATAAAGAGCGAGTTATTTTAGAATATGATAAAAATACTTTCAACTTATTAAGAACTTTACCTTACAACCACGCTGCTGAAGGTTGGGGCTTAGCTTATGATGGCGCAACCATTTACAATACCGATGGAAGTAATAAAATTTATAAGCTAAACAAAGAAAGCTATCAGCCAGAAGGTTATATAGAAGTTTATGATGATAAAGGCCCAGTTACCCAACTGAACGAGTTAGAATGGATAGATGGTAAACTGTTTGCCAATATTTATACATCAGATTTAATAGCCATCATCAACCCACAAACCGGAGAGGTAGAAGCTTATATCAATTTGATAGGTTTAAATAAAGAGCAAGTAGAAGATCAAGACCAAGATGTTTTAAACGGTATTGCTTGGGATGCTAAAGGCAAAAGGTTATTTGTAACCGGTAAAAAATGGCCTAAATTGTATCAGATAGAAATGGTAAAGAGATAATTACAAAACCGCTTTACCCAACATATTGTTGAACCATAAAATTTTAAATGATGTATGAAACTTTAAAACCTGTTTTAACGCAAGAATTACAGGATATAAAAGATGCGGGTTTATATAAAAACGAACGTGTTATTGTTACCCCACAATCGGCAGATATTACTGTAACAGGCGGCCAAGAAGTAATTAATTTTTGTGCTAATAACTATTTAGGCTTATCTAACCATCCGGTGGTTTTAGAAGCAGCAAAAAAGGCTATTGATACCCATGGTTTTGGTTTATCATCGGTACGTTTTATTTGCGGTACCCAAGACATCCATAAAGAATTGGAGCAAAAAATATCTGAGTTTTTAGGTACAGAAGATACTATTTTGTATGCTGCCGCTTTTGATGCTAATGGGGGTGTTTTTGAACCTTTATTTGATGAAAGAGATGCTATCATTTCTGATGAGTTAAACCATGCTTCTATTATTGATGGTATTAGGTTGTGTAAAGCACAACGTCATCGTTACAAGCATGATGACATGGCCGATTTGGAAGCTCAATTACAAGCTACACAACATTTAAGACATCGTATTATTGTTACTGATGGTGTTTTCTCTATGGATGGAACCATCGCCCAGTTAGATAAAATTTGTGATTTAGCTGATCAATACAAGGCTTTAGTGATGATAGATGAATGTCATAGCTCTGGTTTTATGGGTAAAACCGGAAGAGGTACTCATGAGCATCATGGTGTTATGGGTAGGGTAGATATCATAACAGGTACTTTAGGAAAAGCTTTAGGTGGCGCTTCTGGCGGATTTACCTCTGGTCCTAAAGAAGTTATAGCATTGCTAAGACAAAGATCAAGACCATATTTATTCTCCAATACCTTAGCTCCCGCTATTGTGGGCGCTTCTATCGCAGTATTAGATATGTTAAAAGAAAGTACCGCTTTAAAAGATAAATTGGCAGAAAATACCGCTTATTTTAGAGCAGAAATGACCAAAGCAGGTTTCGATATTAAGCAAGGTACACACCCCATTGTTCCGGTGATGTTGTATGATGCGCCTTTGGCTCAGCAATTTGCTTCCAGAATGTTAGAAGAAGGTATTTATGTTATTGGTTTTTACTATCCTGTAGTAGCAAAAGGTAGGGCAAGAATAAGAGTGCAAATGTCTGCCGCACATGACCGCTATCACATAGATAAATGTATTGCAGCTTTCAAAAAAGTAGGTAAAGAATTGGGTGTGATTGAGTAGTTAGGTGTTGACTTTCCATGTGTAATGTTTTAATAGTTAACTATAAATGAGTTCTCTAGGTAATACGGTAATCGAGCCTGAGCATTAACAACCGTTTACGCTTAATTCCGCCTTGGCGGTTGCGGTATATACAAAACTAACCTTAGCAGAATCTTTAGAAGCAAGCGGCGCAGCGGAGAGTTTTTGGGCACTTTTTGCGGAAAAAAGTGACTTGACATGGCCGGTCAAGAGGCCAGAAAGCCTGTGCGTGAACGCCTAGTTTTTAATATATTATAAATGGCAATATAATAGCAGAGTCGAATGATAATAGGAATTCGACTCTGCTTATCCAGATAAAAAACATTTAATCCCCCACTTTAAACTTATAAACCTTCACATAAGTAGTTGGCGACATCCCCGTAACTTTTTTAAAAACCCTATTAAAAGTAATGGTACTATTAAAACCTGTGGCATAAGCTATGGCTGATATAGATTCAGAATCGCCATGTAAAATTCTTCTACAAGCCTCATTAATTCTTATCTCGTTTAAAAAATTGAGGTATGTTTTCCGAGTATGTTTCTTAAAATATTTACAGAAGGCATAAGTACTTAAATGTACCACGGCAGCAATTTTTTTGAGGGTGATATCTTCAGCATAATTCTCTAAAGTGTATTGATAAATATCGTTCATGCGCATCCCCTCAGATTCTGAGAAAGACTTCTTAGAAAATCCGGTAGATAAAGAACGCCAATCTTTAACCTCTTTAGAAAAATAATCAAGCAATTGCAAGAAGCTGATGAGCCTATTAAAACCACTAGCTTTGCTAATTTTGATAATCTCCTTTGCCGTTTTTTGATAATAATTTGAAGGCAATTGCAAGCTACTATCTGTAAGTTTTAAAAATTGATGAATAGCTACAAACTCAGGCATAGCATTTAAGGGAGCTAATAGCTGCTGTGCATCAAAAAAAATATGGATAGCATGGATATTATTCTTATTAGGCAGTTTTAGATACTTAGCGTCTCCCTTTAATAAATGCGGTTGATTGGCGCCTAAAATGTAAATATCACCAGCTTTAAAAGGCTGAGTAAAATTACCAGCAATCAATGTCCCTTCACCTTTTAAAATTAAGCTTATTTGCACTTCTTTATGTCTGTGCAAATAATGATAAAAATTAGGGAGTATATCTTCTTGAATAACAACAGAATCGCTCTTGTCTACAGGTACGGTAAATTGTATAACTTTCATCTAAAATTGCTAAATGCAATTTAAAATTAGCTAAAAAAAGAGCAATATCTGATAGTTAAGCTTTTCTTCTTTTAATTTCTTGTTCTATAAGTTGTAGTTCTCTACTGGTTTGCCCTGCTACAGAGGTATTTTCTTCTGCCCTTCTCATCAAATAAGGCACAACATCATCAATAGGGCCATAAGGTAAATATTTACTGGTTGCGTATCCGGCTTTAGCCAAATTAAAAGTAATATGGTCGCTCATGCCATAAAGCTGCGAGAAATGAATATGCGGATGTTGCTGAGGGAAACCGTATTGAGCTAAAAGTTCGGTAGCGTAACTGTTGCTTTCTTCGTTATGGCTAGCAACAATCAGGTGTACTTTCTCCAAATTAGCAATTGCATAAGCTAAACCTTTATTAAAAGCATCGTCGGTAGATTGTTTTGTTGGGTGAATAGGGGAGAGATAATCGTATTCCTGAGCTCTTAAACGTTCTTTTTCCATATAAGCACCACGCACCATTTTTATACCTACTGTAAAAGAGTGTTCTTGTGCTAAGCGGATACTTTCTTGTAATAAATCAAAGGCTGCTGTACGGTAAAACTGTATCGTATTAAAAATAACAGCTTGCTCTTGGTTATAAAGTTTTGCAAAATGGAAAGTTAAGGCATCAATGGTATCTTGAATCCAAGTTTCTTCAGCGTCAACTAAAACTCCAATATGTTGTTGTTTAGCGGCTTCTACAATAGTAGTAATTTTAGCTAAAAGTAGTTGAAGTTCTTTTTGCTCTGCTGATGTTAGAGCCTTCGGGTTAGGTAATGTAAATGGATGCTGTTTAATGATGATGTTTAACTTCTCTAAAAAGCTAAAACGAGCTAAGCCTGTTACTTTGATACTGATAAAAGGAGCAGATGATTGTGCACCAGCATAATGAATAAGAGAGATAAACTCCGCACAAGTTTTGGTGAAGCTTTCTTCATTTTCTTTCCCTTCGGCACCATAATCTAAAATTGCCTTTACCTGATATTGATCTAGCGTTTTTAATACCTTTTTAGTTTCTTCCAAACTCTCGCCACCTATAAATATTTTAAAAATAGTATTGCGTAAAAGACTTTTTATAGGAAACTTCCACTTAAGAGCTAAAGGCGTTAATTTGGTTCCAATTCTTACTAACCATTGGAATTTCATTAAAGAGAAAACAAAATGCGCTTGGGCCAATTCTTTGTCTGTTTTGTGCGAAAAGGCAATGGCTGTATCGTTAAAAGAAACCTTCTTATTCATCATCTATTTTATAATATATCAAAAATAATAAGCAAACATTTATTTGCCTTGTTTTGGCAATTTTAGACTATTAATGGACAATTTTTGTTATATCTAAATCCTGTATTAGCACTTACTTTGTTAAACAAAAACTAGGCTATTTGTTTTAAAAGGCTTGTTTTATTTAGAGATAAAAACGTTAGGTATACATTTTGCGTGTTACTTATAAATATCAAGAAATGTTGAAAGGATTTTTTAATATACCAGTTTCCATTAATGAACCTGTTTTGCAATACGCAAAGGGAAGTAAAGAGCGTAATTTACTTAAAGACGCTTTAGAAAAGGTATATGCCACAACGCTTGATATACCGATGTTTGTTGGTGCCGAGGAAGTTAGAACTGGCGATACAGGAAGTATTCGTCCGCCTCATGCGCACCAGAAAGTAATCGCAAATTTCCATAAAGGAGATAAAAGCCATGTAGAGAAAGCAATTTCTGAAGCTTTAAAAGCTAAAGAAAATTGGGAAAACATGTCTTGGGAACATCGGGCAGCTATATTTTTAAAAGCAGCTGATTTAATTGCTGGAAAATATAGATATGATTTAAATGCAGCAACCATGGCGGGGCAATCTAAAAATGCTTATCAAGCAGAAATAGATTCGGCTTGCGAGTTGATAGATTTTTTACGTTTCAATGTAAAATACATGACGGAGATTTATCAGCAGCAGCCACCAGTATCTCCGGCAGGCAGCTGGAACCGGGTAGAGCAACGCCCTTTAGAAGGATTTGTATTTGCCTTAACGCCATTTAATTTTACCGCCATTGCTGGAAATTTACCAGCTTCGGTAGCTTTAATGGGTAATGTAGTGGTTTGGAAACCAGCCGATACACAAATTTATGCAGCACAATTAATCATGCGTATTTTCTTAGAAGCAGGTTTACCCGCTGGTGTTATCAATTTAATTTATGGCGATGGCCCAAATATAGGAGAGGTTATTTTTAAACATCCAGATTTTGCTGGGATACATTTTACAGGCTCAACCAAAGTTTTTCAAGAAATATGGAAAACCATTGGAGAAAACATTCATCTCTACAAAACTTACCCGCGTATTGTTGGCGAAACAGGAGGTAAAGATTTTATTCTGGTACATGCTAGTGCTGATGTTAAAGCAGCATCAACAGCTATTGCCAGAGGAGCGTTTGAATATCAGGGGCAAAAATGTTCAGCGGCTTCAAGAGTTTATGTCTCTAAATCAGTTTGGCCAGCGTTAAAAGAGTTCTTATTGAAAGATGTAGTTAGTTTTAAGATGGGCCCAGTAGAAGATTTTAGCAATTTCATAAATGCAGTTATTGATGAAAAATCTTTTGATAAACTAGCCAAAGCTATAGACGATGCTAAGCAAGCCGATGGTGTAGAAATTATTGCTGGCGGTCATTACGATAAATCTGTTGGGTATTTTATTGAACCTACGATTCTAGTAACAAAGGACCCTCATTATAGCAGCATGAGCGAGGAATTATTTGGCCCTGTTTTAACCATTTATGTTTTTGACGATGAGCAATTTGATGAAACTTTAGATTTGATAGATCAAACATCAGCTTACGCTTTAACAGGTGCTATTTTAGCTAATGATAGATATGTAATAGAAAAGGCAGCCTATAAATTGAGAAATGCAGCAGGTAATTTTTATATCAATGATAAGTGTACAGGTGCAGTAGTAGGGCAGCAGCCTTTTGGCGGAGCCAGAGCTTCTGGTACCAATGATAAAGCCGGCTCTATGATTAATTTATTAAGATGGGTTTCCCCAAGAACAATAAAAGAGACTTTTAATCCGCCTACGGATTATAGATATCCATTTATGGAGTAAAGAATTCATTGTTTAAGTGAATATGTTTAGGTTTAAGTTTAGCTGTCCCCATCATGGAGACAGCTTTTTTTATGTTCTTTTATATAAGTTTTGAGTCTATCGTTAATCATAGCAATATCTACCATAATAACTTGCACTAAATTAATTTTGTCTAATGGTAGAATGATTTTATTTTTGATACTATCAAATGATACTATCAATGAAGCCTCCTTACGATATAACTCCAAAAATTTTAAAACAGATAAGCGTTATTTCTGAGAAGATAGGTGAAATTAATGCTAATTATCTCCATAAGCCATCACCGCAGCTTCGCAAGCAAAATAGAATAAAAACTATTCATTCTTCATTACAGATTGAGGGAAATACCTTAACCGAAGAACAAATAACCGCATTGATAGAGCATAAAAGAGTTATAGGTCCAGAAAAAGATGTTTTGGAAGTTTTAAATGCGATTAGAGTTTATGACGATTTAAAAAAACACAAATTTGATGTAGAAAAAAGCTTTTTAAAAGCTCATCAAGCATTAATGGGTGGTTTAATAAAATCTCCTGGAGCGTATAGAAAGCAAGGTGTGGGTATAGTTAAAGGAACACAGGTAACACATGTAGCACCTCCATTTGGGCAAGTACCACACCTCATGAAAGACTTATTTGAGTATCTAAAAAAAGATGATGAGTTAACTTTAATCAAGAGTTGTGTATTTCATTATGAAGTAGAGTTTATTCATCCTTTTCTTGATGGAAATGGTAGAATGGGAAGATTATGGCAAACATTAATCTTAATGAGTGAATATCCGGTTTTTGAGTTTTTACCATTTGAAACATTAATTAGCCAAACTCAAGATGCCTATTATCAATCATTAGCTTTAAGTGATAAGTCTGGCAAGTCAACTCCCTTTATAGAATATATGCTAAGTGTTATTCAGCAATCTCTGGAAAATCTATTAAATTATAACAACCGCATTTTAAAAGATATAGACCGTTTAGAATATTTCTCGAGCTTAGGGATAAAAGAGTTTAGTAGAAAAGATTACATGAATGTTTTTAAAGATTTATCATCAGCAACCGCAAGTAGAGATTTAAAAAAGGGAGTTGAATTAAATATGTTTGAAAATATAGGTAATCTAAATAAAACCATATATAGATTAAAATAGATTTTAATTTATCACAAGCTTTTACCAATCTTCTTATCATGATAATTGATTAGCTTTTCATACCCTTTTAGTTAAAAAATAAAATTTTATTTGACGAGTTATTAATTAATCGTAATATTGCAATATATAGATATGGGAGTTACAAAGACAGAAATATTTACAGAAGAGCAAAACCAATTGGCTACATTATTAAAAGCCTTGGCACATCCGGCTCGTATTGCCATTTTACAGCGTATGATGGTGGCTAATACTTGTATCTGCGGAGATTTGGTAGGAGAATTAGGCTTAGCGCAAGCTACCATATCTCAACATTTAAAGGAGTTAAAAAATGCAGGATTAATACAAGGCACTATAGAAGGTGTAAGCGTTTGTTATTGTATTCATCCAGAAAACTGGAAAAAATTAGAACAACACTTAAGCGGTTTTTTAAAAGAATTTAAAGGTCCTGTAAGCTGTTGCTAAAATGAATTAATCATTAAATCATACTATTATGAATGTTTCAGAAATGATGACTTGGAAAGAATTTAGGGCTGCTTTGGTTGCGAATCCCTTATTAGATTTACAATTTCAATATGCCGAGGATAAATGGGTTTCGCCCTCTTATCATATCACAGAATTAAAATACGCACCTATCACTTCTGTTGATTGTGGTGGTGTGGTAAACAAATGGACAGAAGTTATCATCCAGCTTTGGGAGCCAGAAAATCAGCAACAGCTTAAATCTATGAAAGTTAGAAAAGCTATCTCTATTATTGAATTGGTAGAAAAATCTTTAACTATTGAGGCTGATGCGGTTGTAAAAGTAGAATTTGGTAATCAAGAATATGATACCAGACAGTTATTGCCAAAAGCTTTTGTCAAAGATGAGGAGAATTGCATTATCGATTTAAGACCCGATGTTACCCAATGTAAGGCCATAGAAAGAGGTGGAAGTTGTGGTACCACTCCAGCAGGAGAAGAATGTTGTGCACCATCGGCTGTAAAGCCAAAAATTCAATTAAAAAACTTAGTTACGCAAGAAGGAAACAGTTGCGAGCCTGGTTCTGGATGTTGTTAATTTTTAATTATTTAAATAGAATAGATGAATATTTTAGTTTTATGTACAGGCAATAGTTGCAGAAGCCAAATTGCTGAAGGTTATTTAAAGCATTTTGCACAAGAGCATGCAAATATTTATAGTGCCGGAATAGAAACACATGGTGTAAACCCAAGAGCAATTGCTACCATGAAAGAAGATGGTATAGACATTTCTAAGCATACTTCTAACCATGTTGATGAATACACTAACATAGATTTTGATTATATGATAACCGTTTGTGATCATGCAAAAGAAAATTGTCCGTATTTTCCAACTCAGGCTCAGAAATTTCATTACAACTTTCCAGATCCAGCCAAAGCACAAGGTACAGAAGAGGAAATTATGGCCCAGTTTAGAGAAGTAAGAGAGATGATTAAAAACTACGCACAAAATTTTGTAGCTACCTACGTTAAAAAAGATTAAGATATGTCGGCAAATAACTGCGCTCCGGCGGTAGAGCGGAAAAAATTAGGATTTTTAGATCGTAATTTAACCTTATGGATTTTTATAGCTATGATATTGGGCGTGGCTCTGGGTTATTTTATACCATCATCCTCTGCTTATATCAACTCCTTTTCTAGTGGAACAACTAATATCCCATTAGCTATAGGTTTAATTTTGATGATGTATCCGCCGCTAGCAAAAGTAAAATATGAAAACATGGGCGAGGTATTTAAAAATACCAAAGTGTTAAGCGCTTCGCTCATTCTAAATTGGGTTATTGGTCCTATTTTGATGTTTATTTTGGCTATTACTTTTTTAGCTAATTACCCCGAGTATATGGTGGGCCTAATTTTAATTGGCTTAGCCCGATGTATTGCTATGGTAGTGGTTTGGAATGAACTTGCCGAAGGAAACCGAGAGTATGCTGCAGGTTTAATTGCCTTAAACAGTATTTTTCAAGTGCTTTTGTACAGTGTGTATGCCTATATTTTTATAACCGTTTTGCCTCCCTATTTTGGCTTAAGCAGTTTAGCTGTTGATATTACCATGAGCCAAATTGCCGAGAGTGTTTTTATCTATTTAGGGATTCCTTTTTTGATGGGTATTATCAGTAGATATAGCCTAATTAAACTCAAAGGCGAAACGTGGTTTCAAGAAAAATTTGTTCCTTTTATATCGCCTATTACTTTAATTGCCTTACTTTTTACCATTGTGGTAATGTTTAGCCTAAAAGGCAAATTAATGATACAAATACCTTTGGATGTAGTAAGAATTGCCATCCCCTTACTCATTTACTTTGTGGTGATGTTTATCCTGAGTTTTTATGTAGGAAAATATTTTGGTGCCGATTATTCAAAATCAACATCTATAGCTTTTACAGCTACCGGGAATAATTTTGAACTGGCTATAGCCGTTGCCATTGGTGTTTTTGGTATTAACTCTGGGCAGGCTTTCGCCGGGGTTATTGGTCCTTTAGTAGAAGTACCTGCTTTAATAGCTTTGGTAAATTTAGCTTTTTGGTTTAGGAGAAAGTATTATCCGAATACGGATTGAAAAAAAATCCACAGGTTGTCAAAACCCATAAAATAATGCAAAACCAAATTGCATTTTACATGTTGACTCTAAATGTCCAAAACCTTGAGGTTAATTTTAGGAGATCAACTCAACTGGCAACATCCTTGGTTTGCTGATAAGCAAAAGGATGTTACCTATGTGATGATGGAAATTATGCCAGAACAATTATATGTGAAGCATCATATCCAAAAAATTGTCGGTTTCTTCCTTAATATGAGGCATTTTGCCCTGAGTCTTAAACAACAAGGGCATCATGTGATTTACTTTTATCTGGATAGCGCAGAAAATCAACAAGATTTTAGAGCAAACTTAATCTGGCTCAAACAAAAGCTCAACATCAAGAAATTTGAGTATCAATTACCAGATGAATTAAGGCTAGATGAAACTTTAAAAGAAATCCAAAAGGAATTTAAAGAGAGTAAAGTTTATGATACGCATCACTTCCTAACTTCAAGAAATGAAGTAAAAGACTTTTTCAAGGGGAAAAAGCAATACCTCATGGAAAACTTCTACAGGTATATGCGTAAAAAGCATCATCTATTGGTTGATAGCCAACTTAACCCAATAGGTGGTCAATGGAATTTTGATGCTGATAATAGAAAAAAATATGATGGAAAAACGCCTTTGAAAGAACCTTTACTTTTTAAAAGGGATGTTACCGAGTTGGTAAACTTACTAGAAAAAATGCAGGTTCCTTATATAGGCGAAATCAATAAAAAAGAATTTGATTACCCGGTTGGTAGGCAAGAGGCTTTTGCGCTGTTAGACCACTTTTGTCAAGAACTTTTACCCGCTTTCGGTACTTATGAAGACGCCATGCTGAAAGAGCATGTAACTCTATTTCATTCCAGATTATCTTTCGTACTCAACCTAAAAATCATCAGCCCTAATGAAGTTGTACAGCAAGTTATAAAATACTGGGAGCAGCATCAAAACAGCATTACCATTGCTCAGGTAGAAGGATTTACAAGGCAAGTGATAGGTTGGCGAGAGTATATGCGTGGAATCTATTGGGCAGAAATGCCTAGTTTCAAAGAAAAAAATTTCTTTAACTACACTACTTCCTTACCAAATTGGTTTTGGGATGGAAAAGTGAAAATGCACTGCCTAAAGCACTGTTTAGCTAATTCTTTAGAAAATGCTTATGCACATCATATTCAGCGCTTAATGGTGATTGGAAACTTTACCTTGTTGGCGGGGATCCATCCTACAGAAGTTGATAATTGGTTTTTAGGCGTTTACACAGATGCTATAGAATGGGTACAAATTACCAATACCAGAGGAATGAGCCAATTTGCAGATGGAGGCATTGTAGGAAGTAAACCTTATGTTTCATCTGCCAACTATATTGATAAAATGAGTAATTATTGTAAAAACTGTTTTTACGATAAGACCAAAAGATACGGAAATAAGGCATGCCCATTCAATAGCTTGTATTGGAATTTTTATATACAACAAGAAGAAAAACTTAAAAATAACCAAAGGGTATCTATGATGTATAAACTCTTGGAAAAAATGGAACCTACAGAGAAAGAAAAAATTTCAGAACAAGCAAAAAAATATTTGGAAAATCTAAACAGCTTGTAAATTTGTATTTGTTTAAACAAATTTAACATTAGCTTGTTACTGCAATAACTCTAAAGCAGAAGTAGCTATAAAACAGGTAAGGTGAAAAGATTTTCTATTAGTGATATTGAGAACTTAACTGGTATAAAAGCCCATACCATTAGGGTTTGGGAACAACGTTATAATTTCTTCACGCCAAAACGTACAGAAACCAATATCCGTTATTATGATGATCAAGATTTGTGCATGTTCCTCAACATCGCAACATTAAATGAAAACGGATATAAAATCAGTAAGATTTCTCAAATGAATAGTGAAGAAATCAATCAACTGGTTGCCTCACTCAAGGAAAATCATTACAATACCAATATACAGGTTCAAATGCTTTCAAATGCCATGTTAAAAATGGATGATGAAGAGTTTGACGAAATTTTAAGTACTTGTATCAGAGAAATGGGAATGGAAACGGCTGTAGCCGAAATCGTTTTCCCCTTTTTAAGAAAAGTAGGCTTTATGTGGCAGGTTGGTACCATTAACCCAGCACACGAGCACTTTGCTACGCATAAAATAGAGCAAAAAATTATTTATTGTACCACACAATTCAATAAAAAAATTAATAAACAAGGTAAAAGATATTTACTCTTTTTACCACCTAATGAACATCACCAAGTAGGCTTGTTGTTTGCACAATATATGCTAAGAAGCAATGGTCACCATGTTTTATATTTAGGTCAAAATCTCCCTTACGAAAGCTTAGCCGAGGTTGTAAATTATTATGAGCCTGATTATGTATTATCCGTATTAACAGTTTTAAATACAGATACGGATGTTGATGATGCAGTCTCTAAAATTAAAAATGCCATTGGCCAAACCCCCTTAATTCTTACAGGGAGTTTAATTACCAGTCAAGAGACTAATAAAGAAGAGAAAATCATCATCGTGAAAAATATAGGAGAGTTTGCAAGTATCATAGAAAAGTTAAATATGAGCATAGCTTCTTAATTTCAAATAATTATTTGAATATTTAAGCCTTTTAAATTAGTGGTTTACAAACCTATTTTTTACTTTTGCCCCTTATAAAGAATTAGTTTTTGATGGATAGTTTTTCATACCTAAGTAACGCAGATTCTGCCTATATAGATTCCCTTTATCAATCATATAAAGAAGATCCGCAATCAGTAGATTTTGGCTGGCAGAAATTTTTCGAAGGATTTGATTTTGGCCAACAGGCAGCAGACGGAAACAGCGCCGAAAATGTATCTGTAAATTCAACTCCAGATCATGTATTAAAAGAAATTAATGTTTTAAACATGATTAATGGCTATCGTACTAGAGGCCATTTGTTTACCAAAACCAACCCTGTAAGAGAAAGAAGAAAATATTATCCTGGAAAGGGTATAGAAACTTTTGGTTTTACCGATGCTGATTTAGATACCGTATTTAACGCCGGTGTTGAAGTTGGTTTAGGCCCTGCTAAGCTGAGAGACATTTATCAACTATTAGAAGATACTTATTGTCAATCTATCGGTGTGGAGTATAGATACATGCGTAATCCTATCAAATTTAAATGGTTTGAGGAGCGTATGGAATCTAGTCGTAACCTGCCAAATTTTGATACCGACAAGAAAAAGAGAATTTTACAAAAGCTTAACCAAGCTGTAGTTTTTGAGAGTTTCTTAGGAACAAAATTCTTAGGTCAGAAACGTTTTTCTTTAGAAGGAGCAGAATCTTTAATACCTGCTTTAGACTCGGTTATAGAAAAAGGAGCGGAGTTAGGTATCCAAGAATTTGTGATAGGTATGGCCCACCGTGGTCGTTTAAATGTTTTAGCCAATATCATGGGTAAAACATACAAAGATATTTTCTCTGAGTTTGATGGTAAATACAATAAAGATTTACCTTTTGGTGGTGATGTTAAATACCACATGGGTTTTTCTACCGATGTAGAAACCTCTAACAACAATAAAGTTCATTTAAGTCTTTGTCCTAACCCTTCTCACCTAGAAACTGTGGGTGCCATTGTAGAAGGTTTATCAAGATCTAAAATGGATATGAAATACGGTAGCGATTATAAAAAAATCGCCCCTATTTTGATACATGGTGATGCTTCAGTAGCCGGTCAAGGCTTGGTTTACGAGGTTTTACAAATGGCCAAGTTAGATGCTTATAAAACAGGTGGTACCATCCATTTGGTTATCAATAACCAGGTAGGTTTTACTACTAACTTTAAAGATGCTCGTTCATCAACTTACTGTACAGATATTGCAAAAGTTACTTTATCGCCAGTATTCCACGTAAATGGTGATGATCCTGAAGCGGTAGTTTATGCTATCAATATGGCGATGGAATATCGTCAGCGTTTCCATAATGATGTATTTATAGATATTTTATGTTACAGAAGATATGGACATAACGAGTCTGATGAGCCTAGATTCACGCAGCCACTTCTTTATAAAACCATAGAAAAACATCCAAACCCAAGAGAAATTTATGTTGAAAAACTTAAAGCTGCTGGGGCTGTTGATGCCAATTTGGCTAAACAAATGGATAAAGAGTTCAGAGATCTTTTACAAGAAAGGTTAAATGAATCAAAAGAAGATGAAGGTGCACCAATAAACCCAGTTTTCTCTGGCGCATGGACAGAAGTAAGGTTCTCTAAAGAAGAAGATTTTGTGTCATCTCCTGATACCAGCGTAGATAAAGATACTTTCTTAAAAATAGCTTCTAAAATTACCGATTTGCCAACCGATAAGAAATTCTTATCTAAAGTAGACCGTTTGTTTAAAGATCGTAAGAAAATGGTTAACGAAACCCATGTTTTTGATTGGGCAATGGGCGAGTTGATGGCTTACGGTACTTTAGTTAACGAAGGTAACCGAGTAAGAATAAGTGGTCAAGATGTTGAAAGAGGTACATTCTCTCACCGTCATGCGGTTGTTAAAGTAGAAGATTCTGAAGAAGAATACACGCCTTTAACACAAGTATCAGAAAAGCAAGCTCCTTTTGAGATTTATAACTCTCACCTTTCAGAATACGGTGTACTAGGTTTTGAGTATGGTTACGCCATGGCAAACCCTTATGCTTTAACCATTTGGGAAGCACAGTTTGGAGATTTCTTTAACGGAGCTCAAATTGTTGTAGACCAATACATATCATCAGCAGAAACCAAATGGCAAAGAGCTAATGGTTTGGTGATGTTATTGCCTCACGGTTATGAAGGTCAAGGTCCGGAGCACTCTTCTGCAAGGGTAGAGCGTTTCCTAGAACTTTGTGCCGAGTATAACATGAGCGTTGTAAATTGTACTACGCCAGCTCAATTTTTCCATGTATTACGTCGCCAGCTAAAAAGAGAAATTCGCAAGCCTTTAGTTGTATTTACACCTAAGAGTTTGTTAAGATTCCCTAAATGCGTTTCTCCTTTAGAAGATTTTACCAATAGTAAATTCCAAGAAGTTATTGATGATGCATCAGCGAAAGCTAAAGATGTAAAACGTGTATTAATCTGTACTGGTAAAATTTTCTACGACTTACAAGAGGAGAAAGAAAAGTTAAACAGAAAAGATATTGCTATTGTGAGATTAGAGCAAATGTATCCTACTCCTTTTGCACAGTTAGATAAAATTAGAGAGAAATATATCAATGCTGAGTTTATTTGGGTACAAGAAGAACCAGAAAACATGGGCGCTTGGCCATTCATTAGCAGAGTGTTTAGAAAATCTAAATTTGATTTTGATGTAATTTCTAGAAAGCCTAGCAGCAGCCCTGCAACAGGTTTTGCAAAATTACACTTAGCAGAGCAAGCTGCCATAGTAGCTAAAGCTTTCGAGATAAAAAATACAGAGCAAGTTAAAGAAGTAGTAAAAAAAGCGTCGACCGCTAAAACTGCTAAAGTAGATTAATCATATATCAAATATATAATAGCGTATTTATGAGCTTAGAAATTAAAGTGCCTGCAGTAGGCGAGTCTATAACTGAAGTGATCCTTTCCAGATGGATCAAATCTGATGGAGATCATGTAGAAATGGATGAAGTTATTGCAGAACTGGAATCAGATAAAGCTACATTTGAGCTTACTGCAGAGGGTGCAGGAGTATTAAAAACTATCGCAAAGGAAGGCGATACCCTAGAAATTGGTGCTTTAGTATGTAAAATAGAAGGTTCAGATTCTGCTCCGGCTAAAGAAGAGGCTTCTGTTGAAGTTGCTAAAGAAGAAGCGGCTCCTGCAGCAGCACCAGCTTCCACAGGTGGTGGTGTTGTAGAAGTAAAAGTTCCGGCAGTTGGAGAATCAATTGCAGAAGTTACTTTAACCAAATGGTTAAAAGCAGATGGTGATGAAGTTGCTATGGATGAGGTAATTGCAGAATTAGAATCTGATAAAGCAACATTTGAGTTACCAGCAGAAAGTGCAGGTGTTTTAAAAACTATAGCTAAAGAAGGCGATGTATTAGAGATTGGTGCTTTAGTAGCTTCAATTAGTGGTTCAGCAGGTGTTTCTGCAAAAACTGTTTCTTCTACACCGGCAGCAGCACCAGCAGCAAGTTCAGCAAAAGCTGAAGGAGCTTCTTCTTATGCAGATAAAACACCTTCTCCAGCAGCAGCCAAAATTTTAGCAGAAAAAGGCATCAGCCCTAGCGCAGTAAGCGGAACTGGAGTAGGTGGCAGAATCACAAAAGAGGATGCTAATAACGCTCAAGCAGCTAAGCCAGCAAGTGCTCCGGCAAAAGCAGCAGCTACTAGTCAGCCAAGTACAACAACATCTGGCGATAGAGTAGAACGTCGTGAGAAAATGAGTTCGCTAAGAAAAACCATTGCTAAGCGTTTAGTTTCTGTTAAAAATGAAACGGCTATGTTAACTACTTTCAATGAAGTTAATATGGCGCCCGTAATGGAGCTTAGAAAAAAATATAAAGATCAGTTTAAAGAAAAACATGGAGTAGGTTTAGGCTTCATGTCATTCTTTACTAAAGCAGTTACAGAAGCATTAAAAGATTTCCCTGCGGTAGGTGCTAAAATAGATGGCGATGAAATTGTTTATAGTGATTTTGCTGACGTTTCTATAGCGGTTTCTGCGCCTAAAGGTTTGGTTGTACCTATCATTAGAAATGCAGATAAAATGTCTTTAGCTCAGATAGAGAAAGAAGTTATCAGCTTAGCTACAAAAGCAAGAGAAAACAAACTTACTATTGAGGAAATGACAGGTGGTAACTTTACCATCACCAATGGTGGTATTTTTGGTTCTATGTTATCTACCCCTATTATTAATGCGCCACAATCAGCTATATTAGGTATGCATAATATTGTTGAAAGACCAGTTGCAGAAAACGGACAAGTAGTTATCAGACCAATTATGTATGTAGCTTTGTCTTATGACCATCGTATTATTGATGGACGTGAGTCTGTAGGTTTCTTAGTTAGAGTTAAGCAACTTTTAGAAGACCCAGCAAGATTATTACTAGGCGTTTAAGCCTTTTCGATAAACTAAAGAAACCTCTGGAATTTTCTCCAGAGGTTTTCTTTTTTAGTGAGCAAATTTATGAGCATCAAAAAGTATTTAATCGTTTCTGTTCTAATCTTAAGCTCTTTAAGTGGCTTTACACAGCAATTAGAAACGAATGTTAATTTCCACGGTTTTGCAGATAATAGAGAATATGCAAAATCAGGACGTTTATCTCAAACCATATTCGGTGCTCGTTTCTCGCCTGAAATTGGTGTTTTATTAGATAGCGTACATCGTCTAAGAGTTGGTGTTAATTTACTTCACGAATTTGGTTCTTCAGAATTTATAAAAAAAGCTAATCCGGTTATCTATTATCAATACCAAAACAAAGCTTGGGATTTTTATTTAGGAGCCTTCCCGAGAGTAAATTTATTGGATGATTATCCCCGTATTCTTTTAAACGATACCTTAAATTATTTCAGACCCAATATAGAGGGGATGTTGGTTAAATATGAAACGGCGAAGTTTAAACAAAATATCTGGATAGATTGGACAAGCAAGCAAACTAACCAAAACAGAGAGGCATTTTTATTTGGTTTTTCTGGAAAATACCAGCCGGGTAAATTCTTCTTATCACATTATGCTTACATGTTCCATAATGCTTTTTCTAAAATGCCGCCTGCCGACCAATATTTACAAGACAATGGAGCTGTTTTGGTGCAATTGGGTTTAGATTTAGGCAAACCCCTGTTTCTTGATTCTTTAACAATTTCGGTAGGAGCAATGGCTTCTATAGAAAGAACCAGAGGTTTAACAGGTATAGAAACTCCTACAGGTTTTATCAGTAATTTATATGCAGCTTACAAAAAGTTTGATATACAAAATACCTTTTATGCAGGTCAAGGTCATTTCTTAATTAATGGGGATAAGTTTTATACATCTGATGTTTATGACCGTTTAGATATTGGTTTTACACCTATTATGTTTAAGAATATACAAGGTAAATTTATTTGTTCTTTACATTTTGTAGATGGTGTAATTGATAGTCAGCAAGCTTTTTCTTTAAGGTATAACCTGTTTAATTCTAAAGGTCTAAAAAAGTAAGTTCATAAAAAAAGAGCTTCAGAATGATACCAAAGCTCTTTTTTTATGAGTTTTATGTTAGTTAAAACCTCTCAGAAGCATTAAAGAAGAAATTACCTTCAATTAAAGCGTTATCATCAGAATCAGATCCGTGTACTGCGTTTGCATCAATAGATTTTGCGTATTTGTTACGGATAGTTCCTGGCTCTGCTTTAGTTGGGTCTGTAGCGCCAATTAATTTTCTGAAATCTTCTACAGCATTATCTTTTTCAAGAATAGCAGCTACAATAGGTCCAGAAGACATAAAATCAACTAAATCTTTGTAAAAAGGACGCTCTTTATGGATTTCATAAAATTTACCAGCAAGCTCTTCACTTAAACGGGTATATTTCATGGCAATAATTTTAAATCCGGCAGATGTAATATCATTCAAAATAGCACCAATATGTCCGTTTGCAACGGCATCGGGCTTAATCATTGTAAAAGTTCTGTTAGTAGCCATATTTGTTTTTGAATTTGACCGCAAAAATACGTTTAAAATCTTAATGTAAAAGCTATAGCTCTTTAATTTGTTGGTAATTATGTAACTTCGCAATTATTAGATTTTTGGATGATTGATATAACCGCTATTAAAGCGCTGCTTGCTGAGCCTAGACGTATTGTAATTACTACTCACCATAAACCAGACGGAGATGCCATGGGCTCTTCATTAGGTTTATACAACTATTTAATCCAAAAAGGACACTTTGTTAAAGTAGTTTCCCCAACAGATTATCCGTACTTTTTACAATGGCTGCCTAATAATCCGGAAGTTATCATTTTTACAGAAAAGCAAGAAGAAAGTAAGAAATTAGTGGCCGATGCCGAGCTTATTTTTTGCCTTGATTTTAATGCTTTATCTCGTATTAATGAGTTAGGAGATGAGGTAAGAAAATCATCAGCCATAAAAATTATGATAGATCATCACTTAGAGCCAGAGGGTTTTGATGATTATCGTTATTGGAATATTGGCGCCTGTGCTACCGCCCAGTTGGTTTATGATTTTATTGTAAATGAGTTAGAAGAGAAACAATACATCAATAAGGATGTAGCTACATGTTTATATACTGGTATCATGACAGACTCTGGATCATTTAGATTTCCAACTGTAACTGCTGGTTTACACCGTATCGTAGCAGATTTAATAGATGCAGGTGCAGAAAACTGGAGAATTCATCAACAAGTATATGATAACGCTACAGAAGGGCGTTTAAAATTCTTAGGATATTGCTTAAGTAATAAATTAGAAGTTTTTAGAGAATACAATACAGCTTTAATTAGTGTTTCTAAAAGTGATATCGCAAAGTTTGATATTCAAACAGGCGAAACTGAAGGGATAGTTAATTATGCTTTATCAATAAACGGAATAAAATTAGCGGCATTTATTGTAGAAAGATCAGATAGGGTAAAGCTATCTTTACGTTCTACCGGAGATTTCCCGGCAAATGAAATTTGTAAAAAATATTTTGATGGCGGAGGGCATAGAAATGCTGCTGGTGGCCATTCTGAAGAAAGCTTAGAGCAGGTAGTACAAAAATTTAAAAGTATATTACCCGAATATCAAAAGCTATTGCTACTATAAGAAACATAAGTTTATATTTGGCAGCAATTTTTGATATATTGAATCATTAAAAAAACAGATAAACGATTATAAAATAGTAAAGGGCAAAAAAATGCCTCATTAAACAAAATTAAATTAATGAAAAAAGGATTATTGATTTTAAGTATAGCAGCGTTAGGATTCGCAGCTTGTAACGGTGGATTTAAGAAAGGTGCATCAGGCTTACTTTATAAAGTTCATGAAGATGTTGAAGGAGATTCAATCAAAGAAGGAGATTTTATCAGCTTAAATATTATTGCAAAAACCGATGGCGACTCTGTTTTATACAATTCTTATGAAATGGATAGAGCATCTCAAACTTTTGTACCAAAACCTATGTATGATGGTGATTTATTTACCGCTATCATGCAATTAACTAAAGGCGATAGCGCTACCATTAAAGTAGATATTGATTCAGCCGAGAAAAAAGGTCAGCCAAGACCACAAGGTATTAAAGGAAAATACATCATCTACACCGTAAAAATTGAAGATGTAATTAAAAAGGATACTACGAAAGAGCAAGAGTTCCAATCTAAAATTGAGGCTTTCTTTAAAGCAGAAGGTGATAGAGCTAAAAAAGCAGAAGCACCTAAATTAGAGAAATACATTAAAGATAACAGCTTAAAAGCCCAAAAATACCCTTCAGGTTTACAAGTAGCTACCTTAACAGAAGGTACAGGTGTGCAACCAAAACCGGGTGACAGCGTAATGGTAAACTATACGGGTAAGCTAGTTTCAGGTAAAGTGTTTGATACTAGCTTGCCAGAAGTTGCTAAAAAGAACAACATTTACAACCCAGCAAGAGAACCTTACACTACTTTAAACTTAGTTATTGGTCAAGGTAATGTGATACCGGGTTTTGATGAAGGTGTCTTAAAAATGAAAAAAGGCGGTAAATCAGTTTTATTGATTCCTTCTGCATTAGCTTATGGAGAGCAAGGCATGCAAGGTGGCATGATTGGTCCATTTACTCCTTTAGTATTTGAAATAGAATTGGTAAACGTTGTACCGGGTAAAGGTGTAGCAACGCCAATTTCGCCGGAAGCTCCGAAAAAATAAAAATAAAAACCCTTTCTAATTTTAGAAAGGGTTTTTTGTTATGTTCCTTTTTAAGAGATAAAGAAAGTACTTTTTAGAAATGATATTGACAGATACCCACACTCATATTTATTATGAGCAGGATATAGATAAAAGAAAGCAGTTGATGGATAACTGTTTTCTTAACTATGTAAGTAGATTGTTTTTACCCAATGTGGATCATGAATCTGTTCCCATGGTTTTTGATTTATGTAAGCAATATCCAGCAAATTGTTTTCCTATGCTAGGTTTGCATCCTTGTGATGTTAAAATTGGATTTGAGGACGAATTAAGTAAAATAAAATCTTATCTGCATGATGCAAAAATTTATGCTATTGGTGAAATAGGAATAGATTTATATTGGGATAAAACCACGCTTAGCTTACAACAAGAAGCATTTAAACAGCAAATTCAATGGGCTAAAGATTTAAATTTACCTATCGTTATTCACTGTCGTGAAGCGTTTGATGAGGTGTTAGCCATACTTCACGAAATGAAAGATGATAAACTAAGAGGAATATTCCATTGTTTTAGCGGAAATTTAGAACAAGCCAGAGAAGTCATCTCCTTAGGGTTTTTCTTAGGGATAGGCGGGGTTGTAACCTATAAAAAGTCTGGTTTAGATGCAGTAGTAAAACAAATAAATCTAAAGCATATTGTTTTAGAAACCGATGCGCCTTATCTGGCTCCGGTACCCTTCAGGGGAAAGCCTAATGAGAGTGCTTACCTTATTCATGTTGCCCAAAAAGTGGCAGATTTACATCAAATTCCTTTAAAAGAGCTTGCAGAAATTACAACGGCTAATTCCATAGAAATCTTTGGTGTATAAGAACTATTTCTTTTTCTTTGTAACTCATAAAGTTCAAAATTAAAATTAACCTGATGACCAAAATTTTTGTCATATATACCGGCGGTACCATTGGTATGATAACCGATCCGGCAACAGGCGCTCTTAAGCCATTTACTTTTGAACAAATTATAGAGAATGTTCCCGAGTTAAAAAGAATGGATTATCAATTAACCGTCCACTCTTTTAATCCTATCATAGACTCTTCTGATATGACGCCCGAAATTTGGGCATTTCTAGCCAAATTAATTGAAGATAATTATGATGATCATGATGGTTTCTTAATTCTTCATGGTTCTGATACGATGGCGTTTTCGGCATCAGCTTTAAGCTTTATGCTAGAAGGTCTAACCAAGCCAGTTATTTTTACGGGCTCGCAACTTCCTATATCTGAAGTAAGAACAGATGCTAAGGAGAACTTTATCACCGCCTTAGAAATTGCATCAGCAAAACTACCTGATGGGAAAGCTCGGGTTCCAGAAGTGTGTATCTATTTCGAGAATAAACTTTTTAGAGGTAATAGAACCTTCAAATATAACTCTGCCAAATTTGAAGCTTTTAGATCACCCAATTATCCTGTTTTAGTAGAAGCTGGCGTACATATTAAATATAATGATGCAGCCATAGGGAAATGCGAAAACTGTATCTTAAAAGTACATTCTAATGTAAACAATAATATAGGGGTGTTAAAATTATATCCAGGCATAAGTCCTCAGATTGTAGATGCCGTTCTAAACTCTGATGCAGAAGCTATCATTATGGAGAGTTTTGGGGCAGGTAACACCACAACAGCAAAATGGTTTTTAGATAGGTTAGACCATGCTATTAAAAACGGAAAAATTATCTTAGATATTTCGCAATGTAAAGTAGGCTCAGTAGAAATGGGGCGCTATGAAACAAGTAGCGAGTTATTGAAAATGGGTGTTGTTAATGGTTATGACATGACTTTTGAAGCTGCCGTAACAAAACTCATGTATTTATTAGGTAGAAACTATCCTAAAGATCGTTTATTGCGTAGACTTCGTACGTCTATAAGAGGCGAATTAACGCAATATTAACATGCGATCGTATTTTTAATCAACCTTCTTGACTACCACCATCATGTGGTTTCTTACACTATCTTATTAAAATGATCTCCAAATAACATGGTATTATATGTTAATTGGAGATATTCTTTTGCCAATCTGCCATACATATCTGGATTTTATTTATTCGATATTTGAATAAAGGGGGTTTAATAGAAGTTAACCTAAATAGCTTGTTAACACTATCCCCAAATAATAAACCAAAAACCATTACTTTTTTTACTATGCAAGTTAAATCATGGAAGATTAGACACAACCGTTTTTCTATGCTATAAAGCTTAATCGGTACACAATTAAAGAATCATCAGAAAAAACCAATTAACCAATCTATAAATCAATAAAATGAAAAAAAGAGTACTACTAGACTTTTTCCAAAAGTTAATTTTTAAAAAAAGGTTAGTGCTATGCTTGTTGGTAATACCTTTAATGGTAGCCAGTGCTTACGCACAAACGATTAGTGTATCTGGGGTTATCAAAGATGAAGGTGGATTACCTTTACCCGGCGTAGCAGTGACTATTAAAGGAACTACCTCAGGCACCATGACGAATGAAAATGGACAGTTTAAATTAAATGCGCCAGGAAATGGAGTTTTGCAATTAAAATATCTGGGTTTTCTTTCTCAAGAGGTTGCTGTAAATAACCGAACAAGTATTAATGTAACTTTAAAAGAAGACATTAGCAGGTTAGATGAAGTAATAGTAATTGGTTATGGAACGGCTCCAAAAAGAGATAATGCTGGGGCAATAAGTTCTGTAAGCCAAAAGACTATTGAAGAACGTGTTCCTGTAAATATTTTCGATGCTTTACAAGGTGCTGCTGCAGGTGTGCGTGTAGCTGCTGATTCTGGTGCTCCTGGAGATGAAGCTCAAATATCAATTAGAGGGGTTTCTACTATTTCAGCAGATGGAGGAAGACCACTTTATGTTGTTGATGGTGTTCAGGTAGATAATATTAATGGTATAAGTCCTAACGATATTAAATCTATTGAGATTTTAAAGGATGCTGCTTCAACTTCTATTTATGGTGCTAGAGCTGCCAATGGGGTTATCTTAATTACAACAAAAAGAGGAGAAGAGGGTAAACCAAGAGTTCAATTAAATTATATTCAGAGCTACAGTAACTTAGCGCATAAATTACCTCAAGCAAATCGTTTAGAAAGAGAAGGCTTTGAGCAAAGTAACTTACCAACTCGTTTTGGGTTATATCCTATTTTTGATGATTCTACAGCTTACAGAAGAAACAATGATTGGGATTATCAAGATTTAATAACCCAAACAGGTGTAAGACGTCAGGTAGATTTTAGTGTTAGTGGTGGGCAAAAAGGGCTAACATATTACACGGGTGTTCAGTATCTTGATGATGAAGGAATTATTCTTTCTTCTTACAATAAGAGATTTAATTTGAGAACCAATGTAGATTACAATATCTCTCCAAAAGCAACACTTGCTACCAGAATAACATTTGGATACCAAAACATAAATAGAGTTAATGACGGTAGAGTTTTATCTCAAGCTGCTCAAAGACCAGCTTCTCAAGCACTTTATCTGCCAGACGGAACGCCTATTTATGATAATGGGGGGCGTAAAAATCCTATCGAAGAGGCAAGATTAAGAAAAGATTTAGATGGTTTATATACAGGTATAATTTATCAATCTTTTGAGTATAAATTAAGCAAACCATTAATGTTCCACCTCGATGGTTCGGCTTCTTTAAACTTAGATCGAAATAGAAACTCCGTTTCTGGATTATTAGAAACCACAGGTATAGGTATAGCGTCTGAATCTAATGAAACTATAAGAAGACTTCAAGCAAATGCTTATTTTTCTTATAATAAAACAATAAATAATGATCATACCATCACAGGTACTTTAGGTGCAAACTTAGATGAGTCTCGACTAAACTCTATCCGTATAAATGGTAGTGGATTTATTACCGAAAGTATTGAAACATTAAATGCTTTAGAAAACTTAAGTCCTGCTGGTACCAATACCGGAGCAACGCAAAATGCGTTATTAGGTTTTTTCGCAAGAGCCGGATATAACTATAAAGGTAAATATATTTTAAATGCAACTATAAGAAGAGACGGATCATCAAGATTTGGTGCCGATAATAGATGGGCTTATTTTCCATCAACTTCTTTTGCTTGGAGGGTAAGTGATGAAAAGTTCATGTCATGGTCTAAGAAGTTTTTAACAGATGCGAAATTCAGGGCAACTTGGGGTATAACAGGTAATGAAAACATAGGTAATTTTGCTTCCAGAAATCAATATGTATTTGGTGAATACTTTTATAATGGCGTAAGTGGTGTTGTTGTAAGTGAGAGATTAGGTAATAGCGGTTTGAGATGGGAACAACAGGAACAAGCTGATGTTGGTTTAGACTTAACCTTGTTTGGAGGTAGATTAGCTGTATCAACTTCTTACTATACAAAAACAACAAAAGACCTTTTATCAGATCAACCTCTTCCAAGAGAAATAGGTTTTCCAGACAATGCAACTATAAACAGCGGTTCAATTAGAAATAGAGGGGTGGAAGTTGAAATTTCTGGCTATCCTATTAGAAATACAAATAAAAATTTTATTTGGCAATCTAATGTTAATTTAGGGTTCAACAGGAATGATATAACTGACTTACCTGGTGATGAATATATACTTAATAATATCTTTTTAGTAAGAGAAGGTGAAGAGGCAGGAAGATTCTTTGGATATAAAGCTTTAGGTGTTTATGCTTATGATGAATCTAATGCTTATACCCCAGATTACGCTACAAGATTAATCCCACAATTTCAAAGAGATGCTGACGGGAATATATTTACAGATAAAAATTTAAGACCAGTATTAACTGGCTATGTTCTTCCTGATGGCACTCCGTATACTGGACCGGTTAGCCAATTGAGTGTAGATGGTACTATTTCAAAAGGAGGCGATGTAATATGGGAGAATCTTCCAGATGCTAATGGAAATTATAATAATACCATAAGTATTGAAGATAGACAAGTGCTTGGCTCAGGTATACCTAAATTAACTGTAGGATTTCAAAATAGCTTAAGCTACAAAAAGTTTACGTTCTCTTTCTTTTTATTTGGAAGCTTTGGAAACCAGATTTATAATGAGTTAAATAGAGGAAATGCTCAGTTTAGTTCAACAAATGTAACTCCTTTCCCATATATCATCAGAAACTTATGGAAATATCCTGGGCAAATAACGGATGTTTATAGTAGAGATAGAACAGCCAATAATTCTCGTCCTGGCAATAGCTACTTCTTAGAAGATGGATCTTTTATCCGTTTGCAAACTGTAAGACTTTCTTATCAGATGCCGGATAAAATTGCTAAAAGAGCCTTTATGAAAAACCTAAGCTTATATGCTTATAGCAATAATTTAGCTACATGGACAAGTTACTCAGGATTTGATCCAGAGGTTAATCAAAGAAATGTTTTAGAACCGGGAAGAGATGTTGGAAGATATCCAAGAAGACGTGAATTTGGTCTTGGTCTGAATGCTAGTTTTTAAATATTAATAATATGAAAAAGATAAAAAATATATTCTTTACAATAAGTGCTACCATATTCTTATTGGTAAGTGGTTCAGGTTGTAGCTTTCTTGAAAGAGACCCTCTTGAAACAGTAGCACCTGATAATTTCTGGAGGAATCAAAAGGATGTTGAGGCCTTCATGGCAGGAGTTTATAACTCTCTTCAGACAACTCTACGTACCAATTGGTTTGATTGGGGAGAAGTGAGATCTGATAACGTTACAAGAGCTGGTACTGGTACCGCACAAACTAAATTATTGAATAATGTTTTAGCAGGTAATGATAATGATTTAAATAGCATTACAGATTGGACAAATTTATATAGAACAATCTCTCTTTGTAATACAGCCATTAATAGATTACCTCCAATGATTGAAAGCAATGTGGCAGCAGGTGAAGTTTTATATCGTGATAAGCTAGGTCAAGCTTATGCGATAAGAGCAATGTTGTACTTTTATGCTTTAAGAGTTTGGGGAGGTGTTCCAATTGTGGATACTCCAATTGAATCAGTAACGGAGCAAATAAACTTCCCTAGAGCAACAGTGGCGGAAGTGAAGGCTCAAATTCTTTCTGATTTAGACGGCGCAATTGCAAATATTGGAGGAAATACTGCTATTAAATTTTATATTCAAAGACCTGCGGTATATGCACTTAAGACTGATGTCCACATGTGGTTTCAAGAATACAATGAAGCAATTAGCGCATCGAATAACATTTCAGGATATTCTTGGGTTACAAACGGAGCTGGTTGGAAGAATATTTTTCTAAATCCAGAAGCATCTACAGAGACTATCTTCAATTTATATTGGGACGCTGTAGAATTTGGTAATGAAGGTATAGGTGTATGCCAGAAGTTTGGCTCAGGTTCTAACACCAGTCAATATACATTTGGAGGCAACGTAATAGGTAAATATTATAACAGAGTGGATCCAGTTACAAATAGAAAGTTAGATTCTAGATTATGGAACTCGGTTGATACTGTTTTATACCCAACTTTAGCAATTTACGAAACAACTGTTGAGAAATTTGGGAAGTTCATGGCTGTAGATCCAGTTACTAATAGGTTTACATATATAGGTAATGACCAATGTAATGTTAAATTACCAATTTATAGATATGCAGATGTTATGCTTCTTAGAGCAGAAGCTTTGGCTCGTACAGGTAGCCATCAACAAGCTCTAGACATTGTTAACGCAGTAAGAAATCGTGTAGGTTACACTATTCAGGCGAGATTATCCGATTATTCTGGTACTTCTGACCAAATAGGTATTGCAATTCAGAGAACAGTTCTGGAAGAAAGACAGCTTGAATTATTAGGAGAAGGCAAGAGATGGTTTGATCTCTGTAGAATAGGTAATATTTATGATTACTCACTAAATGGATATGAATATCTAAGAGAAATCATGAATCCTGTATTATCAAGTAGAGCCGGATCTGTAGTTTATAATTCAAATGAAGCAATGGGACGTATATTATATCCTATTAATTCAGCTGTTATCAACGCTAATCCTTTGTTGAGAGGTAAACAAAATCCTCCTTATTCAGAATAATAATTTTAATTTAATTAAGATGAATTTAAAAAGAATATTTGTTATTGGAGTAGCTTGTTTAGTTACTGTTTTGACAGCTTGTGAAAAACTCCCTTTACAGAAGTCTAAAAAGTATACAACATCATTTTATAATGATAAATTGAATATGACAACTATGGAATTTATCCAATCCAGACCAGATTTGTTTTCTGGATTGATAGAAGCTTTAGCTTATGTAGATCAAGATCCAGCTTTTAGTGATGTTAAGCAGCTTTATATGTCTGAGGGTAATACATTTTTCTTATTGCATAATAATGCTACCATAAATATAGAGGATGGTAATAGCTATTTTAGCATTAATAGAGTTATAGATACAGACCCCAGCAGTCCTACATTTAATTTATTAGTTAGAGGGTCATCCTGGGCTGATTATAGTAGAGAAGAAATTGCTAGGCTTTTAAGATATCATGTAATTAAAGGTAGAGTAGATTACCCAGTATTGGGATCAACACCACGCTGGTTTGAGTCTTTTGCCTTCAATGCTACGAATGATTCAGCTAAAGTAAGGATGTATATGACAAACGACAGAGATGGTAATTTAAGAATCAATGATTATTTAAACAGTCCTGTTTCTGGTTTAACACCACGAACTCCAAATCTTTATGCAACAAATGGTGTAGTTCACGTAATGAACAGGTTTTTAACTCAACCTACAAGGCAGGCTATTATTAACAATCCATAATTTTAAAACAATGAGAGTAGCAAAAAATATATTTTATGTTCTTGTACTAGGTTTAATAATTACCTCCTGCAAGAAAGATGATGAGGTAGAAATGGTCTCACTAAATAAAGCCGGAGACGAATACTATTTTGGTGAGAAGGTATTAATGTGGGCTAGTACTGAGGGCGAGAAAGAAGGAATGTCTTACGAATGGTCAGCAAACGGCGGTAGATTCGAAGGGTTTAGAACTCAGAATTTATTCGAAAATGTTTGGGTTGCCCCTACTCAAGTAGGACAGTATCAGGTTACAGCCACTGCTAAAAAAGGGAAGAACACTTCTACCAGAACAACTACAATGAATGTTACCAGATATTTCTTTGATCATTTTCAAAGCCCATATACATTTATAGGAAATGGATGGTCACAGTCTAATGTTAGAGGAGGGACTACTCCTGTCTTATTTAATTCTAATAATCGTCAAAATAGTTCTATTGAGCTAGCATCAAATAGAAATAACAATAGTAATACAGATGCTAATATTCGTAGGTTATTAAATCTGGCAGAGCTAAAAATTCCTTTTTCAGTTAGAACAAAGATAGGATACAAAACATTTTTTAAAACAGGTGCTCCTTTCACTGTTAGGTTACTTTTTAATCAACCTTCAAGGAATCCAGAAAGAGCTTATATCAGAGAAATTAGATGGGAGATTTGGCCTAGAAACAATCCAGCTACCCAAAATAATTATCAAATAAGATTTGAAACATATACACCAGCAACTGGTACAGGTACTTTTACAGTTGGTACATTTCCAGCACCTTATGCACTAACAGGACCTGGTCTAACTGCCCAATCAGGAAGAGATCCAAGATTTCTATTTACTGATGGTGTAGCAAAAAATATAACCTTCTCCATAAATGCTGAAAATGTGTTTATTGCACACGTTGAGGGTGTAGAATGGTTTAGAAGTGATGGTATAAAGAACTGGTTAGCAGAGGCAAAAACAAGATTTCCTGATTTTGAAGATCCTGTGGTAAGAGAATTTCAAATTCAATTCCCTGGTAAAGTGGCTGCTGATACTAATCCTTCAATTTTATTTTTAAACAGCGTTTACATCAATAACGATGGCACTATTTTAAGTGATCCTATATAAGGAGAAATATTATTAAACCAATTTTAAAACGGGTAAGCTTATAAACTTGCCCGTTTTTATTTAAACATGCAGTAGCCATTGCTACATTTCTTAACTTATTCTTATCTTGGTAAAAGAGAAGTTATATGAGTAAAGTTAACCTGAAGCAACTAGCTAAAGAATTAAACCTTTCTGTTTCCACGGTTTCTAGGGCTTTAAGTAATAGTCATGAAATTAGTGAGGAAACCAAACAGAAGGTGAAGTACCTGGCCGAAAAGTTAAATTATCAGCCCAACCCCCATGCAATGAGTCTCCGTAGTCAAAAGACCAAGACTATTGCTGTTATCATACCCGAATTATCCAATAACTTCTTTGCATTAGCTATAGATGGTATAGAGTCTATCATGCAAACAGCAGGTTATCAGTTGCTTATTTATCTAAGTCATGAAGATCAGCAAAAAGAAGTCAGTATTGTAAATAAGCTAGAAGGAAGGGTAGATGGCGTATTAATTTGTATGGCTACAGAAACCCATGATATTTCTCATTTAAGAGCATTAAAGGAGAAAAAAATTCCAATTGTATTTTTTGATCGGGTTTCTAATAAACTGAATACAGTAAAAGTAATTACCAATGATATAGAAAGCGCCTATAAAGCAACAGAACATCTGATTGAGAGAGGAGCGCAGAGAATCGCCTACATATCCTTATCACTCAATATATCAGTAGACCAAAAAAGAATGCAAGGTTGTTTAAAAGCTTTAGAAGATTATAAATATACAGGTGAGCAAAAAAGAGTTTTAAGTTGTACCACCAATGATGATGAGAATTATAATCTTATTAAAAAGTTGTTGTCCTCTCCAAACAGGCCCGATGCTATATTTACTTGTGTAGAAAGATTAGCCATTACAACTTATACCGTTTGTAGAGATTTAGGTTTATCTATCCCTAGTGATGTTAAAGTGGTTACATTTTCTAATATGCCTGCGGCAGCATTGTTGAGCCCACCTTTAACTACAGTTTCGCAGCCGGCTTATGAAATTGGTAAAGCAGCAGCACAAGCCATATTGGATGCTCTGAATAGGAATATGGTTGAATTAAATGATGAAAAAATTATTTTACCATCTGTCCTAATTAAAAGAGCTTCAACCTAGTAGCTAACGCTTAGCTAATCCTTCCTGATAAACCTTCAAGCATCTTTCTCTGGCAAATTTATGGTCAACAATAGCTTTAGGATATTTAAACGGATCTGAAAATTCAGGAACCCATTTTTTTACGTAAGCTAGTTCTTTATCAAACTTCTTTTGTTGCTCATAAGGGTTAAAAATTCTAAAATAAGGTGCTGCATCAACACCAGAACCTGCCGCCCATTGCCAACCTCCTACATTACTAGAAAGTTCAAAATCAAGAAGTTTTCTGGCAAAATAACGCTCTCCCAAGCGCCAGTCTAACAGTAAATGCTTGGTTAAAAAGCTAGCCACAACCATCCTGATACGATTGTGCATAAAACCAGTCTCGTTAAGTTCTCGCATACCAGCATCTACAATGGGGTAACCTGTTTTTCCTTCGCACCATGCTTTAAAAGCTTCTTCATCTTTACGCCATGCTATTTGGTCATACTCAGGCCTAAAAGCTTGTGTTGCAGAATGTGGGAAATGCCATATAATAGCAAAATAAAAATCCCTCCAAATCAATTCATTTAACCAAGCTTCACTTTTATAATCCAAAGCATTTTTTACCAATTCGCGTATACTGATAGTCCCGAATCTAAGATGTAAACTGATACGAGAAGTAGCATTTTTAGCAGGGTAGTCCCTATTTTCTCCATATCCTTTTAAAATACCTAAATAAGATATTTCAGAAAATTTTAATTTACTAGGTTCAAAACCCATATCAGCCAAATCTACAGCCGCAAATGGTTTAGTTTGGTAGAAATGCTGGAAATATTTTTCTGTTGGATAAGGTTTGAAGTGATAGGGATTTAACTGAGCTAACCATTTCCTTTTGTAAGGCGTAAAAACTACATAAGGAGAGCCATCATCTTTAACAACTTCATCTTTTTCAAAGATAGCTTGGTCTTTAAAAGTTTTAAATACGACCTGCTTTTCTTGAAATAACTGATTTAAACTTTTATCCCTTTCTTTAGCATAAGGCTCATAATCATGATTGGTATATACCTCAGCAATATCATATTCCTTTAATAGGGATGACCAAATAGCTAAAGGTTTACCGTATTTAATGATGATTGAACTGCCTAAACCATGAAGTAGTTCACTTATTTTCATGATTTCCTGATGGATAAAAGTTACCCTGCCATCATCTTTATCTTCGAGTTTTGACAGTATCTCTTCATCAAAAATAAATAAGGGCAATACCGGATAATTACTTTTTAAAGCATGATACAAGGCAGCGTTATCATTTAGCCTAAGATCTCTTCTAAACCAAAAGATACTGATTTTAGAGTTACTCATAAATATTTTTTAATGCAGATTTGATATCAGGGAATTTAAACTTAAAGCCAGCATCTTGTATTTTTTTTACATCCATGCGGGTACTTCCAAGCACTACTAAGCTCATTTCTCCAAATAAAAGTTTTAAAATAAAAGCTGGAACGTTAGGGAGCCAGATAGGTCTTTTAAATTGTTGAGCTACAGCTTGGGTTAGCTCTTTGTTGGTAACAGGTATAGGCGATCCCATATTAAAAACACCTTCCAATTGCTCATTTTCAATAGCAAAATCATACATATTTACCACATCATGCAGATGTAACCAAGAAATCCATTGTTTGCCATTACCAAGCGGAGAGCCCACGCCAAATTTTATAGGTTGTGCTAATTTTTCTAGCGCACCAGAGTCTTTATCTAGCACAACACCCGTTCTAAATTTCACGATACGCAAATTGTATTTCTTTCCTAAATCTACAGCTTGCTCCCATAAAATACAGCAGGTACTTAAGAAATCATCTAAAGGTTTTGATGTTTCTGTTAAAATTTCATCACCACGGTTACTATAATAGCCAGAAGCCGAAGCGGAAATAACTTCTTTAACTTGATGTGGTTTTTTATCTAATAACTGATAAATAAGCTTTATAGATTCTGTACGGCTTTTTATCAATAACTCTTTTCTTTTTGCTGTCCAGCGGCTATCTGCAATACCAGCACCAGCCAAGTGGATAATGGTGTCTACACCATCAATGCAAGTTTCATCAATAACTTGATTTTCTACATCCCAGATAAAAGTTTTAACATCAGGGTTTTTGCCTTTGCTTCTGGAAAGGTGACAAACTTCATGTCCTTTGCTGAGTAATAGTTGTGTTAAGGTTTTACCAACAGAACCTGTGCCGCCAGTAATCAGAATCTTTTTTGCCATAGCTGTTTTAATAACCAAAATACCAGATTTTAGTTTTAGCAGTCTATGATTTTAAGTTGTAAATTTTAGCTTTTGATGTAGCTTTCTAAATCCTGAATGGTTTGTTTTTGGTCTTCTATAACAAATTTTACAACATCACCTATAGAAACCATGCCCACCAAATTTCCAAATTCTAAAACGGGTAAATGGCGTATATGTCTGTCTGTCATCATTTGCATGCAGTACTCAACACTATCTTGCGGAGAAATGGTAACTAAATTTGCAGTCATCACTTCTTTAAGCTTAACTTCTTTTGATGATTTACCTTGTAGTACCACTTTACGGGCATAATCTCTTTCAGTAAAAATTCCTTCAAGTTGGTCTTGGCCTATTAAAACAGCACTAATATTATGGTCCATCATCAGCTGGAGAGCTTCAAAAACTGTAGCATCAGGACTGAGTTTAATAAGATGATTGGTTTTTTGTTTAAGGATTTTACTTACAGGTTTCATAAATCTAGTTTTATGGGTTAACTAAATTTAGTAAAATTTTCCTTACAAAGAAATAGTAATATCAAAAAACGGTTAAACATTTTCTTTGTAATTCACCAGGTTAAGTGCCATCCCATTAAAGATAAAATAATGAAAAGGCCATAACATCCACCAATAAATACGTCCCCATAGCCCTCTGGGTCTGAAGGTTGCCACTTGGCTTAAGATGCTTCCACTTGGTCTATCAATAATTTTAAATTCCAACCATGCCTCGCCCGGTAAACGCATCTCCGCATATAGCAACAGCCTGCTATTTTTTTTATCAGCTAAAATTACCCTCCAAAAGTCTAAGGCATCACCTGCTTTTACGTTTATATTACTTCTTCTTCCTCTTCTGGTACCTACACCACCGGCTAGTTTGTCTATAATCCCTCTTAAATTCCAAAGCCAGTCTAAATAATACCAGCCCCTTTTACCACCAATAGCCCAAATATTTTGTAAAACCTCATGTTTATCTCTTTTAAAATCAATTTTAACTTTGTACGCTAGCGTTCCATTTTGTGGTACTTTAACTTGGTCCATAAAACTGGTTTCTAAAAAGCCACGGTTTAAAGCATCACGCCAGCTAGATACTATAGAGTTTTGCTCTATTTTTTCAAAGGCCAATTTTAAAGCTGTTTGGTAGCTTACACACTCATGCGGAACAATTTTTTTAATCTCTTCGTCTTTACAAATCACCTCATTACGCATACTTTCTACCAAGCTACTGGCAATACTATAATTTACAGAGGTAACCAAATTTAACCAATAGGATGATAATCTTGGGGTAAGTACCGGGATAGTAAAAATCCAGCGTTTAATATGTCTTTCTTTGGCATAAAGCAATAGCATTTGTTTATAGGTAAGTATATCAGGACCTCCAATATCTAAAGTTTTGTTAAAAGCTTTGTTATTGCCTAATACGCCATGTAAATAGGCTAAAACATCTCTGATAGCAATAGGCTGGCAACGTGTTTTTAACCATTTAGGGGCAATCATGATAGGAAGTTTCTCTGTTAAATCTCGTATGATTTCAAAAGATGCACTGCCAGAGCCAATAATTATGGCGGCTCTTAAACATGTATGTGCAATTTTTGAGGATTTAAGAATCTCTTCTACGCCTAACCTAGATTTTAAATGTACCGATAAATTATCATCATTAACAATCCCGGTAAGGTAAATAACCTGCTTACAATTGGTTTTTTCTAAAGCTTTGATGAAATGATGAGCAGATAGTTTTTCTAAATCACTGAAATCTGTACTGCTCATAGAATGAACCAGATAATAAGCAGCATCAATATCTTTAGGGATTTCTTGTAAAGACTCTTCCTGAAGTAAATCTCCAGTGATAATCTCTACTTGATTTTCCCAATTGTTATCCTGTTGGAAACGCCTTTTATCCCTTACCAGACAAACTATTTCATGTTTATGCTCTAGTAAGACAGGTAATAATCTGGTTCCGATATAGCCATTAGCACCTGTTAGTAGAATCTTCATACAATATCAACACCTAAAATCAAAAGCAGTTTTAGGTGTTGATGAAGTTTTTAATATCAGTGTAAAACAGAAAAGCCTGTCTCAAGCTACAATTTTGTGTCAGGCTGAGCGGAGTCGAAGCCTTTTATTATCCTTCGACTTCGCTCAGGATGACAACAAAGGTCCGCTCAATGTGACAAATGCGATTTTGAGATAGCCTATTCTATAGGATATTGTTAAATATTAAAATCTAGTATACAAGGCTAATTGAAAAATATGGTTATTGGTATTTACAGCAGCACCTTTAATAGATTGATTGAGATAACCTGCTTCTAAATCCATTTTCGGGTTTAACCTATAGCCTGCTGCCAAGTAAAGCCTATTTTGGTCAAATAAATAACCATTGGGTTGGTTTTGAATACTTAAGAAAACTTCGTTTTGTAAAGCTACGAAAGCACCTTTACTAAAAGCTGGCGTATTTTGTTTTTGTAATGGGATAACACTCCTGAAAAAATAGCGTAACCTTTGCGAAAAAGCATCATCGCCATTAGCTTGGTTAATAAACCTTTGTTCTAACCTAAAACGATGGGTTAAGGGGATTTTACCCAATTTGTAGGTGACTATAAATTGCTCCCATATACGACTTTCTGTAAGGGCTTCTCTGTTAGGTTCATCGGTAATAATTAAAGCGTAACCAACCGTTGCATTTAGCTTATCATTAATAAAACAAGTAAAGCCAGGTCTTATCAGGATGTTTCTTACATATTCCAAATCATCTGCAGAGCGTACTTGAAAATCAAAATGTAGCCCCGTTTTTTTAGAAAATTTCTGACTATGGAACCAAGCCGCCCAGCCAGATTGTTGATTAACCGTTTGCGCTGTTGCTGTTAAGGCTAATGTAATACCTGCTAAAAAAAGTAGAATTTTTTTCTTCATGAATGTAATTAATGAATTTTCTTAATCTTCAATTACTTCACTATTGGTACTTGGCTCTTCTTTAATTTCTTCTTTAAAGTAAACTTTCTGATAAATTAAAATCAAAATAACACCTACGGATATAGCAGCATCAGCGATGTTGAATACTGGTCTAAAGAAGATAAAATCCTCGCCACCCCAAACAGGTAACCATTCTGGGAAAACCCCTGTAAAAATAGGGAAGTAAAACATATCAACCACACGGCCATGAAAAAGTTTTTCATAGCCATAAATTAGACCATAAAAAACAGAATCTATGATGTTTCCTAAGGCACCAGCAAAAATAAGAGATACATTAAGAATTAAACCTCTATGATATTTATGCTTAATAAGATGGTGTAAGCCGTAGCCTATCCCTATAACAGCTACAATTCTAAATAAAGACAGCGCCAATTTCCCTAGTTCTCCGCCAAACTCCATTCCAAAGGCCATTCCGTTATTTTCTGTGAAATGGATAATAAAAAAGTCTTGAATAATCTGGAATTCCTGACCAATATACATATTGGTTTTAATCCAGGTTTTCAAAATCTGATCAGCAAGAAGTACCAGTACAATTAAAAATACAGGCTTGGTATAACCTTTCATTAATTCTGTTTTAATTTAGCTTCCATACTTAAAGTAGCATGCGGTACAGCCTTCAAGCGCTCTTTTTGTATCAATTTCCCTGTTTCTCTGCAAATACCGTAAGTTTTATTTTCTATTCTTACCAATGCAGCCTCTAGGTTTTCAATAAACTTTTTCTGACGGGCAGCAAGCTGGTTAATTTGCTCTTTCTCTAAAGTTGCAGAGCCGTCTTCTAAGGTTTTATAAGTACCAGCAGTATCATCTGTACCATTAACATTTGGGTTACTTAAAGAGCCCGCAAGCATAGCTAACTCTTCTTTTGCGCTATTTAATTTTGCTGTTATCAGTTCTTTAAACTCTTGTAGCTCGGCATCAGAGTAGCGGGTTTTATTATTAGTCTCCATGTTTAGTTCTTTTTTAGTGAGATAAAAATTTGAGTGTCTTCTATTTCTATGGTGTCTCCACCGGTTAATTCATCGCTTAATATCAAAGATTCTGCCAGTGTTTCTTCGCAAATATAGGATAAATTGCTACTAACCGCATCCGCAATAACTGGAAGCCTTTGCAGCACAACACTTATCTTATCCGTAACTTCAAAACCTTTGTCTTTTCTTAAATTTTGTATTCTGTTAATTACCTCTCTGGCAATACCTTCTTCTTTTAGGTTTTGGCTGATGGTAACATCTAAAGCAACAGTTAAACGCCCTAAATTGGTAACTTGCCAGCCCGGTACGTCCTCCGCAATAATCTCTACATCCTCAACAGCAATGCTGAATGTTTGTTCTTCTACTTCAAAGGTTATATTTCTATTGGTCTCCAAAGTTTGGATTTGCTCATCATTTAAAGCCGTTAAAAAATTTCCTACAGCTTTCATGCTCTTACCAACTTTTGGCCCAAGTGCTTTAAAGTTTGGTTTTATTTTCTTTTTAATGATACCCGCTGTATCTGTAATAAACTCTATTTCTTTGATATTGGTCTCAGAAAGAATGAGTTCTCTTACTTTTTCTACTTTTTGCTGGAAACCTTGATCTAGTACTGGTAACAATATTTTACTCAGTGGCTGTCTTACATTAATGCCTACTTTTTTACGCAATGATAATATCATGGAAGATATATCTTGTGCTAGTTGCATCCTTTCTTCTAAGTCTTTATCAACCAAGTTTGCTTGATAAACTGGGAAATCTGTTAAATGTACAGATGCTACATCCTCCTTCTGTGTGATGCTATTTAAATCGTTAAACAACCTATCTGAGAAGAAAGGTGCTATAGGAGACATTAATTTGGCAACACCCACTAAACAAGTGTATAAAGTTTGGTAAGCCGATATTTTATCTTCAGTATAATCTCCTTTCCAGAAACGGCGACGACTTAAACGTACAAACCAGTTACTTAAATGCTCATCAACAAAGTTTTGTATGGCTCTAGCCGCTTTTGTAGGCTCAAAATCTTCATAAAACTCGTCTACTTCTTTGGTTAAAGTATTTAATAAAGATATAATCCAACGGTCTATCTCTGGGCGGTTAGCAACTTCTTCTTCTGCGTATTTAAAACCATCTATATTGGCATAAAGGGCAAAAAACGCATAAGTATTATAAAGAGTACCGAAGAATTTCCTACGAACCTCATCTAAACCATCTAAATTGAATTTTAAGTTATCCCAAGGCGATGCGTTGCTAATCATGTACCAACGTGTAGCATCAGCGCCATAGGTGTCTATGGTGCTAAAAGGATCTACTGCATTTCCTAACCTTTTAGACATTTTATTGCCGTTTTTATCTAATACCAAACCATTAGAAATTACATTTTTAAATGCAATGCCTTGGTTAGCATTTTTAATATTTACGGCTCTTATATCATCGCTGGTTTCGCTTAATAAAGTTGCAATAGTGTGTAAAGTAAAAAACCATCCACGGGTTTGGTCTACACCTTCAGCAATAAAATCTGCTGGGTAGGCTTTCTCAAATTCTTCTTTATTTTCAAAAGGATAATGCCATTGTGCATAAGGCATGGCTCCAGAATCAAACCAAACATCTATTAAATCTGGCTCGCGGAACATTTTTTTACCCGTTGAAGAAACTAGAATTACATCATCAACAAAAGGACGATGCATGTCTTGTAAAGTAAAACCTTCTGGCATAAAACCAGCTTTTATAGCTTTTGCTATTTCTGCGTTTAGCTCGGCAACAGCACCAATACAAATTTCTTCAGTACCGTCTTCTGTTCTCCAAATTGGTAGAGGTGTTCCCCAATATCTAGAACGAGATAAATTCCAATCCACTAAATTCTCAAGCCAATTACCAAACCTTCCGGTTCCGGTGCTTTCTGGTTTCCAATTAATGGTTTTATTAAGGGCAACAAGTTTTTCTTTAACGGCTGTGGTTTTAATAAACCAGCTATCTAAAGGGTAATAAAGTACAGGTTTGTCTGTTCGCCAGCAATGTGGGTAGCTGTGCTCGTACTTTTTAACATCAAAAGCTTTGTTTTCTTCTTTAAGTTTTATGGCAATTAAAACATCAGTTGGCTTAAAATCGGCCGCTTTACGTTCTTCATCACTATAATACTCTTCTTTTACATATTTGCCAGCAAAATCTGTTACCTCATCCACAAACTTACCTTGTTTGTTTACCAATGGGAATTCGTTTCCTTTTTCATCGGTAACCATAACAGATGGTACACCATTTTCTTTGGCAACTCTAAAGTCATCAGCACCATAAACTGATGCAATATGAACGATACCCGTACCATCTTCTGTCGTCACAAAATCACCAGCTATCACACGGAAAGCTTTGGCTTCTAAATCCTCGTTACTTACATAAGGAAGCAATTGGAAATAGCGTAAGCCTAAAAGCTCTTTACCTGTAAACTCGGCAGCAATTTCCCAAGGGATGAGTTTGTCGCCAGCTTTATAGTCCTGAAAAGATAAATTCTGAGCTTCTACTTTAAAGTGTTTAGCTATTAAATCTTTAGCCAAAACAACACTTACCGGAAGGTGCGTATATTGGTTAAAGGTCTTGATTTTTACGTAGGTGATTTTCTCGCCAACAGCCAAAGCACAGTTGGAGGGTAAAGTCCAAGGCGTGGTTGTCCAAGCAATAATGGAGGTATCTTCTTCCTCGGTTTCAAAAAGTCTTGAAATCAGCGGATGAACTTGATCTTTCTTTAACCTAAACTGCGCAACAATAGAAGTATCCTTAACATCACGATAAGTGCCAGGTTGGTTTAACTCATGCGAGCTTAGACCTGTACCGGCAGCAGGCGAGTAAGGCTGTACGGTATAACCTTTGTATAAGAAACCTTTGCTATGTAATTGCTTTAAAATCCACCAAAGGCTTTCAATATATTCATTTTCGTAAGTGATGTATGGGTTTTCTAAATCTACCCAATAACCCATTTTCTCAGTAAGGTCATTCCATACATCGGTATATTTCATTACCTCTTTACGGCAGGCATCGTTATATTCCTCTACACTAATTTTTTTACCGATATCTTCTTTGGTGATACCTAAAGATTTTTCAACCGCTAGCTCAATAGGTAAACCATGTGTATCCCAACCGCCTTTTCTTTTAACCTGAAAACCTTTTAAAGTTTTATAACGGCAAAAAATATCTTTAATAGACCTAGCCATAACATGATGAATACCTGGCATTCCGTTAGCAGACGGCGGCCCCTCATAAAAGGTGTATGGTTTAGAAGCCGGACGATTGTTGATACTCTTTTCGAAAATATGATTGCTTTTCCAGCTTTCTAATACTTCTTTGCCTATTTGTGATAAGTTAAGTTGCTTATATTCTTTGTACATCAGCGCTTTGTCTCCAAAATTAAGGTTGCAAATTTAGGCATTTAGATGTTTAAATAGTAATAGAAAGAGAAAAACAAAAACTGGTTTGAAAATTGTATTACCATTACTAAAAAAGCTTATGTTAAGAAGATCAGTTTACGCATTAAGATACTCGGCAATTATAGTAGCTGCCAGTATTTTATTATACTTATTTAATCCAGATTTTGGTAAGTATATTTTAGGTTTTGGTTTAATGAGTTTAGCCATAGCAACAGTTTTATACATCGTATTTATGTTTAAAAGATATGGCGAGAAAAAGCCTATACATTAAATTTAGGCTATAATAAAGGCCCTATATTTTTGTGCTTTAAGTGATAAGCCTTAATTTGGGGCTGTAAATGAAAATAAAGCTCCTTCTTATATGGCTACTGGCTAGCAAAGTAGTATTTGGTCAGCAAGTTGGCATAGGCCAGTGGCAAGTTTATCTGCCCTTTTTTAATGCTTCTAGTACTGATATAAATGAGGAAGAGGCTTTTTGTGCCACTAGCGGAGGGCTGTTTACTGTAGATAGAAATACGAAAGAAGTACAAAAATTTTCTGTTTTAGATGGTTTTGCAAGTAGTGATATCAAACTTGTAAAATGGAATACAAATACCAAGCAACTCTTCATCGTTTACCAAAACGCAAATATAGATGTTTTAGATAAGGGTAAACTTTATAACCTGCCAGAGATTTTTAACCGTAATAATTTAGGTAGAAAAACCATTAATGCTGTATTTTTTAAGCAAGAAATGGCTTTTTTGAGCACCGCCTTTGGTATAGTAGTTTATAACCTCGATAAAAAAGAAGTTACAGATACTTATTTTTTTACCGAAAATGGTGTACCTCTAGAAGTTTTTGAAACCGTTATTTTAGAAGATAAAATATTTGCAGCAAGCTCTGCCGGTATTTACGAAGCCAATCTCAATGATTTATTAATAGATTTTAGCAGGTGGCGTAAACATGCTTCAAATCAGCTCTATCCAGGTGGAGTTTGTAGGTCTGTAATAGATTTTAATGGGAAACTTTACGGCTTATTTAACAACCAGATTTATATTTTTGAGAATAACCAATGGAAATTATCTTCCATTTTTGGTGTTGATGTTAAACGCTTAAAAGTAGCTGATAACAGGTTCATTACCATAGCACTATTTAGGGTTATTGTTTACGATAATGAGTTTAACGAGCTTAGAAACATCCAGAATACCAATGTTTTTAACAACGTAAATGATGTTACCTTAATAGGTCAAGAAGTTTTAATAGCTGATGATAAAATTGGCTTAGTAGGTTTTAAACCTGATGCTAGCTTTATAAATTATACACCATCAGGTCCTCAAACCAAAATTGTTAAAGATTTATCATCTCTAAACAAAAAGTTGGTTATAGCACCCGGCGGTTTTAGCGATACCTACTCACCTTTATTTCAAAATTTAGGTTTTACCGAGTTTAAAAATGGTGAATGGAAGAATTATAACGAGCAATCAAACTCGGTATTAACACCTATTAGAGATCTTACAGTTATACATCAATCAGCAGCAAAAACTTACTTAGGCTCTTTTGTTAATGGCTTATTAATAAAAGATGGAGATAGCTTTAACCTGTTTAACAATACGAATAGCAGTTTACAAACTACCGTTGGTGATGCTGCTACGATAAGAGTTTCCGGTATAGCAGAAGACCAAACAGGTCATATCTGGATAAGCCAGTTTGGTGTTACCAGTCCTTTATCTGTGTTAAAAATGGATGGCACATGGCAGGCTTTCTCTTTTCAGGATGCGCTACCGGGTACTTTTATAGAGGCTAAAGGTTTACTGGTAGATGATGCATCTCAGAAATGGCTCATGATTAGAAACAGAGGTTTGTTAGTTTTTAATGGTTCGCAAGCTAGAGTTATAGGTTTTGGAACCAATTTATTATCCGGAACCGATATTTTAAGTATTAAAAAGGATATAAAAAGTGCCTTATGGATAGGTACAGATAAGGGAATAGCTGTAATTGAGAATCCAGAAGATGCCTTTAGTAATGTAGAGATAGAAATTCCAACAATTACGGAAAATGGCTTTATAAGACCAGTATTAAGTCAGGAGCGGATAAATTGTATAGCTATAGATGGCGCAAACCGCAAATGGATAGGTACAAATAATGGCGTTTGGCTTTTTGATGAGGATTTGCGTAAACAAATTTTAAATTTTAATACCAGCAATAGCCCTTTAATCAGCAACCGTATTGTAGATATTGAGGTAGAAGCCGAAAGTGGAGAAGTGTTTTTTGCTACCGAAGGTGGTTTAATGTCTTATCGTGGCGATGCTACAGCAGCATCTGCAAAGCTTTCTGAAATTACGGTTTATCCAAATCCGGTAAGACCGGGATATACAGGTTTAATCGCTATAAAAGGATTAACAGAGCAAGCTAGGGTTAAAATAACAGACATCAGCGGTAACTTGGTTTACCAAACCGTAGCAAAAGGAGGCTTAGCAACTTGGGACGGACGTACATTTAATGGGGATGCCGCCTCTTCGGGCGTATATCTGATTTTAATAGTTGCAGAAAATGGTACAGATACCGCTATTTCTAAATTGATGATCGTAAGATAACATGATTCATAAGACCAGAGGTATTGTTTTAAAAGTTACAGATTACTCTGAGAGTAGTGTAGTAGCCAGAATTTTTACAGAGAAGTTTGGCTTGCAATCTTACATGATTAATGGGGTAAAAAAAGCTAAGTCTAAGGTGAAGATGAATATGTTGCAGCCATTACACCTGTTGGATATGGTGGTTTACCATAAACCAAATGGTGGTATTCAGAAAATTTCAGACATCAGGAATATGCCTATGCTACAGCATATCCCTTATGATATAGTGAAAAGTTCTATTGCTATTTTTATCAATGAGATTTTATATAAATCCTTAAGACAGCAAACAGATGATGAAGTACTTTTTGAGTTTATTTTTAAGTCTATTGAGTTATTAGATGCTGCAGAAGAACCAATAGCCAATTTTCATCTCGTCTTTTTAGTGAAATTAACTAGGTTTTTAGGGTTTTACCCTGATACCAGTTACGCCGATACAAGCAATTATTTCGATTTAAAAAATGGTATTTTTAGCAAGCAACAGCCTAATCACTTATTGTACATCACCAATGATGATTTACAAAATTTCATTTTATTATTAAGATGTTCTTTAGAAAACTATCAGCAACTTAAAATAGCACATCAAAGTCGTAAGTTTTTGATAGAGAAACTTATTGACTATTATAGTTTACATATAGATGACTTTGGGCAAGTAAAATCTCATACCATTTTAGAAGAAGTTTTAGGATAATTTCAAATTTATTTTGCTTTTCTCGAATAAGAGTTTACTTTTGCAGTCCCAAAAGATTTGGAGGATTAGCTCAGCTGGTTCAGAGCACCTGCCTTACAAGCAGGGGGTCACTGGTTCGAACCCAGTATCCTCCACCAACAAATCCAAGATGGGAGATTAGCTCAGCTGGTTCAGAGCACCTGCCTTACAAGCAGGGGGTCACTGGTTCGAACCCAGTATCTCCCACAGAAAAAGCCCGATGAAAATTGGGCTTTTTTGGTTTTAGTTATCGGTTGTCGGTTTTTAGTTTCCAGTTCTGGGTGATGACTTTCCTGTTTTTTAATTTTTAATTTTCCCTTTTGAATTTGAAATCAGTTTCCAGTTCTGGGTGATGACTTTCCTGTTTTTTAATTTTTAATTTTCCCTTTTGAATTCAAAATTTTGAATCAATCACGGATTACGCAGAGGGCACAAAGCTGGGTGTAGACTTATAAAAGCCCTCTGTGAACATTGTGTTCTCTGTGGTTAAAACCATTCAATTTTCTAGTATCAAGGATGAGTGAAATAAAAGAAGAAAAAATAGGATCAAGCGTAAAAAATAATCTCTATATGATGATTCAAAGCCTTTCGCATTCCGCCTTTTGCCTTAGCTTTCCGCCTTCCTCCGTACCATGTTCGAGACTTGTTCGGGAAATGGCCCTGTTTTTCCGAAGGTGTTACGAAGAAGTCTGGGAGAAGCAGCAAAGGAGAGGTGGATAAAACGCGGGTAAAAGGTGGGGTATAGGTGGGCTATACGTGTGTTGTAAGCTTCCCCAAAAACAGTACGGTTTAAAAGTAGAATAGTTAACTTTTTGGAAAGCATACTTCCGCTTGCGTAACCGTGGTTAATACCCAAAACTTTACCACTGATACTTACCGACAAAATCGCTCGACAGAGCTTGAAAATTTATTTTGTTTTTTAGTAACTTATAAGTTACCTTTGATTAATGAAAGTCAGGGAAGTTATAGCTTATAAAGATTACTTTGAAAGTTTCTTGAAATCTCAACCTCAAAATGTTCAAGACAAAATTTTCAAGATAATCGAAGCTATTGAAACTCTGGAAAGAGTTCCTTCAAACTATCTTAAATTTTTGGTAGGAACTAATGGACTTTATGAAGCAAGAATTCAATTAGGTTCTAATATTTGGCGTGTGTTCTGTTTTTTCGACAATGACAAGCTTGTTATTTTGTTGAACGGCTTTCAGAAGAAAACGCAGAAGACTCCGAAGAATGAAATTGAAAAAGCTCTTAAATTAATGACTGAATATCACGACCAAAAAGGAAGAAGAAATGGAAACTAAAAGCTGGAAAGAAATCAAGAACGACGTTTACGGAATTAAGGGAACCGACCGAAGAGACGAATTAGAAAGAGATTTTGAAAGTTTCAAAATTGGTTTGCTTTTGCGTAAAGCAAGGGAAGACAAACATTTGACTCAATCCGAACTGGCTGAACTAGTAGACAGAAAACGTGAATATATTTCTAGAATTGAAAATAATGGAAGCAATCTGACCCTAAAAACGCTGTTTGACATTGTTGAAAAAGGCCTGGGCGGAAAAGTCCACATATCAATAGAACTCTAGAAAAAAAATACTGGTGCTAACCACAAATTTGTATTATAATGGCAGAACTGCTTTACGTTATTTCATCGCAATTAATTAAGTTTATGCAAGCTGAAATTGGTACTGCTTTAATGCCATTTCTGTACAAACTTGCCAAACGTCAAACTGTCAAAAACCTTCACTAACTTTTCCACAGGCTCTTCATAATTAAAGTACTTTTTCTATGCTGTTTTTGGGTATCTTGTAATATGAAATTCATCACAGGAATAGATAGAAACCAAACCGAGTTTTTTTGCTTAGAGCAAGCCATCTGAAGGGATCATGAAGTGCGTTTGATAGACTTGTTTGTAAACAGGATAAAGATGTCTGATTATGGATTTGCTATGGATTTTACAGATAACGGTCGTCCCGCGTACCATCCAACATATTTACTAAAGCTTTTTATTTATCATGGTTATCTTACATATTTTGTGTTATCTGTACATACCTGATTATTAATCCACGAAGATTTAGTTCTGTGATTAATCATTTGTATACACGGCTTAATTCTGAATCAAAATTGTACTTTTGCACAAAATTTTAATATCATGAGCGTACAAAGAGGACCTATTTCACAGTTTATAGAAAAAAATTACCTTCATTTTAACGCCGCAGCGTTGATGGATGCTGCAAAAGGTTACGAAACCCACCTAGACGAAGGAGGCAAGATGATGATTACGCTGGCCGGTGCCATGAGTACTGCAGAGCTAGGAATTTCATTAGCAGAGATGATACGTCAAGATAAAGTTTCTATCATTTCTTGTACAGGAGCAAACTTGGAAGAAGATATCATGAATCTGGTGGCACACTCTCACTACAAAAGAGTTCCTCATTACCGTGACTTAAGTCCGCAAGACGAGTGGGACTTACTAGAAAACCACTACAATCGTGTTACAGATACTTGTATCCCTGAGGAAGAAGCTTTTAGAAGATTGCAAAAGCATATACATAAAATTTGGAAGGATGCTGATGATGCTGGAGAGCGTTATTTTCCTCACGAATTTATGTATAGAATGTTATTGAGCGGAGATTTAGAGCAGTATTATGAGATAGATCCGAAAAACTCTTGGATGTTGGCTGCGGCCGAGAAGAATTTACCTATCGTTGTGCCAGGATGGGAAGACTCTACCATGGGCAATATCTTCGCTTCTTATGTGATTAAGGGAGAAATGAAAGCAACAACCATGAAAAGCGGTATCGAGTATATGGCTTGGTTGGCAGATTGGTACGTGAAAAACTCAGACGGTAAAGGTATAGGCTTCTTCCAAATTGGTGGTGGTATAGCTGGTGATTTTCCTATTTGCGTAGTGCCTATGCTCTATCAGGATATGGAAATGGAAAATATTCCTTTCTGGAGTTATTTCTGTCAGATATCAGATTCTACAACTTCTTATGGTTCTTATTCTGGTGCTGTCCCAAACGAAAAAATTACTTGGGGTAAATTAGATATTGATACCCCTAAATTCATTGTAGAATCTGATGCAACTATAGTTGCACCATTGATCTTTGCATGGCTTTTAAAACAATAAATTAGATATACAAGAATTTTTAGGATGAAAAAATGTGATGCTAGTCAACCTAAAATAAAAAATGCGTTTTTCATATTATCTAGCGCAATTTTTAATCTTGTTTAGAATGATTTTAAATTATTAAAATCAGTCATCAAATTGTCAGCCAAAAGGTTTTTAATTTTACTTTTGTGATTCGAAAATGAGGTGAAACACGCAGTTTACTCGCATTTTCAATCAGGAAACATTTAAATTTTAGTATAACAAACTCAATATGAGAAACTTCTCATCTGATTTTAGAAGATTGGTAAGATCCCTTATGATAGTTACGGCTATCACTTTAGGTACTTCGGGTATGGTGTCTGGGCAAGGAGCTCCTGCGGATTCTACTCAAGCGGCTGGTGCGGCAGCGCCTGCAGCAGGTGGTAGTGCGGTAAATGGAGACCCTGTAGCTGGTGAAGCCCTTTACAAAGCTAATTGTACTTCTTGTCACGCCATCAATAAGCGTGTGCTTGGTCCGGCTTTGGCAGGTATAAACCAAAAGTACAACGATGAAGCATACTTGATTAAGTGGATTAAGAACGCTCCGGCCATGGTGGCTTCGGGCGATGAAAGAGCTGTTAAGATTTACGAAGAGTACAACAAAGCAGCCATGACACCTTTTCCTCAGTTCTCTGACGATGACGTTAGGAACATCTTAGCTTATATACAAGTTGAGGGAGATAAAAAGCCAGAAGCTACTGCTACAGGTGGTACTGCTGGTGGTGGAGAAGGAAGTGCTGATACTGGTGTAAGCAATTTTATGATCATTGGTCTTATAGCCGTAATCTTAATTGCCTTCTTAGTAATTTTAGTACTTAACCGCGTTATTGCAACTTTAGAACGTCTTTTATTAAACAAAGGCGAAGCTATTTTAGCAGAAGAAGATGAGGTTGAAGAAGAAGCAAAAGACAAGTTTGCTGGTTTAAAGAGAATGGCTAAAAACAAGAAACTGGTTTTCTTTGTGGTTTTAGGCTTAGTAGTTTTATTAGCTTCTTTTGGTACGGTAGAAATGTGGAACACAGGTGTTCATACAGGTTACCAACCCGTACAGCCAATTAAATTCTCTCACCAGTTGCATGCTGGTACCAATCAAATTGATTGCCAGTACTGTCACTCTGGTGCTTGGAAGTCTAAAAATGCTACCATCCCATCTCTTAACGTTTGTATGAATTGCCACAAATATGTACAAGCTACTGAAAAGTATGATGGAGAAATTTCACCAGAAATTAAGAAAATCTATACTGCTTTAGATTACAATCCAGAGACACAGGCTTATGGAGATAATCCTCGTCCTATCGAGTGGGTTAGAATTCATAACCTTCCAGATTTAGCTTACTTCAACCACTCTCAACACGTAAAAGTGGCTGGTATTGATTGCCAAAAATGTCATGGTCCTATAGAGACAATGGAAGAAGTTTATCAGTATTCTCCTTTAACCATGAAATGGTGTATTAACTGCCATAGAGAAACTGAGGTTAAACATGAAGGCAACGCTTACTATGATAAAGTAATTGCTGCTCATGACCAGATTAAAAAAGGTGAGAAAGTTACTGCAGCAGTGTTAGGTGGATTAGAGTGCGGTAAATGTCACTATTAATATTAAATAATTAGCATAAACAATACAGTCTTATATAGCTTAAATGGAAAGCACAAAGAAATATTGGAAAGGTTTAGAGGAGCTGCAAAAAACTCCAGAATTCGTAGAAAACAATAAAAACGAGTTTTCTGAACCGCTTCCTATAGAAGAAGTATTAGAAGGTACCGGATTAGCAGCAGCTACTCCGCGTAGGGATTTCTTAAAAGCAATGGGCTTTGGTTTAGGTGCTGTTACTTTAGCAGCATGTAGCGAAGCTCCGGTTCGTAAAGCAGTTCCTTACCTGATTAAACCAGAAGATGTAACTCCTGGTATACCTAATTATTACGCATCAAGTTATAAAGGTGCTGGTATATTGGTTAAAACTCGTGAAGGTCGTCCTATTAAAATAGAGCCTAATCCTTCTTGCCCTATCAATGGCGGAGGTTTAGATGCACAAGCGCAAGCTTCTGTTTTAGATCTTTATGATGTTTCTAAACTAAAAGGTCCTTTACTATCTGGTTCAGAAGCTTCTTGGGCTGATGTAGATAGTTTCGTAAAAGGAGAGTTAAATAAAGTTCAAGCTTCAGGAAAAGCAATCGCTATTATAAGCTCAACGGTTAATAGTCCTTCTGCTAAAGCGGTTATTGCAGATTTTATCACACAATATCCTGCTACAAAACACGTAACTGTTGATCCAGTTTCTTACACAGGTATCATTAAAGCAAACGAAGCTAGTTTCGGAAAAGCTGTTTTGCCTCAATATCATTTTGAAAAAGCTCAGGTAATTGTAAGTTTCGGAGCTGACTTCTTAGGCACTTGGATTTCTCCAACACAATTCTCTAAGCAATATGCTAGCAACCGTGATATCAAATCACTAGAAGCTAAAAGAATGTCTAGACACATTCAGTTTGAGTCTGGTATGAGTACTACAGGTACTAATGCTGATTCACGTATTGCTATTAAAGTTTCAGAAGAAGGTGCTGCTGTTTTAAGTTTATATGCTGCTTTAACTGGTGCTGCTGTACAAGGTGCAACTTTAAGTAATGCTGGTGCTGCTAGTGCCATCAAACTTGCAGCTAAAGAATTATTAAATGCTAAAGGAGCTGCTTTAGTAGTTTCTGGTTCTAATGATATTGCTACACAAACTGTTGTAAATGCTATCAACGCTTTCTTAGGTGCTTACGGTACTACAATAGATTTAGATAATCCATCATACCAATACACAGGTATAGATACAGATTTTAATACTTTAGTTGCAGATATGAATGCAGGTAAAGTAGGTGCTGTTTTCTTCTTAGAAAGCAATCCTGTATTTACTTATCCAAAGTCAGCAGATTTAGTTAATGCTTTAGGCAAAGTTGCTTTAAAAGTTTCTTTTGCTGATAGACAAGATGAAACGGCTGCTGTATGTAATGTAGTAGCTACTAACCATAATTATTTAGAATCTTGGGGAGATGCAAACCCTGTTGAAGGATACTATACTTTAGTTCAGCCAACAATCAACCCTATATATAACACTCGTCAAGCGGAAGAGAGCTTATTAGTTTGGTCTAATAATCCAGTTCAAGAGTATTATACTTATGTTAAAAACAACTGGGTTAAAACAGCTTTAGTTGCTTCAGGTAAGACTTGGGATGATGTTTTACAAACAGGTTCTGTACAATTAGCTGCTAAGCCAGCTGGTGCATATACCTTCGCAGGAAATGTTAATACAGCAGCAGCTTCAATTGCACAAGCATCAAAAGCAATTGCTAAAGATGTAGAGTTACAAGTTTATGAATCAGTTGCAATTGGTAGTGGTGCACAAGCTAATAACCCATTATTACAAGAGTTGCCAGACCCAGTTTCTAAAGTAACTTGGGATAATTATGCTGCTCTTAATCCTAAATATGCAGAGTCTTTAGGTATCAATCAATTTGATATTGTTACGCTTAAAGGTGGAGATTATTCGATTGACTTACCTGTTTTATACCAACCAGGACAAGCTCAAGGTACAGTTTCTGTAGCTTTAGGTTATGGTAGAGTAAAAGCGGGTAAAGTAGGAGATGCGGTAGGTAAAAATGCTTATCCTTTCCTAAGCTATATCAATGGTACTTTACAAGGTGTAAATTCTGTAAGCATCACTAAAACTGGTGGTTTCGAAGAATTAGCTCAAACACAAACTCACCACTCTTTTGAGGGTAGAAATGTAATTAGAGAAGCAACCTTTGCGGAGTATAAGCATGACGCTACTCATGGTAGTGGTAATCATGGTGCAAAACATAAAACTTACGATTTATGGAACAAGTACGATCAGCCAGGTCACAATTGGGTAATGGCTATCGATTTAAATGCTTGTACAGGTTGTGGTGCTTGTATAGTAGCTTGTAACGTAGAAAATAACGTTCCAGTTGTAGGTAAAGATGAAGTTCGTCGTCGTCGTGAGATGCACTGGTTAAGAATTGACCGCTACTACACTTTCAACGAGGAAGGTAAAAAAGTTACTGAGGAGAAAGAGATTGAAGCTATAGAAGGTACAATGGAAAATGTTTCTGTTGTTCATCAGCCAATGCTTTGTCAACATTGTGAGCATGCGCCTTGTGAAACTGTTTGTCCTGTATTAGCAACTGTTCACTCATCAGAAGGTTTAAATCACATGGCTTATAACCGTTGTGTAGGAACGCGTTACTGTGCAAACAACTGCCCATATAAAGTACGTCGTTTCAACTGGTTTAACTACTGGAATGATTCTCGTTTTGATAACTATCTAAACAATGAGTTTACACAGTTAGTGTTAAACCCTGATGTAACTACACGTTTCCGTGGTGTTATGGAGAAATGTTCTATGTGTATTCAACGTATCCAAGCTGGTAAACTAGAGGCTAAAATTGCTAAGAGAGAAATTAAAGATGGAGACATCAAAGTTGCTTGTCAGCAAACATGCCCTACCAACGCAATTATATTTGGAGACGCGAACGACCCTAACTCAGAAGTATCTAAAGCATTAAAAAACGAAAGAACTTATTATGTTTTAGAAGAACTTAACGTTCAGCCTGGAGTAGGTTACATGACAAAAATTACTAACACTGGATTACAGGAAGCTTAATATTTAAAATAATAGCATTAAGATATGGCATCTCATAACGAATCAATATTAAGAGAACCGTTAATTACAGGAAAGGACATTACGTATGCAAGAATTACGAATGAGGTTCTTTTACCTGTAGAAAATAAACCAAATAAAGCCTGGTGGATAGGCTTTATAGTATCAGCTTTAGGCGCTTTACTTTGGGTAGGTGCTGTAAGTTATACTTTCTATTACGGGATTGGAACTTGGGGACTAAACAAGACTGTTGGATGGGCTTGGGATATCACCGGTTTCGTATGGTGGGTAGGTATTGGTCACGCTGGAACGTTAATTTCAGCAGTACTTTTATTATTCCGTCAAAACTGGCGTAATTCAATCAACCGTTCTGCGGAAGCGATGACAATTTTCGCTGTAATATGTGCTGCTACTTATGTAGTATCTCACATGGGGCGTCCTTGGTTAGCATACTGGCCTTTACCTTTGCCAAACCAGTTCGGCTCATTATGGGTGAATTTCAACTCGCCACTAGTATGGGACGTTTTTGCAATCTCTACTTATTTCTCAGTATCTCTTTTATTCTGGTATACAGGTCTTTTACCTGATATTGCAACCATTAGAGATAGAGCAACAGGATTGAAAAGAAGAATTTATTCTATACTTTCTTTCGGTTGGACAGGTTCAGTGAAAACTTGGCAACGTTTTGAAGCAGTGTCTTTAATTCTTGCAGGTGTTTCTACCCCGTTAGTATTATCGGTACACACCATTGTATCTATGGACTTTGCTACCTCAGTAATTCCAGGATGGCATACAACTATTTTCCCGCCTTATTTCGTTGCTGGAGCTATTTTCTCAGGTTTTGCGATGGTACAAACCTTATTGTTAATTGCTCGTAAAGTTTTAGGTTTAGAGAATTACATCACCATGTTTCATATAGAATCAATGAATAAAATCATTGTATTAACAGGTTCTATTGTGGGTGTAGCTTACTTAACAGAGCTATTTATTGCTTGGTATTCTGGTGTTGAGTATGAGCAATATGCTTTCTTAAACAGAATTTCTGGTCCTTACTGGTGGGCTTACTGGTGTATGATGACTTGTAACGTAATCACTCCTCAGCTATTCTGGTTTAAAAAGATTAGAACTAGTATTCCTATTTCTTGGGTACTATCGATTATTGTAAACATCGGTATGTGGTTTGAGCGTTTCGTAATTATCGTTACCTCACTTCACAGAGATTATATCCCATCAAGTTGGGCTATGTTTTATCCAACGTGGGTAGATATATCCATCTTTGTTGGCTCAATCGGTTTGTTCTTTACTTTATTCTTATTATTCATCAGAGTATTACCATCAGTAGCTATGGCTGAGGTAAAATTATTGGTGAAAACTTCTTCTGAACAAAGCAAGAAGAAACTATTAGATGCTGGAGTTATTAAGCCAGAAGAAGCAGAGTATTACAAAGAGTCTTTAACCAAGTTTGATAGTGTAGATCAGGCAGATTACGCAAAAATTTAACAATGAGCAATATCAAGTATATTTTAGGACATTTTGAAGATCCGGATGACATGATGCATGGGATCGACAAGCTAAAAGAAAATAATATTAGCATTTATGATGCTTATACACCAATGCCTATACACGGTATAGAAGACAAGCTAGGTGTTAAAAGAAGTAGGTTACCCATTGTAGCATTTATATGTGGTATTACTGGAACTTTTACAGCTTTCTCTATGATTTATTATATGATGGTACATGACTGGCCTATGAATGTTGGTGGTAAACCAGCCTTTGCTTTTCCAGATTTTGTTCCTATCATGTTTGAGTTAACCGTATTATTTTGTGCTTACGGTATGGGTATAGCTTTCTTTTTCAGAACACATTTGTTCCCAGGAAGAGCGCCTAGAGTGATGGATTTAAGAGCAACAGATGATCGTTTCATCATTGCAGTTGATGCTAATGAAAATGCAGATCATGATAGAATAAATGCGCTATTAAAAGATGCTGGTGCTGTAGAAATTAAGCACAATGAAAGGAGATATGTAAGTTATGAATAAGACCAGTATATTAGGTTTGGCATTCTTAGCCATTACCGCTATAACCGTGATGAGCTCTTGCAAAGATAAGAGTAAACCAGGTTTAGAGTATGCTCCGAATATGTATGACGCAATAGCTTACAATCCGGATCAGAAGAACCCAAATTTTGCAGATGGTAAAACAGCACAAGTTCCACCAAGTGGTACCAATCCTGTAGGTTATGCTCGTTTTAACTATCCAGAAACAAGAGAAGGTTACGATGCAGCAAGTGCTGGTGTGGTAAATCCACTTCCTGTAACTCAAAAGAATCTAGAAGAGGGAAAACAACTTTATGTTGCTATGTGCGGCCCTTGTCATGGTCCTCAAGGTAAAGGAAACGGTTCTATTGTAGAATTAGGTAAATATCCTGCGCCTCCATCATATTCAACAGGTGTATCATCAAGAGGTGGTGCCATGAAGGATTTAACAGATGGTAAAATTTACCATACCATTCAATATGGTATAAACCTAATGGGATCTTACGCTTCGCAACTTTCTCCTGAAGAAAGATGGCAAGTCGTAATGTATGTTCGTGAATTACAAAAAATACAATAATTGATTAAGATATAAAATGGGAGCTCATCATCATACATACAATTTTTCAGAGCAGTATGAATTCTCTGGAAAAGCCAAAACTTACAGTTTAATAGCTATCGTTATTGGTATTGCTGCTATAGCTTTTGGTTTCTTAACTGGACACGCAGAGCGCACTTTTGCTAATCTGTTGTTAATGAGTTATTACTTTACCTGTATCTGCGCTGCTGGATTATTTTTCATAGCCGTACAATTCGTAGCTCAGGCAGGTTGGTCTGCAGGTTTAATAAGAATACCTCAAGCATTTGCTAAGGTTTTACCTATTGCCAGCATCATTTTAGTAGTCGTTGTAGCAGCTGGTTTATTTAGCCACAATCTTTACCACCACTGGAACCATGAGGGTATAACAGATCCAACTTCCCCTAATTACGATGCGTTAATTGCTGGTAAAGCAGGTTACCTAAATGTTCCTTTCTTCTTAACAAGATTGGTGTTCTTTTTAGCTTTGTATTGCATTTTTGCGGTTCTTTTGCCAAAATTATCTAATAATGAGGATTTAGAAGGAGGCTTAAATAGCTACAAGAAAAGTATTAAATATTCTGCCATATTTCTAGTAATCTTTGGATTTACTACTCCAATTTGGGCATTTGATGTAATCATGTCTTTAGAGGCTCATTGGTTCTCTACCATGTTTGGTTGGTATAACTTCGCTGCAATGTGGGTAACTGGTTTAGCTACCATAGCCATTACAGTGATTTTACTAAAAAAATCAGGTTACTTAGGTTGGATTAATGAAAATCACTTACATGATTTAGGAAAGTTTGTTTTTGCTTTCTCTATCTTCTGGACTTATGTATGGTTTGCACAGTTTTTATTGATTTACTATGCAAACATTCCTGAGGAAACTGTGTATTTCTATAAAAGATTTGAGCCTGAATATTTACCATGGTTTTGGGTTAATATCGTTGTGAACTTTGTTGCTCCGTTATTAATTTTAATGACTAGAGATGCTAAGCGTAAGACAAATATGTTATTGTTTGTTTGTATCGTTATCATTTGCGGACACTGGTTAGATTATTATATGATGATTATGCCTGGTACTGTGGAGTCGCATAGAGGTTTCGGAATTATTGAAGTAGGAACGTTTTTAGGATTTGTTGGATTATTTACTTTCTTCATGTTAAATGCACTAAGTAAAGCTGCTTTAGCGCCTAAGAATCACCCTTTCTTACAGGAAAGTGTACATCATCACATTTAATATTTATAGATACTTAGAGATATGAACTTGAAAAAGTATTTTAATTTAAAAAGCTTGTTTACTGCATTTGCCCTGGTAGGTTTATCGCTGGGACAGGTTATGGCTCAAGCTACAGAAGAAGCTGCGAAGAATGAAGGTTTGGGTAAGACTGTTTCTTACTACATCTTATTATTCTTATTAGCGTGTGTGTTTATTGGTATTATTGGTAAAGTTTTACAGGTTTATGAATTAACCCGTAAAATTCAAGGTAAGAAGAGTGGTATTGCCTGGGATAAATTTAACGGTGCAATGTTTGCAGCGGCATTAATTCTAGGTTTGTATGGTGCTTATTGGTCTTATGCAGAACATGGTAGTTTAATATTGCCAGAGTCTGCCTCAGAGCATGGCGTTGCTATTGACAGTATGTTTAATGTTACGCTTATCATTACCACTTTTGTGTTTGTGGTAACACACATCATACTATTCTTATTTGCATATAAGTATAAACATAGCAAAAAGCGTACGGCCTATTATTATCCTCACAACAATACGTTAGAGAAATACTGGACTATTATTCCTGCTATAGCTTTAACGGTATTGGTTTTAATGGGTTTCTTTATTTGGAGAGGCATCACCAATATTCCAAAAGACCAAATGGCTAGTGCAATACAAATTGATGTTACTGCACACCAGTTTGCTTGGGACGTTAGATATGCCGGAAAAGATAATGTAAATGGTAGAAAGAATTATAAACTTATTGGAAGTTTAAATGGGCTAAACAATTTGGGTTTAGATTTGTCTGATAGTAGAAACAACGACGATTTAAAAGTGAACGAGATAGTGCTTCCAGTTAATAAATCAGTAAGGTTTACCATTGGTTCTCAAGATGTATTACACAGTTTCTACATGCCTCATTTTAGAGTTCAGATGAATGCTGTTCCTGGAATGCCAACTTTCTTCCAGTTTACACCAAAAATAACTACTGCAGAAATGCAAGAGAAAACTAATAATCCTGAATTCAATTATCAGTTGTACTGCGCTAAAATTTGTGGAGGTTCTCATTACAACATGAAGTTTTTGGTAAAAGTTGTTTCTGAAAAAGAATATCAAGAGTGGTTGAAAGAGCAAAAACCAATTGTTACTGAGGAAATGAAAAAAGAGTATCAGTTAGCATTAAGTAAACAAAACTCTGTTAATAATCAAATTGCGTTAAATAACTAATTATAATAAAAGGAGATATGGCAACAGCTGCTATTCATAACCCAACTGCAACACATCACGATGAGCACCATGATCATGCTCATCATCATGAGACTTTCTTGACTAAATATGTATTTAGCCAAGATCATAAGATGATTGCAAAGCAATTCCTTATCACAGGTATCGTGATGGGTGTTATTGCTATGATTTTATCTATTCTATTTAGAATTCAATTAGCTTACCCTGACCAAAGCTTCCCTTTATTTGAAGTTTTATTGGGTAAATTTGCTCCTGAAGGTAGATTAGACCCTAATTTTTACTTATCTCTAGTTACGATACACGGTACCATCATGGTATTCTTTGTATTAACTGCTGGTTTAAGTGGAACTTTTTCAAACTTATTAATTCCTTTACAGTTAGGAGCGAGAGATATGGCTTCTCCTTTCATGAATATGCTTTCATACTGGTTCTTTTTTACTGCTAGTGTGATTATGCTTTCAACCTTCTTTATAGAATCAGGACCTGCTGGTGCTGGATGGACCATCTATCCTCCTTTATCTGCTGTTGCTAAATCTATGCCTGGTTCTGGGCTAGGAATGACTTTGTGGTTAGTATCTATGACATTATTTGTTGCTTCTTCTTTAATTGGAGGTATCAATTATATTTCTACGGTATTAAACATGCGTACTAAAGGTATGGACCTTTGGAAAATGCCTTTAACCATTTGGTCATTCTTTTTAACTGCTATTGTAGGTTTATTATCATTCCCAGTATTAGTTGCTGCGGTAGTATTATTAATCTTTGATAGAAGTTTTGGAACATCATTCTATTTATCAGACATCTATGTTGCTGGACAAGCTTTACCTAATGAAGGTGGTAGCCCAATCCTTTGGCAACACTTATTCTGGTTCTTAGGTCACCCAGAAGTTTACATCGTATTGATGCCTGCTTTAGGTATTACCTCTGAAGTAATCGCAACAAACGCTCGTAAGCCTATTTTTGGTTACCATGCAATGGTTTACTCTTTAATTGGTATTACCGTATTATCATTTATCGTTTGGGGTCACCACATGTTTGTAACAGGTATGAATCCATTCCTTGGGGGTGTATTCATGATTACAACCTTAATTATTGCGGTTCCATCAGCGGTAAAAACTTTCAACTATCTTGCAACTTTATGGAAAGGTAATATCAGATTTACGCCAGCAATGTTATTTGCTATTGGCTTAGTTTCTTTCTTTATTTCAGGAGGTTTAACAGGTATATTCTTAGGTAATGCTGCTTTAGATATTAATTTACACGATACGTATTTTGTGGTTGCTCACTTCCACTTGGTAATGGGTTCTGCAGCTATATTTGGTATGTTATCTGGTATTTATCACTGGTTCCCTAAAATGTTTGGAAGATTAATGAATGCTAAATTGGGTTACCTACACTTCTGGCTAACTTTTATTTCTGCATACTTGGTATTCTTCCCAATGCACTTTATGGGTCTAGACGGTGTTCCTCGTAGGTACTACTCTTTTACAGAATTTGAGTCTATGAACGAATGGTTATCTGTTAACGTATTTGTAACATGGGCAGCAATTTTAGGGGCTGTAGCTCAAGTAGCTTTCTTATGGAATTTCTTCTATTCTATTTTCTTCGGAGAGAAATCTACTCAAAACCCTTGGGAGTCTACAACTTTAGAATGGACTACTCCGGTAGAGCGTATACATGGTAACTGGCCTGGTGAAATTCCAACAATTTACCGTTGGCCTTATGATTATAGCAAACCTGGTCATAGTACAGACTTTATTCCACAAACAACTCCTCTTTCTGAGACCATGAGTTCTAATATGCCTCATGATTTTGAAGGTAATGAAGAAGCTGAGAGAATACAAGAAGAGTGGAATGCTAAAAATGTAAACAACACAGAAGAAGTTAAATAATTTCTTATAGACTAGATAGCATGGGGTATCTTGTAAGTATAAGCTTACCGATACCCCATGTTTATATAAAGAATCATGATGCTTAAGGGTGAAAGTAGATTTATTAGGGTTAATTTAATTACAATAATAGCTCTCTTTTTATTGATTTTGGCGGGTGGAGTAGTAAGAAGTACTGGTTCTGGTATGGGTTGTCCTGATTGGCCTAAGTGTTTTGACCAATATATACCCCCAACGGATGTATCCCAACTTCCGGCTGATTATAAAGAAAAGTATGTTGCACAGCGTTTGCAAAAAAACGAGCGTTTTGCTAAGATGCTTGATAAAGCAGGCTATTCTGATTTAGCTTATAAAATACGTCATGATGAAGCCATCAAACTTCCCGAAGAGTTTAATGCAGCTAAAACTTATACAGAATATATCAATAGGTTAATTGGAGCTCTTACAGGTATATTTCTATTACTTTGTTTAGTGTATTCCAGGGTTTATTTAAAATCAGCCACGAGAATATTTGTATTGAGCTTATTGAATGTTGTGTTAGTTGTTTTTCAAGCTTGGTTAGGCTCAATTGTAGTTTCTACCAATTTGGTGGCGTGGATTATTACTTTACACATGCTTTTAGCCGTACTGATTATTGCTATTTGTATTTATACCTATCATGCGGCAAAAGCATTAAGAGAAGCTCATAAAGAAACGAAATCTTCAACTTTTGTGTATGCACTTACACTTATAGCTTTGGTTTTATCCGTGATACAAATAACACTAGGAACCGAGGTAAGAGAAGAAATAGATGAAGTTTTAGATAAATTCCCTGATTTACAGAGAGCAGAATGGTTATGGGAAGTTGGTAGAGTTTATACTTATCATAAAGATTTAGCTTTGGCAGTAGTTTTAGTGAACAGTGTGATTTTTTATCTTTTATATAAAAGCTTTAGAAGTACTAAGTACTTTACTTACGGTACTTACATGATTATTTTAATAGGAATACAAATATTGAGTGGTTTAATTTTAGATAAATTTGCAATGCCTCCATTTGCACAGTCGTTACATATTTTATTTGCCACCCTTATGTTTGGAGCACAATTTTATCTTTTACTCTTGCTAAAGCCAGCGTTTAGCCAAAACAAACAAGATAATTGATATGAAGGATTTTAAAAACCTGGTTAAATTAAGGCTTACACTTTTAGTAGTATTTTCTGCTTCTATCTCCTTTTTAATAGCAGAGGAAAGCAGAGAAGCTATCCATTGGATAAATTGGATTAAATTGGTTATTGGAGGTTTTTTAGTTACTTCAGCAGCTAATGGATTTAACGAGATTATAGAGAAGGACTTAGATAAGCTAATGACCAGAACTGCTGATAGGCCGCTCCCTTCAGGGAGGATGACCAACGGACAAGCTTTGGTTTTAAGTCTCATGATGGGGATATTTGGAACTTATCTTTTAGGAAGTTTAAATTTAACTACGGGTTTACTATCCGTTTTCTCTATCCTTTTTTACGCATTTATATACACTCCTTTAAAAAGAAAAAGCCCTATTGCAGTATTTGTAGGTGCCATACCTGGTGCTTTACCTCCATTAATTGGATACGTAGCTGCACATGGTAAAATAGATCATATTGCACTCATCCTGTTTGCTATACAATTTGTTTGGCAATTTCCTCATTTCTGGGCCATCGCTTGGGTTTTAGACGATGATTATAAAAAAGCGGGTTTTAGATTATTGCCTACAACAAAAAGAGATAAAATAAGTGCTGGGATAACGCTACTCTCTACCATTATTTTAATTCCGGTAAGTTTATTGCCAACTATTTATGGTTTTGGCGGTTATACTATAGCAGGAGTTTCCTTGATAGCCGGCATTATTTTTATGTACTATGCTTTTAAACTGTATCTGGATTTAGAAGTAAAATCAGCACAAAAATTAATGTTTGCTAGTTTTATTTATTTACCAATTGTTCAATTAGTTTTATTATTTAATCTTACATAGATGCAAAATTTAAATAAAGAAGTAGACAGGTATAACCTGCAGCCTAAGAAATTTATCATGTGGCTGTTTATGATATCATCTATCATATTTTTTGCAGGTTTAACAAGTGGTTTTATTGTATACTCTGGCGATGGAGTGGGTAAAACACTTAATGTGGCCTTACCACAAGCTTTCATTTACAGTACCCTTGTTATTGTATTAAGTAGTGCAACCATGCATTGGGCCTATTTGCAAACCAAAAGGTTAAAGTTTGGTAACCAGCGTTTGGGTTTATGGCTTACCTTATTGTTAGGTATAGTTTTTATTGTGATGCAAGTTTATGGATGGTCTGTTTGGACAAATCTAGGCGTGTTTTTTATCAATTCTAATGCCACCATAAGCTTTGTTTACGCATTTACTTTTTTACATATTATTCATATCTTGGCGGGGCTAATTATTATAATTACAGCGCTAATAAGCAGTTATAAGAAGCTACCAAATGTCATTAATTTATTTAGGATGGAAATCGCATCTATTTTTTGGCATTTTGTAGATATTCTATGGATTTATTTATACGTTTTCTTACTTTTGAACCAGTAGAATTTTTACGAAGAATTTACAAGCAATAATTTTTGATGAATACAGTAGCAAAATTAGACGAAGTTAAAACTACTCCCTGGAGCGGAGGAAGATCTCCATTTTCTGTAGAGTACGGAAAATTGATGATGTGGTTTTTCCTTTTATCAGATGCATTTACATTTTCTGCATTTTTGATTTATTACGGAGCACAGCGTTTCAGTAAATTAACCTGGCCAGATCCAGATATCGTGTTCCAATCAATTCCTGGGATAGCAGACCATGGCTATCCATTGGTTTTTGTTGGTATCATGACTTTCATTTTAATTATGAGTTCTGTAACGATGGTATTAGCCGTAGAAGCAGGTCATAGAAAAGCAAAGAAAGAAGTTATCTGGTGGATGGTAGCTACCATTATTGGTGGTTTTATGTTCTTAGGCTGCCAAGCATTAGAGTGGACACATTTACACCACGAAGGTTTTTGGTGGGGAACTATTCCTGATGCAGAAACAGTAAAAGCTCTTGGCGCTGATGGCGTAAGTGCACAACAGTTTTCTAACTTGTTCTTTACCATCACAGGTTTCCATGGTTTCCACGTATTTTCTGGTGTAGTCATTAATATCATTATCTTATTTATGACGATGGCCGGTGTTTTTGAAAGAAGAGGTCATTATCTAATGATTGAAAAAGTAGGTTTATATTGGCACTTCGTTGATTTGGTTTGGGTATTCGTGTTTACCTTCTTCTATTTAGTTTAATTTTTAATATCTGTATCCCATGTCTCAAGAAAATACACATTTAGAACATGCAGAAGAGCATGCAAGCATGAGTAAAGGTAAAATCTGGAAAGTATTCTTTATTTTACTATTCATTACCGTGATAGAGTTTGTTATAGCTTTAGCTATTCCAGAAACGTTAATGTCTCATGGTGTTAAAAACTTTTTATACATTGCTTTAACACTACTTAAAGCTTATTATATAGTTGCATTCTTTATGCACCTAAAGTTTGAAAAATATGCTTTAATAGTAGCTATTCTGGTTTCTTTTGTCTTTATCATCTATTTTATTATTTTGATGTTAACAGAAGGTAATTACATACAGGATAGCATGCCTATATGAGCAATAAATTTCCACTAGCGAAAATATTAATCCTGGTAACCATATTAGCGGTACCAGGATTTTTATATTATTTACTCCAGTCTAAAGGAGAAAACAGGTATAAACCTCTCCCTATTTTCGGTCCTAAAGAGGTAGCCAAAACTTTTACCAAAAAACGCGGTAAGCTAATTCCAGATACTATTTTTCATGTGGTAAAATCTTTTGAAGCTACAAACCAAAAAGGCGATAAAGTAGTTATAGATAGTATAAAAAAGCAACTCCTAGTAGTTAACTTCTTTTACAGTCGGTCTCAAGATATTGTTCCCCAAATGTATACCAATATAAAATGGTTAAATCAGGAATATAAAGACAACAAAATCGTTAGATTTTTGTCTATATCAGTAGATCCGATATTTGATAATCAACATGTTTTGGCGCAGTATGCTAAACAGTACGGTGCTGTTTCTGGTAAATGGGATTTTTTAAATGCAGATACTAATGTTGTTTATCCTTTAGCAAGAAACCAATTCTTTTTAAATGCATTGGAAAACAAGCGAACAGGAGAATTTATACATAGCGAAAAATTGGTCTTGCTAGATGCCGAACATAGAATAAGAGGTTATTACGATGCAACATCAGCACCAGAAGTAAAAAAGATGGGCGATGAAATGAAAATCTTAATAACAGAGGAGTTGAGAAAAATAAAAGCAGAATTTTAATAAGCAGATGAACGATAAACTTATTTTCAGGGTTGTAACAGGAGTATCAATTTTTGTTTTTCTAGTGGTGGTTATTTTAAATCGTAAGATTATACCGGTAACCATAGAAACTCCAGACTTTGTTTATTTCTTACCTACTTTAAATGCCATTATTAATGGTACTTGTAGTGTTTTGTTATTGGTGTCTCTTTATTTTATCAAGCAAAAGAATATCACCATGCATAAAAGGGTAAATATTTTTACCTTTTTTCTATCCTCCCTATTTTTAGTTTCTTATATCATCTTTCATTATTTTGCTCCTGAGACTAAATTTGGAGATCTTAATAGTGATGGAAATTTAGATGTTGCAGAAATTGCAGCAGCAGGCAATGTAAGGTATGTTTACTACGTTATTTTAATTACACATATTATTTTAGCAGCAGGTGTTTTGCCGCTTATATTATTAAGCTTTTACAGAGGCTTACAAATGCAGGTAGAGAAGCATAGAAAACTTGTAAGATATAGCTTCCCTGTTTGGTTGTATGTTACTGTAACAGGTGTTATTGTTTATTTAATGATTTCTCCATATTACAATTTTTAATTAAAGCCATGAAGAGAGTAGGGATAATTGTTGTATTATTTATTTTAATCAGTATTTCATCAGAAACCTTTGCACAATGTGCCATGTGCCAAGCCACAGTAGAATCTAATTTAGATAATGGGGGTACAGCAGGAAAAGGTTTAAACAGTGGTATTATGTATTTGTTAGCTGCGCCTTATTTAGCGATGTTAGGTATCGGCTATTTATGGTACAAAAAATATAGAAAGAAAGACGTTACCATTGATATAAAATCTGAAAGAATTAATCTGAACTAGCATGGCTAAAACACCAGAAATTAAAGCCTTTGTTTTGGCTAAATGTCCACGTTGTAGAAGAGGCGATATGTTTCAGAACTCTATGTACGGTTTTTCTTCTCAGAAAATGCATGAGCATTGCCCACATTGTGGTATGCGTTATGAAATAGAACCTGGTTACTTTTATGCTGCCATGTACGTGGGGTATGCTATCAACGTAGCTTTAGCTGTTGGTATTGGTTTTCTTACTTATCTTATCACTCAAGAGGATAAAAGCCCTTGGATTTATATCATCACCATTTTAACCGCAAGTTTTTTACTGGCACCATTAAATTTCAGATACTCCAGAGTGATACTTTTATACTGGTTATCGCCAAAAATAAAATATGTAGCACATTATGACGAAGATAAGTAAGGATACATTTACTTTTCTAGAGGAATTAATAGCCAACAACAACAGAGAGTGGTTTAATACCCATAAACACAGGTATGAACAAGCCAAGCAAAATGCACTTGATTTTACTGAGGAGTTGCTGGTAGGTATTAAAAAAATTGACCCAAGTATACCAGAAGATTTACAGGCTAAAAAATGTGTGCTAAGAATATACAGAGATGTAAGATTTAGCAAAAATAAAGCTCCTTATAAAAGCAATATCGGTATAAGTATATCTTCTGATGGCAGAGGCGGTACCTTACCAGGATATTATATCCATATAGAACCTGGGAAAAGCTTTGTAGCTGGTGGGTATTGGATGCCAGAGGCTCATCATTTGAAAGCTATCAGACAAGAAATTGACTATAACACTTCTGATTTTCTAGATATTATAGAAGCTAAAGCTTTCAAAAATTACTTCGGTGGTTTAAGTACAGAAGATCAATTAAAAAATGCCCCAAAGGATTATCCTAAAGACCATCCCTATATTCATATTTTAAAACTTAAAAGCTTTATTTGCTCTAGATCTTTTACTGATGAAGAAATGGCTAGCGAAAATATGATAAATACGTTATTAGAAGGAATGAAGCTTATTTATCCTCTAAATAAATTTATTAAAGAAGCTATACTACAGTAAGCCTGAAAGAGTTTTGTATATTTATATAAAATGAAAGAAATGAAATCTAAAATCTTATTGTTTACCATCATAGCAGCTTTATTTACAAGTTCTTGTATGGTGATGTCTACGAAGAAGTATAAACAATTATTAGCCGATAAAGATTCTATTGCAGCAGGTTGGGATGCTGCAAAAGTTAAAATACAATCTTTAGATGAAGAAATTGCAAAGCTTAAAGCGGATACTGCAAATTTAAATCAGCGTATTGCAAGTTTAAGCAGCTCTTTAGATGATGTAAATAATAACTATGCAAAGCTTAGAACCAATAGCTCTACAGAGATAAGAAAGCTGGCGGATGATTTACAAAAACGTGAAGCTAGATTAAAGGAGGTTGAAGAAGTATTACGTAAAAGAGATGAAGCTACTAACGCTTTAAAAAATAAACTACAAAAAGCACTTTTAGGTTTTGCTGAAAACGGCTTAACAGTGGAAATTAAAAACGGTAAAGTTTATGTTTCTTTAACGGATAAGCTACTATTTAGCAGTGGTAGCATTGTTATAGATGAAAGAGGTAAACAAGCTTTAAAAGAATTAGCTAAAGTTCTAAATACACAACCCGAGATTAATATAGCCGTTGAAGGGCATACAGATAACCAAAGGGTAGTTAACCTAGGGCAAATAAAAGATAACTGGGATTTAAGTGTGTTGAGAGCAACCTCTGTTACCAGATTTTTGATTGATGAGCAAAAAGTGGATGCTAATCGCTTAACGGCTACAGGTAAAGGAGAATTCCAACCGGTAGAGAATTTAAATACACCAGAAGCGAGAAGTAAGAATAGAAGAATAGAAATTATACTTTCACCAAAGTTGGATGAATTGTATAATTTGATACAATAAAAGGTATTCGATATTATTTAAAGAGGCTGTCTCAAAAAGGCAGTCTCTTTTTGTTTGATAATAATGAGTTAATTTAGTAGATAAATTTCATATTTTTTTGGTATAAATACTTGATTTACTTATATTTAAGTGTAAATCAATAAGATGTAATGCCAAATAAAGTACCTGTTTTCAAGCCCTATAATCAGCATCAAATCATGATGCTTCCTCCATCCTTAGAGGAGCTTATACCTGAAAGTCATACAGTTAGAGTAGTCAATGAGGTTATCAATCGCATCAATGTAGAACCTTTATTATCAGCTTATCAGACTAAAGGCACATCATCCTATCATCCTTTGATGTTGCTTAAAGTATTGGTTTATGGTTAT
>NZ_KE384315.1:0-20995 GCF_000425145.1 Pedobacter glucosidilyticus DSM 23534
ACTTAAAGAGCGAGCCCATCAGCTCCTGAATTCAGAACAAGGAATCGCTCATCGTAAAAAAAGGTGTTATGATGTTGAACCCGTCTTTGGTAACATCAAGCATAATCATGGCTTTAAGAGATTTATGCTCAGAGGTAAGAAAAAAGTGGAAATAGAATGGGGTTTAATCGCTATTGCTCATAACTTAAGAAAAAAAGCAGCTTAGAAAAGCTGTTTTCTCCCATTTTAAGGCTTTAGCTTCTCTATTGAGCCATTACATATCTAAGTAATAAGCCTAAACAAAAAATACTTGACAAATTTGATGGAAAATAAAAAAGCTGCCTCAGTTTATTTCTGAGACAGCCTCTTATTCGTTTACGTTGGTAATCTATTATTAAAACTTATAATCCAAGCGTAAAGGTGTAAATGGCAGTTGCTCTAACTCTAAGCTCTTTAGTTGTAACACGTCTAGCTTTACCCTTTAAAGAATACTTGAAATTACCAGCAAGGATGTAATTTTTTAATTCAATACCAGATCCTACAACTGGTAATACTAAATTACGCGTATCAACATCAGGGTTGTTTGGTAAAGAAACCAAAACTTGAATAGGCTGATTAGTAGCAGACAATTCAGCTGATACAGATTCTAAAACAGAAAAGTTATTGGTAGCATCTCCATTTAAAAGTTCAAGATTAAAACCTTTAAGCTTGACACTTTTTACCGCAGGAGATCCAAATTCCGGTACATTAGCTCTAATTAAAGAGTCAACATTAATGTTTAAGGTAGCTTCGCCTAGAACAGATTGTGCAGTGGTTGACGCGATTATAGGAATAGTAATTTCAACCGCTTTGGGTGTTATGTCAGCGTCTCTGCTTACCGCATCTTTAATTTTTTCACAAGAAGAGAATACAGTAGTTAGTGTAACTAACAAAAGAAGGAGATTTTTTTTCATAAAGTGTTTATTAATGAGAATGTTACAAATCTAATAATTAGGAATTAGAATTAGAAATTTTAATTAATTTAATGTTTTAATACATTAAAATATCCGTTAATTTAACTTTGTAGGATGTTATATTTAAATAGTTTAAAAGGTATTATCATATTCTTTTTCAAAATATTATTCTGAACTAGCTAAAAAATAATTATTTTGGGGCTTACCCTAGAATGATTAAATGGCCGTAGCCGGAAAATTTTAAAGAATGAGAAGCATCAAAAGTCTTATCCTGTGTATAATATTTTTATCAACAGCACAGGCTAAATCTCAGAATTTAATTAAAACCGATACTAGTAGAACTTTATTAACGCCCAAAGAATCTAGAACCATTAGAAATCTGGTTAGGACAGATTCTAGTTTTGTACCTACCCAGTTACCCTTACAATTAGAGCTGCTAAAATATAACGCCAATTTGTTATACAAGTATCGTTTAGATTCTATAAAAACTCCAATTTCATTAGACTACAACCAGCAAGTACAAACTTATATTGATATTTTTCTCGGTCAAAGGAAGTTTATGGTTTCTAAAATGTTGAGCTTAGGGAATTACTATTTCCCGATTTTTGAAAAAGCTCTGAAAACCAAACAAATACCAGAAGAGTTCAAATTTTTGCCTATTATAGAGTCTTCTTTAGACCCACATGCCGTATCTCGGTCTGGTGCTACTGGTCTGTGGCAATTTACTTATATTACCGGTAAGGGCTACGGTTTAACGATAGATAGTTATTTAGATGAGCGTAAAGATCCTATCAGCTCTAGCTATGCAGCTGCAAATTATCTAAAGGATGCTTATAAAGACTTGGGCGATTGGTTACTTACTTTAGCCGCCTATAATTGTGGTACAGGTTGCGTAAAAAGGGCTATACAAAGCGCAGGTGGAGCAAGAAATTACTGGGAAATACAACCTTATTTGCCAGTAGAAACGCAAAATTATGTGCCTAAATTTATTGCGGTAACCTACCTCATGAATTATTATCATACCTATAAGGACATTAAGATACCAGATGCTGACGCTAAAATCAATATAGACTCTATATATGTAAATAAATTTGTTGGTATTAATGATTTAGCTGCTGTTTTAGATATGGAGGAGAAAGATTTACAGATTTTAAACCCCGCTTATAAAAGAAATATCATCAACGGAAGTGAAACTAGTCCTAAAAGACTCATCATTCCTAAAGTAAGTTTTAAAACCTATGCTTCTCTATATGATATTTTAAATAACGATAAATCTTTTGTAGAATTAGCAGAAAACCCTGTTCTTATGCAAGCCTCACAATCGCTAGGTTATCATATAGTAGCTAAAGGAGAAACTTTAACAAGTATTGCAAATAAGTATCGTTTAGAGGCGCAAGACCTAAAAGTTTGGAATAATTTAAAGAATTTTTCTGTTGTACCAGGTCAAAAAATCATTATCACCAAAGAAAATGAAGATATACCAAAACCGCAGTTCCTAACCTATACTGTTAAACTTGGGGATACCTTAACAGCTATAGCGAAAAAGTTTAACGGAGCAACTGTATCCAGTATTCAAACATTAAACAACCTTCAAAATGCAAACCTCTCTGTAGGGATGGTACTTAAAATTATGGCATTATAGAAGGATAATATTATAATCTTACAATTAGATAGAATTTTATTAAAGCGGAAAATGAGTAAGACTACCAGAAAACAAGATGCCTTAGATTATCATTCACAAGGCAGGCCAGGGAAAATTCAAGTTATCCCAACAAAACCAACCAATTCACAAAGAGATTTAACATTAGCATACTCGCCGGGCGTTGCAGAACCTTGTTTAAAAATTGCAGCCAATCCAGAAGATGTTTATAAATATACTGCCAAGGGTAACTTAGTTGCGGTTATCAGTAATGGTACAGCAGTATTAGGTTTAGGAGATATTGGTCCCGAAGCCGGAAAACCTGTAATGGAGGGTAAAGGTATTTTGTTTAAAATATTTGCAGATATTGATGTTTTTGATTTAGAACTAAACACCAAAAGTGTTGACGAATTTGTAAACGTTGTAAAAGCACTAGAGCCCACTTTTGGTGGTGTAAATTTGGAAGATATTAAAGCTCCAGAGTGCTTTGAGATTGAACGTCGATTAAAGGAGGAAATGAATATCCCAGTGATGCATGACGACCAACATGGTACAGCTATCATTTCTGCGGCAGCTTTAATTAACGCTTGCGAAATCCAAAAAAAGAAAATCAAGGATATTAAAATTGTAGTAAACGGTGCTGGTGCAGCAGCTATTTCCTGTACCAGGTTATATGTTGCTTTAGGTGCGCAAAAAGAAAATATCGTGATGTTGGATAGAACTGGTGTAATTAGGGCAGATAGACCAGATTTGGATGGCACAAAAGCTGAGTTTGCAACAAAAAGAGATATTTTTACCTTAACCGATGCGGTAAAAAATGCCGATGTATTTATTGGTTTATCTTCAGCTGACATTTTAAGTGCTGAGGTTCTGAAAACAATGGCTCCTAATCCCATTGTTTTTGCTATGGCTAATCCAAATCCTGAGATTGCTTATGAACTTGCAGTAAAAACCCGTAAAGATATCATCATGGCTACCGGTCGTTCTGATTATCCTAACCAAGTAAATAATGTTTTAGGTTTTCCTTATATTTTTAGAGGTGCTTTAGATGTAAGAGCGAGAACCATCAATGAAGAAATGAAAATTGCGGCTGTTAAAGCCATTGCAGCATTGGCAAAAGAATCTGTGCCAGAAGCTGTTAATTTAGCTTATAACACCACCAACCTTAAATTTGGTAAAGATTATATCATCCCAAAACCTATTGATTTTAGGTTGATAACCACTGTAGCGCCGGCAGTTGCTAAAGCAGCAATTGAATCTGGTGTTGCAGGTACAACCATAAAAGATTGGGACGCTTACGCTGAGGAATTGAAAAAGCGTTTAGGTATGGATGATGCCATTGTTAGGGCTTTATCTAACAAAGCTAAATCTAACCCACAAAGAGTAGTTTTTGCTGAGGCTGATAATTATAAAATTTTAAAAGCAGCGCAAATTGTAAAAGATGATGGTATAGCCATCCCAATCTTGCTTGGCAATAAATCTATCATTAATAAAATTATTGCTGATAATGATTTAGACTTAGAAGGTGTAGAAGTAATAGACCCGCTAGAAGAAGTAGAATTAAGTGAGAAATTTGCCCAGTATCTATACAGTAAACGCCAAAGAAGAGGTATAACATTGTACCAAGCTAGAAAGTTGATGAGAGACAGAAACTATTTTGGCGCATCAATGGTAGAATTTGGTAATGCCGATGCTTTAATTTCTGGCTTAACTAGAGACTATGGAACTACCGTAAAACCAGCTTTACAAATTATTGGTACAGAAGCAGGCGTTAATAAAGTAGCCGGTATGTATATGATGTTAACCAAAAGAGGTCCGGTTTTTTTTGCAGATACAACCATTAATTTGGCACCAACCGCACAAGAACTGGTTGATATTACTTTATTAGTAAATAGGTCTGTACAGCAATTCAATATATCGCCACGCATAGCCTTATTATCTTACTCTAACTATGGTTCTAATGATGGTGAAGTTTCTCAAAAAACAAGAGAAGCGGTAAAGATTTTACATAACCAATTTCCTGATATTATTGTAGACGGAGAGGTACAGGCCAACTTTGCTTTAAACCCTGAGTTGATGAAAGATAATTTTTCTTTCTCTAAACTTAAAGATGGGCCAGCAAATACATTGGTTTTTCCTAACTTAGAATCCGGAAATATTGCTTACAAACTTTTACAGGAATTAGGCGGTGCAGAAGCCGTTGGGCCTATATTATTAGGTATGAATAAGCCAGTTCATGTACTGCAATTAGGTAGCTCGGTAAGAGAAATAGTAAATATGGTTACTATTGCTGTTGTAGATGCACAGGATAAGGCAACCATTAATATTTCAAAAAAGAAGTAATATCTCATGAAAAATAAATTAAGTATTCATGTACGCTTATATTGATGGTAGGTTAACATTTAAATGTCCTACTTATGTTATTATTGAAGCTGGAGGAGTAGGTTATCAGCTCCACATCTCTTTACACACCTATACTTTGTTAAAAGATGAAGAAAGATGTAAGATGTATGTTTGGCTTCATGTAAAAGAAGATGCACATACACTTTATGGGTTTATAGAAGAAGGCGAAAAAAGATTATTCCTGCATTTGATATCGGTTAACGGTATTGGGCCAAATACAGGAAGAATGATGCTTTCTTCCATCTCTCCACAAGAAATAGAAGATGCGATTATTAAAGGAGATGTTGATCAAATTAAACGCATAAAAGGTATCGGGCCAAAATCTGCTCAGCGCTTAATTATAGAACTTCAGGATAAACTGAAAAAAGATGGTACAGGGACATTAATTTCTGCACCTTTAAACAATACTGCAAAAGAAGAAGCGTTAAGTGCATTGGTAATGTTGGGTTTTGTAAAAAACAGCGCAGAAAAAGCTGTAGATTTTGCTTTAAAAAACGCAGAAAAAACGCTGTCTGTAGAAGAAATAATAAAAATTGCTTTAAAAAACCTTTAATTGCTTATCCTAAACCCTAATACGTTTGAAAATTAATATTTCCTGTCTCTTGAACAGGTGGTTAATTATTATTTTGTTTTTGTGCATTAAAAGTGTTGGTTTCTCGCAAAACATCACTAGTAATGACTCTTTAAAGATTAAGTATCCGGTTAAAGACACGCGTACAACGCCTGTTTTTGGTCGGGATGAAAGTCTTTTTCTAAAAAATCCGGCTAATATAAAGCGTAGCGTAACCTATGATCCTGTTACAAAAAAATATATCATAACAGAGAAAATTGGTGACCAATACTATAAAGCACCACAATTTCTAAGTTTTAAAGAGTACCAAAAATTAGAGCAAGAAAGAATACAAAAACAATACTGGAATAATTTGGTGGTTACGGGTATTCCTGCAGAGTCAAATGGATTTATGCCATCAGTAGTGGTAAAAAGTAAATCTTTTGAGAAAATTTTTGGAGGTAATACCATCAATATACAACCGCGTGGTACAGCAGATTTAACTTTCTCTGGCAGAATCAATAAAAATGAAAACCCTTTGTTTAATGAAAGACAAAGAAGGCAAGGTAATTTTGATTTTGACCAAAGGATTCAAATGAATTTGATTGGTAATATTGGCGAGAAATTAAAAATAAGTACCAATTATAATACAGAAGCACAGTTTGATTTTGAAAATCAACTCAAACTAGAATATACTGGAAAGAAAGACGAAATCATACAAAAGCTTGAAGCAGGTATGGTTAATTTTCCTCTAAATACAACCTTAATATCAGGTAGTCAAGCTTTATTTGGGGTAAAAACACAGCTACAATTTGGGCGCTTGGGCGTAACCAGTTTATACTCTCAACAGAAATCTCAGGCAAAAGAAATTAATATCACCAATGGCTCGCAACAAAACGAGTTTAGGATAACTTCAGACAATTATGAAGCTAATAAACATTATTTCTTAGCCCAATATTTTAGGGATAACTTCAACACTGCTATGTCTAGGCTTCCGGTAGTAACTTCCAGTATCAATATTACCCGTATAGAAGTTTGGGTTACCAACCGTAGCAATAGCACAACAGACTCTAGAGACATACTGGCATTTCTAGATTTGGGAGAAAATACACCTTTTAACACCACCCAATTTACCGGTGGAGGTAATAGATTTCCATCAGCTTTTACTGATCAAAACTTTCCGCAACCGCAATCAAATAATTTATTACAGCAAATCCCGGCAGGTGCTAGGTTAACCAACGCTAATGATATTGATGCTTTTTTTCAAACCTCTGGCCGTACAGATAATTATAATAAATTAACTTATGCTAGAAAATTAACCGAAAGAGAGTACACATTAAATCCGCTTTTGGGATATATTTCTTTAAATAATGCGCTCAACGCTGATGAAGTATTAGCTGTAGCTTATCGTTATACTGTAAATGGCGAGGAATTTCAGGTGGGTGAGTTTTCAACAGATAGACCTGTAGCACCAGATAATCCCGAGGTACTTTACGCAAAACTCTTAAAAAACGAAACCATTAAAACCAATTTACCAATTTGGGATTTAATGATGAAAAATATTTATGCCTTAGGTGCTTATCAAATCAGTAGGAATGATTTTAGGTTAAATATTTTCCGTTTGGATGAGAGTGGTATAGAAAAACCTTTAATTACTGAGGGAGCTAAGCTAGATGAAAATAATCGCCCATTAGCAAGTAAACTATGGTTACAAGTTACTGGTGTGGATAGGCTCAACCAGCAAAATGCCAGACAGCCTGATGGTTTCTTTGATTTCTTAGAAGGTCAAACGATTGATCCTCTAAACGGAAGAATTATTTTCCCTGTGATTGAGCCTTTTGGGAAAGATTTAAGAGCTCAGTTTGACGAAACAACAGAACAAGCACTCATCAGTAAATATGTTTACCAACCGCTTTACGACTCTACCAAAGCATTAGCACAACAGTTTTTTCCGGCTTTAAACAGGTATATCATTAAAGGAACTTATCAATCACAAGTAAGTTCAGAGTTTCAGTTAAATGCTATCAATGTACCAGAAGGCTCGGTAACCGTTACTGCTGGAACATTACGTTTAACAGAAGGAGCAGATTATACCGTTGATTATAATATTGGACGAGTAAGAATTCTTAATCAAGCTTTATTAAACTCGGGCCAACCCATTAAAATAAAACTAGAAAGTAACGAGTTATTTGGCATTCAGCAGCGGTCTTTGTTTGGAACCCGATTTGATTATAAAGCCAACGAGAAACTAAACCTTGGGGCTACCATCATGAATTTGAAGGAAACCCCTTTAACGCAGAAAGTAAATTTCGGCGAAGAGTCTATCTCTAATACCATGTATGGTTTCGATGTTAATTATAATACATCTAGTAGGTTTTTAACGAAGTTAGTTGATAAAATCCCTTTCTTATCAACCAAAGAAGAATCTAGTTTTACCTTCACTGGCGAGTTTGCAAAGTTTGACCCCGGGCATCCAAAAGCACTAGATTTTGCCGGTAGCGAAGGTGGCGTAAGTTATATTGATGATTTTGAAGGAAGCAGATCAATCATAGATTTAAAAAGCCCAGTTAACTGGCAAATATCCGGTACACCGCAACGTTTTCCAGAATCTCAACTTACCAATGATTTATCTTACGGGTTTAATAGGGCAAAACTTTCGTATTTTACCATAGACCCTATTTTTTATAACAGAAGTAATTTAACACCACCAAATATTGCGGGTAACCGTACCGAGCTATCTAACCACTATGTAAGAGAGGTTTTAGAAACCGAGGTTTTCCCTTTTAGACAAGTAGCTACAGGTACTTTATTAACTTTGCCAACTTTTAACGTAGCCTACTACCCAACACTACGTGGTCCTTATAATTTTACAGCTACAGGTTTAAATCCCGATGGAACTTTAGCCAACCCCAGACAGCGTTGGGGAGGTATGTTTAGAAGGATAGAAACCAATGATTTTGAGGCGCTAAATATTGAGTTTATAGAGTTTTGGGTTCTAGATCCTTTTATTTATAAGCCAGGTTCACAGGGAGGAGATTTATATTTAAATATTGGAAACATCTCAGAAGATATTTTGAAAGATGGCCGTAGAAGTTTGGAAAACGGTATTCCGCCTGATAACGACCCAACAAAAACAGATGAAACCGTGTGGGGAAGAGTGCCAAAACTACAACCTGTTATACAGGCTTTTGATAACGATCCTAATGCTCGTCAAATACAAGATATTGGTTTAGACGGATTAAATAACGTTGCAGAGCAGGCTAAATTTCAAACACAAATTAACCAGATTACAGCACAGCTAAACTCACAAGCTGCTAGTTTTTACAATGCAGATCCTTCTTCTGATGATTATGTGTATTACCGTGGTCCGGCTTTAGACCAAACTAATGCAGGTATATTAAAAAGGTATGAAAATTTTAACGGTACAGAAGGAAACTCAAAAACATCGCAACAATCACAAGATGCTTTAGGTATTGAGAATTCAGCTTCAACACCTCTGCCGGATGGAGAAGATGTTAACCGAGACAATAGTACTACTAAAGCAGACGAGTATTTTGAGTATAAGGTAAGTATCAGACCGCAAGATTTAGTGGTAGGACAAAACTTTATTGCAGACCGTGTGGTTGCAGCCGTAAGATTAGCCGATGGAACAACAGAAAACGTTACTTGGTATCAGTTTAAAGTTCCAGTTGCACAGTTTAGAGATAGAGTTGGGGGTATCCAAGATTTTAAGTCTATCCGCTTTATGCGTATGTATTTAACAGATTTTGCTGATACTACGGTATTACGTTTTGCCAGATTACAATTAGTTAGGGGCGAGTGGAGAAGGTTTAATGCAGAAGCACAACCCGATAAAGTTTTGGTAGACCCAGCTTTAGGAAATGTAGGTTTAGATAATTCTACTTTAGATGTTACTACAGTAAACATTGAGGAAAATGGTACCAGAACACCTATTCCTTATGTTACACCTCCAGGCATTATCAGAGAAAGAGATTTCTCAAATTTTAGAGGTGATACTCGTCAAAACGAGCAATCACTCTCTGTTGTGGTTAAGAATTTAAGAGACGGATATTCAAGAGCAGCTTTTAAAACTACGGTTAATGATGTGAGAGCTTACAAAAGAGTACAAATGTTTATCCATGCAGAAAGTGATATGATGGCAGCACCTTTAAATGATGGTGATATTCATGCTTTCTTGAGGTTGGGTACCGACAATTTGGATAACTACTATGAGTATGAGATACCAATGAAAATTACCACCGCAGGTTCTAGAGATCCTGAAGCTATCTGGCCAGCAGAAAACAGGCTAGATTTAGAATTTAGACTATTGCAGCAAGCCAAAATTGCAAGGAATAATGCTACTTTAAATGGCTCACCTTGGCCATTTAATATCCCTTATTCTTTTGCTGATGGGCAAAATAAAGTCACCATCAAAGGGCAGCCAGATTTAAGTAAGCTAAGGGTAATCATGCTTGGTGTCAGAAATCCTTTGAATAAAAATGATGGCAGACCAGATGATGGTTTAGATAAAAACGTAGAAATTTGGTTTAACGAGTTAAGATTAACAGATTTTGATGAGCGTGGTGGTTGGGCTGCAACAGCCAGAATGAATGCCAAACTTGCTGATTTTGGCGATGTAACCATCTCTGGAAATAAAAGCACTATAGGGTTTGCCTCTTTAGAAAAACGTGTAAGCGAGATTAACCGTTCTGATGATCAATTCTTTGATTTATCCACCAGTTTTGAGCTAGGGAAGTTCTTTCCTGATAGAACGGGAATAAAAATACCAATGTATTTTAATTACTCTAGTCAGCTAAGTACACCACAGTTTGACCCTAGAAATCCCGATTTAGAATTGAAAAATATCATGGATTTATTACCTCGTGGTGCCAGAGATTCTATCTTAAATTATGCACAAGATTATACATTAAGACGTGGAATAAACTTTACCAATGTCAGGAAAATAAAAACCAACCCCGATGCAAAAAGCAGAATTTGGGATATAGAAAACTTAAGCCTTACTTATGCTTTTAATGAGTATGATCATCGCGATTTTATCAACCAAAGTTCAATACAAAAAAACTATAGAGGTTCTTTAGCCTATAATTATAACAATCAGGCAACCTTTATTACACCCTTTAGTAAACTTATTAAGAGTAATAATTTAGCTTTATTAAAAGACTTTAATTTTAATTTGTTGCCTTCTGTTTTAAATTTTAGGATAGAGGTTAACCGCTTGTACTCAGAAAACACACTCCGAGATAACGACCCAAATAATACCATTCCTATACAAACCACTTTTAATAAAAATTTCAATATCAGCAGGTTGTATGGCATCAGCTGGGACTTAACCAAAACTCTTAAATTAGATTTTAATGCTACCAACCTTTCTTTGGTTGATGAGCCAGAAGGTAGAATAACAGGTTTAAAAAGAGATACACTTTGGAATAATTTCAGAAATCTGGGCAGAACAACAGATTATAACCACACCGTAAGTTTAAGTTACACGGTGCCTATCAATAAAATACCAGGTTTAGAATTTGTAAATGTTATTACCCGTTATCAAACGCAGTTTAGCTGGATGACCGAGCCTTTAATTAGTATCAACGACCCTGATATAAACTTTGGTAATACCATACAAAACTCTCGTACAGTTCAGTTAAATCCAACATTAAACTTCAATTTACTGTATAATAAGTTAGGTTTTTACCGTAAAATGAATGGTGCAAATAGCAACGCTAGTGGGTTAAGCAAAGCCTTATTTGATGTGCTTTTCTCTATCAAAAACGTAAGTGGTTCTTACATCCGTAATGATGGTACATTTTTACCAGGCTACCTGCCAAAAACCAATGCCTTTGGTATGGATTTTTCTGCCAATGCACCAGGTTTAGGTTTTGTTTTAGGCTCGCAAGAAGACATAAGAGGCACTGCTTTACAAAATGGCTGGTTAACCAGAGATACTTTGCTAAACCAATTGTTTGTAAAGAATTTGAATGAAAAGCTTAACCTAAGAGGTACGCTAGAGCCTTTTAAAGATTTTAGGTTAGAGCTAACCGTTTTTAAAAATCAGAGTAGAAATTTCTCAACCAATTTTAGATTTGATGCAGCAACTAATGGTTTCGAAAGTTTAAGACCCATCACTTCCGGAGATTATAGCATTTCTATAATTTCTTTAGGAACCGCTTTCAAAGAAAAAAATAGTGATAAAAATTCGGCTGTTTTTCAGCAATTCTTGGTAAACAGAGAAATTATTTCCAGAAGGTTAGGTGCTCTAAATCCTAATAGCAGCGGTTTAGGAGCAGATAATTTCGCCGATGGGTATAACAAAAGTTCGCAAGATGTAGTTATCCCAGCCTTATTAGCGGCTTATTTAAATAAAGATGCGGGTAGTATCACGTTAAATAGCTTTAAAAAAATACCGGTTCCAAACTGGCGTATGACTTATAATGGTTTAGCAAAGCTACCTTTCATGAGTCAGTGGTTCTCTTCCTTTGATGTAACACATGGTTATAACTCTACTTATAATGTTAATGCTTTTAACTCCTTAATTAGATACTCAGAACTAAATGGTGCTGTAAACTCAAGAGATCAACAAAATAACTTTTTACCTTTTTATCAATTCTCTCAGGTAACTTTATTCGAGCAATTTGTGCCTTTATTAGGTATAGATATGCGGTTAAAAAACAGTATGACCATCAATATCGAGTATAGAAAATCCCGTTCTTTAAGTTTTGCTTTGGCAAATAGCCAGCTAGCTCAACAAAAAGACCAAGCTTTTGTATTTGGTTTTGGATATAGAACAGCAAATTTCAGATTCCCTTTTGGCTTGTTTAAAAGTGTAAATCTTAAAAACGATTTAAACTTCAAGCTTGATGTAGCGATAAGAGATAATAAAACTGTAATTTTTAGAGCAGATGTTGATGATGCCGAGATTTCTGGAGGGTCTAAAAACATTACCTTTAGGCCGAGTATAGATTATGTGTTAAACCAGCGTTTTAATTTAAGAGTCTTTTACGATTCAAACATCACGCAGCCTTATACATCGCAAACATTTAACACAGCCTTTAGTAACTTTGGCATCAATCTAAGGTTCACTATTCAATAAATATGATTAGTAATAACGAAATATTAAAGAAGCTTCGCGTAGCCCTAAAACTCAGAAATGATGAGATTATTGAAATTCTAAAACTGGTAAATTTTAGAGTTACCCCTAGCGAATTAGGTGCTTTTTTCAGACGAGAAGATCATCCTAATTATAAGCCCTGCGGCGATCAAATCTTAAGAAATTTCTTAAACGGTTTGGTTATACATTTGCGTGGCACTCAAGAACAAACTACTGAAAAAGCAGAAGAGGATGCTTAAAATATTTTTAAATAATCATTTTTAACACTCAAACTTAATCTCATAGATTTAGCTATTTTTGTAAGAAATAAAATATAGATAAATGAATTTTCCAGCCGAATTAAAATACACCAAAGACCACGAGTGGGTAAAAATAGAAGGTGATATAGCAACTGTAGGTATTACAGATTTTGCTCAAAGAGAATTAGGAGACATCGTATATATTGATATCAACACCATTGGTAGCGATGTTGCAGAAGGTGATATTTTTGGTACTGTAGAAGCCGTTAAAACTGTTTCTGATTTATTCATGCCTTTAAGCGGTAAAGTACTTGAAGTAAATGCCCAGTTAGATGCTAACCCAGAATTGGTAAATCAAGACCCTTACGGGGATGGCTGGATGGTTAAAATTAGTTTAACAGAAAAAGATTCTGCTGGTTTATTATCTGCTGATGCTTATCAAGCTTTAATAGGAGCATAATGTTAAGAACCATAAAGTTTCAATGGCCGGCAATTGCTTGGGCAATATTGGTATTGATACTTTGTAACTTACCTATGTCGCCGGATAAGCAATTGCCATTGTTTTTTGAAGGTTTTGATAAAATGGTGCATTTGGGTTTCTTTTTCATATTAACTGTTTTGCTATTGTTTGGAAAAATCAATCAGCAAAACAGTTATCACTACCGCCCGCTTACCATCATTAAAATCATTATCATCACAGCAGCTATAGGTGGGGGTGTAGAAATACTACAATGGAAAGTATTTACTTACCGTTCTGCCGAGTGGTGGGATTTTATTTCGGATATGCTAGGCGTTGGCGCAGGTATATTTAGTTATTTATTGTTACACCGTAAATCTAGAATCATTGAAAAAGTTTAGCTATATTATTTTTTTTATATTGATAATGGTTTCTTTATCAGGCTGTTTTGTGTTTAAAAAAGGTTGCGATTGCCCAAAATTTAAAATTGATATCGCTCTTCCTTTATCTAAATAAAAACACCTTCTAAATTCATATAAATTAAGTCTTTCTAATTTGGATTTAATTTAAATAAGCCTTAATTTCGTCCAGTTCATATATACATTTTGATCATGAAGCTTTCGCAATTAGCAATAGGACAACAAGGTATTATTAAAGAATTTACAGATTTAGAAATGTCTGTAAAATTGATGGAGATGGGATGTTTACCAGGGGAAGCGGTTAAGGTAGAAAGAATTGCTCCGCTAGGAGACCCTATCGCTGTAACTGTATCCGGCTATCAATTATCTTTAAGAAAGCGTGAAGCCTCAACTATTGAACTAATCTAATCTGGCTTGAAAAGTACACTCAGAGTAGCACTTGTTGGTAACCCCAACACAGGTAAATCAACTATTTTTAATGCTTTAACAGGTTTAAACCAAAAAGTTGGAAATTTCCCAGGTGTTACTGTTGATAAGAAATCTGGGTTATGCAAATTACCAGATGGTAAACAGGTAGAAATTATTGATTTACCAGGTACTTACAGTTTATATCCCAAAAGTGCAGATGAAACCATCGTTTTTGAAGTTCTTTCTAATCCAGATAATTCCTCACATCCAGATTTGGTGGTTATTGTTGCCGATGCAACTAACCTGAAAAGAAATTTACTTTTATACACCCAAATTGCCGATTTAAAATTACCTGTTATCATCGCTTTAAACATGATGGACCAGGCAGAAAAAGGTAATATTGAAATTGACATTAATGCTTTAGCTTCAAGATTAAATGTTCCTGTTGTAGCTTTGGCAGCAAGAAAATCTATAGGTTTAGATGAGCTAAAAAGTGCTATTTCTTACAGTACAAATATCCCATTACAACATGCTACCATTGATGTGGAAAGCATCGCTCCTGAGCTTATCAAAGCAGTTAGCAAGAAATTAAAAATTGATAATCCTTATGTCGCACTTCAGATTGTTCATCAGCATGAAAATCTAAAGTATATCTCTAAAGAAAACAGTTTTTGGATAGAAGAGCAAGAAAAAATTCATGATTTCCACCCACAAAAAGCACAAGCCACAGAAACTATTGCCCGTTATAATTTTATCAACGAAGTTTTATTAGATACTGTTGTTTATACATCTGTAGCTTTAGAAGAAAACATCAGTAACAAAATAGACCATTACCTTACACATAAAGTTTGGGGTTTTGTGATATTCTTCTTAATTCTATTTGCCATTTTCCAATCAATTTTTGCATGGTCTGAATATCCTATGATGCTGATAGAAACCGTATTTGTTTGGCTAGCAGAATTAGGACATACTTATTTGCCCGCAGGCGTATTTACTGATTTATTAATAGATGGAGTACTTGCAGGATTAAGCGGTGTAATGGTTTTCATCCCTCAGATTGCTTTATTGTTTGCCTTTATATCTGTTTTAGAAGATACCGGCTATATGGCCCGTGTTACTTTTATGATGGATAAATTAATGCGTAAAGTAGGGCTAAGTGGTAAGTCTGTGGTGCCATTAATTGGTGGCTTGGCTTGTGCTGTACCATCTATCATGAGTGCCAGAACTATAGAAAACTGGAAAGACCGTATCATCACCATTATGGTTACACCATTGGTTAGTTGCTCTGCCCGTTTACCTATTTATACTTTACTTATATCATTAGTAGTGCCATCAAAACTGGTGCTTGGCTTTATCAATTTACAAGGTTTAGTATTGATGTTGATGTATCTGCTTAGTATTGTGATGGCTATTTTAGTTGCTTGGGTGATGAAAATTATCATCAAGAGCAATCTAAAAAGTTATTTTATCATGGAACTTCCGGTTTACCGTATGCCAAGGTGGAATAACGTTGCGCTCACCATGTTTGGTAGTATTAAAACCTTCGTAACAGAAGCTGGGAAAGTTATTGTTGCGGTTTCTATTGTATTGTGGGTTTTGGCAAGTTATGGTCCAGGAGATAGAATAGAGAAAATAGACCAGAAATATAGTTCTTCAGAAATGATCTCTCAATATACTGAGGAAGAAATAAATATCTTAAAAAGCTCAGAAAAGCTAGAAAATTCTTACGCTGGCATTGTGGGTAAATTTATTGAACCTAGTATAGAACCTTTAGGTTTCGATTGGAAAATCGGGATTTCTTTAATTACCTCTTTTGCTGCCCGTGAAGTATTTGTGGGCACTATGGCTACGCTATATTCTGTAGATGGAGACGATTCTGAGATGGAGCCCGTAAGAAATAAAATGGCACAAGCCCGAAATGCTAAAACCGGAACTTTAGTTTTTACTACCGCTACAGCATTTTCTTTAATGGTATTTTATGCTTTTGCGATGCAATGTATGAGCACTATGGCCGTTGTTTATCGTGAAACTAAGCAATGGAGATGGCCAATTATCCAATTCTTCTATATGCTGGTTTTGGCTTACGGAGCAAGTTTTATTGTATATAACCTCTTGAAATAATTGCTTTATTTGCCGATATTTATTCTTTGTGAAGCAAGATAAAATAAGCATTTTAAAACAGTACTTACCAGAACAATCGGCATCCATTATAGCCACGTGGATTGATGGTTATGCTTGCGAGTTTAAAATATCCAAAACAAGAAATACAAAATTAGGAGATTATAGACCGCCTTTTAGAGGTAGCCGTCATCGTATTTCTGTAAACTATAATCTTAATCCTTACGCTTTCCTGATAACCACAGTTCACGAGTTTGCACATCTGGTTACTTGGAATGCCCATCAAAGTAGGGTAAAACCTCATGGTACCGAGTGGAAGAATACCTTTAAAAGGATGATGCTTCCTTTTTTTGAATTGGATATTTTTCCTTTAGATGTTAAAAAAGCTGTAGTTTCTTATTTGCAAAATCCTGCAGCTTCTAGTTGTGCCGATAAAGATTTGTATAAAACCCTTAAGCGCTACGATGCGCCTAAAGAGGATATTTTACATGTTGAAGATGTTGTAGAAAATCAACATTTTACACTTCCTAATGGTAGGGAGTTTAAAAAACTCAATAAAATAAGAACCAGATTTAGATGTTTGGAAGTTAAAACAGGTAGAATGTATCTTTTTAATCCCTTGGCAGAAGTTAAATTAGTGAGCTAAGCTTCCATTTTTATAAATCATTAAAGTTTTATCCTGCTTTTCAAAATTAATATTAAGCTTTTTGCCTTTATAAAAAGATGGTTGTAAAGCAATATCATGAATTAAAGAATCTGGCGTTTTTATCAAGTAAGCCACATCAATACTTAAATTATTGTTACTCAACATCAAGTATTGTTTGCTATTTAAGGTGTTCAACTTATTAAAGGTTAGGGCATATTTACCTGTTCCTTGCAATGCACTTTCTATCTCTGTAAAATCAAAAACTTTCTTTTCATCAGCTAAATTTTCATCCAATTTTACAAATGGTAGTTTATGAAGTGCCGAGTCGTTAGCGGCACTTTTTTCTTCTGCTTTTAAAAATATCCCATTTCTATAAAAATATCTATATTCTTTATATTGATAATCTCCTTGGCTATCAGGAATCAAGAGCTTGCTTTTCTCAGTAAATAATACAATTTCACCATCTTCTAAAAAGTATGTTTTTTCCTGAAAACCGTATTCCCCAGAATCGCCATACTCCTGATAAATAACAGGTTCGCCGTCTTTTTTATATGAACAAAAGAAATAAGCATAGTCTCCTTTACTGTAAACCGGACTTTCTGATTTTTCAAAAGAGTCTTTTAATTTCAATAAGCCTTCGGTATAAATTAATATGCTTGTGTCTGTGATACTAACAGCATTAATAGAGTCTTTTACTGCGACCAAAGAGCTTTGATTAACAGAATTACATGAAGTAATGATTCCTGAAGAACCTATTAGAAACACAACATATTTTAGCATGGTATAATGAATAATTTTATTGTTTGTTTCTATCTTTCCACTGTTTACTGAAAGATTGTTGCTCAACTTTAGGAAGTGTTCTGTTTTTTCCCCACATTTTTCCAAAGAAAGTATTCATCACAAAGTTTTTCAATTTGCCACCCACCACATCCATTTTACTTCTTTTAAGCATAGAATTTTTCCAAAAAAACCAGCCTAATTTTTCTGATGATGTAGTTAATTTCTGGTTCACAGCATCTCTTCTGTTTAATAAAAGCATGCTATGAATATCTATTTTAACAGGGCAAACTTCAGAACATTTTCCGCATAAACTAGAGGCATAACTTAAATGCTTAAAATCTTGCATTCCTCTTAAATGTGGCGTAATGATAGAGCCAATAGGGCCGCTATAAGTAGTATCATAGGTGTGTCCTCCCACATTTTTATAAATAGGGCAACCATTTAAACAAGCTCCACATCTTATACAATATAATCCTTGTCTTTGGTCTTTTTGTGCTAATAAATCGGTACGACCGTTATCCAATAAAATAACATACATTTCTTCTGGTCCATCAGTCTCGTCAGCTTTACGAGGGCCACTTAAAATGGTATTGTAAACAGTTAAGTTTTGCCCAGTACCATGCGTAGAAAGCATGGGCCAAAAAAGGTCTAAGTCTGTTATAGATGGTATCAATTTCTCGATACCTACAATTGCGATATGTATTTTAGGGAAAGTTGTGGTTAAACGGGCATTACCTTCGTTCTCTGTAAGTGCTATACTTCCGGTATCAGCAATAAGAAAATTGCCGCCAGTAATACCAATATCAGCACTTAAATATTTATCTCTTAATAATTCTCTAGCCTTTAAGGTTAATTGTTGTGGGGTTGCATCTACCGGAGTGCCAAACTTTTCATGAAAAAGCTGTGCAATATTTTCCTTACTTAGGTGCATGGCAGGCGTTACAATATGGTAAGGCTTCTGGCCAAGCAACTGAACAATATATTCTCCTAAATCAGATTCTAAAGATTCTATCTCATGGCTTTCCAAAAACTCGTTTAAATGAATTTCTTCTGTTACCATTGATTTAGATTTGATAACAGATTTAGCTCCGCTTCTTTTGATAATTTGAAGGATTTCTTGATTGGCCTCTTCAGCATTGTTTGCCCAAATAACTTTTCCACCTTTTCTTTGAAAATTAGATTCAAATTCTGGCAAAAGTTTATCTAGATTTTCCATGACCTTCCATTTAATCACATGACCTTTCTTTTTTACATGCTCTAAATTGATAAGCCTTGAAAGTCCTCTAGCAACCGCTACATCATATTTGCCTATATTATAATTAATAATGTTTCTATGTTGTTTATCAAAAGCTTTTTCTTTTGAAACTTCACTAAAATTATCGGCAAATTTAATCATAGCTCAAATTTAAGAATAAAACTTATCTACATACAATTAATATGAAGTTCTTATAAAGTGTGGATTTTATGAATACTGCTTATAATGGATGTGGGAATTTTTGAGGTAAAAGTTACACTTCAATGGTTTCGTGATAAACAAAAAGGTTTTAGTTGATAGTTAAAGTAAAAATCTTCAATTAAATACAGTTATTGTTTAAAAATATGCTTTATTTAGCATTAAATAAGATTTTACTCTGTTATTAAATACCATTAATTGCTAAACAACCAAACCCTTAATTTTAATATAAATTAAAAATATATAATTTTTTTGAGACAAAGAGCTCATGGCTTAACTATTGTCATTTGCGTCATAATTATAATTACAATATGAGAAAATTTCTACTTTCAACACTGAGTTTTTTACTGTTAGCATATAGCAGTTTAATTGCTCAAGACGGATTAAATGGTTTTCAATACCAAGCTGTGGCTAGAAAAGCAGATGGTAAAGAACTATCTAATCAGCTTATCCACGCTAGATTTACCGTTTTAAGCGGTTCAGCAAATGGAGTTGCGGTCTATACGGAGACTCAAAAGGTTAATTCTAATCAATTTGGTGTTTTTTCTCATGTCATAGGAAGAGGGAAACCTACTGGATCATTAAGATTAGCTGATGTGGATTTTTCAGTTAGTAATTATTTTCTAAAGGTAGAACTTGATCTTTCAGGTGGAAATAATTTTCAAGTATTTGGAAGTACAGAATTATTAGCTGTCCCATTTGCATTATATGCAAAATCTAGTGGAGGCTCAAAGCAAAGTAATGCTGTAGCAGGACCTAAAGGTGATATGGGACCACAGGGTCTAAAAGGTGACCAAGGGGAAGCTGGTCCGAAAGGAGATATAGGTCCACAAGGTCCGATTGGATTAACCGGAGCAAAAGGCGACAAAGGAGAAAAAGGAGATCAGGGAGAAGCAGGCCCGAAAGGCGAAGCAGGTCCACAAGGTCCAATCGGAGCAAAAGGCGACAAGGGAGATAAAGGTGAGAAGGGCGATAAAGGCGAAGCAGGATTAAAAGGTATTCAAGGAGAAAAGGGCGATACTGGAGCACAAGGTTTAGCTGGTTTAAAAGGAGATAAAGGTGACCCAGGCCAAGTAGGACCGAAAGGTGACACAGGAGCACAAGGTCCAATAGGTTTAACCGGAGCAACTGGTCCACAAGGTATTCAAGGAGCAAAAGGCGAGAAGGGCGATAAAGGCGAAGCAGGAGCACAAGGTTTAGCTGGTTTAAAGGGCGATAAAGGCGATCAAGGCGAAGCAGGCCCGAAAGGCGATACTGGAGCTCAAGGTCCGATAGGTTTAACCGGAGCAACCGGAGCAACCGGTCCACAAGGTATTCAAGGAGAAAAAGGAGACAAGGGTGATCAAGGCGAAGCAGGTCCGCAAGGATTAACAGGAGCAAAAGGTGATAGAGGAGAAGCAGGAGCTCAAGGTCCAATAGGACTAACCGGAGCAATCGGTCCACAAGGTGAAGTAGGTCCAATCGGTTTAAACGGAGCAAAAGGTGACAAGGGCGATAAAGGCGACCAAGGCGAAGCAGGCCCGAAAGGGGATACTGGAGCTCAAGGTCCAATAGGACTAACCGGAGCAATCGGTCCACAAGGTGAAGTAGGTCCAATCGGTTTAAACGGAGCAAAAGGTGACAAGGGCGATAAAGGCGACCAAGGCGAAGCAGGCCCGAAAGGGGATACTGGAGCTCAAGGTCCAATAGGATTAACCGGAGCAACTGGTCCACAAGGTGAAGTAGGTCCACAAGGATTAACAGGAGCGAAAGGTGACAAGGGAGATAAAGGAGATCAGGGAGAAACTGGTCCACAAGGTCCAATGGGGCTTACTGGAGCGAAAGGTGA
>NZ_KE384315.1:21465-80873 GCF_000425145.1 Pedobacter glucosidilyticus DSM 23534
GGAGCAAAAGGTGACAAGGGCGATAAAGGCGACCAAGGTGAAGCAGGCCCGAAAGGAGATACTGGAGCCCAAGGTCCAATAGGTTTAACAGGAGCGACCGGTCCACAAGGTGAAGCAGGTCCAATCGGTTTAACTGGTTCAAAGGGCGATAAAGGCGACCAAGGTGAAGCGGGTCCGAAAGGAGATACTGGAGCCCAAGGTCCAATAGGACTCACTGGAGCAACTGGTCCACAAGGTATTCAAGGAGCAAAAGGCGAGAAGGGAGATAAAGGCGAAGCAGGAGCACAAGGTATAGCTGGTTTAAAGGGCGATAAAGGCGATCAAGGCGAAGCAGGTCCACAAGGTCCGCAAGGATTAACCGGAGCAAAAGGTGACAAGGGCGATAAAGGTGACCAAGGAGAAAAGGGAGACAAAGGAGAAACAGGAGCTCAAGGTCCGATAGGTTTAACCGGATTAAAAGGAGATAAAGGTGACAAAGGAGAAACAGGAGCTCAAGGTCCAATAGGATTAACCGGAGCAACCGGACCACAAGGCTTAAAGGGAGACAAAGGCGATATCGGTCTTACCGGAGCAAAGGGAGATGTAGGCGCAACCGGTCCTCAAGGTCCGATAGGTTTAACCGGATTAAAAGGAGATAAAGGTGACAAGGGTGAAACAGGGGCTCAAGGTCCAATCGGTTTAACCGGAGCAACGGGTCCACAAGGTCCAATTGGTTTAGCTGGTGCAAAAGGAGATAAAGGTGACAAGGGCGATATCGGTCTTACCGGAGCAAAAGGAGATGCAGGTGTAGCCGGTCCTCAAGGTCCGATAGGTTTAACCGGATTAAAAGGAGATAAAGGTGACAAGGGTGAAACAGGGGCTCAAGGTCCAATCGGTTTAACCGGCACAACTGGTCCACAAGGTCCAATCGGTTTAACTGGAGCAACTGGTCCAAGAGGCTTAAAAGGAGACAAGGGTGATACAGGTGCAACTGGGGCACAAGGTCCAATCGGTTTAACTGGAGCAACCGGACCACAAGGATTAAAAGGAGACAAAGGTGATATAGGTCTTACCGGAGCAAAAGGAGATAAAGGCGACAAAGGTGATACTGGAGCTGTAGGACCACAAGGTCCAGCAGGGGCAGGTGCCAATTATACAGCAGGTAATATGATTTCAATATCTTCTAATGCTATTGCGGTTGATATTTATGCAAATATAGGTGCCGGAGGTGGAGATATTCAGGGTTCTTTAAACCAGATGCAGATAAAAAGTGGTACAGTTCAAGGGTATCAGGTGGCTGATGGGGCTATACAAACAGCTAAGCTTTCAAATGCTGCTGTTACAGCCGATAAAATTCAGGATGGGGTAATTTCTGCATCTAAATTAGCAAGTGCTTCTGTTACAGATAATGCTATTGGCTATGCAACCATAAATCCTAATAAATTAGCTCAAGCTGGGGCAAGTTTAAATCAAGTCTTAAGTTGGAATGGTGGTGGATGGGTACCGGCAACACCAAGTACTTCTGGAGCTGATGCAAGTACAACAACAAAAGGAATTATTCAGTTAGCTGGTGATTTAGCAGGAACCGCAGCTGCGCCAAGTATAGCAAATAATGCTATAACATCAGCTAAAATTGTTGATGCTACTATAGCAACTGCAGATCTTGCAAATAATGCCATAACATCAGCTAAAATTGCTGATGGTACTGTAGCTACTGCCGATTTAGCCGATGGTGCTATTACATCTGCAAAACTTAACACCATGTCAGCTACAAATGGCCAGATACTTAAATTTAATGGTACCAATTGGGCTCCTGCAACCGAAGCTGCAACAAGTAATTGGTTGGTAAACGGAAATACAAATGCTACAACAGCAAGTTTCTTAGGTACAACAAATGATGTAGCCATGAGAATCAGATCTAATAATATTCCAATGCTAGAATTTGGAAGAAGACAAACATTAGGTTTAACACAATCTTATGCTGATTATACCAATGATGACCAACCTTTGGTACACTTAAATGGTAATGGAACAACTTCGGCTTTACAATTTGCAGCATCAGCAGCAAACTTTTATAAGCCTATGTTTTTTACTACTGCAGATGGTAATTTCAGATTAAAGGGTAGTGCTGCAGGTACAGATTTCTTTGAGATAGGAAGTTCCGGAACAGGTAATGCCGGTAGGTTAGATTTTATAGTAGGTGATGATGGTGATGAGCCTATTGTTTTTTCTAAGTTTAATTATAATACATCTTCCTCTGTAGAGATGATGAGAATGCAAGGAACTGGTTTAGATAATACCGTTAGAGTAGGTGTAAATACCAACGGTAATATTGCTAATTCCACGATGCAGGTAAATGGTTCTGTTTCTTATGCTATTACTAACGTTAGCTCAAGCATCACACTAAATGATACTCATTATACTGTGATATTAGGAAATGGTAATTTAACCATAACCTTACCTTCTGCGAGTACTTGTACAGGTAGAGTCTATGTTGTTAAAAATCCATCCAATCAAGATAAAAACGTTACCGGTTTCAAAGATTCTGCAGGTGATAATGCTAGTATAATACCTAAGAAAGCAGTTACCATATTGCAATCTGATGGTACAAATTGGCAACAAATAAATTAACATTTAAAAACTTCTAATAATATGAACGCTTACCAAAATCTGGTAAGCGTTTTTTTTGTGTAATATATTTCTCGTTTTTACACTAAATGTAGATTTATATGCTCTTTATTGTGGGTTATGAAATTTATGTTTAAAATCAGTGATTTTTGATTTTGTTTTGAGAGGATAATATGTCTTCTGCTGTTTTTCTGGGGAAAGCAAATATTGTTAATTGGGTAATTATTTCTACTTTTTTATTATTGTGTAGAAATAATTCTATTTATTTTATGTTGAGCGCATTTAAAAACTCATGACTTAAACTTTCCATATTCAAAATCTATACAATTTATAATAACTTAAAATATGGGTTTAAACCTATTTAAATGCATATTTTATCCTAATAATGCTTCATTAAGATCCTAATTAGATGTTTAAACATCTCTATTCTATAAAATTTTTGGTGCATGGCTTCTAAGTTGTATATGTCTTTGCATGAAAAGATTAATATTCGCTTTAGTAATTACTTTAATAAGTTTAACAAACGCTAAAGCTCAGCATGTAGATAGATTTGTTTTTTCTTCAGGAAATGGTTCAGCATCTAATGCTTATGGAGAATCTGTTCAATTTACTATCGGACAGGCATTCTTTACAGAAACACTTTCTAACAATAAGGCTGAAATTATAACTCAAGGTTTTGAGCAACCTACAGTATTTGAAAATTTACTTATCGCTTCTGCGTCTTTTAAAGATTTAAGTTTATTGAAGCTTGATGTTTATCCTAACCCAGCGGTAGATTATACAGAGCTAGAGTTGAATTTAATCGATCATGACGGTGCTAAAGTAATGTTAATTGATACTTGGGGTCAGATTGTTAAAACTGAAGATTTTCAGGTACCAGCAGGTAATCAAAAATTACATTTTAATTTAGGAACTTTAGCTGATGGTGTTTATACCATCAGTGTAAAAGCTAATAAAAGAAACTATGCAAAGAAATTAATCGTTAGCAACACAAGATCAAGAAGTGTAGGTAATTTCTAAGCATATTTCATACATACTTTTTAAGGTTAATTCAAATCATCCTCATGCTTTTAGCTGAGGATTTTTTTATTTATTACTTTTGGAGTTTTATCAGGCATAAAAAAAGCTCGTAGTTATCAACCACGAGCTTTTAAAATCCATAATTTTATTTTAATATTCTCTGTATTTGAAGTTATATACAAATCCAAAGCTAAAGAAATCGGCTTTACCTAAGTTTCTGCCTCCAATGGTTGTTCCGCCTCCAGCATTGATACCGAAGTTACCATCTAAAGGTGCATAAACATTAGCTCCTATTCTAGTATAATTTACTTGGGTTGCAGGGAAAAATCCGTTAAACCCGGGTCTTAAAATATCAACACCACCAGTAGATGTTTGGTTAGCTAGATAAGCATCCGCATAAAAGCGTTTTTTTGCCCATCCTAATTTTAACTGACTTAAAACTGCATCAGGTACTTCTGTGCTTCTTAAGCTATACCCAGCTTGTCCGGTTACGAAAAAGCCACTAGAAAGTTTATAATGGGCCAATGCAACGGCATTAAAAGTTGTAGCTCTGTTACCAATAGCTATGATAGATTGTAAACCTTCATTTACATTATAGTCGCTTACAGGAGTTGTAACGCCTAAAGAACCTTGTAAAGATAAATTACCTTTTTTTGCAAGCTCATATTTCAAGAAAGCAGAAATGTCTTGAGCACCTTCTCTTGAATTTTGAAATCCTAAGTCGTTAAGCACCTCTTGATTTCCTGAACCTACCGTTCTTACAAATGGTAAATTTACAATTAGATCTAATTTATCCGTAAAACCATAAGAACCATAAATATTAAAGCTATTTACAGAAACGCCGTTAAATACAGGTACTCCATCTATTTTTTCGGGTACTAAATAAACTTCACTGTAATTTTCATGATTTAATGAGAAAGATAAGTTTCCACCCTTCTTACCTTGCATAAAACCACTTAATGGTGTTTGGGCACAAACACTAGCGCTTATACCTAATACTGCAAGTAAAGTTAATATTTTTGATTTGTCTAATATTTTCATTTTCAAGTCTTTTAATTGTTAATAAATGAGTTAAATTGCTTATCGGATATTTAAAATGATGAAATTTAATTACACATTTGCATGAAATACGTAAGTTTATAGCGATCTGGATTTTTAATAATTTAAATTATTTTTTCAAATTGTAAATCTATTAAAAACTTTTGCTCGTATGTACGTAAAATGATTGCTTATCGGAAATAAATCAATCGTTAATTAAATTAAAACCCAAAGAAATGAAAATAAATAGATTTATAAATTCAAAGTTAGCTTTCGGACTGATAGCTTTAGCAGCAGCTACAGGCTTTTCTTCTTGCAATAAAGAAAATGATGCTAAACCAACAGTGGCACAAGTTGCTGTATCTATGCCTGGTTTCACGCAATTAGAAGCTGCAGCAATAAGAGGTGGTGTTGCTATTGCTTTATCAAATAAAAATCCTAATGATCCATCAGGAAATTATACCGTATTTGCACCAACTAATGATGCTTTTGCCAGATTAGGTTTAGTAAATCCCCAAGATTTAAATGTTTTACAAAAACCATTTTTAACTAATGTTCTCCTTTATCATGTAAGTAGTGGTTCTTTAAATCAAACCCAAGTGATGTCTGCTGGTAATATTCCATCACTAATCACTGGTGTAACAAAAAAAGTTATCGTTAGAAACAATGAATACTATATCAATGGATCAAAAATTTTAGCAACAGATGTACAAGCAGATAATGGTATCGTACATGTAATAGATAAAGTTTTATTAGCAACAGGTGCAGATATAGTGGGTTCTGCTGTAACATTAAAAAATGCCCAAGGCTTTATCACTCCAGAATTAAGCTTTCTTGTAGAAGCAGTTTTGTATGCAGACCTAGCAGGAGCATTAACTAAAGGTCCCGGTACGCCAAGTTTCACAGTTTTTGCGCCAACAGATCAAGCATTTAAAGATTTAGGTGTAATTCTGGGAGTTCCATTAAATGTACCAGCAGATATAAGAAAACTTCCAAAAGATGTGGTTACCAATGTACTCTTAAACCACGTAATTGCTGATGGTGGTAAATTTACATCAGAATTATTTCAAGGTACATTAAATCCATTATTAACTACTTCATCCCTTACATTAGGAGCTTATAACAATGGTGTATTACCTGTTTCTGGTAGAGGAAATGCACAGCCTGCTAATATGGTAATTCCTGATATCCAAACAACAAACGGAGTAGTACACATTATTGATAGAGTACTTCTTCCATAAGAATTTTTTAGTGTTGATGAAGAGAGTCTGGTAATTTATCAGGCTCTTTTTTTTATTTGAATTTTAAACAATAAAGGATTAGTAAAACTAAAATAAGTGCATTTTATGGTAACCAATAGACTTTTTTTGCGTATTAGCTAATCAGGGATTAAAATGACTAATGTTTTTCATATAGTTATAAAGGGTTATCAACGCAAGTGTATAAATAAAATCTGTGCTTATAAAAGTAAAATCTAACAGAGCCAACCTGATGGGTAAACATCGGAATTTAAAAGGTTTCATTGTAAAATGTTTATCTATTTTATTGTTGTTAGTACTAAGTATTTTTGATGTTTCGTATGCCGAAGGAAGTAAAGATTTAATCACAACCGGTGGAGGTGTTGGGCATAGGGCTTTTTTATTAAGTACTACTACCGTTTCTAATAATAATCCTTTTCCAACTCTAGGTACCGTTAAGGTGTATGTTAGGGCAGGAGAATCTTTATACTTGGGTTCAAGCGCACAACAAATTGGTAATGGTAGAATAAATGTAAGAGCGCCTGGTGGGGCAACCTATAATTCTGCTGCTTTAGCTGCTGGGGTAGGCTTAATTACTAATAAAAATCAAGAAAATGCAGGACCATTACCTAATGCCGGAGGATATACACCTTGGATTTTACCTGTTGGCTTGGGGCAAGAGGGTGTATGGGAAATTGATTTCATATCGCCAGATGTAACAGCCGACCAGCAAGCAGGTATAACTAAAACTAATGCAAATGCAGCATGGACTCAATCCAATAATGGTCCAGGAATATCTGCTTTTGATGTATCTGTAAGAAATAGCGCTAATACAGCATTTATAACAGGTAGGGCTTTCATGAATATTTTTGTTGGCTCGCTAGGTGCGTTTGATGCGAATTTTACCGGAAAATTTAAAATTCTTACCAAAGATGGTTACCAGTATGACGTAGATAATAATGGGCAATCTGGTTATGTATTTAGCTTTTTCGCAAATAATAAAGGATTTAAAGATAACGCAGGCAATCCTATTTATAGAAGTATTAATACTTTATCTGGCACTATACCCGTACAAGACCCAAGAGTTGCGGATACCGGTACAGATATCACACATAAAATATTTTTTAACACACCAGATGCTAGTATGCCAGCTACTACGGCAACACCGGCTGGTACTACTTGGTTGTATACCACACCTACTAGCCCGCAAGCGGCTAATTTTTTATTTGAAGGTGTAGAAGGGACACAAAACCAAGCGGGTACAGCACCTTTAGGGGCTAATTTATCTTTTGAGACCAACCAAATAGGAAGTTATATTATTGATATTGATATCAACAAAAATGGTGTATTTAATGATGCCGTTGATAGGAGACTAACGGGTGTAGCGGGGTCTGGAAGCAATACCATTTACTGGGATGGCTTAAATGGTTTAGGTGCTAAAGTACAGGGTAATTTTACTTTTAGCCCTAGTAATTTAAATCTAAGTTTGGTAGGTGGTGAAGTTCATTTTCCGTTCTTAGATGTAGAAAATAATATTAATGGTATTATCATCAGGCGTGTAAATGGTGTTAACGCTCCTGATGATATTGTGTATTGGAATGATACTGATATTTCCTCAAATACCAACCCTTCTAATCCTAGAGATGCATCTATTAATGGTGTTAGTAGTGCAACAAATGGTCATAAATGGGGTAGTAATTCTTATAGCGGTACTGCCTTCGGTAATGAGGTGGGTTTAGATACTTGGACGTATGTTATCAGTAATACAGTGCTTCCGTTCATGAACGTAACACTTAAAGAGGCAGATTTAGAAGTCATCAGCATTACACCAAGCAAAACGTCTTATTGTGTTGGGGAAGACATAAGTTATGTTGTGAGGGTTAGAAACAATGGACCGGATGCTGTTTCTGGGGCAAAATTTGCCTTTAATTTTCCTACACAATTTGTGATTAGCAGTACTTCATCAACAGTAACTACAGGTACAGCAACTATAACAGGTACCGCAACTACTCCAGGTCAATACGCGGCAACCTTAGATATGTCTAATACGGCCGTTATAGCGTTTACCATTAATGGTACCTTAAATAACTACCCAGGCGGAACTTTAAATACCAGTGCATCTATTTTAAGACCTATTGATGTTACAGACCCAGACGCTACCAATGAAGACGCTTTACCACCAACGAATCCTTTAATAGAATGTGATGCGGGTACTGTGGGCTGTAATAATATCAAAGAAAATGCATCGGTTAGTATTAATGTTAGAACTGTAAGTGTAGCTAGTGCAACCGTTGCAGAGGGTACAGGGGGCACTAGAAATCTTAGCTTTCCGGTTAGTTTATCTGCGGTTTCTGCTTGTGACATTTCTGTAGATTACTCCATCGTAAACGGTACTACACAAGCATCTGATTTTGCAGGACTAACGAATGGTACCATAACTATTCCTGCCGGAAGTACAACGGCAAATATTCTTATCCCCATAGCAACAGATAATATTATTGAGGCTAATGAAACTTTTACTTTAACATTAGCTAACCCAACCGGAGGCAATACCATTTTTATGGGAACCGCAACGGGAACAATTAATAATGATGATAATGCACAAATTACCATTACTAAAATAGATGGAAATGAAGAAAATGCCATCCAAGCGAGGTTTATTTTTAGTTTTCCTCCGGGAGTTTTCGCCGATGCTGATACCGAAGTTAAATACGAACTTAGTGGAACCTCAACAGGTAATGGACCAGATTATCCAGAAGCTTTAACCGGTTCTATCATCATCCCGGCAGGGCAACAAAGCGCAACTTTAACATTAAATACCATTAATGATGATATGGTAGAAGGTACCGAAACTGTTGTGATAGATATTGTAGAGATAAATAGCCCCTATAGTTTACCTTTAGGAACAAATATTATGCTTAATCCAACTGTACCTACATTAAGTATTTTTGATAACGATGTTGCAACCCTAACCCTAAGTAACCCTGTTATTTTAGCAGAAGGTAATAGCAGTACAACTGCTTTTAACTATACGGTAACTTTAAATAAGGCCACCAGTAGCAGCTTTACGGTAAATTATAACACTTCAAATAATACTGCTACCATAGCAGATAATGATTATGCAACTAGTAGCGGAACTTTAAATTTTAATGGTGTTTTAAATGAGGTGCAAAATATTACAGTTTTAGTAAATGGCGACCAAAAACTAGAAGCAAATGAAAGTTTTAACTTATCGCTAACCACGTTAAACAATAATTTTAGTGGTCGTTTAACTATTCCAAGTCCTAATACAAGCGGAACCATTGTAAATGATGATGTAGCTAATATTACCATTACTAAAGCAGATGGTGCAGAGGGGGGGCAGAATGCAAGGTTTATTTTTACTTTAGATAATGGTAAAACGGCTGACCAAAATTTAGTTATCCCTTATGCACTTACCGGTACTGCTTTACCTAATGTAGATTTTAATGGTGCAGCCGTTGGAAATATTGTTTTATCAGCAGGGCAAAATTCTGTATCATTAATTCTTAATGTTATCGATGATAATTTGGTTGAGGGTAACGAAGATTTAACCCTAACAACAGGGGCTATTGCTAACCCTTACGGCATTACTGTTAATAACTCGCCACAAACAATAACTATTACTGATAACGATAATGCCAACATTTCTATTTCTAATGTAACAGAAACAGAAGGGGATAGTGGTGACAAGACTTTCAGCTTTAACGTAACACTTAACAATGCGGTTAAAGAATCTTTTTCGGTAAATTATTTTACCACAAATGGTACCGCCTTAGCAGGTGAAGATTATCAGGCTGTAACCAATGAAACTTTAGATTTTTCTGGTACAGCTGGCGAGGTAAGAACCGCTACCATAACAGTTACTGGTGATACTAAAATAGAGGCGAACGAACTATTTGCAGTTACGCTTCAAAACCTATCTAAAAATTTTAATAACCATTTAACCATAGGCAATGCAAGTGCAACAGGTACTATTATAAATGATGATGCTTCTACCATTCAAATCACTTCTACTAACGGAAATGAGACTGGGCAAATTCCGGGTACTTTTACTTTTGGTTTTGCTACAGGTGTTACGGTTGATAGTCCAACAGAAATTAGCTATACCTTAGCAGGCTCGGCAACAGCTACACCTGATTATAGTGGAGTAACCTCTGGCACCATCATCATCCCGGCAGGGCAAAATAATGTTACGCTTACCTTACCTGTAATTGATGATAATACCATAGAAGGAATAGAAACCATCATTTTAAGCAGTAGTTTAGTTAATAGTCCTTATGCTATCAGCGTAAGCAACTCGCCACAAACTTTAAATATTTTAGATAATGATGCTGGAACTTTAACCTTAATTGGTCCCGCAGATGTAACAGAAGGAGCAGATGGTACCAGCAAAACCGTACAATTTCAAATTCAATTAAATAGGGCAACTGAACGCCCCTTTGCTATAGATTATGATACTAATAATATAACTGCTTTATCTGGAGAAGATTATATCACAGAGAATAGTAGCTTAAGTTTTTCTGGGACTTTAGATGAGATTAGAACAGTAAGTGTAACCATCAACGGAGATGCTAAAATAGAAGCCGATGAATTATTTAGTTTAGTGTTAAGCAATTTAAGCGAAAATTTTGGAGGCCTTTTAACGCTTGCAAATACATCGGCAACAGCCAAAATATTAAATGATGATAGTGGAAATATTACCATTACCAGCACAAACGGGGCGGAAGGTGGTGCAGCAGCCGTTTTTACTTTTAGTTTACCAGCAGGTGTTGTTGCAGACCAGCCTATAACTTTCAACTATACTTTAGGTGGTTCTGCTATAGGAAATGACTCAGACTATACAGGCGCACTTACCGGAACCATCACCATACCAGCAGGCAGTAATAGTGCGAGCTTAAATTTACCTGTTATAGATGATGCTATTGTAGAAGGTACAGAGACCATCTCTATCACTACGGGAGCGGTAACTAGTCCTTATAATATCCTAATTGCTAATTCGCCACAAACTTTAAACATTACCGATAACGATTTTGCTACCCTCAGTATTGCTGATGCCAGCATAACAGAAGGAGATAATGGTACCAAGATTTTAAGTTTTGATGTTACCCTAAATCAACCAACAAAAGAGAGCTTTAATGTAACTTATTCAACAGCAAACGGTACGGCTACAGCCGGAGAAGACTATCTGGCAGCAGTAAATAACACTGTAACTTTTAATGGTACAGCAGGTGAGTTAAGAACCATCAACATCACCCTTAACAGCGATACAAAAATTGAAGCCGATGAAACTTTTACCCTAAATTTGAGTGCTATCAGTAATAATTTTGGTGGTCATTTAGCTTTCGCTGATGCCCTTGCAACAGGAACTATTTTAAATGATGACCAAGCCCAGTTAAGTATCACGGCTAGCAACGGGAATGAACAAGGTTTAGTTCCTGCAACTTTCACCTTTGCCTTACCAACAGGAATAACGGTAGACAAAAACACCAGTATTACTTATACTATAAGTGGTTCTGCAAGTAACGGAACGGATTATACCGGAGCTATCACCAACACCGTTGTTTTATTTGCCAACACAGGGAGTATTACGGTAACGCTGCCTGTAATTGATGATAATTTGGTAGAAAATACCGAAACACTTATCCTTACCATTAACAATCTCGTTAGCGATTATAACCTAACGGCTGTAAGTTCAACAGCTAATGCCAATATTTTAGATAATGATGCTGCAATACTACAATTAACAGGGCCGCCAAGTATTACAGAGGGTGCTAGTGCAACTACACAAAATGTTGCCTTTACGGTAGTTTTAAGTAAAGCTACGCAAAGACCTTTTACTGTTAATTATACCACAGTAAACGGTACGGCTAGCGCTACCGACCAAGACTTTGTTCTGCAGAGTAGCCAATTAAGTTTTACCGGGGCTACTGCCGGAGAAACCATAACAGTTAATATTGTTGTAAACGGAGATGCTAAAATAGAAGCTGATGAGCTTTTTAACTTTACCATAAGTGGCTTAAGTGATGATTTTGGAGGCTTGTTAACCATCCCACAAAGTACTGCATCGGCTACTATTTTAAATGATGATGCCGGTGATATAACCATTACCGCAGCAGATGGTGCTGAGGGTGGTGCCAATGGTTATTTTAGGTTTAGCTTTCCAACCAATGTAACTTCAGACCAAGCAACAGTTATCAATTATGTTTTATCTGGAACTGCTACTAATACAGATTATTTGGCGGATCCATCACCAGTAACTATCACCATTCCTGCAGGGCAAAATAGTGCTCAGCTAAATATCAATGTAGTTGATGATGCCATTGTAGAAGGACAAGAAACACTAGAATTAAATGTAGTGGCTGTAAATAGTGCTTATGGTATAAATTTAACTAATAGTACTGCATCACTAAACATACAGGATAACGATGTTGCAGAAATGTTAGTTACTGCCCCACCTGCTGCACCAGAAGGAAATGTAGGCACCAGTACACAAACTTTTACCTTTAGGTTAACTGCTGCAACAGCACAGCCGTTTTCTATACCTTACCAAACTGTTAATGGAAGCGCTATAGCAGGAGAAGATTTTGTATTGAAAACGGGTAATTTAAACTTTAATGGGCAAGCAAACGAGCAGCAGACGGTAGAAATAGTAATTAATGGCGATACCAAAGTAGAACCCAATGAGGTATTGAATCTTTTATTGGGTAACCTTTCTAACAATTTCCAAAACAGGTTAAGTATTCCTGTACTTTCTAGTGCTGCAACCATCCAAAATGATGATTCTGGTGTTATCAGAATGGTGGTAAGCAACGGTTCTGAGGATGGTGTTAATGGAAAAATAAGATTCGAATTTTTAAACGGAGCAACCGCCGCACAGCCTATTGTTTTAAGTTATAGCTTGGCGGGTTCAGCCCTATCATCAGGTTTAGATGCAGATTATACTGCTGATTTTCCATCAAGCATAACCATCCCGGCGGGTGCTTCTTTTGCAGAAATCACACTCAACGTTATTAATGATGCCCGTATAGAAGATATAGAAACAGTAGAAGTTATAGGTTTGGCGCTTGATGTTGCCTACCCTGGCATTAGCTTAGATCCAGCCAGACCAATTTTAAACATTAGCGATAATGACCAAGCAGAACTGGTTTTGGCTGGTCCGCCAAGTGTTTTAGAAGGAAATACTGGTTTTACAACTTTAAGCTATACCGTAAAGCTAACCAAAGCAACCGGAGCAGGTTTTAATATCAATTACAGTACACAAGATCAAACCGCTACAACTGGCAATTCAGATTATGTGGCATCATCAGGGACTTTAAATTTTACTGGTTTAGCCAATGAAACCAAAACCATTAACGTTTTAGTAAATGGGGATATTGATATTGAACCAAATGAAACCTTTACCCTACAACTTTCTGGTTTAGATAATAATTTCAATAACAGACTGGTGGTGCAAGGTTCGCCTTTGGCGGTTAATATTTTAAATGATGATAACGATAATATCAACATTACTAAACTAAATGGTGAGGAAGGAGCAAATAACGGAAGCTTTACTTTTAGCCTACCGGTGGGCGTAGTAGCTAGCGAGAATTTAACCATAGATTATGTGATAGATGGTACAGCTTTATCAGGAACAGACCATGCCGCAACATCAGGTACTTTGGTATTAGCAGCGGGTAGTAATGCTATAAATTTACCAATTATTATTAACGATGATTTAATTGTAGAAGGTACAGAAACGGTAAGGATAACAGCTTTGGTTAGAACAAATAGCTTAAATATCGGTATCAATAATCCGCAAGAAACCATTACCATTACCGATAATGATGAGGCTACTTTAACCATTGCAGCAGTTAACCAGCCCGAGCTTAATTCCAGTGTCAGCAATATGTTGTTTACAGTTACTTTAGACAAGCAAACCGCTTTACCTTTTTCTTTGGCTTACGCTTCCGCTGATGTTACTGCAACCGCTGGCGAAGATTATCAAGCTGTGCCAGCAGCAGCTTTATTAAGTTTTAATGGTGCAGCTAACGAAACAGAAACCATTAGTATTGCTATTACTGGCGATACCAAAATAGAAGCTAACGAGGTGTTTAATATCATCCTTGGCACTTTATCTAATAATTTTGAAGGCCGTTTAATCATCCCGGCAAACACGGTAAATGGCACTATAGAAAATGACGATGCTGCGGTTATTACCATTACCAAAGAAGATGCTGCCGAGAGTGGAAACAATGGACAATTTATTTTTAGTTTCCCTACGGGCTTCACATCAGATAAAGAAACCCTAATTAACTTTAGTTTAGGTGGCACCGCAAACGGAGCTGGGGTAGATTATACGGCAGATCCATTGGCAACAACTATTACTATTCCCGCAAATGCACCATCAGCAACTTTAACTTTAAATATCAATGATGATGACTTGGTAGAATTTACCGAAAATGTAAGTCTTACTGCGGTTACAATAAATAGCGTTTATAGTGGCATCACCCTTAACCCGGTTTTGCCTGTGGTAAATATCACAGATAATGATGTTGCTCAGCTTACTTTAACAGGTATTACAGCCGTAAATGAAGGCAACAGCGGCTCAACAGAAGTTACCTATACCGTAACATTAAACAATGCAACAGTTTCACCCTTCAGGGTAGATTATGCTGCAACAGGTATCACGGCCAGTACAGCAGATCAAGATTATTTAGATTTAGCAGGTTTTATAGATTTTTTCGGTCAAGCCGGAGAAAGCAAAACTTTTAAATTATTTATCCGTGGCGATCAAAAAATTGAAGCTGATGAAACTTTAGCTATCAATTTAAGTGCGCCAAGCATCAATTTTGATAACCGCTTAACGGTACAAGGCTCGCCGCTACAACTTAGCATCTTAAATGATGATACAGGTACCATCACCATCAATAGCGAAAATGGCGAAGAAGGTATTAAAGATGGTTTATTTAGGTTTAGCTTGCCAGCAGGTATAACGGCAGACCAAGACATCAACATCAATTACTTGCTATCAGGTTCTGCAACTACAGGGTTAGATTTTACTAATTTACCGGGTAGTATCACCATCAATGCCGGAGCAAATAGTGTGGTTTTACCAGTTCAAATTAATGATGATGCTTTGGTAGAAGGTACAGAAACACTAAGCCTAAGTGCTACTTTACCTTTAAGTGTTTACGGTATTACTTTAGCAAACACAGCTCAAAGTTTAGATATTTTGGATAATGATAGGGCTAAAATTGCTATCAACAATGTTAGTGTTCAAGAAGGCAATAGCAGCACACAAACCTTAAACTTTACCGTAAGTTTAGATAAAGCTACAAAGTTACCTTTCAACCTCATTTACAGCACTCAAAATGTTACGGCTACTGCCGGAGAAGATTATGTAGCTCGTATCAATAATGTGCTAAACTTTAATGGCGATGCCAATGAAACACAGAATATTGCCATTACCTATAACGGAGATTTAAAAATAGAGCAAGACGAGGTCTTTAACCTGCTTTTAGGCGCCATTTCTAATACTTTTGAAAACAGATTGGCTTTAGATAACGCAGCCTCAGTTGGTAAAGCAACCTTACTAAATGATGATGCAGGAACCATCCGAGTAACAGCATTAAACGGAACCGAAGATGGTGCAAAAGGAATTTTTAGATTTAGTTTTATTAACGGAGCAACATCTGATGCGCCAACTGTAATTAATTATACTTTAGGAGGTATAGCATTAGCTCCGGAAGATTATACTTCTCTAAATTTAAATAGCATTACCATCCCGGCGGGTACTTCTTCTATAGATGCCGAGTTAAATATTATTGATGATGCCATTGTGGAAGGCAATGAAATTGTAAGTATTTCTGGCGTAAATGTAAGCGCTCCTTATCCGCTAACGATTGAAAACACTTTGCCAACCCTTCAAATTATAGATAATGATCTAGCTCAAATCAGTCTGAATGCACCATTTTCTATTACAGAAGGTAATTTAGGCGATGTTTCTTTTGCAGATTTCGTCATTACCCTAAACAATAAAACCGCCACACCATTTAATATAGATTTTGCTAGCGCAGATGATCAAGCTAAAGCAAGCGACCAAGATTATATTCCGCTTGCAGGCATTTTAAATTTCAACGGTACTGCTGGCGAAGCTAAAACAGTAAGAATTTCTATCAACGGAGATAAAAAAATAGAAGCCAACGAGGCTTTTAATTTCTTGATTAGTAATCTCAGCACCAACTTTAGTAATAGATTAAGCTTTGCACAAACGCAAACATCAGCCACGATTTTAAATGATGATAACAGCAATATCACCATCACCAAAGAAGATGGTGAAGAAAGAGCCGATGGTACAAAACCAGCTATCTTCAAATTTAATTTTGATACCGATGTTACTGTAGACCAAAATATCATCATACCTTATACTTTAAGCGGAACGGCAATTGGCCAAGGGACAGATTATAATGGCGATATCAATGGGAATATTACCATTCCGGCCAATAGTAATGAGTTTATTTTAAACCTTCCAGTGAGAGACGACCAAGAAGTAGAACTTACAGAAAATGTAATTATAACAACAGGCTTAGTGGCAAGTTCTTATCCAATTTTGGTTAATAACTCGGGCATTTCTTTAGCTATTTTAGATAATGACGATGCTACCTTAACCTTAACTGGTCCGGCTCCTATGAATGAGGGTAATGTAGGTACATCGCCTTTTACCTTTACAGTAAGTTTAAATAAAAAAGTTTCAGCTCCGTTTACTGTAAAATATAAAACCATTGATGGTACAGCTACAACTTCCGATCAAGATTATACCCCAACCAGTGGAAATTTAAGCTTTAATGGTAATGCAGGTGAAACCATCAATTTTACTGTTGATGTTAAAGGCGACCGTAAAATAGAAGCCAACGAGGTTTTCAGTATGTTGTTAGATTCGCTATCAGAAAACTTTAATAACCGTTTAACGCTTGTTAGTCCTATTGTAAATGCAACCATTGGTAACGATGATTTAGGAGATATCACGATATCATCCCTAAACGGTAAAGAAACCGGAGCGCAAAAAGGACAATTTATTTTTAGTTTACCAGCAGGTATCACGGTAGATAAACCTATACAAATCAATTATGTATTATCAGGTACTGCTTCTGCAGGGTTAGATTATAACAACCCAGCATCTGGCAGCATCACCATACCAGCCAATAGAAACAGCGCTATTTTAGACATTAATGTTATAGATGATACGCTGCTTGAGGAAACAGAAACAGTTGTACTAAGCGTAAATAATGTCATAAGCGATTATAATGTTCAGATGCGAAGCAGTATAGATACTTTAAGTATAGAAGATAATGATATTTCTATCTTAAGTATTAATGGTCCTTTAAGTATTACTGAGGGAAATACCGGTACCCAAACCCTAACTTTTGAAGTTAAGTTAGACAAAGCTGTAGCTTCTAATTTCAAGGTTTACTATCGTACACAAGATGCAACGGCTACTTCTACCACTAACGATTACCAGAGTACCAACGGAACTTTAGCTTTTGCAGGGTTAGCCAATGAAACTAAAACTATTACCGTTACCATAAATGGCGATACCAGAGTAGAGGGAACCGAGTTTTTTGAGCTATTGCTAGAAAACCTAAGTCTTTCTTACGACGGTAGATTAAGAATTTCTGGCTCGCCTAGCCGAGGAATTATTTTAGATGATGATAATAATCCACTTAATAAATCTTTAACCATTACTAAAATTGATGGGGAGGAAGGTGCAAATAATGCTTCTTTTAGCATAGCTTTTCTAAGCGGAGTAACTTTAGATACCGATACTGAAATATTCTACACTTTGGGCGGTACGGCAGCTATCAATCAAGATTTTCAAACAGCAACCACAGGTAGTTTAACCATCCCGGCAGGGCAAAATAGTGTCACTTTAAATCTTATCGTTACAGATGATGCCATTGTGGAAGATACCGAAACCGTTTCTCTGATAACAGGTAATATCAATAACAGCAATTATCAAGATATAGTAGTTTTAAACTCGCCATTAACGCTTCAAATTGCCGATAATGATGTGGCCAGTTTAAGCATACAAGCTTCCCAAATACAAGAAGGTGATAATGGAGTGTCTCAAATGAGTTTTGAATTGCTTTTAGATAAACAAACCTCCACTGGTTTTGATGTGAGTTTCCGTACCGCTGATGCTACAGCTACGGTTGTAGACCAAGATTATATTGCCAAAGCAGAAACTATTACCTTTACAGGTGATGCTAACGAGCGAAAAACCATCACCATCACCATCAATGGAGATATTAATATAGAGCGAGATGAGCAATTTAATCTTATTCTAGAGCCTCTGGCAGATAATTTTAATAACCGTTTAAGCATTCCGATCAATACAGTTACAGGCACTATTCTAAACGACGATGATGCACAGATAACCATCACCAAAACTGATGGCGCAGAAGGCGGCGTCCCAGCAAGTTTTATTTTTAGCTTACCGCCAAATGTGCTTACAGATGAACCTATCCAAATAGATTATCAACTTGCAGGTACTGCTTTAGCTGCTAGCGTAGATTATGTTGGCGCAAATACAGGTAGTATTACCATAGCACCTTACCAAAACAGTGCTACACTTTCTTTACCTGTTGTAGATGATAGCTTGATAGAAGAAGATGAAACCATAAGCATTAATATAAGCGCTTTAAACACGCTTTATACAGGAGCTATTATTCTAAATCCACTTATTCCAACGGCTATTATCAGAGATAATGACGAAGCTGCATTACGCATAAGTGGCCCTATCAGCGTAAGCGAAGGAAATACAGGTACAACAGCTTTAACTTTTACAGTTAGTTTAGACAAAAATACAGGTAGAAGTTTTAGTATTAATTATGCCACTGCTGATGGTAGTGCTACCGTTGCCGGAAACGATTATATTCCACGTAATGGGACTTTGAATTTTGCCGGTAATGCATCAGAAAGTTACCCTATTACCATATTGGTAAACGGGGATAGAAATATAGAGCAAACAGAAGACTTCTTCGTAAATTTATTAGGCTTAACCGATACCTTTAATAACAGACTCAGTGTAATTGGCGCACCAGCCCGCGGTATCATATTAGATGATGATAATATTGCAGCTAATAAAAACATCATGATTACTGCTTTAAACGGTTCAGAAGATGGTACAGATGTTAGGTTTAGATTTAGTTTCCCACCACAGGTAGTTAGTGATGTTGCTACAAGTATCCCTTATGCTTTAACAGGTACGGCAACCAATAATGACTATACAGGCGCTTTAACGGGTACAGTAACTATCCCGGCAGGGCAAAATAATGTGGTGTTAAGCTTACCTGTGGTTAATGATGAAATTATTGAGGGCAAAGAAACTTTAATATTAACTACAGGGGCGGTTATAAACAACAGTTTTAATGGTATTACGGTAGTAAACTCGCCAGCCCAAGCAGAAATTGAAGATAACGATAGCGGTGTTTTAAGTATTCAAAATATAGAAGTTAACGAAGGAAATTTGGGTATAAGCGAAGCCGTATTTACGATTAATTTAAACAAACAAACCAGCTTACCCTTTACCCTAAGCTATGCTACTGCAGATGCTACGGCTACCCTAGCAGACGCTGATTATATAGATGCAAACTCGCAAATAAGTTTTACTGGTAACGCAAATGAAAATAGAATAGTCAAAATTGTCATCAACGGAGATAGAAAACTAGAAGCTGATGAGACGTTAAGATTACTTTTAGGAACGCTATCTCGTACTTTTGAAGGAAGATTAACGGTTCAAAATTCATCTGCAGCAGCTACCATAAAAAATGATGACAATGCTGTAATTACCGTAACTGGCCTTAATGGTGCAGAGGCAGGCGGGCAAGCAGCCAGATTTATTTTTAGTTTTCCTACAGGTATTGTGGCTGATATTCCTACGGTTATCAATTATACTTTAGGGGGTACGGCTACAGCCGGAGATACAGATTATAGAGGTGCTGTAAATGGCATTATCGCTATCCCAGCCGGCCAAGAGCGTGTAATATTAGAATTACCAGTTATAGATGATGAAATCGTAGAGGATGATGAAACCATCAGCATCACGATAAATTCTATCAATAGCAATTATATCAATGCTATCAGTCTAAATCCAATACTTCCTGTGGTTAAAATTATTGATAATGATGTTACTACATTACGTATAAGTGATGCCATCAGGATAAATGAAGGCAATAATGGCACTACTCAATTTAATTTCTCTGTTACACTTGAAAAAGCAACTGGTGATAACTTTACTATAAATTATACAACACAGGATGGTACTACAACCATAATTGATAATGACTATAATGAAACATCAGGAGTTTTAAGTTTTGCTGGAACTGCCGGAGAAACCCGTACCGTTACCGTTTTTGTAAACGGCGATTTAAAACTTGAAGGAAATGAAGATTTTAATTTTATCATTTCTGGTTTAAGCAACAATTTTAATAACCGTTTAACAATACCTATAAATACCAGTAGGGGTACTATTTTAAATGATGACGATGGTATTGTTACCATTTCTAAAATAGATGGAACAGAAGGTTTACAAAATGCCCAGTTTATTTTTAGTTTGCCTCCTGGTGTAACATCAGATCAACCTATCAATATCTCTTATCGTTTAGCAGGTACTGCGGGCGGTAGTGATTATGTTGCAAATCCGGCTACTGGTATCCTTACCATCCCTGTAGGACAAAATAATGTAGCTCTTTCCATAAACGTTACAGATGATTTAGTCCTAGAAGAAACCGAAACGGTAGCTATCAACAGCATACAAATATCAAATGTATACAATAATGTAAGTTTAGCACAGCCAGTACCTGTTATCAATATTTTTGATAATGATGTTGCTAACCTCACTATAGCTGGTCCAACACCAGATTTAGAAGGAAATATAGGGCAGAAAACCTTTAATTTTAGCATTACATTAGATAAAGCTACGGATCGCTCTTTCACCTTAGACTATAATACGTATGATATTTCTGCAACAACTGCCAACAGAGATTACGAAAGTCGAACAGGAAGACTGTCATTTGCTGGTTTTGCTGGCGAAACTAAAACCATTGCCGTACCTGTAATTGGCGATATCGAATTAGAAAATAATGAAACCTTTGGTTTCCGGATTTTTGGTTTATCAACCAATTTTGCAGGAAAAATGATTTTAGGTAACGATGCCAATGCAACCATCTTAAATGATGATATTGGTCCTGTAGCTAATGATGATAGGGTGAGCACTTTAGAAGATACTCCTCTAACTTTCTCTGTTACGAATAATGATTTCCATGCTGATGGCATCAATACAAGTAGTGTAAATGTGGTTACCAATCCACAAAAGGGAAGGGTGCAAATGATGCAAAACGGCAATGCGATTTATACGCCAAGCTTAAATGAATTTGGTTTTGATAGTTTTACATATACCGTAAAAGATGCTTTAGGTAGATTGTCTAACATAGCTACCGTAAATATTACAATTGTTGCAGTTAACGATGCGCCTATAGCTGTGGATGATGAATTTTATGTAAAAAAAGATAGTACCATAAGAGCAAATGTTGCTTTAAATGATAGCGACCCAGACCAAGACCCTCTACGCTTTAGAGTAATAGAAAGTACTACCAAAGGTAGTTTAGCTCAGTTTGATGAATCCGATGGCTCGTTTATTTACATCCCTAACCGTAATTTTAAAGGTATGGATAGTTTTAAATATATCATTACTGATCCTTCTGGTTTGAGAGATACTGCATTGGTAACCCTGTTTACACAACCAGTAGTTACAGTGAGTCTTACACCAGCGGCCTCTATATTACTAGAGGGAGATACCTTAACCGTTACTGCAAAACTTAGTGAATCTTTGTTTCAGGATGTGAATTTTGTTTTAAATTTTACAGGGACGGCACAACAAAATATAGATTATACATTAAGTGGTAATTTTGATACGATGATGATTCCTGCAGGAGACACTATCACCGTACAAAAATTTAGCTTACATGCTTTAAAGGATTTTTTAAGAGAAGGACAAGAAACGGTAGAAATAGCAATTACAGCACCAGACCCTGCCGCTTTCGTGAATATTGGAACAGGTACCAGTGTGGTTATAACCGATTTTTATCCAGAAGATAAACCCATTGGACCGGAAGAAAATGGCGAAATAAACCCAGATCCTTACATGTCTCCTAACGGTGATGGATTAGGAAATGAGAAATTTATCATCTATAATATAGAACGTTTTCCAGATAACGAGGTTATTATTTACAACCGTTGGGGTAATGAAGTATATAAAACAAAAGGTTACAATAATAAAGACAACGCTTTTTCTGGATTTTCTAATGTAGGTATTTTAGCAAATAGCCAAACTCCAGTTATAGATGGTGTTTACTTCTTTCTGATTTATACCAAAACAGCAAATCAGGAACAAAAAATGAATAAAGGCTACGTGATAATAAGAAGATAATTTGATTAGAAGTAAAATAATTATTAAGGGTAACACCACCAAGGTTTTTGCCGTAAAAAACCACTTAGAGGGCATTTATTTGATTTAAAATTTCAAATGTTTGATGGTTCCTCTCTTGCTTTGGTATGAGGGTATTACTGCTTATTGTATTTTTTATTTTACTGATAATGGGCGTACAAGCACAGCAACAGGCTATGTATACCCAATATATGTTTAATACACTAGCCATCAATCCGGCTTATCCTACCTTAGACGAATCTTTATCAGTAACAGCTTTATCAAGACATCAGTGGGTGGGCTTTAAAGGGGCACCCAATACACAAACAATCTCTATACACTCGCCCATTGGTACTAGTGAGACTTTTATTGGTGGCTTACTGATTAATGACCAGATAGGGGAAGTAATTAAAGAAACAGGCGGTTATATTACTTTAGCACAAAGAGTGCAAGTTGGCTATGAATCTTATTTATCTGTTGGGGTTAATGGAGGATTAAGCAGCTTTAGAGGTAATTTCTCTGAAAATTACCCTTTTAGTCCAGAGTCTTTTAATGATCCTGTTTTTCAAAATGTAAGTAATCTTAGAGGGAATTTTGGAATAGGAGTGATGTTATTTTCTAGTAAATACTATGTAGGTTTATCATCTCCTCATTTTTATAACAGAGATTTGTCAGACTTAGGGCAACCCAATATTGCAGGACGTTACAAACCTCATTATCTGTTGCAAGCAGGTTATCTTATCAATTTAAACGATATTTTAAAGTTAAAGCCCAATATTTTAGCTAAATATGTCCACGGTTCTCCTTTACAATTTGATATTAATGCCAATATGTTGGTTAGCGACCGTCTTTGGTTAGGTGTTTCGTACCGTACTTTAGACTCTTTTGATGCCATGGCATCTTTCTTCGTTAATCCGGATTTTCAAGTTGGCTATTCTTATGATTTTACCAACACAGCTTTAGCTACCGTACAAAAAGGTTCCCACGAAATTATGGTAAAGTTTAGGATGCCTGTTTTTGGTAGAGACCATACGGCTTGTTATTTTTAGCAATCAAAATTATATTTGTCACATTGAGCGGAGTCGAAATGTTCTCTGATATGCTCAGAAAGGCTTCGACTCCGCTCAGCCTGACACAAAATTGTGATTTGAAACTGCCTTTATTGAGTTTCTAAAGAAGTGTTATTTTAAAAAATTGCTTCTGCAATTTCCTTGGTTTGTTCTGGCCTGCCCATGGTATAGAAATGTAAAACCGGAGCACCAAAATCCATCAATTCTTTACACTGTTTAATCATAAACTCGGTACCAACCTGCTTTACATCTTTAGGGTTTTTACAGCTTTGTACAGCTTCGCATAAATCTTCTGGTAAATCTATATGGAAAATTTTTGGCAAGTTAACCAGCTGACTTAAGGCACTTATAGGTTTTAAACCCGGTATAATAGGTACGTTAATGTCGTTTTCGCGGCATTTCTTTACAAAATCAAAATACTTTTGATTATCAAAAAACATTTGGGTAACGATGAAATCAGCACCCATTTCTACTTTCTTTTTCAAATATTTAAAATCTGTAGCTAGGTTTGGCGCTTCAAAATGTTTCTCGGGATAACCCGCTACACCAATACAAAAATCACTTTTATATTCGCTCTCCACATCCTCATGTAAAAACTTACCTGCATTATGGTTTTTAACTTGGGCTAACAAATCTGTAGCATAAGCATGTCCGCCTGGGGTAGGTATAAAAGAAGCATCTGCTTTGCGGGCATCGCCTCTTAAAACCAAAACATTATCAATACCTAAAAACTGTAAATCTAATAAGGCATTTTCTGTTTCTTCTTTGGTAAAACCTCCGCATATTAAGTGAGGTACGGCATCAATCTTATATTTGTTTAGGATAGCGGCACAAATAGCAATGGTACCTGGCCTTCTTCTGTAAGATAATTTTTCTAACAGACCGTTTTCTTTTTGTTTGTAGATATAATCTTCACGTAAAGAAGTTACATCAATAAAAGGAGGCTTAAACTCTAGAAGAGGTTCTATGGCATCGTAAATCCACTGAATACTTTGCCCTTTAACAGGAGGTAAAAGCTCAAAAGAGAAAAGTGTTTTACCTTTTGCGTTTTTTATATGATCTGTAATTTTCATGTTTGCTGCTCAAAATTATCTATTTGTTTCAGGATTTACCTGTTCAATTTCTTTTTTTTGATGACTGGTTAAAAATACACCAATAATAACCAAAATAGAACCTAAAAACTCCTGCAAAGTAAAGGCTTCATTTAAGATTAACCAACCTAAAAATATAGTTGATACGGGCCCCACTGTTGCTACTATAGCGCCTTTATTTGCTCCAAGAATTCTTATCCCTTCCATCACTAAAAATGTAGGTATTACAGTACTAATGATAGCTAGTGCAAATCCGTAAGCATAAATGGTCCAAGAGTAGCTTAATAAAGAACCATTTCCTAAGATTAAATAATGTGCTATAACGTATAAGCAAGAAATCATCATGGCAAGGCTATTAAAATTTACCGAACCATATTTTTGGATATACTTACTCCCAAAAACTAAATATAGCGCATAAGTGATAGCGCTGATAAAAATATAAATAGCACCTTTTATACTATTTGCTGTACTAAAAATATCGTTATTATACACAATAACCAATAATCCTAAATAGGTGATGATAAGCGCTTGCGCAATCTGTAAAGTGATTTTTTTCCTAAGAAACAGATAAGAAAAAATAACCACAAAAGTAGGGTAGCTGAAAAGTATAATACGCTCTAATCCGGCAGTTACGTAAGCTAGCCCCATAAAATCAAATAAACTAGCGATGTAATAACCTAAAAGTGCTAGGCCACAAATAATAGCAATATCTTTCGCAGATATTTGTTTAATGCTATTGTTTGGATTTTTACGATGATTTAAAAAAGCAATCAACATAAAAAAGGGTAAAGAAATAGCGAAACGTAAGGTTAATAAAGTTAAAGCATCAACCGGAGCCTCTTGATAAGCCAGCTTAATCATAATCGCTTTCGCCGAAAAGCATATCGCCCCTACAGCAATCAAGAGAATACCTTTTGTTGAATTAATTTGATTTGGCATTTTAGGGTTTTTAAGTAGAAAGTACAAAGTATCAAGTAGAAAGACTTCTTAAAAAGCCGGTTAACATTCTTTGGATTTCCTTGATTTGTGTTTCTAAAATTTCATATTGTTCTTCATTTATTAAGTCAACCTCTCTGGCTATAACTATTTGCGTTTCTAATTCAAAAGCGGATCCTATACTGATACTTATAAATTGTTTTAATTCATTATCTGATTTTCGTCCACAACCTTCAGCTATATTTGATGGAATAGAGACCGCAGATCGAAACATTTGATTAGCAATTCCAAATTTATGTTCAGTTGGAAAAGCCTTAATAGTTGTAAAAATAAGTTTAGAGAACTGAATACTTATTTTCCAAACCTTCAATTCTCTAAAATTATGCATAACGAGTTTTAATATGTTTCACTAAGTGCTTTTTAACCTCTATTTTTCTCTAGTATAGGTCTTTCTACTTTCTACTCACTACTTTTTACTTCATTAATACCCCAAATTCGGGCTCAGCCACTTCTCAGCAGTTTCTAGGTCTAAAGCTTTTCTTTTAGCATAGTCCTCTACTTGGTCTTTACCTATCTTGCCTAAACCAAAGTATCTGGATTGAGGGTGTGCAAAATAAAATCCACTTACCGCCGCTGTAGGGTACATAGCTAAACTTTCTGTTAGCTTAATGCCGGTTGTTTGTGTAGCATCCAAAAGATTAAATAAAGTGGCTTTCTCTGTATGATCTGGACAGGCAGGGTAACCCGGTGCTGGCCTAATACCCTGATATTTTTCTTTTATCAGTTCTTCATGGTCCAATTTTTCTGTTTTAGCATAAGCCCAATAGTCTTTACGAACCATTTCATGCAGCTTTTCTGCAAAAGCTTCTGCCAATCTATCGGCCAAAGCCTTGGTCATGATGCTGTTATAGTCATCAAAATCGGCTTCAAATTTTGCTACCAGCTCATCGCAACCTAAACCTGTTGTAACTGCAAAACCTCCAAAATAATCTTGCAAACCTGTTTCTTTAGGTGCTATAAAATCTGCCAAAGCATAATAAGGTTCGCCTTTTGGTTTCTCTGCTTGCTGACGTAAAGTGTGTATTTTAATGATTTTCTGGGCTGTTTGATTTTGCTCTTTTAATACACAGCCTTCTTCCGTAAGCTGATATTGTAAATTTGGTAATTGCTGATTTTCAATGGTTAATTCAATATCATCATCGCCAACAGTAGCTGCAGGCCAGAAACCAAATACAGCTTTTGCTTTTAGTAATTTCTCATCTACTATACGTTTTAAAAGAACTTGGGCATCATCAAATAACTTTTTAGCCTCTACACCTACATATTTATCATCAAAAATTTTAGGATAAGAACCTCTTAGCTCCCAGGTATGGAAAAAAGGAGACCAATCTATATAAGGAACAAGCTCTTCTAGCGGGTAATCCTCTATTACTTTAGTTCCTGTAAAAGTAGGTGCACTGGCAATAGGCTGAGACCAATCTATCTTAAATTTCTCTTTACGAGCTTGTTCAATAGAAACTAAACTTTTATCAACCTTCTTTTTGTTGTAATTATCGCGGGTTGTTTGGTAGTCTTCTTTAAGTTTTTGTTTGTACGATGCCTTTGTTTCAGGGTTTAATAAATCGCTACAAACGGTTACACTTCTAGAAGCATCTAAAACATGTACAGTAGCACCTTTATAATGTGGGTCTACTTTTACAGCAGTATGTATTCTTGATGTAGTTGCACCACCAATTAATAAAGGAATATCAAAACCTTCGCGTTCCATTTCTTTAGCAAAATGAACCATTTCATCTAAAGAAGGAGTGATGAGGCCGCTTAAGCCAATAATATCTACTTGATGTTTTTTAGCTTCTTCGATGATTTTAGCGGCAGGAACCATCACCCCTAAATCAATAATTTCGAAGTTGTTACAAGCCAATACAACACCCACGATATTTTTTCCAATATCATGAACATCGCCTTTTACGGTTGCTAATAATACTTTTCCGGCAGAACTGCTTTCGCCTTCAACTTTTCCTGCTTCTATGTAAGGCATGAGTATGGCAACAGCTTTTTTCATTACCCTGGCAGATTTTACTACCTGCGGTAAGAACATTTTTCCTTCGCCAAATAAATCACCTACAATGCCCATTCCGTCCATTAAAGGGCCTTCAATAACATCTAAAGGTTTGGCATATTTTAAACGAGCTTCTTCAACATCTGTATCTAAATAATCTATAATACCTTTTATTAAAGAATGAGATAGCCTTTCTTCTACAGTTCCTTTACGCCATTCTTCATCTTTAACCAGTACTTTGCCTTTGTTTTTAACGGTTTCTGCGTATTCTACAAGAATTTCGGTAGCATCTGGTCGGCGGTTTAAGAGAACATCCTCAACTTTTATTAAAAGTTCTGGTTCAATTTCTTCATATACTTCCAGCATCCCAGCGTTAACAATACCCATATCTAAACCCGCTTTAATAGCATGGTATAAAAATGCCGAGTGCATAGCCTCACGTACCGGGTTATTTCCGCGGAAAGAGAAAGATATGTTTGACACACCACCGCTTACTTTAGCGTGAGGAAGGTTTTGTTTAATCCAACGGGTAGCCTCAATAAAATCAACAGCATAATTATTATGCTCCTCTAAACCTGTAGCTACGGTTAAAATATTAGGGTCGAAAATGATGTCTTGCGGAGGAAAATTTACCTCGTTAACCAAAATATCATAAGAACGTTTACAAATCTCTTTTCTACGTTCCAGATTATCGGCTTGACCATTTTCATCAAAAGCCATGACTACGGCGGCAGCACCATATTGCTTTATTTTATGCGCATATTCTTTAAACTTTTCTTCACCTTCTTTAAGAGAGATAGAGTTTACGATGCCTTTTCCTTGTAAACATTTTAAGCCGGCTTCTATAACCGTCCATTTAGAAGAGTCTACCATGATAGGTAGCTTACTGATATCGGGCTCGGCACCAATAAGGTTTAAAAACTTGGTCATGGCAGCTTCAGAATCAAGCATACCTTCATCCATGTTTACATCTATGACTTGCGCACCACCTTCTACCTGCTGACGAGCAACGGATAATGCACCTTCAAAATCTCCGCTTAAAATAAGCTTAGCAAATTTTGGTGAACCTGTTACGTTGGTACGCTCTCCAACGTTTACAAAATTGGTTTGAGCGGTAATATTAAAAGCTTCTAAACCTGATAATCTTAAATAAGGAGCTTGTTGCTGAGGGACTCTTGCTGGATGTTGTGCAGCAAAATTTGCCATTTTCTGAATATGGTCTGGCGTAGTACCACAACAGCCACCAATAATATTGATAAAGCCTGAGGCTAAGAAATCATTCACTAATGCAGCAGTTTCATCAGGTGTTTCGTCATAAGCCCCAAACTCGTTAGGTAAGCCAGCGTTTGGATAAGCAGAAACAAAAACATCAGCAATTTCTGAAAGCTCTTGTACGTAAGGACGCATTTCTTTAGCGCCCAAAGCACAGTTTAAGCCTATAGATAAAATATCAGCATGCCGAACAGAATTCCAGAATGCTTCTACGGTTTGACCAGATAATGTTCTTCCGGAAGCATCTGTAATGGTCCCAGAAATCATGATTTCGAGCTTTATTTGTGGAGCATTAGCACTAGGGTTTTCTGCTTTTATTTTTTCGTTTAATTCTTTCTCATATCGTTTGATAGCGAAAATTGCAGCTTTAGCATTTAAAGTATCAAAAATAGTTTCTATCAATAATACATCTGCGCCACCATCAACTAAACCTCTTACCTGCTCGTAATAGCATTCTTCTAGATAATCAAAAGTGATGGCTCTAAAGCCAGGGTCGTTAACATCCGGAGAGATAGATAAAGTTCGGTTTGTTGGGCCAATAGCACCAGCCACAAAACGGGGGCGGGCAGGGTTTTTGGCAGTAAACTCTGTTGCTGCTTCTTTAGCTATTCTGGCACCTTCATAACTTAGCTCATAAGAAAGATCTTCCATCTGATAATCAGCCATAGAAATACGCTGAGTGCTAAAAGTATTGGTTTCAATAATATCAGCTCCAGCTTCTAAATAAGCCGCATGAATAGCTTTGATAACATCAGGACGGGTAATATTAAGCAAATCGTTATTTCCCTTAACATCACAAGGATGGTTTTTAAATCTTTCGCTTCTAAAATCTTCCTCTGTTAGGTTATAACGCTGAATCATGGTACCCATAGCACCATCTATCACTAAAATTCTCTTTTTTAATTCTTCTCTGATATTCATTTTATCGTATTGCGTAGAGCGTATTGTGAAGGGCGAATACACGTAATTGAATGGTACTCAATACGCAATACTCACATCTCAATACTCATTAGCTTATTTAGAAAAGTCAGGATTTTTGGCGTTTAGACTTTTACTTATCTTTCCTAGAGCTTGTACTCTAAGTAGAATTTAGCACCTTGTAAGCACAGGTTGCTAAGACTTCGCAGGGTCTAATCCCTCCGTCTTTCTCTATAAGCGCTGCAAAAATGATGATATTTTTGCTCAAAAGCAAATATTATACTTAAGGTAAATGCTTAAAAGACATTAGAAAGATAATTGCATTTATAATGATAAAAAGGAGTTATCTCTTTGAGGGCAAGTACATAAGTTAAGCTATCAATACAGCCTTTTTGTCAATTGTTCCTCAACACGTTTAAAAAACTGTAGAGGTTTTAATTGTCGCCAGCTTAAATCGTCTAACTCGCCACCAAAGTTGATATAATAATCAATGTTATTGGTTTTAAATTCATCAATCACATGGGGTCTAAAATTAATGCCTGCAATCCATCCGTCTTCTACATCCTGAAACCATTCTTCATAATAACAATCATCAGAAGAATGGAAATTTAAAACGTTTTCTCCTACCAGAATAAACTTGTTAATACCTTCATCCATAATGCTTTCTAGAATTTCTCTCTTTAAAAGCATGATGTCATTATTGATGGCATCATTCCACTCGCCAATAAATTCTATAATGGCGTATTGGCGGTCATAATCAACAAATAAAACTTTTAGATACAGGGTGTTAGACCCAAAAGTATCCCACTGCGGGTGAAGTAAATAATTATAGATTTGTTTATCGTAATAAAACTCGTTGTATTGGGTTTCATAAAAGGGAGACCTTTCATCCTCTGCTGCTATATAATCATCCCTCCACTTAAAATAAGGCTCTATTTCATGCATAACTATTGTAAAGATGTTAAAAAAGCTTCGACAGCTTTTCTAACGTTTCCATATTTTTTTAATAAGTAAGCTGCTTCCTGTTCGTTTAAACTAGTTTCTTCCATCACCATGCGTGTACCTCTATCAACAAGTTTATTATTGGTTAACTGCATATCAACCATTTTGTTGCCTTTTACTTTACCTAATTTTATCATCAATGAAGTACTCAGCATATTTAAAACCAGTTTTTGTGCAGTACCTGCTTTCATACGGGTAGAGCCTGTTAAAAACTCTGGTCCAACAATTACTTCAATAGGGTATTGGGCTTCTTTAGCAATACTGCTGTTATTGTTGCAAACAATACAACCAGTTAAAATGCCATGTTGGTTTGCTGCTTTTAATCCACCTAGTACATAGGGGGTTTCTCCAGAAGCGGCAATTCCTACCAAGGTATCTAATGCGTTAATTTTATAGTCTTTTAAGTCTTCCCAAGCTTGCTCGGTATGGTCTTCGGCAAATTCAACAGCTTTTCTGATAGCGCTATCGCCACCTGCAATAATACCGATAACGGTTTCGAAATCTACCCCAAAGGTTGGCGGGCATTCAGAAGCATCAACAACACCTAATCTGCCACTGGTGCCGGCTCCAATGTAAAATAAGCGACCACCTTTTTTCATCTTATCTAACGCAGCGTTAACCAAATTTTCTATTTGGGGTAATGCTTTTTTAACTGCAAAAGGAACTGTTTGGTCTTCTTTATTGATGTTTTGTAGAATGTCTTTAACAGACATCTGATCTAAATCATGATATAAAGAGGTTGATTCGGTGGTTTTACTCATAACGCATTAAGGTGGGCGTAAATGTCGGTAAATAATCAGTTTTATCGAAAAAAATGTTTGCTTTTATAGATAAATGGTTAACAGGAGGTTGTGGTAGTTGAGGATAGTCTCTTGAAATGTTAAAATTAAGATGCTATTGAATTAATTATCCGAGTTTATAAATCGAAGAGTGAATTTTTGGATGGTCTGTAAAATGGGGGAACTTAGAAAATTGGGAACAGTATTTTTTCTATTATAGGATATTATTTAAGTCTTGTCTACCAACAATTGCCATTATTTCAACCATATCATTACTTATCCTAAAGTAAATGCTATCTGATCCGCAAACACATCGCCTGTAACCTGTCTTAATGTAATCAACCGTTTCAAAAGAAAATGGTCTTTGGGCAATTATTTCAAAGTATTCAAAAAATATATTAAAATATTTGTCAGCTTGAGAAAGTCCGAATTTTTCAACACCATAATGATGAATACGAATCAAATCTTCTTTAGCTTCAATACTTAATCTATACTTGACCATTAAGTAAAGATTTTGATTGACTTAAAATCTCTTCTTTTGTATCTTCGGTGAAACCACTTTTCTCTGATTGATTAAGTTTCGCTCTAATCCAATCAATTTGCACTTGTTGTTTTCTGGCTTGTCTAATTAAATCATTGATGAGCTCACTTTTACTAGAATATTCCTGATTTTCTAATTGAGTTTTCAACCACTCATCATTTGGTTTTGTAAAAGATATGCTTTGCCTCGCCATATTTTTTTATTTTGATGTAAATTTACATCAAATATGAATCAGACACAAATTTTTTAACTATTGGCGTTGAGTGTTGGGGATGGCATTGCTTAAGATGTTGTATCTGGAAAGTTCCGAAGCATTATCTTAACAACAACTATTAATTTAAAACTACTAGTAAAAAGAGGTTATGTATCTATGCTTTTTAATTTGCCACAGACTGCGTGTTGTGCTCAGTTATTTATATTTAATCTCCCTAGTATTTATTTTATGTTTCCAAATCCAAGTTACGGAATAACTTTTTGTCCAATTACCTTGCTTATCATATTTATAATCAATTCGGTATATATCATGTTTATCTGATGACCATGTTCTAACACCACCTAAGAAAGTCTCCGGATTATTATAATCAATTATTTTACTAATCAGATTCCCCTTTTTATTATACTTTAAAATAATAGTCTCAGAACTGATATTCCTGTTGTCATTTTTTTTAATTAAAACCTGATTGTTATCATTAGTATATTCGAGCATATATGTTTCTATTACTGTTGTATCCCTCTGGTTTAATAGTATCCTGTCATATTTGATGATTTGGTTATTATTATAAGTGATATTAGTTTCAATTATCATTGGGTATATTGAATCTTTAGATGAATACAACTCAAACTTTTTAAGCCGTTTATTTGAATCGTAATATGATTTATGAATAAATTTATTTCCGTTTATGGCCTCTTTTGCAATAAAAATTGAATCCAAATCAAGATAAGTCCATTTTACTATTTCCAATAAATTATTATCACGATAGCTTTTCTTTTCACTTAACCTAAAAGATTGATCGAAAAAAAAGTCTCGCCAATCATTTTTGTATGCATTTGACTTCTCTCTAACACTTTCAATTTTGCCCTTAAAATCAGGATCTCCAAGATTTAAAATCTGGCTATTGGCTGATAAATTAATCAGAAAAATAAATATTACTAACCAATATCTCATTATGTTCGTTCTTCTTAACGTTTGGTAGGTTTAAGAATTTTTGATTTTTCTTAAAGAATCTCTGTCAGTTTGCATAAACTTAATTAATTTGTAGAAAGTTACTTTAAGCAGTTCAGCCATCTTTGTACAAACTTGTGGGTATGTGTTTGTGTACTTTTTTATGAATGTTGCTTTTTACGTTTATTAGCCTTTTTTTTCGATTCTGTTTGCTTTTTATTGGCCTTATAATCTGCTATAAACTGGCTGATTTCTTTTTTTTCTTTTTCAGTTAAAGGTTCACTTTGTATGATAAAGTCAATGCCTTTTGGTTCTCTAATAAATCCCATAATCTTAAGTTTTAAAATATTTTTCAACTAATATTTTTGCAGATTCTGTTGGTAAAATCATTCTGTGCCCGCCAAAATGATAAGCACCTAAAGATTCTTCATAATGGTGTATTGACTTCGTTTTTGCGGTAAAAGCAACAAACCCGTCAAAACCATATTGAAAGGAGAGAGCTTACAAGCAAATGCAACTAAATTTCCAGCTACACCTTCATAGAGTTTATTTCGTCCGATATTGAAGGGTGCATTTTCTAGAAGGTTCATAAAAACATAATCTGTTTCTTTAGTTATGCTCAATAAACCCTGAACAATGTCCGAATTATTGATAATCGTTAGTTTGTAAACTTCTTTAGCATAATCTTTTAGTTCGGCTTTCCAGTTGAAATTCCAACCATTTTTAACTGTAATATGTTTACTGTCTTTCAGCGTGAACCTTGCAACTTCAGTTTGAAAACTGTCGCCAGAAATAGTGTTTTGGATAGAATTGGTCAGCTTATCAACCACAAAATCCAAATGTATTTCTTGCTTTTTTTTCATTCTGTTAATTTACGAAAATATTTTAGATGAAAGATGTATCTGTGTACAACAACATACGATATCAGCTTTAAATAACGCAAATTTGTTTCATAAAATCCTTGCTTAAGAGCTATTTGGAGGGTTGTGCAACAGTTACCGATGTTGGCGGTAGTTTTTCTATTCTTCAAGTCTAAAGTGTTATATTTTTTACCAGCAAAAACAATTAAAAATTAGCATTGCTCATATCAGCTTTAAATGACTCAATTTATCTGAGGAAAACTTACTGGAAAGGTATTTAGAGGCTAGTGCATCAGTTATGCGTGTTATGTGTCGCTAGGTTAATCATTTAATCTGCTTTCAATGTCCATTTGCTGATGCAGAATTCTGATTATTTCTATTTCGTTTTCTTTCAAATTTATTCGATAGAAAATAAAATGTGATTTTACTTTTGTGTGGTAATACCCTTTTCTGATATGATTAAAATCTTTCCCACTAGTTGGATGTTGAGTTAAATACTCGATTTCATTAAGGATTAAGTTGAAATATCTGTCTGCTTGTTCAAGAGACCAAGTTTCGAAAGTGTAAAGCCAAATGTTTTCAATGTCGATTTGAGCTTCATTACTGATTTTATAAGTCATTATTTTGATGAAGATTATCTAAAAATGTATCTCTGCTAAAGTTTTTTACAAATCCAGATTTTTCACCTTTTACAAGTTCTTTAATAAGCGCAGTTTTTTTTGTTTCCTCGTGTTCAAACATTCTTAAAGCTGCTCGTACAACCTCACTTGCAGAAGAAAATTTTCCAGTCTGAACTTGTTCGTTAATGAACTTTTCGAAATAGTCGCCGAGTAGTATTGATGTGTTTTTTGCCATAATGTTAAACTTTACTATAAAGGTACCAATAATTGGTATAAGGAACAATTTTTCTAATCTTAATGTTGTAGAATGTTTATGGGGTTCGGTTAAATATAATAGCAGTCTGTCTAAAAACCTTAAATAGGTTAAAGTCGAGCTTATCAGTATTATATTTTTTACCAGCAAAAACAATTAAAAATTAGCATCGCTTGTATCAGCTTTAAATGACTCAGCTTATTTAATTAACTCTATATTATCTTGGGGTTTGTGCAACAGTTACCCTTGTTAGTTGTCAGACATTCTTCAATGCATTTTGTATTCTATCAATTTGTTTTAAATGTCTAATAATATGATTTATTAAAAATTGAAAAGTGTCGCCCAATTTTAACTTGATTAAACTCGAAATTGAAGTCTGAATTTTAACTTTGTTTAAACTCACATTTCTTGATTGATTTAGCAAGTCTAAAAGTTTGATTTGTTGGTTTATAAATTTGTTGATTACCGTTTTGTCAAGATTTGCATTTAATGGATTTTTATCTTTAAATGTTTCCATTTTATTCAACTTTTCTTTTGGCAACATACTTTTTGCAAAGTAATTTCCTAAAATTCCACTTTTAAATACAATATCAGCTTTAGTGGTTGAATTTTCTATTTTACTTTCTATTTGCGGTAAATAAAAGTCGCCATATAAGTTCAAATGTTCCAAACACTCTAAAATACTCCAAGAAGTTTTATTTTCTTTCCACGTTAATTTATTCAAATCATAGAGTTTTAATTTTTCTGCTTGGTTTATAATTTGTCTTGTTTGTTCCAAAAGTGTTTGTGTTAGTTTTTCTGATTGCATAACTTTAAATTTTATGCAAAGTTCTAAAAAGTGTTTTCCATAAATCTTGATTAAAGTCAAGACTTTTTTAGTCTTGATAAAGTTTCGGCACTCATTCTCAAATAATTTGCAATATGTCTGTTTGGAATTTCCTGAAAAAGTTGTGGACTACGTTTTAAAACTCTTTCATATCGTTCTTTTGGCGAATTTGTCAAAATGTCAATTTCTCGTTCCATTTGTTGAATAACCAAATTTTCTAAAATTTTTGTCCATAGATTTTGATTCTTTTCTTTTTCCAAAAAGATATCAATTTGTTTTTTGGTTACGACTTTTACGACAGTCTTTTTAATTGCTTGAATATATAAGTCGGAAGGTTTTCCCGTTAAAAAAGAGTCCAACGAAACAATTAAATTTTCTTTGTAGCCAAACCGAATAGTTTGTTCTTCATAATTGTCTAACACAAAAATTCTCAAACTTCCGCTTTCTACATAATACAAATTAGTGTCAATGCTACCTTTTACTTTCAGAAACTCATTTCTTTCGATTGTAATTTCTTTGTCCGAAAGCTCAACTATTTCTTTCATTTTATGTTTAGTCCAAGTTAGTCAAAAACCTAAATAGGTTAAATTCGAGCCTATCAGGAGCTAAATATAAGCGATTACAGTTTTATTTGGCTATCGGAAGGTAAAATTCAAAACGAAGAACCTGATAGTGGGGCTGCTACAAAATTCAAAAAGATTGAGGATGGTATTGACGAACCCTATTACGACCGTATGCACCAAAAACTGAAAGCTAATTAGGGGTAGATGCCGACCATGCTTATGCATGGAGCAGGACAAGAAAAGGAGGATGGCGAATAGCCCAAAGCCCAATCCTTAATACGACCATAACTATTAAACGGTTAAAGCAAAAAGGCTACATACCCATGCTAGAGATTTACACAAAGCTCAACCCATCAGTTTACGAACCGCCGTATAAGAGAACTGTACAGCCTGTCCCGATTTTTCATCGGGATACGGTGGTGTGAGAGGCGCACTCTGTCAGGCTTCTGGCAGAGCCGTCTACTCGATTACCTGCTGGCCTTCTGTCCACCGTGTCGCTGTATGCCTTGTCAATATTGAGTTTTCGTGTCATTATCTGCTGTGTATGTCGGGCTGTGTGGTGGTGTATTTTTATTTTTTTTGAAGCGTTTGGAAATTTTTTAAAAACAATTTTGTCTGCGTTGGCAAAGCAAGCTCTTTTGCAATTTTTGGTCTGTGCGTTGGCTTGTGCGAATTGCAAATGTGCTTGCTTTTAGGGCTGGCTTATTTTTCATTTATTCTCATTTGTAATTGCAAAAGTCGTTTTATTAAATTGTCAAACTTTAAAGGGGCTCCGTAAATCATAAATTTTGTCATTTCTACATAATCTTTTTCGTAATCTTTTACTACTCCTGCCGGTGGAATGATGTTGATTTTACTTGGAATATGGTTAGCATAGTCAAGTCCTCGTAATGGATTAAATTTTTCTCTATGAGCAACAATGTTGTTGTATAGATCTATGTTTTTCAAAGCCTCAATTCCGTGTTCGGTGTCCATCAATTTTTCCAAGTCATACAAGTGTCTTGAAAGTCTGTCAATACGGATTTTTTCAGTTTCCTGTGAAAACTCTTCGTGAAGCAAAAACACTTTTTCTAAAAACGTTCTTTGTGGAAGCACAGTCGGTATTGCAAATGGAACGGTTACAAAACTTTGTTGCGGAAAACTTTCGCTTAAAATTGAGTTGATTTTTCTTTCTTCAATTGGCTCCATTAATGAACGTGAACTAACTTCTATCAAAACTCTTTGAGGTAAGTATTCTGATGTGTCAATTACTGAATTATAATGAATTTCAATTACTTGTGGGTCTTTGTCTGAATCCTTTACTGGTTGTGCAATTAATTTACATTCATCTGTTGCTTTCCATTCGGTCAATATTTTGGTTAAGTCGTCAAGGAAAGTGGTTGATATGAATTCACAAGATTGTTTCCTAAGATTTTTAATTTGCGTTTTACTGATGTCGCCATCAAAACCAAAAAACTTTCTGTCAATTGCCAAATCAATATCTTCTGAAAATCTTTCTATCAAGTTCCATCCCTTGCTCAAAGATGTTCCGCCTTTGAAAACAATATTTTTACTGTATGGTAATGAAAAAGATGCGTTCAACGCCAATGTTACCCACCAATCTTTTTCAATTGCTACCGATGGTAAGCCAGTTAATTCTGTCGCCTGATTAAGAATTTCAATTCTTCTTTCCTTTGATAATGCTAGCCAGTTGGTATTCATCGAATGGATTTTATTAATATTTTGTTTATCCAAGCTGGTGCAAGTTTGGCATCATTCAATCTATTCTCTATTTTTTCCTTTTGGAGAAGTGTTTGAATTTTTAAAAGTGTTTCATCATCTACTTTTAATTGACCAATAGTTTTTAGTGCTTGAATTACTAAACTGCTTATTTCGCCTTGTGCTAATAAATTTTTTGGACTTGTATTTTTAAAAGTAATTGTACGCTTTCCAACTTTAATACTTCTTGCTGCCCCATCGGTTAGATAAACTACTTTCATAGGAACTTGGGTTGATAACCCCAATTTATTTAATGCCTGAACTCCTGTTGGGACAATTCTTGCTTTGTCTCGCCTTGCAATTGCTTTGGCTATATCTTCGGTTGATGGAAATAGAACCCCAAGTTCATTGTCAATTTTGGGATATAAGTAAATGCCGTGAGCTAAGCGAACAAGTATTTCCTTTTCTTTCAATCGCAACAAGGCTTTCTTAACGCTTTCGGGGTTACCATAGTCTAAGAAGTCGTCCACAAAAAGAACACTTCCTTTTAGATGTGATTTCAGCACTTCGGCAATCTTATTTTCTACTATTGGTCGTTCCATTACGATTTATTTCGTCCCAAATTTAGCAAATATTTGGGACAATATTACTAGCTGTCAGATAAATTATAAATACTTTTCTTTCCTGATTTTAGGAATTCAAAAAAGTTTACTTCTTGATACTTGCAGGTTTGGAGTATTGAAAGTAAAATTAAGTGATGTTCTATGTTTTTCTTTGTGAGGCTTTTACTTATTTTTTTTCTCCATTTAGCAAATGGCTTTATGGAGTGCTCCGCATTGTTGTTGTTCCAAGGAATACCATCGTGATTTAAAAAGAGAAATAACTTTCCTTTGTATTTGACAAATCGTTTTTGATAAGAAATCGCCAATTCCGATTCAAAATTTTGAAGAATGGTTTTATTGTAAAATTGCTCAACTTCTTTTTTGTGTTTGTTCAAATGAAATTGCTTTAATCCGTATTTATCAATAGTAGTAATTATTTTTCGTAACAAATACCCAAACTCTGTTATTATCTCTTTAAACTCGTTGTCTAATTGATGTTTCATAAAATCTTCATTTAAATCTCGAATCAAGTGAACTAAGCATTTTTGCTGCTCACATTCCATAGAATCATATCCTGTATAAAAATCAGATACAAGAACACCATTAAAATGTTTCAACAGCTCTTTCAAAAATTCGGGCTCTCTAGTTTCTCTGAACTGATAATAAACGCTGTCATGATTTGCAAAAACCCAAACGTATCCGTCAATTCCGTTAATTCTTGCGATGGTTTCATCAATGTGAATGAGTTTTGATTGGCTCATTTTTTTAATTATTTCATTGTACGTTTCTTCATAGTTCTTTGCAATTATTTCTTTGAAACGTGTCATTTGAGTGGCAGAAACACTAATATTAAATGAATCTTTCAATAAGTTGATGATACTTTCGGTACTTAATTTATATTGTATTTTTTGATTTACTGACCATAACATTAAATTATGACCATACTGTGGTAATGTTCTCATATTTTCCACCATAATATTCTTCTTGCATTCTTTACAAAAATAAGCTCCTCCCTCAAATTCAGTAACTTGCTTTTTTATTCCCGCCTTCATAAAAACCAAATCAATCTGTACTTTTTTCCGATTTCTAATAATTTTGATATTTCTGTTACCACACGTTTCGCACTCATTAGGAAAAAGGTTTATTTTGCGGTCAATACGATTGAATTGATTAACTGATTTTTGTCTTTTAGAAATTGCTTTGTGTACTTTACGTTCAGTTCTCAGAAAAATATGTTGACGTTGATAATCAAAATAAGCCTTAGCATTTATTTCATTAAAATTTTCAAGCGCAAAGACAGTAACTCCCCATTTGAAAATATTTTGCTGTTTAATACTATTGGCTAAAACCGTTTTGTCATTATTTTCAGAAAGTGATAGGAGCCAATTCTGCACCTGCATTAAGGCTCTGCAATCTTCAATATTGTATCGTATTAATTGCTCTTTTATTATTGTGTCAGAATTTATCGCCCAATTGTATCGCCAAACGATACTTTGCAATCCTGATGCTTTTTCATCTGACCATTTGAAACCCAAATGACCAGCAACATCTTTTAGTCCATTGGTATAAGCGGGAATGTATATATCGTTTGAAATTAGAGTTAGAATATTGAATGAGTTGTCAATAACGTGTTTGATTTTGTTCTGATACGGCAGTGGAAGTTTTTTAGATATTCGTTTTAAAACCTGAACTTCATATGAACCGTAATGATAAGCAACAAAATCATTTTGTATATTGAGTAGGTCGATAAAACGTATAAAAATATCTTGTTCTTCCTTAACATCGTTTGCCCAAAAAGAATACTCTGTTTGAGAAGTTTCGGTCTTGACTATTACTCCAATTAAGTAATAAAAATCTTTGTCAGGAATACTCTCAATATCAAAAAATATTTCAACTTCTTTTTTCTCCAACTCTGGAATTTTTTGAATAAAAACCTTTTCTTCACGTATAGCTAAAGCCTTTAATTCGGGTAGAAATTTTCGTCTTCTGTATGGATTTTTTTTAGGTCTAAATGTGTATGATAGTTGTTTTACTGAAAATATTCCCCTGTTATTTTGTTGTTCAATTTCTTTTGGTTTGAAATTTCCTAAAAGGCTCAAGTCATCTCTTTCTTTTAATTTATCAAGGCAAGATTCAGCGAATTCACATATTTGACAATGAGCATTTTTATGAAATATGGGGGGTGTTTGGTTTTCTAAAGTTTTATTTAAAAGTGAAATCGTTTTCTTTATTTCTTTTGAAAAAGTAGCCAGTTTCACTTTTGTTATCTTTTGTTGTTCTCCAAATACAACTATAGCCGAATCAATTTTTAGGTTGAATTCTTTTTCAATAAAATGAGACTGTAGGCCAATAATTAACTTATCTGCTTTTGTGGTTTTCTCAAACGGACTAATAAGAATAGGAAAAAGCTTGTTTTCATTAAAATAACATCCATCTAATGCAATGTATATGTTGTCGTTTTTGAATAATGTGTGTATGTAAATTTTGCCTGATTGGAAATTGTTTTTTAAAACATAAGGTTGATTCGCAAATTCTTTAGTTATCGAATTCTTTGATTTATATTTCTGCTTTTGTATTTCTTTAAGTTTGTGTGTAATGATTTCAAATTCCGATTTTGAGCATTGAAGATTTTGACCTTTTAAATAGGCTTTATAGTCACAGTAAATAAATGCAGTAATTATATCATTATTGATAACCATTGGCAATAGTTGTTGTCAGAAAAAGATGGCTCTTTTGGTTTTGAGAAGGGTCGACTTGAGTATCGGGCAAAACCAAATGTGCCATTTGTGCGGCTGGCTAAAATTGTTTTTAAAAAATGTGCGATGGAAAAAAATAAAAATTCACAAGCGTTGGCTTTTGGGTCGGCTGTCTGATGGTTCGTTTGTCCCGTTACGTTTTGATGTCTTGTCATATCGTTCATTTTATGCACTGTCGTCTTTTAGGCTTGCTTGTAACTAGTAAATATCCCCTATCCTATAGCGCATATTTTTCGATTAAGTTACAATTTAGTATTACATCTTAAATATTCAAATTATCCAAAGGACTTTTTATTTGGTTAATATGCTTTATAATCATCTATATTTTGGTTCTTATATGGCTACTACCTATCGCGTATGACAATTTTCAATACTTGTCCTAAAAATTTAAACAATAATAAGGATTAAGACAATTATTATTCGGATATACACGGGTATACACGGATAATTTTAATTAAACCACCTAGAAATAAGGATTCGCTCTCTGGTAACACCAAACTAACATCTGCACAAAACTATAAGTTAAGCTTGTTAGTCATCATATTTTTGGTTAATAGTTTTAAAAAAAGATTTATGGGTTTACTAATCATTAGTATGACTTAATACATCTTCTTATAAGCCCATTAAGGCTAAATTCATCTATACGCCTTAGCTTCCTATTAAATCATTATGTATTAACTCGTAAATCACAGGTTATTTATAGGGTTAATGATATAGTTTGTACCCTGTTATGACCCTGTTAGCACCCTGTTAGTACCCTGTTAGCGTTGATTTAAACATGATTTTATTATCGCTAAAAATTCTGGATACAGTTGATGCCAATTTACCATCTATAAAAAATTAAAGGTTTAAAAAATTAAGGATACAGAACAGTAATAGATGCTAGAAGGTGGTGCTTTAATGTGATGAGCTATTGTTTAATTAATTTCTACAAAAAAATGATGGTTTTTTACAGATAAAAAGATAAAATTTCTGTTTTCTAATGGTTTAGTCGTTACATTTGTTCTAATAATTCCATGAAATCTTTAACGAAAAACTTTTTATTCTTTTTTTCTGTTCTGCTGATTTTATTTCTTGGTTTTTTCCTAGGGACACAGTTCTCTATTGATAAAAATGGCAATGGTGTAATTGCTTTTGATTTTAGCAAAAGCAATAAAGTAAATCGCATTTTAAACCTTATCAGGAAAAACTATGTAGACTCTGTTAACATAGATTCTATGGAGAATTTAGCCATTCATGAAATTCTCAAAAATTTAGATCCACACTCTTTATACCTGCCACCTGTGCAAGCAAAAGCACAAACAGAAAATTTAGAAGGTAATTTTGAAGGGATAGGGATTGAATACTACTTACTGTCTGATACTTTGTTTGTAACACAAATAAGGCCGCAAGGGCCAGCAGAAAAAGCTGGTTTGCAAAAAGGAGATAAAATTATTGCTGTTAACGGCGAGTATGTAACCGGAAAGGGTTTATTGGCCGAAAATGTTATCAGTAAACTGAGGGGGAAAAAGGGTAGCAGGGTTAAGGTAACGGTTATTAGAAACGGTAAGGGCAATATCCAGGAGTTAGAAATTGTTAGAGACCGTATTATCGTAAGCAGTATTGATGTTGCTTATTTGATGAATAAGCAAACGGGCTTTATCAAAATTAGTAAGTTCGGAGCCAATACCGATGAAGATTTTATTGCCGAGTTAGAAAAACTCACCAAAAAAGGAATGAAAAATCTGATTTTGGATTTAAGAGGAAACGGTGGTGGTTATCTAACATCGGCTACAGCCTTGGCAGACCAATTTTTACCCGATGGGAAATTGATTGTTTATACCAAAGGTTTACACGAGCCCCGTACAGATTACTTAGCTACTACTGATGGTTTATTTGAGAAAGGTCAGTTGGTAGTTTTAATAGATGAAGGAACGGCATCTGCCAGTGAAGTTGTGGCTGGGGCAATACAAGATTTAGACAGAGGTTACATCATCGGAAGAAGATCTTTTGGTAAAGGTTTGGTACAAGAACAGTTTTCTTTTGAGGATGGTTCTGCCATGAACCTTACCGTAGCCCGATACTTTACACCATCTGGAAGATCTATCCAAAAATCTTATGATAAGGGTGTGGCTGATTATAAGGAAGAACTTAAAAAACGTTTTGAGCGTGGCGAGTATGTATCTATTGATAGCGCATTAAAAGATTCGGCTTTTGTGAAATCTAATAAACCTTATAAAACGGAAAAAGGTAGGTTGGTATATGGTGGTGGCGGTATCATGCCAGATTATTTTGTGCCTTTAGATACTTCTTATTATAATGATTTTTATAAGCAGGTCTCAGAAGCTTCTATACTTCAGGAGTTTGTCTACAGAAATCTTATCTATCAAGATATTTTACCTTATAAAAACGCTTTCGAGTTTACCCAAAACTACAAGCTTAGTGATAATCACATCAAAAGCTTAATCAAGTTTATTAAGAATAGAAATATCAAAGCAAAGCAAGAAGATATTGTTAAAGCGATGCCTAAGTTTAAGAAAGATATCAAAGCGATATTAGCTCGTTATTACTTCCAGGAAGAAGGTTTTTACCAGGTTGTTAATAATCAAGAACCTTATGTAAATAAGGCTTTAGAATTACTGAATAAGTAAACCTATTTATTTTACGATACTATCTGCGGTAGCAACAGAATCTGTAGCTACGTTATCTTGTGCTAAAGAGTCTTTTAAAGCATCTTGTAATAAAGAATCGGCTTTAGCCTGATTTAAGGAGTCTATTTGTTCATCTGTTTTAACTTCCTGATGACAAGCAGCACCTGCAAATCCAATAACTAAAGTAAGTACCCAAAATAACTTTTTCATCTGTTTTATATTTTTAAAGCCTTTTTGGTAGAAAACCTTTTAGGTTTAGCATCATGAAAAACATGATGCTAAACAGGCAGGCTTTATGTTTATTATTTTTGTCTAAAGAATATTTGAATAGGAACACCAGAAAAATCAAAATGTTCTCTCAATTTATTCTCCACAAATCTTTTGTAAGGTTCTTTAATGTATTGTGGTAAATTACAGAAAAAGGCAAACATGGGTGATGAAGCATTAATCTGTGTGATGTATTTAATCTTGATGTGTTTACCCTTTATAGCCGGTGGAGGTGTATTCTCTATAATAGGCAATAAAATATCATTCAGTTTAGAAGTAGGTATTTTCTTGGTTTTATTTTCAAATACCTTAACTGCGGCTTCTACTGTTTTAAATATTCTTTGTTTTTCTGTAACAGAAGTAAAGATGATAGGAATATCTGTAAAAGGAGCTATTTTCTCATGAATTTTAGCTTCAAAAGCTTTCGCTGTTTTATGGTCTTTTTCTATCACATCCCATTTATTAATCACCAATACCAAGCCTTTTTTGTTCTTCTCGGCCAAATGGAAAATATTAATATCCTGAGATTCTATACCTTCAGCAGCATCAATCATTAAAATCACCACATCGGCTTCTTCTAAAGCTTTAATGGTTCTCATTACCGAGTAAAACTCGATATTTTCTCTAACCTTAGTTTTTTTACGCAATCCGGCGGTGTCTATCAACATAAACTCATGTCCAAACTGGTTATAATGGATGTGTATAGAGTCTCTGGTTGTACCCGCAATATTGGTCACAATGTTTCTATCTTTACCAATTAAAGCATTAATCATAGATGATTTACCTACGTTTGGTCTGCCTACAATGGCAAATTTTGGTAAGCTATCGCTTTCTTCAACATCGTCTTCTAGGTGTTTGGCAACTTCGTCTAACAAATCTCCGGTACCAGAACCAGACATAGAAGAAATACAATAAATTTCGCCCAAACCAAAGCTATAAAACTCGGTAGCGTCTGATTGTAGTTGGTAATTATCAACCTTATTTACAGCAACTAAAACAGGTTTATTGCTTTTACGTAAAACGCTGGCAATTTCATCATCTAAATCTGTAATGCCTGTGGTCACATCAACCATAAAAATAATAACGGTTGCTTCCTCAATAGCAATTAAAACCTGCTCGCGTATGGCAGCTTCAAATACATCCTCAGAGTTTGCTACATAACCTCCGGTATCTATAACAGTAAAGTTTTTATTGGTCCACTCGGCAAGGCCGTAATGGCGGTCTCTGGTTACGCCGCTCATATCATCAACTATGGCTTTGCGGGTTTCTGTTAGCCTATTGTATAAAGTTGATTTTCCCACGTTCGGTCTCCCGACGATCGCTACTATATTACTCATATCTGATTGTTTTTCCCAGCCTTATCTTGCCGGCATAATTTTTTAACGGGGCAAAGGTAGCTAAAAAATCCCGAACGCCGCTGAAGCACCTTGCTTAGACCCTTGGTTTTAAGTCTTATCTTAATTATTAAAGCCTACCATAGTAACAATTTTGCTGTATGGTGTAATTTTAAGCGAGATTAATAGTTTAAATAAAAATTTAAAAACATATTCATTATTTTTCCAAAATCTAAAAATTAAAATCATATATGAGAACTATAAAAAGGCAGGTGATGAAGACGATAGGATTACTGGCGCTGTTAGTAATGCCGGCCTTTCTTCAAGCACAAAAGACAGAAAAAACAGACTGGTACAACAAAGATTTACAAAAAGATGGCTCTTTTGGGATAAGTGCAGACAAAGCTTATCAGGAAATTTTGAAAGGTAAAAAATCTACCCCGGTAATTGTAGCTGTTTTAGACGGTGGAGTAGATACTACCCATGAAGATTTAAAGTCTGTTTTATGGCAAAATAAATTAGAGATAGCAGGTAATGGTATAGATGATGACAAAAATGGCTATGCGGATGATTTGCGTGGGTGGAATTTTATGGGTTCTGCTAAAGGAAATGTAGAGTTTGATAACATAGAATTGGTGAGAGTTTTATTAAGAGATATGGAGAAGTTTGATGGAAAAGACTCTAACCAAGTACGTAAAGCAGAATTACCAGCCCTAAGAGCTTACCAAAAAAACCTAAGAATTTACAATCAAAAAAAGCGTAAAGCAGAGCAAGAGTATTTTATGTTATACTCTGTAAAGAAAACCGTTGATTCTCTAATAGCCTTTACAGGTAAAGAAAAGCCAACTTTAGAAGATTTTAAAGCTGTCAATCCTACTTCTAAACAGCAAGAACAAATCAAAAAACTCATCTTGGTTAATATGAAAGCTAGTAAAAGTGATGACTTTCAGGATTTTTACGAACAAGAGTTAGCTAGAGGTGTGAAATACTATTACGAGCAATTGTATTATCACCTCAATATGGCTTATAATTCTAGAACCATTGTAGGTGATAATTATCAAAATAGCTACGAAAAAAGCTATGGTAATTTAGATGTGATGGGTCCCGATGCTGAGCATGGAAGCCATGTAGCCGGTATTATTGCTGCCGATAGAACTAATAATAAAGGCATTAGAGGCGTTGCAGATCATGTAAGTATTTTAGCTGTGAGAACAGTACCTAACGGAGATGAAAGGGATAAAGATGTGGCCAATAGCATTATTTATGCTGTAGACAATGGCGCAAAAGTTATCAATATGAGTTTTGGTAAAAGCCATAGCTGGGATAAAGAAGCGGTAGATAAAGCGGTACAATATGCCATGAAAAAAGATGTTTTATTGGTGCATGCTGCGGGTAATGATAACAAAAACCTCGATTTAGAACGTGTATACCCTAACAGGTATTTTGGTAATGGTAAAACTGCCCAAGCATGGATAGAAGTTGGTGCTTCTGATGCTAAAAACGATAAAACCCTAAAAGCAAGTTTCTCTAATTATGGAAAAACTACGGTTGATGTTTTTGCACCTGGTGTTGATATCAATTCTACCGTACCGGGTTCTTTATACAAAGCAAATAGTGGTACCAGCATGGCAGCACCCGTAGTAAGTGGTTTAGCGGCTTTAATAAGATCTTATTATCCTTCCCTAACAGCTGTACAGGTTAAAGATATCATTATGAAATCTGTAGTAAAAGTTAATCAGGATGTAGAATTTTTAGTTGAAGGGAAAAAAGTAAAAATGCCTTTTGCTGATTTAAGTATTTCTGGTGGTATTGTTAATGCTTATCAAGCATTAAAGTTGGCCGAGACTTATAAATAAGAATTAAAGATTTCCAAGTTATTATAAACCCAAGAATAGAGAGGATTTAACATAATCCTTTTGATTCTTGAGTTTTGTATTGATAAATTGATGTTATTTTATGATTATATGAAAAGGAGAATTTTAATATCTTCATCTGCCTTAAGATTTTCTTGCTTACGTATAGCGCTTTTAAGGGGCAATAGATAAGTGTTTTGTTTTTTATCAAACCAAATAGCTGTTGCCCATTGACTTAATCCTATTTGAGCATGTGCTTTCATACGGCCCCAGCCTTCTTCTTGCCATTTTAAATTCTGTCTTATTTCTAAAGCTATAGCAATAGGTAGAGATACAAAATACCAGCCATTGGGTCCTGTATATTGCCAAATTTTTGCGGAGAATTCGTATTTGATTTTTCCTTGCATTACTTAAATAGAAATTTTAAATCGTTGACTTGATTAACGGTTTGATTTCCTTATTTTATCAGAAAATAGCAAGTATTCTGGAAGTGCCGTCGAACCATACTATGCAAAGATTTTATAATCTAATAAACCATTTTGTGTGTTAAAGATAAGAAAATTATAACTGAAATGAGGTTTCGCTAGCATTAAAGGCAATTGTTCTTTTTTGTATTCAGCTAGGGTTTAATAAAAGTTAGTATTTGTTACTTACAAAACTTAATGTCTAGAACAAGGTTTGAGGGAGGTGCTACAATATCCTATTTCATGTAATCCCTTTAATTAATCAGTATATCGAAGTTTTATGATTTCTATTTTTTTTAGCTTAAAACCTTACTTTTACTATTCATAAGTACAAGAAGATAGATGTTAAGAAGAGTATGGTTTTTATTACTGCTTACTGTCCAATTACAGGCACAGGAAAAACCTTATCAACTTAAATTATCAGGATTTCCTGAGAAACATCAATCCCGTTTAGCAGATGCTTATGCAGACTCTTTAAGTACCATTAAGGCTGTAAATACGGTTGTCAATCAATTACAGTTTAAAGGTTATTTTAACGCATCAGTTTTAAAATATTATTGGGATAATAAAGTGTTGCATGTTACCCTAGAAGCAGGTAAGCCCTATCAAATGGCAAACCTAAGTAATGGTAATATACAACCGCAAGTTTTAGCAGAGATTAAATTTAGAGAAAAATTTTATCAGGACGAACTTTGGGATATTGGTCAGATAAATTCGGTTAAGGATGATATACTAAATTGGTACGAAAATCATGGTTACCCTTTTGCACAGGTTTGGTTAGATAGTATCAGCATCCAAAAGGAAAAAATAAGTGCAAAACTTTTTAGCATTCCAGGTACGAAAATTACCATTGACACCTTAAGGTTAGTAGGTTCTGCAAAAATTAATCCTAAGTATTTACATGCTTATCTGGGGTTTAAAGAAGGCGATTCTTATGATGAAACAAAAGTTATCAATATAGATAAGCGCTTACAAGATTTATCTTTTGCCAAACAAGTTAAAGCTACAGAAGTTGTTTTTTCTGACGAATACGCTAAAATCAATATATTCTTAGATAAAGAGAATGCCAATCAATTTGATGGCGTTATTGGTTTCTTACCTAACAATACAACTGGTAAATTGCAATTGACAGGAGATTTTAAGCTTAAATTACAGAATGCTTTTAAGCGTGGGGAGTTGCTAAATTTTAATTATCGCGGTTTACCGGCTCAATCTCAAGAACTTAATTTAAGCTTTGATTATCCCTACCTCTTAAATACTCAAATCGGTATATTTTCTAATATATCTTTTTTTAAGAGAGACAGCAGTTTTCTAAATCTTAATGCTCGTTTAGGTTTTGCTTATCAATATCAACTTGATAAAAGCGTTGGTTTTTTTGTAGAAAGTTTTACAGGCAATCAAGTTGCTAATGTGCTTAATCAAACTACCAATACAGCAGGAAACATCCGTACCATTTATTATGGTTTAGAAACAAATATCCAAAGCTTAAATAACAATATCATACCAACTAAAGGGTATAAAGTTTATTTAAACTTTGGTGCTGGTAAAAGAAATTTATCATCAGATACAATTCCTGTTAATGGGCGTAGTCAGTTTAAAATTCAGGCTGATTTAAATTATTATATTTATTTAAGTAAACGGTCAAATATTTACCTGCATAACCAAAGTGCGTTTATAAGTGGTGATAATTTATTTGAGAATGAGCTTTTTAGAATAGGTGGCATTAAAACTTTTAGAGGTTTTGATGAGCAATCATTATTAGCAAGTACTTATAGCATTCAAACTATAGAGTATAGATTTTTTTTAGAGCAGCGCTCTTTCTTGAATCTGTTTTATGAACAAGCTTATCTTCAATCAAATATCAATGCAAATCAGCTAAAAGATTACCCATTTAGTTTTGGTGCAGGTTTTACTTTTCAAACTAAAGCGGGTATTGTATCTTTAAATTACGCTTTAGGGAAACAACAAAATAATCTTTTAAATTTGCAGAGAGGTAAAATCCATTTCGGTATTGTAAGTTATTTTTAATGTTGAAGTTTAGCTGTGTTTTTGTATGGTGTTTATGTTTAGCGTTTACGGTTCAGGGTAAGTTATCACAAGATAGTTTATCAAAAAAAACAGATAGCCTTAAAATAGCACAGTTTCAAAACTGGCGTCTTCAAGAAGCTCTGCTTAAAGCGCAACAAGCTAAAATAAGAGATTCTATTACGTGGTATTATTTAAATCCAAACCCCAAACGCGAAAATCTTTTTGTGCAGCAAATGCTCAAGAAATATGTGATAGCAGATTTGTATACCCATATTTTTGATGCAAAAAAATCAAAGAACGCAATATACGGCGTGGGTAAAACTATAACCAAGCTACATTACTGGGTTCTTTTTGTGATGCTAGGCTTATTGCTCTTATTTGCACTTTTAAAAAGAGTCTTTAGTAAAGAAACCGAGATGGTTTTCTCTGCTTTTTATGATAATAGAATATTGGCGCAAATAAATAAAGAAGAAAATATCTTTACTTCTTGGTTTTTCTTATTCTCTTACTTACTCTATTCGTTAATTACAGGGTTATTTTTATATCTATTTATCGCTACACAGGGTACAGGCGTTTCTTTAACAGGCTTTTCGTTATTTTTAAGTGTCTCTTTTTATTTAGGTCTTTTTCTTGGTGTTAAAATATTGCTACTCAGGTTTATTGGGTTTGTTTTTGAGTTGGGTAAATTAGTGAGAGAATATGTTCATATCATTTACATCACTTTTTTTAATGTGGCCATACTATTTATTCCGCTCACGATCATTCTTATTTTAACGGTATATAAAGACAGTAATTGGATATTAGGTATTGCCGCAATGCTATTAAGCATCATTTTAATCGCTCAATTTTCAAGATTAGCAGTTCAAATCTTATCTAATTACAAACTTTCAAAGTTTTATTTAATTCTTTATCTTTGCGCCTTTGAAATTTGTCCAGTTTTAATCGTCATTAAGGCACTCAATATATAAAAGGAAGTTTATGCAATCTCAATTGGAAGACAGAAAGAAGAAGGTAAAAAGCATATTAGTTACTTTACCCGAGCCAGAGAGCAAAAAATCACCGTATTTTGATTTAGCAACTACTTTGAATTTAAAGATTGATTTTAGATCTTTTATCCATGTTGAAGGTGTTCCGGCAAAAGAAGTTAGAAAAGATAAAGTAAACCTTCCGGATTTTTCTGCTGTTATTCTTACCAGTAAAAATGCAGCTGATCATTTTTTTAGAGTTTGCGAAGAAATGAGGTATGAAGTACCTGCAGATTTAAAATATTTTTGTATATCAGAATCTATAGCGCTTTATCTTCAAAAATATATACAATACAGAAAGCGAAAAATCTTTTTTGGTAAGCAAACACCAAAAGATTTGGCTGATGTACTTAAAAAACATAGTGGAGAAAAATTCTTGTACCCTTGTTCTGATGTTGCTGCAGAAGCAACTGAAGTTTTTTTAAGGTCTCAGGGGATAGATTTTACACCTGCCGTTTTATTTAAAACTGTGGTGTCAGATTTATCAGATTTAGCTGAGGTATATTACGATATTCTTGTTTTCTTTAGTCCTTCTAGTGTGCAATCATTGTTTACAAATTTCCCCAATTTTCAGCAAAACAATACCCGTATTGCCGCATTTGGTGCTACTACGCAAAAAGCAATATTAGATGCTGGTTTAATACTAGATATTGCCGCTCCAACACCACAGGCCCCATCTATGACCATGGCTATTGAACAATACATCAAGTCTTTAAAGTAGGATGGACTAAATTTTGATACCTACCCAAACAATAAAAGTGGTTGCTTTTTTTTGAAACTTTATACTAATAGCGCCGTAATACGGTACTAAAAGCATTCAAAGCTAGGCAGAAAATAGGTTAAGAATACTTAAGAAAGTCTTTTTTGACTTTATGTATAGCGTTATTTATTTGACAATAAAATGTTTTAAATAATTTTTTATTTTCAAATGGCTAATTTCTGTATATTAGAAACGTTTTTTGTAGCATTAAAAAAGAAAATAGAAGAAAACACGTATGAAGAGAGTATACTTATCATCCTTGATAGTATTATATATGGCTTTGGCAGGATGTAGTAGTGGGGGGCAAGGAGAGCTCATAGGCATCAAGGGAAAACCTTACAAGCAAGAGTTGCCATTTGGCATGGTTTACATACCCGCTGGTACATTTGTGATGGGGCAAGTAGATCAAGATGTTACTATTTCTCAGTTCCCTCAAAACAAGCAAGTTACCATTTCTGCTTTCTATATGGATGAAACAGAAATTTCTAACAGCGAATATAAACAGTTTGTAAACTGGGTTCGAGACTCTATAGCTATAAATAGGCTAGGCACCAAAGCAGAAAAATATATGCTTAAACCTAAAGGTAAAAATGCCAACAATACCGATAAATATATAGATTGGAAAAAAGTTGGAACCGGAAAAAAAGGTTTATGGTCTGATAAAACGCTAGTTGAAGATCTTGAAAAAAACATGTTCTATCAAGGTAATGAGAAATTTTTCAACAAGAGAGAACTTAATGTAGAGCAGTTAAAATATAGTTATGCTTGGATAGATTACAGAAAAGCAGCAGATAGCCGTGGTGCCAGAGACCCCAATTTAAATAAAAATGGTATTTCTATAACAAGAGATAATTTTATTATAAAAGAAGAAGTTTATATCTATCCTGATACATTGGTATGGATTTCAGACTTTTCTTATGCACAAAATGATCCTATGGTAAAGGGATATTTCTCTCATCCGGCTTTTCTAAATTATCCTGTTGTTGGCGTAAGCTGGAAACAAGCTAAAGCATTTTCTGTTTGGCGCTCCAGATATAATGAAGCCTACAAGGCATCTAGAGGATTACCTTCCAGACTAGATTATGATTTACCAACCGAAGCTCAATTTGAATATGCTGCCAGAGGCGGTAGAGTGGGAACCAGCTACCCTTGGGGAGGTCCTTATATTAGAAATGCTAAAGGCTGCTTATTGGCGAACTTTAAACCCGGAAGAGGTAATTATATAGATGATGGTGGCGCAACAACTGTTGCTGTTAGGTCTTATTTCCCTAATGATTACGGACTTTATAATATGGCAGGTAATGTTGCAGAATGGACGAGTTCTATTTATAATGATGTGGCTACGGCTTATGTTAATACTTTAAATCCTTCTTTTGATAGGGCTGTAAAAGAAGGAGATCCAGACTATAACAAAAGAAGAGTAATCAAAGGAGGGTCTTGGAAAGATATTGGGTATTTCTTACAAAACTCTGCCAGAGCTTACGAATATCCTGATTCTGTAAGATCTTCTATAGGTTTTAGATGCGTAACACCTTTTACAGGTAGAGACATTGCAGACAAACCGAACAAAAACAAACCTTACTAATTATCAAAACACACTAAATCTAAAAAATCCAAAACGTATTTAAAATGGCTCAAAAGAAGAAATTCAAAATCACACTTGATGCAATTATATCATGGGGTGCTACCGTTGTAATTATTGGTGCGATGTTTAAAATTTTGCACTTACCAGGTGGTGCTATCATTATTGGTATTGGTTTAGGTACAGAAGCCTTACTTTTCTTTATCATGGGTTTTGTTCCTCCTCATAAAGACCCAAAATGGGAGAAAGTTTATCCACAGCTTTCAGAAGATTATGTTGGTGATTTACCAGACATGAATAAACCTGTTAAATTAAATGAGTTAGAAATAAAGGGTGGTGCAGCAGGCGGTGGAAGTTTCTTGCCAGACCTTAAAATAGGTGATGATATTACTGCTAAAATAAAAGAAGGTTTAGAAAACTTTAGTAATAAGGTAGCAGCCATCTCTAATGCGGCTGATGCATCTGTTACCACTAATGAATTTGCAGGTAAGTTAAAAGAAGCTTCTGCGAAAGCTGGGAATTTAAGTTTAGCTTTTGACCAAGCTGCAAGTGGTGTTAGCGAAATTGCTCAAGCTGCCCAACCATCAAAAGAATATCACCATCAAATTAACAATTTGGGTAAAAATATTTCTGCACTTAATGCGGTATATGAATTAGAGTTGCAAGATTCTAGTGCTCATTTAAAATCAATGAATAAATTCTATCAGAACCTTTCACAAACCATGCAAAACTTTAATGAGTCTTTAGAGGATTCTAAACAGTTTAAAGAAGAGGTTGGTAAGCTATCTAAAAATTTATCTAGCTTAAATGCGGTTTATGGTAATATGCTTTCTGCTATGAATCAGCCTAGAGCTTAATACGAGTACATCATACAATTTATTCATCTGATCACTTAAAATAAAAACAGCATGGCAGGCGGTAAAGAAACCCCGAGGCAGAAGATGATTGGTATCATGTACCTTGTATTAATGGCTATGCTAGCCATTAACGTATCTGATACCATTTTGAATGCTTTTTCTACAATAAATAATAGTTTAAAAACATCAACAGCCAATGTTAACGCAAGTTTAACACAATCTGTTTCTGCTTTTGAACAAACAAAGCTTAAGGAAAACCCTGAAAGAGCAAAACCTATCCTAGATAAAATAAAGCAAGTACAAGCAGTTGCTGCCGAACTAAACACTTACATAGATGCCGTTAGAAAAGAATTAGTAGAAGCTGGCGGTGGCATTGTTCCGGAAACTGGTGAAATAAAAAACAGAGATGATTTAGATGTTTCTCCAAGAATTATGTGGGCAGAAGGCAAGAAAGATAAAGGAAAGGGATATTTACTACAAACAAAAGTTAACGAGACGAGAGATAAGTTATTAAGTCTTCTTGACCCTCGTGACAGGGCATCAGTATCATTTTCTTTAGAAGCTAAAGACCCAGAGAAAAGAACAACATCGGGTACTAAAGCAGACTGGGTACAATCTAATTTTGGTGAAGGTACACCAGTTACAGCATCTGTAACCATACTTTCTAAAATAGAAGCTGATGCAAAAAATGCTGAAAATGTTATCGTAAGAAAGCTTTTGTCTAAAATGGATGAAGCTTTAGTAAATTTAGATGCTTTTGCAGCAGTTGCGGTGGCACCTACGTCTTATGTAATACAGGGGCAGCCTTATACCGCAGAAGTTTTCTTAACGGCTTATGATTCAAAACAAAATCCTGATATTGTGGTGAATGGCTCTAGGTTAACCACTAAAGATGGTAGAGGTGTTTATAGCGTAAATACCAATAGTGAAGGGGAGTTTAAATGGAAAGGTACTATAAGAGTAAAACAAACTGATGGTACAGAGAAGATTTATGAAACTCCGGAGCAAACTTACCGTGTAGCAAGACCATCAGCTGTTGTGTCTCCAGATAAAATGAATGTATTTTATATTGGTCCGGATAACCCAGTTTCAGTTTCTGCTCCGGGTATAGCTAAAGAGAAGTTAAAAGTTAGTATGACAGGTGGTAGCCTTTCGGGCGGAAATGGTAAATATGTAGCCAGAGTTAGCGGTGGTTCACAAGCAACAATTACCGTATCAGCAGAAGTTGCACCGGGTAAAACTCAGGTTTTAGGAACTACCAACTTCAGAATTAAAGAAGTACCTCCTCCAATTGCAACGTTTGCAGGTAAGGCATCTGGTACTATCAGTGCTTCTGCTGCAAGAAGTACAGGGAAGTTAGAGGCAGAATTAAGAAATTTTGATTTCGACTTTAAATATAAAATAAGCAAGTTTACGCTTTACGTTCAAAAGCCAAGACAAGATGCTATTATCCTACAATCAAGTGACGATAATTTCTCTGGTCAAATTAAACAAGTTATTGGAGGTTTAAACCCTGGTGATGTTGTTTATTTCTTAAACATATCGGCAGTTGGCGAAACAGGTAAGACGGTTGCTTTAGAAACACCAGTTAGTATACAAGTTGGTAGATAATACTACCTTAAATAATTTTGGTATGAAAAAAATAATTTTTTCTTTTTTGGTTGCTTTAGTTAGCACTTCTGTAGCCTTAGGGCAAACACCCGGTGCTGCACAAACTACTACTCCGGCAGTTGCACAGAAGAAAAAGAAGGCCATTGTTAGATCTATTCATGATTTTACAGATTCTGTGAAATACGATAAAAATATATCTAAAGATAGTATTAAGTGTGCGCCAGAGATGCCAAAAGTTAAGGCAGATGATGTAACCTATAGCAAAAGAGTTTGGAGAGATATCTTCTTTGTAGAAAATGCAAACAAGTTTCTTTCGGCGGCAGAGCCTAAAAAGAATATCATCAGGATTATTTTAGATGAAGTACGCTCTCAAAAAATGGAGGGTTACAATAATGATAAATTTGAACTTGATGTAGATAGCGCAACCATAGACGGTACATTAAATACGCTAGGTATTATCAGTGATGAGGAATTTAGCGATTACGAAAAGAACATCAAGTTTGGTTTAAGAATCATGGAAGACTGGTATTTTGACAAGAACAGATCGGAATTTAAACCATTTATTATTGGGATAGCCGTTATTGTTCCTAATACCGTAAACTTAAATACCGGTCCTGCTTTACCTGGGGCAGGTGGTGGCGCTGCTCCTGGCGGTGTTAGCAATTTAGGTGAGCTTTTAAACAATATGCAGCCTGTAGTTTGGATTAATTATCCTTCTGTAAGAGAGCGATTATGCAAATACATTGTTGCGCATCCAAATGATAAAATCAAATATAGTTTTGATGATATCTTCCAATTAAGATTTTTTAGCAGTGTTATTACCAAAGAATCTACTCCGGAAGACATCAGAATTAAAGACCGTAAAGATTTAGCTACTGGTATTGATAAGTTATTAGAGGCAGAAAGAATAAAACGCTCTTTAACGCAATATGAGCAAGATTTATGGGAGTATTAATCTCTTTAAGCTTGAAGAGGTTGTATCAATAAATCACTATTATTTTTAGATGAGGAGGAGTCGAAGTATTTTTTGAGCATTTCAGGAAATATTTCGACTCCTTAACTATTTCGGCTATTGGGCTTTAAAATAAGGTCTTTCTGGACAAAGCTTTCCAACCCTCATAGGCGGTCATGAAAGTTGTTTTAAAAGGATTTATTTGCCTACAATCCAAATCTTCATAGGTCTTCCTCGTTTTTCAAAAAGATAAGTTTTATGTTTAAGGCAGTTCTGTAAATATCTACTTTAGGAAACTGGCAACTCCGCACATTCTTTCCGACCTCATAGGCGGCCAAGCCTATGCACTTTTTTTTTGAAAAAAGTCTTCAAAAAACGAGGGATGAATTTGTGAATACCTTAGAAAACAATGAATTTATACTGAGGATTTAACTTAAATTATCCGTGTATACCCGTGTATATCCGGATAAATCCGGATAATAGTTGTCTTAATTCTTATAATTGTTTAAATTTTTAGAACAAGTATTGAAAATTGTCATACACGATAGGTAGTAGCCATATAAAAAACTAAAATATAGATGATTACAAAGCATATTAGTCAAATAAAAAAGCTCCTTCAGATAATTTGAATATTTAAAATCTAATACTAAATTGTAACTTAATCGAAAAATATGCGCTATAGGATAGCGGATATTTACTAGTTAGCACCAATTTTAAGACAAGAAAACAATGGACATTTCTGTAATAATATTTTTCTTTATCATTTTAATTTATGTTGCTTCGTTGGTGACAGCAATACGTAAAAAGAAATTTGAAGGGATATTAAAAAAGGTTTTTAAGATTGTTAACTTGACAGCATTTTTCTTGACTTTAGTTTTAATAATTCTTTGGACATTCAATAGACACCTTAGTAACTTGACAATTGAAATTATTCCTTTCTGGACATTTATTATTTCCTCAATAATTATTTTTGGCTTGACAGTTACAAATAAAATTGAAAAAATATTCTATGGAATAATCTTTTATGGACACTTATTCATGACAGTAATTTTAATTATTCCATTCATTGGAATTGGAATAACTTCAATGGTTTATTCTCCATTTTGGACAGACAGCATTCTGTATCAGGACAAAAATGTAATAGTGACAGACAAAACCAGTGGGTTTTTAGCGCCAAAATCTTATCCGACTGTTTACATAAAATGTGGACTGTTATCGCACAAATTCAAGACAAGTCTTTCTCCAGTGTATTCCATAGACAGCGTATCTTTAACTAAAATTGACAATACGAAAATTGAAATTGAAATTCACGGAGACAAGGAGGATATGGACAGAAAAAGCAAACAGACATTTGACTGCAACTGCTTATGACAAACACGACAGAAAAAACTGGTGCTAACAGCACATTGGCAATAGGCGGGGTTTCGTCTCCGCTTGACAGTTTTGTGGTAGCCGAAAGTTCAGTTCTCCGAACAAACTTTTGTACTGAAAAGTCCGCCCATCGCCAATCTGCAAAACGTTATAGGGCATTTTAAAGAACGACACTATGAAACTTAATTTACCTTTATTTATATTATATTTCTGCGTTATTGGTTGTTTAAATACTGATCAAAAACGACAAATCGACGTTCCACCGCGTTTTGTTTCCAACGACACCACAGACGGAAAACAGTTTATAGCTATTTTGAAACCTGATACTGAATTTAAAAGCACCGAACTGACAAAAGCAGACCTGAAACTAATAGACGATTTACTGAATGAAGCTGTTAATGGTTTTAATAAAAGACAAGAAAAAAGGAGAAAAGATGGAAAAACATTTGGTTCACCTATTGACCTAAAAAAATATAAACGACAATATATCGCACACAAGAATAAAGAAGGAACTAGAGAAGTTTGGATAAATTGTTTCTGCCGAAGTCATGATGATACAAAATGGAAGACTGAATTAGTAGTTGTAGAGGATGGTGGAAGTTGTTTTTTCAATCTAAAAATTGACTTGACAAACAAACAATATTTTGAATTTAGTGTGAATGGACTCGCATAAAAAAACGCCCTATAACCACAGGTTTAAAAAATTGCGGGGCGAAGTGCTTTCACTTTTTTCATCACTTTTTATTAAATTTAGTGCGGGCTGACAGAGGTTCTGCAAGTAAAACCGCAATATTCTTAAACCTGCAAACCGTTATCGGGCAGCCTAAAAGACGACACAGGAAATATATGACAGACTTCAAAACATATTACAATTCAAAATTTCGACAAGACATTAACCAGTTCTTTTCGACAATTCCAGATGATAGTAGGTTTCACGAAGACAAAGACAAAAAAACAAATTTTTTCAATTCAACACGAAAGATTGACCACTTCAAAAAATCACTTGGACTTTTTGGACAAAGACGAAAAAGAGTATTTCGGTGTTGCTCTTTTCTTTACAGTTTTGACGGATATGGTTTGCTATACTTATTACAAAGACAACTATGAAAAATTCCAAAGTTTGACTCGCTACCCAAAACTAATTGGAAATTGTTTAAGTTGGTGTCGCTATCATTTGCACCCGAGAGACATTTTTTATGCAATGAATCAAGGAAGAAAACCATCTGAACCACAGCTATTATTTATTGACAAGTTTTCTGATGCAATTGACACAATGAAAA
>NZ_KE384316.1:0-13814 GCF_000425145.1 Pedobacter glucosidilyticus DSM 23534
ATCGGACACATCAAACAAGATCACAGATTAAACCGCAACTTTTATAAAGGAATAGTGGGCGATAATATCAATATTATGCTTGCTGCTGCTGCTTTTAACTTCAAAAGGATGATGAATAAATGGAAATCATCTTTTGCCAGCTTCTTTTTACAATGGCAGCTCCTTCTAATGTGGGTATTTGATAAACTGACCAAAAAAAATCTGCAAGATCATTCAAATAAATTATACCCTGTAAAGTTAAATTGGACTTTTTAAGGCTTGACTATTTAAGGTGTTTTAGGAGTGTTAAATCCGCTTTATTCCAGCAGTTGATCAAGAAAAAATAAAAATGCGCTAGAGAAGATTAAAAGTGCTAAAAATGCAAAATCGCAGAAAAAAGCTACAAAATCATTAAAAATAGGTAGAATGTTTTTGGACTTAAGTACACGAAGTGGGGTTTCGTTGTTTACAAAACTTTTGAGTTTTTATTGAATTACCCTTAGCTAACTCAAGATTAAAACAAAAACACAAAGTGAAATAATATTATTTCAAATTTACCCTCTTCATAATCAAGCTAAATCATTAATTTGGGCTAAACGTTTTTATATGAATCAAGGTATTTATGGGTGTTCTCTTCGGTCAGGATTTTCTTTCCAATTTTTTTCCTCGTTCCTCAAAAAAAGGATTTCTAATTCAATCCCTAACACAAATTGTCGTAAAAAATGAATCTATCTTTAAATACAAATTTAGCTGACGGTTATACGAGCAATTCTCAGATTGCAAGAATTCTTACTGAGAATTGGGTTTTAAATAATTCTTATTGTCCAAGCTGTGGCAATTTACCCTTAAAAGAATTCGAAAATAATCGCCCAGTTGCAGATTTTTATTGTAAGAAATGCAAGGAAGAATTTGAATTAAAAAGTAAAAGCGGAAAAATCTCTAATACAATTACAGATGGAGCTTATTCCTCAATGATTGAAAGAATAAATTCAGAAAATAATCCAAATTTTTTCTTTTTAACTTATACAAAACAATGGACTGTAAATGATTTTCTGATTATTCCAAAACAGTTTTTTACTTCGGAAATTATTATACCACGTCCGCCTTTATCACAAAGCGCAAGAAGAGCAGGATGGATAGGTTGCAATATTGATATTTCTAAAGTTGCAGAAGCTGGAAAAGTCTTTTTAATAAAAAACGCTAAAATTATTAATCACGACTTAGTTAAAGAAACTTTCAATAAAACCTTGTTTTTAAGAACAAAAAGCAAAGATGTTAAGGGCTGGATTTTAGACACTTTAAAATGTGTTGATAACATCAATAAAGAAGTTTTTTCACTCGATGAAATGTATCAATTTGAAGAAAAGCTCAAATTAAAATATCCTAACAACAACTTCATTAGAGATAAATTAAGACAACAATTACAAATTTTAAGAGATAAGGGGATTATTGAATTTATAGGTCGCGGAAAATATAAGAAGATTTAAATAATGAAGAAATATATCATATTAACACCAGAAGGTGAGACTATAGGGCCAAATAGGGATGTTGAAGTTAATAATCTTCAAGTTCTAGGAATTGTAGAAAACGTAAAAAATAAAGATGAAGCGATTTCAAAATTATTAAAAGAAAACGATTGGATTTTTGACGCTGAATTTAATGTAGCAGAATTCATTTTGTACGAATTACTTTAATACAATTAATTTTCCCTCTATTTTTGAATTTTTTAAGGCTTCTACATTATTACTACCGTAAGCAATAAAAACGCTGGGAGAACCAGGAGTACCAACCTGCTTACCTTCTAAATTGAAAAACTTTATTCTTCCTTTTACGAAAAGTAATGCATCCGCATCATCCCAAATATGTTTGAAAAATGTTTTTGTTTCTGTTCTTGCGAAAATTAAAGCAATTCCGTTTCCATGAATTTTTAACTTTTCCAACCATTTTTCCATCCCTTTACCATACGGAGGATTCATATATACTCTACCAAACCATATTTTTTCCAAACCATTGTCTTTAATTGTATAATTTACTTTAGCATGCGTAAAAGGTGGATTTTCTGGCGAACATGGATCTAAATCAAATTCCCCTAGCATCTTTACTAATGTTGGAGGAGTTAACCATTCAACTGTTGTTTGTTCTGATTTTTCAAAGGTTACATCCATATTTATCAAAATTTAAACAAATATTAGATCAAATTTTGATAAATAAAAATTATAAATAGATCATTTTCAGATAATTACACACGATAAGTATCAATTTTTACTATATTAAAAGTTAATCAATTCTAAATCATGATATTATGTAAATACATAGTTTTGTTAACATTTTAATTTCCTTTAAGTAGTGTATTTAACTAATTCATAATCCTCTCAGAAATAGAAGATTTTTAGGAATCGACCAGGAAGAAGAGTTTTTAACAATTAGTAAAAACAGAAAGCTAGAAATAGAAAATCCTAAAATATCAGCAATTTATAGGCAAAAAATAGGTGGGTTTAACCACCATAAAGAGCTTGAATTATTCTTATCAGAAGAACCTACAGAATTTTATACATCAGAGCTAAACTTGACAAAGTTATAAGCAATAGTTAGACAAGCTATAGCAGCAAAAAAAGAGTTTAATAGAGGGTTATCAGCTCAACTTTTTCCTTACCCTCAATCTTTCTCCTTCAACCCTCTATCCATCGCATCATTAACCAAGGTTTCAAACTTGTTGTAAAATTCCTTTTTGTGGATAGCTGGGTAAACCTGAGTCATTAGAATGGCTATAGCATTTCTTTGTGGGTCTATCCAAAACATCGTGTTGAAAGCTCCGCTCCAACTTAATTTACCCACTTTAGCACCGTTTGCTAAGCCTTGTTCGGTGGCAATCTCGAAACCTAAACCAAACTTATTTTTACCCACTTGTAAATCTCCAATTTGGTTTTGCGACATCATTTCAACGGTTTCTGCTTTTAAAATTCTTTTACCACCGTAAGTGCCTTTGTTTAAAATCATCTGTAAAAACAGGGCATAATCTTCTACGGTTGAGCATAAGCCAGAACCTCCCGAAAGATAAGTTTTAGCACCTCTAATAGGATAGTTGATATTGAATTTACCACTGATAGGGTAAGTTTTAATCAATCTCCCTTCTTTAGTCTCGCTGTACATAGCTGCTAAACGGTAAGTGCTTTCCGGAGGCAAGAAAAAGTAAGTACTATTCATCCCTATCGGGCTAAAAATATATTCTTTCAAGAAGAAATCTAACTTTTTACCAGAGGCAACTTCTATTACATATCCTAAAACATCGGTACTTAAACCATAATAAAATTTGCTATCTGGTTGTACACCTAAAGGCAAAGTGCCCAGCTTTTTCATGCTTTGTTCTATGGTGATATTTTTTACCGTTGCTAAATCAGGGATATCATGTTTATCGTAAATCTTTTTTAAGGTAGAATCTGCAAAGCCATAACCAATACCCGATGTATGGGTAAGTAAATTTTTGATGGTAATTTCTTGATTTGCAGGTACGGTAGTATAAGTGGTATCTGTAGCATTAAAGCTGGCCAAAACTTGTGGGTTTTTAAACTCAGGGATGTATTTAGAAACAGGGTCGTCTAGTTTTAGCTTTCCTTGCTCAACCAAAATCATGGTAGCAACAGAAATGATAGGTTTGCTCATAGACGCAATTCGGAAAATATCTGTTGGGCGCATTAAAGCTTTAGATTCACGGTCTCTAAAGCCAAAACCTTTGTCATAGAAAACTTGTCCGTTTTTAGCAACCAAGGCTGTAACGCCTGCTGTCCAATTATTAATAAGGGCCGAACCCAGTAAACTGTCAATTCTATCAAGATTGCTTTCCTCAATCTGTAATTTTTTAAGATTTTGGCTGGCAACCAGCTTATCTGTAATTTGTTCTGAGCAAGCACTTGTTAACCACAGTACTGCTATGAAGCTAAAATATTTAATAGTCTTAAACATGCTTAATCTTGTTTATCTTCTTTCTTTTTTTGTCTTTCGGCTTTTCTTTTTTCTCTACGTAATTTTGCCTCTTTTAGTTTAGAAGCCTTTTGGGCAATTTTTTCTTCCTGTTCTTTACTAATGCCAACACTTTCTTTTAGCCCTGTAAAGATAACTTTCCACATTAAATTAAAAAAAGAACCATCGGCTGGTCTTGCATAGCTAGGGTAAGAAACTCTTAAAGCTTCGTTTTTAGAAGGATTGCTTTGCTTAAGTAATAGCGCATTAGCCACCAAAGAAATTAAGCCCATTTTTTTTAAATTATTATCCTCATCTTTTTTCATGAGGGTAACACTTAAATCTTGATAATTGATTTTAACAAAGCCGCTGGCTCCTCTGATATTTCCCTTAGCAGAAAAATCTAAACTATTCATGGTTCCAGATTTTACCATCACCATGGCCAAAGGTCTGGTAATAGGGTTTATGGTCTCCATAGGCATTTTTCCTATAGATCCCTTATAGCTAAATGCACCTAATTTATCTGTTAAATCAAATCTGATATGCACATTTAAGTTTCCTTTACCTAAAAAAAGTGTTTGTAAATAAGCATCAGCAAAATGGTTTTTCTTTAAAAAATAAGGGCTATTACTGATGTTAAACAAATAACCTCTTAAATGATGAAAGGAGATAGTTCCTTTAGCTCCTGTTTTGGGGTTATATTCGGCATAAGCAATTTTAGTATTATTTAGCTCAATAGTGTCAGTATGTATAGTCCAATTTACCCGCTGCAAAGCCAAATGAGGAAAGTTTTTACCCTTATCAATTCCTTTAGAAGCCTTTCCTCTGTTTAAAAAAACAGATACATCGCCTTTCTTCAGTAAAACTTTTTGTGCAGCTATCAATCTTTCATCAATAAGTGCCGGATAATTCACATTTTTAAAGCTAATGGTATCAAAACTTAAGCTATAACGTTCGTGTTGTTTCTCAAATAAATTAGAAAAAGCCATCTCATTATATCGTGGAGCCAACCTAAAATTTTTAATCAATAGCTCTTTTTTTAAGGTAGAAAACTGCATCTTTTCTAGTTTAATGATGTATAAAGAGTCAGCTGTAGGATAGCTATAATCTTTAAGTTCGGCTATGATATCTTTAGTGGTAAAAATCCGACTTTGATCATATTGTGCGGCAGAATCTATCAAAATATCATTTAATCTGATGTTTAAATTATCTAAATTGGTGATATCTGGTTTGGTTAAAGATAAAGACCTGTCTACATATTTAAACTTTACATTATTAAAAAAAACAGTACCAACCCTTGCCGATTTTAAAAGGTGTTTAATTTTTTGATAGGTTGTTCTGTGGTCTTCTTCTCGCTTTCGCGGATATTTTAGCTTGGTATAAATGATATTTAATTCGGGCCTTAAAATAGAAATAGCATCAATGGCTAATTTTCTATCAAAATATATTTTAGAAGGGTGGATATTTTTTAAACCAAGATGATTGATTTTAAGTTCAAAAAGGTTTTCTGGGGCATCTTTTTGGGCAATCATTTTGTTGTAAATAGCCGTATCCGGATAAATATGGATACTATCTATATAAGCACTACCCGTTAATACATTGATACGGATATCACTAAACTTTACCTTGTATAAGCTATCCGAAACATCGGTAACAGCTTTTTGTAAAACATCAGTAAGTAGGGGTTTCCACTGTTTATTTAAGTAATAAGCGCCACTACCTAATAAGAGTAAAACCACTAGGAGTACACCTAGTAGCCATTTTAAAATCAAAAATTTTTTAGGTTTTGGGCTTTGCTCCATGCTGTATAAATATAATAATTATTAGGGTATTCAATTATTTAGCCAGAAATATAATTTTAAAAGGAGTTAAATAAATTAAAAGGCTGACAAACTGTCATTTTACTAAAAAAATCCTAATTTTGTAATCCTAAAAATATTTAGATGTTAGAATTAAATATACCTTCTAAAGAGCATGATGAAGCCAAACAAGGCCAGGCTCTGGTATTAGAAGCCAGTAAAAATAATAATGGTCGTAAATTATATATAGAAAGTTATGGTTGCGCCATGAACTTTTCTGATAGTGAAATTGTAGCTTCTATACTTGCCGATGATGGTTTTGTAACCACTGCAGATTTTACCGAGGCAGATATTGTATTTATCAATACCTGTTCTATTCGTGAAAATGCTGAGGTAAGGGTAAGAAACAGACTGAAACAGTTTAGCGCTTCTAAAGCTAAAAATCCGGGAATGATTGTGGGCGTTTTAGGCTGTATGGCAGAGCGTTTAAAAGCAAAATTCTTAGAAGAAGAAAAACTGGTTGATGTGGTGGTTGGTCCTGATGCTTACCGAGATTTACCTAATCTCATCAACAAAGTTGATGATGGTAACAAAGCCGTAAACGTATTATTAAGTAGAGAAGAAACTTATGCAGATATCAATCCGGTAAGGTTAAACTCTAACGGAATTTCTGCTTTTATCTCTATCATGAGAGGTTGCGATAATATGTGTTCTTTCTGTGTGGTACCTTTTACAAGAGGTAGAGAGCGTAGCAGAGATGCACATTCTGTAGTAAAAGAAGCTCAAGATTTATTTGCTGCCGGCTACCGCGAAGTTACTTTATTAGGACAAAATGTTGATTCTTATAAGTGGGCTTCAGAAGATGGTACAGAGAAGGTAAACTTCGCCCAATTGCTAGAAATGGTAGCTTTGGTAAGTCCGGATTTAAGAGTAAGATTTTCTACTTCCCATCCAAAAGATATTACTGATGAGGTTTTAACTACCATAGCTAAATACGAGAATATTTGTAATTACATTCATCTGCCAGTACAATCTGGCAACTCTAGGGTGCTAGAAATTATGAACCGTACTTACGACCGCCATTGGTATATGGAAAGGGTAGAGGCTATCAGACGTATTATTCCTGAATGCGCAATTTCTACAGATATTATTACAGGTTTTTGCTCAGAAACAGAAGAAGAACATCAAGATACTTTAAGCATGATGGATTTTGTGAAATATGAGTTTGCTTATATGTTCTCTTATTCTGAAAGACCAGGCACACCAGCGGCTAAGAAGTTTAAAGATGATATTCCTGAAGATGTTAAGCAAAGAAGACTAGAAGAAGTTATCGCTAAACAGCAAATACACAGTCATTACAGAGCGCAACAAAGAATAGGTAAAATAGAAAAAGTTTTGATAGAAGGCTTTTCTAAAAAATCTAAAAATGATTATTGTGGTCGTAGCGATCAAAATTTCATGGTTATTTTTCCTGTTGGAGATGCCTATAAACCAGGAGACTATGTAAATGTTTTAGTAGAAAAAACTACAACTGCTACATTAATTGGTAAAGTGGTTCAATAAATTTTAGATGGGAGACGTTAGATTTGAGACGCTAGACATGAGAGGTTATACAAGAACGCATAGCTTAATCTCCATGCTCAAATCTTAAAATAAGGTAGTAAGCAAATACTTTCTACTGTGTACTTTTTACTTTAAAAAAATGGATATACAAGATATTAAACAAAGGTTTGGTATTATAGGGGCTTCGCCCTTGTTACACCGAGCTATTGATATAGCCAGACAAGTTGCACCTACAGATATAACCGTATTAATTACTGGCGAAAGTGGTTCTGGTAAAGAAGTTTTTTCACACATCATCCATCAGCTTAGTGCTCGTAAACATGGGCCTTTTATTGCGGTAAACTGTGGCGCCATACCAGAAGGAACCATAGATTCTGAACTTTTTGGTCATGAAAAAGGCTCTTTTACAGGTGCCCATGAAGCCAGAAAAGGATATTTTGAAGTAGTTAACGGTGGTACCATATTTTTAGATGAAGTTGGCGAGTTACCTTTAGGTACACAAGCTAGGTTGTTGCGTGTGTTAGAGTCTGGTGAGTATATCCGTGTTGGATCTTCTAAAGTGCAAAAAACTGATGTAAGGGTTGTTGCAGCTACCAATGTAGAAATGTATGAAGCTGTAAGAGCAGGTAAATTTAGAGAAGATTTATATTACCGCTTAAATACAGTACCACTTAAAATACCACCTTTAAGAGATAGAAGAGAAGATATTCATCTGTTATTTAGAAAATTTGTAGCCGATTTTTCTGATAAATATCGCTCGCCAAATGTTACTTTAGATGAAGGTGCAGTACAAGTTTTAACCAATTTTAATTGGCCCGGTAACGTAAGACAGCTTAAAAACATTGCAGAGCAAATAGCAGTTTTAGAGAAAAACCGACACATTACTGCTCAAACATTGCTTACTTATATTCCGCAAGACCAGCAATCTTCTTTACCTATGCGTTTAGATAACGGTAAAAAAGAAGATTTTTCTGAGCGTGATATCCTCTACAAAGTTCTTTTTGATATGAAAAAAGATATGGTAGAACTTAAAAAATTAGTAGCCGATATTATTCAGAGTGGTGATAACGTTTCTAACTATGCCGCTACACATCCGCAAATTATAAATTCTTTATATCAGGATTTAGATGTGCAGCACATTGAGCCTCAGTTAACCATACAACAGCCAATAGTAAACCGTCAGGATGATTTTCATATTACCCAAGATGCAGAGGAAATAGAAGAATCTTTATCTTTGATAGATAAAGAGGCCGATATGATTAAGAAAGCTTTAAAAAAACATAAGGGTAAACGTAAATCGGCAGCAGAAGAGTTAGGGATATCAGAACGTACTTTGTACAGAAAAATTAAAGAATTAAATCTCAACTAAAGACATGAGAAAAAGAGGTTATATTGTTATATGTGCCATGCTGATGCTATTAAATGCTTGCGGTATTTATTCTTTTACAGGAGGGTCTATATCTGCCGGGATGAAAACCGTATCAGTATCTTTATTTGAGAATAATGCGCCACTGGTAGTTCCTATTCTTAGTCAGAGTTTTACCGAAGCTTTAAAAGACCGTATCAGAACGCAAACATCCTTAAGTTTTTTAAGAACCAATGGCGATGCAGATTTTCAAGGGCGTATAACAGATTATAACATACAACCCGTTGCTATACAGGGCGACCAGCAAGTATCAGCAGGCTTAAATAGGCTTACCATTACAGTACAGGTAAAATATACCAATACCATAGAGCCTGATAAAAGTTTCGAACAATCTTTTACCCGGTTTAGAGATTTTTCTACCCAAGGAAGCGCATTTGCCAGTCAGGAACAAGCTTTAATCAAGGATATTAACGCACAATTAACAGAAGATATTTATAACAGAGCTTTTGCCAATTGGTAAGGTTTTTTTACCTTCACAAATCTTAAAAAAAGATAAATTTTGGAGCAATTAGAATATAATCATACAAAAGAAATAAGATTTTCTGATTATCTGTTGGATTTGCAAAAGCTTAATGAGCGCAAATTAGCAGATTTAGAAAGCTTAATTCATAAATATCCTTATTGCCAAACACTTTATTTATTGGCAACAAAAGCTGCGCAAAACTCATCAGCTTTTAACCAGAAACTTGCACAGGCAGCCACTATATTACCCGATAGAACAGTACTTTACCATATCATTCATCATCCAGAGAAATTAAATAAAGATTATTCATCTTTAGAGCCTGAGGAAGAAAAAGAAGTAACACAAGAAGCATTGGTTTCTATCATTCAGGAAGATTTAAGCCCTGAAAATAACCTGGTAGAAACTCCTACCGAGCTTAAACAAGAAACCATGGACAGCCATGATGAGGTATCTTCGCCTGCCGCTGAAAGTTTTAATCATGAAGATGAAGTTTATGAAGAGATTGCTGATGTGGTATTAGAGCATATTATTCCAACGGTAAACCCGGTAAAAGAAGAAAATGATATAAATCTTAATGTATCTACCTCTTCAGAAATGGTTGTAGAAGAACCATCAGTAGAGCAGGAAGAATTACCATTAAGTATAGATGAAGAAATTTCTGCTGAAGATATAGAAACAGCTACCCCATCAGTATTTGAAGAAGAAGAAGAAGAAAAAGCAGCAGCAGCAGCAGCAGCAGCAGCAGCAGAAGAAGAAGAAGAAGAAGAAGAAGAAGAAGAAGAAGAAAATCAAGAAATAAAAAATACGGTTATTGAGGTTGAAACGCTAGACCAAGGTATTGATTATACAGTGAACCAGACCATTGTTGATGAAGTTTCTGTAAATACAGCGGCTTTAGAAAATGAGGTAAAAGATACAATAACCCAGCAAGAACCTGTAATAGAAAACTTAGAACAAGAGGTACAAGAAGAACCAGTAATCCATCACCAGCAAGAAGAAATTGTAAGTATTGCTCATCATCATCAAGATGTTTCCAAATATAATGATGAACGTTTGCCTTATACCTTTTTATGGTGGTTAGCAAAAACCCGCAAGGAGTATCAAAATACGCAACCTTATGCTAGTTTTAAGTTAGATACAAGCAAGCAGATTGCAGTAAAAGAGGATGTTTTGAGTCATCAAATAGCAGAAAATATTTTCCACCTGCGTACGGTTGATGATTTAGCTCATCAGCAATCTCAGACCATACCTTTTGATTTTAGAAGAAAAGAATATCAGATTATTGAGCGTTTTATTAAAGAAGAACCTCAGATAAAGCCTCCACCAGCAAATAAAATAGATACAGAGAATAAAGCAAAAAGAAGTTCAGAGGATAGTCATGAATTAGTTTCAGAAACCTTAGCTAAGGTTTATGTAGAACAAATGCTATATCATAAGGCTTTAGAGGTTTACAAGAAATTAAGTTTGAAATATCCGGAAAAAAGCACTTACTTTGCCAGCCAAATTAAATACTTAGAGTTAAAAGTTAATTAAAATATATATGACAACGTTTTTAATCATACTAGCAATTATTATTTGTATACTGCTGGTTTTAATTATTTTGGTACAAAACCCTAAAGGTGGAGGTTTATCATCAGGTTTTTCATCCTCTAACAATATCATGGGGGTACAACGTACCGGAGATATCCTAGAAAAAGGAAGTTGGGGTTTAGCAATTGCCCTAATGGTAATTTCCTTATTGATTAATGTAGGTTCGCCAACTGCTACAACAGGAGGTTCTGGTAAAGATTCTAAAATACAAGAGCAGATAGATAAAACTGCTGCGCCGTCTGCATTGCCATCATTACCACAAGGTAAACCAGCAGATACAGCTAAGTAATCAAAGTAAAAGATTTTATAATGAGCCACTCCAAATCGGGGTGGCTTTTTTATTGACTTTATTTTGAAGTGCTGATGGAAAAAAATTGCAGTACTGCTGACAAGCTGACATTTAAAAATTGTTAAAAATAAGCTCATAGAAGGGTTGAAAATGAAAAAATGACAATTATAGCCTTTGGCATACTCTATGAGTAGTGTAGAGCAAACGAAAAAAAATTAAAATCATAAAATAGAACTATGGCATTGAACATTAAACCTATCGCAGACAGAGTAGTGGTAGAAGCTGCTCCTGCAGAAGAGAAAACTGCATCAGGTATTTACATTCCTGATACTGCTAAAGAAAAACCTCAAAGCGGAACTGTTGTAGCAGTTGGTAACGGTAAAGTTGATGAACCAATGACTGTAAAAGTTGGTGATCAGGTTTTATATGGTAAATATTCTGGTACCGAGATTACTTATGAAGGTAAAGAATATTTAATTATGCGTGAGTCTGATATTTACGCGATTTTATAATCTGGTATAGCGTAGTGCGATATTCGTATTGCGAAGAAATCAATTTAAAAATAGAATTTTAGTTTGTATTGGGAGTTTTTCTCAATACGTAATACTCAAATCTCAATACTAAAAAAGAAAATGGCAAAACAAGTTAAATACAATGTAGAAGCCCGTGATGCTTTAAAACGCGGTGTAGATATTTTAGCTAATGCAGTTAAAGTAACTTTAGGTCCTAAAGGAAGAAACGTAATTATCGATAAGAAATTTGGTTCTCCTGCTATTACTAAAGATGGTGTTACTGTTGCTAAAGAAATCGAGTTGAAAGATGCTTTAGAAAACATGGGCGCTCAAATGGTTAAAGAAGTAGCTTCTAAAACTGCTGATATTGCAGGTGATGGTACTACTACTGCCACTGTTTTAGCACAAGCTATTGTAACTGCAGGTATTAAAAACGTAGCTGCTGGCGCAAACCCGATGGATTTAAAACGCGGTATTGATAAAGCAGTTGCTGTAGTTGTTGAGAACTTAAGATCTCAGTCTCAAACTGTAGGAGAAGATAATAACAAAATTAAGCAAGTTGCTTCTATCTCTGCTAATAACGATGATGTTATTGGTTCTTTAATTGCTGAGGCTATGGCCAAAGTAGGTAAAGATGGTGTTATCACTGTTGAAGAAGCAAAAGGTACAGAAACTGAAGTGAAAACTGTAGAAGGTATGCAGTTTGATAGAGGTTACTTATCTCCTTACTTTGTAACCAATGCTGATAAAATGGAAGTAGAATTAGATAATCCTTATATCTTAATCTACGATAAAAAAATCAGTAACATGAAAGAGTTATTACCTGTTTTAGAAAAACAAGTACAAACTGGTAAACCGCTTTTAATTATTGCTGAGGATTTAGACGGAGAAGCATTAGCTACTTTAGTGGTAAATAAAATCCGTGGTTCATTAAAAGTTGCAGCTGTTAAAGCTCCAGGTTTTGGTGATAGAAGAAAAGCTATGTTAGAAGACATCGCTATCTTAACTGGCGGTACTGTAATTTCTGAAGAAAGAGGTTATAAATTAGAAAACGCAGATCTTTCTTACCTAGGTCAGGCAGAGAAAATTACTGTAGATAAAGACAATACAACTATCATCAATGGTGTTGGTAACGGTGATGATATCAAAGCTCGTGTTAACCAAATCAAAGCTCAGATAGAAACTACTACATCAGACTACGATAAAGAAAAATTACAAGAGCGCTTAGCTAAATTAGCTGGTGGTGTTGCAGTTCTTTATGTTGGTGCTGCTACAGAAGTAGAAATGAAAGAGAAAAAAGACCGTGTTGACGATGCTTTACATGCTACAAGAGCAGCTGTAGAAGAAGGTATTGTTGCAGGTGGTGGCGTTGCTTTCATTAGAGCGGTTGAGTCTTTAGAAGGCTTAAAAGGTGCTAATGAAGATGAAACTACAGGTATCAAAATCATTAAAAGAGCTATTGAAGAGCCTCTACGTCAAATCTGCGCTAATGCCGGAATTGAAGGTTCTATTGTAGTACACAATGTTAAACAAGGTAAAGCAGATTACGGTTATAATGCCCGTACTGATGTTTACGAAAACTTAATTGGTGCTGGTGTAATAGACCCTACTAAAGTTTCTCGTGTTGCATTAGAAAATGCTGCTTCTATTGCTGCTATGTTGTTAACAACAGAGTGTGTTTTAGCTGACGAAGCTGAAGAAGGTTCTTCTGCTCCTGCTATGCCTCCTATGGGTGGCGGTATGGGTGGTATGATGTAATCAAAAACATCAGGCGCTTGCCTTCATTATATAAAAAATCCCTGTTCAGATTTTACTTGAGCAGGGATTTCTTTTTTTATGATGTTTTATAGCGTACGGAGTAGAAAGTACTAAGTAGAAAGAACTTAAAAAGCGGGTATTTGAATAGTAAAAAGTACGGAGTAGAAAGTATAAAGAACCTAAAAAGCGGATATTTTAATAGTAAAAAGTACAGAGTAGAAAGTATAAAGAACCTAAAATTGAGATATAATATATAGGAACTTCCTTTGAACATAAAACTTATCTCTCCGAAGAACGAGGACGGCCTATGAAGATTTGGAAGTGTAGGCAAATAAATCTTTTGCGAAAGCTTTCATTAAGTACTAGCGGGAAACAATCCTACGGGTGTTGTAGAAACCTTCATTAAGTAAAACCATTCACACCACTTAGGATTGTGGATAAAGATTTATTTAGACGAAACGACAAATATTCATCAGCC
>NZ_KE384316.1:15404-74214 GCF_000425145.1 Pedobacter glucosidilyticus DSM 23534
TATTTAGACGAAACGACAAATATTCATCAGCCTTGATTTTTGTTTCTTTTCATCAAGGAAAAGAAAGAAGCCGCTACCCGGCTAGGGTTGGAAAGTCTTGTGTGTTAAGCCTATTAGTTCAAATATCTTTAATGATAATAATTATCCGCCTCAAGAGCCGGCGGGGCCCATTACTTTTTAGAGGGAAAAAGTAATCAAAACCCTTGAACAATCCCGCAGGAGCCTTTGTCGCACAAGGCTTACCCACACTCAAAAACAATTAGCGCTTATTTTTGCTCGGTCGTGGTTTATGAAAGTTTTTATAAACTCGAACACAAAACCGCATTCGCTATAGGCTATATTTAAGTAAAAAGTAAAAAGTAAAAAGTACAAAGTAAAAAGATGCCTAAATATTGGATAGTTTACACTTATAACCTAGAAGTAGAAAGTACATAGTATAAAGTACAAAGAACTTAAAAGGCGGGTATTTAGAGAGACTGACTTAAATATAAAACTCATCTCTCCGAAGAACGAGGGATGGCCTATGAAGATTTAGACGGAACGACAAATCTTCATCAGCCTTGAATTATTCATTTTTTGTTTATGTTTTTTCTTAGGTATTCATGAACTCGTTCCTCGTTTTTGGAGGACTTTTTTTTAAGAAAAAAGTGGCTAGGGTTGGCCGCCTATGAGGCCGGAAAGACTTGTGCGAAAACGCTATTACAAAAAAAGAGCTAATATCCACTTAGGGTTAGAAAGCCATGAGTGAATGAACCGCTAATAGAAAATAACTATTAATTTCAAGTTTAGGATGCCCTTCACAAACATCCTAAACTTGAAATTTATAATAAATAAATCTTCTATTTACAAGTATCTTGTTCAAACACAAAGCCTTTATCAAAATTGATTGCAGCAGGTTCTTTAAAATAGGTTTTTCCTAAATAGGTTTCTATCTCACCATATCCTTGATATAGTTTTCCATCTTTTTTTAGGAAAGCCAAAGGATTCTTAGAAATGCTGCCTTCTGCTTTAAAAATATAATCTACAAAAAGTGTATCACCTTTAAACTCCCCTTTTATCTCTCCATCGCTGTCATCCTTTTCAAAAAAATTAAAAGCCAATTGCCCTGATATTTTACCGTCTAAGTTATTCAACTTCATGCTGGCCGAGTCTTTCCCAACAACAGCAGTAAAACATTGTGTCTCTAAAGCATCTTCACTTGGGGTTACTGTTGAGTCTGTTTGACTCGTAGAAGGTTGATTTTGGTTACAAGCCATCCATACAGATGCTAATACTACTAAACTTGCAATAGCTGATTTTTTCATGGTTACTTTATTTTAATTAAACATATTTAAATATTTTCCGGTATGTCTGATCCAAAAAGGATGTTTGGCATGACCAATTTTTTGCGAGCTGTAAATACCATTATGTCCAGAGAAAAGGTAGGCAACCACACAGCTAATGGCGATATATATGGCTGATGATGCTCCAAAAAGCTCTATACCCATCAAAATACAAGCAATAGGTGTATTAGCTGCAGCAGTAAATACAGCAACAAAGCCCATACCACTTAATAAATCAATAGGTAAAGGCAATATACCGGATAGTGCGCTACCTAAAGTAGCACCAATAAAAAATAAAGGAGTAACTTCTCCACCTTTAAAACCTGCCCCTAAAGTTATTGCAGTTAATACAATTTTTATGAGAAAGCTATAATAAGGTTGTTGAATATGAAACGCATTTTCAATGGTATCTAAACCTAAGCCTATAAATTCAGTATCGCCCCAAATCAATAAAAAACAAATGACCATTGCGGCAGCTACTACGGGTCTGAGGTAAATATGAGGAACATATTTTTTAAACAAGGCATGAGATAAATGATTGGTATTAGCAAATAATCTTCCTGCCAAGCCAAAAATTATTCCGGCTAATATGGCTATTAAAATATTTATGGCGTTGATATCAGGAATGTGAAATATCGCATAATGGCTATGTCCTGGTTCCCAAAGGTTACAAACCCAATGTGCAATAATTGCAGCAAAAAGGCTAGGTAAAATAGCCTCGTAAACTAAAGTACCTACTAAAAATACCTCTAAAGCAAAAATAGTAGCAGCTAGTGGAGTGCCAAATAAAGATGCAAAGCCAGCACTTATACCACATATCAGCAAAATTCGGCGGTCTCTTTTATGAAGTTTTAACCAACGGTTTACCTCATCAGCTAAGGCGGCACCCATTTGTACAGCAGAACCCTCTCTACCTGCCGAACCTCCGAATAAATGCGTGGTAACAGTACTAAAAAATATGAGTGGGGCCATCAATAGGGGTATTTTCTTTTTAGGGTGATGTATTTCTTCTAAAATAAGGTTATTACCTCTTGCGGCATCTTTACTCAGTTTGTCGTATAAAAATACAATCAATACACCCGCTAAAGGAAGAAAGCCAATGATCCAAAGCTGTTGTTCACGAAGGTTGGTTGCCCAATTTAAAGCTATCAAAAACCAGGCAGATGCTGTTCCACTAAGCACACCAATAATGCTACAAATGAAAAGCCATTTTAGTAAAAACTTAAAAATCAGTAATCTATCTAAAAATGCTAATGATTTTAACTTTTCTATTTGGGTAAACATTGATGTTATTTTTTTATCATGAAAATGAAGCTGATGCGAAAGCCGATATTGATATTTATAAGATATGAAATTACAAAATGATACCTGCCGATGACCAAAAATAAAATAAATTTGCTCAAATCCTATGGCAAAGCTATTTGAGGTTAAGATGAACAAAGAAAAAAATAAAATTTATGACGTTTCTAAAATTCTTAATCAAACAAATATTGTAATTTTGTAAGCTATACATTTAGGAAGCATATTTTGGAAACACTTGATATTAAAATAACTAAGGTTAAGACATCTAGATTATCACAGGTTGATTTTGATAATTTACCTTTTGGTAGGGTATTTACAGACCACATGTTAGTTGCGGATTATGAAAACGGAAAGTGGCAAAATTTTGAAATTATACCTTACGGAGATATTAGTGTAAGTCCGGCAATTTCTTCACTGCACTACGGACAATCTTTTTTTGAAGGATTAAAAGCCTATAAACATGCTGATGGAAAAGTTTCTGTTTTCCGTCCCGATAAAAATGCAGAACGCTTTAATAAATCTGCAGAGCGTATGTGTATGCCTACCTTGCCAGAGGATGTTTTTGTAAAGTGCATTGCTGCATTGGTAGATTTGGAAAGAGATTGGATACCATCAAAAGAGGGTTGCTCTTTATACATAAGACCTTATATGTTTGCAACAGATAGGTTTTTGGGTGTTACACCATCAGAAACGTATAAGTTTATGATATTGACCTGTCCGGTTGGAGCATATTTTTCAAAAAATTTAAATGTAAAGGTAGAAACTGAGTTTTCAAGAGCCTGTGAAGGAGGTTATGGATATGCCAAAGCAGCCGGAAATTATGGTGGTTCTATGTATCCTGCAAAAAAAGCTTTAGAGCAGGGTTACGATCAGTTGATTTGGACTGATGCTAAAAACCACGAGTTCATAGAAGAAATGGGAGCAGCTAATATTGCATTTGTTATCAATCATAAAGTTTTAACTCCATCTACCCGCGATACCATTTTAAAAGGTGTAACCAGAGATAGCGTTTTAACATTGGCAAAAGACTTTGGGTATGAAGTAGAAGAAAGAAGAGTTTCTGTAAAAGAGGTTTTAGAAGCCATACAAAACGGAACTTGTAGCGATGCTTTTGGTGCTGGTACCGCAGCAACTATTGCTCAAATAGCAGCCATAACCCATGAAGGCAAGGTTTATGAATTACCAAACCCTGCTGAAAGTGTTTTTGCTCATCAAATGAGAACAGCATTAGATGATATCAAACATGGTAGAATAGAAGATACCAGAGCCTGGAATTATATCGTTTAGGTTTAATAGAATAGGTTGATAAGTAAAAAAATCCTCGCTACTATAATAAGGCGAGGATTTTTGTTTATAGCTGATTGAAATGGAGTATTAATACCACTTATAGCTTATTGAATATAAATACCCGAAGTTGCACCTTGCCAACTGGCATCATAAGTTTTACCGTAGTGTGTACCATTTACTTTTTCGTAATTACTGGCTTCTAAAAGATAAAAGCCTTTCCATATAGGTGTAAAAGTAATATAGCCATTTTCATCAGCGATGTATTCTTTACTCCAACCCTCAGGCGAAAAAATCATGACTTTCCCTTTTACAAAGGCTTTGTTATTTAACAAAACCTGAAATTGTACTTCCTGATTTTTTTGATATATTTTTTGCGATTTAAAAACTGTTTTTAATGGATTTGGTACATCAGCCTGAGCTTTAACATTACCTACATTTACCACAGTATAAGAAGAAAATTCATATTTAGTTGTACCGCCTAATTCTTTGGCTTCATGTACTACCGATAAAGCATATTGCCCTTGTACGGTAGGTGTAAAAGATGCTATGAAACCATCTTCCGTCTCTTCTACTTCTAATTTAATTTTCTCTTTTCCAGGTTGTATCAGCCATAAGCTAAACTGGTTAACATCAGAATACCATTTAGCTGGTGCTTCTTTTTCTTGCGTTGCATATTCGCCATAAAAAATGTTTACTTGCTGTGCTTGTCCTATTTTACCATTTAGCGGAGTTTCTATCCATAAGGCATGGGCTAATAAATTTTTAAATGGAAGCGCTAATAAGGCTAAAAAGAGTAATGATTTTAGAGTTTTCATAATTATGATTTGTTAAGCTGTAATTAATTTTTGCGTGGTGATGATTTTTGGTTTTTTATTTCTTCTGCCCCACCATATCATAAAACCGGTAATGGGTAAGCTAGACGATATAAGGCTAGCTATAAAGGCTAATATTTTACCGGGCAAGCCTAAAATGGCCCCTACGTGTATATCATAATTCATGGCGATAATTTTTTCTCCGTTATTGGCATCAGCAAAATTTTTGCGATGTAAACGCTTACCGCTATACTGGTCAAACTGTAATTGGTCTTGGTTGTAGTAAACTTCTTTACCATGGTATCCGGTAACCCTTATAGTGGCTTCTGGGGTAGCAGGTTTTAGTATAGCTAATCTATCTGCTTCTGCTAATTCTTTTTTGGCAGTATGGTAAGCTAAATCAATAGGGTTTTGGATAGTTTTTAAGGTAGAATCAGCGGGGTTAGAACTTAGCTTTATTTTCTCTGGAGCTGTGGTACTTTGTGCAGCTACAACATAAACCGTGGCCTGAAACCATTTAAAAGCCCAAACCATCCCCGTAAGGGCTAAAAGTAATAACACAAATGAGGCATAAAAACCAGCTACATTATGCAAATCGTAATTGAGGCGTTTAAATTTTGCCGACCATTTAACTTTAAAACTCTTATTAACATTAGATTTTTTAAGGTTCTTTGGCCACCACAAAATGATACCACTGATAAGCATCACCACAAAAATTAATGTAGCATAACCAACAATAGGCTGGCCATACGGAGTGCTTAACAGTAAACTCCAATGCATATATTTTACCAGACTAAAGGAATTATACTTATAGTCTATTTTGCCAGTAATGGTTCCTGTATATGGGTTGATATAAATGGCATCGTAATATTCAATGGCTTCAAAATAGGTAATGGCATCTTCTGGACCAGCTTTGAAAAACATAAATTCCCATGCTTTATCAGCCTGTTTAAAGCTGGTTGCAGTACGTATAGGGATTTGTTTACCGTATTCGAGTTCTGCTTTTTTAATGAGCTCGGATATAGGTACAGTTGATGTGTTTTTGGGTACATCAACATACAAAACATCATGATAATATAGGCTTGATATTTCTTTTTGAAAAACATACAAACAGCCAGTGATGCTGACTATAAACACCACTAGCCCGGATGATAATCCGAGCCAGAGGTGAATTTTTCTGATACTTTTTTTAAAGCTCATCTTAAATTTTATGCTTAAAACTTGTAACTAAGGCTAGCATTTACAGTTCTTGGTCTTTGTGCTTCTATGGTAGACCAACCTTTGTAGTACTCTTTATTGGTAAGGTTGTCTAACTTTAAGATTAAGCCAATTCGGTTAGTTTGGTAAGATGCTGATGCGTTTAATACAGTATAAGCTGGCAATGCAAAAGCACCAGGTAGTAACCTGTTCATGATGACATTTTCACTCGCATAGTTACCCCCAAAACCTAAACCAAAGCCATTTAAATTACCCTCTAAAAATTTATAGCTTAACCAGAGGTTTACCATATCCTGCGGACCAGCACTTTCTGGTCTTCTATTAACAAATTGTACTTGGCTACTTTCCACAACTTTGCTATCGTTATGGCTATAGCCGGCAATAATATTTAAACCTTTAATAGGGTTGGCTATAACTTCTGCTTCAAAACCTCTACTGTAGTTTTCGCCATCTTGTGAGTACTGGAAAACGCCAGAACCTGGTGTAGTTTCTCCACCTTGTCTTACTACATCAGAAACTTTAATATCATAATAGCTTAATGTACCTGTAAACAGATTATTGAATAAACTTAATTTAACACCACCTTCTATTTGGTTGGCTTGCTCTGGTCTAAAGGTATTCACAACGCTTCCTTGGGTAATAGGAGCAATGTTTCTAAAACCATTCATGTAATTACCAAAAATGGAAATCTTATCTTTTATAGGTTGATAAACGATACCTAATTTTGGAGAGAATGCAGTTTGGTCATAATCATCATTAGGGTTGTTTTCTAGACCTTTATTATCAAAATAATCTAGCCTACCGCTTAACATGGCAGATAGCTGTGGTGTAAAGTTGAATACGTTGGAAACATAAGCACTGTAAACTTCTTGTGATGTTTTTGTTTTTGGAGCAGTTAAGGTTCTTAATTTATCATCAACAGCTGGTCTGGTTAATATACCTGTATCTTCACCATTCATTTTAACATCACCAACTACAGCATAGCCACTACTATTGTTAATGATGACTTTGTTATAATAATCTAAACCAGCAACTAAACGATTTCTAAATTTCCCGATTTTAAAATCGCCGATAAAGTTTTGCTGAATATCTGTAGTATAAGTATTGCCATTTTGTTTATTGATATATCTTCTAAATACGCCATCAATATTTGGATAATTAGGGATAAATCTTGATACTTCATACAAATAAGAATAATAACCATCAGATTTAGCTGCGCTTCTAGAGTATACGGTTTGTGAGGTCCAGCTATCAGAAAGTTTGTAGTTCATCTGACCTTGGAAACTGCTAATCGGGTTTTTTAAAGTTAGCTCGTTATTGGTGAAGGAAAGTTTGGGATTATAACCTAACTCATCCATATTTTTAGCAAGTAATGGGGCATCTCGGTCTAAAAATATCATCGCTGGGTTAGTTTTTTCTTCATTTAAAAACTCAGCATTTAAATCAATACTTAATCTATCACTTGCTTTGTAGCTTAAGGAAGGTGCAAAAGATAAAGCTTTTCTAAAGCCAGCATCTTGGAAACTGCCTTCTGTATGGTAAGCGGTATTGATTCTTAAAAATAAGTTTTCTTTAACCGGAGTATTGATATCTGCACTAAATCTGTTTAAGCCATAAGTACCAGATGTATAGTTAATTTCGCCACCAAATTGTTCATAAGGTTTTTTGGTTACCACGTTAATTAAACCACCATAAGAAATTAAGCTACTTCCAAATAAGGTACCTGATGGACCTTTGATAACCTCTAAACGCTCAACATTAGAAACATCTAAACCACCATTGGTTAAGCCAGGTAAACCATTTAGTAAGTTAGGTTGTACCGCAAAGCCTCTTAAAGCATAATAAGCAGCTCCGTCTCCAGATCTTCCGGTAGAAGTCCAAAGTTTATCAATACCTGGAGCGTTTCTAACGATATCATCAAAACTTGTGATGACTTGTTCTTTAATCAACTCGCTAGAAATGGTACTATAAACCTGAGGATTTTCCATATTGAGAAGTGGTAACCTAGCTACATACGGAGATTCTTTTTTAGCAAACTTATTAGCTTTAATTTGTTTAATGGTAACTTCTTTAAGTTCTTGGCCACTTTCAGAAAGTACAAAGTCTAGCTCTGTTATTTGGTTGGCTATTACTGTAACTTGTTTACTTTGTGATGCTAAACCCACATAGCTTGCCGTAACTTCATATACACTAGGTTTTAAACCTTTAAGTAAATATTGGCCTTTATCATCTACCAAGGTGCTTTTAACTCCTTTTATGCTGATAGAAACTAAGGGTGCGGCTAATCCGTCTGAAGTTTTAACCTTGCCTTTAATAGCGCCTGTTTGGGCGTTAACCAAGTGACAACTAAATATGATAGACAGAAATAAAATAAAAGATTTTAGATAATGATTATTCATTGTATTTATTTAGATTAATTATAAACAGCGGCAAATATAGAGGTGTGTTTATAAAATTCCAAATTATTTATAATAATTCTAAATAAGAGTCTTTTGGTTAGTGTATTGGTGATAAATAGCTGCTGTCATACCTAATAAAGCCCAAAAGATAAGAGCAGCTTTGTCTTGATCTAAAAAATTATTCAGAAAACCATGCATCAGATAGGTTGCTAAACTTAGTAAAACAGCTTGTGCATATAGTTGGAGTTGTTTATCTGGAGATTGATAAATCACAGTTAAAAGCAATTTTATAACTGTAAAAACAAGCATTAGAAAAGTGAGCAAACCTATTACACCACTTTCTATCAGAGGTCTCAAATATTCGCTATGTATGCCACCCATATCTCCGGTGGTGGTACTGATGGATGTCATTTCATGAGCTCTTTGATAGCCTGAATATTGAAACTGGTAAGTGCCTGGTCCGTATCCCCAAAATGGTTTTTCCTGAAACATCCTCCAGGCAGATTTCCATCGGTTGAGGCGTTCTACATTAGAATCATCGGTACTGATGTTAGAAATTGATTTTAGATCTCCTGCTAACGTTTTACCTGATGCTACTTTGTTAAATCTAATGCTTTGGTAAATTTGATTTTGAAATAACAACGCAATAGATGCCGCTAATATCAAACCTATGATAATGGTTTTAAATTTTATCTGCCATTTTAGAAGTATAGCAAAGCCTAAGGTGATGAGAATGCTTAACCAAGCTGCTCTGGAATAAGAAAGTAATATACCAACTGTGGTTGATGCGGCTATAATCAACAAAAAAATAAAATTAAGAGATGATAAATAAGCTCTCCCTTTGATGATTAAAACAATGGCAAAAACAAATATCATAGCACATACAGCACTGTAAACGGTATGGTCATCAAAAAATGGATTCATTACAAACGTTCCGCTTTTTTGCGAGAAACCACGTTGCCAATGTCTGATACTGGTATAATAAACAATCAGGCATAAACCTAAACCATAAGAAATGATAAAGTTTTTGATATTTTGGCTTTTCTGGAAAATAAAAAATCCCCACAGAAAGCCTGTGCCAATAAACCAAAAATGAGCAAGTAAAAACTTAAAGGAAACTAAAGGAATACTGCTGCTTAAACTGGTGATGATGAGCCAGAAATAAAACACTATAACACAAATGGTTAAAGGGTTTTTGAATATCGTTTTAAAGGCAGGTGGTTCTTGCCAAAGCTTTAAAAAAAACAGTAGGCTAAAGGCAAACATCATAGGTTCATCAGGCAGGTTTATACCTGCCGTACCCAGCATTAATTCTACCGATAGCGGTGTACAAAAAGCTATCAGTATTAATAGCTTATCTAAAGAAAATATAAAAAGTGCTATAACGATTAAAGTAGCAGGAAGAAGCAAGCCATAATAAACAGGGAATTTAAATACCACAAAAGCTATCAACATTAAAAAGGTAATGCTTATGGTATAAATCTGTTTAATAGATGTTATCAATTTAATGAGAGTTTTCCTTAACCAAAAAGCCTAAACAAGCCAATAAAAATGCACTTAAACCCATACTTAATATCACCAGTAATTTATTGGGATAAGTACTCTTTTCTGGTACGCTTGCTTTGTCAATCATGAATTTTTGTGCGGCCGATTTCTTTAAATCAACCTCGGCATTTTCATAACGTAACTGCAAATTGGTTAAAGCTTCTTTTTCTTTTTCGTAAACAGCCTCAAAATTTAAATATTTACCACTTAGTTTACTAAAAGTGTTTACGGTTGGTTGTAATGATTTTAATGTTGCTCTTGCAGCTTCTAAACGCCCTTTTGCTTTAATATAAGTGGTATCGGGTAAATCTTTTCTATTTAAATCATAAACTTTTAAACGGGCTTCTTCTGCTTTTAACTGAGTTTCTGCTTTAATAATGGCTTCGCTTAAAACTTCAGATTGTGCTTTATAATCAAAAACACCTTGGGCTCTTATACTACTTAATTGTGCTAAAATAGAATCTACCTGCTTTTGTTTTTTTTGATATTGGTAAGCTAAAATATCAAAAGCTTGTTTGGCTCTCTCTTGCTGCATCAAAGTACGCATGCTATCTAATGCAAAAGACATATAATTGGCAATTTCTGCTGCTATTTTTGGGTTTTCATCTTTTACAGCAATTTTTATAGCTAAATAATCCGTACGGTTAATTTTCGTGTTTGATGCCAGTTGCGCCCTTACTTTGGTAAGGGGATACTGCTCGTCCGCTTTAATATCATAATGTGCTAATAAATTAAATTTCTGAATCACTTTATCTTTCAACTCATCTGCCTGAAGCATTTCTAGAACTTGGTCGGTTTGCTCTTCACTACCAAACTCCATAAAATCTTCCAGATTACTTTCTCCTAATACAGATTTGGATATAGAGTTATTTGCAGGAATATAAAAAACGGTATAGGCTTCATATTTTGGGGTGATGATAAAGCTGGTAATTAAGCCTATCACTAAACCTATAAAAGTTATCAGCATGATATGTTTCCGATTTTTTATCATCATACTGCTGATAGAGAGAAGATTAAGTTGTGGTATTGTTTTTTCCAATTTATCGGTTTTAAACGGTTAAATTATAAATAATATCTGTTTATACCATTTTTAACATATCCTTAATTTTTTCCAGAGATAAAAGTTTAATCAAAAAACTTGTGATGATACTGCCACTTATAAAGATGAATAAGGATAGCAACCAAGGTAGGCTACTATATTTTAGAAGGTAGCCACCTAAAACCAATATGCTAACAAAACTAAATAATTTTAAAATGATGCGTAAAGGAAATTTGGCTTCAAAGTAGATATGGTAAAAAGCTTGATATGACAAACCCGCAACTACTAAAGCTATTAAAGTGCTTAGGGCAGCACCATAAGCTAAATATTGCGGAATAAAATAACAGTTTAACACGATGTTAATAAGCAAACCCATCCCAGAGATTATGTTTAACGCTTTTAGTTTATTCCCAGCTGTTAAAATGCTGCTGAAAATATAATACAGCACAATAAAAGGACTGTTAAACATCAGTAAACCAAATACATCAGATAAATGGCTACTGCTTTTGTCTCCGTATAAAAGATGCATGATTTCTACTTTAAAAAACCAACAGCTTAAAGAAATGATAATGGCCAATACCATCAATAATTCAAAACTTTCTTTCACTACAGCCCGGATACTTTTACCCTGAGCAATAAACCTACTTACCGTTGGGAAAAATAAGGATGCAAACAAAACATAAATGATGTTTGAGGCATCTAACAAGCGGTAAGCAGCAGCATAAATACCAGCTTCTAATTGCCCGTTTGGCAACATTTTTTCTAGCATAATACTGTCAATTTTATTGTAAGCCAATACTAAAAAGGTAAAAAGGGTAAAAGGCATTAAGCTTTTTAGGATGCTAAAATCGGGTTTTAACTTGCTGATTTGAAATACAAAAATTCGGTTTTGATGTAGTACTAAAGCACAGCAGATTATACTTATGGCTACCGCAATAACTTGGCTTATGGCAAAAAAAAGGAGATTACTACTTAATGCTATCTCATATACCAAAAGCGGTATAAATAATAAAATAAGCAAGAGTTTATCTAAAACAGAAAAAACGGTTTCTGCCTTATACAACTCGGCACCTTTTAAATATGACCTTAAAAAGTTTAAGAAAGACCATAAGACGTGATACAAACTCAGCCAAAATAAAAGGATAAAATAACTGCTATCGTAACCACTGCAAATGGCACTTAAAAAGGTAATTACAATATAAATAGCAGATAATATCAGCTTTAAGCTAAAGAGTTTTATATTTTCTTTGGTGGCAACTTGTTGTGCAACAGAGCGTAGTAAATAGTTATTAATGCCAGGGTCTGTAACAATGCTTAAAACAAAACTAAAGTTAAAAAGACTATAGTACAGGCCATAAGCTTCAAACCCGGCGGCTAATTGTACACCACGCTCTACCCCAAAAATCCAGACTAATTTTATGGAAACATTTACAAGAATGAGTATAATTACCCAGCCAGCTAACTTTTTATGCATAACAGTTGAGAGATGAAAATAAACTAATAAATGCAAAGCCGCAATTTTATTATGAAGCATGTTTCTTTATCTTAGCCTTTAACCTTAATTGATATTTTGCGAATAGCCGTTAACACCCGTTTTTTACAGAAAGATAACCTAGAAGGCATAGGCAGATTTTCTTTTGAAATTTTGAAAAGAATGGTCCTTAAGCATCCTGAAGTAGAGTTCATTTTTTTATTTGATAGAAAATTTGACGCTTCTTTTCTTTTTGCACCAAATGTGAAGGCATACATCGTTTATCCGCAGGCAAGGCATCCTTTTTTGTATTATATCTGGTTTCAGTACAGTTTAAAAAGAAAATTAAAAGCGCTTAAAGCGGATGTTTTCTTATCGCCAGATGGTTTTTTACCTTTAAATGTTGATGTCAAAAAGGTAGCAGTTATCCATGACATCGCTTTTGAGCATTATCCTAAAGCTATAGATTGGCTTTCTGCAGTTTATTATCGCTATTTTTTTCCAAAATTTGCCCGGCAGGCTGATACGATTGTTACTGTCTCAAATTTCAGCAAAGCAGATATCGCCCAGAAATATCAAATATCAGAAAGTAAAATAACCGTTATTTATAACGGGGTTTCTGATGTTTTTAAACCTTCATTAACACAAGAAAAACATCCATTTAAGTTTGAAAAACCCTATTTTATTTATACCGGAGCCATACATCCACGAAAAAATATTCTTAGGCTGTTAAAAGCTTTTGAATCTTTTAAAGCAAAACATCAATTAGCCCATGTATTGGTACTTACCGGGAGGAAAGCCTGGAAAAATCAAGAACTTGAAAATTATTATCAGCACATGCAGTACAAAGCTGATGTTATTTTTACCGGCAAACTACTTGATGATGAATTGGTAAATTTAGTAACTTATGCAACTGCCGCTGTTTATCCTTCTTATTTTGAGGGTTTTGGCTTACCTGTAATAGAGGCTTTTGCATGTGGTACACCCGTAATTACCAGTAAAAACACAGCTATGGAAGAAATTTCTGGTGATTTGGCATATTTAATTAATCCGTTTAACGTTTTTGACTTAGAAAATGCTTTGCTTAAATTAGCAAACATGCAACCCGATAAGGAGCAGCAGTGTAAAAGAATAGCTTTTGCGCAAAGTTATTCTTGGGATGTCGCCGCAGATAAATTATGGGAAACCATACAAATTTAAGCTAATGCTATTACCATTTTACCAACAGGAGCTTTTAGAAGCCGGCTGTGATGAAGCCGGTAGAGGTTGTTTGGCAGGACCAGTTTTTGCAGCGGCTGTTATATTACCTCCAGATTTTAATCACCCCCTGCTAAATGATTCTAAACAACTCTCAGAAAGAGAACGTTTTGCCTTACGTAAAGAGATTGAAGAAAGAGCTGTGGCTTATGCAGTTGCCGCAGTAGACCATCAAGAAATTGATAAAATTAATATTCTTAATGCCTCTTTCTTAGCTATGCATAGGGCTTTAGAGCAGTTAAAGCAACAGCCAGATTTTATCATTATAGATGGCAATAGGTTTAAGCCTTACCAAAATACCAAACACCAATGCATCGTAAAAGGCGATGGTAAATATTTTTCTATAGCTGCGGCTTCTATTTTAGCTAAAACTTATAGAGATGAATATATGGAAAACTTGCACCAGCAGTTTCCGCATTACGATTGGAAACAGAATAAAGGTTACCCAACAGTAAAGCACCGCGAGGCTGTACTTAGTTATGGTTTAAGCCCTTATCATCGTAAAACTTTTAGGATAAGCAATCCTCAGCTTTCTTTATTCAACAACCTAGCTTATGAAAGTACTACTGCTCACCAATAGGGTCCCTTTTCCACCTCATGGTGGTTATGCTATTGTGGTATACAACACCATAAAAGAACTTATTGATTTAGGCGGTGAGGTTACACTTTTCTCTTTAAACACAACCAAACATTTCGTAAAAACAAAAGAAATTAAAGACCCTGTGTTTAAAAAAATAAAGTTTGTACAGTATAAAATTGATAATAGAGTAAAAGTAAAAGATGCATTTTTAAACTTATTTACAGGGGAATCTTACAACCTCAGCAGGTTTTACGAAAAAAACTGTGCTAGCAAACTTGCGCATTTATTAAGAACGCAAGATTTTGATATCATACAATTTGAAGGCTTGCAGGTAGTGCCTTATTTAGACATTGTTAAAGCCGTAAGTAAGGCAAAAATTATCTACAGAGCTCACAATATAGAACATCAAATTTGGAAACGTTTAACCCTGCAAGAGAACTTTTTCTTGCGTAAAATGTACTTTAACCTACTAAGTAAGCGCTTGCAAAAGTTTGAGTTTAAGATTTTAAATAGTTTTAATGCCATTATTACCATTAGTGCGGTAGATGAGCATTTTTTCAAGAGTGTAGGCTGTCAAAGTCCGGTACATACCTTCCCGGTAGCACTAGATTTAGAAAAATATAATGTCCAGCAAAACCCATCATTACACAAAAGTATAGGTTATATAGGCTCTATGGATTGGCGTCCGAATTTAGAAGGTATAGATTGGTTTTTAGAAAAAGTTTGGCCTTCTATTAAACAGCTGGATGCAGGCATTACTTTCCATTTAGCAGGTAAAAATATGCCTAAATATTTGGAGGGATTAAATAGCGAGTCTTTCATTTTAGAAGGTGAAGTGGATGATGCCACAGCCTTCATAGCCAGACAGCATGTGCTTATTGTACCTTTACTTTCTGGTAGTGGCATGCGGGTAAAAATTATAGAAGCAATGGCCTTAGGAAAATGTATCATTGCTACTTCCATTGCTGCAGAAGGTATCCATTATCAGCATGATGTGAATATCCTAATTGCTGATAAGGCAGATGATTTTTATAAACAAATTTTGCGTTGCTTTACTGATAAAACCTTAATCAGTAGGATAGGAAAAGAGGCTAAAAAGCTAGTAGCTAAATATCATAACAATAAAATGCTGAGTAAAGATTTACTAAATGTTTATGAGGCAATTTGTGACAAAAAGCCTTGATGTTTTTTTGTTAATTTCGCACCTGATCATAACACAAAGAAAATTCATGAAAAATACAGCCTTAACCGATAAGCATATAGCTTTGGGTGCCAAAATGGTCCCTTTTGCAGGCTATAATATGCCCGTACAATATGCAGGAATTAATATAGAGCATGAAACTGTGCGAAATGCGGTTGGTGTTTTTGATGTAAGCCACATGGGCGAGTTTATTCTTAAAGGCGAAGGTGCTTTAGCCTTAATACAACAAGTAAGTGCTAACGATGCAGCCAAACTTTTTGATGGTAAAATACAATACGCTTATTTACCAAATAAAGAAGGTGGTATTGTTGATGATTTACTGGTTTATCGTATAGATGAAAAAACCTATATGTTGGTGGTAAACGCTTCTAACATACAAAAAGATTGGGATTGGATACAAAGCTTTAATACCCAAGGTGTGGATATGAAAGATATATCAGACCGTACCTCATTATTAGCTGTACAAGGTCCTTTAGCAGCTAAAGCGCTACAAAGTTTAACCAGCATAGATTTAGCAGCAATGGAGTATTATACTTTTACAAAAGGCGTTTTTGCAGGGGTAGAAAATGTTTTAATTTCTGCTACTGGATATACCGGGGCTGGTGGTTTTGAAATCTATTTTGACCATCAGCATTCTGAGAAAATTTGGGATGCTATTTTTGAAGCTGGGGCAGCTTATGGCATAAAACCTATAGGTTTAGGTGCCAGAGATACTTTAAGATTAGAGATGGGCTTTTGTTTATATGGTAATGATATCAATGATCAAACATCGCCACTGGAAGCTGGTTTAGGCTGGGTTACCAGTTTTAATAAACCTTTTACCAATTCAGAAGCCCTGGCTTTACAAAAGCAAAACGGTGTGGCTAACAAATTGGTTGGTTTTGAAATGGTAGAGCGTGGCATTCCCCGTCATGATTATGAAATTTGCGATGCTGATGGAAATACCATCGGAAAAGTAACATCAGGTACGCAATCTCCATCTTTACAAAAAGCTATTGGTTTAGGCTATGTAGATAAAGCTTTTAGTAAAATAGATACCGAGATTTTTATCAAAATAAGAGACAATAAAATTAAAGCTAAGGTGGTTAAACTCCCCTTCATCAAGAAATCATAAACCAATCTGAAATAAGATTATAAGTAATATATATGCAGCAAAGAAAGATAGAAGTTTGCCTTACCCCAGCCTTACTTCCACTTTATAATATTGAGAATTCTATAGTTATTGTTATTGATATTTTTAGAGCAACATCTTCTATTTGTTACGGAATAGAAAATGGGGCAGAAGCCATTATACCCGTAGCAACCGTAGAAGAATGCTTATCCTTAAAAGATGATATTTGCCTTTTAGCAGCAGAAAGAGATGGTAAAGTAGTAGAAGGTTTTGATTTTGGTAACTCACCATTTTCTTATACCACAGAAAAAGTTAAAGGCAAAACCATCGTTTTAACCACTACCAATGGCACACATGCTATTGATGAATCTAAAAAAACAGCTTACGAAGTTATTATAGGTTCTTTTTTAAATGTTGATGCCATTTGTAATTATCTAAAAACACAAAATAAGGATGTTTTTTTACTTTGTGCTGGATGGAAGAATAAGTTTAACTTAGAGGATACTTTATTTGCAGGCGCAGTGGTAAGCAGGTTAAAAGACCAACATTATTTTCAGGATGATGCTAGTACAGCCGCTGAGGATTTATATGAATTGGCCAAGCATGATTTAGGTGCGTATACGGCAAAGACCTCTCATAGCGAGCGATTGAAACTTCTAGGCATAGAAGAAGATATTAAGTTTTGCCTTCAAGAAAATATTACCCAAAGTATCCCTATTTTAAGAGGAAATAAGTTAGTGAAAATGTAATAAAAACCAAGATATAATATTTTAAATCCCATAAACTAAGCATGCCATACCAACATATCTTCTTTGATTTAGATCATACCCTTTGGGATTTTGATAAAAATGCAGAAGAAACGATACATGAATTATACCATCATCATCAACTACAAGTATTAGGCATACATTCTCCTGATATTTTAATTGAAACTTATACGGCAAATAATCATCAATTATGGGCAAAATACCATTTAGGAGAAATATCTAAACAAGAACTTAGAGCAACAAGATTTAAAAAAACTTTTTTGGATTTAGGTATAGATGAAACTAAAGTGCCAAGCTCTTTTGAGGATGATTATGTACGTATATGCCCCACAAAAACCAATTTATTTCCTGATACTCATGAAACTTTAACCTACCTGCACCAGAAATATCACTTACACTTAATATCAAATGGTTTTAAAGAATCTACCGAGTATAAAGTAGAAAATACCAGATTAAAACCCTATTTTAAGAACATCATCATTTCAGAAATTGTTGGTATCAATAAGCCAGATAAGGCTATTTTTCAACATGCTTTAAATCTTGCAGGGGGTAACATCACAGAAAGTATCATGATTGGTGATAGCTTAGAAGCAGATATCAGAGGAGCTAAAAATATAGGTATGGATGCTATATACTTTAACCCAAATCATCTTCCTAAACCAGAAGATGTTGATGTACATATCCATCATTTATCAGAACTAAAGGCTTTATTATGAGTGTTAAATCAGATTTTAAATCACTAAATAAACTACTGGATAAGTATTTAAGACACCTGAAGGCTATTCATGAAGATAAATTTTTTGCAAAACCAGAACCTCATGTTTGGTCGGTTTCAGAAGTATATTCGCATGTAATTTGGGTAAATAAAACTGCTGCAATTGCCGCAGAAAATTGCTTAAACAGAACCGCTCATATTAAAACCAGTAAACCCGACTGGCGAGTAAGGCTCATCCTATTTTTTGGTGTTTTTCCGCCAGGTAAAATTAAAGCTCCTGCGGCTGTTGCCTCAAAAGTAGAACGTATAAGTGCAGAAGAAGCGGCTAATCAAATCATTAACCTAAAGAGAAAACTACCAGCCTTAGAAGCAGATTTTAAAAATTTTGACCCTCATTATAAAATAAAACATCCCAGATTGGGCTATCTAGACGCTAAAGATTGGCTACGTTTTATGGTGGTACATACTAAACATCATATTAAGCAGTTGTAAATTGGTTTTTAATTGTGGATTGAGGGTATTTCTGATGATACAAATTGGCTGTTGCGTACAAGACTTTATTGCCCTAGTCGGGTAGTGGCTTCTTTCTTTTCTTGTAATGGCATTTTCGCACAAGGCTTTCCGGCCTCATAGGCGGCCAGCCCTATTCACTTTTTTCTTGATAAAAAAGTGAACAAAAAATGAGGAACGAGTTCATGAATACCTAAGAAAAAACATAAAAAAAATGAATAAATCAAGGCTGATGAATATTTGTTGTAAATCCTCCATAAATCTTTTATCCGCAAACGGGAGTCGTGGTAAAGTTTGTACTTTTTTGAAAGCATTTACAACACTTCTTCCGTTTGCTTTCCGATAGTTCTTTATGAAAGTTTATGCAAAAGATTTATGGGTCTTTCCTGCCAAATCTTCATAGGCCGTCTTTCGTTCTTCGGAGAATGTTATTTAATGATTAAAGGTAGCTCCTAAATATCTACTCTTTAGGGTCTTTATACTTTCTACTCAATACTTTCTACTTCCAGAAAGGAACAACCATTCATAAAAAACAGTCTAACCCGAAACGCATGAGCAATCCCCGAGAGCCGGAAAGACGAAAAAACAGGAGCAGAAATTAAAAATCTTGCACAACCAAGCCTATAGCGTATGCGGTTTTGTGTTTGAGCTTTTACAAACTTTCAATAAGCATAAACGAGCAAAAATAAGCGCTCCCTGTTTTTGAGTGTGGTAAGGGATGTGCGACAAAGGCTCCTGTGGGATTGATCAGGACTTTATTCATTAGTTTTTATTGATTTTTAAAGGTATTCATGAATTTGCTAAAGCTTCATTTTGGTTCCTTTTGGTCCCTCAAAAGGAACGAGCCTCGCCGGCGATAGAGGCGGATAATTATTATCATTAAAGATATTTGAACTAATAGGCTTAACACACAAGACTTTCCAACCTTAGCCGGGTAGTGGCCTCTTTCTTTTCTTGTAATGGCATTTTCACACAAGTCTTTCCGGCCTCATAGGCGGCCAACCCTAGCCACTTTTTTCTTGAAAAAAAAGTTGCCAAAAACTCAAGGCTGATGAATATTTGTCGTTCCGTCTAAATAAATCTTTATCCACAATCCTAAGTGGTGTGAATGGTTTTACTTAATGAAGGTTTCTACAACACCCGTCGGATTGTTTCCCGCTAGTTCTCTATGATAGTTTATGCAAAAGATTTATTTGCCTCCACTTCCAAATCTTCATAGGCCGTCTTTCGTTCTTCGGAAAGGTTTGTTTAATATTATTGGAAGTTCCTAAATATCCGCTCTTTAGGGTCTTTCTACTTTCTACTTAATACTTTCATCTCAATACTTCCCCCTTCCCACTCTGTACCCAATATTAAACTTAATCACCACTTAACTTGTTGTTAATCTTAATACGCTTACTTTGAAAAAACAACAGTTCATGATACATAGCTATGATGGTTTCTTAATTGCGATAGTGCTATTGGTGATTATTGTTTTCTACTTCAGTCCTTTTGAATTACGTATAGAGGAAGAAGAAGATTAAAGTGCTAAATATGCCAAAAAGAGATATAGATATTCTGGTTATTTCTGATGTTCATTTAGGTACTTATGGTTGCCACGCCAAAGAACTACTAAAATACTTAAAAAGTGTAAACCCAAAAATTTTAATCCTTAACGGAGATATTATTGATATTTGGCAGTTTAGCAAATCTTATTTCCCTGAAGCACACACCAAAGTCATCAGAAAAATTCTAAAATTTGTTACCGATGGCACCCCTGTTTATTACCTTACCGGAAATCACGATGAAATGCTGCGTAAGTTTACTGATTTTAATATGGGCGGACTTCAACTTTTAAATAAACTAGTTTTAGAGGTAGACGGAACAAAAGCCTGGTTTTTTCATGGCGATATTTTTGATGTAACCATGCAGCACTCTAAATGGTTAGCAAAATTAGGAGCTGTAGGTTATGATACACTTATCCTCATCAACAGCTTTGTAAATTGGTGCTTGGTAAAAATGGGCAGAAAAAAATATAGTTTCTCACAAAAAATAAAGGCCAGTGTAAAAGAAGCTGTAAAATTTATCAATCAGTTTGAAGAGACAGCTGCCGATTTAGCTATCGAGAAAAATTATCAATACGTAGTTTGCGGACATATACACCATGCCGAAATGCGAACAATTAAAAATGAGAAAGGTGAAGTTGTTTATTTAAACTCTGGTGATTGGGTAGAAAGTTTAACATCTTTAGAATATTGTAACGGTAATTGGAATATTTATAAATATGATGGTACCGCTTATACAGAAAAGGAAGAAGACGAGTTTGAAGATACCCAATCTAAAATGGATGTTAAAGAATTATTTAAAAAATTCACACAAAGTGTAGCTTAAATTTTATTTTTATCATCTATGAACACGCACTACCCACTACGTTATACCAACTACTAATCTATGAAAATCCTCTATGCTATACAAGGAACCGGAAACGGCCATATCAGCCGGGCAAAAGAAATTATACCTTTATTGCAGCAATATGGAGCATTAGATATTCTTGTTAGTGGTACACAAGCCGATATTACTTTGCAGCAAGAGGTGAAGTATAAGTTTCATGGTTTTAGTTTTGTATTTGGAAAAAAAGGAGGGGTAGACCACTGGAAATCTTATCAAGTGATGAATTTGCGCAGGTTTTGGAAAGATATGCGTAGTATTCCTTTAAATGATTATGATTTAATCATCAACGATTTTGAGCCCCTAACCGCTTGGGCTTGTAAACTACAAGGTAAGCGTAGCGTTTCTTTAAGTCATCAAGCTGCTTTTATTTCTGATAAAACTCCTCGTCCGCCTAAAAAAGGTTTATATGCCGAGTGGATTTTAAAATACTACGCTCCAACAACAGACCATGTAGGATTTCATTTTCAACCCTATGATGATTTCATTTATACTCCAGTTATCAGAAGCGAAATCAGAGCGTTAAACCCTAAAAATTTTGGTCATTATACGGTTTACCTTCCCGCTATAGATGATAAAATTCTAGTAAAATATCTCCATCTATTTCCAAAAGTAAGGTGGCATGTATTTAGTAAGCATCAAAAAACACCCTATCAATACGCTAATGTTTGGGTAAAGCCCATTACCAATAACGAGTATAATAAAAGTCTAGAAAATTGTGAAGGTTTACTTACCGGAGGCGGTTTTGAAGGTCCAGCAGAAGCTTTATACTTAGGTAAAAAAGTTTTGTTAGTACCCATGAAATACCAGTTTGAACAAGAGTGTAATGCAGAAGCAGCTCGGTTAATGGGAGTACCTGTTGTTCATGATATCAATAAAAAATTTATTTCTTATTTAGATACTTGGATAAAAGAAGACTTTAAAATTAATGTAGATTTTCCTAACCAAACCGCTGCTATAGTAGAAAAAGTGGTGAATACCTATAAGCAGTAAATCTTAGGGCTAAATAATTATATTTGCACTAATGATAGGGCAATTTAAAAGCTTAAGTTTTATTAACCTGTTTGTTTTATTTTTTCTGGTTTTTACACTAAGAATAGGTTTGTACGTTCAATTACCAGAAAATATCAATACCGGTTTTTCAGAATTAGCCAACCGTTTATTAATATCACAAGACAATTTATTGACTCCATTTACCAATATCACGCTTGCAGGCTTAGTGGTATTTGTACAGGCGTTATGGTTTAACAGAATTGTAAATAACTTTAATATTATAGGAAAATCAACATTTTTACCAGCATTGGTTTATGTGGTCTCTTCTAGTATTTTTACGCCTTTTTTATTCCTGTCTCCGCCACTAGTTTGTAATTTTTTTTTGTTATTTATATTGTACCGCATACTGTCATCAGTTAAAGATACAGCTTTTGTAGCCATCATGTTTGATTTAGGATTGGCAACCGCAGTAGCAACCATTTTTTATTTTCCTTTCATAGGGATGATATTATTGCTGTGGATAGTCCTACTTATTTTTAGACCTTTCAACTGGCGAGAATGGATATCAATTTTGATAGGATATTTCACCATTATTTTTTTACTCGGTGTTTATTATTATTGGAACGATAAACTGGCAGCATTTTATGCCATCTGGACACCCTTAACAGAAGCGTTCCCTATCTTTGTTAAAATTCAGCTTCAAGATTATATTGTATTATTACCCATTTCTATTGGTTTGTTGCTAGGTTTTTATCATCTCAGAGAAAATTTTTTCAAGAGTTTTGTACAGGTAAGAAAAACCTTCCAACTCCTGTTTTTTGTTTTCATCATAGCTACATTTACTTTTTACCTTAAACCAGATTATCGCATCAATCATTTTCATTTGGCTGTAATATCTGTTTCAACTTTACTAGCATATTATTTTTTGCATGCAAATAAAAAATGGTTTTACGAGCCTCTTTTCTTATGTATCATTGGTTTTATTGTTTATTTCCAGTTTGTGTAACAGGGCTTTAACTTTTTTTAACAGATAGTCGGCCAAATAAAATCAAAATTTAGTTAGTTTTGCTAGCAAGTATATTCACTTAATAATTTTTAAAATCTGTAGGCTGTTTTAGCCTGATAATCAAAAGAAAAATGAAAGTTGGCGTAGTAGTTTTCCCGGGTTCAAACTGTGATCAGGATTTAATTTATGTTTTCGATAAAATTCTTGGACAAGAAGTAGTTCCTTTATGGCATAAAGACCACGATTTACAAAATGTAGATTTTATAGCCTTACCCGGCGGTTTCTCTTTTGGTGATTACTTACGCTCTGGTGCCATTGCTCGTTTTTCTCCTATCATGCAAGAAGTTATTGCTTTTGCAAATAAAGGAGGTTATGTAATGGGTATTTGTAACGGCTTCCAAATTTTAACAGAAGCAGGTTTATTGCCAGGTGGTTTACTACACAATACCAACAGAAAGTTCATCTGTAAAAATGTTTACCTAAAAGCGCAAACGCAAAACTCTTTGGTAACGTCGGCAATAGCTTCAAACCAAGTTTTAAATATTCCAATAGCACATGGCGAAGGTAATTTTTACGCTCATGCTGATGAACTAAAAAGGTTAAATGATAACGACCAAGTGCTATTTAGATATTGCGATGCCGCAGGGAATATCACAGAGGAAGCCAATCCTAATGGTTCTATAGAAAACATTGCTGGTGTTTGTAATGCTAGTAGAAACGTTTTTGGCATGATGCCGCATCCAGAAAGAGCCGCTGATGCTATCTTAGGAAATCAAGACGGTTTGCCTTTATTTGAATCTATCTTAAAAATGGTAAATGCTTAATGGCTAACCTAGTCATAGATACTGGTAATACATTTACAAAAATTGCAGTTTTTGAGCATGACAAATTAGTATCTATTACAAAAGTAGCACAGCTTAACGAAGAAGATTTGAAAGCGATAGTACAAAAGCATGCTATCAAAAAACTTATTTATGCTTCGGTAAAACAAGATTTTGATTTTAAATTGGCTATTCCTGTTTTAAAATTTAACCATCAAACTAAAATTCCTATCCAAAATAGGTATCAAACACCAGAGACATTAGGTTTGGATAGGCTAGCAGCAGTAATAGGAGCAAGCCATTTATATAAAAGTACAGATATTCTAGTAATTGATGCAGGCACTTGCATTACTTACGACTTTATTAATAAACAACAAGAATATAAAGGAGGAAGCATCTCTCCGGGTTTGCAAATGCGCTTTAAAGCCATGCATGCCTTCACAGGAAAATTACCTTTAGTAACTTTAGGTGAAAATACCGATATTTTTTATGGGGTTTCAACAAACGAAGCTCTACAAAGTGGCGTTATAAACGGATTGATTTTTGAAGTTTCAGGATATATACAACACTATTTAAATCTAAACCCTGAAACTAAAATTATACTATGTGGCGGTGATGCATCGTTTTTTGATACTAGATTGAAAAATAGCATCTTTGCCCACCAAATACTAACAGAACCGGATTTGGTTTTGATAGGTTTAAATAAGGTTGTTAACTATCAGCATGATTAAAACTCAAAAATATTTATTAATAGTTACCATAATGGTAGCTTTTACTTTTACAGCTCTTGCGCAATCCACCATAAATTCTCCGTATTCGCAATACGGATTAGGTAACTTAACAGGAACTTATCTCCCTCAAAATAAAGGAATGGGTAATTTATCAGCCGCAGTAAGTTACTTTGGAGGATACAGCAATATCAACCTTAATAATCCAGCGTCTTACTCCAAAATAAGATTAACCACCTTTGATATTGGTGTAGGCTCTAATATCCAAACCTTAAAAAAAGGTTCAGCTACAGACAATAGTTTCAATGCTATGCTAAAGCACTTGGTTATAGCAGTTCCGGTAAGTAAAAAGTCTGCGGTAAGTTTTGGCTTACTCCCTTACAGCAATTTTGGATACACTTACACCACGCCAGGCGTTATAGACACAATCAATATTAATTATCTATACAACGGAGAAGGCGGGTTGTCAAAAGCCTATTTAGGATATGGCTTTGGATTAGGAAAAAACTTAAACTTTGGAGCTAACTTGTCTTACTTATTTGGCAGTTTGAAAGATGCCCGTTCTACAGAATATCAAAATGTGGCTACTTTCTATAACTCCAGAACAGAAAACAGAAATGGTATAGGAGGTTTAACCCTTGATTTGGGTCTACAATATTTAGCATCCATAAATGAAAAAACAACCCTAACCATAGGATACAATACCTCATTAAAATCTTCTTTAAATACCAATAATACCACTAGTACTTTCACTTATATTACCAATATCGCTACAGATGATGAGTTTAAAATTGATACCATTTCTTCTGTTTTAGACCGTGAGGGAGAAATTAACTTACCTGCTTCACATACGCTTGGTATTTCATTGATGAAAGAAAATAAATGGCTTATTGGTGCCGATTTTAGAATGTCTAACTGGTCTAATTATCGTATCAACGGTAATAACCCAAATCTTAATAATACTTGGGGGGTATCAGTTGGTGGGGTAATAGTACCTAATATCAATGCAGTAACCAATTATCTTAAATTGATGGACTATCGTTTTGGAATTAATTACGATAAATCTTACGTAAAAATTAATAATACCGAAATAGATGTTAAAAGTATTAATGTAGGTTTAGGTTTGCCGTTGGTATCTAACAGATCTGCATTTTATAAAATAAACGTATCTGCCGAGATTGGAAGCAGAGGCACTTTAGATAATAACCTAATCAAAGAGAACTTTTATAACATTAATTTAGGTTTTACCATCAACGATAGGTGGTTCCAAAAATATAAATACGACTAAAAATGCTAGGCAGAATTTCGTCTTTTCTGTTTATAGGTGTGTTAGGCTTTTTTTTATCAGCTTGTGATAGTGATTTAAACGCAGCCAAATCTATTGATTTAGATGAAAACGTTCAGGTTGAAACCACCAAAGGAGCTGAAATTATTTATAGCGATTCTGCAAAAGTAAAAGCTAAACTAAAAGCGCCTATTTTATTGCATTTTAAAGCAGCAAAACCTTATTACGAAATGCCAAAAGGTATTGATGTTGTTTTTTTTGATGAAAATCTTAAGCCTACAAGTACCGTTACTTCTGATTATGCTATTAGAAGAGAACATGAAAAAACAGTAGAATTACGCAAAAATGTTGTCGCTAAAAATATGAAAGGCGAGACATTTAAATCAGAAGAGCTGTTTTGGGACGAGAATACTAAGAAATTCTACTCAAACCAAGTCGTAAATATCAACACCGGTCAAGCAACTATTTCTGGTACTAGTTTTTGGGCATTAGAAGACTTTAGCTATTATGAAATTAAGCAAGGTAGCGGCCCCATACAGTTTAATACCGATTTGGATAGCACCGCAACCACAAAGCCTTAAATAATACCGAAATAGCCAAACAAAGCCAATAAATAAAATTTGCGCATTAATTACTGAAATTTGTATCTTGCGCCCTCTAAAATTTAAAAAAAAGAAAGAATCATATGGGAATCATGGGTTTTTTGCGTAACCGAGCTGGTGCAATTATTATTATAGCCATAGGTTTAGCAATTGTAGCATTTCTTTTAAGTGATGCAATAAGAAGCGGAAGTGGGTTTATAGCTGATGCACAAAGTGAGATAGGTGTAATAGACGGAGAAAAAATTTCTTACACCGAGTTTAATGAGCGTGTAGAACAAAATTCTCAACAGTTTAAAGCACAAATGGGCGGTAATTTAAATGCTCAAATGCAGTCTTATGTAGTAGAAAACACTTGGAATCAAATGATGTCTTCGGTAATTTTGAAAAAACAAACCGAGAAATTAGGCATAGCTGTAGGAAATACCGAATTATTTAACATCATGTTTGATAATCCTACTCAGCAAATGCAGCAAATTTTTACCAATCCAGAAACGGGTGCTTTTGATAGAAATACAGCTATCAACTCAAGAAAAAGTGCTGGTACAGATCCCACAGGTCAGTTAGAAAAGCAATGGCTAGCTTTAGAAGAAAGTGTGGAGCAAGAGCGTATCAACCAAAAATATTTAAGCCTTATTAAAAATGGGGTTTATGCAAACTCGCTAGATGCTAAAGATGATTATACCAACAGAAACAAACTGGTTAAGTTTGATTATGTAGTTTTAGATTACGCCTCTATACCAGCAAATCAGGTAAAGTTAACTGATGCAGATTACCAAGAGTATTACGATAAAAACAAATTCAAATTCAAAAACAGAACAGAAACCAGAACATTTGAGTATGTTTCTTTTGATGCTTCACCATCTAAACAAGATACTTTAGAAGCAAAAGCAAAAATTGATAAAATTACCGAAGGCTTAAGAACCAGCACTAATGATTCTCTTTTTGTTGCCATCAATGCGGATACTAAAATGCCTTTGACTTATCAAAAGAAAGGTGCTTTAGAACCAGCATTAGACTCTGTCATGTTTACAGCTCCTAAAGGTTACATTTATGGGCCTTATTTCTCTGGTAATGCTTATAAAGTAGCTAAGTTAATAGATACTAGAGTTGGTCCAGACTCTGTGAAAGCTCGTCATATTTTAATCAATCCAGCTACAGAAGGTGGCGTTGATAAAGCTCAAGCAAAAGCAGATTCTATCAGAAATCTAATCGCTAAAGGCGCTGATTTTGCAAAATTAGCTAAAGAGTTTGGTACAGACGGTTCTAAAGATTCTGGTGGCGATTTAGGTACTTTTGGTCGTGGTGCTATGGTACCAGCCTTTGAAGATGCCGTTTTCGGAGCTAGTGTTGGTCAGTTAATGACGATCAAAACACAATTTGGTGTTCATGTTATCGAGGTACAAAAGCAAATAGGTTCTTCTAAAGTAGTAAAAGTTGCTGTTGTAGATAAAGCCTTAGCGCCAAGCTCTCAAACAGAACAAGCAGCTTACCAAAAGGCACAATCCTTCTTAAGCGAAGTAAGCAATCTAAAAGAATTTGAAGCAGCAGCACAGGCTAAGAAAATTAATAAATTAGTGGGCGAAGATGTAGGGCCTTTACAAGCTAGCATCCCAGGTTTAGAAGATGCCAGAAGCCTAGTTCGTTGGGTTTATACTGCAGATAAAGGCGATGTTTCTAAAGAAATTTTTGATATTGGTGATAAATATGTAATTGCTGTATTAACTAAAATTAAGCCAGAAGGAACATTGGCTCTGGAAGATGTTAAAAAGCAAATAGAGCCAGCTGTACAAAATATGGTTAAAGCAAGAATGCTAAAAGAAAAAGCAGACAAAGCTTTACAAGGAGCTTCTTCTTTAGCTCAGGTAGCTCAAAAATTAGCTAAAGCTGTTACTCCTGTAGAAAACATTGTATTCGCAAATCCAGTAATACCAGGCTTATCTCAAGAAAATAAAGTTGTAGGTTCTATTTTTGGCGCACAGCCAGGTAAATTATCTACAGCTATTGAAGGCGAAGCTGGGGTTTATATTTTCACAGTTAAAGGCTTTACCAATCCTCCGCCATTTAAAGATGTAGCTAAAGTTAAAGAACAAGTAATGCAAACACTTTCTCAGCAAGTAGATGGTGCTGTATTTGAAGTGTTAAAAGAAAAAGCAAAGGTTAAAGATTTTAGAGCAAAATTCTATTAATGCTTAGCCAATAAATTTTATGACCGGAGTCTGTGAAAAATAGGCTCCGGTTTTTTTATTTTTACACTATGGATATTCAGGAAAATATAGTTAACAAAGTTGCGCAAAGTGGCTTAGTATCTGTAGACCTTGCAGACTTAAAGCCAGCTGGTGAAAGAGTGGTTTATGATATCAAGGATAATCTTTTTCATGGGTTAATCTTAAAAGAGAAAGATTTTAGAGAATTTATCAAAACCCACAATTGGGAGCAGTACACAGGTAAACATATCGCTATCACTTGCTCTGCAGATGCTATTGTACCCACATGGGCTTACATGTTGCTTGCAACCAAATTGGCAGATTATGCGTCATCTATCATATACGGTACTTTAGAAGATTTAGAAATTTATCTTTTTAACCATGAAATAGAAAAATTAGATGTTCAACAATATAAAGATCAAAGAATTGTAGTAAAAGGTTGTGGCGATATTTATGTCCCTACGGCTTCTTTCGTGGCTTTAACCTCCAAATTACATCCGGTAGTTAAAAGTATCATGTACGGCGAGCCTTGTTCTACAGTTCCTTTATATAAAAGAAAAGATTAATTTGGTTTGCTTTTTGATTTTATGCTGATGTAAACCATGATGAATAAATCAATAGAAATATTTTACCTCATTAGATTTACATGATAACATGAAACAAACCATGAAATACATCACCATCCTTCTCATCTTAGTATTAGGTTTTGATCAATTAAACGGTCAGGAACTAGCATATTTAAATAATTCATCTTTTAATAGTGGTGAAGTTTTAAAATATAAATTAAAATATGGCTTTATCACAGCAGCAGAAGCTTCTTTAAGAGTATTAGATACCGATGTGAAGTTTGAGAACCAGCCCACTTATCATTTATTGGTACAAGGTAAAACATCAGGTACCTTTGATATTTTTTATAAAGTTCGTAATCGTTACGATTCTTATATCAACAAAAAAGATTTTGCACCCTACCTATACACAGAAAATATCCAAGAAGAAAATTACAGAAGAACAGAAAAAGCTCGTTTTTACCAAGATGAACGTAAGATTGTGGCCAATAAAGGTACTTTTAAATCTCCTGTAGCACAAACTTTTGATTTAGTATCAGCCTATTACTTTGCCAGAAATTTAGATTTATCTGGGATAAAAGCTGGAGATAAACTTACACTACGTTATTTTTTGAGTGATGAAATTACCCCACTTACTATAGAGTATTTAGGCAAAGAGGTGGTTAGAACCAGCAAAGGTAAACTAAGATGTCTAAAGTTCAGACCATCCATCTCTCCAGGAAGAATTTTCAAAAAGGATAGTCAGTTATTTTTATGGATAACAGATGATGCTAACCGTATCCCAGTTAAAGCAGAAGCGGAAGTTTTAGTAGGTAGCATCACCATGGAACTTAGCGATGCCAGAGGCTTAAGGCAGCCACTACAAATTATAAAATAAAGAGATTCTATTTCTCATAGAATTTTATAATTTTACTGTTTTACTAAAACTTTGATAAATTCTAAACAAATTTCAATAGCTGTTATTGGTCAGGGATACGTAGGTTTACCGTTAGCCGCTGCTTTTGGTAAAATCTATCCCACTATAGGTTTTGATATTGATACCCAACGCATAAAAGAACTTCAAAAAGGAGAAGATAAAACGTTACAGCTTACCGCTGATGAACTAAGAGTTTCGGAAAAGCTTAAATTTTCTGCAAATCAACAGGATATTTCCAATGCTAATGTTTTTATCATCACAGTTCCTACACCCATAAATGCTTTTAAATCTCCAGATTTAAGTTTACTTCTAGAAGCAAGTAAAATGGTAGGCAGTGTTTTAAAAAATGGAGATACGGTAATTTATGAATCTACGGTTTATCCTGGCTGTACAGAAGATGATTGCGTTCCTGTTCTAGAAATGCAAAGTAAATTAAAGTATAATGAAGATTTTTTTGTTGGCTATTCACCAGAACGCATCAATCCAGGCGATAAAATCAATACGCTTACCAAGATTATCAAGGTAACATCGGGCTCCAACCCTACTATAGCTACGTTTATCAACCAATTGTATCAATCCATCATTACGGCTGGTACTCATTTGGCTCCATCAATTAAAGTTGCAGAGGCTGCAAAAGCTATAGAAAACGCACAAAGAGATGTTAATATCTCATTTGTAAACGAACTAGCCCTTATTTTTGATAGAATAGGTATTGATACCAATGATGTATTGGATGCCGCTGCCACCAAATGGAATTTTCTGAAGTTTAAACCTGGTTTGGTTGGTGGGCATTGTATTGGTGTAGACCCCTATTATTTGGCACATAAGGCAGAGGCTTTAGGTTATCATCCACAGGTTATTCTTTCTGGAAGAAGGGTGAATGACAATATGGGGATGTTTGTGGCCAATAAATTAATTAAACTGTTAATTAGTAAAGGAAATACCATTAAAGGAGCTAAAGCACTTATTTTGGGTTTCACTTTTAAAGAAAATTGTCCTGATATTAGAAATACCCGAGTAATTGATATCTATAAAGAATTGAAGCAGTTTGGTTTAGAAGTGGATGTTTATGACCCTTGGGCAAATCCGCAGGAAGTAGCAACAGAATATCAATTTTCTTTAATCCCAGCTTTGGCAAACGAGCATTATGATGCTGTGATTATCGCAGTAGCACATCATCAGTTTTTAGCATTGGATTATGCTGGTTTTAAAAAGAACGGAACGGTAATTTTTGATACTAAGTCTATTATTCCACGAGTTTTTGTAGATGCAAGATTATAAGATGAAACCTGTAAGTATGATAGATTTACCTCTAGAATATGCTACTCGTAAAATGGAGTATGATGAGGCTATACAAGCTGTTTTACAGGTAGGAGATTTTATAAAAGGCAAAGCTGTAACTGAACTGGAACATCAGCTTTCGCAGTTTCTAAATATCAAACATAGTATTTCTTGTGCTAATGGTACCGATGCCTTAGAAATTGCATTAAGAGCTTTAAATATTGGCGAGGGGGATGAAGTTATAGTACCCGCATTTAGTTACGTAGCTGCTTTAGAGGTGGTAAGCTTAGTAGGTGCCAAGCCAGTTTTGGTAGATGTTGATGAACACTATTTTCAAATAGATGTTACAAAAATAAAGTCGCTTATCAACCCAAGAACTAAAGCTATTATTGCTGTACATTTATTTGGGCAAGCAGCTTATATGGATGAATTATTAGAGATAGCCAAAGCTCATCAATTATATGTTATTGAAGATAATGCTCAATCTTTTGGTGGGATGTATCAAAACCTGTATTTAGGAACTTTTGGTCATATCAGCTGTACCTCCTTTTTTCCGACAAAAAATTTAGCTTGTTATGGAGATGGAGGAGCCATTTTTACACAAGACGATGCTTTGGCCCAAAAAATTATGATGATGGCTAATCATGGTCAAAGTGCTAAGTACCATCACGAAATGGTAGGTAGAAACTCTAGGTTAGATACTTTACAGGCTGCCATTTTACAAGTTAAATTACGCCATTTAAAGCCTTCTTTAGCCGTTAAAGCTGGTTTAGCTGGGTTATACCAACAGCAACTTTTAGGTGTTAAGGAAATAAGTTTACCTCGGGTTGCACCTCATAGTCAGCACAGCTGGAACCAATTTACGATTAGAGTTCATCAAAACAGAGATGAGTTAAAGAAATTTTTAGCGCAGCATGGTGTTCAAAGTATGATTTACTATTCTAAAGTATTATCGCAACAACCTGCTTATGCTAGTCTAGAAAAAGACTTTCCGGTTGCTCAGCAATTAACCAAAGAAGTTTTATCGCTACCTATACATGATCAGTTGAAAGAAGAAGATACTCAGCAAGTTACTAAACTTATCAAAGAATTTTATGGATAAAAAAGCATCTTTTGTTCATCATACAGCCATTATTGATGCTGCTGTTGAAATTGGCGAAGGGACTAAAATATGGCACTTTTCCCATATCAGCGAAAGCGTAAAAATTGGTAAAAATTGTGTGATAGGGCAAAATGTATTTATTGGCAAAAATGTGAGGATTGGGAATGGTGTTAAAATTCAAAACAATGTTTCAGTTTATGAAGGTGTTGAAATAGAAGATGATGTATTTATAGGACCTTCTGTGGTATTTACCAATGTGATTAATCCAAGAGCTTTTATAGAGCGTAAAGCCGAATTTAAGCCAACTATCGTGAAGAAAGGGGCTACTTTAGGGGCTAATAGCACCATCATTTGTGGTCATAATATTGGTGCTTATGCTTTTATTGGTGCTGGCTCTGTATTAACCAAGGCTGTTCAGGATTTTGAACTTTGGTATGGTAATCCTGCAATAAAACATGGTAGGGTAAACCACGAAGGAAACAAGCTATGAGCAGAAGCTTATCGCAATAAAAAAAGTAATTTTGTGGGTTGATATAATAAAGGAGATATGTTAGAAGTTCAAAATACCTTAGTGCATGAAGATGTTTTAAAACAAAACTTTGTGTGTCATTTAGATAAATGTAAAGGAGCTTGTTGTATCGAGGGGGATGCTGGGGCACCTTTAGAAGAGCATGAATTGGCTATTTTAGATGAGATTTATCCTCAGGTTAAACCCTACATGACAGCTAAAGGTATAGAAACGGTAGAGCAGGTTGGAACATCAGTAAAAGATTTTGAAGGCGATTATACCACACCTTGTGTAGATACCAATAAAGAGTGTGCTTATGTTATTTGGGAAAACGGAATTACCAAATGCGCTATAGAAAAAGCTTATGAAGAAGGAAAAGTGAATTGGAAAAAACCAATCTCTTGTCATTTGTATCCTATAAGAATAACTGCCTATCCAGACTTCGATGTTTTACATTATGACAGATGGAGTATCTGCGCTGATGCTTGTAATTTTGGAGATGCTTTAAACGTAAAGGTATATGAGTTTTTAAAAGAACCATTGATAAGAAAATATGGCGAAGCATGGTATTTAGATTTAAAGGAAAAAGTAGAAGGTGTGTAGAATGTTTGTTTAAACATCTTTAAGTTTAACTATAAAATATTAAAAATAACACAGGTTTTACTACCTTATCAAACTTAAATTGATAGATTTGCGAAATTATTTAAATAAGTAACACACTTGAAAGGAATTATTTTAGCTGGAGGCTCTGGAACACGTTTACATCCTCTTACCTTGGCGGTAAGTAAACAAATGATGCCGGTTTATGATAAACCTATGATTTATTATCCGCTTTCTACCTTAATGTTAGCAGGTATTAATGAAATCTTGATCATATCTACCCCACATGATTTACCCGGGTTTGAAAAGTTATTAGGAGACGGTTCAAATTTAGGTTGTAAATTTTCTTATGCAGTACAGCCTTCTCCGGATGGTTTGGCACAGGCATTTATCATTGGAGAAGAATTTATTGGAACAGATTCCGTTGCCTTGGTATTGGGAGATAATATTTTCTTCGGCGATGGTATGGCAAAATTAATGCAAGCCAACACCCATCCTGATGGGGGTGTAGTCTTCGCTTATCCTGTTCACGATCCAGAACGTTATGGCGTTGTAGAATTTGATGAGCATCGCAACGCTAAATCTATAGAAGAAAAGCCACTTCAGCCAAAATCAAATTACGCAGTACCAGGATTGTATTTTTATAACAATTCTGTAGTAGAAATAGCTAAAAACATAAAACCTTCACCAAGAGGAGAGCTTGAAATAACCGATGTTAACAAAGTTTATTTGGAACAAGGTAAATTAAAAGTAGGTGTACTTAGTAGAGGGACTGCTTGGTTAGATACAGGAACTTTTGAGTCTTTAATGCAAGCCGGGCAATTTGTACAGGTGATAGAAGATAGACAGGGATTAAAAATAGGCTGTATCGAAGAAATTGCTTACCGCATGAATTTTATCAATAAAAATCAATTGGAGCAATTGGCAAAACCATTGGTAAAAAGTGGTTATGGTACCTATTTAATGGATATTGTTGAGGGTAAGATTTTGTAGAGCGAATTAGGACTATATCTAAGGAATTGTCATCCTATGCTTCGACTCCGCTCAGCATGACACAATATATGTCACATTGAGCGCCTGCCTATCAGGTAGGAAGAAAGTTGAAATTTAAAGAATGTCATCCTGAGGGTTAATATATTTCATATAAATCAATATGAAATGACGTGTTTAGGTAGTTCGATAGTCCTGCCCAAGCATTAACGACCGTTTACGCCCAATTCCGCCTTGGCGGTTGCGGCTTCTACTGGATTAGCCTTAGTAGAACCTTTAGAAGCAAGCGGCGCAGCGGAGAGTTTTTGGGTACTTTTTGCGGAAACATGCGAAGCATTCATGAAGGCTAAAATATAAAATCAATACTTTGAATAAAAGTACCTTGACATGGCCGGTCAAGAGGCCGGAAAGCTAGTGGGCGAATGCTTGATTTTTAAACATTTATAAATAGCGTTAATGGTAGCTATGTCACACTGAGCGGAGTCGAAGTGGGAGTCGAAGGATACTAATAACATAAAGTAAAAAAGAAAATGAAAGACGGAACTTGGGATGATTTTTTTATAAAGGATAAATTTGGTATTCCAATTTTCCATAAAAGAACATTCCAATATCCCATTTAAATACATCAATAACAAACAAATGAAAGTAGCTTTAATTACGGGTATTACTGGGCAAGACGGAGCATATTTAGCCGAATTCCTCTTAAAAAAAGGTTATATCGTACATGGTCTAAAAAGAAGGTCTTCTCTTTTTAATACCGATAGAATAGACCATTTATACCAGGATCCTCATGAAGATGGGATAAAACTAAAGTTACACTATGGAGATTTAACTGATTCTACCAATTTAATCAGGTTAATTCAAGAGATACAGCCAGATGAAATCTACAATTTGGCAGCCATGAGCCACGTAAAAGTGAGCTTTGATACACCAGAATATACGGCTAATGCTGACGGAATTGGTACCCTTAGAATTTTAGAAGCCGTAAGATTATTAGGTTTAACCAAGAAAACCCGTATATATCAAGCTTCAACATCAGAACTTTATGGATTGGTACAGGCTGTTCCTCAGTCAGAAACAACACCTTTTTATCCTCGTTCACCTTATGCAGTAGCTAAGATGTATGCTTATTGGATAACGGTAAACTACCGTGAAGCTTATGATATGTATGCTTGTAATGGTATACTTTTTAACCACGAAAGTCCTATCAGAGGAGAAACTTTTGTAACCAGAAAAATTACCCGAGCCACGGCTAAAATTGCGATGGGACTGCAAAACTGTTTATATTTAGGTAATCTGTCTGCACAAAGAGATTGGGGGCATGCCAAAGATTATATAGAAGCCATGTGGCTAATCCTACAACAAGAAAAGCCAGAAGATTTCGTTATTGCTACTGGTGTAACTACTACCGTAAGAGATTTTGTGAGAATGAGTTTTGCGGAGTTAGGTATTGAGCTTGAATTTAGTGGTAAAGATGAACATGAAAAAGGGGTAATTATAGATGTAGACCAGGAAAAAGCTATAGCTTTAGGCTTAAACTTAGAAGCTTTAAAATTAGGTCAAACTGTGGTTAAAGTAGATCCAAAATATTTCAGACCTACCGAAGTAGAATTATTATTAGGAGACCCTACAAAATCTAAAGAAAAATTAGGGTGGAAATTAAAATATGATTTGCCTGCTTTAGTTAAGGATATGATGGAATCTGATTTACATCAAACCAAAAAAGATCAATATTTGAAAGATGGAGGTTACCAAACCATGAATTACTTTGAGTAGTTGAATAACATATCACCCCTGTGTTCAAATATATTTCATATAATTCAATATGAAATAACGTATTTAAGTAGTTCGATAGTCGAGCCTAAGCACAAACAACCGTTTACGCCTAATTCCGCCTTGGCGGTTGCGGCATCTACAGCCCTAGCCCTAGCAGAACCTTTAGAAGCAAGCGGCGTAGCGGAGAGTTTTTGGTTACTTTTTGCGGAAAAAAGTAACTTGACAAGGCCGGTCAAGAGGCCGGAAAGACCAGAGGGTGAATGCCTGATTTTAAATAAATTCAATGGTAGCGGTGTATAAGAGTAATAAATGCTTCGACTCCGCATAACAAAATCAAGTTAAGGATAATTATAAAAAATAAAATAATAACATAAAGAAATTGATAATTTTGCAGGGCTTTAAAGAAAATAAATACATGAATATTAAGAATATATCCGTCTACCTCATCATTCTTTTATTATGGTTTAAGGTCGTACCATCTTTCGCTCAAAATATAACACAACAAAATTTTTCCAACGTTCGTGTAGATGAGTTAACAGATGATCAAATCAAGCAAATTATCAAGCAAGTAGAATCATCAGGATTATCAGAAGCGCAATTAGAACAAATGGCTGCTGCTCGTGGTATGCAACCATCAGAAATTCAAAAACTAAGAGCAAGAGTAAATGCTGTAAATAGCAAAAGTTCAGCAACAGGCGCCACTGATGCTACTGTAAAAGGTAAAGATGGCAGTAGAAGCAGAAGTTTTGAAGGAGAAGTTCAAGATATTGCTAATTCAGACGATAAAAAGACAGAAACAGAGGCCGATGCTGCTTTACAAGCTTTAAAGTCTAAAATATTTGGTAAAGAGTTATTTTCAAATGCAGCTACCACTTTTGAGCCTAACTTAAGATTGGCTACGCCTTTAAATTATGTGATTGGTACAGCCGATCAATTGTTGATTGATATTTATGGTTATTCTGAAGTTAGCTATCAACTAACAGTAAGTCCAGAAGGTACAATTAATATCCCTTATGCTGGTATAGTACAAGTTGGTGGTTTAACGGTAGAAGCTGCTACATCAAGAATACGAAATAAACTTTCTCCTATTTATAGCGGTTTGCAAACGGGCAATACCAAACTAAGCGTTGCAATTGGTAATATCAGGAGTATTAAAGTTATCTTAACAGGCGAAGTTACTAAGCCTGGTACTTACACCTTACCTTCTTTAGCAACAGTTTTTAACGCTTTATACTCATCTGGCGGACCTACAGACAATGGTTCTTTTAGAAATATTGAAATTATCAGAAACGGAAGAAAAGTAGGCACATTAGATGTTTATGATTTTTTGTTAAGAGGAGATTTAAAAAATAATATCCGTTTGCAAGATCAGGATATTATCCGAGTACCTACTTATCAAAAAAGAGTAGAAATTGTGGGTGAAGTAAAACGCCCAGCTATTTTCGAAATGAAGAACGGCGAAGATTTAAAAGACTTATTAAACTTTGCTGGAGGCTTTACAGAAAGAGCTTATCAAGCCAGAATAAAAGTCTTAAAAAATACAGCTACAGAGCGTAAAATAGCTGATATTGTAGCTGATGCTTTTGATACCTACCAACCTGAAAGCGGAGATAAATATTTTGTGAATGAAATTTTAGACCGTTTTGAAAACAGAGTTTCTATTGTAGGAGCAGTTTTTAGACCGGGCGAGTATGAATTAACCTCGGGTTTAACTCTGAAACAATTGGTAGAAAAAGCAGAAGGTTTAAAAGAAGATGCTTTTATCAACAGAGCTTATATTACTAGATTATTACCTAATAACCAAACCGAATTATTATCTTTTGATTTGGGTAAAGTAATGAGTGGTAAAGCCAATGATATTACGCTTAAAAGAGAAGACATCATTACCATTTCATCTATTTTCGAGCTTAGAGAAGAGTATGCAGTAAGTATTGATGGAGAAATCAGAAGACCTGGTTCTTTTACCTTTATAGAAAACATGAGTTTAGAAGACCTCATCATGCAAGCCGGTGGTTTTAAAGAATCTGCTAGTCCGCAAAGGATAGAAATTTCCAGAAGAGTAGTCAATAGTGGCGAAACAGCAGCATCAGCATCTGCCAGAACTGCAGAAGTATTTCAATTAGAGGTAAATAGAAACCTAAGTTTAGTTGCGGCTAAGTTTATTTTAAAACCTTTTGATATTGTTACCGTACGTTCCTTACCTGGCTATGAGATTCAAAAGCAAGTAAGAATAGAAGGCGAAGTTTTGTATCCTGGTATTTATAGTATCACCCGTAAGGACGAACGTATTTCTGATTTGATTACCAGAGCAGGCGGCTTAACAGAATTAGCTTATGCAGAAGGTGCCTCTTTAAAAAGAGCAGGTAAAATGGATACCCAATTAGATAAAGAGAAGGAAGACCAAAAGCTATTGCAATTTAAAAAAGTACAAAAAGAAGCTAAAGATAGTACAGCTATAGAATTAGAAAATAAAGTAGCTAGAAATAATTTTGTAGGCATAAACCTAGAAAACATATTGGATAAACCTGGAAGAAGAGATGATTTATTTCTAGAAGAAGGTGATATCATTTCTATTCCTAAAGAACTGCAAACGGTAAAAGTAAGTGGCGAGGTCTTATCACCAAATACAGTAGTTTATACCAAATCAAGAGGATTTAAACAATATGTTAATAATGCAGGTGGCTTTTCTCAAAACGCTTTAAGGAAAGGTTCTTATATCATTTATGCAAATGGCTCTGTGAGGAGCACCAAAAGATTCTTGTTGTTTAATAACTATCCATTAGTGAAAACAGGGGCAGAAATTTTTGTACCTAAAGCAGAAGAGAAACGTAAGTTAACCCCTGCAGAAACGGTAGGTATTATCTCAGGTTTAGCATCTTTCGGCGCCATTATATTAGAGGTAATGAATTTGTTGAAATAAGGTATTGATTAATCCATTAGTATTATCTAATAAACTTGATTTCTTGAGCTCGTTTTGTAACGAGTTTTTAATGTGTTAGGGCGATTACATCGCCTTCTATTAAAAGCAGAGTTTTTATTAACGCAAGAAATAGTGTTTCATAAAGGATTACCTACTTGAGCTCGTTTGCAACGAGTTCTTAATATGGTAGGGCGATTACATCGTCTTATGAATAAAACATGTTTTTATAAACCATAAGGATGGCGCAGTATGCACAGAGCAGCCCAAAATTCTTTTACCTCGCTAGATTTAATTTTTTTAGAATACCTAACCACCTAACTCCCTATAGCTATTGGGACTAACCAACTAACCAACTAACCACCCAACCACCTAATAAACCACCAAAGTAAAAAATAAAAAGAGTAGCTTTAAACGTTATTTTAATTATTAAAGTTGTTAGAGGATTTTATCAGCATAAGCACCTCGTAAATTATGGACATTTTAGGATTAATTGGTCGTAAAGAAGAATTATTTCATCAGGATATAAGCCAGTATCAGCAAGAATTAATGCAATTGGTTAGCCAATCCAAATTTTTGGTGATTGGCGGTGCGGGTTCTATTGGACAAGCCGTTACCAAAGAAATATTTAAAAGAAACCCGCTAAAACTGCATGTGGTTGATATCAGTGAAAACAACATGGTAGAATTGGTAAGAGATATCAGAAGTTCTTATGGTTATATCTCTGGCGATTTTCAGACTTTTGCACTTGATATTGGTTCTTTAGAATATGATGCTTTTTTTGAAGCCGATGGTGACTATGATTATGTCCTGAATTTATCAGCATTAAAGCATGTGAGGAGCGAGAAAGATCCATACACCTTAATGCGCATGATACAGGTAAATATTTTCAATACCGAAAAAACGGTGCAGCAGTGTATTAAAAAAGGCGTCAAAAAGTATTTTTGTGTGTCTACAGATAAAGCAGCTAATCCTGTAAACATGATGGGAGCATCCAAAAGAATTATGGAGATGTTTCTGATGCGAAGAAGTTCCGAAATTAATATATCTACAGCTCGCTTTGCTAATGTAGCTTTTTCAGATGGTTCTTTGCTTCATGGTTTTAACCAGCGTATTCAAAAAAAACAACCTATAGCAGCTCCAAATGATATCAAACGCTATTTCGTTATCCCAAAAGAGTCTGGAGAATTATGTCTCATGTCTTGTTTGATGGGCCAAAATAGAGATATATTTTTTCCTAAATTAAGCGAGCATTTACACTTAATTACTTTTTCTGATATTGCTATGAGATACCTGAAAAATTTAGGTTACCAGCCTCATATTTGTGAAACAGAAGAAGAAGCAAGAATGCGTATAGATGCTTTAATAGAAAAAAAGAAATGGCCTTGTTTATTCTCTGGCAGTGATACTACAGGAGAAAAAGACTTTGAAGAGTTTTATACAGAGAAAGAAATACTAGATATGGAAAGATTCCATAATTTCGGAATTATCAAGAACCATTTGGCTTTTGATGATGCTCAACTCAACTATTTCTCTCAAGAAATAGCTAAGCTCAGAGCGCAAGCTTATTGGTCTAAGGAAGATCTGGTAAAACTCTTTCATGAGATGATTCCAGACTTTGGACATAAAGAAACAGGTAAATATTTAGATGCTAAAATGTAATAGTTGATGCCAAATACCTTTCAAACAGTTGTAAACTTTATCAAACAACAATTTCCTAATCAGGATTTTATTCCCCTTCACGAGCCTAAATTTATCGGGAATGAAAAAGCTTATGTTTTGGATGCCATATCCTCTACCTTTGTATCTTCTGTTGGGGCCTATGTAAATAAGTTTGAGGAGATGATGTGTGAGATTACAGGAGCCAAGCATGCTATAGCCATCGTAAATGGAACCAATGCTTTGCATTTAGCCTTGTTATTGGCTGATGTGCAAGAAGATGATGAAGTATTATCCCAAAGTTTAACTTTTATTGCCACTTGTAATGCTATAAGCTATATTAAAGCTAAGCCTGTATTTATAGATGTTGATTTAGATACCTTAGGCATGTCGCCAAGTTCACTAAAACTCTTTCTTCATCAATACGGAGAAAAAAGAGCTGATGGTTTCACCTACAACAAGCAAAGCCAAAAACGTATAAAGGCTTGTGTACCTATGCACACTTTTGGTTTACCTTGCCGCATAGATGAAATAGCAGAAATATGTAACCAGTGGAATATCAGTCTAATAGAGGATGCTGCCGAATCTCTTGGTAGTTATTATAAAAATCGACACACCGGAACTTTTGGTAAAATAGGTACCTTTAGTTTTAATGGTAATAAAACAGTAACCTGCGGAGGTGGTGGCGCATTAATTACCAATGATGCTACTTTAGCGAAAAGGGCTAAACACCTCAGTACGCAAGCTAAACAGGCACATCCTTGGGCTTTTTTACATGATGAGATTGGCTACAATTATCGTATGCCTAATTTAAATGCAGCATTAGCTTGTGCCCAATTAGAGCAATTGAATACTTTTGTTGAAAATAAAAGAGTATTAGCATCATCATACAAAAACTTTTTCCAAGATTTAGCTATACCTTTTGTACAAGAACTACCAGAGGCCCAATCAAATTACTGGTTAAATGCCATCTTATGGAAAGATATAGAAGAAAGAGAGGCTTTTTTAAAATATGCGAATGATAATGGGGTAATGTCGAGACCTGTTTGGGAACTGATGCACCGTTTACCTATGTTTAGTACAGCTCAAAAAGCCCACCTTAGCAATAGTGAGTATATTGCAGACCGTTTAGTAAATATCCCTAGTAGTGTAAGAATATAAATGCTTGAAACTAACTATATAGAATATAAATCTGATTGGAAGGATGATTATCTGAAAGTAATTTGTGCTTTTGCAAATACTTCTGGGGGAATTTTGTACGTAGGTAAAAATGATGATGGTAAGTCTGTAGGAATTAGTAATGCTAAAGATCTTTTAGAAAATTTACCTAATAAAATCAATAGTAGATTAGGAATTATAACAGATATTAGTTTTGATAATAAAGATGGTCTGGAAATTCTGATTATTGAGATCAAAAAATCTACAGTTCCTATTTCTTTCAATGGGAAGTACTACAAAAGAAGTGGGAGTGTAGTATTAGAATTGCAAGGACGCCAATTGAGTGATTTTTTGTTAAAGCATACGGGCTATACATGGGATATGCTTGATGAAGATCATGTTTCAATGGATGATTTAAACTTAACCACAATAGATAAGTTTAAATCGTATGCATCAGATAGGTTACCATCAATTTATTTGGAGGAAAACTTAGAAATATTGCTACAAAAACTAAATCTATTAAATAAGAAAAACTTATCAAGAGCAGCAATATTATTGTTTAGTGGACAATTGCAAAAGTATTTTCCTCAAGCTCATATCAAAATAGGACGTTTTGTTTCTCCAACGGAAATGATTTCAAGCGATATTATCACTGGTAACTTATTTCAACAATTAGAAGATGTTTTTGAGGTACTTCAAAAGAAATATCTTATCCATCAAATTTCTTATGATGGAATTCACCGTAGAGAAATTCCTGCTTATCCCCTTGAAGCTTTGAGAGAAGCCCTGATAAATGCTTTAATTCATAGAAATTATCATTCAACGGCGGCAACACAAGTTAGAATTTATAATCATTATATCCAGATTGTAAATGACGGTAGACTTCCCGAGGGAATGAGTATTTCTGATTTGAAAAAGCCGCACTTGTCTTATCCCAGACATATTTTATTGGCAGATGTCTTTTATAAAGCAGGCTTTATAGAAAGTTGGGGGAATGGGACCTTGAAAATTTCAGAAATTTGCAGCAAGATGGGACTGCCAGAGGTTTTGTTTGAACAAAATGAGTATCAGTTCTCTGTTACTATTTTTGCTAAGTCTTTTATAAATGAGCATGAAAATGAGCATGAAAATGAGTATGAAAATGAGCATGAAAATGAACGCTTAAAAAGTTTAATTTTAGAAATTAAGAAAAATAAATTTATAAGTATAAATCAACTTGCGGAGAAATTAGGAGTTAATAGGTCAACAGTTACTAGAGATTTAAATAAGTTAAAAGAGGCTCGCCAACTGAACAGGAAAGGTTCTGCAAAGGGTGGTTATTGGGAGGTAAACCATGAATAAAAATAATCTTATACTCATAGGCGCTGGCGGTCATTGCAAATCTTGTATAGAGGTCATAGAAGCCCAAGATCAATATCAAATTAAAGGTATTTTAGATCTTCAACATAAAGTTGGCGAAACCCTTTTGGGCTATCCTATCATCGGTACAGATAATGATTTGCCAAATTTAACCAAGCAGGGTTATCATTTCTTGATCACCCTAGGGCAAATTAAAAGTGTTGTAGCAAGAAAAAGCCTTTATCAGAAATTAAAAAGTTTAAATGCTCCCATAGCTACCATCATTTCGCCTTACGCTATTGTTTCTAAGCATGCCAGCATCGCCCAAGGCACCATCCTCATGCATCATGTAAAAGTAAATGCAGGTGTACAAATAGGTGAAAATTGTATCTTAAATACGGCTTGTAATGTAGAGCATGATGTTCACATTGGTCATCATTGTCATATCTCTACCCAAGCTGTTATCAATGGAGATGTAACTATAGCAGATGAAGTGTTTATAGGTAGCGGAGCCATCATCCGCAATGGGATACACATAGCTTCCTCTACCATTATTGGGGCTGGTGCAGTGCTATTGCAAAACATTGATGAACCGGGTATTTTTGTAGGAAACCCATCAAAACGAATCACGCATGGCTAAAACCATCATTATTGCAGAGGCTGGTGTAAACCACAATGGAAATATTACTTTAGCCAAAAGCTTGGTAGATGTTGCAGTAGCAGCCGGAGTAGATTATGTGAAATTTCAAACTTTTAAAGCCGAGGCTTTAGTAGCGAAACAAGCTAAAAAAGCTGATTATCAAATAGTAAACACTCAAAATGAGCATGAAACGCAGTTAGAAATGCTCAAAAAACTAGAGCTGTCTGAGCAGGATCATCAAACCCTAATTCAATATTGTAAGCAAAAAGGTATTCATTTTTTCTCCACCGCTTTTGATCTAGAGTCGCTACAGTATCTAGCAGATATTGGTTTAGATTTGGTTAAAATTCCTTCTGGCGAGCTTACCAATTTACCCTACTTAAGAAAAGCTGCCCATCTATTTAAAAAAGTCATCCTATCAACCGGGATGGCAACTTTAGCAGAAATTAAAGCTGCGATAGCAGTATTTTTAAAGGAAGGAATTTCTTTAAAAAACATCACCGTATTACATTGCACTACCGAGTATCCTACACCTATGCAAGAAGTTAACCTTAAAGCTATGCAAACCATAGCACAAGAATTTGATGTTCAGGTAGGCTACTCAGATCATACCATAGGAATAGAAATCCCCATAGCAGCTGTAGCACTTGGTGCTTGTGTTATAGAAAAACATTTCACCTTGGATAAAAATATGGAAGGCCCAGACCATAAAGCATCCTTAAACCCCGAAGAATTAGGTGCTATGGTAAAAGCCATTAGAAATATAGAGCTTGCTTTGTCTGGAAACGGTATCAAAGAACCAACAGCATCAGAATTAAAAAATATAGCTATTGCCAGAAAAAGCATTACGGCTAAAAAGCACATAAAAGCAGGAACTCCGTTTACAGAAGATAATATAACCACCAAGAGGCCTGGTACTGGCTTGTCTCCTATGCTTTGGGATAGCATCATGGGGACAATGGCTACTCAGGATTTTAACGAAGATGATTTAATAGTATGAAAGTTTGCGTAGTAACAGGTACCCGGGCCGAATATGGCTTGTTAAAACCACTCATAGATAGCTTTGCTCAGGATGAACGCTTTCAATTACAGCTATGTGTAACAGGCGCACATCTTTCTCCAGAATTTGGTTTAACCTACCAACAAATTATCCAGGACGGTTACCAACAGATAGAAAAAGTAGAAATGCTATTGTCTTCTGATAGTGCAGTAGGCATTACCAAATCTATGGGTTTAGCGCTAATAGGTTTTGCCGATGTATTGGAGCGTTTAAAACCAGATGTATTGGTAATTTTAGGAGATAGGTACGAGATGTTGGCTGTGGCATCAGCAGCATTAATCTTTAAAATTCCAATAGCACATTTACATGGCGGCGAGCTTACAGAAGGTGCTTATGATGATGCTATCAGACACGCCATCACCAAAATGAGCAGCCTACATTTTACGTCAACAGAAGCTTACAGGCAAAGGGTGATACAGTTAGGAGAAAATCCTCAACATGTACATCATGTAGGAGCTATAGGTTTAGATAATATCAAAAACTTAAATTTACTAAGCTTGACAGCGCTACAAGAGCAACTTCAAGTAAAATTTTTAAAGTACAATTACCTCATCACCTTCCATCCAGAAACTCATGCTAAAATAGGGGTAGAGGCACAATTTCAAGAACTTTTAAAGGCATTGGATACACAAGCAGATAGTTTGTTTATATTTACAAAAGCTAATGCAGATACCCATGGTCGTACCATCAACCAAATGATTGATGATTACGTATTTAAAAATCCACAAAAAGCCATTGCTTTTACTTCTATGGGGCAGTTAAGGTATTTATCAACTATGAAATATTGTACCGCAGTTATAGGTAATAGCTCAAGCGGTATCATAGAGGCACCATCCTTTCATAAACCCAGTATCAATATTGGGGATAGGCAAAAAGGTAGAGTACAAGCCAGCAGTGTAATTAATGTAAATGCTTCCTCATCAGAAATAGTCGTTGCAATAAACAACATCAAACTATCAAAAGAAAATTTCAACAACATAAACCCTTACGGGGATGGACATACAGCAGAGAAAATCGTGAAAATTATAGCAGAAACTTCTTTAGCGCATCTTTTGCCAAAACCTTTTTACAACCTCCACTATGTATAACCTAGAAAAACATACCGTAAATGATACCATCACCATTAGGGATGCCTTGTTAATTATTGATAAACAGGGGCTTATAGCCAATGTTTTATTTGTAGTGAGTCAGGAACGTAAGTTATTAGGCTCTGTAACAGAAGGAGATATTCGGAGAGCATTGCTCAGAGGTGAAACCTTAGCTACATTGATTACAGCGGTCATGCGTCAGAACTGTAAATATCTTTATCAGAATTTTGATGTAAAAGATATAGAAGAACTTCGCAACATCAACATCACTTTTGTTCCGATAGTAAATCAACAGCATCAAATTATAGAAATTATCGAGGTTAATAAATATCAACCCAAACTACCTGTACATGCTATTATCATGGCGGGTGGCAAAGGACAGCGTTTATTACCCCTAACCAAAACAACTCCAAAACCTTTATTGCGCATCGGCGATAAGCCTATTATAGAATATAACATAGACCGTTTAGCCAAAAGCGGCGTTACACATATCCACATCAGTATCAATTACCTAGGCGAGCAAATACAAGCCTATTTTAAAGATGGAAAAGAAAGAGGACTTGATATTAAATACTTAGTAGAGAAAGAGTTTTTAGGCACCATTGCATCGGTAAAATTAACCCAAGATTATCAAAGTGATACGCTGTTGATCATGAACTCCGATTTGTTGACCAATATCAATTTTACCGAGTTTTATCAAGCCTTTTTAAAGCAAGGGGCAGATATGGCTATAGCTTCAACCTCTTACCACGTAGATGTACCTTACGGCGTTATAGAAGTAAATGCAGAAGCTGAGGTAAACTCGCTTAAAGAAAAACCTCGATATACCTACTATTCCAATGCAGGCATCTATTTAATAAAAAAGGAGTTGATCAATTTAATTCCTGATGGCGAATTTTATAACATTACCGATTTAATAGAGCGTTTATTGATGTTAAATAAAAAAGTAATCAGTTTCCCGATTTTAGGTTATTGGTTAGATATTGGTAAACACGAAGATTTTAAGAAAGCACAAGAAGATATCAAATATTTAAATTTAAACTAATATGAGGATTTTATATTTGATACCAGCCAGAGCAGGCTCTAAAGGCTTACTCGGTAAAAATACCAAACTATTACAAGGCAAGCCTTTGGTACAATATACAATTGAATTTGCTTTAGCAACAGCCAATACCCATGATGAAATATGTATTTCTACCAATGATGATGAGGTGATACCTATAGCAGAAAAATTAGGAATTCAACCACCGTTTAAAAGACCTGAACACTTAGCTACAGATACCGCAAGTAGCTATGAGGTCATTATGCATGCTTTGGCTTATTATAAAACGCAAAACAAAATTTTTGATGCTGTTTTATTGCTACAACCCACCTCGCCTTTTAGGCAGATAGCAGATTTTAATAAATTAATAGCACAGTTTGATGAGCATTGCGATATGGTCGTTAGCGTAAAAGAAGCTAAAGAAAACCCATATTTTACCTTGTTTGAGGAAAATACCGAAGGCTTCTTAACCAAAAGTAAAGAAGGTCATTTTAAACGCCGACAAGATTGTCCTAAAGTATATGCTTATAATGGCGCTATGTACTTGATGAGGGTAAAAGCATTAGAAGAAAAAGAGATAAGCGCTTTTATGCAGATAAAAAAAATACTCATGCCTACAGAGCGAAGCATTGATATAGATACCGAAGCAGATTGGGTTTTAGCCGAGTATTTTGCAGCTATAAACAATAAGTTTGCTAATAATTAACCAAACTATTTCTTTCAACTTAAAATATAATTACCTTTGCCCATCACAAAACAGCTATCAAAAAAATAGATTCATTTAACAAGAAAAACACCAGCATTAAAATCATAAAAATACGCCCGGCCTTATGGCAGAAGAAAAAATCAATACAGCAGAAGACGAAATCTCCCTCAAAGAACTTATTCTTAAATTAAAAGAATGGTACTTATACTTATTATCAAAATGGAAAACCATTTTAATAGCAGGTATTTTAGGCGGAGCTTTAGGTTTAGCTTATGCTTTTATTAAAAAGCCTGTATATACGGCTACCACAACTTTTGTATTAGAAGAAGGAGAAAGCGGTGGCGGCTTGGGTGCTTATGCAGGTATAGCTTCTATGGTTGGTATAGACTTAAGTGGTGGTGGTGGTGGTATTTTTAAAGGAGACAATATTATTGAATTGTATAAGTCTCGGAAAATGATACAAGAGACTTTATTAAGCCAAGATACTTTTGAGAGAAAACAACAATTATTAATTGATAGGTATATTGAATTTAATAAGTTAAGAGAGGATTGGCAGGAAAAGCCCGAATTAGTGAATCTGAAATTTTCTACTGATGTAAAAGGTTATAATCGACTAAGAGATTCTGTGATGGGTAAAATTGTGGAAACCATCAATAAGAGTGTTTTAAGCGTAAGCAAGCCTGATAAAAAACTTTCTATCATTAAAGTTGATGTAAAATCTAAAGATGAGCTATTTGCTAAATCTTTTGCTGATAATATTGTAGCCAAGGTAAACCAGTTTTATGTAGAAACGAAGACTAAAAAGTCTATGGAAAATGTTGCTATTTTACAATACCAAACAGATAGTGTAAGGAGAGTACTGAATAAAAGTATTGGTGGTGTTGCTTCTGAAATAGATGCTAACCCAAATTCAAATCCTGCTTTCCAGAAATTAAGAGTGGGTTCACAAAAAAGACAAGTGGATGTACAAGCGGCTGGGGCAGTTTATCAAGAATTGGTTAAGAATTTAGAATTATCTAAAATAACATTAAGGAAAGAAAAGCCTTTGATTCAAGTGATTGATGAACCTGTTTTACCTTTGAAGATAGACAAGTTAGGAAAAGCTAAAGGAATTATTTTAGGAGGTTTTATATGTGGATTAATGTGCTTGATATATTTTGTATGTGAAAGAGTATTCAAGAATTTATTTAGTTAAATATGAAAATAAACTTTATTTCGTTCTTAGATCCTACTATATATTTTGGAGGAGGAGAGATGATAAGCAGGGCGTTATTAGTTGAAGGAAAAAAGCGAGGTCATGATATACGTATTTCTTCAGTAAGGCCTAGTAAAATTTATGTTCATGAGAAACCAGATTTAGTTTTTTTTTGTGATATTTTTAATAATGCACATAGTTATAAATCATTAGGAGCATGGAGGGCTTTTGATATTTCCTTTATTAAATCTCAAATTAAAAGCACTCCATTTATTCATATGACTAATGCTTATGTTGATTTATGTAATTTACCTTATCTTCCATGCAATGGATCTAATAGTGAGATTTGTGAGTATAAGAAAATGTTATCTTTTCCAAGGAGGATCTTGATGAAGGATAATACGAATAAATGTTTCACAACTAGACAAATTGTGAGAGATTTATATCAAAAATCAATTTTAAATATTTATTTGTCGCCACTTCATCAAAAGGTTTCTGAATCACTTCTGGGGCTTCCCGTTAATAAGTGCTTTGTTTTAAAGCCAATTATAGATAAAGATAAGTTTTATAATATGCATTTAGATAGGGATATAGAATATTTATTTGTAGGAATAATAGGTGAGGCAAAGGGTTTAAACGAGATAAGAGAAAAATATAAAGAAAAGAACATACATTTTATTGGAAAAATAGCTCCTGGTATTGATTTAGACTTTGGAACATATCATGGTCATGTTGACTATACCGAAATTCCGAAATTCATGAATAGAGCAAAAAGGTTTGTTTTTTTTCCCAGATGGCCAGAACCTCAGGGAAGGGTTGTAGTGGAAGCAGCATTATGCGGTTGTGAAATAATAGGAAATGAAAATGTTGGAGCTCTTTCTTTTCCAATGAACTTATCTGATGCAAATAACTATTTAAATGTTGAAGCAGATTTTTGGGAAGAAATAGAAAATTTAAAAATATGATAAAAGGAAAATTGAGCATAATTATACCAGTATTACATCTTTCGAGGCCAAAGAATGTTAAAAGGTTTTTTATGCCAAAGCAAACTATTGAAGAAACATTAAGTGATATTAAGAAAAATGTCTTGATAGATCATGAAATTATTGTAGTTTGTAATGGCCTTGATAAGGAATTACAAGATTACATTAGGACTGATAAAAGAATTGACCGTTATTGTTTAAATAGTGTTAATGTTGGGGTAGCAAGAGCTTGGAATATAGGGGCGCAACTGGCTGAAGGAGAGGTGTTATGCTATTTAAACGATGATGTTTCAATTGGCCGAAATGCATTAGAAACATTAACAAAGCAACTTTTATCTTCTAATGAAATTGGTGAAATTGGGCCTGCTGGTTCATTTTGGAGAGATTGTCAACACAAAAGTTTTGCAGAGATTAATTCAGAATTTATAGAAGTTGATGTAGTTTCTGGATTTTGCTTTTTACTTAGAGCATCAACTTTTCATGAGTATGGAGGATTTGATGTCGCTTATACCCCAGCAGGGTATGAAGAAATAGATTTATCTTACAAACTAAGGTATGGAGGTTTAAAGTGCTTTATAAACCCTAAAGTTGATATAAAGCATTATCATCATCATGGAGTTAGCGCTCAAACAGTAGATATTCATTATCTAGGGTCTACCATACGTACGGATGCACTACACTTGAGGAATAAAGAATATTTCAAAAAAAAATGGGGAAATAAATTACCCTAAGAATGAAGATTGTAATTTTAGCTTCGCTCACACCGGATACAACAGCCAACTATCTAATAAGAGCTTTTAAAAATTGTGGAGATGAAACATTTGTCATTTCGGATATTAAAAACCCTTTAGCAGATTGTTTAGTTAAAGGTGCTCCTGATATTCCAAAACTTTTAAAGGAAAAAGGTTTAGAACCGGATTTTATTCTGTTTATCGAAGGTGGGTCTATGAGGCTCTTTCCGAAAAATATAGAAAATACTAATTGTAAAACGGTATGGTATGGTATTGATACCCATATGGATTACAACAAGCATTTAGCTATAGGAAAGGTTTTCGATATCACAATGGTAGCCCAAAAGCAATACATAGAAAGCTTAAGGAAGGATGGTTTATCTAATATATTTTGGTTGCCACTAGCCTATGAATCTGCTATTCGAAACGATTCTAAAGACAAAAAATTTTTGATATCATATGTGGGATCAAACAACTCTCATTTGCATCCAGATAGGCATCGTATGATTGAATTAATTAAAAAGCGTTATTCTGAGATTTTTTTTGGAAAGGCTATGCCTGATGAGATGAGAGATATTTATGCAAGCTCTAAGTTAGTATTTAATAAAAGTGTTAATAATGATATTAACATGCGCTATTTTGAGGCTATGGGTGAAGGGGCTGTATTACTAACCGACAGAGCGGTTAATAATGGTGCAGAAGAGTTGTTTCAAGAGGGGAAGCATTATTTTATATACGATAATGACGATCATCTTATAACATTAATTGATAATCTAAGTAAGAGTCAAGATTTAGTAAAAGAAGTTGGAGGAAATGCTAGAGAGTTAATTTTAAAGGAACACACTTATATTCATAGGGCACTAAAAGTAAAGGATATTGTTACTAATTGTTCAACTAATAGAAAAGTTTCTCCTTTTAGTTATGTTGAGATTTTCTTGCGTTTAGATATGTTGGTTGAGGGGATTGAGGCTATAATTCTTATCCTAGGGCAATTAAAAACTAGAAGATTAAACTCTATATTAAAATATATTTTAATAATTTTTCTTAAGCTGAATTTACGATTATGGCAACACACTCTTTTTTTATTTAAAAAACTGTAATTTTATGATTCATGGCAAGTAGTAGTATTAAAAGTTTTAGTTTATTGTTTTTTTTATCATTACTTGCATATGTTTTTAGTTTTTTCACCCAAATTGCGACTTCCTTTTATTTTGGAACAAGCCCAGAACTAGACGCATATTATTCTATAATTGCAGCAGCAGGTTTTTTTATCTTTTATATAAATCCAATAAGAGATACGCTAATAAAGGTTATATTTACAGAATATAAGATAGGTTATAATCAAGCTTCTAAAGTTTTATCATCTGCATTAACACTACAATTTCTTTTAGCAGGTATATCTAGTGTTTTATTTATTTTTGAAGATATAAGAGAGTTTGTAGGGGTTAATTTTACTGAAAAGATTAATGAACATACAATATTTATATTTTTACCATATCTCTTTTTATTTGGTTTTGCAGAAATTATAAACGGGCTATTAATAAGCTTTAACAAGCTTTATTTGCAATCTATAGCTCGCTTGGCATCTTCAGCTTTTACGTTAATTATCATATTTCTTTTAGCAAACAAAATTGGTATTTACGCTATGTTAATAAGTGTTCAGTTTAATCAGATAGTTATAATAGTTTTATCTGTATTTGGTTTACGTAGAGAAAAAATCAATATAAAACTTACAAATCCTTTTTATATTTTTAGAATAAATGGGTTCCAAAAAATTTTCACCTCACTTTTAATTAGTTATTTCTTTGCACAGCTATATGTTGTTATTGAACGTTTTTCTATGCTTTCTTTCTCGTCAGGTTTAGTGTCTTCATTTCTATATAGTACTGCATTGGTTAATATAGGTATAAGTATTATAGTACAACCAATGATGAATCTTGCGTGGCCCAAATTTTTAGAGTTTGAAGGAAAAAATGATAATGACTCGATTAAAAGTTTAACGGAGGATACAATCTTAATTTTATTATTTGTTTTATTATTAGGAACAAATTTTGTTTTTTTCAACGCTTATGAGCTTGTAGATGTAATATATGGAAGAGGGAAATTTGATGCACAATCAATTATGTCAACATCTAAAATGCTAAAGGCAACAATTTTCACTTGTATCCCCATTGCGATATATACTCTATTAACTAGGTTACTAATAACAAAGGGGTATTCAAAATCGGTTGCTTTCGCAGCTATATCAATTGCAATTACTGGTATTTTAGTAATTACCTTATCAATGTTTTTTAATAGTATTTCATTAATATCAAGTCACTGGTTAATAGGTAATTCAACTGGAGCATTAATAGCTTTTATTTTGACTAAGAAAAAGATTAATCTTTTTATTCTAGATAAACTAATTTTAAAAAAAATATTAAAAATTATATTTATTACCTTATTAGGTTTAATTATTCTATTTTGGACGAAACAAGTGACCCAGGATTTAAAAAGCTCAATTATTAAATTACTAATTAATGCTATGGCATTAATGTTAGTAATAATTCCTTCATATCTTTTGCTAAAGGTAAAAGAAGATTATAACCTAAATAATGAAAATAGTAGTTGATATAAAAAATTTGGCATTATTTACAGGAGGGATTAGTGCTTATTTTAAACCATTGATGCTCAAATGGATTAAAACTAATACAGAAATCCATTTTGTGTTATTAGGGCCAAAGATAGATTTATCTTGGTTACATGAATGTAAAAACGTGGAACTGGTTGAAATTCGGTGGCCAATGTATTTGCCTAGAACTTTAAGACATCCCTTTTATGACAATATTTTATTTCCAAAAGCTATTAAAACGATTGAAAGTCCTGATTTTATTTTTACCCCTTATCATGATGTGCTACTTCCTAAAGGAACACCATCTGTAATGATGATTCATGATAGTTGTATTGGTGATTTAAAGACAATATATCCTAAAAGCATTAGGTATTATTATGAATTGATGTTGAGAAGAAACCTAAGAAGATGCCTTGCGGTATTTACAGTTTCTAACTCTAGTAAGAAGGCTATTTCTTTGCGTTATAATTTAAGTCCTGAAAAAATTCATGTAGTTCCTAATTCATTTACGGTACATTCTGCAATAAAAACAAAATCTAATATAACTAAAAATAGCGTATCAATTTTTTATCCAGGTGGCGCAGATTTTAGAAAGAATGTTAAACGATTAGTTTTAGCTTTAGGAATCATTAAAGATAAGGGTGTTAATGTTCAATTAAAAGTTACGGGTAACTATCTTGGAGCTTGGGAAAGAGAGTTGAAAGGGGTGGAACAAAGATTGATTAACGCTGTAGAGTTTCTGGGGTACATTGAATCGGAAGAGGTTATCCACGAATATGCTAATTGCGATTTAGTCGTATATCCAACTTTATGTGAAGGCTTCGGAAGAGTTTGCTTAGAAGCAATGTCTGTAGGGGCTAAACTAGTATGTTCTAATTTGCCTGTTTTAAATGAAGTTTCAGAAGATTATGCAATTTACTTTAATCCATATAATATTGAGGATATAGCAAATAAAATTTTATATGCTATAGAACAACCTTCAAAATCTCCAAAATTAAGAGAAGATTATAGTAAAGAAGTTGTGGAAAATTTATTTTTAACTGAAATAAAAAGATATTATTAATTGTGATAGATATATATCCACATTTATATACACTCTATTTTTTTATTGTTACCTTTCTAGCGTTGACAACCAGAGATAATAGTAAATATATATATGCAGGATGCTCTCTAATTTTATTATTATTAATAGCTCTTAAGCCAGTAGGAGCCTATCCTGATGACCGTAATTATTTAGATCTTTTACTTTTTTTCCGATCGGATCAACTTGCTGAAGAAAACACAGGAAGAGATTATCTTTATTTTTATTTAGCACACATATTTAGTGTGATGTTTGGAGACAAAGGTGCTATTATATCCATTTCATTATTTACTGTTACAATAAAGTGTTGGGTTATCGGTAAAATGTCTAAATATTCGTTAACAGCGTTGTTAACTTATGTGGCATTTTGTGTCCAATTAACAGATTTAACAGCTCTTAGAACAAGTCTTTCCACATCATTTTTGTTTTTAGTCATATACTTTTCTAGTCAAAAAAAGTATTTTAAGACCTTTTTACATTATATTCTTTCCTGTCTTTCACATATCCAAGGCGTGATTTTACTCCCCTTTCTAATTTTTTTAAACTCGATATTTTACAAGTATAGATACATTTTATTTGTGTCATTATTTGTGTTTGGAGCTTTAAAGTTGTTTCCTTTTGGAGATTTTCAAAGTACAGGATATGCCCCACTAGATCTTTATCTTATAGCTTTAAATAATGGGTTGCAAGAAGAAATTAACTTATTTAGGCTATCTACTTTATCCTCATTATTATTAATATTCTGGTTAGATTATTCGAATAGTTTGGAAGGGGTGTTTTATAAGAGATTATTTTTAACTGCTTTAATGTCTCAACTAAGCATATTTGCTTTTTATTGGTTCCCAGTATTAGCAGGGAGATTTGCAGATATATTATTGCCTTTTATGATTATTTATTTTTCTATTTGTCTTCGAAAAATAACTCTATATCAAAAGATTGCTATTCTTTTTGTTTCCTTTATGATAAATCTTAATTATTTATATGTTAATCCATTGTTTTTACGTGATGGAATGTTATTGAAATGAAAATGGATGTTTTAGAAAAGAATAAAGAAAAAATCTATTGTGATGTTAGCGTAATAATACCATGTTACAACTGTTCAAGTACAATCGAAAGGTCTATAAATTCGATACTTAATCAAACTAGGTTACCTAGAGAAGTAATTTTAGTTGACGATAAGAGTACTGATAATACCTTAGAAATTTTAAACCATCTAGCTAAAAAACACGAAGAGATACCTTTAATAATATTATCTCTTTCTGAAAATTCTGGACCAGGTATTGCTAGGAATAGAGGTTGGAAAAGGGCTAAATATCCTTGGCTTGCATTTCTTGACGCAGATGATTTATGGCATTCTCAAAAGCTTGAGATTCAAACGAATGTTTTAGGTTTACACCCTGACGTTTATCTTTGCGGTCACAATAGTGATGTTTATTCAGAATTTCAAACAATACCTAAAGAGATAAATTTTTCTGTTTCTTCAATTAATATCAATAAGATGTTAATATCGAATCGATTTCCAACTAGATCAGTTATGTTAAGAAAAGATTTAGATTTTAAATTCGGAGGAAAGGATGTAACAGAAGATTATCTTCTTTGGCTGCAAATTATAGCAGATGGTTATAAGGCAGTTAAGGTGGATTTGATATTAGCATATTCTTTACGTCCGGAATTTAGTAAAGGAGGCTACAGCGGTCAGTTATGGAAACATGAATTAAGAGAACTTAGAGCTTTAAGACAACTTTATTCAAGTTCTAAAATTCCCTTTTATAAATATTTCTTTTTTTTAGGATTTTCATTTATGAAGTTCTTAAGACGTCTAATCATCGCTAAATTTTTCCAATGAATATTTTACATATAACACCAGATTTAAATTTTGCGATAAATTTTGTTAAGCCAATTTGCATAGAACAAAAAAAATTAGGATATAAAGTTGATGTTATTAGCACTTCTGCATTTTATAATGATAAAGGTGCACAACATATAGAAAAATTGTGGAATGAAAAAAGTGGGTTTATAATAAAGCTCTTAGTTCTCAATCTAAGATTTAGAAAGTTTGAATGGAGCCTTTATTCATCATATAGAACTTATTATCGGCTACTAAAAAGTGACTACTATGATTTTATTATATTTCATACTGCTGTTGACTCTTTAATTCCAATGTTGTTAGCTAGAGTTTTCACTAAAAGCAAAAGGGTTTATTTTAATCATGGGGTATCATCCCTAGGTTACTCAGGTGTTGTAAAATATATTTTAAATTGTATTGAAAAAATTAACTTAAATCTTTCAGATAAAGCATTTACTATTAGCCCATCAATGCAAGCAGCGCTATCTGAAATAAATAAAAAGGTCATTTCTGTATGCATTTTACCAGGGTCAGCTTGCGGGGTAGATTTAGTTGCTAATAGTTATGATGATTTAATCGTTAAGAGGATAAGTGCCAAGAATAAACTAAAGTTAACAAACTATAAAAAAATTGTACTATATGTGGGGAGGCCAGTAAAGCGAAAAGGTATATATGACTTAATTGAGGCTTGGATAGAAATGGATTTAGGTGATGATTATCTTTTATTACTTGTAGGGCCTAGTGGTCAAGATCTTAGTGTGAATATTGAAAATTATTCCAATATAAGATGTGTTGGATATCAAACCAATGTAAATGATTATTATTTAGCTTCTGATTTATTATGTGTACCATCCTATCACGAAGGCTTAGGATATATTTATTTAGAAGCAGCTGTCTGCGGTTGTATACCTATATCATCCAAAATTCCTGGGCCTACAGATTTTGTTATAGACAATATAACAGGGTTAACTGTTACTCCAAGAAATATCAAAGAAATTATAGCGAAGTTGAATTATATATTAAGCGATAATAATAAGCAAAATGAGATATCAAAAGCGACATTTAACAGTTCGAAAATTTTTGATCGAAGAGTTATAGCGCCTAAGTTAGCGAAAGAATTAATTAGTATAACAGATTGATAATACCATTATATAATATGAAGATAGCCGTAATAGGTACCGGGTATGTAGGTTTAGTAACCGGAACTTGTCTTGCAGAGACAGGAAACAATGTAACATGTGTTGATATTGTTGAAGAAAAGGTTCAAAAAATGAAAGAAGGCATTATGCCAATTTACGAACCTGGTTTAGATATTTTGTTCAACAGAAATATAGAACAAGGTCGTTTAAAATTCACAACTAACCTTGCAGAAGCCATTAAAGATGCTGTTATTATATTTTTAGCTTTACCAACACCTCCCGGAGGAGATGGCAGAGCCGATTTAAGCTTTGTACTTGGAGCGGCTAAAGATATAGCTGGTATTATAGATAATTATAAAGTTATCGTAACAAAATCTACCGTTCCAGTTGGTACAGCAGATAAAGTAAAAGCAGTATTTAAAGAAAATACTTTAGTAGAGGTTGATGTTGTTTCTAACCCAGAGTTTTTAAGAGAAGGGGTGGCTGTAGATGATTTTATGAAACCAGATAGGGTAGTAGTTGGTACATCAAGCGAAAAAGCTAAAGCATTAATGGAAGAGCTTTACGCACCATATGTAAGGTCTGGTAATCCTATCATTTTTATGGACGAGCGCTCATCGGAATTAACTAAATATGCAGCAAACTCTTTCTTGGCTACCAAAATCACTTTCATGAATGAGGTTGCTAACTTATGCGAATTAGTTGGTGCCGATGTGGATATGGTAAGAAAAGGTGTAGGTTCTGATGCTCGTATAGGTAAGAGATTCTTATTTCCAGGAATAGGTTACGGAGGTAGCTGCTTCCCTAAAGATGTACAAGCCTTAGCTCTTTCGGCAGAAGAATATAATTATGATTTCAAGATTTTAAAATCTGTAATGGACGTAAATCAGGTACAGAAGATTAAAATCATTGAAAAAATGAAGAGCTATTACAAAGGGGATTTAAAAGGAAAGAAATTTGCTTTATGGGGCTTAGCTTTTAAACCAGAGACTGATGATATCAGAGAAGCTCCAGCCTTGTATATTATTGATGAGTTACTAAAAGCTGGTGCTGAAGTTGTAGCTTATGACCCAGAAGCGATGGATAATGTAGAGCGTTTGTTAGGTGATAAAATCAGCTTTGCTGAAAACCCTTATGATGCTTTACAAGATGCTGATGCTTTAGTTATAGCAACAGAATGGCAACTTTTCCGCAACCCTGATTATGAGTTGATGGAGAAAAACTTAAAGTCTAAAGTGATATTTGACGGTAGAAATCTTTATGATTTACACAAGA
>NZ_AULF01000029.1 GCF_000425145.1 Pedobacter glucosidilyticus DSM 23534
AGAGTTAAGGCTTTTCAATAACTGGTAAAAATTTCATAAACAAAAAAACCGATACATACATATCGGTTTAAATCATTTTAATGAAGATAATCTGTAATATTATAATATCCAGCTAAATTTATATTCTAGATTTGGGGTTTTTATTCTGTCTGCTATTCTGATTAGTCTATCAGGTAGTCTCATTAAGTATTCTCTGGCTTTTTCGCCGGCTTCATTTAAATCCTTAACTTCTTCTATCTTCCAATCAACAATAAGTTCTTTTAAGATGTCTACATAATCAACAGCTGTATAAACGCCTAATCTTTGTGCTGCATCTGTGAAGTGACCAAAAGTTTGCCCCATTTTTAAGCCTATTTCTCTTAAAAAATGAGCCGGCATAACAATTTTCTTTTTCATCATATCTTCAAAGGCAATCATCACTTCGCTGGCATCTACTTCAAAAGCTTTACTGATAAATGCTTTGTATGCTTTGGCGTGTCTGGCTTCGTCTGATGCAATAACACCACACATTTTAGAAAGTAATTTATCGCCAACTTGTTTAGCTAAACTTGCAACTCTTCTGTGCGAAACATTGGTTGCCATTTCTTGAAAAGAGGTATAAATGAAGTTTCTGTAAGGGTCATGACCAGTGCCTATATCAAAACCATCTTGAATAAGGTATTGGGTTGAGGCTTCCATCATCCTCATGTTTACCCTGCCGGATAGGTACAGATATTTGTTTAGTAAATCGCCATGTCTGTTTTCTTCTGCTGTCCAAGCTCTTACCCATCTCATCCATCCTCCTTGTTCATTTCTAGAAACATCATCAACCATGGTTAACCATGATTCATAAGTTGGTAAAGCTTCTTCGGTAATGGTATCGCCAATTAAAACAGCTAATAAATCGTAAGAAAGTTCTTTGGTGTTGCGTTGTAGTTCTTTTACTTCGTCAAAAAAAGTTTCTTTGCTAGAGTCTGGTAAAAAGTCTGCTGGTTGCCACATCTCTTCCACAGGCTTTAAATATTCAGACATTTCATTTAACATGAAAGGTTCTAAATACGTCATTACTTCTTTTCTTGATCCAACGGGTAATTCTAACATAAAAATTATTGATATTATATTCAAATATAAGCATATAGCATTATAATATGTAATATCTTTTACTTATTAAGGTAATGACTTGATTACACGAGCAATTAAAGGGTATAAAAAAAGGCTACTTTTGGTAGCCTTTCTGTGTGTTATGATCAAGGAAACATTAAGCTCCCATATTTTTTCTAATGATGTTTAATGCACCTCCGGCTTTAAACCATTCTATTTGCTGCTCATTATAAGTATGGTTTACTTCAAATGTATCTGAAGAACCATCTGTATGATGAAGAACAATCTGAAGTGATTTACCAGGAGCAAAATCATTTAAGCCGATGATATCAATTAAATCGTCTTCTTGAACTTTATCATAATCAGCAGGGTTAGCAAATGTTAAGGCTAACATACCTTGTTTTTTCAGATTGGTTTCATGTATTCGGGCAAAAGATTTTACCAGTATTGCTCTTACCCCTAGGTGACGAGGCTCCATAGCTGCGTGTTCTCTTGAAGACCCTTCACCATAGTTTTCATCACCAACTACTACAGAACCAATACCTGCGGCTTTGTAAGCTCTCTGTGTTGCAGGAACCGGACCATATTCGCCCGTTAATTGATTTTTAACGGTATCAGCTTTATCATTAAAATAATTGATAGCACCAATAAGCATGTTGTTAGAAATATTATCTAAATGGCCACGGAATTTTAACCAAGGACCAGCCATAGAAATATGATCTGTTGTACATTTTCCTTTAGCTTTGATAAGAAGTTTTAAACCTTTAAGGTCTGTGCCTTCCCACGCTTTAAATGGATCTAATAATTGTAATCTTGAAGATTTTGGATCTACCAAAACATCAACTTTACTGCCATCTTCTGCCGGAGCTTGGTAACCTGCATCTTCAACAGCAAATCCCTTAGCTGGTAATTCCCAACCTTTAGGCTCGTCAAGTTTAACTTGCTCACCTTTCTCGTTTGTTAAAGTATCTGTTAATGGGTTAAAAGTTAAGTCGCCAGCAATTGCCAATGCAGTAACCATTTCTGGAGAGGCAACAAAAGCATGAGTATTTGGATTGCCATCAGCTCTTTTTGCGAAGTTACGGTTGAAAGAAGTGATGATAGAGTTTTTTTCTTGTTTTTCTGCACCATGACGAGCCCACTGACCAATACAAGGACCACAAGCGTTTGCCAAAACAACTCCACCCATTTGACCAAATGTATCTAAGAAACCATCACGGTCTACGGTGTATCTTACTTGTTCTGAACCTGGAGTGATGGTATATTCTGATTTAGCAATCAAATTCTTGTCTATAGCTTGTTGTGCAAGAGAGGCTGCTCTTGAAATATCTTCGTAAGAAGAGTTTGTACAAGAGCCAATTAAACCAACATCTAATTTTGCAGGCCATCCGTTTTCTTTAACGGCCGCTGCAAATTTAGAAATTGGCCAAGCCAAATCTGGTGTAAAAGGACCATTGATGTGTGGTTCTAATTCTGATAAGTTGATTTCAATTACTTGATCAAAGTATTGCTCAGGATTATTGTAAACTTCGTCATCACCGGTTAAATGTTCTTTTACGGCATTTGCTAAATCAGCAATATCAGCTCTGGCTGTATTTCTTAAGTAGGCTTCTGATTTTTCATCATAACCAAATATGGAAGTTGTTGCACCAATTTCTGCACCCATGTTACAGATGGTACCTTTACCTGTTGCAGATAGTGAACGAGCACCTTCTCCAAAATATTCTACGATATAGCCTGTACCACCTTTTACAGTTAAAATTCCTGCTACTTTAAGAATAACGTCTTTAGCAGAAGTCCAACCAGAAAGTTTTCCAGTTAATTTAATACCTATTAATTTAGGGAATTTAAGCTCCCAAGCTAAACCAGCCATTACATCACAAGCATCAGCACCACCAACGCCAATAGCAATCATCCCTAAACCGCCGGCATTAGGTGTATGAGAATCTGTACCAATCATCATACCGCCAGGGAAAGCATAGTTTTCTAAAACTACTTGGTGAATAATACCCGCACCTGGTTTCCAAAATCCTAAACCATATTTGTTAGAAACAGAAGAAAGGAAATCGTAAACTTCTTTATTTTGAATATTTGCAGTTGCTAAATCTTTATCAGCGCCAACTTCTGCTTGTATTAAGTGGTCACAATGAACAGTAGAAGGTACGGCAACTTGTGGCCTGCCAGCTTGCATAAATTGCAATAATGCCATTTGTGCGGTAGCATCTTGCATAGCTACACGGTCTGGTGCAAAATCAACGTAATCTGCACCTCTTTTGAAAGCTGTACTAGCGTTTCCGTCCCAAAGGTGTGCGTAAAGTATTTTCTCTGTTAAAGTTAAAGGTTTTCCTACAACTTTACGAGCAGCATCAACTTTGCTTCCGTAGTTGCTATAAACCTTTTTGATCATGTCTAAATCAAATGCCATGGTATTGAATTGATTATAAGTTTAATATACGTTTCTATGTTGGGCGGCTAATTTACAAAAAAAAGCACTTTAGAATGCCATTTATGTGTACTTTTATTATTTATATAGAGTCTAAATAGGATGTGTTGCCAGATATTATAGTAGATTTTCTGAAAAACTCTAAAAATAATTATTGATATGGAGAGAATTTAGTGGATTGAACGGAATTCATATCCTTGAGCTTGCCAATGTGCTAAAGCTTTTGGAAGTGTGTATTTAAGCCTATCAAATGCTTTTAAACTATCATGAAAAACTACTACAGAACCATTTTCTGTATGCTTTAAAACATTTTTAAGGCATTTTTCTGGAGATAGTTGTGCATCAAAATCTCCACTCAAAACATCCCACATGATGATTTTTAAGTTTTGTTCAATTTTTAACTGGTTTATTAATGTGATTTGCGATTTTTTAATTCTTCCGTAAGGAGGTCTAAAAATATTTGTTTGAGTTAATTCTTGACATTTTGAAATATTGTTGATGTAGGTATTGTTGTCTGATTTCCAGCCGTTAAGATGGTTGTAAGTATGGTTTCCTATGGCATGTCCTTCAGTTTTAAGTTGTTCAAAAATTTGAGGATGTTTGTTGATATTTTCTCCAATACAAAAGAAAGTAGCTTTGGCATTAAACTTTTTTAAGATTTCCAACACAAATGGTGTAACAATAGGTATGGGTCCGTCGTCAAAAGTCAAATAAATAATTTTTTCAGCTCTGGAATTGTTCCAAACTAAGTTTTTAGGATAGAACTTTTTTAATAGCCAGGGTGTTTTAACCAAATACATTGCTTAAGATTGCTTTATTAATAAGAAGCAAAGATGAAATATAAATATGAAATATATTAAAATGAAGTTTTTACTTAAGAATTTTAGTGCTTTTGCCTTTTTTCTGATTCTTTCATTAATAGTAAAAGCGCAAGATTCTCTAAGAATTGATCTTAATGAGGCAATTAGGTTAACTTTACAAAACAATCTACAGGTGAAGCAGGCGCAATTTCAGACGGATATTACTTCTGAGAACCTTAAACAATCGAGATATGAAATTTTGCCTAATATTAGAGGGGCTGCTTCTGCTAATAGGCGTTTCGGATTATTCTTTGATCAAATTACTGGTCGTCTTGTTAATGATGCTGATGGTTTAAATGGAAATTTAAATTCATCCGTCACTCTTTTTCAAGGTGGGCAATTAAGAAACCAAATTCTACAAAATAAAGTAACACTACTGGCAGATAAGACCAATATTGAGAAAGTTAGAAATGACCTTACACTTTCAGTAGTTACATCTTATTTACAGGTTCTCACTAATAGGGATTTAATAACGGCAAGTGAGCAACAAGTGGCATTATCAAATGCTCAACTTAATGTTGAACAAAAGAATTTTGATGTTGGTAATAAAACATTAGCAGATTTATCTCAAGTTAAAGCCCAATTGGCAACTAATGAGTTGAATTTGACAAATGCTAAAAATGCTTATGACCTCTCAATTTTAGAGTTAAAGCAATTGATGGAGTTAAATCCTCAGCAAGAAATTACAGTGCAAACCCCTAATTTATCTCTTCAATATACACATGTTTATCGTGAAGGAAATGAGGTTTACAAGAAAGCAGTTGAAAATTATCCAGACATAAAACTTGCTCAATATAACTCAGAGGCTTTTAAAACAGCTATAAAAGTCGCAAAAGGAGGGTTTTATCCTTCTCTATCTTTTGGTGGCGGATTAGGGACATCTTATTCTAATATTTCACCTTTTTCATTTAAAAGTCAATTAGAAAATAACGTGAGTAAATTCATTGGTGTTGATTTAAGTATTCCTATTTTTAATAATTATCGTTCCAGATCTAGTGTTAACATCGCCAAAATAAGATATCAAGACGCTTTAGTAACAGAGCAACTTGCTAAAAACAATTTAAATAAAATCATCAATCAGGCGGTTTTAGATTTACGTTCAGCAGAAAAGAGATATGTTTCTACGCAATCCAGCTTAACTTCATCAAAAGACGCATTTGAAGTTATTAAGAAAAGGTATGATGTTGGCTTGGCTAATGCTATAGAGTTAAATACTTCTCAAACCAATTATAACAAAGCCCAGTTTGATTTTATACAAGCAAAATACGATTTGCTTTTTAGAGCAAAAGTTATCGACTTTTATTTGGGTAATCCTATCAATTTATAAATCAATACAAAATGAATAAGAAATTAAGAAATATATTAATTGTATTAGGTGTAATTGCTATTGCACTTGTTGTGAGTAAGAAAATGGGCTGGATAGGTAAGCCTAAAGCTATACAAGTGGCTGTAACCAAAGCAGAAGTTAAAGATGTTATTGAAACAGTTTCTGCAAGTGGTAAAATACAACCTGAAATTGAAGTAAAACTGAGTCCTGAGGTGTCTGGAGAGATTGTAGAGCTTCATGTTAAAGAGGGTGATATGGTTAAAAAAGGACAGCTTTTATGTAAAATAAAGCCAGATATTTTAGCTTCTGGATATGAGCGAACAGTTGCTTCATACAATGCACAAAAAGCAACAGTTGCCAGTGCACAACAGCAAATTGTACAAGCACAGGCTAATTTCAAAAATATTGAGGCCAGATATAAAAGAAACCAGACACTTTATAAAGAAAAAGTAATATCTGCGGCAGAGTTTGATGCTGTACAAGCAGAATATTTAACAGCTAAATCAAACTTAGAAACAGCTAAGCAAAATTTGATAGGAGCTAAGTTTGGCTTAGAACAATCTGGCGCTGTTGTAAAAGAAGCTAGTGATAACTTGGCTCGTACCAATATTTATGCTCCGGTAGATGGGGTTGTTTCTAAACTCTCTGTAGAAAGAGGAGAGCGTGTTGTAGGGACTGCACAAATGACTGGTACCGAGATGATGACCATAGCCAACCTAAATAGTATGGAAGTTAATGTGGATGTAAATGAGAATGACATCAACAGGTTAAGCTTAGGCGATACCGCAATTATAGAAGTAGATGCTTTTTTGGATAAAAAATTTAAAGGTATTGTAACAGAAATTGCAAGTTCTGCAAATGTGGTTGGAGAAACAGCAGATCAGGTAACTAATTTTAAAGTGAAGATTAGAATTCTGAAAATATCTTATCAAAATTTAGGACAACAAAATGCTGATGTATCACCTTTTAAACCTGGTTTATCTGCAACAGTTGATATACAAACAGAAAAAACAAGAGGTTTGGTTATTCCTATTCAAAGTGTAACTATTAGGCAAGAAGAAAATAAAGACGAGAAGAAGGATGGACCAAGTAATAACGACGAGAAAAATGGAAAAAGCAAAGAAAAGCCTAAAGAATATGTTTTTGTTGCAGAGAATGGGTTGGCTAAACAAGTAGCTGTTAAAACAGGTATTCAGGATGATCAAAACATCATTATTTTATCGGGTTTAAAAGCTGGTCAGCAAGTCATTAGTGCGCCTTACTCTGCCATATCTAAAACTTTAAAAGATAAAATAGAGATTGAAATTGTAGATAAATCAAAGCTTTTTAATACTGAAAAGAAATAGTGATTAGGTTAACTTAGATCACGCAATCGTTTGATTTTCGAGGAAAATCTGTAATTTGTCCCGTTCTGCTCAAGAGCGGGACATTTTTATTTAAAAACTATTTATTCAGCCATGCAGGATAAGTTAAACAGGATAGCCGTTATAGGAGGTGGTAGTTGGGCAACAGCAATAGTGAAGATGCTGAGCGACAATTTGTTGGAAAAAGATATCTATTGGTGGATGAGAAGTAAGGATGCTGCTGAGCATATTCGTAAATATAAACACAATCCCAACTATTTATCATCCGTAGAAATTAAGGTAGATTCAAATCATATTTATACAGATATAAGAAAGGCCGTAAAAAACGCACAAATTTTATTGTTAAATGTACCTGCGGCATTTTTGAAAGATGCTTTTGCTGATTTAACTCCGAAAGATTTAAAAGGGAAAAAGATTATTTCGGCAATTAAAGGCATCGTTCCTGATGAAAATCAAATTATAGCCGAGTTTATTCATCACCAATATCAAGTACCGTTTGAAGATATTGTAGTAATTAGTGGGCCATGCCATGCCGAAGAAGTAGCGTTAGAAAAACTTTCTTATTTAACCATAGCCTCGCCAGATTTACAGCTAGCAGAAACATTTGCCTCAATGATTAGTAATAGATACATCAAAACAAATATTTCTGATGATATTTATGGAACTGAGTATGCTGCTGTTTTAAAAAATATTTATGCAGTTGCCAGTGGTATTTGCCACGGGGTTGGTTATGGAGATAATTTTCAAGCGGTATTAATTTCTAACGCCATCAGAGAAATGGAGAGATTTGTTGCTGCTATTCACCCGATTAATAGAGACATTAAAGAATCTGCATATTTAGGTGATTTATTGGTAACTGCTTACTCTCAGTTTAGTAGGAACAGAACTTTTGGTAATATGGTAGGGAAGGGATATACTGTAAAATCTGCACAGCTAGAGATGAATATGATTGCAGAGGGTTATTATGCAGTTAACTCTATTCATCAAATTAATAAAACCTATAAAGTGAATATGCCTATTGCTAGGGCTGTTTATGCCATTCTTTATGAAAAGCATTCGCCACATATAGAAATGAAATTATTAACAGAGGTTTTGACTTGAAGGATTTAAATAGAAAGTAAAAAGATCTGAAATTGGCTTTTTACGCTATTTTATCTGTGGAATGCCACAAATTATTTTTTTAGAAAGTTATTTGCCAAATCTTTTGCGGTTTTAGCCGATTATCTTAGTTTTGCGATACAAAAAATTGACCATGAGTGTACTTGTAAATAAAAATTCGAAAGTTATTGTTCAAGGTTTTACCGGAAATGAGGGTACTTACCATGCTACCCAGATGATTGAGTACGGAACTAACGTTGTTGGCGGTGTAACACCAGGAAAAGGCGGACAAACCCATTTAGACAGACCTGTATTTAATACGGTTAAAGAAGCAGTTGAGAAGGCTGGTGCAGATGTATCTATCATTTTTGTACCTCCTGCATTTGCAGCAGACGCTATTATGGAAGCTGCTGAGGCTGGAATTAAAGTTATCGTTTGTATTACTGAAGGTATCCCAACCAAGGATATGATTCAGGTAAAAGAATATATAGCAGATAAAGATTGCCGTTTGATTGGACCTAACTGTCCAGGTATTATCACTGCTGATGAAGCTAAAATTGGTATTATGCCAGGTTTTATCTTCAAAAAAGGTAATGTTGGTGTAGTTTCTAAATCAGGTACTTTAACTTATGAGGCAGTAGACCAAGTAGTAAAAGCAGGTTTAGGTATTACTACGGCTATTGGTATAGGTGGAGACCCTATCATTGGTACCCCAACTAAAGATGCTGTAGAGTTGTTAATGAATGATCCGGATACGCATGGTATCATCATGATTGGTGAAATTGGTGGTGGTATGGAAGCAGAAGCTGCCCGTTGGATTAAAGAACACGGAACAAAACCAGTAGTTGGTTTTATAGCTGGTCAAACAGCGCCCCCAGGACGTAGAATGGGCCATGCTGGTGCTATTGTTGGTGGTGCAGAAGATACTGCTGCTGCTAAAATGAAAATCATGAGTGAGTGCGGTATCAGAGTAGTGGAGTCTCCTGCTGGTATTGGTGCTGCAATGGCAGAAGAATTAGCAAAACTTGCATAAACAATAATAATCTAAAATAAACTTTAAAGGCTGGAATCTCAATCCGGCCTTTTTTTATGGACTTATTGGGATATAAATATTTACCAATGTGCCACTTCCAAAACGGCTGTCATACTCTAAATTTCCTTTTAATGCATGTACTCTGTTTTGTATATTTTTTAATCCTATGCCAGAAGTCTGATTCACTTCCTTCACATTAAAACCAATTCCATTATCTTCTATGGTTAGGCTGATGCCCTGCGTATCTTTAAAAATCTGTATACTAAGCTTTGAAGCTTTGGCATGTTTAACTACATTATTAACCGCTTCTTGTATGATTCTGTAAATAGCAGTTTCTATATTTTCATCAAGCTTTTCATCTAAACCTTCTGTTTCAAGACTTATTTTAAGTTTTTGCTCGTCAATTTTATTGATAAATTCTCTTACAGCAGTAGTTAATCCAGATTTTATTAAAGCATTAGGCACCATTTGGTGCGAAATAGAGCGCATTTCATCATAGCTTTCATTAAGTAAGGAGAGTGTTTTTTCTGCAAATAAACTTTGTTGTTTGTCTTGCAAATTTATTTTTGAAACCAAACTATGTAAATTCATTAATGCGGCAGAGAGTGTTTGGCCAACGCCATCATGTAAATCACTAGCAATACGTCTTCTTTCTCTTTCTTCTGCTAATAAAATTTCTTTAACCATTAGCTCTTGTTGTTTGTTAGCATCTTCTTTTAATCTCATTTGTTGTTTTATTTTCTGCCGATTGAAAAGAAGGTAAGCTGTTAAAATACCTAGTGCTATTACAATAATTGCAAACAGGAGATAGCTGTTTTTTTGTTTTAGTTGTAGCTGATTAATTTGTGCCTGCTGGTTAAGGTCTGCAATTTTAAGTTCTTTTTTTTCTGTTTCGTATTTAGTCTTAAGCTCTTCTATAATTTTTGTTTTATCAGAGTTGAGTATAGCGTCTTGCATTTGATTTGATACAAGAAGCTTTTGGTAAGCTTGCTTAAAATTTTGATCAGAGGCATCAATTTTAGAGAGCTGTTGGTTGGTTTCTTTAAGTATTTCTGTTTCCTGAATAACTGAGGCTAAGTTCATTGCTTTTTTAAACCAACTTATAGCTGCTGTAGTATCTTTTAAAAGCTTGTAGGATAATCCAATATTGTAATAGCTATGGCTTAAGTATTTTTTGTCGTTTGCCCGTTCAAAAGAGGTTTTACTTTTTTGATGAAAATCAAGAGCAAGCCTATGCTTGTTGATACTATTGTAAAGGCTTCCTATATTTTGGTAGGTCATGCCAAGGTTACTTTCAGAACCCTTTTTTATTTCATAAGCTAGAACCTTTTTATAGTAAAATATGGCAGAGTCTGGTCGTTTAAGCTTTTCATAAGCAGAGCCAATATTATTGAAGCTGCTGGCAATCTCATTTTCGTCTTTTGCTTTTTGTACCAGATGGTTGTAATTAAAAAAATACTTCAATGCTGTTCTATAATCGCCCTGTATGTAGGTAGCTATTCCTAATAAATTTAAAACCCGGCCTTCACCATTGGGGTCATTAACTTTCCTGAAATATTTTAAGGCTTCTAAACCATATTGTATGCTTAAAGGATACTCGTTTTTATGATTATAAGAAGTTGCAATATTGAGGTTTGCTTTACCAATTTCCAAATCATCTTTTAAGGTGGTAAAAATCTCTAAGGCATCCTGATAATACTGAATAGCTTGGTTAAAGTTACTTTTTGCATGCGCATATATACCTTTAAACTTTAGCGCATTTGCCTTCCCTTTGGCATAACCTGCTTTATCAGACCATTGGTAGGCTTGTTCTGCATAAACAATCATACTATCGGGCATGAGTAGTTTTTTTCTGGCCTGCTCATTTAAAAGGTCTATTTTTTTTCTAAGCTCTACTTCATCCGTTTCTTGTGCATTTATAGGTATTAAATAAATACATAAACTTAATACAATAGTTAAAAAAAGTTTTACATAAGCGTTTATCATATAGATACAATCTGGATTTTAAACCGGTAAAAAGAAAGTGATGAGTGTGCCTTTATGTGGCCTGCTATCTAGTTCTATGGTGCCTTTCATGGCATATATCCTGTTCTGCATATTTTTTAAACCAAAACCTAGATGCTGTATTTGTTTATCAAAGCCAACGCCGTTATCTTCTATAGATACGGTTAAACCTTCCTCATCCTGTAAAATTTGTATGGTTAATGCAGTAGCTTTGGCATGTTTGATAACATTATTTGTTGCTTCTTGTATAACTCTGTAAATAACAGTTTCTATGTTTTCCTCTAATTTATGGTTTAAGCCAATAATTTCTAAACTTATTTTTAGTGCCTGATGATCTATTTTATTGATAAATTCTCTGATAGCAGACGCCAAGCCAGACTTTAAAAGCGCATTAGGCATCATTTGATGAGAAATGGACCTCATTTCCTCATAACTTTCATTTAGAAGTGCGATAGATTTTTCTGATAACAATATCAGTTGTGGGTCTTGTAAGTTTGTTTTGGCTATCAAGCTGTTAAAATTTAGCAATGAGGCTGATAGTAGCTGGCCTACTCCATCATGCAAATCAGAAGCAATACGTCTTCTTTCTCTTTCTTCTGCTTTAAAAATCTCTTTTGTAGTAATTTCATGTTGTTTGTTTATTTCTTGCTGAAGCCTCACTTGATTTTTAATTTTTTGTCTGTTAAGTAGTAAAAAAGCAGATAAAACACAAAAACCAATAAAGATAACTGCTGCATAGAGGTAGATATTGGTTTGCTTTATTTCAAGTTTTTGTATGGCAGATTGTTGATTTAATTCGGTAATTCTACGTTCTTTTTTTTCTGTTTCAAATAACACATTAAACTGATTGAGCTCTTTTTGTTTTTCTATTTTAAACAAAGAGTCTTTTAGCGTACTGTAACCAATGTAATTTTCTAAGGCTAGTTTATGCGCTCCTTTAAGCTCGTAAATATCAGAAAGTAATTTTCTAGCATCCATCATTTCTGGAATAGAGGCGCAATCTGTGGCATGTTTAAGTGCATTTTTTGCAAAAGCAAGCGATGAATCTTGGTTAACTGGCATGTAATTTCTAGCTAAGTGAATAAAGGTAAAGGCCAGCTCTTTCTTGTTGTTAAATGCAGTATGGCCTTGTATCGCCTTTTTTAAAAATGATACCGATAGTTTAAAATTCCCCATTTTTCCATAAGCTAAACCTATATTTGCCCTTACTACGGGTAAAAATTTATCTACTTTTAAGTCAATAAACTTTTTTTCTGCAAGTTTTGAATAATATAAACACTTCTGATAGTTGTTTAAATAGAAATATACCGAGCCTAAATTGGCTTCGCTTGCTCCCATTTCAAAAGTTTTACCTAATTCTTTATAAATCTCATAAGCTTCTAAATAGTACTTTAAAACCTTTTTATATTCTTTTTGCGCTTTAAATAAAATTCCCAGATTTAAATTAATCATGGCAACATCTTCTTTACTATTATTTTTTTTATAAATCTCATAAGCTTGTTTATAATAAAAAACTGCTTTTGGGAAATCTCCTTTCTGATCATAAATACCCGCTAAATTGTTATAACTATTAGCTATGCCTATAACATCATGTATTCTTTTTTTAATAGCTAGAGATTTTAAATTGAGTTCCAAAGATTTATCGAAATTACTTTGCGCCTCATATACCACAGCTAAATTGTGGTAGGCAATTGCCAGTACGGGTAGATTATTATTTTTTTGTGCTAAAGAAATTGCTTTCGCTCCATACAACCTTGCACTGTCCGGATAATGGTACCTATACTCCCAACAAATTTTAGCCATTACATCCTCGGTATTTTCTTGCTTACTTTTAAGTAAATGTTTAAGACTATCAATTTTAGTATAGGCTAATACCTGCATGTTGGATAGGCCTACAAAATATATACATAAGATAAGCCGAAAGGCTTTAAAGTTGATGAGTTTAGGTTTACTTTTGATAATCACGGACTTTTTTAGGATTAGCGATAAAGATAAGTTGATTTTAGCTCTGCATTTCTTAATTTAAAGATAATATCTTAGCGCAAATATTTTACTCATGAATATATTATTAGTTGATGATCATATTATCTTAAGCGAGGGTGTAGAGTATCTTATTAAAGAGCATTTGCAACCACAAAGTATTCATAAGGTAACTTCTGGCGTTTTTGCATTGGCTACACTAAAGTCTACCGCTATAGATTTAATGGTTACCGATTATAGTATGCCAGACATGAGTGGGTTAAATTTAGTGAAACAAGTAAAACAATTATTTCCTGATTTAAAGGTGATTGTTTTAACTATGCATGATGAAGCCCAAATGGTACAAGAGATGGTTGCAGCAGGCGTAGATGCCTATCTTCTAAAAAAATATACACATCATGAACTCTTACAAGCCATAACCATTGTAATTAATGGCGGGCATTTTTGGAGTAAAGAAATCAGCCAGTTATTGGTAAAAGGTTATACACAAACCCCAGAAGAGGCAGAGCTTACAGATCGAGAACTGGAAGTTTTGAAATTACTTTGTGAAGAATTAACCAGTAAAGAAATTGCTGAAAAGCTATTTATTGGCGAGCGTACGGTAGAAACTCATAGAAAAAATCTACTAAGAAAAACAAAATCTACATCCACAGTGGGCTTAATTAAATATGCCTTCTCAAAAAAAATCATATAAACTACGTAAAGTTACGGATGCAAAATCAGTAATTCAACGGAAAACACAATGCGCCAACATGGTTTAGCTTTACTAAAAAAAAGCAACCATGAAACAAATTAAAAAAATTTTAATGATTTGCCTGTTGATTTCCGGAGGAAGTCTTATGGCGCAACAAATCCAGTTAGGTGAGTTTAAACCTAAGGATACTTCTTTTGGTTTAGGAAAGCTGAAAGGTAAAGCTAAAAAGGTTTATATAGCAGCCTTTAATGTAAACTATCAGGTTTATAATGAAAAGCAGGATTTTAAACAAGGAGGTTCAACATTGGGCGGAGGGTTTAAAGGAGATGCTTTAGCTGAAATTTCTGTAGGATTAGATGGTCTTACCAACCAAGATGTTCAAAAAATTACCGATAAGCTTTATGCTGATTATGTGGCTCAATTAAAATCAAAAGGATTAACTATCGTAACCGCAGATGAAGCGGCAAAGACTAGTGTGTATGCTGATTTTGAGAAGCTTAAAGGTGGGGAAATCAGTTTAGCACAATTACCGGGTACACTATCAAGCGCACCAAGTGGATATGAGTATTTTGTTAAAAAGGTTGATAAATCTGGTAAAGTCAAAAGTGGAGGCTTTTTAGGTACAACTGCAACTTTATATCCAAAACTTTCTAGCGAGTTAGATGACGCTATTATTGCTGAGGTAAATATGTATGTTCTTTTTATAGAAAGTGCAAATGCCTTTAAAGGTAATGGTGCAAATATAAAGGTGCAAACCAACCTCAGGATATCTGGCCCCGAAGCTATAGAAATGACAAGCGATAATAAGGTGAAGTTTAAAGGACAGAATGAATATTTTATGGCTAGTAGCGGCGTAAATTTCTATCATGGCAAGATGGGAATGGGGGCAACTACTACATATTCTGGTTCACTAAGTAAATCATTAGAAATTAATGGTGTAATAGAGGATACTAAGCTTCAAAGCTTTGCTAACAGAAGCTACGGTACAGCCAATCAAACGGTTTACGGTACTTTCTTTACAGCGCAAAACAAATCTGCTAAAAATTCTAAAGTTGTAGAGGTTGACGGCGCAAAGTATTACGAAGGAGTTTACATGGCAGCAAAGAAATTTATGGATCATCATACTCAGGAGTTTCTTAAAGGATTTTAAGCAGTAAAAATTTTAGAAATGAAGGTGCTGTTTTATATACTCTTGGTAGTAACATTTGTGCTAAGCATGGTGATAAAAGAATCTCATGCACAGAAGCTTGATTATGCTAAAGTGGCTGATAGTCCGGAACAGACCATTAACCACATGCTTAATATTGCTCCTGTAGAGGGCTTTGTTTCTACCAGTAAATATGCAGCCAGTTCATTAATGTTGGGTATAAACGGAGTTTATGGTTTTAACCACAAGCTTGGTTTTGAGGGTTATGCAGGCATTCCTTACTTTACAACAAAAGGTATTAAAGGGTTAAGCTATGTCCAGGGAGGTGCATTTTTTAACTTTTCTACCAAAGAAAAAATGAGAGATACCAAAGTCATCTTAAATTATAAAAGAACTCTTGATGTAATCAGCAGTACAGAAACTTATACTTATTTAGCTATACCGGCAAAAGTTAAACATGTTTTGGGTTTAAGAGCTGGGATACAACATAACAGTAGTAGCTTAAGAACTGATGGAATTAAGATAGCACAAGCCGAAGCAGATTTTAAACTGACCGGTATATACGCCGGAATCCAATCAACATCAAGTCATCTGATTAAAACACAGCTTAAAGGAGAGCCACAGGCAGTACCAACAGGATCTATCTATAAATTATTTGCAGATGTGATGGTTTATCCGGTAAGCAAAATTGATAATGCGTTCTTGTCAGACCAAATCAGTAGCGGTAATCTAGGGGCAAGGGCAGGAGTAGTATGGGTACAAAATCCTTATGCTAAAAAGCACCAAACAAATGCTTACAATCCATTTTTGGGGCGTATGAATATGGCTTTAGAAATTGGAAACAGACCCATAGACGGTTTTTATTTTAAGGGTGGTGTTTATTGGGGCATAATTTATAGGTAACTGCACAAGCTTCATGGTTGAAGACGAAGCTTTTGCAGAGCTATCACCACCAGTGTATTCTGGTGGTGTTTCTAAAATTAAATAGAGATGAAAACTAAACAAGTAAACATTTTAATCATCTTGTCTTTGCTATGTACACTTACTGTAAAGACAGTTAAAGCACAAAATTTACCTCTTGTTTTGGGAGATAGTGTAGAAGTATATGGACCATTTCAGCAGGTTATTGTTGCAGGTGAAGTACTTAAAGTAAGAACCAAATTATTAAGACATTGGGGTACAACCTGTCAATACGATGTAGAGATTACCAATACCGGCAATAAATTGGTATCAGCAAGAACAGGCTTACTGATGAATAATACCAATAGTTTAAATATCAATACTTCTGTTAACTTAAATCTTAAACCCAATTATTATGTGATTTATAAATTGGAGGTAAGAGAATGTTTAAAAAGAAGAGAAAAAAATCCAATAATCAGTTGTATGACATGTCCTCCGGTACTAGGATTTTATCAAGCCTCATCAAAAAAATAAGATATGAAGAAGAACCTTTACCTTTTCCTAATTTTCATGCTATTATCTGTTATAACAGGATATGCACAGAGTTTTAAAGACCTTAAAAATAAAAAGAATAAGAATCCATTTACAGAGGGAAACATTAAGCTTTTTGTAAGATATACCCATTTGAAAGGGAAATTTACCGAACCTTTATCTGGACCTACTGTAAATGTTGCAACCAAAAGAGATCGTTTTCAGGCAAACCAGTTCAGATACAGATTTGAAAATCCTACACTTGGTGATGGTATTTTTACTATTGTAAGAGGATTTAAAAGGTTAAGTAACGATGAAAGTAGGGTTACAACCAATCGCTCTGAACTTACTTTGGCATCAGGCTTCGTAGGATGGCATCAGGCAAGTTATAATGTGCTGGCAAAAGATAGGCTTATTGTTAGTCCTGGCGTAAGTTTTGGCGATGTTTTGCTAGGTACAAAAAGAAGAACCAATACGCAATCTGGCTCTTTGGTAACAGACCCTGCCGGATATTATTTTTATGCTGGGCCTCATGTTTTGGTAAGTTATCTGGTTAATAAATCTATCTGGATTGATACTTATCTGAATTATGATATCACCTTTGTAAAAGTAGCAAATCCTAAAAATGATTATGTAGAAAATCCCGACTATGCTTTACCTACCTTATTTACCATTGGTGGAGATGTTTTTACTTCAAAAAGTAAATTGTATGGTGGGGCAAGATTAGTGAAAATGATGGATACTGGAGAAAATAAAGATTCTGGAACTCGCTTTGATCTTTCGTTGGGCTTTGTATTTTAAAATGAAATAATTTTTGTACAATAGTTTATTTTGTTGAAAGAGGAATGATAATATCTTCCTCTTTTTTTGTTTTAGGATAAAACTAAGTCCATAAATTAACGTTATTTATATGATGAATTACAATAAATTAACACCCGAAGAAGAATATATCATTTTACATAAAGGTACAGAAATGCCCTTTACCGGGGCATATACCAACCTAAAAGATGCTGGTACTTATGTTTGCAAAAGATGTAATTCCCCTTTGTATAAATCTGAAGATAAATTTGAGTCGCACTGCGGATGGCCAAGTTTTGATGATGAAATACCTGGTGCAGTTAAAAGGGTGATGGATAGAGATGGTAGAAGGGTAGAAATTGTTTGTGCAAATTGTGGCGGACATTTGGGGCATGTATTTGAAGGGGAGCGTTTTACACCAAAAAATACACGCCATTGTGTAAACTCTTTAAGTATGATTTTTGTTCCTAAAGAAGCTTAGATTTTTATTTTTAAACTAATTCTTCTATCTTCGGATAATTTCTAATTATCTGTTAATCAATAAGTATGAAAGTTTTACTTCTTTTAAGCACTTTTTTACTGATGAATTTTAGTATTTCATTCAGTAATGATAAAGAGAAAAATCTAGTACAAAAGCAGGTAAGAGCTACCTACTATGCCAGTAAATTTGTAGGTAGGAAAACCAGTAGCGGACAAGTTTATACTCATGATAAATTCACTGCTGCACATAAAACTTTGCCTTTTGGCACTGAGGTTACGGTTGTAAATCCAAAAAACGGAAAATCAGTTATTGTTGTGGTTAATGATAGGGGACCATTTGGTAAAGGCTTAGCTATCGATTTATCTCAATCTGCTGCCAGAGAAATTGGTATTATGGGGCAAGGGATAGCTACTGTTGAAATTTCATACTCGCTTCCAGAGGTTGAATAGAAATTTACCATTCATCATGATTTTACAAAATTTTACATACTTTTTAGGTGTACTCACTTTTTTAGGGGCCTGTTCTCCAAAAGTTACGCAAAGTGGAAAAGCATCATACTATGCCGATAAATTTGATGGCAGAAAAACAGCAAGCGGCGAAGTATTTAGAAATCATAAACTAACAGCTGCTCATAAAACTTTACCTTTCGGTACAAAAGTTAAAGTAACCAATCTAAATAACGGAAAGACTGTGAAGGTAAGAGTTAATGATAGAGGACCTTTTGTTGCAGGTCGCATCATTGATCTCTCTAAACAGGCGGCTAAAAAGATAGCCATAGATAAAGTAGGTGTGGCCAGGGTGACAATTTCTTACAAAAAGAAAAAGTAAAAAACTGTTGAGATAACGTATGTATAGCCTATAGTTTATAAAGCTATCAAACTCTAATAAATCAAAAAATATTTCCATTCGCAAAACACGAATGGAAATACTATAATAATTTACTTCTTTATAAGAATTTTGGTTGCTATGTTTTGATTACCACTAAATTGAATCAAATAGCTAGCTGGTGCTAAATCTCTTAAGTCAAGAAGTATTTCTGTAGCTGGTGCTGTTAATGCTTTTTTCAGTATCACTTTACCGTTCATATCCATCAAAGCCATAATTGTGAATTTTCCAGCGTTAAAAGTAATATTTACTATATCTGAACTTGGGTTAGGATAGATATTAAAGCTAATTTCGTTGCTTAAATTGATATTTACGGTTACAATACCTAGTTCTTTTCTAGTACCATCTACATCCATTTGTAGCAATTTGTAGTAATTAACGCCACTTTTAGGTTTGTTATCCAGATAGCTATAGAAATTACGCTCAGTGGTATTTCTTTTGCCATCTAGGGTAGTTAAGGTTTCAAAATTTAATCCATCGGTTGATCTTGCAATTTCGAAGTATTTATTACTTTGTTCAGAAAAAGTATCCCAGGTTAATAGTACTGTTCCATCTGTTTGTGCTTTGGCTGCAAATTCATTTAACGAAACAGGTAAAACTGTCTCTACTATGATGTCAAAACTATCTGTTATTGTACCTCCATTACCATCATTTGCAGTAACATCAATAGTGATAGTACCCACATCGCCATTTAATGGTGTGCCAGAAAAAGTTCTTGTTGCAGCATTAAAACTTAACCAGGCTGGTAAAACACCACCACCGTTTAATTGAGCTGTATAAGTTAGGGTAGTACCTGCATCAATATCTGTAAAGGTATTAGGAGCAAATTGAAAATTAAACGCAGAATTTTGAGTCGCATTTTGATTAGGAATGGCGTTTGCTATAGTAGGAGCATCATTTACATTACTTACCGTTATGTTGAAATTATCGGTAACAGTTCCACCATTGCCATCATTTGCAATGACATCTATACTTATGGTACCCACATTTGCATTTAATGGTGTGCCAGAGAAACTTCTGGTTGAAGCATTAAAACTTAACCAAGTTGGTAAAGCGCCACCACCTGTTAACTGTGTGGTATAAGTTAATATTGTACCTGCATCAATATCAGCAAAAGTATTGGTTGCAAATTGAAAACTGAATAGTTGGTCTTCGGTAGCGTTTTGATTGGGAATTGCGTTTGCTACGGTTGGCGCATCATTAATATTAGCTATAATTATGCTAAAATTATCGGTAACAGTTCCACCGTTGTTGTCATCAGCTGTTACATCTATACTTATGGTACCCACATTTGCATTTAATGGTGTACCAGAAAAAGTTCTTGTTGCAGCATTAAAACTTAGCCAAGATGGTAATGCACCGCCACCTACTAATTGTGCAGTATAAGTTAATACATTTCCTGCGTCAGCATCTGTAAAACTATTAAGCGCAAATTGAAAATTAAACGCAGAATTTTGAGTCGCATTTTGATTAGGAATGGCGTTAGCTATAGTAGGAGCATCATTTACATTATTAATCGTAATGGTAAATGCTTTTTCATAAGTTAAGCCTCCTTGGTCGGTTGTTCTAATTCTTACCGAATAGCTACTTTTTGACTCAAAGTTAGGGCTATTATTGATTCTTAAACTGCTTCCACTGATGTTGAAGCTTGCATTATCAGTACTTCCTGTACCAGCAACTAAAGTGTAGGTAAAGGTGTCACCAGCATCTGGATCTGTACTTGAAAAAGAACCTATTACTGAGTTGGCAGCTACATTTTCGTTGATAGCTGTTGCTGATAAAGTAATATCAGTAGGGGATTCATTTACATTATTAATGGTAATGGTAAAAGCTTTTTCATAAGTTAAGCCCCCTTGGTCGGTTGTTCTAATTCTTACCGAATAGCTACTTTTTGACTCAAAGTTAGGGCTATTATTGATTCTTAAACTGCTTCCACTGATGTTGAAACTTGCATTATCAGTATCTCCTGTACCAGCAACTAAAGTGTAGGTAAAAGTATTACCTGCATCTACATCGATGGTGGATAATAATCCAACTGTTGAGTTTGCAACAACATTTTCATTGATACTATTTGAGGATATAGTAATGTCTGTTGGTGCATCATTGATTGGCGTAATATTTATTCCGATTGTTCCAATAACGATAGTATTTCCGCCACCAATGCCGGTATTTCCATTATCATTAATAGATACAATTACTGAGCCTACCGCAATGCCACTAAGATTAGCATTAGGTCTAAAGTAAATATTTGACGGTATGTTTATGTAGTTATTAAGGTTTTGAATTGTACCGCGGGCTGTTAATTGATTGGTAAGATGACCAGTTAAGCTAATTCCTGTACCAGCGGCTACATCAAAAATACCATCTGTTGATGTTAAAATTAAAGTCAATTCTCCACTTCCTGCATCAACATCATTGATGGTTGCAGCTGAAATATCAAAATGATCATTGTTTGAATCTTCTTGGACAGTAACAGTGGTTGGTAGACCAGTAATGGTTGGCGCTTCATTAACATTATTAATCGTAATGGTAAACGCCTTTTCATAAGTTAAACCTCCTTGGTCGGTTGTTCTAATTCTTACCGAATAGCTACTTTTTGATTCAAAGTTAGGGCTATTACTAATTCTTAAACTATTTCCGCTGATGTTGAAGCTAGCATTATCAGTACTTCCTGTACCAGCTACTAAAGTATAGGTAAAAGTATTACCCGCATCTGCATCTGTGGTGGATAATAATCCAACTGTTGAGTTTGCTGCTACATTTTCATTGATACTATTTGAGGATAAAGTAATGTCTGTTGGGGCATTATTAACAGGTACTGTAACTACCGCTCCATAGGTGAAGTTATCTATGGCAAGATATAAATCTGCTCCCTGAATTCTAATTTCATCTACATCATAAAAATCAGGATCAGCGTTAAATAGAGATACCCCATTAAAAATTATGCTTTTTGCCGACCCAACTGGTACACCATTTTTAAAACCTTGAATAGTTCCAGAAGCTGAACTAAGTCCGTCTCTATTTCGTAAGAAAATACTTACAAATTGAAATTCTGATCCACCATCTTTAGTGATAGTCCATCGGGTAAGTCCACCTACATCTAAATTTCCATCTACTAAAGCATAAGAGTTGTTTAAACCTGCACTACTGTTAAAGCCAATATTATAAGAAGGGTTCGCTATTGTGGCTGCAAATGTAAATCCACCTATTGAAATAGACTTAATTGCTCCAATAGATGGTGGGTTTTCAAAATCAATAATAGTTTGACCGATTGCCTGTTGAAGAAAAAATGAAATTAAAAAGATTGATAGAAGTTTTTTCATGAGATAATAATTTAAGAATGAAAAATGAAGACGTTTTATTAATTATATGGATTTATCCCTAATGTTTAAGTAAACCTTTTTTCTAATGGCAAACTATTTTATACTTTGAATTTTATTAAAAATTTATTTTTTGAATAACCCAAAAATCTTTTAAAATTATGATTTTTACGTTAAAAATCTGTTAAAAATTAAAAATTAACAGTTTGGTTTTAAATAAAACTTAAAAAGTATTTGTTGATTAATATAAGTTTTGATTAGGTAATTTTGGTATTGTTAAGTATGGTTTAAAGTATATGGTTTAATACATCTTCTGTTTACAATTTTAAACCATCTTCAAATATTAAAGTCTTAGAATTTTAACCTCTTATTAAACCTAAACACATAACCAATTCATGATGAAGTACAAGTTCTTAATTTTAATTTTTAGTATAGTAAATTATACTTTTGGACAGTCAAAAAATGAAAGCGGAAATATTAGCATTACCTCAAACAAAACGGCAACAAAAGTAAGTATTCAGGATAATGGAGAGCTTTTGGTTAACGTTTCTCCTCAAGATTTACAGAAAATTAAAAGTAAGGCATTTGTTAGTTATAGTGATTTTGGTGCAGTAGGAGATGGGAAAACAGATGATATAGATGCCATAGCGGCAACTCATGCTTTTGCTAATCAATACCAAATTCCTGTTAAAGTTGATGGTAAATCAAAATATTATATCAGTGGTAAAGGGCGTACTGCTATTATCCAAACAAATACTGATTTTGGTGATGCCTCTTTTATGATTGATGATACCCAGGTACAAAACCGTAATCTTCCTGTGTTTATGGTGAGTTCAACTTTAAAATCCTTTAAATTAAAGGGGATAACCTCTCTTCAAAAAAATCAAGAGAAAATAGATGTTAGTTTAAACGGACCTCATTTGGTTACGGTAAGCAATGCTACGGTAAAGCAATACATTCGTTTTGGTGCAAACCAAAATAGTGGAAAAGCACAAACCGATATTTTTATAGTAGATAAGCATGGTTATGTAGATGCTAAAGCGCCTATCATTTGGGATTTTAATACCATTACAGATATGACAGCTTTACCAATGGATAGCACTACATTGACTTTAAAAGGGGGACATTTTACGACCATGGCTAACAAAGAAAACTCAAAATATAGCTATTATAGTAGAGGGATTTCGATAAGACGTTCTAACGTTGTGGTAGAAGGTTTAGAGCATCGTATTATTGGTGAAGGCGAAACCGGAGCGCCTTACGGCGGATTTATCAACATTGGCGATTGTGCAAATGTGACTGTAAAAAATACCCTGCTTACAGGTCATAAAGTTTATAAAACCATTGGCGCTGCAGGCGTTCCGGTATCTATGGGTACCTATGATCTTTCTGTTAACAAAGCTCTAAATGTATCTTTTATCAACTGCAGTCAAACCAATGATATTAATGATAGTAATTATTGGGGTATACTAGGTTCTAACTATTCTAAAAATTTATTGTACGATGGTTGTTCTTTCTCAAGATTTGATGCGCACATGGGTGTAGCTAATGCAACCATCAGAAATTCTAAATTAGGGCACCAAGGTATTAATGCTATTGGGAGTGGCAAGTTTATAGTAGAAAATTCAACTATTTATTCAAGGCATTTAATCAACCTACGCCCTGATTATGGCAGTACTTGGGAAGGCGAGTTTATCATTCGTAATTGCACTTTTGCACCCTCAAACGTTAAAATGGCTAGTCTTATTGGAGGGTCTTATTCTGGTCAGCATGATTTTGGATATACTTGTTATATGCCAGAAAAAATCACGATAGAAAACTTACGTATTGATGATACAAAGTCTCCATTAGATTATGAAGGACCTGCAATTTTTGCAAATTTTAATCCCAAGATGAAAGATGAATCCTATCAGGAAAAATTTCCTTATGTGAAAACCAAAGAAGTTAATATCAAAAACCTCAATATTTTAAGCGGAAAACCTTTAAGAGTAAGTGATAATACTTTTATGTTTAAAGATGTTAAAGTAAACAAGCAATAGTTGTTTAATAATCCAACTTCAAAAGAAAAAATTCTATTAACAAAAAAATGAATTTATGAGTTTTTTAGTCTCTTAGGCCAATATTATGCTTGCCGAATAACACAAGAACATCCTTTTGTACTATAATGGTTGATTGATTACGCCTTGCTGGTGCTTTCTGAATTTTGGTGCTTTTATTGATATTGCCCTGCTAAAGCTTTTTTAAATGCTTTCTAAAATCTATTTGATTTTTGCTTATTAACGGAATAGTTTTAAATATTGCTCAAACGCAAATATTCTATTTCGCTTAAAACCTGTTAGTTCTAATAATATTCCAAGTTTTACAAAGTCATTTAATAATCTTGAAACGGTGGGTATACTTACATTTACCTCATTAGAAATACTTTGCATATCTGTGATAGGCTGACTATACAAATATTGTAGCACATTTTTGGCCAGTATTTGCTTTTTACCTAATGAAATAATTTTAGTTTCTACTGAAGCTCGTAAAGCGATAATTTCTTTAAAAGTTTGAATTGAGTTTTCAGCAGTTACACGCATGCCTTCTAGAAAAAATTTAAGCCATTGCACTAAATCATTTTTAGTTCTTACCATGGTTAAATTGTCGTAGTAGTGCTCTTTATTTTTTTCTAGGAAGTCGGATAAATAGAGGGTTGGTTTCACCAGTAAACCTGAATTTACTAGATAGAGTGTTATTAAAAGTCTGCCTATTCTACCATTACCATCCAAAAATGGATGAATGGTTTCAAACTGATAATGCAAGATGGCTATTTTTATTAAATGAGGGAGATTACTGTTTTCGCTATGAATAAATTGCTCTAAATCTGACATATATTCTAATACACCATCTTGATGAGGTGGAATAAATTTAGCGTCGGCTAGGCTATTTCCTCCTATCCAGTTTTGACTTATGCGAAACTCTCCAGGTTGCTTATGTTTTCCTCTAACTCCTTGCAGTATTATTTTATGAGTATTTTTTAATAATCGATTGCTTAAAGGTAAACTATTCAAGTTATTAATGGCAGTATTCATAGCTTGTACATAGTTTTGGACTTCTTGCCAATCATCTTTTTTTTCGGGGTTAATGTATTCTTCTTTTTGCAGCGCTTCGTCTATATTGGTTTGAGTACCTTCTATACGACTGCTTTTTGTACCTTCTTTAAAGACATGCATTTTTATAAAAAAATCAACATCAGGTATTAATTGGCTAAAAGCATTCAGTTCTCCCAGTTTTTGATCAGCTTGGCTTAATAATAATGCTACATCATCATTATCTAAATGCCATTGGGTATCAATTAATGTTGGTTCAAAACTTTTGTATTTAAACCTTTGTACTAATTTTCCTGACCTGAAACCACTAATATTCATTGAATGTTAAATTCTGTTGCCAAATGCAAATATAAGATTTTATATTTTCATTTACATAGATATATGAAAATATGTGTTTTTATATTTTCAGATAAATCCATTTTAAAGATGATGAATTCGATATTATTTCAATTTTATAACCTGTAATACTATAGTGCGTTTTTCCTAGGGGATTATATAAGATATATTAAGGAAAAAAGCGAAGTCAAAGTGTTATTATACTTAAACTCCGCTTAGATGATATGTTGAGTGATCATGATTAACAGCTGTGGCTAAATCTCGATCTCATTTTTTTAATAAAGGGTTACTTTAAATTTAATGTCCACCTTCGGCTTCTATTTTATTGACATCAAAACCTTGCTTTTTTAATTCGTTAGATACTTTCCAAGCGAAGAAAAGTAAGTATACAAAACACAATACCGGAACAATGTAAGAGAAATGTATTCCGCTACCATCCGCTAAAATACCTTGCACTGGAGGAATAATTGCTCCTCCTAATATCATCATGATTAAAAAAGAAGAACCTTGACTAGTATATTTTCCTAAACCTGTTATCGCTAAAGAAAAAATACATGGCCACATAATAGAGCAACACAAGCCTCCGCTTATAAAAGCATAAATGGCTATTTTACCTTCGCTTAGTAAACCAATTACCATTGCAATAACACCTAGAGCCGAGAATATGGCTAACGTTTTGGCTGGCTTTTCTTGTCCGTAAAAGAAAGCAGCAATCAATACCAGAACAAATACTGCATAAATGTACATTTGGCTAATATCTGTACCCGAAATATGATTGAAAAATAATATTATACCAAAAGCAATAAAGGGTACAACAATGGTTAATATCCGTTTGGCAGTTAAACTGAGTTTGAAAGCGCTTACGGCACCTGTCCAACGACCAATCATTAAACTACCCCAATACAATGAAATAAAAGGAGAAATTGAGGCATCGTTATAACCTCCAAACTCGGGTAGTACTAATAGAGCTCCCATATTACTTTGAATGCTTACTTCTACCCCAACATAAGTAAAGATAGCTAGCATCCCTAAAACTAACTGTGGATATTTCATGGCTCCCCATCCTTCTGGGCTTTTTTTAGCTGCTGATGAAGCTAATACTAAAGTAAAAACTATAATAACTAATGATGTATATACAAATATGGGTGTAGATATACTAGTTAAAGCTTCTAATGAATCTGAGAACAATATCAATAAGAAAGCAATAAACATTATCAACAAAGGAAGATTGGTCTTTTTGCTGGCTTCAATTTGTTCATCGCTGGTAACCTTAGGTAGTTTTGATACAGAGAAGAATATTGCTACCGCGATAAATAAGCCTGCTAAGATGTAGTATAGATTATTGATGGCGCCAATTTCTACTGCTTTAGGACTCGCATTTGCAGCACTACCAAAAAGTACTAAACTTACGATGATTGGCCCTAAGATAGAACCAAAATTATTAACTCCTCCTGCTAAGTTTAATCTATCAGCTCCGGTTTCGGGGGTTCCTAAGGCCACAGCAAAAGGGTTTGCTGCAGTTTGTTGTAATGAAAAACCAATGGCAATAATGAAAAAAGTAGTAAGTATAAAGGCAAAAGAACCTGAATTAACTGCAGGAATCATTAATAATGCGCCAATAGCTGAAATGACTAAGCCATAAATGATTCCATTTTTGAAACCAATTTTATTTAATAAATCCACCTTCAAAATTTGAGAAGCATAGTACAAGATTAGCGACCCTATAAAGTAACCTCCATAAAAAGTAAAGTCAATTAATTGAGATTCAAATTGGGTTAAATTAAAATGGGTCTTACAAAATGGAATAAATATACCATTTGATGCGGCTACAAAACCCCAGAAAAAAAATACTGTTATAAGGGTGTATAGGGCCGAATTATAATTCTTTTGTTCGCTCATACTTGTTATTTGTAGTTTATAATTATGTTTTTATAAGTCGTTTTATTCTAAATTACGCTATTTTACTTTTAATACTGGGTTAATTTTTATTGGCCCACAAATTAGCTGCGCCCAATAAAGCCGCTACCTCGTTTAGTTTTGAAAGATGAATACTTGTGTTCATATTTGATTGGTTAAGGTGATTCATCATTTCACCTTTAAATAAATGAAAAGCGTTTGCAATATTACCTCCAATGATAATTACTTCGGGATTATCTATTTTGATAAATTCTTCAATAAACAAAGCCAGATTAAGTCCAAATTCTTTAAAGATTGACTTTGCAAATTCATCGGTCTCATAAATTTCAGCTAACGCTTTAACATCTTTTATGGATAAGCCGCTCAATTCTTGATACTTATTTACAAACCACCTAGTAGAAATATAATCTTCGGCAATAGAATTTTTGAAAGGCATGCACCATAAATTAGCATCATCGCCAACACCATCATAGTAACGGGCTGTTCCTAAACCTGTTCCTAATGTTAATCCAATAACATGGTTAAATCCTTTTGCCGAACCTGCATAAACTTCACCTTGTAAAAAGCAACCAGCATCGTTCATCATTTTTATTTGTGAAGTTGTTATTCCTAATTTATGGGCAAGCATTTCCTTCACATTCAAACCATAAAGCGAATTAAATTTAGATACATTATTAATTTTTGAAATACCTTTTTCATAATCAAAAGGACCAGGCATAGCAATACCAAAATGTTGAACTTCATCTTCGTAGCCCTTGAGGGTTCTGATAATACAACTACTCCAGTTATCAATAATTTCTTCTGGAGTGCCCTGCGGGTTTACTCTTTCTCTGATTAAGGTTTCCTGAAGAAGGCTTTGTTGCGTAATGTTTACAAGCGCTGTGGTTATATGAGAACCACCAACATCTGCACTCATCACGATATGGGATGTACTTTCCATTTGGTTAAAAATCAAAAAGACAATTTTATAATTTAGGTTTTTAGAGCAATGTTTAATAGAACATAAGCTCTAACTGTATGCAAGATTGAAATTAATATTAAATAATAAGCATGAAAACGATAATTACTTTACTATTTTAATTTTTTTCCAGCATTTTTTAGAATCTGATCAAAATAAGTCATCGCCAGCCCTATGGTTCCATCTGGTTTAATCAGCCAAAGGCCTTTTAAATCTGCTTCATTTCTGGTAAACTGAGGTTGCATAATTTTTTTATCTGTTGCATTCTCATTACAGTAAAGCTCCCATTGCACCAGATACTTAACATTTAGTGCTAAGCATACTGCTAAATAATTATCCCAAGAATCTTTAACTTCTTGAGGTTTTCTTTTAGTTAACATTTCTGGGATACCAATTTCTCCTAAAAATACAGTTGGCTGCTTTATGTAAGCAGTAGGTTTCATTTGCTCTTTTAAAAATGATACTCCTTTGTATAACCTCGTACCAGTAGGGTCAGGCGCTGTTGCATCATAAGCAGACCAAGCAACCATATCTGTTTCAACAAAAGGTAATACATGTGTAGCCAAGCTCGGAATACCATTCATAGCCTCCATTACCTTGTTAACTTCTATAGCATGATAAACCTTACATTTTGTATTCTTTACCTCAGAGCGAGCTTTGTTTACTCCGTCTTGTCTTGCTTTAAAGATATTTTGCATACTCTTTATCCTTTGGTCAAGATTTGCTGGTAAATTATCTTTATCCCATTTTATTTTCGCTGAAACACCACCCCTAAGAATCCAATCGCCCTCCCAATTCTGAAATACAAAACTTACTGATCTATCTTTATATTTTTTTAAGAAATATTTAGCTAGCTCATAATACTCTTGCTCTTCAATTTTTAGCTCCTCTTCTTTAGCATTGATCATGTTTTTAACAGATCCTTTTGTACTTAAAATGAAAGTAGAGAATGGTAAATTAAATGCTTGTTGGTAATATGGATGTTCTGCTAATTGAGTTAAACTAAACTCAGCAGGTAAATTCCAATTAGAATTGTATTGATATCCTTTAGGATCTTTATAAAACCATAGCTTACAAACGCCAAAACCTAAACTATCTAATTTTTTTGCCCCCTCTACCAAAAAGGGTTCTGTAGTATGAAAGTATTTACCTCCAACGTGGGTTGCGCCTATCCTATGTTTAATATCTTCTGGGATTAATGCACCTTTTAAGGGTTTATTTTTTTCAATAATACTTAAAATAGCTGCATCACTTAGTTTCGCTTTGTCTTGAGCTATTGCGTTGCAAGTTAAAAAACAGCAATACAGGGCTAATATTTTCTTTGTAAATCCGGTCATCTTAATTAGTTGAAGCAATTTTAATATTATTTGTGTTTTGGATGTTATAGCCATCCACCGCAATTTCTACCTCTTTATTTTGATTTGGATACTCAACTTTAATTTTACGACTTTCGCCAGGTAATAAATTAAAATATCCATCAGAGAAATAAGCAGGTAAGATAATCTCTTTAGTCTGGTAATCTTTAAGATTTAACTTGATAGCAATTGCCGGAACTGATGATTTATTAGTGATGTTAAAATAAGTTTCTGAAGATTCTGCCTTCTTAGTACTTGTAACGTTAATTCCTAGTTTTGCGCTTTCTAAATCGTTAAAAGCCAGAAAATTGCCAACATTTTTATTGTTTTTCCAGTAATCATTATCAGATATAATATTACCATTTTTATCTTTTAAAATTAATCTAACCAAGTAATTGTTTGGTAAATCAGCTGGTAATGTAGCTTTAAATGCTTTATTTAATTGATTACTTAAGATATTTAAATCTGCTTTTTGTGTAAAGATTGATTTACCTTTTAAGTCAAATACCTCTAAAGTTACTACCGCATTTTGTATAGATCTTAAAGATGTATTTACAACTACAACCTGATTATCATTTAAATTCATTTGAACATGTATAGGTTCACAAGCTTTTTGAGAGGCAAAGTAAGACCCAAAAGTTTCAAAATCCCATGAATAAACTTGCCAAATCATACTTGGCCATGCTGGATGAGTCATCCAAAGTAATAAACCGCTAGTGTTATTCCATAATTTACTATTCCAAGCTTCAAACATATATCTGTGGCTATCGTAATTCACCATTTGCGCTTTTTTAGTGAAATCTTCTAAACTTGCAGAAGGTCCATACAGTGAATCAATTGTTTTAAGATATGGTTTTTGCCCGAAATGTAAATCGTGATAGTACCATACATCACTAATAGGCCAAACATCTTCTTTTGCCATCATTTTACGCATAGAAGCTGCTGTAGGAATAGACGGAGTCCCTAATTCGGTACTAAATCCATCAGCAATTTTGTTAAAATAAATCATGGGATGTTTCTGAAAATCCCATGGGCCGCTATTTCTTAAATTTAGCGATCTTGAGTTCCCTTGATATAAACGAGTTCCGTCTTCTTGAGCTATTAAAGTAGCCAATTTTAAATCTAATTCTTTAGGAGCATAACCTTCGTTTCTTGGACACCAAATAGCAATGGAGGCGTGGTTTCTATAACGTTTAACCACATCAATGGCATTATCCATAAACAAATTTTCATCCGATACATCTAGGTTATAACCTTGAGTAGAGATCCAGAAGTCGTTCCACACTAACATTCCATATTCATCACATAAATCAAAGAATACTTCTTCTGTACTTTCACCAGTCCAGTTTCTAATCATGTTAAAATTAGCGTCTTTGTGTAGCTTAAAAGCAGGTTCTAACTGTGCTCTAGACACTCTCTTCATGGCATCATCCATCCCCCAGTTTCCACCTTTGCAATAAATTTTTTGCCCGTTTACCTTTAATACTAAAAATGGAGCTGTACTAGTTTCAGAGCTTGGTTGTAAAAGGTTTGGGTTTACGTTTGGCAATAAAGAAGGAATAGAAACTCGTCTAACTAATTCTCTTCTATTAGCATTATCAAAAATGGGTTGACCCGATTTAAAGGCGGTAATAGGATTCAATTCAACTCTTTTTGCTGGTTCTGATGGCATATCAACCGTTAAATCATAAGTATATTCTCTTACTCCAAACCGAACTGATTTTTCATCAGAAATTTTGCCGTTAATGGCAACAGTTAAGTTTAATTGATATAACTCTGGCTTACCATAACCATTTGGCCACCACAAACGTGGGTTCTTCATTTTTAATTGTGGAAATTGATCTGGTGAAAAAGAAACTTTTTTAGTTTCATCAGCTTTTAATTCAAGCTCTTGCGAGAATTTTATTTCTCCGATTTTACCGGTTATAACAACTTTTTGGTTCGTTTTTGATTGGTTTACAAGCTCCGTACTGATAAAAACATTAGCTTTTGTAGTATCAGGAAGTGGTAAATCTGTTACGATGTGAGGGTTTAAAATAGTTACCTCATCAACTAATTTAAGTCTTACATCTTGCCAAATACCAATATTTCTATCTCTAATACCTGGCATCCAATCCCAACCTTCTGATGCAATAAAAGTAGGACCATCTAAAGTTAAAAGACCTCCGTTTGGACCACGACCAGCTGTAGGAGATTCTTCATGAGGAATACCAGGGTTTTGCGGTGGAATAATTCTTACTGCAATTGCATTTTCTCCAGTAGTTTTTAAATATTTGGTAATATCATAGCTTCCTGTTTTAAAAGCACCATTAATTTTTCCCAATAACTTACCGTTTATCCAAATATCGGCTTGATAATTAATGCCATTAAAAACCAATAAAACCTTCTTTTTATTGCTTAGGTCTGGAGTTTTAAAAGTAGTTCTGTACCACCAATTTTGTCTTGATAAATCTTCCGGAATAGCCAAGTTGTTTAAACCAAAGTAAGGGTCTGGATAAACACCTTGATTCACTAAGGTTGTTAAAACAGTACCAGGTACGGTTGCATTATACCATTTTGGTGTACTTAAACTTGGGTTAGAAACATACTCGCCAGAACCATTAATTTCTGATGCCTGTATCATTTCCCAACCACCTGTAATTTCAAACTCGTTATGGTTTAAGGGTTTTAAAACAGTAACCGCATTTATTTTATCTTTCTTTTGAGGAAAAACAATAGGCACCTTAGATTTAGGGAGCGTTGCAGGATCTTGTGGCTGAGACAAACCATAATTTATTTTGTCTTGAGCTACTGCAACCGAAAAAGCAAACATTAAACAACTAGAAATAGTTGTTTTTTTTAATTTAAAAAAGTTGTCTTTTAACATGGTGTTTGGGGAAATTATATTAAAAACTTTAGAGAGACACTGTTTCAGTCCTCTTTAAAAACATCAATAAGGTTTAATTTTTAGGTTATATACTAATCAAAATTTGCATCACATAAAATGATTGACATTGTCTTGAAAAGTCGTTCTTTTAAATCCAGACCGACTTTTGTTTTAGATAAAATTTTAATGCTGTGCTCCCGGAGCCTCTGTTTTTTCTCTCTTGAGATATGAGGGAAATTGTGCTGCTGGCGAACCAAACTCATATCTTAGAATACTTTGACCTCCTCTATCGGGATTTAGCGGAATAAACATGCCTCCTGTTTCTGTTAATTGCTTAAACAGCTCGGTATTCATCTCTTTCACAATTGATTTGTATTTGGGATTTCTAATGAGGTTTTTAGTCTCTAATGGGTCATCAATCAAATCGTATAACTCATCAGTATCCCAAATTCCGGTATAGTGTATATACTTATAACGCTCACCTCTTAGCGCATGAATGGTAGGTGTTTGAGGGTAATTGCGTTCCCAGTAATACTCATACAATAAACCATTTCTCCAAGGTTGATCTTCTCCTTTTAAGAAAGGTAAAAAGCTTTTTCCATCCATATAGCTAGGGGATTTTAAACCAGCTGCTTCTAAAAAAGTAGATGCTACATCAATATTTGCAACTACTTGTTTTACCACAGTTCCTGGTTTAATCATTTCTGGACAATAAGCCAGCATGGGCACTCGCATAGATGCTTCGTAAGCTACACGTTTATCAATAAGTCCGTGTTCGCCAAATTGGAATCCATTATCTCCCATATAAATAATTAGGGTAGACTCTAGTAAATTCTGCTTCTTTAAATATTCGATTACTCTACCAACAGACTCATCTACACTATAAAGCGTTTCTGCATATCTTTTATAATACTCTCCAATATTTAAGTTGCTGTGATATGGATATTCTACACCATGCCAAGAATTACGTTGATTTTGTAACCACATGGGTGCACCTTGGTGTGTGCCAACATTCATGTTAAGCGGTGGATTAAAGGCTAAATCGCCAGACATTCCTTTGTACTTATCCTCTGGAATAAAATCTGCATGCACTCCTTTATGCGATAAATAAAGCATAAAAGGCTTTTTAGCATCTCTTTTATCTAAAAATTCTAAAGCATAATCGGTTAACTCTGTAGTAATATATCCTTTTTGTTTAACACGATTACCATTTACATTTAATCCATTTTTTTCTGGTAAATAAGAACCTTGTCCTTTAAAGGAAACCCAATAATCAAAACCTCTTTGCGGGCCATCAAATTCTCCGCCCATGTGCCACTTACCAATCATTGCAGTTTGATAACCTATTTTTTGTAAATACTGAGGATAAAAAACTAAGTCTTTAGATACCGGGTTGTTATTGTCTACTACTTTATGTTTATGTGCGTAAATACCAGTTAAAATTGATGCTCTGGATGGCGAACATAACGAGGTGGTAACAAATGCATTAGGCAAATAAGCACCATTTGAAGCAAGAAAATCAAGATGAGGAGTTTTAATAAATGATTGAGCTTTTAAAAATCCTAAAGCATCAAAGCGATGATCATCTGTTAAAATAAAAACAATATTTCTTGGTTTTACTCCCGAGTTTTTAATCAGTTTTAATGAGCCATCCTTTTGTTGTACAGCTGCAGATTGCCCGTTTACAATTTTGAACTGAATAATTAATAAGGCAATGTAAAACAGTTTAATTCTTAAGTGTTTCATATTTTTCGTTTAAAAATTTTCTATCATTTGATATTTAAATGAATAGAATAACTGAATAATAGGTTACTATTTTAATTTATAATGGGCTTTAGAAAATGCAGAGACTAAATGTTTATAATTTTTGATCTTAATTTTCTATCATAAAATTCTTCACTCAATCATTTTAATAAGAACAATTTTACGTTTATCCTCAAGTGAATGATTGTACTATAGTATCTAAAAGTTATATATGAGTCCTAAAACTATAATCCTTAAGTAACTACATCATGAACTTTAATTCCCAATCAGAAAGGGTTAAGCAAAGGCATAAATAAATATCTTAGTAGAGGATAAGTTACTGTTTAACAATCATCAATTTGATTGAGGACTATATTATGCTTACTTAAGTTTAGAAATATTTTATACAAACCAGATTCTAATTAAAAGCGGCATTAAAAGTCCTTCTCTAATGGAAAAATACAATTGCCCTCAAAATTTTTAAAAATATCTAACCAATTCTTTCTGTTTCAGGTCTTAAGGATGAAATCTCATATTAGTTCTTAAATTATTCTCTTTTTCAGTGGTCCAGTATTTACAGTCCAATTGTATAAATACCGAAGAATAGGGTATTACCTCATCTGTTTTTAAAACAAGCACCTTAAACAATTTTGAAGCTTTATCTATATTCACAAAAACAGAGTCATGCAGCATGCTTTGGGGCTGATACTTCCCAATACTTTTTAATAAGGCAGCTCGGTAATCACCTATATTTTCAACTTGTTCTTTGCTAATATAGTTGAGCTCTTTATCTGTATAGATTAGAGGTTTTACATGGGATGAACTATCTATTTGACTTAAAGTATAATCAAGTACTTTTAGCAAGTCTTGGTGGGTATCAATGGTAACAATACCGGTAGAATTTTGCAAGGGAAAAGCTTTATCAACAATTAAAATCCAATTTCTATGGCCGTATTCTGAAAGCTTCTTTTTAAATTCTAATTTCCATGATTCAGAAGTTGATTCCTCTATTTTTGAAGCTTCATTTTTACAAGCAATAGCGCAACTAATTATCAGTAAAAGGGCTAATAAATATTTTAACGTTCTCATCAAATTATAAATTAATTTCTTTTTGCTCACCAGCTTTCAATATAGTGGGCTTTACTTTCGTTGATATATTGCCTAAACTGAATTTTGAGAATGAAAGCGTACCATTTAAAACAGTTAATACCGCTTTTTTATTCTCTACTTTACAAGTACCCCAAGCATACCCATTACTCCAAAAATAATTCCCAGGAGTTGAGGTGAATGAAATACTGCCTTTTACTCCAGAGTACTGAAAACCGCTTAGCGCTAGAATTGAGGCCCAGCTAGCCATGGCTCTACCATAGTGGTGACCACATTCTGGCTCATCGTAAGGATTTCTTTTTCTTCCGTCAAATCTATCTCTGATACTCGTAATACATTTTAGTGCATTATCCATTTGGCCTTCATACATCATCCCAACAGCAGCAGTATATTCAAAACCGGTCATAGATTCAGCAAAATAAGGGAAAGGAACTTTTTCTCGTCCGTTTGGCCAGCTCGCCATAATCAGTCCGCTTTCATTGCCCATTACGAAGGAGCGCATATTGTTGAATGTAGAAGAGAAATCTGCCACATAATTATATTTCATAATTGATTTTAGCGTGGTATCGATATTCTCCTTTTGAGCTAGGTAACCCAATCCACAGATATGTGCCATGTATTGTCCAACTAACTGATCAACCAGACAGCCTTTACCCAACTGAAAGTTCGGATTTTTCATTTTATTGATATCTATTTTACCTCCGCCTCTTAGTCCTGGAAAAATGTCAGTTGTAGGTAGTTGAATTTTATGGATGTAATATTCTCCATTGAAAAGGTTTGCATCTGTCCATGCGCTTCCTTTTTTAAACAGCATATTACACTTTTTGGCAAAGGCATCATCTTTTAAAAATTTAGCCATTTCTTCCGCAGCCCTTAGTGCTCCTAAATACCAAAATTGCATTTGTGGGTTTGGTCCATAATACTCAACATCCATGGTATTATGCTGGCATCCTTCCATCACACCATCTACATCACCATCCCATCCACCTTTTACCCAAGCAAAAGCTAAGGCATTTTTTACCTTAGGCCAATTAGCTTTCAAAAATTGGTTATCACCCGATAACTGCCATTCTCTATAAAACTTCATGATGGTACCCATTTGCCCATCGGCAGCGGCTATTGAGCCTTTAGATGCTTCTGATAAGGGTAAATCTGCCCTAAAAGCCATAAAACCATTATCTCTAGAGGCATAATTAAATTCTACATCCCTCATAGTTTTTGCCAATTCACCATAAAGGAAAGGAGTTGCTACTTCATAGTTCCATACATGGGTACAGGAACCTTTACAAGAACCAAATTCATCCATCACACCTTCCCATGCCATCATGTGTCCATCTTTTATCCTAAATACAGTTTGAGAACGTAGCGTACTGAGGTTAAAAAGTGCTGCTTCTTTTACAACTAAGGGTAAGGAAGAATTGATAAATGCATTTAAAAAGAGCTTTGTCTTTTGCTTTAAAGTAGGGATTTGTGGGATAACTTTTTCTGCCACATCCCAAGCATTTGCATATTTGGTGCTGTAATAATTACCTACAACGGTTTTTGACCATGCAAATCTATTGGGGAAATTCCAAGTGATATAAAACTGAAAGGTTTCGGTACTGTTGGGTGCTATCTCTTTTTTAACCGCCAGAGATGCCATAGGATCATTATCATTTAATTTGATTTTGTCGGTTAGTTCGCCATCTACGCTAAAATCGTCCCAGAAATCTAGAGTAGAAAGCCCCACCCAGCCGTCGGCTAAAGAAGATCTACGGTAACTTACTCCAGATTTTTCATCGGTTAGCAAACCAATGGTACCAAAAGCAGGATCAGCTTTATTTACACTGTCAGAGTACATATAAATACCGCTAAACTTTCCATTGTCTTTAAAAGTATTTTGGTTTTGTTTTGCACCATCAGGAATAAAGTCTCCTTTCCAATCACGATGATAATTGCTGCCATCTCTTCCCACAAAATTGCGCATAGACCCACAAACAGAAACTGTCATAGGCTTTGATGTTAAGTTTGTAACCTGATAGGTAAGTACAGCAATTGGAAGTCCGCTTGCATCTGCATCTCCAGGAACTAAAGGGTTAAACCCGATGATTTTAACTTTTAATGGCAAATTAGGGTCTGATAAGTTAACCATCCCTACAGGATAAGAAGCATCAAAACTCGCATTTGCAAATCTTGGGAAACCATGCTGATTAACGGGCCTGCCTTCGTAATGCTGATATTCAGTATCAGCAAAAGGGCCAATGAGCGCTCTAGTGACAGGTTTTTCACCGGCAGGCTGCATAAAAATAGCAAAGAAAGGAGCGTTGTTTCCGGCAGTTACAGTGCTGTAGCCAATCCCAGGCTTATTCATGATCTGCCAATCACGCAGCTCTCCACGTCCTCCTAAAGAAACCGTACCAGTACCAATACCACCTAAAGGAAGTGCAATATTTAGGAGGTGATTTTGGTCGTAATGCTTTAAAATAGGCCAGTCGTCTTTATCTTGAGCCCTAAGTTGTAGACCGTAAAAAATTATGAATAGTGATACAAGACTCTTTATGTTCATTTGATTATATATCATTGGTTTCTAATAGTCCATTAATTTATCAGACCATTGGTAGTTTGTAACTAGTTTCTGTAAGTTTAAAATCAAGATTCAGTCATGCTGGCCTTTTTCCCATCGGCGCAGATGATACGATATTCAAGGAGCTTAAAAAACTAGTCTGAATTTCTTTTCCTTATGTTGCCTTTGTCTATGTTTAGTAGATAAGTTTTGAAATATTTTAAGCTTATTAACAATCTTATTTCTTCTAATTTCTAAATGAACAACAGGCTTAATTACTTAATTATAGAAACTAATTATCCTTTAAAGAAGGAGGTTTTTAAAATCAAATTTATTCATATAAGGTGTTTCAAAAACAACTAAAGTGAAGCTAATACTTCAATTGCTTTAGTCCTAAACTGTTCTGAAGTTGGATAGGCATTATTCTTTTGCTTTTCTTCCTTTAGATAATTATTCATTTGTTGATAAAAACTCTGATGCAAATGGTACAACCTTGTTTTTTCCCCTTGTTCATTAATCAATGACATCTGCTTAGACGCTTTGGTAACATCATCATACTCGTTATTATACATTTGCCAATGCAGTGCAAAAGGTATATTTAGCTCAAATGATATTTTCATGATTTCTTTGCTTTCATCAAATTGTTGTTGGAAAGTAGCAGGTCTTGATGCGTCAGCCTGATAACCGTATTCTCCTATAAATACTCTTCTAGAAAATGGGAGTGCAGATTTAGGTTGAAGTTTTGATTCTAAATAATTAAAAATAGCAGTTAAGTCGGTCTTTTTTCTAGCATAGCTTTTATCCTTGATAGCTTCATAACTAGAATATGATATTAAATCTACATTTACCTGAGGTATAACCGATTGTGCAACGCAAGGTTGACCATTCATGCCTTTCTCAACCAAATTAGCCTCTATATAATGATACATATAAACATTTTGTGATGTGCTTGCTGCCTTTGCATCATCAATAGCTTTTTGTCTTATCTGAAACCACTTAGCCATATTGTTTAAAACAGCCGGAGATGGTGTTACATTACGGTCGTAATTAGGAATTAATAACCAATCACCTTCCCAGTTTCCAATTAAAAATGTTTTTCCTGAATTGTTGTACCTATTAAGGATATAGGTGGCAAAATTGTACATTTCATCATATAAAATTTTCTCATTTGCTCGCGTAATAGTGCTTTTCCAGTCAACATTTGTTAAAGTATGAACCCAAAAGAAAATGTATTTGAAATCCAAATCACATGCTATTTTGTAGGCTGCATTATTTGCAAAAAGATCTAATGTAGTTTTACTAGCAATTGTCTCTCTGATTCCGTAAGTTTCAGGAGAGTTTTTACCCAAAGAAATTTTAAGAATGTTAGAGCCCATCTCTCTCACTTTTTGAGCTTGCTCTATTAAGCCATTACTGTTTGTTAATTTATAACTTCCTGAAATAGCATGGGTACCTAGTATGAAATTATAAGGCTCACGTTCAACAAATAAATCTTTAAGAATTACTTTTTTTTCTTCCTCAGTGCCAATTTTCTTGCATGAGAATAATACCATCGTTACTGCTAACATTACTGTTGCAAGTAATTGTGTGCTATTGTTAATGAGATAATTTCGTTTCATTAAGTTTAATTTTAATTAATAATCAGGCTGTTATGAAAGTAAGAGAATCATTATTTCAGAAACTTTTGGTTAATGATTTCACTTTCTGTGTTATAGCTTAAAATATGTATTCCGTTTTGAAGTGTAGCAGGTAAAGAAAACGTATTGTAGCCTTTATTTACTTCAACAAAGGTTTCTGCTAATTTTCTTCCTGAGATATCAAAAAGCTGCAATTTACCTTTTGTTTTATTTGCTGATGAAAGTGTGATTTTTACATCTGACGGATTTGCGTAAACAGAAAGCTGTGAGGCGGCAATTTTTGAATTTACAGAAATCACCTCTGATTCAGATGTTTTACCATCAAAATCATGTTGTATTAATTTGTAATAATTAGTTCCGGCAAATGGGTTGTCATCTACTAAACTATAGTTTTTTACGCTTGTGCTATTGCCAGCACCGTCAACTTTAGCTACTGCCGTAAATTTTTTACCATCTGCAGAACGCAATACTTCAAAGTAATCATTATCTTGCTCAGAAGCAGTTTCCCAGTTTAATAAAACATTTTTATCAACCGCTTTAGCACTGAAAGAGGTTAGACTTATGGGTAAAGTGGTAGGTAATGAGGTGATAGTTATATCATCAAAGTCAAAAGTTCCAGCTAACGTTTGACCAGGTATGGTAAATTTAAAACTTGATAGAGTGGATGCTGTTGCAGAAGCAGTCGCCTCATTTACTTCTAAATTATTACCAACCCAAATATCAAATCTATCGTCGCCAACGGTTGCTATTGTTGAACCATCAGGAGCAATATATGATTTTGAAGCACCAGAATTGTTCGCAACAAGAGTAATGGTTTGAGTTCCAGTGTAAAGTGTTCCCACTGGTGTTGTGGCCCCATTACCTGATACAAACCAACTATTTACTGTAGTTGATGAGTGTGTTATTGCTATTCTGCTATGAAAATTTGTTCCAACAACAGCATCTCCTGTTATTGTGCTTCCAATTAAAAAATTCACATTGGGTGAAGTTTGAAAAAGGCTAGCATTTGAAACTGTATAGTTAAATTTACATTGAACTAAGTCTATGTTGGCACTTCCAAATCCGCTGGTACGAATCGCATAAAAAGGATTATTACTAGCAGACCCCGCTGTTGTCTTAACTACTCTTAATGCATTATTGGTTATTGATGGGGTAGAAGTAGTGGTATTACCACTAAATATAGCTGTAAATTTGTTAGCTGCTGAACCATCAGCATAATCTGTTAGCGTACTTGATGCACTAAAATCCTGACTAAATAAGGTTGTTTGTGCATTAGCTTTTATTCCGAAATAGAATACAAGTGCAGAGATAAGTAAAGTTTTTTTCATTTTTTTAGGATTAATTGGTACGGTTTATATTAAAAAAAAGTGTTTTTTAATGAATACAATTTTACGTTTATCCTAAAATGAGTTATTGTACTATAGTATTTAAATATTATATACTAGTCCTAAAACATCAAGAAGAGGGTTAATTTAACGGTAACTTGTGGTTTGCCCTATATTCTGCTGGTGAGCAATTATACTTCTTTTTGAATTCTCTGTAGAAATAAGATAGGTTGCTAAAGCCTGTTTTATAAAATATTTCTAAAACTGTGAGCTCAGAATTTTTTAATAATTCAGAAGCTTGTTGTAAACGAATACTTTTAATTAATTCTCCAGGTGTCATATTAGACAAAGCTTTGAGCTTTTTATAGAAGTTGGCCTTGCTCATCCCTAGCTTATTTTCAAGATAAACGGCATCTAAACTTTCGTCGTCCATTTTCTCTTCTATCAAAGCGATGGTTTGCTCTAAAAATTCTTTGTCATTATGTTTCATTCCAACATCAGGAATTTTTATTGGAGATTGATCTTTATGAAACAAATCATGTAATCTTTGCTGATATTCCAATAATTTTCTAACCCTTAATAATAAATTTTCTGTATGAAATGGTTTCGGGAGGTAAGCATCGGCACCAGCCTCATAACCTTCATTTTGCTGATCAATAGTTCCTCTGGCAGATAAAATGATAAATGGTATGTGGCATGTTTCTGGGGTGTTTTTAATGATATTACAAACTTCTAAGCCACTCATGTCGGGCATCATAATATCACTTATGATAAGGTTAGGAATTATTTTTCTTACAATATCTAATGCTTTTTTACCATTCTCGGCCTCGTAAACATTGTAAATATCTTTTAAAACATCTTTTAATAGGTACCTGATTGAAGGTTCATCCTCAATTATTAAAATACTTTTCTTCTCTTGATTTTCAACGCTATTTAGAATTGCTTGTTTATTATTATCTAATATAATTTTATCTTCAGTACCATCTTGTTCAATAGCCATAGAAGTAAGTAGGTAAGATGGTGTATCTAAACTATCTTTGCTGTGCTTCAATTTCTCTTCCTCGGCAGGAATGTAATTAAGCGGTAATTGTACAGTGAAAAAAATCCAATTATTTTTTGATGAAACAGCTATTTCTCCGTTTAACAAGTTAACCAGTTCTCTGGTAAATGCTAAACCAATTCCCGAGCTTATTTTGCTTTGTTGTGTATCATCTGCAACAAAAAATCTGTCAAATAAATTAGATAATTCTTCTTCAGATAAATTATATCCAGAATTTGATACCTTAATTTCTAATTGCTGATTTACTAGATTTTTAACTACAGAAAATTGAATAGTATTACCTGCAAGAGTATGTTTAAAAGCGTTTGAAAGTAAATTAAAGATGATTTTCTCTAGCTTGTCCTTATCTATCCAAATTTCTATATCAGGTTCTATTTGTGCACTATATTGAAATTTGTTTTGATCATTTACCTGCAAAAAAAGTTCAGAAATATTAGTTAAAAGTGTACTAATATTCACAAAACTATAATGGTTTTTTAAATGCCCTGCTTCGGCTTTTCTAAACTCTAAAAGCTGATAAACCAAGTAGTTTAATCGAGAAGCCTGTTGATTTACAATGGAAAGAAAATAATTATGACCTTGTTTGGTATCTGTTTTTGCTTTAAGAAAATAGCGTTCAAGAGAACCCAATATAAGTGTTAACGGCGTTTGCAATTCATGAGCAATATTGGTAAAGAAATTAAGTTGTTCTTGATGAACTTCTTCGTCTTTCTCTCTCAACATGTGCTCCATAGATAACTCATATTGCATTTTCACCTTATTTCTTCTATATCTATAAAAAACATAAAGCCCTGATGCGGCTATAACAAAATAGCCTAGAAAAGCTATCCATGTAAGCCAAAAATATTGCTTTATTTGAAGGTTAAAGGCTATAACTTCGTTAGTCCAAACGCCACTTTCATTAGACCACTTTAATTTCAAGGTATAATTACCGGGTGGAATATTACTGTAAGTGATTTTATTGTCTTGGCTTAAATAATGCCACACTTTATCATTTCCTTCTAAAAAATAGGTATAATTAGATTTTTCAGAACCTGTATAATCTATTGCTTTAATTCTAAGCTCGAAAAAGTTATCGCCCGGAGATAAAATATATTCTTTTGGACGAGCATTATTTTTCGCACTTAAAATGTTAAACTGTGATACTTCTTCTGACAATCCAGCCATTTGAATTTCACTAAGCAGCAAATTAGGCTGATAATTATTGGTTTTTATATTCTTTGGGAGAAAATAATTAAAGCCATAAATCCCACCAAAAAACAGATAGCCTTCACTGTTTTTCCAAACAGCGTTATCACTAAATTCATCACTTTGTAGGCCATCTGCTGCTTTAAACCTTACTATTTGTAAAGATTTTGGATTAATCTTCACCAAACCTTTATTTGTACTTGCCCAAATAAAACCTTCGTTATCTTGCGTAATGGTATGAACGGTATTATTTGGTAAACCATTCTCTTTAGTGATTTTCTTAAAAACAGGCTTGTCTTTAATTAAGTCCTTTTCTTCAATATAATTCAGTCCATAGCTGGTGCCTATCCAAAGTTTATTGGTTTTATCTTTATATAAGGCCAGAACATCATTATTTGAAAGACTATTTTTATAAGAAAAGGCGTTGATGGTCCTAAAAGTCTTTGTTTTTTTGTTAAAGATGCTCAATCCACCATATCTACAACCAACATAAAGCTGATTGTTATTGCCGTTCTCTAAAGTATAAATCACATTATTACCAGGTCCAAATCTATTACCTGTATACGGATATTTTCTTAAGTATTGGATGGTAGGTAAGCCAGTCTTATTTCTTTTTATTTTAACATGGATTAATCCAAAAGTTTCTAATCCTAACCAAACAGAGCTGTCTCTATCGATTAAAATACTATGAACAGAGTTAAATGAGTCGTATTTATCATGTTCTAAGATTTTGTCCCAAGTGTACCATTTTTTTTGTTGCTGGTCATACAAGGTAACGCCTAATGCATCAGAACCTACATAAACAAAATTATCTTTCCCTTTTTGGATAGAATAAACACAGTTATCTAATAAGCCATAAACAGAATAAAACGTTTTGATGGAACTGCTAGAGGCATTAGGTTTACCCAAATTGCTTATGGTGATGATACCATTTCCTTTAGTTCCAATCCATAATTGATGATCAACTTCATTAAAGGCTCTAATAGGAGTATTGATTTTTCCTCCTCCTGGCAATTGCTTTACCAAACCAAAATGATTTTGCTTTTCGGCAATTTTAACTACACCACTTCCATCAGTACCAATCCAAAGTATGTTTTGAGTGCCTACATATAAAGAAGTAATTCTTGTATTTTGTAAAGGCTGCAGCTCATCTTCTAAATTATTAGAAGGCTTAAAATCAGTATTATATTCAGCTAGTCCTTTAGAAGACCAAGCTAGGATATAGTTGTTTTTAAAGAAAGTAATGGCTTTTAAAGCATTTGGTAAAACAGCTACTTGTTTAAAATTAAGTTGCTCATTTGCTTTAAACAGTTGTTTATTAGAGGTAGTATAAAATATAGTGCTGTTGACATCATAAACATCTACTACATCATCTGGCAGGTTTAAATTTTTAATTTTGGTAAACTTATTGTTTCGCTTTTGATAAGCCTGCAAACCTCCGCCTCTGGTAACAATCCATAATCTATTAGAATGATCACTTATAATTTTAGATATTTTCCCTTGCTTAAATTCAGGTAAATAGCATCTCTTAAAGTTAGAGGTTTTGGTATCGTAATAGTTAACAAACGAATCAGTTTTCTGGATACCGTAAATAGTTCCATCTAAATCCTTTGCTAAAAGAAAGCCCTTGTTTATAACCTTATCATTAAGGTCTTTACTATAAAAATAGTGTTCAAAATTCCCGGTTAACTTATCATACTTAGATATGCCTTCAATTGTTGCAATCCATATATTCTTGTTTTTATCTTCCTTTATCTGATAAATTATATTGCTTCTGATACTTTTTTTAGTATTGCTTTGGCTGTATTCAAATATGTGAAAAGAGGAGCCATCGTACATACTTAGGCCGTCCCAAGTTCCAAACCACATCAGTTTATCAGAATCTTGATAGATGGAATTTAAACAGCTGTTAGATAAACCTGTACTATTGTCTAATTGTTGGCTAAAGAATTTAACCTGAGCAGAGCTAGTCTGTTGTATGAGTAGCAGAAAAAGCAGCAATAGAGTGCCAATAGATATTTTACGTCTAAAAATATCTTTGTAAGAAGAAGTAATCCTCTCACAGATTGTTATTAAAAATCTACAGAAAAAAAGCAATGATATTTTACCCGTTTATGTTGGCTTGTACTAAACTAATAAAAAAAATGGACTCGGCTAAAGTTTAGCTTGTATTAATTTCTTTTGTTTGAATTATTTTACAATGAGGGATATCAGTGTAATTCTTAAATGGTTGAAATTATTTATTCCACCAAAAATATAGCATCATCATGTCTTTCAGTCATCTCTACATAGATAAAAAAAGAGGCTGTCTCAAAAATCATATTTGTCACATTGAGCGGAGTCGAAATGTTCTCTGATATACTCAGAAAAGGCTTCGACTCCGCTCAGCCTGACACAAAGTGGTGATTTGAGACAGCCTCTAAAACTATATTTCAGATATAATTATCTGATATTAAATGTTAAGTTAACTAACTGATTATATATACCTCCTTGGAAATCTCTAGCCTCTAAAATTGCAGTATCTGTAATTGGAGCAGTGCCATTGTATAAGTACTTTACTACACCTTTGGCTATCTGCTCTTGTGTAAAAGAAGAGTTTACCAGTAAGGGGATACCATTTAAAACTAAGAATCCGTTTTGAGGAGCTTGAGTTAGCGTATAAGAAATGTTTTTATCAGCAGTACCTTGAAATTTAAGCTCATTTAAAGACAATACTTTAACTGGGTTTGAAACCTGAACTTCTAATGGATTATTTGCTGCTGGGCTAATAATACTTACTGGTGGACTGCTAAGTATCAATCTAGATCTTAGTGCTCCGTTGTTAAATTCTTTAGAGCGAAAATGTGAATTTAGGTCTTGAACAACAGCGCCACCAATATTTACAAAGGTTTTATTTTGCGTTAATGCTGCATTATAGAAAGAGGTAATATCAATATTTGCCCACGTATTCCTCATGGCTTGAGTTAAGTTTAAACTTCCAATAGCAATAGCACCAAAAGTTGGAGCAGTGACCCAGCTAACTGTACTCTCATTCCAATCAATATTTTGGTCTTCAAAAAAGTTCATAGTAGTAGCATTTTGAATGGTATTGAAATACATTTCAAGCTTTACAGTTCCAATTCTACCATTAAAACGGGGCGCTCTAACGGCATATTGGGTTAAGGTTCTCTTACTAAAACTTGCTGCATTACCTGTAGCACCAAACAATTTAGTTTGTACGTCTTGTATACTTCCATAGTTTAATGTCCTGTTAGCAGTTCCATTCTGAAGGTAGGTATCTTTGGTCACATAAATGGTGTCAGTTAAAATAGAAACATTTGCTGGATTTACTTGATCTTGAGGATTTGTTTTAGCTATATAATAAGTGAAACTGTTTACCACATGCGCTACTCCATTAATCATTTCTAGATTCTGAGTTCTAACGCTAGCGTTGACAGAGCTTGCATTTGGCGATGAATTAACGGTTAATACATATTCATTCCCAGTAGCTATAGAGCGTGTAAGATATAAACTATCATTACTTAAACTAGGGTATGAATAATTTACGCCCGCTGCTAAGTCAAAAGATCTTACACGGCCTTCAATAATACCATTAAGTAATATGTTTTTTAGAATAATTGGAGGTACATCTTCTACAAAAGTATAGCCTAAGCCCGTAATAAAGGTTTGCAATACATCATCATTAGGAATAATTACAGTAAGATTTTTTTTAGTATCGTTTAATAAATCTTTTAAACCTGCCTGTTGTATGGCTTTACCAAATAAACCAATCTTGGTAGGGTCATTTTCATGAAAGTTATTTTCTGATATAAACTCCCATATAGTCTTAGTTTTAAGGTTTACACCAGCTGAAATATGCTCTACATTTTCATTTTTAAGTAGTGAAAATTTTTCACAAGAGGTGATGCTCATACTGAGTATTACCGTACAGATAAAAATCTTTAGATAAGTTATTTTCTTCATCATTTCTTGATTTTATTTGTAAAAATTATTTTGTTCTATCGATGGGTTTAACCTAATCACATTTAAGTTAATTGGAAATAGGATGTTTTCCGGATTATTTAATCCATTTATTGGTCCCATAACTGATATTGCTTTACCTGTTCTTACCAAATCAAACCACCTTTTGCCTTCAAAACATAGTTCTTTTTGTCTTTCTTCTAAAATAACATCAATTGCTGCATTTCTTGGAAGTGCCATAAATGCAGCCATTTCAATACTACCCGTTGGACCAGTATCAAATTTGTTGTTGGGATTTGGATTATTAATTACATAACCTGTTGGTGAATTTGAATTCGGAGTTTGTATTTCTACAGGTCCAAATGTTCTTTCTCTAATTCTTTTAAGTAAATTCCAAGCAGCATTTCTATCTCCTTTGGCAATAAAAGCTTCGGCTCTTAGTAACATGATATCTGCCAATCGGTACAATATTACATTTTTGTCGTTTTGGGTGTTTCTATCAAAAGTTCCTTTAGGAAATTGTTTAAATATTTGTACGCTAGATCTAAAATTAGTTAAATTCCTTAAATCTGTTGATGAAAATTTAGAAGCAAAGTTAGCATTGGCTACAAACTGGGCTACACCATCACCACCAGCAAATAAAGCTAATAACCCAGAAGTAGTACCCTCATCAAAGCTGTATTCAATCTCAAAAATAGATTCCTGACTAAATCCATCAATAAACATTTTAGCATATTCCGTATTATCAATGTCTACTTGTGGCCTGCTTAAATAGTCTATTGTAGGATCATATAATGCTGCTAATCTGTATTGTGCGGTATTATCTAGAATATTTCTGGAGAAAATTAATGCGCTATCAACGTTGTTGCGCCACATGTAATAGTCAGTAAGAATTGCATCTATTCCTCCTTTGGTTAGCGTAGCTCTGGTTCTTTTAGCATCAGTATAAGATGCTGGTAATAAATCCCTTGCCTGCAATAAATCTGTCGCAATTTGTGTATAAACTTTCAGAACTTCTGTTCTTGGGGTTTTAAAAGAGTTAATGTCTCCATTATTTAATATAGGCTCGGTAATTAAAGGGACATCTCCCCAAACTTTAGTCATCAGTAGATAACAGTACGCTCTTAGGCCCAAAGCTTGACCTAAAACTCTATTATACTCGGTAGTTTGGTTGGCATATATACCTCTTTCCCTCATTTCTTTTACATTCTTAACAATCAAATTAGCTTGGCTAATCACTCTGTAAAAGTTGGTCCAGTCTGTAATTGCTAAATCAGGGTTTAACCTATTTCCTAAAAGTGCTAAGTTGGTTACATTGTCTTCTCTGGGTACGGCAAGCATATCTGCCCTGGCTTCTCCGTATAAAACAAACTCTGTATTTAAGGTAGATTGTAGCCTAAAATAAGCTCCACTTAAGGCAGCACTGGCTTGCGAAGGCTCATTCCAGTAATTATCGTAGGCATATTCTGTTAAAGGGTCACGATCTAAAGCAGATTTACATGAACTAATAACTGCTAAAAGACAGCTTAATCCGGTTAAAAGTTTGATGATATTTTTCATGTAATTAAAATTTAATGTTTAGAGATAGGTTATAAGATCTGGTTCTAGGAAACGAACCATTGTCAACACCAAACCCTAGTGGGTTGTTTCCGGCACTAACCTCTGGATCATAGCCTGTATAACTACCAAAAGTGAATAGATTTTGAACACTAAAGCCTAAATTAGCAGCGTTTAATCCAATATTTTTTATAGCCTTTGGTGGTAGGTTATAGCTTAATGCAACATTTTGAACTCTGATAAAAGAACCGTCTTCTACAAACAAGCTACTTACCGAATAATTTCTCATGCGGTCACCTCTTTCTAGTCGTGGAACATCGGTTACATCACCTTGCTGTCTCCATCTTCTCAATTGCTTAGTAGAATAATTAACATCAAATTGATTACCATCCAAACGTCTGTTTAAATCGTTAAAGACATCATTACCAAAAACGGCGTTAATAAATAGGTTTAGGGTAAAGCGTTTGTAAGAAAAAGTGTTTTGAAAGCCACCAAAAGCTTTAGGTGTTGGATTACCTATAATTTGCTGGTCATCAATATCAATGATACCATCGTTATTAATATCTTCAAAAATAACGTCACCACCTTTGTATACATCTCCATCAGCCGAACCCCTTTTATATTGAGAAATTTGTCCATTAGCGTCTATGTAAACATTGTCTTCATCTCGGGCATAAATTCCCAAAGCTTTAAAGCCATAAAAAACACCCACAGCTTCGCCAACACGGGCCAAACTGAAATTAGTTGGTCTGTAATCTTCATTACCAGGTAATGCGGTAACTTTATTCCTGTTTAAACCAAATGTTACTGTTGATGACCACTTAAAGGCTTTATCAATAACTACTCCGTCTACAGATAGCTCAACACCTTTATTACTTAAACTACCGAAATTAAAAGGAATAAAGCTATAACCTGTTTGGGTAGGTATTTGTACGTTAAACAATAAATCGTTACTGTTTTTAGTGTAGTAATCTGCTGTAAAATTTAGTCGGCCTTTAAAGAAGGATAAATCCGTACCTATATCAAGTTGTTTGGTGGTTTCCCATCTTAAATCTGCATTACCTAGAGCATCAGCAGTAATAGAAACTTCACCCAAATAAGAGCCTGCTCTTCCTAAAGAGCCTTTTGAAGCATAATTAGCAATATTTTGATTTCCGGTGATACCGTAACTCGCTCTTAATTTACCATCGTATAACCAACCTAATTTTTTGCTCCATTTTTCTTCAGAAAAACGCCAGCCTCCAGATACCGAAGGGAAATATGAGTTTTGATTAGCAGTTCCAAATCTCGAAGAACCATCTCTTCTCATTAAGAAAGAAAATAGGTATTTACTTTTATAGTTATAATTTGCTCTGGTAAAATAAGAAAGTAAAACGTTCTCTTGCATACTTTGGTTAAAGGTTGAAATACTTGCCGAGCCACTAATAGAAGTAATTTGATTGTCGATATTTCCTATCCCCCTAACAAAAGTGCTGTTGGTTTTAAAAATCTGATAAGATTGACCCAATAAAAAATTGAAATTATGCTTTTTCTTAATCGTTTTTTTATACGTCAATGTATTTTCATTTACAATTGAAGATCTCATCTCAGGACGATAATCACTGAAAATGGATTGTGCTGATAAGTTAGTGGATAAAATAGGAGGGTTGTAGAAAAAGCTCTCTGTACTACTATAATCTAATGAAATATTAGTTCTAAAATCTAACCCTTTCAATAAAGTAGCTGTAAATTCCTGTTTACCTAAAATACGCCATCTTTTGATATCATTGGTCATGTATAAAGCTTGCGCTAAAGGATTTGGTCTGGAAGATTCAAACAAAGGAATAATATTTCCCGTAATAGGATCATAAGGGCTATAAACCGGAAAACTGCCTAAATACCTAAAAATGATACTATTATCTTGTCTGTTATAATTAAAGTTTGAAAGATTAAAGTTAGTAGAGCCTTTAATAAATTTACTGATATTATAATTTACTTTGGCATTACCAAAAACTTGTTTGTACTGTGTTTCTATAACAATGGGTGCTAAATCTCTGTAACCAGCGCTAATAAAATAATCTACATTTTTCTCTTTAGAAGTACCACTTACACTTAAATCTAGCTTTTGCTGAAAGGTTTCGCGATACATGATATCCTGATAATCATAAGAATCACGATAATATGGGTGTAAAGAATCATATAAAGGAATACGTGTAGGAGGTAAGCCCGTAGCATTAATAGCAGCATCATAATTTGCACTTCTAAACTGTGTAGCGTTAAGAACTCCGATTTTTCTAGTTATATCAACAAAACTACTATTGTAGGCTAAATTAATCGTTGGCTTAGTACTTGTTCCTGTTTTAGTAGTAATTAATATAACGCCGTTAGATGCTCTTGAACCATAGATAGATGCGGTTCCTGCATCTTTTAATACTTCAATAGACGCAATATCTGCTGGGTTGATGTCATTTAAAGGACTAAAAGAGGCACCATCATTTAAGGATTCAAAGGTGTCATTATTTACAGGTATTCCATCTATGATAAATAAAGGCTGACTTGCCCCGTTAATGGAAGAAACACCTCTTAAGGTAATATTGGCACCAGCCCCAGGCTCTCCAGAATTTGTAGTGATTTGCAAACCTGCTATTTTACCTTGTAAGCTGGTATTGATAGAACCGCCTGCAAATTGATCTAGCTGATCGGCTTTTATAGAGCTTGCCGAACCCGTGATTTCACTTTTAGCCTGTGTTCCGTATCCTACAACTACTACCTCATTTAAATTGGTGTAATTTTCACTTAACTGAACATCAATGATGGATTGATTACCAATTTTTCTTTCCGTGGTTTTAAAACCTAAATAAGAGAATACCAAAATGGCATTTTCATCCGAAACTTTTATGCTGTATTTACCCTCAACATTAGTTTGTGAAGTAGTATTGGTGTTTTTTACTTTTACAACTACCCCAGGTAAGGCTTCTCCGTTTTGATCGGTTACTTTACCTGTAACTGTAAGCTGTTTTTGTGTTTGCTTGAAGCTTTCTGATTGCTTTGAAAGAATAATTTGATCATATCCAAAGGCATTAGTCTGCAAGATAATTGCTGTAATTAAAACAAGTGTAAGTTTTACCATGGGCAAACTTCTTTTAAAGGAGGTATAATTTTGCTTTTTACGTATAGTGCTTCTACCATAGAAATTCATACTTCTAAATTTAGTTTGGTTTATAATTAGGTTTATTATACTTGATTTCTTCCAAGTAACTCAAAGTCATTCTTTTCGCATTTAAGCAGAAAACTGTGTTGAATTGGGCTACATTTTTAACCATCAAAATACCTTTATGGCCAATCGTAAGACCAAGTATAGTGAAATTAAAATGTTCGCAATCCTTGTTTATGCTAACTTCTCTTATGAGTTGCTGCTGATTGTTATAAACAAGCTTTGCAATAATGTGCGAACCGCCAACATCTGCGTTCATCACAACATGAGGTGCGCTTTTCATTTGATTTGAAATTTTCTTTATCGGTTTATTTGGTTTATAAAGCAATGTTAGACAAAACATAAACTTTAGTATTGTACTAGAGTCTATTTTGATTGTACCAAAGTCTAGCTTTTTAGAAAATGCTTGTAATAGCCATGATGGGGTGTGTATTAATAGGTAATTAAATACATATTTTAATTCTAAATCATTACATGAGATAAATGATAGAACCTTCCTCTCCGATATATGAGATAAACTTTAAAAGTATGATGATGTCTTTTTCCATCAAGCTTTCAGGCTAAACCTTCTTTTAAAATTGTGGATGGCTTGAATGCTTAACTATAGAGAGGATATTTTCGAAAATTCCATTTACTGTTTAATCAAGATGATGATTTATCATCAGCATGTTGATTCGGATTTTGAATGTATCTATTCTTAAAAAATATTTAGTAATCTGCTACTGAATATTTTTTAATCAGCTTTAATAAGTGTTATTTCTGCTAATGATGCTTTAGGATCTTTAGGGTTAAAGCCATTTAAGGCAACAAGTTTTAAGAACTTCACTGCTACAGGCTCTGGAAAAAGAATCGTCTTTATTTTATTATCATAACTGAAGGCACCTTCAACTAAAGACTTTTCCCATTTTTTACCATCATCACTAACAAATATGGCGTAATCTTTAATCCAGCTTGCTTTTTCTCCGGTATATTCAGGATCTCTTGCTGGAAGACAAGTAAGTCCTTTTAGTTTAGTAGGATGGTATAGTTCTAAAATAAGTTCATGCGGATAAGGAGAGACAGGGTCTTTGCCTTTACTCTGCCAAGAAGTTATCGGATCACCATCAATAGCATTTTCTGGTTTAAAGGTTTCTCTTTTCCCAACTGCATCAAAACTATCTGAAATGATACTGGCAATTTCAGGTGTAAAAAGCTTATCAAGTATTTCTAAATTCAGCTCTTGCGTGGGTTCAAATTTATCAGAACCGGCGTAATCGTATAAATTGCTTAAAAATTGGCGACAAGCAGCATCCTCAGGGGCTGCCGTTGGATCAAAACCACAAACTAAAAGCTTACCCTTACCAACTGTAGCTTCAAAAACAACTCCGAGTTTATGGTTTCTTTTAAAATTATCAATAACCTGAATTATTGGGCGATAAGCGGCCGGAGTACTATCTAAATTGAAAAAACGAGCGTTCTCCATAAGGTTAAACCATTGCCAATTACTTTGATTTTCAGTAGGAAATTTTGCAAAGAACGGTTCATCCGGATTACACAATAAGCCCATTGTATTTGGTCTTTGCGTAGGAAACCATATTGGGCTCCAAAAGACAGGTAAAAACCTGCCAGGCATAGAGGATTTGGTGTAAGTATGATGCGTAAAAAACACTACTTTTTTGCCACTTTCAAGCATTTTTTTGGCAACATCCCATCTGTTACATACCGTTACGGTTGATGGAGCTTCGGTTACAACTTTTGTTGGATATACCCAAATATCCCAACTGTTAATTGCTTTTACTCCATTTGTTAATGATACTGTTACCGTAAGCTTACAAGGAGCTTTTGCACTCAGTAAAGATGCTTGAATATTTCCTATAGAACTTAATTTTCCAGTTGGTAAAACATCAGATTTAAGATTTCCCTCATCTACCAAATGTCCTCGCTCATCTTTAATCTTCCAATGAACTTGTGCTTTTGATAAATCTGTAGAACCGTAATGTGCCACATCAATACTTGCATTAAAAGATTCATCTTGCGTATAAGTTCGTTTAGGCATACGTAATAGCGGGACAGTACTAGAACAATATTCACGAAACTTGTTAGGCGTAACAAAGCCTTTAGATTTCCAAAAAGCATCCAGAGGACCCACCAATGCAGTTCCTTGAGTTGGATAATCATGTAAATCTAGCAGTTGAAATCCTCCATATCCCGGAGTACGCAAATGAACTTCAATTTCTTCTTTATACAATAAGGTAGCAAATTTCCCGCTTGCTTCTACATATTTTGGTGCTTGGTCAAGAAGATTTTTTTTGTTAAGATCATCACGAATCATTTCAAAATTCTTCAACTCCATCACTCCATTCCATTTTTTTATTTCTTTAAAATCAGGATAATACATCCATTCTCCAATTTCATGACCTATTATTGGTATTTTCTCTTTAATAACAGCATTTCTTAAATCTCGAAAAGTACCAGGCCCAAATATCCCTCGGCCACCAACGGTTACGGTAAACTGACGATTTTGAGTCTTTTGTGCATTAGAAGGAGAGGAGTAAACATGACGAGAATCATGCGTTATAAGCATCTGAACCCATCGTGATAATACTTCATCTTTGCCACCATATTCATTACCTGGTGTCATTAAACAAAAGGATGGATGATTGCCATAGGTATCAACAATACGTTTTAACTCTGCTTCAATGAATTTATCTCTTTCAGGATTCTGACCTGCTGCCACATTGGCTTGTGGGGCTTCTGTTTGTACGATGATACCCTCTTGGTCTGCCGCAATAAATGCTGCCTCGGGTGGTGTCCAAGAATGAAAACGAATACTGTTTAGCCCGTACGATTTCATGATTTTATAGATACGCTTCCAAGCTTCAACATCAGTTGGTGGGTATCCTGTAAGTGGCCAAATCGAACATTCTAAAGTACCACGCAAGTAAATTGGTCTACCATTTAAAATAAATTGCGATTCTTTTATTCCAAACTCTCGCATCCCAAATTGAATATTACGTTCATCATCACCCAACCTCACCATAACCTTGCTCATATTTGGTGTAAACTCATCCCATAGTTTTGCAGTACTCATATCTATTTCTACTTCGGCCTGTCCTCCTTTTTTATCCCAATAGGCTTTAATGTTTTTTCCGTTGATATTCATCACACCACTATCTGCCCTGCCTGTTACATTGCCAATACCTACTTTTACCACTGCATTTTTTTTAGCAATATTCGGATAAACCTGTATATTATGAATCCATACTGGTGGTGTTGCATCTAATGCAATACGGCCGATAATGCCATTCATATTACCCCATGTACCACCAAAAAGTGCAGAAACGAAACGACCAAGATCTAGCTTTACCGTATTATCTACACAGATGGTGAGTTTATGTTTCCCAGGTTTAATATTTGTCCCAAATTCATAAGTATGAGGTGCTACAAGACTCTCCTGAGTTCCTAAGTATTGATCATCAATCCAGACTTTGGTAGTCCAACGACAACGTTCTAAAAACAGGCTGATTCGCTTTCCTTTCCAATTTTTAGGTATTTCAATCTCTCGTTGATAATAAACTGGTCCTGCATAATTAAACTTCCTGTAAGGTCCTTCAAGCGTAGCTGTTGCAGTATTTTTTGGTCCAATACCGGCATCATCAATAGTGCCGGGTAGACGAATTTTCCCCTTTAATGTTTGGTTAAAAGCCGGATAAGTTGCATCTGCAATTTCAAATCTCCATTGACCAGCAAGAGAAATAGATTTTTCTTTTGCTATAGCGTAAGAGCTAATGATGCAGAATAAAGAAAGTGAAAGAAGCAGTTTCATTTTTGATGGTTCTATACTTGGAAATTTATGTCTTAGAGCGGGTTAAATATACCCATGTAAGAACACTATTAACATGTACAATTAAATCAAAAAACTAGATTATTCAATCATGCTTACCAAGCTCTTAAACATGATGACATCATTTTTAAGATTGTTCTTAATGATAGAGACCTCAACATAAATTTGATACAAAGCAAGTATTAACAGAGTAATAAAGCGGTACTAACAAGTAAATTAAAAGGTCTTTATAGGGTTATTTACCCTGTTAAAAACGAGTTATGACCCTGTTAGTACCCTGTTAATACCCTGTTAGCACCCTGTTAAGTAGGGTATTTAACCAGTTTAGCTATAGAAGTAGAATTTCTTAATTGGTTATTGGAGTGATTAAATAATGCTATGTACTTTTTATAAATATCAATGGTAGACCCACGTTTGTCTACTTCTTCCTTCAATAATAATAGGTTTTCTTTTTGAAAACTTTTATTTATCTTTGTTATTCATGAATGTCATCAACCGTAGGACAATTATTTATTACACGGAAAAATATCCGCAAGCTAAAATGCAGTTGTTGGTTTGGTATAATGAGATTCTAAAACAAAGTTTTGGGAATTTCAACGAATTAAAAGCGGTATATGGTAATGCCAGTTTGGTAAATAACCAACGGGTAGTTTTTAATATCAAAGGTAATGATTATAGGTTGGTGGTCTCTATTAATTTTAGGCAGAATGCTTGTTACACTATTTGGTTTGGTACACATAAGGAGTACGATAAAATAGATGTAACAACGGTTTCTTACAATCTTAATTTATAAAGCAATGAACTGGAAATTGATAAAAACAGAAGAAGAACACCAAAAGGCAGTTGATAGGGCTATGGAAATATTCCTTGCGGAACAAGGTACGCCAGAAGATGATGAATTAGGTGTATTACTGCTTTTAATCAAAGATTATGAGGATAAAACTGTAACAATGCCCGAAATAGATGTCTTGGAAGTCATCAGAGATAAAATGAATGAACAAGGCTTAAAAAACAAAGACCTTGAACCGCTTATTGGCAGTAAAGGTCATGTTTCTTCTGTGCTTTCAGGTAGAAAGGAAATTACGCTGAGAACGGCTCAAAAATTAAGGGATTTCTTTAATCTACCAGCAGAATTATTTTTAAAAATCGGATAATTTAATAGTAGATGCTTATTTGGGCTTTAAAACAAAAAACTCTTAAAAGCAAAATTTAAATTAATGTACCATAAACTTTTTTATCAATTTAATATTTTCTGATGAGGCACCTATTCTCACTTCAAATTCGCCGGGTTCTACCGCCCAATTCATGTTTTTATCTAATAATTCTAAATCTTGCGGTTTAATAGTAAATGAAATTGTTTTTGTCTCATTAGGGTTTAGCGTTACTCTATCAAAACCACGTAATTGGCTTTCATAGGTAGTAACACTACTAAACATATCTTTGATATAAAGCTGAACGATTTCATCTCCTGTGCGGTTTCCGGTATTCTTTAAATCAACAGTAACTTTTAATTCCTCCTGACTGTTGATACGATCTTTACTTAATTTCAAATTAGAGTACTCAAAAGTTGTATAACTTAAACCATAACCAAAAGGGTACAGTGCACCGTTAACGCTGGTATTTCCATAACCATTATTTTTATCTGTACCAGAAGATTGGTTAGCCTGCGAACCCGGTTTAAAAGGGAAATTATACTCAATTTGTCCGGTAGTTTTAGGGAAAGTTATGGGTAATTTTCCTCCTGGGTTATAATCGCCAAACAAAGTTTCGGCAATGGCTTGCCCACCAAATGCAGCCGGAAACCATGCTTCTAAAATAGATGGAATGTATTTATTTGCCCAGTTAATGGTTAAAGGCTGCCCGTTAATTAAAACTAACACTATGGGTTTACCAGTTGCGTAAAGCACTCTTAATAATTCTTCTTGGCGGCCGGGTAAGTTTAAACCAGTTCTTGATTTACTTTCCCCAGTTTGATTTTCTCCTTCGCCTAAAACGGCAATAATGACATCGTTTTTCTTAGCCTCTTGTACTGCAAAGTCAATAGCTTTTTGTTCCTCAACAGTTAAAGGGGTAAAAATAATCTCGCTTTCGGGCCAGTTTGCATTTACAACCTCACAACCTTTGGCATAATTTACGTTAACTGTCTTTCCAATAAGATTATTTATACCGTCAAAAACATTAATTAAAGGGTGTCCGGATGGGCCGTATCTACTTTCTTGATAGTTTGACTCTTTGGCTAAAGGCCCTGTAATTAATATATTTTTGATTTTACTTTTATCTAAAGGAAGCAAATTACCTTCATTTTTTAATAGCACTAAAGATTGTTTTTGAATAGCTAAGGCAAGGTCTAAACTTTGCTTTTCGCCTACAATTTTATCAGCTAATCCTACATCTTTAACATAAGGGTTATCAAATAAGCCCAGTTCCATTTTAACTCTTAAAACATCAGCAACCCTATGATCTAGTGTTTTTATAGCCACTTTTCCTTCTGCTACCAATTCTCTTAATGGGAGAATATAATCCCCTGGATTGGTAAAATCTGTACGAACATTTAAACCTGCTTCAAAAACCTGACGAACGGCTTCTTTTTCTGAGTTTGCCACCCTATGTTTTGTAAAAACATATTCTACCGCTCTACTATCCGAAACTACGTAACCATTAAAATCATATTGCTGGCGTAGTAATTCTGTTAAAAAGTAGTAACTAGCGCTAACAGGTACTCCGTCATAATCGTTATAGCTACTCATAATACCCAACGGATTTGTTTCTTTAATTACTCTTTTAAAGGGATATAAAAAAAGCTTATGCAGTTCTCTTGGCGATACATGTGGATCTGTACGGGCATTTCCATCTCTAGCTCCTTTTGGTACACTATAAACTGCATAATGCTTTAATGTTGCTGCAATTCCTTCGTTTTGTATTCCAAGTACGGTTTGTTTTCCTAGCTCGGTAATTAAAAATGGGTCTTCCCCATAGGTTTCTACAACACGGCCCCAACGTGGGTCTCTGCTTACATCTAAAATTGGGCTGTAAATATTAGTATAGCCTAAAGCTTTACCTTCTTTTCCTATGATTTTTCCGGCCTTTAAGACTAAATCTCTATTCCAGGTGCTGCCTATCCCAATCGGAGCAGGAAATGGCGTAGCCTTGGTATGGGTTAGTCCATGTATACCTTCATTTGTAAAGTCTACTGGAATACCTAATCTGGTTTCTTCCACAAACCATTTCTGAACCTTATTTATGGCCTTTGCATGGTTACTAAACGGGTAGGTTAAATCGTTTTGATAAAAAACTCCTGTTCCTCTGCCGTTTAAGTGTTCATCTATATTAGCAATACCATCTTTCCAAATCTCATTTTTCCATTGTGGCGTTGGTAAGGAATCTTTTAAAACCCTAGGGTAGCCGTACAAAGTAGCAAGTTGATTGGTTTTTTCATTAATAGTCATCAAAGAAAGAAGGTTATTTATTCTATCGCTTATTTTAGCTTTTGGATTTTCATAAATATCCATTTTACCATTTTTATTAAAATCTACCCAGTCGTCATGATAAATTTTGATAGGTTTTTGTGCAGATAGTGGCAATATGTAAAAAAGTATTGCTCCAAGAGCTAATACTTTTTTACTCTTCAAAAAATTAAGAATCATTCTAAAAATTATTTAACCACAACCTCGATAGATTTTACAATTTTTTGCTCGCCATAAATAGTTGAGTTTCCTGCAACAAAAGTTGCTGTATAAGTACCAGGGGTAGTGTAGGTATAAGAAAAAACTTCTGGAGTTGGGTCTACATACCCTTTAACAGGGATGCTTAAATCAGGGCCTAAATTTTTTGAGCTTACATCAAATCCTTTAGAGATTGCCCAAAAGTAAGTTGTAAGCTCTCTGCCTGCGGTAGAATTATTGGCTCTTAAAAGAATGGTACTTGTTGATATGGAAGACCTAGAGGGGTCTATAATAGTAGCGTCTTGTACCAGTCTAAATCCTGCACCTCTATAATCTGCAAGTTGTAAATCTCCTATAGAAGTCCTTGAGTTTGCTACAAAATTTTGAACCGACCAAGATCTACCTGCTCCGTTAACTGTTTGTGGCAAAGTAGTGTACTTAAATGCAATGTAAATAAGTTTCCCATCTACAGCAAGATCAGATAAATCTGCAGAGGTAGGTAAAAAGGTTGCGTTAGTTGCTAAAGTATACCTAGATGTAATATCTATCCAAGTGGCTGCATTAACATCGGCTACGGTATAGTTTCCATTAAAGTCTGTAGAGGCTAAAACAGAAAATTGATTTTGCTGGGTTCCAAAATTAACATTAGTATTAAAAGAAACTCTTAAATCTCCTTTTTCTACTGTTCTACCTAATAAGAATTTATAATCATTTAATACTTCACCTGAATAAAATGATATGACATTAGATTTACCACTGAGTGTAAATTTCACAGGAACATTAGCTATTGCCTCTTCTTTTAGTTGTACATCAAATGTTGGTACTTCCACCTGAGGGTCTTTGGAGCATCCTGCTAAGAAAAAACCCAAAATACATATATAAATAATTTTTTTCATGATTGTAATTTTATTACCAGCCTTGGTTTTGTGTTAATAATTTATTTAAGCCTAACTCTCTGGATGGAATTGGCCAAACAGCATCTCTCTCTGTGACATTATTAAAAGCAGTAGCACCAAATTGCCTTGCTGCTGGTGCATTTGCAGTGAAATCTGCAGCTATACGTCTCATGCTAAACATAAAAATATTCCATCTTACCAAATCACTTTTTCTTAAACACTCAAAACTTAATTCTCTAGATCTTTCGTCTTGTATAGCTTCTTGGAACGTTGTTTTATCTAAACCACTTAAGTTGGCTTCGGTTAAATTGGTTGCCCCAGGCAATAATTTGCCATAAGCTCTGCCGCGTACTTGATTTATAGCATCGTAAGCTGCTGTAGTTGGGCCATTGTTTACTTGATTTTCTGCCTCAGCAAACATCAATAAAACATCAGAATATCTTAGAATAGGAAAGTTTTGATTGGTAAAGTTTTTATTTTTAGGAGATAACAACTCAAACTCTCTTCTAAATTTACCACAATCTCTTTCAAAAACTTGAGTACGAGTAAAAGGGACTTTAATTGAAGCTGGGCTCCAAGAAAAAGGAGCAATAGACCAATCTCTTCTTAAATCTGGCGAAGAGCCATCTGAATTTATTTGATATAGCCTAAATAGCTGGCCTGTAGTGGCAATAAATCCGTAAGTATAACCTAAAACTTCGTTATCTGTTCTTATACCATTATTTGCACCTACTCTGCCACCTTCTTGGTAGGCATCAACTCTGTTTCCCCAAAATTCTATCTCCCAAATACTTTCTTTAATATCGTATTTGTCTTGTGCATAATTGATGAAAATTTGACTGTAGTTAGGGTTTAATGCATGGGCTGCGGCAGCATCATCCATTACTTTTTTTGCCCAATCTCTTGCCTCTACATATCTATTCATATCATTAACCGGATGACCAGCCGCATATAAACAGGCTCTTGCTAATATGCCTCTTACAGCAGATTGATTAACTTTACCACCATAACCAACAACATTTATAGGTTTAACCATGCCTTCGGCTTTAGTCATATCTTCTATAATTTTATCATAAACTTGCTTTGCAGGTGTACGTGGAATGTCAGTATTTTCTGCATTTGGTAAAGACTCTAATACTAAAGGGACTGCACCAAAATTGCTTACTAATAATAAGTGATAGTATGCTCTTAAAAATAAAGCTTCGCCTTCAATAGCATCTTTATTTACCTGATTAATACTTTGTGCTTTGTTAATGTTTTCTAGCAATAAATTGGCTCTGTTAATGCCATTATAACATTGTTGCCAAAAGCTAGTTATATTATTATCTGATGGGGCATTACTATAAATGGCTGGTCCTGCTGTAATAACTCTCGTATAATAACCTTCATCACCATCTAAGCTCATTCTGCCTAGCATTAAGTCGCCGTAAAGAGCTGAACTGCCTAATGGGTCATAAACAGCGTTTAAAGCGGTGTTTAGTTGTGCTTCTGTCTCGTAATAATTAACTGGCGAAACAAAATCTTTTGGTCTGGTGTCTAAAAAATCACTACAAGCATTTAATGTTAACACCAATAATATAACTGCTATTATTTTTATCTTTTTCATAAAGTTCTTCTTAAAATTTTACGTTTATGCCAAACACTATTGTTCTTGCTCTTGGGTAAGATGAGAAATCAAAACCTGGCGTTAATGTGGAGTTTCTAACAGCTACCTCTGGATCAAAACCACTGTATTTAGTCCATGTGTAAAGATTTTGTGCAGATGCAGATAGGTTGATGGTTCCTAATTTTAATTTACTGGTTAACTTTCTAGGAAGGCTATAATCTAAAGAAACAGTTTTTAACCTTAGAAAAGATCCATCTTCTATTACTCTGCTAGAGTAGACACCATTTGGCCCTCTACCGTTTACCCCAGGTAAGGTATTGCTTGGGTTTGTGGGGGTCCATCTTTCTATATAGCTAGCAAACTGGTTGGTGCTATTGCTTAAACCAGCTTCAAATAATAGTCTGTTAGCATTATAAATTTGATTCCCGTAAGACCATTGTAGAAATACACTTAGATTAAAGCCAGCGTAAGAGAAATTATTAATAAACCCCCCTATATGTTTAGGTAAAGTACGCCCAATAACGGTTTGGTCGGCAGCATCAACAATTAAATCTCCGTTTAAATCTTTATAGCGTATTTCTCCGGGTCTAATATTTTGTCGTGGGTTTCCGTTTGTTGGTACACCCGGTTTTAAAAGGTAATTTCCAGGCGAAACCTCATCAAAATCAGTATATTGATAAATACCATCGAAAATAAAACCAAAGAATTGAGCAGCTGGTTCGCCAACTTTACCTACATACAAAAAGTTGTTTCTATAAATATTATCCCAAGGTAAACTGGATAATATAAAGTCTTGGTCTTTATTTAAACTTAGTATTTTGTTATCGTTAAAACTGATATTAAAATTACTTGTCCATTCAAATTTGCCTTTTTTAAGGTTTACAGTGTTTAAGCCAATTTCAAAGCCTGTATTTCTTACGCTACCAATGTTTCTAAATGCGTTTGGATAACCTGATGTAAAAGGAATATCAGCATTTAGTAAAAGGTCTCTGGTTACTTTATCGTACCAATCTAGCGTTAGCTCTATTCTGTTGTTTAGTAAAGCTAAATCGTACCCTATATCTAGTGAGCGAGTGGTTTCCCACTTTAAATCAAAATTACTTAGCTCGGTAGGTACAGCACCTAAAGCAGGTGTGCCATTATTGAAAGAGTAGGAGCTAGCAATTGGGAAATTAAATGCAGATACATAGGCATAATCAGATACTCTGTTATTACCTGCTAAACCATAAGAAACTCTTAGTTTTGCATCAGAAATAAACTTAATTTTTTTCATGAAGTTTTCACTACTCATTCGCCAAGAAAAAGCACCTGAAGGAAAGTAGCCCCATCTATTTTCTGGTGCAAAGCGAGAAGATGCATCGGCTCTCATGGTTGCCGATAGGTAGTATTTGTAGTTATAATTGTAATTTACTCTACCAAAAAACGACATTAAATTTGATACTGCTTGTGAAGAAACACTCGGCTGAGGTATGCCTAAATCAATACCGCTAATCCCTAGCGACTCTATAGGTATTAATATGCTAGATTGACCATAACGCTCGGTACTTTGCCCCTGTAAAGAGGTTCCGCCGATAATATTAAAAGTATTTTTATTGATTTTTTTATTAAATGTTAAGGTGTTTTCATTGCTCCAAATATTAAGGTTATTGTAAATAATGGAACCTTGTACACCTCTGATATTATTAGGAAGTAATGGTGTGCCACGCGAGGTTTTGGTGTTATAAAAATTATCGTTTCTAGCACTTCTATTGTTTAAGCCACCTTGTACTCTTAATACTAAATCTTTACTGAAATTATAGGTTGCAAAAGCATTGGTAATGATGTTGTTTGTTCTAACTTCACGTAATTCGTTTTTAGCGGATATAATGGGATTGATTCTATAATCGTTGTTTCCATCAATTTCATCGTCTAATAAATCATCAATATAATCTTGTGTTTCTGTACCCGGAGAAGGAACTGGTCTAAAACCCCAAGTTGCAAACATTAAAGCCGCGGTAGAAGAAAAGCCGCCACCGGTAGCTACATCTTGTCCGTTAGAAAGATTATTAGAATAATTGATATTTACACCTGCTTTTAGCTTTTTGTTTATATTTTGGTCTAATGAAATTCTACCTTGATACCTTCTAGATCCAGAATTAATAATTACCCCTTCTTGGTTAAAGATAGAACCTGATATAGCGTATTTGGTGTCTTTGGTACCTCCTCTAACAGATAGATTATGTATTTGTGTACTACCAGTTTTAAATAGTTCATCTTGCCAATCTATTTGAGGGCCGTTTCTATAATCCTCTAATGTTTTACCGCCAGCAACGTAACTAGGGTTTGATGGGTCTAAATCGCCAGGGGTATAAGCTACGGCAACAGAGGTACCTCTTTTTTCTATTTGATATTTAATATATTCGTAACCGTTCATCATAGGAATGGTTCTAATAATTTCATTAGTTCCAAAGCTAGAACTGTAATTTAATACAGGTGCGCCTTCTATTCCTTTTTTAGTTTCTATTACAATAACTCCGTTAGCTCCTCTTGCACCATATATAGCAGTAGAAGAGGCGTCTTTTAATACAGTTATAGATGCTATATCTTTAGGATCTAGAGAACTAGTATTAAAGTCATCTAAAGGGAAACCATCTACCACATATAGTGGTCCGTTTCCTTGGGTTAAAGAATTGGCACCCCTAATCACAATGCTTATTCCTTCGCTTCCAGGTTGCCCATCAGACGATGAAACTTGCACACCTGCAACCCTACCCGCTAAAGCTTGATCAAAGGATTGTACTGGTGCTTTCGCCAATTCATCTACATTAACGGTGGCAACAGAACCTGTTAAATCTTTTTTAGCAACTGAGCCATAACCTATAACCACTACTTCGTTAAGTGATTTAGACTCGGTATTTAAAACTACCTTGTAACTATTAGATTGTCCAATGGTTAATTGTTGTTTTTCATATCCTAAATAGCTAAAGTCTAATATCTTACTGGTTTCGGTAGATGGGATTTTTAGCGTAAAATTTCCATTTAAATCACTCACGGTACTAATTTTTGTACCTCTTAGTACAATGTTCACCCCGGGTAAAGTTTCCCCTTGTTCATCTACTACTTTTCCGGTTATTATCCTATCTGCTAGGTATAAGATTTTCTTATTATTGTTTTCAAAAGCAAAACTTGTTGCGTTAGAATAAAATAACAAGAGTAGGGCAAAACAGCAAGCTTTAGTCATCGCATAGGATAGGTCTTGTAAGCTCTTTTTCATTTTGGTTTGGTTAATTGGTTTAAAATAATTGGTTTAGTTTTCTTTTAAATTTTTGTAACGAAGCAAGGCTTCTAAAAAATAGTAATCGGCATAAATAATCGGTACATTAACTTCAGATTTTCTCGGCATGTTCCCCACGCTAGATTTTAATAGAAAATGATTGTTGGTGCCTGGTTTTGCTAAATACTTTTTGCTAGATAAAGTCTCTAACATTATTTCTGCTTCGTTAAAATATTTAGCTTTAAGTTTCTGATTACTATAGGTACAAAGCTCTAATAAAGCTGATGCCATAATGGCTGATGCTGATGCATCCTTTGGAGTAGGTTGGTATTGATTGGGGTCATAATCCCACTCAGGTACGTAGCCTTTCTCGCCAGTATTAAAATCCCAAAATGGAATTTTATCTTGAGGGAGTTTTGGATTATTTAAATAAAAATCGGCCATTTTTTGGGCGGTTACTAAAAATCTTTCGTCTTTAGTTTCTCTGTAAACAACGGTAAATCCATAAACTGCCCAAGCTTGCCCTCTAGCCCAAAGAGAATTATCTGAAAAGCCTTGCACCGTTTTGCGATCTAAAACTTCTCCTGTACGTTCATCATAATTAATCATGTGAAAAGAACTATAGTCTGGTCGCACATGATTTCGCATAGCGGTTTCGGCATGTTTAATGGCTATATCCCTATAAACTGGATCTTTTGTTTGATTAGAAGCAAAAAATAATAGCTCCAAATTCATCATATTATCAATAATTACCGGGAATTTCCAAGTATGCTTTTTGTTATATGATTTTCTCTCATCCCAAGATTTAATAGACTTTACTTGTGGAGAATATCTGCTGATTAAAGATTTTGCAGATTGAATAAGTATGGGACTAAATGTAGAATCTTTTGTTAATCTTAAGGCGTTTCCATAGCTGCAGTACATCATAAAACCCAAATCATGATGGGTATTGTTGTATTGATTTTTTTCTAAAGATTTTGTCCATTTTAAAGCGCTTTGTTTCCAAAAGTCGTCTTGGGTATATTCATAAACATACCATAAACTACCCGGCCAAAAGCCACCAGTCCAATCGTTAATACCTACTTGTTTAAGTTTACCATTCTCATCGGTTGAGCGTGGATAATAACTTAAATCTTTAGCCTCTTCTAACATTCCGGTATATTGTTTTACCGCTGTATCAAAAACACGATTAATAATAGAAGTATCTTTATGTTTAATAATAATAAACGAGCTTAATAAAATAAAAACAGTGGCCAGTAAAAGATTTTTAACTGTTGAAATAAGTTTTGTAGAAGGCATATTTTGGTTGATAGTGTTAAATTTTTTTGATACAGTTAGGTTAATAAATAGTAAAAAAATGCATTACTAATTCTAAGAAAGTTTTAAGTTTTACTATAGAAACTAAAAAAATAGGATTAGTAATTTGATGTTAAATTCACTAATTGGTTATCGCAATTTATATGATTCAATATTCTGAAAAACAGGGTTGAGGTGTTAATTTTATTGGTCAAATGTGCTTTTTTATGTGTTTATATCTATTAGATAACTTTTATACTATAATCGATTGTTTTTATTTTAATCATTAGAACATTATAGATGAGTTCTAAAATTTAGTCCTAAAAAGCTTCAAGAAAGTTTTGCAGAGTTCTCGAAGCTTTTTAATAGTTAATACAAATCGGTTAAGGATTAGTAATCTTAACAATCGCCCACCCTTCTGATTTTTTTAATGTGGCAGCAGGTCTAAAAACTACTCCTCCGCCGGATGTCTTTACCCAGCCAGTTTTCTCATCATTAATAGCACTATTGACAATATTAAATGAGGTTAAGTCTTGACTGCCTATTTTAACTTGGTTAACTGTCCATGTTCTTTGTGTAGGTTTTCCTTCAGTAGATTCGTTTCCAGTATATTTAAAGGCTATGTAATAAGTTTTTTTACCTTTAACTATTGCTTGTAAATCAATCTCTCCCGATTGCACTATTTCCTCACTTGTTGCTAGTTTTATATCATTCGCGATAGATACCCAGCTTGCTTTTTTTACAGATTCTTCGGTATATTCTCCGTTAAAATCTGTAGAAACAAGCACACTTAATTGATTTTCTTGCTTACCAAACCTAACCGAAGAAGAAAAAGAAAGAACTGGTTTTTCCTCTAGAGTCAGATAAATTAATTTGGTTTCGTATAAGTTGGTGTAGGGTATAATATTATTACTGAAATTTGTAGCTGTTAATGTAAGTGCGGTTACTGCTAAGCCAATATTTAAAGCTTTCATAATTAATTTATTAATGGTTTATAACAATTTTATTAGTAACTAATTTTCTTTATGGCTTGACTACCATTTAAGCTAAGCTTTACTAAATAAATTCCTTGTGAAAGTGCACTTGGATAAACTTCTATAGCATTGCTTCCTCGTACTAGTCTTTTATTAAACTGGTTAATAACTTTTCCGTTAAGATCTATCAAAGTGAAGGATGCGTCTACGTTTTCTTCGCTATTTATAGATGCAAAAACCCCGTTATTATTCCCTTTATAAACTATAAAATCGGTTTCGCTTAAATTAGATTTAACAATAATAGTATTGGATAATGTTGACTTATAATCAAAATCTACTTGGCGTAATTGATAATAATTATTTCCTTTAACTGGGTTATTATCTAAGAAATCGTAATTTATAGTGGTATTAGAGTTTCCCTTGCCATTAACTTTTCCTATAACTGTAGGTGTATTGTTTTGGTCTGATGATCTTAAGATTTCAAAATGAGAATTGTTACTTTCTGATGCTGTTTGCCATTTTAGCCTTACTTTACCTAATTCATTTTTACCTGTAAATTGGGTTAAAGAAACAGGTAAGGTAGAATTTGCTAGCTTCATGCTAATTTTACTTAAAATTAGGGTACCATCATTACTTGCAGAACCACTTGTTTGGCTATTATTGCCGGTAATAAATATAGAGTTTAGTGGAGAATCAGCAGCTAGTTGATTGGCAGGGAAATCATAATCTGTTGATACGGATGGAGTTGAGGCTGTCTTCAATACTCTTACACCATTTGCCCATATATGATAAGTTCTTGATGGTACTGTATAAGATGTACCGTCTCGAGTATAATCTTGGCTTGTTGAAGTATTATTACAAAGAATCTCAAAGGCATAATTTGTGCCTCTATTGAATTGGGTTGGTGTTGTGTTTAAAGATATTGTTGAGCCAGCATCTGGTTTAATCCTATAAAGTAAATCCATCTTGGTATTGTCAGTTGTATTTACAGAAAACCTAAGTACTCCAAAAATATCTGTATTAGAAGTTGTACCAGTTGATGCAACCCCAGAGCTACTTATAGCAGATGTAGAGCCCGAAGAAATTGCTAATACCCAGTCTGCTCTGGTTGCTGTATTATTTAAGAATCTAGCAGTAAAATAATATGCTGTTAATGCAGTAGCACCATCAACACCATACAAAGAAAATTTACCGATGGTACCTGTACTAGAAGCTTGAAATTGTAGACTATCTAAGTTAGTTGCTCCATTTTTCATTAATGTGAAACTAGGTGTCCCTCCGGAACCAATACCTACCCTAGCGCTTCCAGAAATGGGTTGAGGTAAAAATCCTGGGGTTGTGGGCGTAGATATGGAATTAGATGATGCTGTAGTAAAAGTACTTCCCGCATTTCCTGTTCCAGTACTAAAATCATATACCCAATTGTAATTGGTTCCACTTGTGATATTCCATGTAGCTTGTTGGGCATAAGCAGAACTTGTAATCAAAAAAATGATTAAATAAAGTAAGTGTCTTTTCATAATAATACTTAATTGATAAGGATTGTTTAACAATAAATTGGTTAGGTCTGTAAATGAAAAGGTAACATGAACAGATAGTTCAAAATTAGCTTTGTAGTAATTTTACATCCATGTTGATTGTATCCTATTGCTTAGATAGATGTATCATTTTTAAGTAAGGATGTTTAGAAAAGTGGTTTTAAAGCAGTTTAAAACTTTAGAGACTTAATTTATTTTACTTGCACCTAAATACCTTATCTGCAAAATCCATAAAAAAAATCCAATCCTTTAGCAGAAGATTATGTTCTCCATCACGTACATGATAAGCAACCTTGTCACTTTGGATGCTGGTATTTAAAGCAGGCATATTTTCAAGTAAACGTGTTTCTTTTTGGTAAAGCTGAAATGCAGGTAATGAATGATATAATGCTAAATATTGACCTTTAGGATCGCCCCATAAATCATCAGATGCCGCAGCAACATACAATGCTCTGGGAGCAATGAGTGCCATTAGCTGGTGCATATCTACAGGCATAGCATCTTCGTTGTTGTTGTAATTTTTATAATTTGAGCAAAACCAATGCGGATAACTTCTATTTATTTGTGCAACAGTTTCACCAAAACGTCGACGAGCTAGCGAAGCACCGCCACAACCAGCCTCATTACTACAGACCATTGCAAAGCGTTTATCCGTTGCGCCTGCCCATAAGGCTGCTTTTGCTCCGCGTGAATGACCAATTACAGCAATTTTGTTGGGATCTATGACTTTTTCCGTCATTAAATAATCTAAGCATCTACTCGCACCCCAAGCCCATGCGGCCAATGTTCCCCATGATTCGTTGCTACGCTTGGTGTCTAACAATCCATGAATACCGTTTTTGAAATCATCAAAATCATCAGTGTCCACATCCCCATTATAAAAAGCAGCTACGGCGTAGCCACGGGCAATAACTTCTTCGGCAGGCCAAAATTCACTTTTATTTACTCTATGGAAATCAATATTTTCATCAGGATTTCGATTACAAATCATCAGAAAAGCAGGGGAGGGCTTGGTTATATTATTGGGTATAAAAAGACCTAAGTGAATAGTTAATGACTTTGAATTAACCGAGAAGGTTATGTCAATTAGCTTGAGCGTGGCAGCGCCATCCATAGCATTTGGATCTACCCTGATAATTTTAACCTCTGTTTTAAATGGAGTGTTTGGAACACGACCATAAACCTGATTTGTAAAAAGCTCAAGAAGCTCAGGGCGACGAACTTTCTCCCATTCTATTTTATGTATAACTTTTATACCTTGTTGGGTTGTTAAAACTTCTGGCAAGGAATAGGCGGGTACCTTGTTCTCTAAATAATTAAAATTGGGTTTGCTTTTTGATAATTTATCTACCGTTGTAGGGCAAGCCTGCCAGCTTGTATTTTGCTGAGCTATAACTTGGGTAACAAAAAATATCAACAACAAAGAAAACATAAGTTTTCTTTGTTGCAATAAATAAGTAAATCGTTTAAAATAATTATCGGTAAAATAATCCATGATTAAGAATGTTCTTCGGATTTCTTCATGTTCTTTAAATCAATAATTAATCATCATTATTAAAAAATAAATAGTGTTTTTTTCTTGTTGTTAAATATTTATGAGCCTATATCTCATGTTTGAGTTCTAAAAGTTTGGTAAAGTACTATCTTTTAGAAATTTAGACTATATCAAATATAGCTAGAAAATAGACTCTATTGGACATATTTAATTAATAAGTAGTTTGTGAATTTGATTATCCACCCTCAGAACATACAAACCAGGTTTTAAAGATTGTGTATCTATTATAATTTGATTCAATCCTGTTTTAGACGGTTGCTTAATTTTTAAGCAAACTACTCCAAGCGTATTAATCACTTCAATGTTTACTGTTTTTTGTGATGGCGAATGATAATTTACAATAACCTTTTCTGAAGCAGGATTAGGATAAACGCCTAGGTCTGTTACCGCTTTAGGTTCTAAATTAGAAAGTACAATGTCTTTAATTAATTTAACCTCTGTATAATTCCCTTGGTTCAAAACAAAATCTAACTTTAAAGCATCAAGCGTATTAGTAGGGCTTACTGTGTTTCCACTAAATGGAGACGAACTTTCTAAAAAACGTAATTCTTTACGTAAAGTGATGCTAACATTGGATGGTGCAGCATTCCACGCTATAGAAGGTTCAGAAACATTAAAAGTATTCAAATCAGGATTAGCAATTCTAAGAATTAAGGTATCTTTCAATTCTTTTGTAATGATTAAACATGGATTTGAGACATTTTTGACATATCCAATATTTATATCAGATTCGCTTTCAAAAAAAGAATAAGCAGTTGAATTATTTGGTAGATATTTTACGATATGATATTTAAGTGTATTAGCCAAAACTTGGTAAACAGTACCTTGATTTATGTTGGTAGCTAAAGCTTGCATTTTAGCTGCTGTTGTACCGGGCACCACTACATACTGATAATTTGCATTATTTGGTGTTGTACCATGATTTATCCATGCTTTACTTGCATTTGCGGTTGCTGTAGTAGTTGGTGTATTGCTGGTATTAATAGGAGTTGTTTGCGATCCTCTAAAAACTTGTATTTGGTTATTCCCTGCGGGAATATAAAAACCTGTAGTTTGTCCGTTTACGATCCAATTAGAATTAGTTGTTTGTAAACTTGTTGTAGTGTTTGAAGTTGTAGGTGTTGATGAATTTAAATAAATAGCTGGGTTTGTACCGCTATGAATAGATTGGAAAAGATTAGTAGCCACATTACCATTACTTCCGTTTATTTTACTTCCTAAACACACCAAAATAGAATCAAAAGCAAAAACAGATTTTCTGAAGGTTAAATTGTTAGTTTCATATCTACCGC
>NZ_AULF01000030.1 GCF_000425145.1 Pedobacter glucosidilyticus DSM 23534
TTCCCGATAGGAGGATGTGAATGTTCGGAAATTACGTACGGGCTGTTCTTCTACAGAAACAAAAACTTTCTCGCTGCCGATATCTATACCAGCGCTGTTTGGATAGATTTTACTTAAACTACTCATACAAATAAGCGGCCTTTTTAAAAACCTTGAGCCTAGGGCATCTTAAAAAAGGATATTGCTACCATGCGGGATATCATAAGATTCACCAATATTGTTTAATATCATGCCCTAAAACAAAGCTCAACAACAGGCTATAGCACTATTAGAACGACTGTTATGCTGCTCTTGGTTTTTTGCCGCTGCAAAGTTAACGTCATTTCATATTGATTTATATGAAATATATTAGACCTCAAGATGACGTTTTTTTCCAGATATTAAAAATTAGGCATTTGCGCTCATGGCTCTCCGGCCTTATAGCAGGCCAGGCCTAGTTACTTTTTTCCGCAAAAAGTAACCAAAAACTCTCCGCTACGCCGCTTGCTTCTTAAGGTTCTGCGAAGGCTAGTTCTGTAGATACCGCAACCGCCAAGGCGGAATTGGGCGTAAACGGTGGGTATTGCTGGGGGCTTTATTATCAAAATACCCGAACACCTCATTTCCATATTGATTTTATAAAATATATTAATCTCAGGTTACGATTAAAGGACGGTCTATGAAGATTTGGAGAAGTCCAATAAATCTTGGTGTAGAAGCTTTAATAAATCACAGCCAAGCAATCCGCAGAAGTGGTAGGCAATTTAATTAGCTTCTACCTTTCACACGGCTTGGATTGAGCTCATTAAGGTTTTTTGAGGCTTATCGAACAAATATTCATCAGCCTTGAATTTTGCTTCTTTTTTTCAAGAAAAAGAAGAAGGCCATTGCCTGGCTAAGGCAGGAAAGCCATTGAGCGTAATGGCAAAATTCACATTAGTTTATTTATCGGTTTAAATAACAGCTTCCTCTAAAAATTTATTTTTACCCCACTTTCTGCCTCAAATAAGAAAATGCTTTTGTAATATGTGCTTCCACGCACTTTAAAGAAACATCTAAATGCGCTGCTATTTGCTTGTTCGAAAATCCATCCTCTTTGCTTAACAAAAATGTTTGCTTGCATTTGGGTGGTAAATTTTCAATTTCCCGCTTAACCAGGTATAATAATCTTTCTGAATGGCTTTCTTCTTCTTCTTGTACAGTAGTAGCTAAAGCATCAAAATATATTTTATCTAAAGCTAATGCCGATTTTCTTTTTCGGTACTGATCAATAAACTCGTAATATACGCATCGGTATAAATAGCTGTTCACTATAAAATCATCTTTAAGCTTGTGTCTTTGATTCCAAAACTTCATATATACATTTTGTACAATGTCTTCAGATAACTCTCTATTCTTTGTTAAATTCAACACGTACCTTAAAAGCTTTTTACGGTAGGTTTCTACCAAATAAGCATAAGCTTTCGGCTCAGACTTTTTTAAAGATTGTATTAATTCTTTGTCATTTGTAAATTTTGTATCCATATCAAGTCATAAATGGTTTTATTGAATTTATTTGAGAGACATTAAGACATTAGATATTTTAAAGGATAAAATTATTGTTGTATGATGTACTTACAGCCAACGAGACTTTAGTATGACCATAATTAAGTTTATAAAACATGGTTTTCGCTTATACATGGATACGACAGGAAAAGAGAGGCATAGGGTACCATTATTTAAAAAATAATTAAAACCCGCCGTGAATTGGTTAAAAAAGGTTGGTATATAACCTGGTTATTATCAGTATAAGAGGGCCTAAGTCTTTTCTAAGCAGTTCTTTTAAAACTTTCATGGCTTTTACCATGTTTTTCTTTACGGCACTTTGGGTGATACCTAATACTTTAGCAGCTTCCCGGTATGTCTTCCCCTCTACCCTGCAAAGTTTAAAAACAGCTCCGTTTTGGGTAGTGAGTTTCTCTAGGTAATAATTAAATAGCTTTTGATATTCCAGATCAGTAATATCCTCTTCTATTGACCTTTGCAGATTATCATATTCCCGGTAAAGAGTTTCTCTTAATTGCTCCTCTTTACTTAATTTTCTTAAATAATTGAGGGCTCTATTTTTTGCAGATGTAAATAAATAGGCTTCTATATTATTTATAGTAATTTCCTGATTTTCTCTTTCTACTAAGTTTAAAAACAAATCCTGAGTAATATCTTCTGCTACATCTGTTAATTTTACATAGCTTGTTATGAAACCTAAAATTGCCTGATAGTAATCCTTGTATAGATCCTGGAAATCTTGCCTGATATCAGATAGTTGAAGTGTTAAGCTTTCATCCATAATTCCTACAATTTTACTATAGAAATTGTAAAATAGCAGGCACTAATAATTCTAATATGGTATGTTTTGATTCCAATTATTGAATATCTATATCAGAAACAATTACTTAGGCATACCTTAATTGAGTAGTATAAGCACCAATGCTTTGCTTACATTATTGGGCCCTCAAATAAAAAATTTTTAAAAACGTTAAGCTGCATAGCTTTAAGTGTTTGGTAATAACTAAAAATTTATCATTATTGATACTTAATTTTCATCCCTATAATTAACAACTTGAATTAATGAGTCATTTAGTTTAGATAAATAATTTATCTTGAAAGAGACTTTGTTGTAAAGATGGTGTTATGCTATTTTAATTATATGCCTAACTCTATCTGAAATACAGCACCCCAAAAGTTTCTGTCATTTTGTAAACTGTAATCTCCATCAATGGTATTATAACTGATGTTTAACTGCGCCTTTACACGATGACCACGTAGATATTTTGTTAACCCCAGTTCTATAACTTCTTTACGATCCTCTAAAAGGGACAATCTTTCTGACGGATTTAAAATAGAATAACGAATAGCTGTTTCTATATCATTCTTAAAAATGTAAGACGCTTGCTGATTAATTCCCTCCCCCTCATAAGCATAGCTTAAATCTCCTGTATTATCATAGGTAAACGGATCATCTGTTTTCCGACTAATATACTCCATAGCATAGGCAAAACCTTGATATTTGACTATAGCATCTGCTATAAAAGTACTCATATCTACACCCGAATACAGATCTCTTCCTAACTGCCCACCTGTATTAGTTGTTGATTTGTTAAAAGAATATCCGGCAGCTAAACTCAATTTTATTTTTTCTTCTCTTTCCAGATCTCCCTCAGAATAATCGCCTCCATTGGTAAAATTACCAAATGGCAACCATTCTGCCCTAGTTGTATAAGCTAAGCCTTTGTCTGTAGTATTTACTGATCTTCCTTCCCCGGTAGATACAGCTCCTTTAAGGTGATACACTGTTTGCCCTATTTTGTTGCTATAATATGCTTTTAAGCCAAAATCTCTGTCTAAGGTTAAAGCAGCATTTACGATAGATCGTTCTGCAAATTGTAATTGCCCCGATGAATTAACGCGTTGCCTATTACCAGGTAATTTATTTTGACCAAATGCGACATAAAAATTATCACTAAAATTATAAAAGATAACAGCATCTCTTACAATATTGGCAACACCTGTGTTTTCAAAATCTTGATCTCCTTTTGAAAAAGATAATTGAACGCTGTAACCCAACTTTTCTCCTAAAATATAACCATCGCCACGTAAACGCAACCTTCTTACTCGGGCATCCCATTCGTTAATACCAAATTTATCAGCAGAAACAGTAGAAAAACCAACCCGGTTTTGCATCCTAAAACGAAAATTCATGTAAAAAAGAGAGTCTTTTGATTGATACTGAATACCCTCAAATTCTACAGGGCGTTCGTCGCTCTCGGTTTGAGACTTGCATGTTAAAACTATTGCAAAATTTAAAAGGAATACAAAAAATAATGATTTGTTGAACATAGTATATGATTAAAACTTGATTAAAAAAACTTCTGAACAATGAAATAAAGGATGATTCAAAACTTGACTATCAAAATTTTTTAAACAATGTTTATGGATTATAATTTTTTAAGTATTAAAGTATCTCCTATATGATTACTATTTCTCACTTACTTTAACATTCCAGATGAACAAGCATAACACAAAGGATAAGACTGCAGAACCTATCCAAAACAACATTAGACCATTAAAATCATAGACAACTTTACCATTTACCAAATGCTTTCCCTGTTCTATCAGTATGCCGCTTGTAATGTCTTGCAAGCCAGCACCTAAATAACTTGCTATACCTACTACACCTATAGCTGCTCCGCTTACACTTTTTGGAACAATATCTACAGCCATTAAGCCGGCTAGGTAGCAGATAAGTACACCAATAGAAAATCCAAAAACAATCATGGCCGCAACCTCAGCCCACTCATATCCTGCTGGTAACCATAAAAATGTGGCTAAGGATGCGGCGTTTAATACACCAAACAAAAGTGCTGGGGCGTTTCGTTTTCCTTTAAAAACTTTATCACTTAACCAGCCGGAGAAAATATTACCAAAAATTCCACTGATAGAACTCACAGAAATGATAGAACTTGCTACCAGCTCGTTATACTGCCTATGTTCTTGAAGAAAAAATATACCCCAACTGGTTACTGCATAACGCCCAACATACATAAAAGCACTAGAAAAGGCCAAAACCCAAATAGCTGGATTTTTTAATACCGATAATTGCATAAACCCAATTTCTTTTTTGGCAACGGGTACAATAATAGGGGCTAAACCCTTAGATTCAGGACTGTCATGTAAAAAAAGTAAAATAAGTACAACACCTAGAAAGCCTGCTCCGGCAGCACTAATAAAGCCCCATTGCCACCCTAAATAGGAAACTACTAAAGCGGTAAATACATAAGTAAAAGCTTCACCTATATTATGGCTAGCACTGAAAAAACCATAATAAGTCCCTCGCTCTTTATTATTAAACCATCTGGATAATGAAACTATAGAAGGTGGTGCGCCCATACTTTGAAACCAACCATTTAATGCCCATAGTACAGCAAAAAATATAAAGCTATCAACAAAGCCTAAGCTAAAGTTGATGATTGCAGAAATGAATAATCCAAAAGCCATAAAGGTTTTGATATTACTTCTATCCACTAAAAAACCATTTACAAACTTACCTACTGCATAAGCTACAAACAGGGCCGAACCTATAATGCCTAGTTGTGTTTCAGTAAGGATCTGATGATCTACCAAAGGTTTTTTCATCACATTAAGGCTTAAACGGCAAACATAATACAAGCCGTAACCAAAAGTAGCTGAAAGGAATACCTGTGTTCTTATTTTTTTGTATCGTTTATCTACCTCCGATTTATCCATAGTAGGGTCAAGACCTAGCTTTGGAGCAGGAGCAAAAAAGTTGAATAACTTATGCATTAAAGATTAATATTAAAATGAATAACAGATAATTAATAGAAAAATGTTATGCCCAAGCCATACGTTACCAGCTTAAAATAACAGGCTTGAGCTAACACAACCAACTATTAATATGATTAACAGCAATTAGTTAAATAAGTAAACAGTAATAATTTTACTTGTTTATTTTCTTTAAATACTGTTTTAACTCTATAGGTCTATCACTTTGAATGATATTTGCCCCCTTAGCAACTAACCAGCCCCAAGTTTCATCAGGCTTGTTTTCTTCTACAGCAATATCATCATCGTGTCCTCCACAGTGTTCTGGCCATAAAGAGTTAAACCAAATCGGATGTCTTTTTTTAAACTCTGGTACTTTTGAAAGCAGAGGAGAAGTATCATTATCGAATATGATTTGGATAATTGTCCTTTTACGGTTTTTATAAGTATCAATAATCTTTTCAGCCTCTGGGTTCTTAGGGTTTATAATCAGTTGTAAGGTAAGTTCCTCTGGAATATTTTGATGTTTAATTAACAAACTATCATAAGGAAGTCCATAAATATTATAGATGGTTTGTTCCAACATCTTCTGCTTTTTTAGCTCAAGGATAACCTCATCAAAATATTCATAACCCTTATCAATATCGATAATAATTTTATCCTTTGCAGTAACTAACATTTCTTCCAATGTTGGGATAATATGTCTTGTAGGATGCCCCGTTCCACTTAGTAAATAGAATTTACGTATCTCCTCTAAGGTAAAATCTTGTGGTTTACCCTTTCCATTAGTAGTTCTATTAATGGTCTTATCATGCATGATGATAAGCTTACCATCTTTAGTTTTTGCTAAGTCAAATTCAGCAACATCAATATCTCTATCAATACAATTTTTTAAGCTCTGTACGGAGTTTTCTGGAGAGTTTCTCCAATCACCTCGATGAGCTGCAACTAATACTTTTTCAGTTTTCTTTCTAAAAATTTCGTTCAATTTTTCTTGAGGTGTTTGTGCGTTTACCCCCAATTGTATAAATAGGAGAAGAGCAACCCATATATTTTTCTTCATAATTCTTATTAAAAGTTGTGTGCAATAACTCATGGTAACCAAATGTTTTTAGCTTGTAGATAGGAGATGATTTCTAAAGGATAATCTGATTGAATGAGTGAAATTTGATTATCTAATAATCTGTCTACCACAGTATCAGAACCTTGTATAGGTGGAGATGTAGGGCTATTTACATAGGCATTTGCCCATAATTTTATACCATTGTTAGTTGGCCAATTAGTAAAGCTAGGAGATAAGGTACCAGATGACATGTGCCAAATAGCTGCTTTAGGGTTCATATTAAAAGCATTATTATAATCTGTTATTGACCCCGCACCTAACAATACAATTACTTCACTATCCATTTCTAATAAAGCTTTTGCTACTTGTGGCGATTCTGTGTAAATCATCACCATATTAACCATATTTAAAGCGGCAACAGTATTGTAAATTCTATTGTAGTATTCCATGGAAGTATCCCATGATGCATCTATATCTACATAAATCTTTCCTTTGGCTGCTTCTAACGACTCTTTTAGGGTTGGTATTACATAATTAGTTGGTGTACCCTTAAATAATAATTTCAGTTGTCTTAGTTCTGAAAATGTTCTTTGAGAAACATTATAATTGGCATTAGCTGTTCTTGCTGTGGTTGCATCATGCATCAATATCAACTCTTTATCTAATGTAAGCCTGACATCTAATTCAACAATATTAATTTGATTTAAAATAGCATCATTGATAGCTTCAATAGAATTCTCCGGAAAGTTTTTATGATAAGCCCGGTGTGCAGCTATCATAACTTTTGGATATAATTGAGCGATTTTCTCTTTCAAACCTATGAGGTTTCCATAATTAGGTGCTGTTGCGTTTTTTACTAATATTCTTTTAGAAAAAGTTGCCGTTTTTCCAGAATTATTTTTTACGGTCAGCTTTACTAAATAGCTACCTGCAAGAGAAAAACTATGATTTACTGTTTTCTCTGTTTTTATTGGAGAACCATCTGCAAAATCCCATTCCCAAGATACTATATTACTTTCTGTATCGGTTGTGCTACCTATAAACGTAACCGAACTATTTACTGTGGTCTGGTTTACACTGATAGAAAAGCTTGCATCAATTTCAGCAACAGGAGGAGTAATAACTCCACCATCATCTGATTTTGAGCATTGCACAAAGGCAATGCTCAAAAAAATAAGGTATAATCTTATGAAAAGTGAGTTTTTCATATTCCAAACTTCAAAAATCTTTATTTAAATAAAATTTGACATTAGTCATAACCAATATTCTGCCCATATTTAGCAAGATCTATTTCTACTTGTGGTATAGGATAAAACAACAAATAATTCCTACCAGCTAATGAAGGTAATAGGTCTAGTCGGTTAGTTCTTTTTATATCATACCATCTGTAGCCCTCTCCATAAAACTCTCTTTGTCTTTCGTCTAAAATCAAATTTTGAAAATCAGTAGCATTCAAAGCGGCTATGCTACCAGTTACAGGGGCAACGGTATATCTAGCTGTAAAATATGGTGCTAATGCAGTTTCTGCGGCAGAACCAACACCTAAAGCTTCTGCTTTAATCAATAGCATCTCAGAAAACCTACTCACCATAATGGGTGTAAAATCCGCATTTGATGTACTTACCAATTGCTGCCCGTTTCTACCATTAGGATATTTTATAAGTCGTGTATTATCATTAGAAAACACAGCTGTTCTTCGTTTGTCGCCCGTACGTAATGGATTGATAGCATTTGCATATAAATTAGCATGAAGGTTTATCGTAGGAGAATACTCCCATGTAGGATCTACATCATTAACCCTTTGATAAAAGACTTTACGATTATTAGAATTGTTATTAACAAATGCAAAAATGACTTCTCTGCTAGGAGTATTAGCAATAAAATTTGATGCGTATCCGTTAGCATCTGTTGCTAATGAAAAACTTGAAGTTGTAACAGTACCATAGGTAATTACCCTATCTGAATAAATTACGGCATTAGGTTTATCATTAGTAGCTAAATAAACTCTTGCTAATAAGGCTTGTGCTGCTTGCTTAGATACAAAAAACTTATTTGAAAAATTTGGTAATAAATTTTCTGCTGCAATTAAATCATCAATAATTTGCTGCCAAACCTGTGCTTCTGTAGAGCGTTGTACAACATCAAAAGTTCTACTGGTCAATAAAGGAACACCACCCCAACGAGTTACCAGTTGGTAATACATTAAAGCTCTGAAATATAAAGCTTCTCCTCTGAAAGTTTGTAAGTTCCCCGTTTGATTTGGAGACTTATCTAAAGTCTCTAATAAAAAGTTGATGTCTGCAATACGATTATAGGCGTTTCTCCATAAACTTAAAACACTAGGATCTGATGGATTCATGTTTACAGGGTCTACTAAGCTAAAACCTGGTCCACCTCTAAAATTATCAGCTCTTATATCAAAATCAAATGTAAAATTAAAAATACCGGTTTCAACCGAAGCATATACACCATTACGCAATTTACCGATATCAGAATCTGTTAATTGGTCCTGGCTGATAGCATCTCTAGGTAGTATTTTATCTAAATTGTTTGAACAACTACTTGACAAAAATGCTATTACGATTATTAAAATATATTTCTTCATCTTAGAATTTTTTATAGTTAAAATTTAACATTAAGGCCAAATAAAAACGTTCTTAGGGTTGGTTGTAAACCAAAATCAACACCGTAGTTAGAACTTCCTGGGCTATTATCAAAAGATTGCTCTGGGTCATATCCTGAATAATTAGTAATCGTAAATAGGTTGTCAACAGAAGCAAAAACTCTTACACCATTAATGTATTTACTCTTAAAAACTTTACTAGGAATATTGTAAGCAAGAGTTACTGTTTTAAATTTCAGATATGATGCATCTTCTAAAAAACGAGTACTGGTTAAGAAATTATATCCTGCATTACCATAACCGCTATGAACTCCTCTTCTAACAGGTCTTGGAGTAGTATTACTTGTGCCTGGCCCGTTCCAGTAATTAGTGGCCACTTCTCTTCTAATACCAAAAAATTGCTCCACAGAAGTACCATCTAGTAATCTGGTGTTTCCAAAGGCATTTCCTAGATGGTCTGTTCCCTCCGTACCATTTACCCCTCTCCAAGAGGCCATTACTTTATTGCCCAAAGAAAATTGTCCAAATACACTTAAATCAAATCCTTTGTACGATAGTTCAGAGGTAAAACCACCATATAAATCTGGTATGGCCTTCCCTACATTTAAACGATCTGCTTCTGTAATGTCATTATCACCATTAACATCTCTGTAAATTACGTCACCAGCTCTAACACCTTTATTAAATAAAGCTGTTGGAACATCAGCATCATTCTGGTAAATTCCTGTTTGTTCGTAAATGAAATAGGTACTAATAGGCTGTCCAACAATTAATGCTTTCATTTGCCCACCATATAAACCACTACCATCAGAAGGTACAATTAAGAAATCAGTACCATCTATTAAAGAAACTAACCTGTTTTTAATCAATGAAATATTACCACCAAGTTGCCATTTAACTGCTTTATTGATAATCTTCCCTAATGCAGAGAACTCTAAACCTTTGTTCTCCATTACACCAATATTTGAATTAATACTGGTATAACCTGAGGTTGCTTGTATAGGTCTTTGGTATAACAAATCAGTAGTTCTTTGTTGAAAGACATCAAAAGTAAACGATAGCCTATCATTTAAAATGCTAGCATCAAGACCTAGATTTGCTTGTTTTGCTTTCTCCCAAGTTAATGGCTGGGCTATTTGATTTAAAGAAAAGCCTGAAGAACCATTATAAGAATTATTAGCACCAGCTCTTACTAAAGATCTTGCAGCAAAGTCCCCTACACCAGAAATACTACCTGTTACACCATAACTGGCTCTTAGTTTTAATTCATTAAAAAAGTTTTGTTTTTCCATGAAACCTTCTTTATGAATTAACCATGCCGCAGAAATAGCAGGAAAGGTTCCATATCTTTGGTCTTCAGAGAATTTAGAAGCTCCATCTATTCTTAAACTGGCATTTAACATATATTTTCCTTTATAAGCTAAATTCAACCTACTGATGTAAGATTCTAATGCAAAACCACCATAGTCAAATCCACTAGCATAAATATTCGGACCAGTATTAACCAAGCCGAAACTGCTGGAAGGGAAAGCATCATTTCTGTAATTATCACTCCTTACTCCAAAATCTTCACTTATTGATTTTTCGAAAGAATGTCCTGCAAGAACAGTATATTCTAAATCTCTAAAGTTATTATTGTACTGAAATAGGTTTTCTACAACATATCTCAATCTGGTATCTTTACTTTGTTCAATGGCACCCCAATCAGCAGATTGAGCTCTTGCCACCATTCTTTCTGTAATGCTTTTTTTCTCTTCAAATAAAGTCCCAAAAGCTCTTATTGAAGGGGTATATTTAAACCCTTTAAAAGGTTTGATATCTAAGCTTACTGAGCCAATTCCTTCATATCTTTTAGAATTCCATTTCTCCTCATTAATAAGCATTAATGGATTGTGTCTTAACAAAAGTGTCCCGTTAACCTTATAATCACCAGTTGCGGTAAAAGGGCTATACCAAGGTTGTTCTTCTCTGGCAGTTCTCAGAACTTTTAAGCCAGAACCTTCTTCTTCTATTAAATCACGGTCTGTTAAGACTAAAGATAAATTGGTATTTAGCTGTATAAACGAATTTATTTTATGATTTACTTTTAAACGATAAGAGTACTGGTCGTATTCGCTTGTTTTTATAATCCCTTCTTGATTGAATATCCCAAATGAAGTAAAGAAAGTAGTTTTATCATTTCCTCCACTTACCGATAAATTATAATTAGAAGTTTTTGCACTTGGTCTTTGTATTACTTTTGTCCAATCAGTCTCTTCTATTTCATTTGCCGGAGGTCTGTAAAATGTTAAAGAAGTTCCTCGCTGTCTATTAAAGTTATCTACAGCAACTTGCATTACATTTGCATATTCTTCTGAATTAGCCATCGGAATATCATGAGCTATGGTGCCACTACCGTTTCTAACATCTAATTCAATAGATGTTTTTCCGGCCTTTCCAGCTTTGGTAGTAATAAGTACAACCCCACTATTCGCTCTACTTCCGTAAATTGAAGCTGCTGATGCATCTTTAAGTACTTCCATTGATTCAATATCATTGGGGTTTATGTTGGGATAGCCTCCTTCGTTTGGCACACCATCTACTACAAATAGAGGTGCACTATTACCACTAATTGAACCTACACCGCGAATTAACACAACCGGTCTAGCTCCCGGAATGCCAGAAGCGCTAGAGACATTGATACCACTTGCTCTACCTTGTAACATTTTTACAGGATTGTATCCTGCTCCTTGATCAACCGTATTCATTTTTACAGTTGAAACCGCAGAAGATACTTGTTGTCTGCTTTGTGTACCATAACCAACAACTACTACCTCGTTAAGCCCTTTTGTATCTTGCTCCATCGTTATGGATAATGTACTTTGACCATTATATACTAACTCTTTACTAACAAAGCCCAAATAAGAAAAAATCAAAATATCACCATCTTGCACTTGCAGAGAAAATTTACCTTCTGCATTTGTGGTAGTACCTTTTGTACTACCTTTTATGGATACAGAAACACCAATTAAAGGATTCTTAATTTCGTCTAAAACTGTTCCTGTTAAATCTATAAATTTAGATTGCTGGATATTAATTGCCTTTTTTAAGGTAGGTTTAACAATAATAGTCTGACTTTTAATATCAAAACTAAAAGGTTGATTCTTAAAACAAATTTCTAAAGCTGCTTTGACATCAACAGAGGATACATTTATAGTTACAGTTTTAGCATTTTTTAAAACTTCTGCATCGTATATAAAATTAAAGTTAGTTTGCTTTCTGATTTCATTAAAAATCTTTTCTAACTCAACACCCTTTTCCTTTAATGTTACTTTTTGAGCGTAACTACTGGAGAAGGCACTTACTTGTAAGGTTGCTACGATTAAAAAAGCGAGAGTAAGCTTCATTGTTTTAACAATAATTTCTGGTATACAGAATAAGTTTCTGTATACAAATGGTATGTAAAAATTCATACATTTGAATTGTTTAAGGTTATATCTTTAATTTAATTTACAATTGATTAGGTTTTTGCCTTAACATTTTCCGGAGGTGTTGCCGCACCTCTGGATTTTTAGGCTTCATATTTTAATTCATCACGATAATCCTCCTTCCTTGAATTTCAAATTTGACAGACCCTGTTGCCGCTAATACATCAAGTAGTTCATTCACATTATTGAACTTTGAAATTTTGCCACCAAGTTTCTTTTGTGGAATACCACTTTTATATACTACCTCTACATCGTACCAGCGTGATACTTTACGCATGATACTTTCTAAAGGTTCTTCATTAAACATAAAATAGCCCTCTTTCCAAGCTATGACTTCCTCAATATCAACCCGATTTACATTCAATTGATTATTAACAGAAGTCATTCTTGCTTGATCACCAGGTGTTAATAATTTACTTTGTAATGTTTGGGTATTAGCTAGTCTTATGCTGCCTTCTATCAAAGTTGTTTTTGTGATTTTTTCATCGATATAAGCGTTAATATTAAATTGCGTTCCCAAAACTTCTACCATTTGGTTACCATAACTCACCCGAAAAGGCCGTTTAGGATCTTTACTGATTTCACAATAAACCTCGCCGCTTATTTCTATCTTTCTCTGTTTTGAATCAAACCTAGTAGGGAACTTAATAGAAGAAGCTGCATTTAACCAGATTTTTGATCCATCTTCCAAAATCAGTTTATATTGCCCGCCTCTGGGGGTACTGATGGTATTATAGGTTATAGCTTCGGATGTAGAAGAGGCCGCACCCGCTTTATAAACCAGCGCTCCTTCCTTTGAATTGTACACCATTAAACCTGCTTCTTTAGAAAGCAGTTCATTATTTTGCTCTTTAAGAATTATTTTCTCTCCATTTGCTAAAGTTAAAACTGCTTTGTCTTCACCCGGAGTAATGATATTTGCTCTTGCAATTTCTGGCTGCTTAGATTTTTCATTTTGAGTATAATTAGATACAAAATAGAAACTTGCAATAGATATCATTAAAATAAAGCTCGCTGCAACACCAACCAAACGATAGCGTTTTTTACGAAGAGAAACTACTTTTGCTTGTTTGGCTTTTTCCATGTTTTGAAGCAGATGCTGATCCATGGTTTCGGCCATTACCTCACAAAATTCTTCATCATCCATTAAATGAAATAATAAATCTAGTTCTTGCTTTGAAGCTGTGGAGGCCACATACCTTTCAACTAATTGTTGATAGAAGGTTCTTTGGTTCATATATATTTGGTTATTGTATATAAGACAAAAAAATCGGCTTGTAGGGTACCCCTATTTTTGAAAAATAAATTTAAATTCGTGAAAGACAACCTGACATTCTAAATTGAATAATTCAGTTATGATTAAAAGCAAATTGAAGGTGGCTTCAATTTGCTTTTAATATAAAAAAAGTAAGTTTAAAATATTATTTAACGAACTTCTCGCTAAAAATGGTTTTATTATCATTAACAATCTTTAGCAGGTAAGTCCCTGATGGAAGCGTACTTAATGACAAAATTGTATCATTAGAATTTACGACTTGTGTTTTAATTTTAGCTCCTATCAGATTGTAAAGTTCAACACTATTTATACCATTAGGCATTCCATAAATGTTTATTTCATCTGTAAAAGGGTTAGGACCAGCTTTTATAAATACCGTATTACCTTTTGCATGAATAACTTCGCTATATTCGAAGTCTCCATTCAAATCCACAGATTTCAACTTAAAGTAAGCATCTCCATCATGGGCATAAGAAAAAGTATATTTAGAATTATTGCCTTTACCTTTTACAGTACCCACCTCATTAAAATCAACACCATTTTTGCCGTATAGTACTACATATTTATCAAAATCTATCTCTGTAGCAGCAGTCCAGCTTAGTTCAGTAGTGTTTAATTTTCTTTTGGAAGAAAAACTGGAGAGTTTAACTGGTGTAACAATTGCTTTTGGTGTAACACTTGCCCAAGTATTTCCCAATCGCAAATCATCCAAATACATTGGGTTAGTACCATTTGTTCCGCTACCACCCGTACCACATCGTAATATAAAACTGGCTACATTGGTTATGGCGCCACCCGCAACATTGGAGAAAGTTGGAGTTGGAGCAGAACCGGACTCGAAAGTTGGTGAAGAAGGATTAACCCACACATTCATAACGTTTGTACCAGGTGTATACTCTATGACCACCATAGTAGTGACACCCGGTGAAAAATTTTGAGCGGTTGTATTGGCAGCCAGAGGAGGTACTGTACCACTACTACCGCCATGAAAACCCAATTCATAAGTAACCCCATCGGCATTGGTAAGCACCCAAAGTGTACCGGCAAAATTACCCCCCGCAGCAGTGTTGCCAAAACCTACACTATACCTGCTATTGGCAGTGTTAAATTGTAAACTAGCCACTCTCATTAAAAAGGATGCATATACAGTACCAGTTTGATTAGCAATGGATAAAGGCTGGGTATTCGTACCTGTAGTACCACCAAAAAGAAGGGAATTGGTAGAAGCCCCGCTATTGTCTAATCCGGCGTAGTTAAGATTAACTGTGTTATCTACCGTTGCTAAGGCTCCGGATGCACCCCAGCCACCCTGAGTGCCCAATACACCTGTTGGGTAGTTAAAAGGCTCGTAGTAGGGCAGTGATTTTTGAGCCTGAGCAAAATGAACAGACACTAAAAATATGATAAATATTAAAAAAAATTTCATAATTATAAAAGGTTAATGATTTAAATATTGATTATTTACAAACAAGGCATAGGTATCAAGCTTGAGCCTATGCCTTGCTCAGTTCAACTAAAAAGCTTAAAAAAGCTATTGAAAACAGCATGTATACTGGGTATACAGAATAAATCTGCACTTAATTGGTATGTAGAAATCATACATTTTGCGGTGTTTAAAGGTTATAGCTTTGATTAATTTACAATTGATTAGGTTTGCCTTTAATTATTTCCGGAGGTGTTGCCGCACTTCTAGATTTTAGGCATAGGTATATCTTAATTCATAAAATCATCCTCCTTTCTTATAGTTTGAACCTTAAAAAGCAATAGCCGAATAAAATCAACTAATTCTGAAAGATTTTTTGTTAAATAAATAATTGGTTATTGTGTATAAGACAAAAAAAATAGGGCTAAGGGTACCCCTCTCCAAAAAATATTTTTAAGAATTGTCTGTTTGAAGAATTATTATAATTTGAATATAAAAAATAGCAAAAGCCCGAAATCTTTTTTTAGCAATAGCTTTAAGATCTTCATGGATTTTACCATGTGTTTTTTTACTGCACTTTGAGAAATGCCCAGCTCCTCGGCAGCTTCCTGATAGGACTTTCCTTTATCTCTGCAAAGTTTAAAAACTGCACTATTTTGTGGAGAAAGCTTTTCCAAATAATGATTTAGCAGTTTTTGATACTCCAAATCGGCGATATCTTCTTCTAAAGAACCATGTAATGTTTCATATTCCTTGTAAAGTGCATCTTTAATTTGAGCCTCTTTACTTACTTTTTTTAGATAATTTAAAGCTCTATTTTTTGCTGAAGTGAAAAGATAAGCTTTAATGTTTTCTACTTCTTTATATTCCTTTTCTATAATGTTTAGAAATAAATCCTGAGTAATGTCTTCTGCTATGTCAGCCAATTTTACATAACTTAATACAAAGCCCAAGATTGCCTCATAGTGATCCCTATAAAGATTATGAAAATCCTGTTTGATATTGCTAATATGGTCTATTGGTCTTTCTTCCATAATATTTGGCAATTATACCTTACCCACTTGCCAACTACATTTGATTATAAACGATGCTGATAATCTTTAATTTATTTAGAAAAAAATTAGCTCTTAATTTATTAAATAAGACATTTAGGTTTTTAACAACTAATATAATATTAAATCTAAGTTGATTTGATACATTAAAAAATATTTATCAAACTTATATTAAAATATCAGCTTTATTGTAAAATAGCTATTAAGTTTTAGTTAATCATCTCCTACTCCCATCATACAATTCATATTCTAACAACCTACAATCTAGCTTACCATTGTAAAATTCTATCCTTCGTGATGCTCTTAAACCTATTTTTTTGGCTAAATCTGGGTTTCCAGTAAAAATATAACCAGTATAACCTTTACATTCTTTTTTCATGAAATCGCCAATTCTAGCGTAAGTAGCTTCTAGTTTGCTGTGTACACCTAAACGCTCGCCATACTCGGGGTTAAACATAATCACCCCAGCTTCATCCTGAGGGATTCTGGTATCGGCAAAATCGCAAGCGTAAAACTCAATCAATTGGTCTACACCCGCTGTTTTAGCATTCTTTTTACTGATGTCTATAGCATCCTCAGAAATATCTGTAGCAATAATTTTTAAATCTTGGTTTTTAACCACTTGGTCTTTTAGCCTTCTTCTCTCTGTAAAGAAAACTTCTTCTTCATAGCCTAAAATGTGCATAAAACCATAATTCATACGTAACAATCCTGGCGTTCTGCCGGTTGCAATGAGGGCTGCCTCTATAGCTAAAGTTCCAGAACCGCACATAGGGTTTATAAAAGGAGATTTAAAATCCCATTGTGTAGCTAAAATGGTTGAGGCCGCAAGCGCTTCTAACATAGGCGCTTTGCCAGGTATTTTTCTATAACTGTGTTTAGCTAAAGTTTCTCCAGATGTGTCTAAAAAGATTTCTGCCTTTTCATTTTTCCAATATAAATGCACTACAGTTTTGGTGTAATCCGGACCAGAATTTGGTCTTATTTTGTGCACAGATTTAATCCTGTCTGCAATAGCATCTTTAACTTTTAAATTAGCAAACAAAGGTGTGGTGATGGTAGAATTATCCACATTTGACGTTACAGAGAAATAACCTCCAAAATCTATCAATTTCTCCCACGCTATAGCAGTAACTTTTTGGTAAAGCTCTTCACCATTTTCAGCATCAAATTCTTGAAGGCTATAAAGCACCTGACTGGCGCATCTGAGGTTGAGATTCAGCCTGATACAATCATTTAAACTCACTTTAAGCTCTAGCCCGGTAGAAAAAATTCTTACAGGTTTAAAACCTAAATTTTTTACTTCTAATTCAAGATAAGGCGATAATCTTTTGTTACAGGTTATGATAACCTTTGATGGGGTGTTGAAAACTTGATGCATAAGAATGCGCAATTTAATGATAAAAATATAGAGATTTGATTTTAGTTATTTAAAAACCTGTTGAAATGGAGATAAAAGGAAAAGTTCATGAAGTATCTGAAGTCATGAACGTTACTGATACATTTAGAAAAAGAGAGCTTGTTATAGAATTTGCCGAAAACCCTCAGTACCCGGAATACGTAAAATTTGAAGCCATACAAGACAGGGTTTCATTAATGGATAATCTTAAAATTGGTGATGATGTTGAAGTTTCTTTCAACTTGAAAGGAAGACCTTGGACAGACAAAACCGGTAAAAAACAATATTTCAATACTTTACAAGTTTGGAAAGTAAATGTATTAGGTGCTGATGCAGGTGCTCCTGCTCAAACACCACCATTTGCAGCACCAGTTGATATTAGTGCAGCACCAGAGGCGGACGACGATTTGCCGTTTTAAAGAGCCTATTTTCTGATTACAATGCGATAAAAAGCGGCACCAATCCCAAAGGTGACCGCTTTTTTTGGCTTCATCTCTAAACAGTAACAAAACTTCGACTTCTTTTTTGTGCACCAATAATTACTCCCATCTTATTCAGCATACTATTTCTTATTCTGAATTCTGATTATCGTTTTCTTTATAGCCAAGAAAAAAATGATTAGAAAGATAAACATTCAAATAGTTAAGATTTTGTTTCTAAGCATAAAAATTTCGGGTTAATATAAGTGAGACGAGCTTAAGGCAGAAGCTCAAATTAATTTTATTGATAAAATATTTTATTTTTTCATTTAATTATTTTATTTTTCAATATTCTATCTATGAATTATGAAGAAAATTTTATTTGTAGCATTAATAGCTCTATTGTTTTTTAGCTGTAGGAAAGATAATTCTGTATTATTGAATACCAATATCACTCAATGCTTAATTACAAATTCTCTTTCAACGGATGGTAAATATAGCGCAGAGGTTAAATATCAAGATGGCCTTGCAACTGAAAATATAATTAAAGAAAATGGTGTTATCAGCACCGCATGGTATACAACTGTAGAATCTCCTAAGCAGCTTATTATTTATAGCGATAGTAAATTACCCGAAAATGCTAAAACAAGAATTTATTTAAATGAATTTGGTAGTTTAGCTAAAGAAGTAGCACTAGAACTCAATCCTAATGGTACTCTTTCTGAAGATACTACGCAAAAAAGACTGTTTACTTACAACAGCAATAAATTACTAACCAAAATTATAACAAGTATAAATGATGAATATGCTGTGTTTGATATAAGTTATGATTCTAAAAGCCGACTAGAAAAAATAACTATAAGTGACGGAAATGGATTGGTTTTTATTATCTACGATAATTTTATCCATGATGATCACAAAAAAACAGATAACCTTACAACAATTGCACTGTTTGATTCTTTTTCTGCGCTTTATTTACCTTCTTTAAACAGTACTTATGTTAAATCATATCGGATATTTTATCCAGATATACCAGAACTAACTCTCTTAACATCAAATGAATTTAAATTTTCTAATCAAAAATTATCTCAAATAAAAAGTACTATAACATTGCTTGGTGTAGCTAATGTTTCTACAGTAAACGTAACACTCAATTGTAAGTAATTTCCTACAAAAATCTAATGAACAAATACTTATTAATGCTACTTTTTGTAGTAGTTCTACCTAAATTAACTACAGCACAAATTTATATTAACGGTGGCAACCCAAGCAGGTATGGCGCTAATTCATATAATGGTAGTTCTATAAGTTTAGCTTATGGCACTGTAATTTGGTTTGATGGAGCTTATACCCGACTTGAGGGTTATAGTCTGCCACTTGAACCTTTTTACAACCCTGAAAACCAAAGAGTAATAGAAAAATTAAATGTTGCATCAGGTGTATCAATTGGCTTTGAGACTAATCTTTCCAGAAGGTTATCTTTGTATACTTCGATTTTCACAGGATTTATGTCTACAGGAAGTACACTTAATGAGGCATTACTTGTTAGTGATGATAAATCTACACTTTCACAAATCGCTACTTATTTTCAACTAATATTAAGCAGCCCAGAAAAAAGATTAAAAATAAATTGGCTTATTGGTCCAGAGTTGCTGTATGCAAGAAAAAGACTTATTGTAGAAGATTATGTTACCCCAGAAAATCAAGAACCTAAACAATATAACGAAGACCTTAAAATTATAGAAGGTGCTTTGGTAACAGGTTTTGGATTATCTTATGATATTTCTAAATCTTTTATCCTTTTTAATAATAGTAGTGTAGGATTAGCCTTCCCTGGTAAAGGTTTTAAAGCAAACTTTACTTCTATTGGTATAAAGTATAAATTCCAGTAGTCCATACAACTCAACTTTAATAAAATATACTTCATAAACTTGCCCAATTCAAAGAGATTTAAATCTACCATTGCTTGTTAAATAATGTTAAACCACCTCAATATTAAAGCATTGGTGTTTATATTTGATTTGAGATGAAGCGTAAAAGTATATCGGTTATTATTGGTTTAATGAGTTTTGCATTGTTGGGAGTAATGGCTATGCAATATTATTTCTTAAAAGAATCTTATCAATTAAAAACTCAAATTTTTGATAGTGCGGTAAATGATGCTTTAAAAAGTGTGGCTTATAAATTAGAAAAAAATGAAGCCGCTGCTTTTTTAGCTCAAAAAGCTGCAAACGAGAAAAAATTAAGAGAAATTAATAGGTTAAATCAAGATTTGAAATTTAGCCAAAACATCAGGACATCAAAAAATATCGACCGAAATCCGCAAATTAAAGAAAATCCATCCTTAGCTTTTATCAGGCAACTTAAAAAAAATCAAGAAAAATCTGACAGTATTTTTAGGGTAAGAGATAGCATTTTAAGAAATAAATACCCTAATATTTTAGTATATAATGGCCCGGCGCAACAAGAAACTCCAGATAATGTAATTGCCGGCGTAAGATTTGATTTTGAGGAAGTTACAGACGAATTTGGTGTCAGACAAAATCTGGTTAAACAAGTTTATACAGAGCGATTACCTTCCAGAAAAAGACCCAAAAGAGGTAACGTTGTAGTAGATTCTATCAAACAATATGTTATTGTTGACCCTGTATTAGGCCCTGTTGTTCGTACCATTGGTAAACCTAATTACTTATCAGAAATTAGTGAAACCGAGCTTGCAGCAGCAGAGAAACCCATCCATAGCAAAGAAAAAGTAAAAGATGTTAAGCTATACTTAGACTCGGTACAAAAAATCAGCAACAAAAAGGAGATTTTAAATGATTTAGCTTCAGAGTTTCAGCAAGCAAATGTACCTCTGCATAAACGTATTAAACCAGAATTGCTAGACTCTTTGCTATTGATAGAGTTGGCCAATAACGGCATCATGCTCAAGTACAATTATAAAATAAGCTCCAACAAAAGCTCCAGAATTTTATTCAGAAATGCCTCGGATAATAGAATGGATTTTGAGCCAGAAAACACCTACAAGGCCGCACTTTTTCCAAAAGATATGGTACGTGAAGGCGGTTACTTGATGGTAAGTTTTCCAGAAAAAAATAGTCTTATCCTTAAAAATATGAACTCTATTTTAGCCTCATCCATAGGTTTATTGTTGATTTTGACCGGAAGCTTCGCTTATACCATTTTTTCTATCTTAAGACAGAAAAAGATTTCTGAGATGAAGACAGATTTCATTAACAACATGACTCATGAATTTAAAACTCCGGTAGCCACCATCATGATTGCCAGTGAAGCTTTAAGAGACCCCGACGTTAATGAAGACCGCAAACGCGTAAATAAGTTGGCAAGCATTATTTATGATGAAAATATACGTCTTGGAGACCATATTGAAAGGGTACTTAATATTGCCCGTATAGAAAAAGACGATTTAAAAATAGAGCGTAAAGAAGTTAATATTCATGATTTAATTCATGCCGTTTCTGATAGTATGAACTTGCAACTACAAAAGAGAAATGCTATTGTAAACATGAACCTTATAGCCACAAAATCAACCATCATGGGCGATGAGCTACACCTTTCTAATGTATTTTATAACCTTATTGATAACGCCATAAAGTACAGTAAAGAAGCTCCAGAGATTACCATCAACACTACTAATACCCAAACAGATTTTATAATTACCGTTACTGATAAAGGAATTGGCATGGGAAGAGACCAGCAAAAGAAAATTTTTGAGCAATTTTACCGTATACCAACAGGTAACTTACATGACGTAAAAGGTTTCGGACTAGGCTTAAGCTATGTAAATAACATGGTGAAAAGAATGGGCGGAACTATAAAAGTGAAAAGCGAAAAAGATAAAGGCTCGGAATTTGAGCTCAAATTTCCATTAGCATAATACCATATAAATGAGTGCAAAAAAAATTCTTTTAGTAGAAGACGATCCTAACTTGGGGATGATTTTAGAAGACTACCTTTCTTTAAAAGGAAAGTTTGAGGTTACCCTTTGTGATGATGGAGATGAGGGCTTAAAAGCATTTACATCTTCAACTTATGATATTTGTATCCTGGATGTGATGATGCCTAAAAAAGACGGATTCACGCTGGCAAAAGACATCAGAAAGATAAACAAACACATACCTATTATTTTTGCCACAGCCAAAGGTATGATGGAAGATAAAACCGAAGCTTTTGGTTTGGGTGGTGATGATTATATTACCAAACCTTTTAAAATAGAAGAGCTTTTATTACGCATTAATGCCCTCTTAAAAAGAGCCGGCAACCAGGAAAAAGCTGAAGAAGAGAAACCTAAAATCTTCACCATTGGCAAGTATACCTTTGATTACCAGCATCAAATTATTATAAATGGTGATGAGCAACAAAAGCTAAGCACCAAAGAAGCGGAACTGTTAAGGTTATTATGCCTTAAAATGAATGATGTTTTAACCCGTGAAGAAGCACTTTTACAAATTTGGCATGATGATAATTACTTTAACGGCCGCAGTATGGATGTTTTCCTAAGCAAATTGCGTAAATATCTTAAAGAAGATGCCAGAGTAGAAATCATCAACGTACATGGAAAAGGTTATAAACTCTTGGTAAATTAGTAAGTAAAAGCTAATTTCATAAGAAATATTTTACTTATGAAGTTTCCTTCACTCAAACAACTTGGTTATACTGCGCTGGCTGTATTAAAAAGATTCCCTATCCCTATACTTTTTGCAGTTTTAGGAACCAGTTCTTTAATTGCGCTTACCGTAAAAGATCTTAACAATACTTATAACGAAGAACTTGTAAAAGGCGCTTACATAGGCAATTTAGGTCTCGCACTTACCTTAGCTTTTGCATTATTTGCAGAAAAGCGTAAACTTAAAAATCCCATTAAAATAGGCGTTAATATAGCGCTTATAGCTTTCCTGCTTTCTTTAAGTTTTATCTTAAATCCTTTTGAAAAAGAAGCGCATATTTTAATGCTAGTCATTCTTGCATTTGCTTTTCATTTATTGGTTTCTGTCGCTGCTTTCCATAAAGCAGAAGAAAATCAAGCTTTTTGGCAACTTAACAAAAGTTTATTTCTACGTTTTTTAACATCTGCCCTGTACAGTGCGGTATTATTTATTGGGATAAGCATTGCCTTATTAAGCATTGAAGAATTGTTTAAAGTAAATTGGGATGATAAAATCTACTTACGTCTGTGGCTCATCATCGCAGGTGTATTTAATACCCTATTTTTTCTATCCGGCATTCCTAAATCTTTAGAAACACTTCAAGAAGAACAATCTTATCCAAAAGGGCTGAAAATTTTCACACAGTATGTGTTAATCCCTTTGGCAAGCATTTATTTAGTCATATTACTGGCTTATGAAGGTAAAATATTGTTAGAGTGGCATTTACCTAATGGTTTTGTTTCGGTATTAATTTTAGGTTATGCTGTTTTTGGGATGCTTTCTTTATTGCTAGTTCATCCACTCAGAAGTTTAGAAGAAAACAAATGGATAAAACTCTTTAGTAAGACCTTTTATCTGTTTTTAATTCCCTTAATTATACTTTTAGTACTCGCAGTTTATACCAGAGTATCTGATTATGGCATAACAGAAAGCAGATATATTTTAATTGTACTTACCCTTTGGTTAAGCTTTATCACCTTTTATTTCTTAATAAAAGGACAAGAACATATTAGGATAATTCCTATCAGTTTATGTGTGTTAGCACTTATAATCTCCTTTGGACCATGGGGTTTACAAAGTGTTTCTAAAAACTCGCAACAAAAAATATTAAGCACTCTTTTAGCCACTAAACCTAATAAAGAAAGAGACCAGCAAATCAGAAACATTGTTGATTATTTAAATGATTATCATGGTATAATGGCTTTACAGCCTTTTACTAAAGCATCGCTTAGCGATATTAAAACTTTTTTTAAGAATAGCCATAAAAAAGACTCCTTGAGTCAGTTTCAAAGTTATCAAGCTAAAGAAAACACCAAAGATTCTGTATTAAAGTTATTAGGACTTAATCCGCTTTATAACCCCACAATGAAAGGCAATTTTTACAACTTTGCTAATAAAGAAAAAGAAGTTTTAAGTATTGAAAAAGCAAGTATTTTGGTAACTATAGAAAACCAGTCTTCTTTTAGAGACAACCTATGCAAAGAAATAACTGCCTTTGGAAAAGCTTTTAAAATTTGTAAAGAGAAAGAACAAGAACTGTATCTGGTCTTAGGAAAAGAAAAGCTATCTCTACAACTTTATAAAATAGGAAAGCAATTGCTAAAAAAGAGCTATCCTATTACTGATAAAAATTACAATACTTTTCAAGTACCAAATAAAGATTTAACACTTACCCAGCACTGGAAAGGATTAAACATCACCACCAGAATAGAAGAAATGGGTATTGAGGAAGAAAAGCAAGAAACAAACATTATACATTATAAGGTTTATTTGCTGATAACGCCACAAACTCTATAAAAAAAGTGCATAAAAAAAGCCTTTCAGGAAATATTCTTGAAAGGCTTTTTTTTATTTTGAAAAAATTAAACTCTTTTAGATTTGATACGAGCTGCTTTACCAGTAAGCTCACGTAAGTAGAATAATTTTGCTCTACGAACTTTACCAACGTTATTAACTTCGATTTTATCGATGTTTGGAGAATTTACAGGAAATATACGCTCTACACCTACACCATTAGACATTTTTCTTACGGTAAAGGTTTCTGTAGAACCAGCACTATTTCTCTGGATAACTACACCTTGATAAACCTGAATACGCTCTTTATTTCCTTCACGAATTTTATAGTGAACGCTGATGGTATCTCCAGATTTAAATGCAGGTAACTGTTTTTTCTCTACAACCTGCTCTTCTACAAATTTTACTAAATCCATGATTTTATGCTGTTAAATTACGATTGAGATAAATACCAACCGCACCGAAATTTCGGAGTGCAATATTAGGGATAATTTTTGATAATAAAAAACATAATTAAAATTTTCCACAATTAACATCTTATCTACATCCGCAGGCAATACCAACTGTAGATGAGCCTGTTAGCTTGTTTTCTATTTAAAATCGAGCTTATTTATTTGAAGATTTGCAATTTATTTAATCTCAAAAAAAGAAAAAATAATTAATTTTTGAGTTCATCAATTAAAAAAAGCTTCCATTCTAAGCTTACTCCAACAAATCTGGTCTGCGTTTTTTAGTGCGTTCTAAAGCTTGTTCATAACGCCATTGTTCTATTTTAGCTTGGTCTCCACTTAATAAAATATCAGGTACTTTATAACCCTTCCAATCTGCCGGTCTGGAGTACACTGGAGCGTCTAACAACTCGCCTTGAAAAGAATCAGATAAAGCCGATGTTTCATCTGATAAAACGCCAGGTATTAATCTTACCACAGCATCAACAATTAAAGCAGCTGGCAGCTCGCCACCAGAAAGCACAAAATCTCCAACAGAAATCTCTCTGGTTACAAATACATCTCTAATTCTTTGGTCTATCCCTTTATAATGGCCACAAAGAATCATGATATTTCCTTTAATAGAAAGCTCGTTGGCTATTTCTTGTTTAAAAGTAACGCCATCGGGTGTCATAAAAATAATCTCATCATAAACCCTTTCTGCCTGTAATTTCTCTATACAAGCAGCAAAAGGCTCAATCTGCATCACCATACCACTACCACCACCGTAAGGATAATCATCAATACTTTTATGCTTATTGCTTGCGTAGTCTCTTAAATTATGAATATGAATTTCTGCCAGACCTTTTTTTTGTGCCCTTTGCATAATAGAGTGTGCAAACGGACTGTCTAGTAAAGCCGGTAAAACGGTTATGATATCAAATCTCATAGTTCATTAATCTTGAAGGTAAACATCCAACAAACCATCCGGAAGTTCGATATTTAAGACCTTATTGTCCATATCAATACCCAATATTAAATCCTCAGATAAAGGAAACAATACTTCTTTTTCCTGATACATAACCGTAGCTAAAAACTGCTGTGGATATGCTCTCACCTCTAAAATTTCTCCCAATTCACCCTCTTGTTCATCAATAACTGTAAAACCTTTTAAATCTTTAAAAGTAAACTCTTCTTTACTCTTTTTAGGCATCAGCCTTTTAGCAAGAAAAATTTTCTTCTTTGCCAAGGGCTGCGCTTTATCAATATGATTAATATCTTCAAACAAAAAGTAACCTAATTGCTTTTGCGATAGTTTAAACTGCGAAACAAAATAAGGTACCATTTTGCCTCCAATTTCTATATAAACAGATTTTAGTTTTAGCTTCTCAGGATTATCATAACTAAACGAAACTTGAAGCTCGCCTTTTAAACCGTGGGTTTTGGTAATAAAACCTATTTCTACATAATCGCCCGTACTCATGCTTTTTAATTATAATCTCCTGCAAAAGTAAAGTTTTTATGACGAGTTGATTTATAATCGTTTCATTAATTCATTCTTCTGTTTTTTCATTATTATTGATGATGCCTAAAAAGATTTTATTATCCTTTCTGATGTTTTTCCATTTTGCTGCTATTGCGCAAACAGAAAGCAAAGTTATTTTAGTTACTATTGATGGTTTACGCTGGCAAGAATTGTTTAGAGGCGCAGATTCTTCGCTTATTTATAGCAGGTATAACAACCAAAAAGATTATTTATTTAAAAAATTTTGGCATAAAGATGTACACAAAAGAAGAGCTTTATTGATGCCTTTTATGTGGAGTGAGATTGCCAAAAATGGTCAAATTATTGGGAACCGAGATTTAAAAAGTTATGTAGCGGTAAGTAATCCATCAAAGATTTCATACCCGGGTTATGCCGAGCTTTTTTCTGGTTTTGTGGATAGCAATATCACCAATAATAATAGGGTTTATAATAAAAACCCTAATGTGCTAAGATGGATAAACCAACAAGAAGATTTTAAAGGTAAAGTAGCTTCTTTTTCCTCTTGGGATGTCTTCAATTATATTTTAGATGATTCTGCTCAGGATTTTATAATAAACGCTGGTGTAGAAGATTTAAAGCTTCCCGATATGGATGAAAGTTTTAAAGCCTTAAATGAGATGCAGCATTTAGCCCCTCCCTTTATATCTGATAAAGTAAGACTAGATGTAATTACTTACCAATTGGCTAAGCAATATGTAAAGTTTTATAAGCCCAAATTTTTACATATTGGTTTTGATGAAACAGATGATATGGCTCACGCTGCCGATTATAAATTTTATATAGAGCAGACTCGTAAAAGCGATGATATGATTGCAGATTTATGGAATTACCTACAAAACGATGATTTTTACAAGAACCAAACCACGTTAGTGATTACGACAGACCACGGTCGCGGCGAAAAACCATTTGGCAATTGGACCAGTCATGGTAAAAGCATCTCCGGCTCAGAACAGGTTTGGATAGCAGCCATTGGTTCATCTATATCAGCAAAAGGCGAAGTAAAAAATACCGAAGAAATTTTCACCAGACAAATAGCGGGTACGCTGGCTAAACTTTTAGGATTAAACCTCAATAAAGACTATGTTTTTAAATAAATGAGGCGAGAAAAATCCCGCCTCATTTTCCACCCTCATCAATACCCCTTCTTCAATTTTCCTTTATATGTTTTCTTAAACTTCTCGAACCTTGGAATAGAAACCGCTCTTACATAAGATTGGTTTGGGTTATGTTCTATAAAATCTTGATGGTATTCTTCTGCCCTGTAAAAAGCCTTTAAAGTTGCAAGTTCTGTTACAATAGGCTTGCTAAACCTGTTGCTACTGCTTATTTTCTTAATAGCATTCATGGCGATATTTTTCTCGGCATCGGTTTGATAAAACAAAACCGAACGGTAAGAAGAACCCCTATCTGGGCCTTGTTGGTTTGGCGTGGTAGGGTCATGTGAAGAGAAAAATACTTCTACCAATTCTTCATAAGTGATGATTTTTGGATTATAATAAACCAAAACAGTTTCTGCATGGCCTGTAGTTTCAGTATTTACCAACTCGTATGTTGGATTAACAGCAGTACCTCCTGCATAGCCAGAAACAGCGGAGTCTACACCAACAACAGCTTCAAAAATATGTTCAGAACACCAAAAACAGCCCGATGCAAAAGCAGCTATAGCTTTACCTTTTGGAGCTACTAACTTAACAGCATTGTTTTTACGCACTTGTCCGTTAGTATTGCAAGAAATAATTAATAAAGCAAAAATGCTGGCACTTAATATTTTAACAAATTTCATGATCTTACAATTTTAATCATAAACGAAATTTAAGATAAAATGATTGTAAGTTTTAAGTCATGCTTTTAGCCAGCCCAATTTTCTCTATCCAAACTTCTAAAATGTATAGCTTCTGCTAAATGCTCTATCCCAATTTCATCGCTACCAGCAAGGTCTGCAATAGTGCGGGCTACTTTCAAAATTCTATCATAAGCTCGGGCAGATAAGCCTAATTTTTCCATAGCTGTTTTTAGCAATTGCTGCCCAGCATCAGAAACTACACAAATAGCTCTTACCATTTGCGGACTCATTTCTGCATTTGCATTGATACCTGGGTACTCTTTAAACCTTTCTGTTTGCATTAAACGGGCTTTGATCACCCTTTCTCTAATCAACTCGCTTGGTTCTGATTTTCTTTCTGATGCAAGTTCATCAAAATTTACTGGCGTAACTTCTACATGCAAATCTATACGATCTAACAAAGGGCCACTTACTTTACTAAGATACTTTTGTACCACACCAGGGCCACAAACACATTCCTTTTCGGGATGATTGTAATAACCACATGGGCAAGGGTTCATGGCAGCTATCAACATAAAACTAGAGGGATAATCTACAGACATTCTGGCTCGGGCTACCGTTACACGCCTTTCTTCTAAAGGCTGGCGCATAACTTCTAAAACAGTTCTTTTAAACTCTGGCAATTCATCCAAAAACAAAACACCATTATGCGCCAAAGAGATTTCGCCAGGCTGAGGGTTGCTTCCGCCACCTACCAAAGCTACATCTGAAACCGTATGGTGGGGCGAGCGGAATGGTCTTGTGGTAATTAAAGCATCGGAAGCAGAAAGCTTACCCGCTACCGAGTGTATTTTTGTTGTTTCTAAGGCTTCATACAAATTTAAAGGAGGTAAAATGGTAGGTAAACGTTTAGCTAACATGGTTTTACCTGCACCCGGCGGACCAATTAAAATAGCGTTATGCCCACCAGCAGCTGCAATTTCTAAAGATCTTTTGATGTTTTCTTGTCCTCTTACATCGGCAAAATCGGCATCGTAATTATTAATAGCTTTAAAAAACTCGTCTCGGGTATCCACAACTGTTAAAGGTGGCTTTTTGCTATTCTTAAAGAAATCTACAATTTCAGAGAGATGACTAACCCCATAAACTTCTAGTTTACTCACAATGGCGGCTTCTCTGGCATTTTGTATAGGTAAAATAAAACCTTTGATATTTTCTCTTTGAGCGTTTATAGCTATAGGTAAAGCACCTTTTATAGGTTTTACTTGTCCATCTAAAGAAAGTTCGCCCATGATCAGGTAATTTTCTAAATCCTCTTCATCAATTTGCCCAGAAGCGGCCAAAATACCTGTTGCTATGGTTAAATCGTAAGCAGAGCCTTCTTTGCGAATATCGGCAGGTGCCATATTCACCACAATTTTTTGACGTGGCATACGAAAACCGCTATTTGTTAGAGCGCTTTCTATTCTCAATAAGCTTTCTCTAACGGCATTATCTGGCAAACCTACAATTAAATAAGCGGCTTTACCCCCAGAAATATTTACTTCTATGGTGATGGTTTGGGCTTCTACCCCATACACAGCACTCCCAAATGTTTTTACAGGCATACATAAAAATTTATCGGAAAATTATAATTTATTACTTAAAAATCATAGATAAAGATATTTAAAATTAGCCTAGTCGAGTTTTAAAATAATAAAAGTTCAACATTTTTAGAGAAATGGCAGCTAAATATCATTTTCACTAAAAAATAAAAAACTATCCTTAATTAAAAGTTTTTTATTAATTTAGTTGATAAATACTCTTGCAAAAATTCTAGTTTCTATTTTATCTACTACAGCAACCTTATAGCAAGGTTATAGAAACCTTATAGCAACCTTATAGCAGGTGTTAAGTATATCTACCCTATATTCAGGCATACCTATACTTAACTTTATCTTAAACATATTATAGAGAAACATTAGATTAGCAGTAAACTATCTTAAAGCACAATAAGCTTTTTAAGTGAGTTACAAATTTTTGTGCCATAATAAAATCATTATTAAACGGTTAAATGTTATATTTCCAATGTGCTTAATATTTCTTCATTTTTATGGATTACGCTGACTTTCTAAAAAAGATAGACGATTTCATCAGGAAATATTACCTCAATAAAATTATTAGAGGTATGATATGGCTTTGCGCTATATTTTTAGCAGTTTTTTTACTGGTTATTACGGCAGAATATTACAGTTATTTTAATCCACTTACCAAAACAATTCTTTTTTACCTATTCTTGATTAGTCAGCTAACTTTAGCCTGGTTTTTAGTTGGTAAATACTTGTTAAAATATTTAAAGCTTGGTGCTTTTATTAATCATGAACAAGCATCAATCATCATAGGTAATCATTTTCCTGATGTAAAAGACAAACTCCTCAATACCCTACAACTACAAAAAGTTTTAAGCACTAACCCAGAACATGAAGCTTTAATTTTAGCCAGCATCAACCAAAGGGTACAGCAATTACAACCTATTCCTTTTGTATCTGCTATAAAAATCAGTGAAAACAAGAAATATCTACGTTATGCTATTGTTCCGGCTATGGTAATGCTGGTTTTGGCATTTACTACACCCGCTATTATAACCGATGGTACTACAAGAATTATCAAGCACAACCAACGTTTTATTAAGAAGGCTCCTTTCGGTTTCGAGATTTTAAACAAGAACTTATCTGGTGTACAAGGTGAAGATTTTCAGCTTCAAATTAAGCTTAGCGGAACAGAAATACCTCAGGAAGTTTATATAGAAGATGGCTTTAACAGCTTTAAATTGACACAAAAAGATATCATCCATTTTAACCATACTTTTAAGAATTTACAAGAGGATGTAAGTTTCAGATTTAAAGCTGGCGAATTTTATTCTGATACTTATACTTTAAAAATCAGTAAAAAACCAAGTATTACTGACATCAAGCTATCTTTAACTTATCCGGCTTACCTAAAAAAGCAAAACGAAGTTTTAGAAAATCCCGGAGATATGAGTTTACCAGAAGGAACAGTTGTAAAATGGTTAATTGGTGCAGAAAACACGACTACGCTAAACTTCCTTTATTTAAAAAATAATATCAGGTTAACACCTCAAAAAGAAAACCAGTTTAGCTATCAACTTAAGCTTACAAAAAGTGCTTTATATAGCTTAAAACCCCAGAATAATTGGGTTATACAAGATGCTTTAAATTATCATATCGAGGTTTTACCTGATGCTTTTCCTCAAATTGAGGCTACAGAAAAACCCGATTCGCTGAATAGCCAAGTACTATATTTTATTGGAAAAGCTAGTGATGATTATGGTTTAAATAGCCTAAGTTTTCATTATAAAATTACCGCTTCTAATGATAAAAGTAGGTTAGGAAAACAGTTTAAAGCACCTATAAAACTTCAAAAAGGAAGTTTAGAGAGTAGCTTCTTTTATTTCTGGCCTATTAGTAATACAGGTATAAAGGCTGGCGAAGAAATTAGCTATTATTTTGAAGTTGCTGATAATGACGGTATAAACGGACCTAAAACCAGTAGAACAAGTTTAAAAACATACCGACTTTTAAGTAAAACTGAGCTGATAGAAAAAGTAGAAGAAGGCACCCAAAATGTTAAGCAAAAAATTTCTGACGCTATAAAACAGGCTCAGAAAATTCAGGATGAAGCTAAAAAGTTGAACCAAGATTTACTAAACAGTAAAGGAATAGATTATCAGCAACAAAAGCAAGCGCAAGAATTGCTTGATAAGCAACAGAGGTTAGAAGAGTTGCTTAAAGAAATAAGTAAAGAAAATCAGAAGAATTTACTAGAGCGTAATCAGCTTGATAATAACAAAGAGCTTTTAGAAAAGCAAAAACAGATACAAAATCTTTTTGATAATGTATTGGATGAGAAAACTAAATCTTTATTGAAAGAAATTCAGAAAATGCTTGAAAAACAGCTTAATGAAATTCCTAATCAGGAGTTAAAGCAGTTACAAAGTGATGAAAAATCTCTAAAAAAAGAATTAGACCGTATTCTGGAGTTATACAAACAACTAGAAGTTGAACAAAAAATAAATCAAGCTATTGATCAACTAGAAGAGCTTGCAAAAAAACAAAACGAAAATGTTAATAAACCCGATTTAAATCAGCAAAAAGACATAAAAAAAGATTTTAATACACTAAAAGAAAATTTAAAAGAAATAGCAGAAAAAAATCAGCTTCTAGAGCAGCCAGAAAATTTTGACCAACAAAAAGAACAACAACAAGCTATTGAAAAGAAACTTCAGGAGGCAGAAGAGCAGTTAACACAAAACCGTAAGCAAAAAGCTAACGAAGCGCAGAAAGAAGCCGCTTCCGAAATGCAAGAAATGGCTAATAAGCTTAAAGAAATGCAAAATGAAGAAGAAACTGAAGAAAACCAAGTTGATGCGCAAGCTCTAAGACAAATTTTGCAAAACTTGCTAAAAACCTCTTTCGACCAAGAGAAATTGATGCTAGATATTAAGAATACCAATATCAACGACCCACGATTTAATGAAATTGGCCAAAAGCAAAGAAATATAAAAGATAATTTAAAACTTGTGGAGGATAGCTTGTATAGTTTAAGCAAAAGGGTACCACAAATATCTGCCACAGTTAATAAAGAAGTAACTCAAATTAACCAGCAAATTGCAGACGCTTTACAAAACCTTACTGAGCGGAAAATTGCTGAGGTAAACAGAAACCAACAATATGCTTTAACGGCTATCAATAACTTATCTTTAATGTTGAGCGAAGCCTTGCAACAGCTACAAAATGCCATGAAAAATGCTAAATCTGGCGGTAAAGGCAAGCCTAAACCAGGGATGTCTCAACTATCCAAGATGCAGCAGGAACTCAATAAAAATATGCAAAAAGCAAAAGAGCAAATGCAGCAGCAAGGCATACCGCAAGGCCAAAAAGGCAATAAACAAATGAGCCAGCAGTTTTCTGAAATGGCACAGCAACAACAAATGATTAGGCAGGCTTTACAAGAGCTTAATCAGCAACTGAATAAAGACGGAAAAGGGAAATTAGGAAATCTGGAAAAAATCATGAAAGACATGGAACAAACAGAAACCGATCTCGTAAACAAACGTATTACACAAGAGGCGATAAATAGACAACAAGACATACAAACAAGGCTTTTAGAGGCAGAAAAAGCGGAAAGAGAAAGAGAGCAAGACACACAAAAGGAAAGCAAAGCAGGTAAACAATTTGCGCCAAATTATAATTTAGTACTTAAAGAGTATGAAAAAATAAAAGAAAATGAAGCTGAAATGCTAAAAACTGTATCTCCAGCGTTAAATAATTTTTATAAATCAAAAATTAGTGATTACTTTAAAAAATTAAATAAGAGGAAATAATCATGAGTAATCTTTCAGGGATAATGGATAAAGGACTCTATTCTCTTCAACTTCCGTCAAATGAGAATAGTGTAGCAGTAGTTGAAAATTTTGTTGATGATCTTGTATCTACTTTAAATATAGGGGATGATGTTTACGCTAATTTAATGACTTGTCTTAATGAAGCGGTTACAAACGCCATTTTTCATGGTAATAAGCAAAATCCAAATAAATTGGTTTACTTAAATCTTGAAATTATCAATCAGAAAAGATTGGTTTTTACCATAGCAGACCAAGGCGAAGGTTTTAATTTTAATAACCTGCCAGACCCAACAGCGCCAGAAAATTTAGAAAATTTAAGCGGTAGAGGTGTTTTTATCATGAAGCAGCTGGCAGACCAATGTATTTTTAATACAAAAGGCAACGAAGTAGAGCTACATTTTAAGTTCTAATCTTCATCTTTGCATAAACAAAGATTTAATGAAAAAACTGCCCATAAATTTTTTTGAAGAAGACATCGTCCATCATCTTAAACAGAAAAACGCAGTTAGAAGCTGGATAAATGCTACCATAGAAGAAGAGAAACATCAGTTACAAGAACTCAATTTTATATTTTGTTCTGATAATTATTTGTTAAACATCAATAAGCAATACTTAAACCACGATACCTTTACAGATATCATCACCTTTGATCATAGTGAAGTAAAAGGAATTATTTATGGTGATATTTTCATAAGTATTGACAGAGTTAAAGAAAACGCCAAAACTTTTAAGGTTGCTGTAAGCGATGAATTACACCGTATTATCATACACGGTACATTGCACCTTTTAGGTTACCCCGATAAGAAAAAAGAAGAAAAAGCTAAGATGACTAAGATGGAAGACTTTTATTTGGCTAAGAGAGGGTTTATAAAGGGTTAAACCCAAAAGCTTAACCCATTATCATCATTAAGCCATTGGCACTTCTATAACCAAAAGCTTAGTATCTACATGAGCTTTTACAGCTACTGATGTTGTATCACAAATACCAATAGCGTCTCTGTTATCTAAAACTTGCTCTGCTACACCTAATTTGCCTTGTAATACAAAAATATATACGCCGGTATTATCTCCATGCGATTTATATTCTAGCTCTTTACCGGCATCTAAATTAGCTAAAGAGAACCAAGCATCTTGGTTAATCCAAACAGCTTGCTCGTTTTCTTGATTAGGAGAAACAACTGTTAAAAACTGATTATGCTTATCCTCTTCCCGAAAGGATTTTTGATCATACCTAGGCTGAATGTTATATTCCTTTGGAAAAACCCAAATCTGTAAAAATTTTACCGCCTCTATTTTACTCCCATTAAATTCTGCATGCTTGATACCTGTTCCGGCACTCATAATTTGTACGTCGCCAGTTTTAATTACAGCATCATTTCCCATACTATCTTGATGGTTTAAAGAACCAAAAAGCGGAATACTTACAATTTCCATGTTTTCATGACCATGCATACCAAATCCCATTCCAGGCTCTACATAATCATCATTTAAAACCCTTAATAAACCAAAACTCATTTTATTTGGGTCTTGATAATCGCCAAAACTAAAAGAATGGTAGCTTTTTAACCAGCTAATTTGTTTCGCTCCTCTATCAGAAGCTTTGTGTATAATCGTTTTCATGATGAAATATTTTTAAATGTTACGTGTCTTTTTTATATAAAATATTACATGTTTAAACATACAATATTTATTCCAAAGATACAAATGCGTACTTTTGCAGATTGATTTTAGATAAAATGAGTAGAAAAGCAATTATTATTGGCGCAAGCGGACTTATTGGCAGTGAATTACTGTCGGTATTACTGCATAGTAGCGCCTATACAGAAGTAATTGCGCTTGGAAGAAAACCCTTAAACATCCAAAATCAAAAACTAAAAGAAATTATTACAGATTTTTCTAACCTTTCGGAGATAAAAGACAAAATTAAGGCTGATGCTATTTTTTGTTGTATAGGCACCACAAGAGCCAAAACACCAGACTTAAATAATTACAGAAAAATTGATCACGATATCCCTATTCAAATAGCAAAAATTGCTGTAGAAAATCAGGTTCAACAATATCATCTGGTTTCGGCTTTGGGTGCTAACGCTAAATCATCAAATTTTTATAGCAAAATAAAGGGCGAAACAGAGGATGATTTAAAAGCGTTAAACATCCCTGCCATACACATTTATCAACCATCCCTTTTGAGAGGAAATAGAAAAGAAAAACGAGTGGCAGAGAAAATAGCTTTAGTATTGATGAAGGTTATAGACCCCCTACTAATAGGCCCTCTAAAAAAATATAGAAGTATTAAAACATTGGTTATTGCGTTAGCCATGTATCAACAATCATTAAAAGAGGATCAGGGAATTTTCACCTATCCATCAGATATCATAAAAGAAATAGTGTGAGTATAGTATCAGCAGAACAATTAGGCCATGCCTTTAACGATTATTGGCTTTTCAGAAATTTAACTTTTGGCATACAGCAAGGACAAAGAGTAGCTTTAGTAGGTATTAACGGAGCCGGAAAATCTACCTTATTGAAATTGCTAGCAGAAAGAATATTACCTAGCGAAGGAAAAGTTGTTAAAGCAAAGGATATCAGATTTGGTTATTTAGAACAAGATCCAAAATTTAGTGCCGATGCCAGTATCAGCGATTTTATTTTCAGTTTAGATAATAGGCAGCAACAAATTATTAGAGAGTACGAAGAACTTTTAGAAGAAGAAAACCCAGATTTAGATAAGATAAACGAACTTACAGAAGAATTAAGCAATCTTGATGCTTGGGAATATGAACATCAAATCAAAACTATTCTAGGTCGACTAGGCATTCATGATTTACATCAGAAAATATCTAACCTTTCTGGTGGGCAAAAAAAGAGGTTAAGTTTAGCTAAGTTATTGATAGATGAACCCGATGTTTATGTATTAGATGAACCAACGAACCATTTAGATATTGATACTATTGAGTGGTTAGAGAGTTTCTTAAATACTGGTGGTAAAACTATTTTAATGGTTACCCACGACCGTTATTTTTTAGATAATGTTTGTAATGAAATTATAGAATTAGATAAGGGACAAGTTTTTTCATACAAAGGTAAATACGCTTATTATTTAGAAAAAAAATCAGAAAAAGATGCCTCTGACCAAGCTACTTTAGCCAAAAACAGAAACCTCTTGAAAAAAGAGTTAGAATGGATGAGGAGGCAGCCACAAGCAAGGGCTACAAAATCTAAAGCCAGAATAGATGCTTTTTATGATTTAGAAGAGCGTTCTAAAGGTAATGGACCAAAAGAACAAGTAAAATTAGAAGTAAAAGTAAGCAGACAAGGAAATCAGATTCTAGAGATAGCACATATTCGTAAGACATTTAATGAAGTTGCCATTATTGAAGATTTTTCTTATACTTTTAAAAAGGGAGATAAAATTGGTTTAACAGGAAAGAATGGAACCGGAAAATCTACCTTTTTAAATTTAATTACTGGAGAGCTAACAGCCGATGCAGGAACCATTAAAAAAGGTGAAACCACTGTTTTTGGATATTACCATCAATCCGGATTAAGCTTTCAGCAAGATGAACGTGTTATTGATGTTGTAAAGAATATTGCCGAGTATATAACCTTAGCAGATGGCAGTGTAATTACAGCTTCTCAATTGCTTACACTTTTCTTATTCCCTCCTAAGAAACAACATGGCTTTGTAAGCTTATTAAGCGGCGGCGAAAAGAAAAGGTTACACTTAATGAAGGTGTTAATTAAAAATCCAAATTTCTTAATTCTGGATGAGCCAACAAATGATTTAGATATTGATACTTTAAATGTATTAGAAGAATTTTTAGAAAACTATCCGGGTGTTTTAATTTTAGTTTCACACGATAGATATTTAGTAGATAAATTAACCGAGCAGCTTTTTATCTTAGAAGGTAATGGCAAAATCAGAATATATAATGGTAATTATTCTTCTTACCGAGAAGAGCAAGAAATGCTTAAACAAATAGAAAAAGAGCAAGCAAAGAAACAACAAGTTAAAATAGATAGTCCTGCTCCTGCTAAAGAAAAAGCTAAACTTTCTTATAAAGAGAAGCAAGAACTTGAAGCCTTAAATAAAGAGATTGAAGCTTTAGAACAAACCATCCAGAAATTAACAAATGACTTGAATAACATTTCTAGTCCTGATGAGATTATCAAAACTTCACATTTGATTGAAGAAAAACAAAACGAGTTAGATGAAAAATCTATGCGTTGGTTAGAATTATCAGAACTTGCGTAACAAAACAACACTCATGTTCCACGTGGAACATGAAGATAAAAAAGAAGAAATTGTTTCACGTGAAACATTAAATATATGTTTGAAAAATACGATGTAATTATAGTTGGAGCCGGACATGCCGGATGCGAAGCGGCAACAGCTGCAGCAAACCTAGGCTCTAAAACACTCTTGATTACCATGAATATGGGGACAATAGCTCAAATGAGCTGTAATCCAGCTATGGGGGGTGTGGCTAAAGGACAAATAGTGAGAGAAATAGATGCTATGGGAGGCAAATCAGGCATCATTGCTGATAAATCAACCATACAGTTTAGAATGCTTAACCGTTCTAAAGGGCCCGCAATGTGGTCTCCACGTACTCAAAACGATAGGATGCGTTTTGCCAAAGAATGGAGACTAACACTTGAAAGCACTCCAAATTTGGATTTTTGGCAAGATATGGCAAGCGGTATCATCGTCAAAAATGATAAAGTTTGTGGTGTTAAAACATCTTTAGGAATAGAAATAGAAGCGGAAGCTGTAGTACTAACTAATGGTACTTTTCTTAATGGTGTTATCCACATAGGTGAGAAAAAAATGGGTGGCGGCAGAACAGGAGAAAAATCTGCTACAGGCATCACAGAACAATTGGTAGAATTAGGTTTCGAGGCTGGCAGAATGAAAACCGGAACACCACCAAGAGTTGATGGTAGGTCTTTAGATTACTCTAAAATGGAAGAACAGTGGGGCGATGAAGAAAGAGGTAAATTCTCTTTTACGGATACGCCTACTCCAACAGAACAGAGGTGTTGCTGGATAACCTATACCAATAGCGAAGTACATGAAACCTTAAAACTAGGTTTTGAAAAATCTCCTATGTTTACTGGAAGAATTAAAGGTTTAGGCCCTAGATACTGCCCTTCTATTGAAGATAAAATAAATCGCTTTGCAGAAAGAGAAAGACACCAAATATTTGTAGAACCAGAAGGATGGAATACAGTAGAAATATACGTGAATGGCTTCTCTACATCTTTACCAGAAGACATCCAACACAAAGCATTAAGATTAATACCGGGCTTTGAAAACGCAAAAATGTTTAGACCAGGCTATGCCATAGAATATGATTTCTTCCCTCCTACACAATTAAGTTTAACCCTAGAAACAAAACTGGTTAAAAATCTATTCTTTGCTGGCCAAATAAATGGAACAACTGGATATGAAGAAGCGGCAGCACAAGGATTTGTTGCAGGTATAAACGCACACCAAAAAGTGCATGATAAACATGAGCTGATTCTGAAAAGATCAGAATCATATATAGGTGTTTTAATAGATGATTTAGTAACCAAAGGAACTGAAGAGCCTTATAGAATGTTTACTTCTAGAGCAGAGCATAGATTACTTTTAAGGCAAGATAATGCAGATGAAAGACTCTCTCCTATTGGTCATCAACTAGGGCTAATATCCGAAGAACGTTTAAATATTGTAAAAGAAAAAATTAATAATGCACAAAGCATTATAGAACTAGCCAAAGAAATTAAAATAGATAAAGAAATTGCCAATCCAATATTAGAAGAATTAGGAACAAGTGCTATTAGCCAAAGCTATAAATTACACAATCTACTAGGCCGACCTCAGCTTGAAATGAAAGACCTTAGAAGAATGAGTAAACACTTTGATGAGGCACTAAACAAATACAATAAAGAAACTATTGAACAAGCCGAAATAAAAATCAAATACGAGAGTTATTTTGATAAAGAAATGGAGATTGTAGAGAAAATGAAAAAGATGGAAGACAAGGAAATCAATCCGGAATTTAATTATCATTCGTTAAATTCTATCTCCAAAGAGGCAAGAGAAAAATTGATGAAAATAAAACCAAGAACTTTAGGGCAAGCATCAAGAATTTCTGGTGTATCACCTTCGGATATATCAGTTTTAATGGTTCACATGAATAAGTAATTGATAATCAATATTTTAAATAAATAAAACGTAGATTTTAAAATATTCGATATAAACGACTTTTTTAAAATTTTAATGATAATCTTCATGAAAATGATAAAATGTCTTAAATCGCATAAAAATGCTTTCAAATAAAAAGGTAGTAAAAAATATCCATTTTGTTATTCTTTTATGGGTAACTCTATTTATTCAGGCTTGCGCAAGTATGCAACCTCCGCAAGGTGGACCAAAAGACGAACAGGCTCCAAAAGTTTTAAAAGAAACGCCTAAAAATCTATCTACTAATTTTATCAATAAAAGAATACTTATAGAATTTGACGAATACTTTAAACTGAATAATGAATATACAGAGATAGCTATTTCACCAGCTCAGGAAATTCCTCCTGTATATAAAATTAAACAGAAAAGTTTAGAAATTGAGTTAAAAGATACTTTGGAAGCCAATACCACTTATACTATAAATTTCGGAAATGCCATAACTGATGTTAATGAAAGTAACAAGTTGGTAAATTACAGTTATGTTTTTTCTACAGGTTCACAAATAGATTCCTTACAAATATCTGGTAAAGTTTTAAGTTCTGATGATAACCTTCCATTTAAAGGGGCAACCGTTTTTATTTTTCCTATTGAACGAGATACTTTGTTTGGCAAAAAAAGACCAGCTATTTTTACTACTACTGATTCATCTGGTGTATTTTCTATCAAAAATTTAAAAGAAGCTACTTACAAACTCTATGCTTTAAAAGAAGAATCAGGAGATAGAATATATAACTCACCTAAAGAAGAAATAGCCTTTGTAGGCGAGCCCATAAAACTTAATAAAGACACTGGAAATATCGTTTTAAAACTGTTTAAAGAAATACCTGAAAAATTTAGAGTACTTGACAAAAAGATAGAAAGTGATGGCAGAATAACCCTTATTTACAATAAAGGAATCAAAAATCCATCACTTAAATTTCTAGACAATACCATTAAAAATCCTATTGTATCATACTCAAAAAACGCCGATACCACTTTAATATGGTTAAGAGAACTAACTTTTGACTCACTTAAAATAGTAGTTAACGAAGAAAATAAAATCCTGGATACCATCAAACTAACTCGGAATAAAAAAGAGAATTATACCCGAAATATAAAGTTTGATAACAATCTATTATCAGGTAAGATAAAACCCGGTACATCTTTAGAATTAACTTCTAACCTCCCTTTGGCTAGTATCAATAAATCTTTAGTACAACTCATGGTAGACTCTGTAGCACAAACAAATTTTAATTTTGAAATTATTGATGCTAACAATAGAGTTGTTAAAGTAAATTATCCTTGGCGTATTAAAAAGCGTTATAATTTAACGTTTAAAGAGAATGCTATTACAGATATTTATGGCAGTAAAAATAAAGAAATAAACCTTGAAATTGAGTTAGATGAAATAGAGAACTATGGAAATTTAACTTTAAACATAGATAGAGCTGATAGCAGTAAAAGTTATATCATACAGCTATTAAATGAAAAAAAGCAAATCTTAAAAGAATCTCCCATCAATGTAAATACCTTACTAAATTATAATACCATTAGTAATGGTAAATACTTTATCAAAGTTATTGAAGACGCCAATAAAAACGAAATCTATGATACTGGGAGTGTTAAAAATAATACACAACCAGAAAAGGTTTGGCTTTATGATAAAGAACTCATTATCAGACCTAACTGGGATAGGGAAGAAAAAATTACTATACCTAAAGAGTTTCCTTAAACCAACTAGAATATAAAATATAATTGTTTGGTAACTTATCTAATAAAGTCTTTTGCTCATTTGTTAAAGGCTTTATTTTTTTTGCTGGCATACCTGCATATAAATAACCTGATTCGCAAACTGTGCTCTCCAAAACAACAGCGCCTGCAGCAATAATCACATATTCTTCTACTACAGCATGGTCCATTACAATGGCACCCATCCCTATCAAAACTTTATCTTTTAAAGTACAACCATGTACCAAAGCATTATGACCAATAGAAACTTGATTACCAATAGTAGTTGAAGCTTTTAAATAAGTAGCATGGATAACAGCACCATCTTGTATGTTAGTATCATTTCCTATAGAAATACTATTAACATCTCCTCTTATAACCGCATTAAACCAAACAGAACAATTATTACCCATGTTAACATCGCCAACAATAGTAGCATTTGGAGCAATAAAACAATTGGTACCCCACTTGGGTGATTTTCCTAAAACTGGTAATATTAACGGTTCCATTATAATATCGTATCTTTTAATTCATGAGCATGCTGAGGATAATCAGTTGTATAATGTAAACCTCTACTTTCTTTACGCTCTGTTGCTGATTTTATAACAATATAAGCTACTTGAATAAGGTTTCTTAATTCGCACAACTTTACAGATAACTTTGTTTTTTTATAGAATTCTTCGGTTTCTTCGTATAAAAGACGTAACCTTCTCATGGCTCTTTCTAACCTAAAATCCGAACGAACAATACCTACATAATCGCTCATCATCTTTTGCATCTCGCGGATATTATGTGTAACCAAGATATCCTCGTTAGAAAGTTGTGTGTTTTGATCATTCCAATCTGGAATATTTGAAGGAATGATAAACTCGTTTAACTTGTCTTTAGCATCTAAATAAATTCTATGAGCATATACCAATGCCTCTAGTAAAGAATTAGAAGCCAATCGATTAGCACCATGCAAACCAGTAGAAGTAACCTCGCCACAAGCATATAACCCTTTTATAGATGACCTTCCAAACTCATCAACCAAAACACCACCACACATATAATGGCAAGCTGGCGTAACGGGTATCATATCTTTGGTCATATCAATACCAATAGATAAACATTTGGCATAGATATTTGGAAAATGAGAAAGTAAATCTTCCTTTTTACGATGTCTGATATCCAGATAAACAAAGTCATCACCAGACTTTTTCATCTCCGCATCAATAGCTCTGGCAACAATATCACGAGGAGCTAAAGAACCACGCTCATCGTATTCATACATAAATTCTTCGCCGTTTCTTCTTTTTAAAACCCCGCCAAAACCTCTTACAGCTTCAGAAATTAAAAAAGATGGATACTCACCAGGATTATACAAAGCAGTTGGATGAAACTGAATAAATTCCATATTTCTAACTTTCGCTTTAGCTCTATAAGCCATAGCTATACCGTCACCAGTGGCAATAGTTGGATTGGTTGTAGAACTATAAATATGACCAGCACCACCAGCAGCTAATACCGTAATTTTTGATGTAATCTTTTCGATAGTATTATCAGCTGTATTTAAAGCATAAATACCATAACACTCGATATTATCAGAATGTCTATTAACAAACTCACCTGTATGATGTTGAGTAATTAAATCTACTGCAAAATAATGTGTAAGTATTTCTATATTAGGGTTTTGATGAATTTCTTCTAACAAAGAACGTTCAATCTCAAAACCTGTTATATCCTTATAATGTAATACACGATGTTCTGAATGACCACCTTCTTTGGCTAAATCATAAAAACCTGTTTTATTCTTATCAAACTTGGCTCCATATTCAATAATTTCTGAAATTCTATCTGGACCCTCAGTAACAACAATCTCTACAATATTTTTATCGCACAAACCGTCACCAGCAATTAAAGTATCATTAATATGCTTTTCAAAAGAATCTTCCTTTTTATCCACAACTACAGCCACACCACCCTGGGCATACTTAGTGTTAGATTCATCTTCATTAGACTTTGTAACTATCAGAACTTTACCATGTTTTGCAGCCTTAAGGGCAAAACTTAAACCAGCAATACCAGATCCTATAACCAGGAAATCAACATTTCTCATATTAAAATGGCTATGTTTTAAACAAGCCTTAGTTTTATGTGTATAAAAGTAAAAAAGATGTTAGTTTAATGTATGTAATAAATTAAAAGTATTTCAAAATGTTAACAAAGTAACTAAAACTGAAAGTCAATATTAAATTACCATTTACTTACTGCTAACAAATCAACACTTATTAACGTTTTAAATTTACTTAATAATAAACAGAATAATTTTATAAACTTTTTTTTGATATTTATAATATAACTGATAATCAATAAGATAAATACTAATAGATGTTAATAAATTGTTAGTAGTATTATCATAAATCAAAAAACAAGATGAATATCCTTAAAGATATACACCAAACTAACACCTTAATAAACAATAAGAATTTTATTTATAAATAATTAGTTATTATTAGAAAGTGGAGAAACCATTATTTTGAAATTTATACCTTTGGATAAGGAAAAAAAATGAACGTACTAGAAGAAATTAACATAAAAGGTTTTGTTGATGAATATATTGACCCAACCTTAGATTTATTCGCGGAGATAGAGCGATTAAAAAAAGAAAAAAATGCAGTAATTCTGGCTCATTATTACCAAGATGCTGATATACAAGATATTGCGGATTATATTGGTGATAGTTTAGGCTTATCACAAGAAGCTGCTAAAACAGATGCTGCTATAATCGTATTTGCAGGTGTACATTTTATGGCAGAAACAGCCAAAATATTATCACCAAACAAAAAAGTATTGTTACCAGATAGTAAAGCTGGTTGTTCTTTATCAGATAGCTGCCCACCTCATTTATTTAAAAAGTTTAAAGAGAAATATCCAGACCATTTGGTTATTACTTATGTAAACTGTACAGCAGAATTAAAAGCTTTAAGTGATATTGTTTGTACATCTAGCAACGCAGTGCAAATTGTTGAAAGCTTACCAAAAGATCAGAAAATCATATTCGGTCCGGATAAAAACTTGGGTGCTTACGTGATGAAGAAAACAGGTAGAGATATGGTTTTGTGGAATGGTGCTTGTATGGTACATGAGATTTTTGCTCATGAGAAAATTACAAAATTAAAGGAACGTCATCCGCAAGCTAAATTTATTGCACACCCAGAATGTGAAGATCATATTTTGGCTATGGCTGATTATATAGGCTCTACTACAGGATTATTAAATTATACCATTAAGAATGATGCAAAAGAGTTTATTGTAGCTACAGAATCAGGAATTATCCACCAGATGGCTAAAGCAAACCCTGATAAAACTTTTATTCCGGCACCACCAAATAATACTTGTGCTTGTAATGATTGTCCGCATATGAAGCGTAATACTTTAGAAAAATTGTATTTGTGTTTAAAAAACGAATTACCTGAAGTAGATGTTCCACGTGAAATTATAGAAAGAGCAAGATTACCTATTGAAAGAATGCTAGATATATCGGCTAAATTAGGTCTTTAAATAATAAAATAGCGTCAATAGCAGAAATGTTATTGACGCTTTCTCTCTCTATTTAAAATTATATGATGAAAATCTTGAAATTATTCATGCTATCTGTAATAGTTTTAATGGTTTCTTGCACATCTAAAAAAAAATATAACCAAGCTTTAAGTGTTAAACACCCAGTTGAAGCATTAAAAAAGGATTATCAAATTTTAAAAACATCCTTACTAGAAGCCCACCCGGGTATTTATTGGTATATAGATAGTGTTGTTTTAGCACAAAAGTTTGATAGTGTAGAAAACCTGCTGCATAAACCTTTAACTTCTTTGGAGTTTTATAGATATGTTGCTCCTTTAATAACAGAAATTAAATGCGGACATACGCGTTTGGTTTATCCTAACAAAAAATATACTATAGCAGAAAAACAGATTTTAAAAGCAAAAGGAGTTCATCCTTTTAATCAATTTAAAATAGCTTTAGATGATGATAAAGTGTGGATTAAATCTGTAAAAGATTCCTCAAATCATACGCTTAAACCTAAAATGGAAGTTTTAAGTGTTGATGATTATCCGATAGATAGTATCATTAAAAAAGCAAATCAACTATTTAGTTCTGATGGTTTTAATAAAACCTTAAATCCATACATCATAGAAAATAATTTTGGATATTACTATCAATTAAATTTTAAAAAAAGTGATACCATCTGCTTAAAAATTAAAGAAGATACGCTGGTAAAAGATATTACTTTAGGTTTTAGTAAAATTAAATCATCATCAAAAAAAGCAAATAAAAAACCAGCTTATTTAGGTAAAGATACTGATGGTAAACCCATATTAGATTTACAAATTGATAGCTTAAATAAAACAGCTATTTTAAAAGTAGGCAGCTTTAGTTTTGAGCAAGCTAATTTCAGTAAGTTTTATCGCCAGTCATTTAAAAAGCTTAAAGAACAAAAAATTAACCATCTAATTCTTGATTTAAGAGGAAATTCTGGTGGTAGATTAAGCGCATGCAATAAATTATTTAGGTACTTATATGATAAACCAGCCATATTTAACCAAAGGGTTGAGGTTAAAGAAAGGTATATATCAACCCGTAAATATTTTCAAAATTCATGGTTTTATAATTTCCCTTTTCCACATTTAACCATAAAAAAGGATAGTTTAGGTTATTATACTCCCTTAAGAACCCATAAATATTTAGAGCCTAAAAAGAGTGTTTACAAATATGATTTATATGTATTGATCAATGGTTTATCATACTCTGCAACTTCTTTATTGGCAGCAAACTTACAAGGTGTAAAACGAGGAATTTTTATTGGCGAGGAAACAGGTGGCGCTTATAACCAATGTACAGCAGGTATAATACCGTATGTTAACCTACCAAATACAAAAGTTAAATTGCGTTTACCATTAAAAGTTATGAAGCCAAATACATCTCAAAGTATAGTAGGAAGAGGTGTTTTTCCACATCATGAGGTACATTCTAATTTATTAGATGAGCTAGAAGGAAAAGATAAACAGCTAGAAAAAGCTTTACAGCTGATAAAGAGTAGGTAAAACTTAATGAGTAATTTTTTGCACTTTTGTATTTCAAAAGGATTTAAGCATGTTCGAGAATACGCAAAAGACAGAAATAGCAAATTTAGGAGAGTTTGGTTTAATAGACCATTTAACAAAAAATATAAAATTAAACCTTGATACCACTATTAAAGGCGCTGGTGATGATGCGGCTGTTCTAGATTTTAAAGATAAAAAGACCTTAATTTCTACCGATTTACTTCTAGAAAACATACATTTTGATTTAGCTTTTACACCTTTAAAACACTTAGGTTATAAAGCTATTCAAGTTAACTTAAGTGATATTTATGCCATGAACGGGATGGCATCGCATGTAACCGTATCATTAGGTTTTTCTAGCAAATTTCCATTAGAGGCTATAGAAGAATTATATGCTGGGATGTTACTAGCCTGTCAAAAATATAACATTGATTTAATTGGTGGCGATACCACTTCCTCCAGACAAGGTTTAGTTATCAGCGTTACCAGTATAGGTTATGCTGATGAAAGTGATATTGTTTACCGTAATGGCGCACAAGAAGGAGATTTAATTTGTGTTTCTGGCGATTTAGGTGGCGCTTATGTAGGTTTGCAATTGTTAGAAAGAGAGAAACAAGTATTCTTAGCAAATCCTAAAATTCAGCCCGATTTAGAAGGTAAAGATTACATTATAGAACGTCAGTTAAAACCAGAAGCAAGATTAGATATTGTTGATTTATTGAAGAAGATGGAAATTAAACCAACTTCTATGATAGACATATCAGACGGTTTAGCTTCTGAGATATTACATATTACCAAACAATCTAAAAAGGGTTGTAAGTTGTATGAAGAGAAATTTCCGATAGACCCACAAACTGTAGAAATGGCTAGAGATTTTGGTTTAGATCCAACTGTTTGTGCTTTAAATGGCGGTGAAGATTATGAACTATTATTTACCATTAAACAAGCAGATTACGACCGCTTAAAACACGATGTTGATATTTCTGTCATTGGTTATATCACAGAAGAAAACGCTGGTAATTACTTAATCACTAGGTCTGGAAACGCACATGAATTGAAAGCTCAAGGTTGGAATGCTTTTAAATCTACAGAAAGCTGATGATGTTTATTAGAAAAGGTTCTTTAACAGATAAAGAAGCACTTTTTAATTTGTATCTGGATGTTTCTAAAAACCCCAATGGCATTGCCAGAGCGCCAGAAGAAATTGATATCCTTTTTATTGATGATGTTTTTAACAATATCATTAAAAAAGAAGGTTTATTATTCTTAGGCGAAGAAAGAAAAACAGAAAAAGTTATTGCTGCAATTCATGCCCATAAATATGGTATAGGAATATTTGATCATGTTTTAACCCATTTAACCATTTTGATACATCCGGATTATCAACAACAGGGATTAGGAACTGAACTTTTTCAAAGGTTTTTAAGTGAGATAGAAAAGCACCGACCAGATGTTAAAAGAGTAGAATTAGAATCAAGAGCATCTAACAAAAAAGCCTTAAGAATTTATCAAAAACTAGGTTTTAAACATGAGGGTATATTACATCAAAAAACAAGAAATATAGATGGCTCTTTTGAGGATAGCTATGTTTTTGCTTGGGAGAATAAAAACTTCTTGTACTAATTTTCTTCCTCTGGTTTAAACATCAAAAGGTTTAACAAATTGGGGTTAAAAACTTCATTGGCTATTTCTAAAATTTCTGATGCACTAACAGCATTTAATTTAGCAAACACCTCTTCTAAAGAATCTACCTTATTAAAATCTATTAAACTTTTTGCCATAGAGATTAAAACACCCATACGGTTTTCTTCTCCTAAAGCAATCTGACCAATAAATTTTTGTTTAGCTTGTTGTAATTGCAGCGTACCTAATTTTTGTTCTCGTAGTTTCTTTAGTTCTTTATGTACAAGTTTTAAAGCTTTATTTGCTTTTTCCTCATCGGTACCAAAGTAAATAGAGAAAATACCTGAATCACTAAAAGCGGTGTAATTAGACTCAATAGTGTAAGCAATGCCGTACTTTTCTCTTATTTCTAAATTCAATCTCGAACTCATCCCGTTACCGCCAAGAAGATTATTTAACAGTAATAAACCATGTTTTTTATCATCATGAAAAGAATAAGCATGACTACCTAAAATACAATGTGCTTGGTTAATAGGTTTAGCAATGATAAGCTCTTGTTTAGGATTTGGAATCGGTTTTAAACGCTGTTTTTCTTTTCTGTTTTCTGGGATGATACCGAAATATTTATCGCATAAAGCCCAAACTTTTGATGTTTTATAATTTCCGCTAACAGCAAAAACTATTTCATGCGTATTATAGGTTCTAGTTATAAAATTTAAAATATCTGATTTTTTAAATGCGGATACAGAATCTTTAGTTCCTAAAATATTTTCGCCAAGCGGATTTCCTTTAAATAATAAGCTCTCAAAATCATCATTTATAGCCTCTTCTGGCTGGTCTTCGTAGCTTAATATTTCATCAATAATAACCCCTTTTTCTTTTTCCATTTCTATTTCCGGAAACATAGAGAAAAAGGCAATATCTTGTAATAAGTCTACAGAGCGCTCTAAATGTTCATGTAAAAAGGATGCATGTAAGCAAGTATATTCTTTAGTTGTATAGGCGTTTAAATCTGCTCCAACAACTTCTAAACGATTTAAAATCTGATTAGTATTACGTTTTTTAGTGCCTTTAAATAGTAAATGCTCAATAAAATGAGCTAGGCCAGGTTTACCTTCTTCTTCATCTCTCGCTCCAGCATTAATAATTAAACAACAATGCCCAATAGGCGAAACTGTTGGTTTAAATAATATCCTAATGCCGTTTTTTAATCTGTAAACTTCGTGATCCATAAAAGAACCGCAAAGATAATTAATAAATAGAGCAATTAATTTCTAAATAAAAACAGCATTTGAATTTCAAATGCTGTTAAAGTACTTAAATAGAATCTGTAGGATTAGTAGTACCACTGCCACTTGGGGCAGTTATAGTAGAATCTGTTCCAGACGGATTAGTAATGTCTGTAGAATCTGTTGTATTTGTTGAGTCTTTGGTAGAGCTACATCCCGTAGCTATGGCTCCAACTATTGCAAAGCCCATTACCAGTTTAAAAAAATTGCTTTTCATATCTTCAATAATTTAATAGATATGAATACTAATCTAATTTAATGCCAATTATATAAAATGATATAGGAAAACAGCTTCTCCCATAAAAGCAGGTTTCTTTTGGTCTTTAATTTCTAAGGTTATACCAATAGTTGCTTTGGTTACACCACGTAAATTAGCGATTTCAACTAATTTAACCACTAATCTTACTTCGCTATTTACAGTTACAGCTTGTGCAAAACGTAATTTTTCTATCCCGTAATTGATTTCCATTTTTAGATTTTGGATATCAACAATTTGTTTCCATAAGTATGGTATTAAAGATAAAGTAAGATAACCATGGGCAATTGTTGCCTTAAACGGACTTTCTGTTTTTGCTCTTTCTGTATCGGTATGTATCCATTGATGGTCTAAAGTAGCATCAGAGAATAAGTTTATTTGCTCTTGGGTGATGGTATGATAATCAGAAAAACCTAGTTCTTTTCCTAAATGAGACGCAAACTCGTCGTGGCTCTTAATTACTAACATAGTATTATATTTTAGATAAATAAAATTTGAATATACAGATTATATAAAATCTAACAGATGAATTATAAAACAATAATAAATGCTTTTTTAAAATTAAATTTGTTGAAACAAGCCACATCATGAATTTAACCATAGACGATAAAATCTTCGAGCCTTTTATAGATGCTAACATGATAGAAAAGCGTGTGCGCTTATTAGGTATACAAATGAATGTTGATTATGAAGAGAAGGTGCCTATTTTTATTGGGGTTTTAAATGGTAGCTTTTTATTCATGGCAGATTTGATGAAAGAAATCAACATCAGTTGTGAGATGGCTTTTGTAAAGGTTTCATCTTACCATGGAGAAACACAATCTTCTGGTAATATCATAGAAGAGTATCCTTTAAGTATCGATATAGAAAATAGAGATATCATTATTGTAGAAGATATTATTGATACCGGAAGAACCTTAAATTATTTGATAGAAAAGTTTAAAACCAAAAATCCGGCAAGCATTAAAGTTGCCAGTTTGTTGTTAAAGCCCGATGCTTTACAAGTTAAAATTGATGAGATAGCATACATTGGCTTTGAAATAGCTAACGACTTTGTGGTAGGTTATGGTTTAGATTATAAAGGACTAGGAAGAAACACGAAGGATATTTACAGGTTGTGTAGTGAGTTATAATGGAAGAACTCTTATTCTCATTTTATAATCGTCTATAATAATCATTGCGCCTTTCTCTAACCAATTATTATACTCTTTTATAGTAGATATAACTTTTTCACTTAAATGTTTAACAGTTACATTTTGAGTCCTAACCTGTATGATACTTGGTTTTTCAGCTTTATTTAAGGCTAATGCTGTACCAAAATCTAAATCATGGGTAAAAATAATATAATCATTAACCTTGGCCCACTTTATCAATTCTACATCTTGAGCATCAAATTTTCCAACACTAGACCAATGTACAGCGTGTATATTTTTTAAATTGAATTCATGAACCCATTGAGGGGATAAATTCATATCTATCAAGATTTTCATGCAGTAGCAAGAGGGGCTTCAAATTCTTCAGAACGCCATGCCGCATAAGCAAGAGCTTCTTTTAAATCTTCTTCAACCAAGTAAGGATACATCTCTAAAACATCTTTAAAAGAAAGGCCAGACGCCAAAAGACCGATGAGTGTACCTACAGTAACCCTTAAACCTTTAATGCAGGGCTTTCCGCCCATAACGTTAGGATCTAAAACTATTCTTGTTAAATTTTTCATTTGTTTAGAATTTCATAAGTAAATATACGAAATATAAAATTGCTCAAAAACCTCCTTAAACTCTTATATTTTCACTTTAGAAGCTCTAATAAAGCAAACACTTTAATAAGATTTTTTATCTTCGTGTCCTACATTAAAATAAATCAAAGAAAATGCATAGAACTCATACGTGTGGCGAATTAACGATTGCCGATTTGGGAACTCAGGTTGTGTTAAGTGGTTGGGTGCAAAAATCCAGAGACTTAGGAGGCATGACTTTTATTGATGTTAGAGATAGATACGGTATTACCCAATTGGTTTTTAATGCTGATGATAATGCCGAAATGAGAGCAAAAGCCCGCGAATTAGGGAGAGAATTTGTAATAAAAGTTAGCGGTACTGTAATAGAGAGAACCAATAAAAACCCTAAAATAGCTACCGGAGATATTGAAATTAAAGTTTCTGAATTAGAAATTTTAAATGCTGCAAAGCTCCCTCCTTTTATGATTGAGGATGAGACAGACGGTGGAGATGAGTTAAGAATGAAATATCGTTACCTGGATTTAAGAAGAAATCCAGTACGTAATAACCTAGTGTTGCGCCATAAAATGGCTCAAGAAATCAGAAGATATTTAGATGCCCAAAACTTTTTAGAAGTAGAAACACCTGTTTTAATTAAGTCTACTCCAGAAGGCGCCAGAGATTTTGTGGTACCAAGTCGTATGAATCCGGGTGAGTTTTATGCTTTACCACAATCTCCACAAACCTTTAAGCAATTGTTAATGGTTTCTGGTTTTGATAGGTATTTCCAAATTGTAAAATGTTTTAGAGATGAGGATTTAAGAGCCGATAGACAGCCGGAGTTTACCCAAATAGACTGTGAAATGGCATTTATCGAGCAAGAAGATATCCTAAACTTATTTGAAGGCTTGGTGCGCCACATGTTTAAAAACGTAAAAAATCTGGATATTCAAGATTTCCCAAGAATGTCTTATGATGATGCTATGCGTTTATATGGTTCTGATAAGCCAGATACCCGTTTTGGGATGCAATTTGTAGAGTTAAAAAACAATGCTTTATCTTTAGAAGAGGCTCCTCTCCTTTGGAGAGGAGGGGGTGAGGCTTCTTTCCCTGTTTTTGATAACGCTGGTTTAGTTGTTGGTATAAATGCAAAAGGTTGTGCTTCTTACACGCGTAAGCAAATAGATGAACTAACAGACTTTGTAAAACGCCCGCAAATTGGCGCTACAGGCTTAATTTACATGCGCCATAACGAGGATGGTACCTTAAAATCATCAGTAGATAAATTCTTTAACGAGGAAGAACTACAAAAATGGGCAGTAGCATTTGCTACAGATCCTGGCGATTTAGTATTAATTCTGGCAGGAGAAAACCCTGATAGAGTACGTAAACAGTTAAACGAGTTACGTTTAGAGATAGGTAACCGCTTAGGTTTAAGAGATAAAAATAAATTTGCACCACTTTGGGTATTAGATTTTCCTTTATTAGAGTGGGACGAAGAAACAGAGCGTTACCACGCTATGCACCATCCTTTTACATCACCAAAACCAGATGATATATCTAAACTAAATACAGACCCAGCAGCGGTTAGAGCCAATGCTTACGATTTAGTAATCAATGGTACCGAAATTGGCGGTGGCTCTATCCGTATTCACGATAGAGAATTACAATCACTCATGTTTAAGCATTTAGGATTTAGGCCAGAAGAAGCTCAAAAACAATTTGGTTTCTTAATGGAAGCCTTTGAATATGGCGCTCCTCCGCATGGTGGTATTGCTTTCGGTTTTGATAGATTAGTATCCATCTTCGCTGGTTTAGACACTATACGTGATGTTATTGCATTCCCTAAAAATAATTCGGGAAGAGATGTTATGATAGACTCCCCTTCTACCATAGATGATAAACAAAAGATAGAGTTGCACATCAAAACAACGGTATAACATAAAAAAGGAGAACTAAACAGTTCTCCTTTTTCTTTTAGCTATTATCTTCTAAATCCTTCTTCACTCTCCGTTCTATCAAAATTTTCTTTTTGCCTATTTCGGCATTGTTTAAAGTATCCAAAGTATTATCGGTTACAATAATTTCGTGGTCTTTTTCCTTTTCGCTGTTGTGTATGGCTACGCTTTCTATATTTTGTAGGGCAACATCGTAAGGACCTTTATCAGACATTAATTTCACAAAAACAGGCAAACATTCTAGCAAGATGAATAAAAAAGAGATAAAAGATATGGCCAAATAAGTATCCACATCTCTGCTACCGTCGGGATTAAAAGAAAGCTGCCCAAGCGCATAATTTCTATCTGCAAAGCCCGCAACATTAGCCAAACTATCCAGTTGTTTTTCGTTAAAAAGTAAAGTGCTATTTAAGCCCTCCATTTCTTTACGCCGGTTGATAATATCGTCTATACGCTGTATATCATTTCTTACTTGTATCAAACGAGCTTCTTTTTGGTCTATTACAGCTTGTTTTTGCTTTGCGTAAGTACCAAATCCTGTTACACCACTGGTTTGATTGGTTTTATCGCCAAAAACCTCTTGATTCAAAATATATCTAGAACGATTGATATCTTTCTCTAAAGAATCTTTCTCTGATTTTAGCTCTTCAAACTTCGCAAGCTCAATACTATATTTATCAGAGAAGGCTCTGTTTAAAGTATCAATTTTAGAGCGTTGCCCATTTAAATAACTGGTTTTAAGTTTTTGTCTAATTTCTTTATCAAAAATTTTTAGCTCCAAAGGTCTAGATATCACAATACCAATCATGATAGCTAGTAATATTCTGGGTAAAGCCTGTAAAATTTGTTGGTTAGCGTCTCCTGTTTTTTTGATACTAGCTACTATGTAGCGGTCCATATTAAAAATAGCTAAGCCCCAAATTATACCAAATAACATCGCAAATAAAACAGCGGCACTACTCCCAGAAAAAACAAAATACATGGCGTAACCGCCAGATAAACAAGCAAATAAGGCGGTAAAGAATATGGTTGCACCAATACCAACGTATTTATTATGTTCTGTAGGATATTTTTTAAGTGTTTCTATGTGTGCGCCAGAGCAAAACCAAAAGAAATCGGTTATTTTTTTCATCTTATAATTATCAATAAATCGTTTTCTCTAATAGCAAAATTTATGCTCAAAATAAACAAGCTATAAACGCTTATAAGACATGTTTAGGTATAAGCATGTTACAACATAAAAGTTTATAAAGGGTAAACTTTTATTATTAAGTTTTAAAACCTGCTATTTTTACTATTTTTGATAAGCATAAAGTATTTTATTATGAACGAAATAACCGTAGCAGAGCTAAAAAAATGGAGAGATGAAGGTAAAGAATTTCAATTAATTGATGTTCGCGAACCTTTTGAATATGAAATGTCTAATATCGAGGGAGAAAATATTCCGCTGGCCAGCGTTGTGTTAGAGGCCGATAAAATATCAAAAGACATTCCTGTAGTTATGCAATGCCGTAGTGGTGCCAGAAGCGCTGCTGCTTTAAACCAATTGCAAAACCTAGGTTATACCAATCTTTACAATTTAAAAGGTGGTATTTTAGCTTGGGCTGCAGAAATTGAACCTGGCATGAAAGTATATTAATCATGTTTAAAAAGGTATTATTTAACGTTATTTTAAACTTAATCATTATTTGCTCTGCTATTGGAGCTGTAATGGCTTTTAAGGCCGGTAATTATTTCTTGCCCATACTTCTATTAGCAGCATTTGGCTTAAGCTTATACTATAAAATTAAGTTGATGAAACAGGTACGGGAAGAAATGAAACTAAAGGCAGAAGAAAAGCTTAAAAATAAAAACCCTAAAAAGCGCTCTTAAGGCGCTTTTTTCATAACAAATCTTTTTGCTAAATAAGAGAACCAATTTTAAGGCGTTTTTGTAATTTGGTATAAATATGAATCCTTACGAAAGAAAACGTCGCTGGAAATATCTCCTACTTTTTTTCGCAATAGTTATTGCTGTTTCTTCGCTTTGGTATACTGATTTTTTGGTGCAAAATATTGCAAAATCAGAACGTACCCGGGCCGAGCTTTGGGCGCAAAGTCTTAAGCGGATGTTTGAAACCGATAACGATGAGATGATGAACTTCCTTTTCACCATAAGGGATAGCTTACCTGTACCCGCAATTGTTACTAACGAGAAAGATTCTATCATTACCTACCAAGGCTTAGACACTGTTAAAACGTATTTTCAGATAGAAAGTAATAAAAAATACGACCCAAAGTATTTTCTAAAAGAGCTACGGGAAATGAAAAATCAGCACAACCCTATCCCAGTAGAGTTTTATGGGAAAAAGAATCTCATTTACTATAAGGATAGCGATTTGCTAAGTCAGCTTAAAGTTTTCCCTTATATCCAACTCAGTTTAATTGCAGTTTTTCTGATGCTGGCATACTTTGCCTTTAATTCGGCAAGAAAATCAGAACAAAACCAGGTTTGGGTTGGTTTAGCAAAAGAAACAGCGCATCAGTTAGGCACACCCATATCTTCTTTAATGGCTTGGGTAGAGCTTTTAAAAGAAAGGTTTAAAGCCGATGATTCTTTGATACTAGAAATGGAAAATGATGTTAGAAGACTAGAGGTTGTGGCCGATAGATTTTCTAAAATCGGCTCTAAGCCTATCTTAAGTAGTCATTCTGTTTATGAAGTTGTTAAAGATTTTGTTGATTATTTTAAAGTTAGGGTATCAGATAAAATTACTTTTGAGGTAAACGGAGACGAGCAGTTAGAAGCTCTTATCAATGTACCTTTGTTTGATTGGGTGATAGAAAACATCCTGAAAAACGCAGTAAATGCTATTGATGGGAAGGGTATCATCAGCATCACTATCAAAGAAAATATTGTTAAAGAACAAATTATTATAGACATCACAGACACAGGTAAAGGTATCCCACGCTCGAAGTTTGATACCGTTTTTCAGCCAGGTTTTACAACTAGAAAGAGAGGCTGGGGCTTAGGTTTATCATTAACCAAAAGAATGATAGAAAACTACCACGGCGGGCAGGTTTTTGTAAAAGAATCTGAACTGGGTAAAGGCACTACCTTTAGAATTATACTTAAAAGCAGCATAAATTATGTACCAACCATTTAGTAACGAATACGCTCCATATTACGAAGGATACATCAAATTAGTATCTGGCCAAAATATCCTTAGAAAACTAAAAAACCAATTGAATGAGGTTGATGATTTCTTGGCAGAAATACCAGCAGAAAAACATGACTACGCTTACGCTGATGGTAAATGGACCGTTAAAGAAGTTGTTGCCCATTTAATAGATACAGAAAGGGTGATGGCTTACCGAGCTATGCGTTTCTCAAGAAATGATTTTACCCCACTACCGGGTTTTGATCAGGATTTATACATGCAAAATGTTGATGTAAGCAAACGTTCTTTTAGTGATTTGGTAGATGAATTATTGCTTATGAGACAGGCTAACCTCTATTTTTTCAAATCATTAACAGAAGAAGATTACAAGAAAAAAGGCGTAGCAAGTGAAAGAGAAGTAAGTGTTGGTGCTTTATTATTTATTATGGCAGGCCATATAGAACATCATTTTAGAGTATTAAAAGAAAAGTATTTAAAATGATTTGGTTTAAAAGTTACACTCCAGAAGAATTAAACAGCAGGCCAAAAAATCATATTGGTGCTTTGCTAGGGATTAGTTTTACCCATATTGGTGATAATTTTTTAGAAGCTACCATGCCGGTTGATGAACGTACCCACCAGCCGGTAGGTATTTTACATGGAGGTGCTTCGGTGGTGCTTGCAGAAACTTTGGGAAGTGTAGCTAGTAACTTGGTTTTAAATCCCGAAGAAAAAATGGGTGTAGGTTTAGAAGTAAATGCTAATCATTTACGTCCTGTTAAATCTGGATACGTAAAAGGTGTTTGTACGCCAATACACATTGGCGCAAAAACACATATTTGGGATATTAAAATTTACGATGAAAGAGGTAAAATGAGCTGCATCAGCAGGCTAACGGTAGCTGTAGTTCCGGCTGTTAAATAGCTAAAGCTTTTGCTGCTTCTCTTTTTTCTCTATCGTATAAGAAATAAATAGACCCAAACCACCAAAAAGCGTAATTAAGGAGAAATAAATAGCCTCGTTTTTGGTATTTCCCCACTCGTTAACATTATGTGCAAAAACGGTATTATCTAAAACAAAAGCTAAAAATAAACCTAAACCAGCGCCCATTAACAATAAAGCTATTTTAAGATAATAATTAGATTTTGATTCTGGCTTTTCTGGTATCGGGTTTAACCCTCTCTCTATTAAAGCCATTCTTTCTTTATTGGTTAAATATCGCCAACCAAAAATTACGGCAAAGCTTCCTATAAATATGGTAAGCGGAATTAAGATGTCTGCATTGTTCATAATCTTGTATTTTAATGTTTAATAATCTTGTTAAATCTTATTGTTGGAAGCTAAGACTACATCGTTTTTAAACAGGTTACACCAAAAGTATAATTTTTGTGCTATCTATTTCCTTTAAAGATATTTTGAGTTAGCTGTAACCTAAAGCTTATATAGCTTGTCTTAACATCAACACATGCAACAAGAACTAACAGACATAGCTATTATAGATGCAGTATTGGCTGGAGACCAACAAGCCTATGCGCTTTTAGTTAAACGCTACCAACGTTATGTTTTTACCTTGGCTTTACGTTTTACAAAAAGCAGAGAAGATGCCGAGGAAGTAGCTCAAGATTGCTTTGTGAAAGCTTTTAAATATTTATCCGGATACGAGAGAAAAGGAAAATTTACAACATGGCTTTATCGTATAGTTTATACTACTGCTATGACTTATTTAAGAAAGAAGCAGGTTGATGTTCTTTCTATTGATGATGAAAATCATCAAAACGTTTTAGATAGCCATCAAGCAAGTACGGATTTAAATACAGAGCGGAAATCCAGAGATTATTATTTAAATTTAGCTATAGAAAGTTTGTTACCTGATGATGCCAGTATCATTACCTTATTTTACAAAGGCGAGCAATCTTTAGAAGAAATAGCTCAGATAATGGGAATTGAAGCCAATACAGCTAAAGTTAAATTACATCGGGCTAGAGGCCGATTAAAAATTAAACTAGAACAACTTTTAAAAAGTGAAGCGGAGGATTTAATATGAAAAGTGCAGAAGAAAAAATTTGGAATTATATAGATGGTTTATGCAGTAAAGAGGAGGCTCTAGAAATAGAGCGATTACTGCGAGAAGATATTTCTTTTCAAAACCTATATCAAGAAATTTTAAGTTTTGATAAACATCTTAAATCAACAGATTTAGAAGAGCCTTCTATGGGTTTCAGCTTTGCGGTGATGGATAAAATAAGGTTACAAGCGCAACCACTATCTCTTAAAGCACAAGTTGATAAAAGAATAATCTACGGTATAGCGGCATCTTTTATACTGATACTGAGCGTTATTATGGCTGTAGCAATTGCGCAAACAAATTGGTCTGCTTCAAGCGGTTCTTTTAATATGAATTACGATGTTTTTAAAATTGGTGAAGGTTTTTCTAGAACTGCTATTCAAGCTTTCTTGTTTTTTGATATCATCATCATGCTTTTAACAGCAGATTACTTCTTCAGAAAAAAATCTAAATTAATTTAAAAACCTATCTTTTAATTCCTGAGTAGGAAGCATACAATGGTTTTCTTTCCCAAACCATTTATAACGGTTTTTAGCGATGATATCGTAAACAAAATCTCTTATAAATTTAGGGATGATGATGAAGATATAAGCGGCTTTCCAAAAACCATTTAATTGCGATGCTATTTTTAAAGCGGCTGTAGATTTGGTAAAAACATCCTTTTCTGTGAGTAGTATTACCGAGCTTAGTTCCTCTACAGAAATAACTTTTGTTAAAAGTTCTTGTTTGGCAAAGTCTGATTGTAATGCAGCAAATCTAAATTTTGCATATTTATCATGCTTTATGATAAACTGTACAAAACCATTGCAAAGGTTACAAACGCCATCAAAAAAAATTACAGGTTTATCAGTCATATCAAAATCTAAAACAACAAACCTGTAGAGATTCTCTCTGATTAAGAAAGCGTTGCTAAAACGGTAACACCGCCTTTAACCTTATCTCCAAGGTTTACATTAACTTGGGTTCCAACAGGTAAAAAAACATCAACCCTAGAACCAAATTTTATAAAGCCAAACTCTTTGCCTTGTTCTACTTGATCGCCTTCTTTTACGTACCAAACAATTCTGCGAGCCAAAGCACCAGCTATTTGTCTAAATAACACCGGTATGCCATTACTGTTTTCAACAACAACCGTAGTGCGTTCGTTATCTGTAGAAGATTTAGGATCCCAAGCAACCAAATATTTTCCTGGGTGATATTTAAAGAATTTTACGATACCGCTTATTGGGCTTCTGTTTACATGTACATTAATGGGCGACATAAAAACAGATATCTGAAGTCTTTTATCTTTAAAATATTCGTTTTCTTGTGCTTCTTCTATCACAACAACTTTACCATCTGCTGGGCAAATAATTTGGTTTTCTCCTAAAGTTAAGTTCACCACTGGATTTCTAAAGAACTGTAAAACAGTTATAAATAAAAGTAAAGAAACTAGGTACCACAACCATACAAACCAGGTAACATGTGGCAGGTAATAATTGATGAGGGCATTAGTAACAAAAACAAACAGAACGGTTAATGCAATAGAGGTATATCCTTCTTTGTGGATGGTCATTTTTTTAAATTTTTACCAAAACTACTAATAAGTAATCAAATATATGTAAACGAAAACAACAGGTGCCGAAAGTAGTAAACCGTCAAAGCGGTCTAACAAACCGCCGTGGCCAGGTAATATTTTTCCAGAATCTTTAATTTCTATACTTCTTTTGAACATAGATTCAACCAAATCGCCCATGGTACCAAAGCAAGAGATAAGTGTTGCCATGGTTATCCAATTTAAAAGACTGTATGAAGTAAAATATTGAGCTAGTATATAAGCAACGGCTATACTTGTGGCAACGCCACCAAAAAAGCCTTCCCAAGATTTCTTTGGTGAATGTCTTTCAAAAAGACGCTTTTTACCAAACTTAACTCCAAAAATATAAGCGCCAGTATCATTAGCCCAAAGCATCAGAAAAAAGCCCAAAGCTAGTTTATAATTATAAGATCCAGAAATAAAGGCAATACTATGGAAAAATATAAAAGGTACTATGGTATAAAACAAGCCTAGAAAAGTATAAGCTATATTACTAAATGGTATTTTAGACTTTTTATAAAGTTCTCTCACAAAAATCCCAAAAAACAAAGGAATGTTTATCAATAACCATTTGGTCTCAAACTGAATGAAATATCTACCCGCAACTGATGCGAAGATGATTAATGCAGCTATATAACCAATAGATCTGTGTGGTCTAATTCCTGTGGTTTTAACCAAAGCAAAAAACTCCATCAAACAAATTAAGCTTAAAAATATATAAAACCCTGTAAAAACATAAGGCCCTAAAAATATGGAGCATAGCATGATAAGGATAAAAATAACTCCAGTTATAGCTCTGGTCTTCATAATAATTAGGGTATTAAATTAAAGGTCGTTTTGGATAATAATTTCTAAAGCTTTATCAAAATCAGATTGATGAATGTAAACCTCAACCTCGCCAAATTTGTAGGCTGTATCTTGTTTATTCATCAAAACAGCTTCTATCTCATGGTCAATTAGTACTTGCCTCACTATTTCAGATTTCATGAACTGATGTGAAGTATAAATTTTTACCCAAGTACTATTCATAAATATCTATTTGGCTATTCTTTTTAAAGTTCTGATAAAACTTAAGCAACAAAACTAAGGTAATTATTGCACTTAATAAATATCCCCATATTTGAAAGGTGTCTGTTTTCTCAATTTCATCAATACTTTTGCCTTGTAATTGTAGTATATAAGCCATAGTTACAGCTAAACCGTTATTAAGAAAATGTCCCCAAATGGCAAACCATAAGCTCCCGCTCCACCATAAAAAGTAGCCAAATAATGCACCTAAAAACATCCTAGGGAAAAAACCAAAGAATTGTACATGTATAGTACTAAATATAATGGCGCTTATCCAAATGGCAACATGTGGGTTATAAAACCATTTGTAAAATATGTTCTGTAAAGCTCCTCTAAATAAAAGCTCTTCACCTATGGCGGGTATAATAGCTATCATCAATAGGTTAAGTAAATAATCGCTAAAGCTTTTCATCACCAAAAGCTGTTTGGTTAAAACGGCGGCTTGTTGTTCTTTTTCTCGCATCCATTGTTCTAAGCCTTTTAAAAAATCTGGTAAAACCATTTTTTGGTTGGCGGCGTTAATAAGCTCAAGAAAAGGTAAGCCTAAAACCATAATGGCTGTAACTATAATAAGTAATTGGGGCGTTTTAAGCGGATTATAAAAGTGATAATAAGATTTTAGAGGTTGTTTTGTGGCTAAAGCAAAAGTTAATGGGCCGGCAATAAAAATACCCAAAGAGCTAGAAATTTGTATGGTTCTGATGAAATTGATATCCATATTGCTTTCATCGCCAGTTAAAAGTATAGAGCAATTATTACCAGTGAGGCTGTAAATAAGAACACCAATAACGGTAAACACTAGTCCACCTGCAATCACATAAAGCAACAAATAAATTAATTGTAGAGCTGGGTGTTGATGTGTTGACTTTTGCATGTCTCTCATAATTAAGGATATTTAGTAAATTTGCGATTAATTTAATGATTTGATTTTTAAATGTCTGTTAAAATAGGAAATATAGATTTAGGTGATTTTCCATTATTGCTTGCGCCGATGGAAGATGTGAGCGACCCGCCATTCCGCTTTGTTTGCAAACAAAACGGAGCAGATATGATGTATACGGAGTTTATTTCCTCAGAAGGTTTGATAAGAGATGCCGCCAAAAGCAGACAAAAATTAGATGTTTTTGAGTATGAGCGCCCTATAGGGATTCAAATTTTTGGTAGCGATATCGAGCACATGCGTGAAGCTACAGAAATAGCCACCAAAGCAAAACCCGATTTAATTGATATCAATTACGGTTGCCCTGTAAAAAATGTAGCATGCCGTGGGGCTGGTGCAAGCTTATTACAAGATATAGATAAAATGGTAGCCATGACGGCTGCTGTTGTTAAGGCTACGCATTTACCTGTTACAGTTAAAACTCGTTTAGGTTGGGATGACAACACCAAAAACGTTTATGAGGTAGCAGAGCGCTTACAAGATGTGGGTATTAAAGCTTTAACCATACATGGTCGTACGCGTTCCCAAATGTATAAAGGCGTTGCCGATTGGACATTGATTAGAGAAATCAAAAGAAACCCAAGAATACAAATTCCTATTTTTGGTAATGGCGATGTAGATTCTCCTGAAAAAGCCGCTAATTGGCGTTTGGAGTACGAAGTAGACGGAATTATGATTGGTAGAGCTGCTATTGGTTACCCTTGGATTTTTAGAGAAGTAAAACATTTCTTTGAGACCGGTACTTTTTTAGATGGTCCAACCATTAATGAAAGGGTTGATGTTTGCACTACGCATTTGAAAAAATCTATCGAGTGGAAGGGACCAAAAACAGGTATTTTTGAAATGCGAAGACATTACGCTAACTATTTTAAAGGCATACCAAATTTTAAAGAATATAGAATGAAACTGGTAAGCTTAGAACGCGTAGAAGACATAGAAGACGTACTACATGAAATTAGAAACAAATTTGATACAGTAGCGGTCTGATTTTTGATTTTATATTTTTAATCTCTAAATTGTTAAAAAATTAAAAAAAATGGTAGCGCAAATAACCGACGGAGTAAAAGTTTCTGTTGAAACCACCTACCAGCCAGAATACTCAAATCCGGCTAATGAGCATTTTATGTTCGCTTATAAAATTAGGATAGAAAATCTAAGTCATTACAGCGTACAGCTTATGAGCAGACATTGGAATATTTTTGATTCTAATGGCACAAAAAGAGAGGTAGAAGGAGAAGGTGTTGTGGGGCAACAGCCCATTATAGAGCCAGGAGGCATGCATGAATATGTATCAGGATGTAACTTACAAACAGATATGGGAACTATGCATGGTAGTTATGAAATGCGAAGATTGGTAGATGATGAAGCTTTAACTGTTTTAATCCCAAAATTTGCATTGATTGCCCCTTTTAAACTGAATTAATTTTAATCGTTAATAAATAGTCGAAGCCTCTTCATTTTTGGAGAGGCTTTGTTGTTTAGAGGGTTTTTGTAAAGTGTCGTGAATTGATTTTTGGTTAAAACCTTTGTTCTTGTAAAAGGGTTGTATTTTTAGGATTTTGCTTGTTTTAAAAATTTTGTGGATAGGATTTTCATGTCCTAATGACCTCCTCCCACAAAACAGCAACGATCAAAATTAGAGAAGCAGGGCAATTATTTATAACTTGAAACAAATAATTGCGATGAAAAAATCAAA
>NZ_AULF01000031.1 GCF_000425145.1 Pedobacter glucosidilyticus DSM 23534
GCTATTTCCATCTTCTTTTTACTATTCAGATAATACGATAAAAACACTCCATCATTATCTGTTTTAATAATATTTAAATCACTTCCTAATGCAACTCCCGATTTTAAAACACAAGAAGCTGTAGCAATATCGATTTTAGATTCACCAGATGCAGGAATTATAACATCATTATCCTCGCTAAGTACTAATAAAGACTTTTGCAAATTCGTCTTCGATTTTATCTCTTTAATAACTTCACCATAATATGTATAAAGCTCACCATATCTTATGCAATCGTTCATTCCATCTTCAGTAATATCACTTTTTGAAATACCTTTCCCTTTTGAAAATTTTGCAACCTCCCCCAACCTCTTAACCTCCCATGCCCCCTCAAAGCCAGGAAATCTTAAATTGGGAACCTTTAATCCTTAATTACATAAAGATTAGTAATCCTTAATCATCAATTACTTTTCTTCGTGATTTTAATCAATAAATAAAATCATGAACAATCAAAAACAACTCTCAGAAATTATTGAACTATGGAAAAAAGACAAAAAGCAGTACGTGAAAAAGTCGAGTTTTTCTGCTTATGTACTCCTTACAGAAAACCATTTATTGCCAGTATTTGGTCATTATTACGAGTTAACTGAGGCAGATGTACAAAAATTTGTTTTTCAGAAACTTGAAAGAGGGCTTAGTCAAAAAACAATCAAAGACATTTTAATTGTTTTGAAGATGATTCTCAAATTTGGTGCAAAAAATAAGTGGTTAGCATATACTCCTTTTGAAATACAGTTCCCTACCGAGCGTGAGAAGCGTAACATTGAAGTGCTAAACCGTAGCAATCAGAAAAAAATCATGAATTATATTCAAGATCATTTTACGTTTAAAAATTTAGGTGTTTATATCTGTTTAAGTGCGGGTATGCGTATAGGAGAAGTTTGTGCATTAACCTGGGATGATATCGATATAGACAACGGAATCATTAATGTAAACAGAACCATACAACGCATCTATGTGATAGAAAACGGACAAAGAAGAACTGAACTTATTCTGGATACACCTAAAACAAAAAATTCAATCAGAGAAATACCAATCAGCAAAGATTTATTGAGACTGCTAAAACCTTTTAAGAAAATAGTTAATCCGTCTTTTTTTGTTTTAACTAATGAGGCTAAGCCAACAGAACCTAGAACTTACCGTAGTTATTATAAAAACCTGATGGAACTGTTAAATATGCCAGATTTAAAATTTCATGGCTTAAGGCATAGTTTTGCTACAAGATGTATAGAGAGTAACTGCGATTATAAAACCGTAAGTGTACTACTAGGGCATTCTAACATCAGTACAACTTTGAACCTTTATGTACATCCAAATTTGGAGCAAAAGAAAAAGGCTATTGAACAAATGTTTAAAGGATTAAAGTAATTATTTGATTTCGGTTTGTTTGAATATTTTGAACACAAAATACTTTGAATACAAATCTTGAAAGCAAAAAGGTTTGTCTTCTATTTTTACTTGATTATGGAAAACAAATAAACTTATCTTCATTTTTGGAAAACAAAGCTCTTTGATTTCAGGAAAATTATTTTTTATGTAAACAAGGGGCTTTGTTTTCTATTTTTTGTAGTTTCGGAATGGCGAAAACTTATGAGTAAACAATCAGAACAGATTTTAGAAGAACAGCTTATCATCCAATTACAAAAAATTGGTTATAAACTTGTCTCTATTGCTGATGAAAAAGCCTTGTTGGCTAATTTAAAGACACAGCTAGAGAAACATAATAAAATACAATTTACGGATACAGAGTTTGAGAAAGTGCTTAATATTTTAAGTAAAGGCTCAGTATTTGAAAAAGCGAAAACATTACGTGAAAGGCAGCATATTCTCAGAGATAATGGTGATAATCTGTACTTTGAATTTTTAAATGTAGAGCATTGGTGTCAAAATGAATATCAGGTTACAAACCAGATAACACAAGAAGGTAAATACGAAAATAGATATGATGTTACTGTCTTAATAAACGGTTTACCTCTAGTTCAAATAGAACTTAAAAGAAGAGGCTTGGAAATGAAAGAAGCCTTTAACCAAATTAACCGTTATCAAAAACATAGCTTTGGAGCAGGAAAAGGCTTATTTCATTTTGTTCAATTGTTCATCATCAGTAATGGTGTAAACACTAAATACTTCAGTAATTTTGGTTCGCATCCTCAAGAATATCTTCAAACTTTCCATTGGACAGATGAACAAAACAAACCTTTAAATAATATCCTTAACGGTTTTACTGATTCTTTTTTAGAGCCCTGCCATGTTAGTAAGATGATATGTAAATATATTGTCTTAAATGAAACAGACAAGAAGCTCATGGTGCTTAGACCATATCAGTATTATGCTGTAGAAAGCATCATCAAAAAGGTAACAGAAAATGAGATTTTAAAGGGTTATAGTGTCCAAAAAAATGGTTATATCTGGCATACTACAGGTAGCGGTAAAACATTAACTAGTTTTAAGGCAAGTCAGATTTTATCTAAAATTCCAGCTATAAAAAAAGTAGTATTTGTTGTTGATAGAAAAGATTTAGATTACCAAACCAACCAAGAGTATGATAAATTTAGCAAAGGATGTGTGAGTGCCGCTGGTAGTACTGATGAATTGATTCAACAATTCAAAAATCCTAATATCCCAATTATTGTTACGACCATTCAAAAGTTAAATAACGCTATTTCGGGTAAGAATTTGATTAAGATGAAAACTATTCAAGATGAAAGAATGGTTTTTATTTTTGATGAGTGCCATCGTTCTCAATTTGGTGATACCCATAAAAATATCATCAGCTATTTTACTAATGTTCAACTATTTGGTTTTACAGGTACACCTATCCTTGCAGAAAATGCTGATGGAGAAAAAACGACAGCAAGTTTATTTGGTAAATGCCTACATAAATATGTAATCACTGATGCGATTAGAGATGAAAATGTCTTGAAATTTTCTGTTGAATATATCCAGACATTTAAAAAGAAAGACCATATTATTGATTTAAAAGTAGAAGAAATCAATGAGGCTGAGGTATTAGAAGCGCCAGAAAGAAAGGAGGCTATTGTAGATTATATAATTCAATACCATGACCAAAAAACGCAAAATAGAAATTTTTGCGCTATGATGTGCGTTCAGGATATTGACTCGGTAATTCAATATTATGAGATTTTTAAGCGTAAAAGAATTAATGGAGAACATGATTTAAAAATTGCTGCCATATTTAGCTATGCCCAAAATGAGGACGAGCTAAAAGATGATGTTTATCCACCAATAAGTATGGCAGCCGAGCCAGAGGCAAGTTATGGACATATAAAGCCGCACCGAAGAGAGTTATTAGAAGAGTATGTTAAGGACTTTAATGCCCAGTTTGGAACTGCTGAAAATATTAAAGACACAGAAAGTTTTTATAATTACTATAATGCTATAGCAAAAAAATCTAAGCATCCTAAACATGAAACGGATATTCTTTTAGTTGCAAATATGTTTCTAACAGGCTTTGATAGTAAGAATCTAAATACTTTGTATGTTGATAAAAACCTTCAATATCATGGTTTAATACAAGCATTTAGTCGCACCAACCGTATTTTAGATAAGAATAAAACACAGGGCAATATCATTTGCTTTAGAAACTTAAAAGATAAGACAGACGAGGCTATTACCTTATTTAGTAATAAAGAAGCTATTGATGAAATTATTGTCGAACCTTATGAATCGTATGTAAATCAATTTAACGAGGCTACAGAAAATCTGTTGAAAATTGTTCCTGTTGTAAAATCAGTAGACGATTTATATTCTGAAGAAGATAAATTGAAATTTATTCTCGCTTTTAGAATGCTAATTAGGCTTCATAAGAAAATGAGTCATTATACAGAGTTTACTTGGAATGATTTAGATATAGAAGAACAATTATTCACAGATTATACCAGTAAGTATTTAGATTTAAAAGAAAGAATTCCACCTCAAACAAAAGAAAAAACATCTATTTTAAAGGATATAGATTTTGAACTAGAATTAATTAGGCGTGATACCATAAATGTAACCTACATTCTTCAGCTATTAATGAAAGTTAAATCAAACCAAACTACTCAAGAAAAAGAACGTTTACAAAAAGAGATTTTTAATTTGCTAAATACAGAGGTTTCTTTAAGAAGTAAAAGAGATTTAATAGAGAAATTTATTCAGGAAAACTTACCTCATATTAAAGATGCAGATGCCATTCCCGAAGAGTTTGAAAAGTTCTGGAGTGAAGAGCAGTTAATAGCCTTAAAACAATTGATACAAGAAGAAGATCTTTCGGAAGAAAAGACCGAAAAATTAATAGAAAATTATCTTTTTGCTGAAAGACAACCTTTAAGAAATGAGATATTAGATTTACGTAAAGAAGGCCGGCCTAGTGTTTTAAAGTCAAAAGAAATTGGAGATAGAATATTGAATAGAATTATAAGTTTTGTTGAAACATTCGCTAACGGGATTTCAGGGCGGTAGGTTTTAATCTATTGATAATTTTATACCTTTCAAATAAGTTCAATTACTCTTGATGGTCATGAATGATATGCTTAGCTTTTTTCTATCCCGCTAGAATTAAATTGTAGGTCATACAAGTTTTTATAATAACCGTTTAACCTGAGCAACTCTTGGTGTGTGCCCTTTTCTTTAATTTCACCATGGTCTAATACAATGATTCTATCTGCATTTTGGATGGTAGATAAACGATGCGCAATAACTATGGAGGTTCTGCCTAGCATTAGTTTTTCTATAGCTTGTTGTATCAAAATTTCTGTTTCTGTGTCTACTGATGAAGTAGCTTCATCTAGAACTAAAATTTTAGGGTCGTAAACCAGCGCTCTGATAAAAGAGATTAATTGTGCTTGTCCAGCAGATAAAGTAGCACCTCTTTCTTGTACTTGATAATCATAACCATCGGGTAAACGCATAATAAAATCATGTGCGCCAACATCTTTAGCTGCTGCTATAATTTTTTGTCTGCTAATAGCTTGATTTTTGAGGGAGATGTTATTTGCAATGGTATCAGAAAATAAAAAAACATCCTGTAAAACCGTGGCTATTTGATTTCTTAAGTATGTAAGCTCAAAATCTTTGATGTTAATACCGTCTATTTTAACACTTCCCTTACTGATTTCATAAAATCTATTCAGGATATTGATGGTTGAGGATTTACCTGCACCAGTAGCACCTACAAGCGCTAATGTTTCTCCTTCTTTAACTTCAAAAGAAATGTTTTTTAATATCCAATCTTCTTCAATTATAGGAGTTTGATTTTGCTGGTAAGAAAACCAAACATCTTTAAATACAATCTCGCCTTTTAAGTTTTGTGGTGCCAGTTTGCCTTCATTAATAGTTTGTTCCTGAGTATCTAAAACTTTAAAAATTCTATCAGCGCCTACCATACCCATTTGTAAGGTGTTAAACTTATCTGCTAATTCTCTAATAGGTCTAAATAACATGTTAACGTACATGATAAAGGCAACCACTACTCCGGCAGAAATTTCATTGTTAAGTATACTTTTAGAACCATACCAAACCAATAAGCCAATAGACAGAGCGGATATAATCTCTACAACAGGAAAAAATATAGAATAATACCAGTTTGAACGGATATGAGCATCGCGGTGAACCGCATTTATAGCTTTAAACTTTTTGTATTCTTGATCTTCTCTGGCAAAATATCTGATGATACTGATGCCACTAATGTGTTCTTGTAAAAAAGTATTGAGTTGGGCAACCTGTGTTCTTACCTCTTGAAAAGCAGATTTTATGGCTTCTTTGAAAATGTAAGTTGCAAGCATCAATAATGGCATCGGAATTAAAACCACTAAAGTGAGCTTCCAATCGGTATACAACATGACCCCAATAATGGTTACCAATTGTAATATATCGCCAATAATAACTATTAAACCTTCAGAAAATATATCGGCAATGGTTTCTAAATCAGATACGGTACGTGTTATGAGTTGTCCTAAAGGTGTTTTATCAAAATACTTTAATCTGAGTTGGGTTAGATGGTTAAAAACATCTTTTCTTAAATCTTTAATAACCGATTGCCCTAGTGTATTGGTTAGGAATGTGTGATAGTATTGGATAACGGTTTGAAGGATTAACAATATGATAAGGATAATAGTCATATTGATCAATCCGGATTTATTATCAAAAAGGATAAAATCATCAACCGTTTTTTGAATAAGCAGGGGTCTTAACGGAGCTACGATAGCTAAGCTAAGGGTTAAAAAAATAGCAAGATAAAAAAGTCTTTTATAAGGGTTGGTATATTTAAAAAGTCTTTTTAATAAGCTCCAATCATAGGTTTTTCCAGTAACTTCTGCCATTATTTTTCTTCTTCTATTGCCCTCATGATATAAGGATAGTTAACTTCGGTTAAGAAAAGTCCACAAGCAGGTACAGAAGCACCAGCGTAAGATCTGTTTTTACTTTCTATCACTTCTCTCATATAGTCTGGTGAAAATTTCCCTCTTCCAATATCCGTTAAAGTGCCCACAATTGCCCTTACCATATTTCTCAAAAACCTGTTAGCGGTGATATGGAAGATAATTCCATCGGAAGCTACTTCCCATTCTGCTCTGGAAACTAAACAGTTATTCGTAAAATTATCGGCATTAGCCTTACAGAAAGCACTAAAATCTTCATATTCTAATAGATATGTTGCTGCAATATTCATGGCGTTCATATCCAGATTTTCTTTTATAAGCCAGCTGGTATGGGTTTTAAAAGGGTTTTTATGAAAATGAATATGGTATTGATAAGACCTAAAAGTGGCATCAAAACGGGCATGCGCATCTGGCACTACTGGGTAAATATGATGTATAGCGATATCATGAGGTAGAAGCGCATTTAAACTTCTCAGGAATTTAAGTTCTTGGTTTTCTAAATTCGCGATAGGGCAATCAAAATGTGCAAAAAACTGAGTGGCGTGTACGCCAGTATCTGTTCTGCCACAGCCTAAAGTTTCTATTTTATCTTTAAAATAGATGCTTAAAGCTTCGTCAATTTTTTGTTGAACAGTAATAGCGTTAGGTTGATATTGCCAGCCATGGTAATTTATTCCATGATAGCTTAATTCTAGAAAATATCTGTTAACGTGATGCACCCTACAAATTTAATCTAAATAGGCTTACCATTTTAGTTCAATAGGCAACATTTATGTAATTTCTTTTATAAACAATTTTAATAAGACCAGATGTTTTTACATTTGCTTAATTGTTTATATTTAAAAAAGATTATGATACAAAGAATACAAACTGTTTATTTTTTCTTAGCTTCTTTAGCACTTGCAGCTTTGTTTATGTTTCCTATTGCCACAGTTTTTGAAACCGATGGAGCAAAAAAAATAAGCGTTACCGGTGTAACCCAAACCCTTGATGGAAATGTAGTACAAACAGAAAGTTTTTTATTATTAACCATTATTACGGCATTGTTAGCTTTAAACTCGTTGGTATTGATATTTCTTTACAAGAATAGAAAGCAGCAAATGATGTTTACCTATGTACATATCGTTGTTATTATTGCTTACAGTTTTTGGTTATCGCAAACTGTAAAAAATGCTACTACTACTCTATTAGAGATAGGAGATTATGGTATTGGTGCCGGACTATCATCTATAGCGGTTTTATTTTTGGTGCTAGCAGTTAAGGGGATTAAAAGAGATGATAAATTGATAAAATCTGCGGATAGATTGAGGTAATGCTTTAGATAATCGAAGTGTAGCAAGAGGCTGTCAAAAATCATATTTGCCACATTGAGCGGACCTTTGTTGTCATCCTGAGGGTTAATATATTTCATATAAATCAATATGTAATGACGTGTTTAAGTATTTCGATAGTCCTGCCCAAGCATTAACAGCCGTTTACGCCCAATTCCGCCTTGGCGGTTGCGGCTTCTACAGGATTAGCCTTAGTAGAACCTTTAGAAGCAAGCGGCGCAGCGGAGAGTTTTTGGGTACTTTTTGCGGAAAAAAGTACCTTGACATGGCCGGTCAAGAGGCCGGAAAGCCAGTGGGTGAATGCTTAATTTTTAAACATTTATAAATAGCGTCAATGGTAGCGAAGTCGAAGGATAAGAAAAGGCTTCGACTCCGCTCCTTTAGCCTGACACAAAGTGGTGATTTGAGATAACTTCTTTTTTTGTTTAAATATTTCCTACAACCAAAATAGGTTCAGGGCCTTTGGGTTCTTGTTCTAGTTTTTCTGAAATGGCGCAATAGCCAGAGACCCCTCTGTTAAGTAAAGTATAGCCTAAGGTCAATTCTGTTGCCGCGATAAGAGGATGAGAAAATATGTTTTTTAATCCTTTAAGGGCGATATAAGTTCCTCCGGCTATAGAAAGTATCCTTTCTGTTTTACTTAAATTGGTATTGATGTTTTCTTTTAATAAAGAATCTTCTAAAGTATTCTTTAATTGTTCTACGGTATTTATCATAAGAAATGTTTTTTTTGAGAGCAATAATTCAATAATGATGCCTAATTATTGTTTTAAGGATTTTAAATTGTGGTATAAAAAAGGGATAAAACAATAATGATTTTTTAGAGTTTATAACTTTGTGGTGTTTTTGTATTGACAAAACGAAATATTTATCAATTATTTTTTGAAAATTTCACATAAATTTAATCTATTCTCTTTATATTTAGCAGAAACTACTTAAAAAATTAAATTCGATACACATGAAAAAATTTTTACTCTTTTTATTGGGCTTGTCTAATTCTGTTTTTGCACAGACAACTATATTCTCTCAAGATTTTAGCTCTTCTGCTGTTGTTGCAGACTATGTAAGTGGAACGCCTGGTATTGGGCAGTTTACCGCTATAAACAATGCAACCAACAATCCTACATCTATAAATAGCGGGACTTTAAGATTCGCTAAATCAGGAGGAAGTACAGGTTATTTTTCAAGAATTACACCTTTTACTGGCGCACCCGAGTTACTGGAAGTAAAATTTGATTTTGAAATAAGTAATAATTTAGCAGCAGCTGCAATAACACAAGCTACATTTTATGTAGGTTCAAATTTTGAAAATAGTGCCTCAGCCCCAGCAACTGTAGATTTTCACAGTAGAATAACTTTTAATTTTGAGACAACAGGAAGTTTTAGTCTAAGAAATATCGGACCAAATACAAATGGGAACATCTATACTGGTAAAAGAACTATAACTCTTGTCATTAATAATACCAGCTCTTCTCAAGATTATTTGGCTCCTAGTGGAGTTTTGGAATCAGTTGGAATAGATGCTTATGATATTTGGGTAGGTAACGTAAAAGAGTTTAATGATATACCAGCAACTACGCCAACTGTGGGATTAAACAATATGAAATTTATTTATCCTAGTAGTTCATCAAATGCAAATTTAGACTTTGATAATTTTGTTATTAAAAATCTTTTGGGAGTACTTCCCATCCAACTATCCTCTTTCGCAGCTCAAGCTATTGATAAAACCATCTTATTAAACTGGGAAACTTTATCAGAAACTGAAAATGCAAGTTTTGAAATAGAAAGATCAGTAGATGGAATAAGCTTTACTAAAATTGGCTCAAAAGAAGGTTCAGGAACTACCATAGCTTTAACAAAATATCGTTTTGTAGATGAAAATCCTCTGCCTGGAACCAATTATTATAGATTAAAGCAACTAGATATTGATGGTAAAAGCGAAATTTTAGCAGTTAGATCAGCCATATCAAATATATCTTTTGCTACTTTAAGTGTTTTACAAAATAGTAATACGGTTACGGCTCAAATTTTATCTCCCGTAAAAGAAAAAGCAAAACTAAGCTTGTTTGATATAGGGGGTAAAGTCTTGGCTCAACAAGATATTTTATTAGAAAACGGCTTAAATAGGTTTGATTTTTCTCAGAACCTGGTTAGTGGCGTTTATTTCTTCAAGCTAACAAGTGCATCAAATCAAATTAATACAAAATTTATAAAGCTGTAAAAGCTGTATTACTGTCTGGTATAAAAAACTATATCAGACAGATTTTGCATTTCAGGTATATAATTGTATCTTTGCGCCCTATTTGGCAATGTTGCCATATTTTATAAATTATCATGAACCCATTCAATGAATTGGGGATACGACATGATATTGTTAATGCGATAACTGAGTTAGGTTTTACTAACCCTACTCCAATCCAGGAAAGTGCCATTCCAGTTTTGTTATCAGGCAGCAACGATTTTGTCGGATTAGCCCAAACAGGAACAGGAAAGACAGCCGCATTTGGCCTTCCATTATTAGAACTGATCGACTACAGTAAAAATCACCCACAAGCACTTATTCTTTGCCCAACACGTGAACTTTGCTTACAAATCAGTAACGATTTAAAAAATTATTCTAAAAACCTTCCTAATGTTAATGTAGTTGCAGTATACGGTGGTGCAAACATCGTAAACCAATTAAGAGACATTAAAAGAGGCGTACAAATTGTGGTGGCAACACCTGGTCGTATGCTAGACATCCTTAACAGAAAAGCTATAGATTTCTCTCAAGTGAAATATGTGGTTTTAGACGAGGCTGATGAGATGTTAAACATGGGTTTTCAGGATGATATTAACGATATCCTTTCTACAACCCCAGACACTAAGAAAACTTGGTTGTTTTCTGCTACCATGCCTAAAGAGGTAAGAGCCATTGCCAACAATTACATGACCAACCCACATGAGTTAACCATGGGGACAAAAAACACAGGTAATGTTAATATTGAGCATGAGTATTACATCGTTAAAGCTAGAGACAAATACGCAGCTTTTAAACGTATTGTAGATTTTAATCCAGAAATTTTTGGTATTGTATTTTGTCGTACTAAAATAGAAACTCAAGAAATTGCAGAATCTTTAGTAAAAGATGGTTACAATGCCGATTCTTTACACGGAGATTTATCTCAACAACAACGTGATAAAGTGATGAAGCGTTACCGCGATAGAAGTTTGCAATTGTTAATTGCTACTGATGTTGCAGCCCGTGGTATTGATGTTAGCGATGTTACCCACGTTATCAATTATTCTTTACCAGATGAGATAGAAAACTACACGCATAGAAGTGGTAGAACAGGAAGAGCTGGTAAAACAGGTATTTCTATAGCTATCATCAACTCTAAAGAATTATACAAAATACGCCAAATAGAAAAAGTAATTGGTAAGCAATTTACAAAAGCAGAAATTCCAACTGGTTTTGATGTTGTAGAGAAACAATTATTTGGTTTGGTACATAAAGTTCATAATGTAGAGGTTAATGATTCTCAGATAGAACAGTATCTTCCTAGGATTATGGACGAGTTTAAGGATTTAACTAAAGAAGATGTTATCAAACGTTTTGCATCTTTAGAGTTTAACAGATTCTTAGATTATTACAAAAATGCCCCGGATTTAAATACTGCTACAGATGAGCGTGGCGGTAGAGAAAGAGATGGCGGCAGAGCAGGACAAAGTGGATTTACGCGTTTGTTTATCAACTTGGGTTCTGTTGATGATTTTACAAGAGGAGATCTTTTAGGTTATATCTGTAACAATGCAGGTATAAGTGGTAAATCTGTTGGTAAGATTGATATGAAAGGTGTTTTCTCTTTCTTTGAAGTGGAGAATGAAGTTGCAGAAAAAGTGATTGAAGGCTTCAAGAAAGTAGATTTCCATGGTAGAGATGTAAGAATTGAAGTTTCTGGAGAAGGAAGAAGTGAGCGAAGAGGTGGTGGAGGCCCTAATCGTGGTGGAGACAGAGAGCGAAGAAGCTATGGTGGCGGCGGCAGTAGAAGCAGTGGCGGCGAGCGAAGAGAAAGAAGTGATAGAGGAGGAGAAAGAAGTAGCGGTGGCGGATTCAGAGATTTTTCTGGTAAAAGAAAAGAGGGTGGAAATAGTGGTGGTGGAGAAAGAAAATCTGGTGGAGAAAGAAAAAGAAGATATTAAAATTAATATCTACACATAAATTCTAAAAAACTAAAAGCAGAGGTATTCTTATATAAGAATGCCTTTTGCTTTTTATAAGGGCTTGTATGCTTATCAAAAAAAAATGATAATTTCACGTCTTTATCTTAATCAAATAAAATGAAGTTATTACAAGGGAAAACCGCATTAATTACTGGTGCATCTAAAGGAATAGGAAAAAGAATTGCAGAAAAATTTGCAGAACAAGGTGCAAATGTTGCATTTACCTATTTATCATCAGTGGAAAAAGGCGAAGCTTTAGAGAAAGAATTGCAACAATATGGTACGCAAATAAAAGGTTACCGTTCTGATGCTTCTAAGTTTGGAGAGGCTGAGCAACTGATTAATGCTATTGTTACTGATTTTGGTACCATAGATATTGTTGTGAACAATGCTGGTATTACTAAAGATGGTTTATTAATGCGTATGTCTGAAGAAAATTGGGACGATGTATTGGAAGTAAACTTAAAATCAATTTTTAATACCACAAAAGCAGCGTCAAAAATCATGATGAAAAACCGTCATGGTGTGTTTATTAATATGAGCTCTGTAGTTGGTGTACAAGGAAATGCTGGACAATCTAATTATGCAGCATCTAAAGCTGGGATTATAGGTTTTTCTAAATCAATAGCTAAAGAATTAGGTTCAAGAAATATCAGAACCAATGTGGTAGCTCCAGGTTTTATCAGAACAGAAATGACAGCTGTTTTAGATCCAAAAGTTGTAGAGGGATGGGAAAAAGATATTCCTTTAAAAAGAGCGGGAGAAACAGATGATGTAGCCAATGTTTGTGTTTTCTTAGCATCAGATATGAGTGCTTACGTAAACGGACAGGTAATTTCTGTTTGTGGCGGCATGCTGTAGAAAGTTAGAAAGTATAGAGTACAAAGTATAGAGTAGAAAGTACAGAGTACAAAGTATTAAGCCGTTATAAGCTTTCAGAAAAATCTCTAACAAATTGTTAGGGATTTTTTTATTTAAAAATTTTGGGCTAAAGTGACTTATGTCACCTAAATCCCAATGCTATTATTTCATATTTGTTATAAGAATTAAAGAAGAGTTTATGAGAAGTCTGTTGCTAAATAATTGGAATATTATCCGAATCATAAAAACCCTAGCGGGTATTTATATCGCTTATGAAGCTATTGCTCGTGAGGAAGTGATGATAGCTGTTTTAGCTGCAATTTTACTTTATCAAGGACTTTTTAATGTTTCTGCTTGTGGTATTGGCGGGTGTAATGTATCAAATAGATATAACCATTAAAATTTTGAAATATGAAAAAGAATATGGGAAGCTTAGATAGAAGCCTAAGAGTAATTATAGCCTTGGTAATTACTTTATTGTACTATAATGAAATGATAAAGGGCGCTTTAGGTATGGTATTATTAGTGCTAGCTATTGTATTTGTTCTAACAAGTTTAGTGAGTTTTTGCCCCTTGTACGCACTTTTTAAACTGAATACTTGTAAGCGGGATTAAATCAGAAAATGATGGTGGAGAAAGAGAAAAATGATAAGAAGTTGTTCAGTTGGTCTAATATTTCAACTGTGTTATTAGTTGTTTTTGCTTTAGCAATGCTATTTAGTCCGCAAGTTAAAGGAAAAGTAATTGAAGGCTTAATGATGGTAGGCTTATTTCAGCCTGATTTACCTCAAGATCAAGAAATCAAAGCAGCTTCAATTTCAGAGGAAGAGGTTGTTTTTAAAGATGAAACAGGTAAAGAAGTAAGATTATCTAGTTTAAAAGGTAAAGTTGTGTTCATTAATTTTTGGGCTACTTGGTGTCCGCCTTGTATTGCAGAAATGCCGTCTATCCATCAACTGGCTAAGCAATTTAAGGGAAATAATAAGCTTATTGTTTTAACTGTGGATGTTGATCAGGATTTGCGGAAATCATTAAAATTTATGCAAAAAAGGAATTTGGATTTGCCATTATATGTGCTTGCTAGTGCAGTGCCCAGTGCGTATCTGGGGAATAGTATTCCAACTACTATTGTTTTAAATAAAAAAGGTAAATTGGTATTTAAGCATGAGGGTGGTGCTGATTATACCAATAAAGAATTTATCGACTTTATAATAAAGTTGAGTCAAGAGTAATGTTGTACTGATATGGGAATAATATTTTAAAGATTTTTCTGGAAAAGATGTTATTTTAATGTAATTATCGCTTATTTAATGTGAAACATGTATCTTTTTTGCAATAGCTCTTTAAAACATATTTTTAGTTTTACATTTACAATTAAAAAAAAGAGAAATGAAAAATAAGTTATTACTACTTGCCATGTTGTTGGCAACAAACAGCCTTTTTGCACAGTTTACGCAAAAACCTTTGCCTTATGATTATAAGGCGCTTGAGCCTTATATTGATGCTCAAACTATGGAGATTCATTATTCTAAGCACCATGCTGGTTATATTAAAAACTTGAATGATGCATTAAAAGCTAAGGGTGTAGAAAATCAATCTATTGAGGCTATTTTGGCAAATATGTCAAAATATGACACTGGAATAAAAAATAATGCTGGAGGGCATTATAACCATGAATTGTTTTGGTCTATTCTTTCCCCTAAAAAAAGTAATCCGTCGGCAGAACTTAGCGCAGCCATTAATGCATCTTTTAAAAGTTTAGATGGTTTGAAGAATAAATTAAACGATGCTGCCGTAAAAAGATTTGGTTCTGGTTGGGCATGGCTGATTGTTGATGAGAGTGGTAATTTAGTGGTTTCTTCTACTGCAAATCAAGACAATCCCTTAATGGAAGGAGCTGCTAAAAAGGGTATACCTATTTTAGGGATAGATGTATGGGAACATGCTTATTATTTAAAATATCAGAATAAAAGAGCTGATTATCTTTCTGCTATCTGGAATGTGATTAATTGGGACGAAGTGAGTAAAAGATATAACGAAGCAAAGAAAGCTAAGTAATAGTTAAGATATCATCAGGAAACAGATTGAGTATTTGTTTCCTGATTTTAATAGTAAGATAGTTGATGATTTTAGATGACGATTATTAATTTTTTAATGTTTTAATAACCTCTATAATTTGCGCTTTTGTTTGAGCGCTAACAGGAACAAGAGGTAATCTTACATAATCATCACAAATGTCTAATTGTTTCATTGCAGCTTTAATCCCGGCAGGGTTACCTTCTACAAAACATAATCTTGTAAAAGCTAAAAAGTCAAAATGACTTTTTCTTGCACCTTTAAAATCATTGTTTAAGCAGGTGCGTACCATTTCAGAAAATTTTAAAGGGAAAGCATTTGCAACAACTGATATTACCCCTATAGCACCTAAAGCAATCATAGGTAACGTTATGGGGTCATCTCCAGAAATTAAGTCAAAACCTTCTGGTTTATGAGCTGCTATCTCATTAAACTGATCAAAATTACCTGAAGCTTCTTTAATTCCGATGATATTTTTAACTTCTTTGGCTAACCTTAAAGTAGTTTCGGCACTCATGTTGGCACCTGTTCTACCTGGTACGTTGTATAAGATGATAGGTAATTTGGATGCTTCGGCAATAGCCTTATAGTGTTGATAAAAACCTTCTTGTGTGGGTTTATTATAATAAGGTGCTACAGAAAGTATAGCTTCATATCCTTTTATAGAAAAACTACTTACTTCAGCCACTATTTCAGCGGTATTATTACCACCAATTCCGGCAATTAAGGGAATTCGTCCGTTTACTTTCTCGGTAACAAATTCAAAAACTTTTTTCTTTTCTTCTTTTGTTAATGTAGCAGATTCTGCGGTTGTACCTAAAACCACTATATACTCAATTTTGCCATCTATTAAATGGTTAATGGTTTTTTCTAAGGCATTAAAATCAATTGTGTAATCAGCATGAAAAGGTGTAATTAAGGCAACACCAGTCCCCAAAAATCTACTCATTTTATTTTCTCTAAATAATATCTCAACTCTGTAGAAAAGCCAACTATGCTTTCCTGTTGTGTTTCTAACATAAAATCAAAAAAAGGTGCTTGCTTAGGATTATAAGCCGCAACTTTAAAAACCGATTTTGATACCGCAGCTACATAAACCAGTGGGAAGCATAAATCAGTACAAAGGTTTATTAAAATGTCAAATTCATGATTAATGAAATTGCTTATTTTGTCTTTTTTAGGAATATAATTCCAATCTATATCCTCTAAAGAAATAAGTTCAATATTGGTTTTTGATTTCAGTTTTAAACCTTTGTCTAGCACAAAACCCAACAATTTTACCTTTTTATTATCATTTTGCAAAGTTTTTGCAAAATGTTCTGCCTCTATCATCTGTTCTGCATCTTTAATGGGTACTAAAATACCTATATTTTGTGCATCTTGTAAGGATATAGAATGATTATGACGTTTAAGTTTCTTGAGTTCATGCTTCAACTTTGCAAAGCCATACTTAATCCTTAAACTATTGAAGAATTGCTTCATCTCTTTTCCTTTTTTTATTACTCCAACAGCTTTAACAAAGCCGCATCATTGATGATAGGAATGTTTAATTTATGGGCTTTTTCTAATTTAGAAGGGCCCATATTATCACCAGCTACTAAATAATTTAATTTACCGGATATACCACTTAGTATTTTACCTCCATTACTTTCTATAATGTCTTTAAGTTCATCACGACTGTATTGTTCAAACACACCCGATATAACGAAAGTTTGGCCAGCTAATTTTGAACTCTGTAAAATTACTTCCTTTTCTTCAATTTCAAACTGTAAACCTATTTCTTTTAAGCGATTTATTTCTTGTTGATGTTTTTCATCAGTAAAATATTCTAAAATACTTTGTGCAATACGTTCTCCAATTTCATCAGCAGCAATCAGTTCTTCAAAAGAAGCACTTTGCAAAGCTTGAATATTCTTGAAATGAAAAGCTAATTTTTTAGCAACGGTTTCTCCAATATATCTGATTCCTAAGCCAAAAAGTACTTTTTCAAAAGGCATTTGTTTAGAGCGCTCTATACCATCCAGCATGTTATTAACAGATTTTTCGCCAAACCTATCCATACCTTTTAAGGTAGCTTCGTGGTTTTTTAATAAGTAAATATCACTAATATGCCTGATTAAGCCTTTTTGATAAAGCGCTTCTATAGTTTCAGAACCTATTCCATCAATATTCATTGCCTTACGGCTGATGAAATGCTGCATTTTACCTACAATTTGTGGCGGACAACCCTCGTCATTAGGGCAATAATGAACAGCTTCTCCCTCTTTTCTGATGAGCTGTGTGCCGCACTCTGGACAATGTTCTATGTAATTGATTTTTGCAGCATCAGTTTTTCTTTTTTCCAGATTTACACGTATAACTTTCGGGATAATTTCTCCGCCTTTTTCTACTAAAACAGTATCGTTTTCATGTAAATCAAGTCTTGAAATTTCGTTAGCATTATGCAAAGTGGCTCTTTTTACTGTTGTACCTGCCAATAAAACAGGTTTTAAATTAGCTACAGGAGTTACAGCACCGGTTCTACCAACTTGGTAAGTTACTTTTTCTAAAGTAGTTTCTACTTCTTGGGCTTTGTATTTATAACTGATTGCCCAACGTGGAGATTTTGCTGTAAAACCTAACTCTTGCTGTTGGGCGTAGCTATTTACTTTGATGACGATGCCATCTATATCATAGCTAAGGTTAAACCTTTTAGTTTCCCAGCTTTCTATAAAGAGTAAAACATCTTCTATGGTATTACAAAGTTTACTTTCTTCGGATACATGAAAGCCCCAACCTTTTACAGCTTGTAAACTTTCCCAATGTGTTTTAAACGGATTTTGGTCTGCATAAAGGAAATATAAAAAGCAGTCTAGCGGGCGTTTGGCAACTTCGGCAGAGTCTTGCATTTTTACAGTACCTGATGCAAAGTTTCTTGGATTGGCATAAGCTTGTTCGCCCTGCTCTATACGTTCTTGGTTAAGTTTTTCAAAAGCAGCTTTATGCATAAAAACTTCGCCACGTATCTCAAAATGTTCTGGAACATTTTGATGGGTTAAGCTCAATGGAATACTTCTTAATGTCTTGATATTCGCAGTTACATCATCGCCCTTGGTGCCATCTCCGCGGGTAACGGCTCTTAGTAACTTTCCGTTTTCGTAAGTTAAACTGATAGATAAGCCATCAAATTTTAACTCGCAAACGTATTGAAAATTATCGCCTATGGCTTTTTTAATTCTTTGATCAAAATCTATTAAATCTTGTGCATTATAAGTGTTACCTAAAGAAAGCATAGGCCATTTGTGCACCACAGTTTTAAAGGTTTTGGTAATTTCTCCGCCTACTTTTAAGGTAGGGGAATCCGGGTGTACAAATTCTGGATATTGTTTTTCAAGAGCTTCTAATTCTTTTAGTTTAATGTCAAAATCATAATCAGAAATGGTTGGCATAGCTAATACATAATAATTGTAATTATGCTGTTTTAGCTCTTTTACTAATGCGGCTATTTGCTCTTTTATATCTACCGTTGGCATACTGCGAAGATACTATTTTAGAGAAATATTAATACAGGCTTCTTTTTACATAACAAAAGAAGTTTTTTAAAAATTACATCCCTAATGCAGCTCTTAATTTGGGATAACCGTTTTTACTTACAGGTAGTTTTTCGCCATTTCTAAGTAAGACAATGTGACTGTCTTTTTCGTAGTTTTCTATTTTAGTGATTTGATCTAGCTTTACGATGTACGAGCGATGAATCCTGATGAATTCTTTCTCAGATAGGTTTTTCTCAAAAAAGCTCATGGTTTTGTTTTTCAGAAAAGCACCTTCTGCGGTATGTATATTTACATAATCATCATCAGCTTCTAGATAGAGAATGTCATAAACAGGGATAATTTTAATTTTATTGCCCGTTTTAACCACAACACGTTCATTTTGAGCCTGGGTTAAAGAAGCTTCTTCTAAAACTGTTTTAAAATTTTGTATGCTTTGCTTTGCCAGGCATTTAGCAATAGCTTTATTAAAACGCTGTTGATCAAAAGGTTTTAATAAATAATCTATGGCGTTTGCTTCAAAAGCTTTGATGGCATATTCTTCAAAAGCAGTGGTAAATATAACCTGAGGTTTTTGGTCTAAAAGTTCAAGCATTTCAAAACCAGTTATTTTAGGCATTTGGATATCTAGGAAGATCAAATCAGGTTCGTGTTCTTTGATAGCTTTTAGACCCTCAAAACCATTGTTGCATTCTTCTAAAACAGTAATGTTTGGATGCGCTGTTAAATATTCTAGAATAACACTTCTAGCTAGTGGTTCATCATCAATAATTAATGCCTTTTTCATGTTTGTGGAATCGTGAGTGTAGTTGTGAATTCATGGTTTACGGCGGTTACCTCTAACAAATCTTTTCTGTTATAAATAATAGAGAGTCTTCTTTTAATACTAGCCAAGCCAAAGCCTGTTCCTTTATGCGGGTAAGCCGTATTAGGGTCAAACGGGTTGTGGATACTAATATAGAGCGTGTTTTCCTCCGAACTGCAATTTATCGTGATGGTTACATATTCTAAAGTATCATATAAACCAAATTTTATAGCGTTTTCTAGTAAAGGCTGTAATATCATCGGAGGAACTTTTAGCTCTTTATTCTCTGTATCACAGTTTATGATGGTGTTAAGCCGGTGTCCAAACCTAACTTTTTCTATGTCTAAATAAAGCTTTAGGTGTGATATTTCTGCTTCTAGTGTAGTTAACTCATCATCTCTTTTGATAGTGCCTCGTAAAAAATCAGAAAGTTGCTGTATCATTTTTCTTGCTTCCTGAGGTTTTGAAAAAGTGAGTGCACTTATAGAGTTAAGGCTGTTAAACAGAAAATGAGGCTGTAGTTTTTCTCTCAAAGTAGAAAGCTCTGCTTCTTTGCTCAACCTGTCTGCTTCTTGTCGTCTTTGTTCTAGTTCTTCTTTTTCTTGTTGGTTGTACCAAAGTACGCCAATCATGGCCATCCATCCAATAAGTAAAAAGGAAAACCCAAAGCGTATAGGGATAGAAGAATGTAAAAAATTATGATATTCTTCGGTATCTGATACTAGTTGAGGTAGCACAAACAACAACACCGTGGTAGACAAAAAAGCCAATACTAAGCACCAAACAATTATAAAAATGTATTTATTTTCTTTTGGTTGATAGTAGGCTAAGTTGTTGGCAATTAACCAACAAAATAAGGCTATAATGACTAAAGAGCAGAAGCTGTCTTTAATGGCTACCATCAAGTTAAGACCTAAAGAGTACAAGGTATATGTACTTAAGACAAACCAAATGGTCCATAAAATAAAGAATGCTTTTCTGAAACTTCTGTTAGAAAAAGGTAAAACAGCCAAACTAAAAATGAATTAAATTTTCTTGTGTTATCTTTTTTAAATTTAGTGCTTTTTCTTCTACTCTTTTTAAGTAAAGCTCAACATTATCCGGCTCTTCAATATGATAATGTATTTCTTTGCCCTGTTCTATCTCGCCAACATATTCAGATTCTGTTACGGCAATAAACTTCCAATTTAAAGTATGCCCGTTTTGGCTGATGATATTTTCTTGAGCCATCATACCAACCTGATGAGCCATCTCCAAAGCATGTTCTTTACTTAATGCTTGAATAAGTCTTAGTTGTTCATCAAATTGAAAATGCTTGTTATTATCATTCACAATTTGAAAAATTAGTTTTACAGCAAACCATTTCATAAGTAAAATATTTAAAAGCTTTTAATTTCTATTCCTCCAAATACCGATGTTCCTTTAATTACAAGTACCTTACTTTTATCAGTTACTTGATTTTGGAATACTCTTTTGTCATCTATTCCGGCAAAAATTGCTGCCATCTCTGTACTCACTTCCCAGCCATGTGGGATGATGATTTTTGTGCCTCCAAAAATTTGTACTACCTCTAGTACGGCAACACCTTGTATATCAGCATGGGTAAGATTAATTTCTGTACCACCCATAATGGTTACAATCTCGCCACCTTTAAAATTTTTAGAAAGTACGTGTTTTTTTGCGCCTCCAAATACTGCAACGGAGTCTATCACATCATCACCTGTATTTAAATTTTCTTTATGACTGAAGTTGGCTTTCGCTTCATTTTCGTCAGTTAAAGGCTGATGCTCTTTTTTTTTAAATCCACCTTTAAACTCATGCATCTCGCATTTTTTATGCCTGCCAAAAATGAACCATAAGCCTAAGCCAATTAATATAACTGGCCAAGTAAATTCAGTTACAATTAAATCGGGATTAATTCTTTCTGCTAAAAAAACACCTCCTACTAAAATCATAAATAACCAGCCAGAGTTTCTGAAGTTGTTTTTGATACCACTGGCAAGGCCAATGACAATCAGTAGCATAGGCCAGCTTACTAACCATGATGGTAAATCTGCGCCCATTTGTTTAGCTAACAAAACTGAGCCTATAACCAAAAAGGCGCCTCCAACGACTTGTTTGTTGTAATTTCTTTTATTTTTTATTTCTTGGGTTTCCATATTCTTTGTATTGATAGTTCAAATATGCGATAGCAATTACAGATTCTTTATAGTAACAGGGAGAAATGAGGGGATTTCTCGGTAAAATGCCATAAAAAATCGGTGAAAATATTAGGCTTGATATTTTTTTGCTTGCCTTTGACCGATATAAACCAAAGAAAAACTACAAATAATACAGAAAGCCATTACGCTTGTCATAGGTAAAGCTGTACCATCGTGTAGAAAACTAACTGCAAATGATGCTAAAGCACTAAACAACATTTGGAAACACCCTAATAAGGCTGATGCTATCCCTGCTTTTTTATCAAATGGTGCCATTGATAATGCTGAAGTATTGGGAGAAAAGAAACCTAAAGCCGACATAAATATCCATATCAAAACTAGAGTACTGTAAACATTTAATAGTTGTGTAACTGATAAAATAGCAAGCAATAAGGCTGTGACGAGTTGTACCCGACTTGAGTTTTTTATAATCATCCCAATGGGATATTTTTTGAGCAATTTACTGTTTAGTTGGCTAGCACTTATTAAACCAATGGCATTTAATGCGAATAACCAACCATATTGTTTTTCGGTAAAGCCAAATAGTTCTATAAAGACAAATGTTGAGCCTGCTATATAAGCAAACATAGCTGCTGAGGCTATACCTCCGGCAAGAGCATAATAAATAAAGCGTGGTTCAGTAAAAGCAAACCAAAAATCTTGTAATACTGCTTTAGGTTTTAACGACATGGTTTTATCTGCAGGTTTACTTTCTGGCAAATATTTATAGCACATGTAAATGGTGAAAACAGCTAATACAATTAAAAAAATAAAGATAGAGCGCCAACCTAAACCGCTACTCATGTATCCACCTAATGTTGGAGCCAGAATAGGCGATACCCCAATAACTAACATCAATAGAGAAAAGATTCTGGCATTTTCACTCACCGGGAAAATATCTCTCACCATGGCTCTGGAAATAACCATGCCTGCACAACTTCCCAAAGCCTGAAAAAATCGCATCACTATAAGGGTATCAGCAGTATTTGCAAATGCACAAGCAATACAAGTAAGCAGATATATAAATAATCCTGTAAAGAGTGGGATTAACCTACCAAACCTATCTATTAAAGGGCCATAGATAAGTTGTCCTAAAGAAATGCCGATAAAATAGCTACTTAACGAGAGTTGTATATGGGGTACCGTAGTATTTAAATTTTCAGCCATCACTGGGAAAGCAGGTAAATACATATCAATACTAAAAGGACCTACAGCAGATAAAACGCCAAGCGATAAGATCATGTAGAATCTGTTTTTTTCTGCCATATTACAAAAATAACAGAATCAGGCTTAAGCCCGAGTATTATTTCTGCAATAAATACCCTACTATATAATTTTTACAGTATGGTAAAACCAAGGTTGTTTAGTAAATGCTGCTAGCAAACCTTCATTTTGTATATTGTCTTTAAGTATTTTTTTGAAAGTGATTTTTATCTCAAAAGGTTTTTCAAATAAACGACTATTAAATTTGATGATGTGTTTATCTTGATAATTAGCTGTTACCCTTTGTTCTCCATTATCATGAAAAAATTCTGAGTTATTGAAACCATCTTTAAAAAGTGGATGCTCGTTCTTTTTGTCTACGCCAGGGTTATTCATACAAGCATATAATGATAAGTCATCACAAAGTTGTAAGATTTTAAGTTGGTAATTTAAAAAAGTAGATGTTTGAATTCTTAAACGCTGCATTAAATGTTTCTGTCTTAGCGTTTCTCTTTCATAGAAAGATTTTCCATACTCGGTTTCAGAATGGGCAAAAAAGCTACTGTAGTGCATACTACAAAGTAAAGCAGCGTAAGAGTTAGCCTGGTCTACTTGCTCAATGCCAAGCTTATAAAAGTGTAATTTAATATTTTCAGGATATGCTATAAAATCATAAGGCTTTTGAAGCTTATCATTCCAAATGGGCTCAGAGTCTGGTATTATCCAAGCTCTGTCATGTTGATAGATAGCAAATTTCAATGATTCAAAATGTTCTGTAGGTATAAACTCTTTCTTTAAGTTTACAAAAAATTCCCCAGAAATAGTAGCATGTTCATGCTGCGTTATAAAAATAAATGAATCCTTTGTTTCCCGCGTAATCATAGATGTAATAAAGCCCAAAATTACACTTTCTTTAAAATTTAAAAAATTATAATTTGTATAATATTGATGTATTTTAAAAAAATTACAATCAGATAAAAAAAAGTTTAAATAATTGGTTGTTTTGTTGATGATTTTTTATTTATTTGTTTAAAACTTTGACAAAATGATTATAGGAGTACCTCGCGAAATAAAAAATAATGAAAATAGAGTTGGTCTTACGCCTGCCGGAGTGCATGAATTGGTAAAAAGGGGGCATAAAGTTTTAATAGAAACGCATTCTGGAGCAGCTAGTGGTTTTAGAAATGACGATTATGAAGATGCCGGAGCTCAAATTATTTTAACTGGTGATGAGGTTTGGGGTAGGGCAGATATGATTGTTAAAGTTAAAGAACCCGAAGAACGTGAGTATAAATTAGCCAGAAAAGATCAATTGATATTTTGTTTTTTTCATTTCTCATCACACCGTAAGCTTACTTACGCCATGATGGATAGCGGTGCTGTGTGTTTAGCGTATGAAACTGTTGAGTGTACTGATAAATCTTTGCCTATTTTGGTACCTATGTCTGAAGTTGCTGGTAGAATGGCCATACAACAAGGCGCTAGGTATTTAGAGAAGCCGGTTATGGGCAGAGGCGTACTGTTAGGTGGTGTGCCGGGTGTAACACCAGGTAAAGTTTTAATTATTGGTGCTGGTGTAGTTGGTGTGCAAGCTGCTAAAATGGCCTCTGGCTTAGGTGCCCATGTTACCATAGTTGATACTAATATAGAACGACTAAGATATGTAAATGATATTCTTCCGCCTCATGTGGTTACCATGTTCAGTAGCGAGTATAACATCAGAAAGTTAATCACAAATCATGATTTAATCGTTGGTGCAGTTTTAGTTCCAGGTGCAAAATGCCCCACCGTTATTACCAGAGATATGCTAAAGCTGATGAGGCCAGGTACTGTTATTGTGGATGTATCTGTAGACCAAGGCGGATGTATTGAAACTTGTAAGCCTACAACACATGAAAATCCAACTTATATTGTTGATGGTATTTTACATTATTGTGTAACCAATATGCCTGGGGCGGTACCTTATACTTCTACCATTGCACTTACAAATAGCACATTCCCTTACATATTGCAACTTGCAGATAAAGGATGGAAAAAAGCTTGTTTAGATAATTATGAACTCCTTAAAGGCTTAAATATCATTAGCGGAGAAGTAGTTTATCGTGAAGTTGCAGCCACTTTTGATTTACATTATAAACCTGTACATCAGTTTCTAGATACCAAGGAAGAGTATTGATTAACCTAGTTGAATAACAAATTTTAATATCAATTGTTAAATATTTAGCTTCGTAGGTTAAGTTAATTATAATATGAGCATTAAAGTATTTGGTATACCCAACTGTGGGTCGGTAAAAAAAGCAAGAACCTGGTTAGAAGAAAATAACATTGATGTGCATTTCCATGATTTTAAAAAGCTTGGTATAGATGAAGAACATCTAAATAAATGGTGTAATACCTTAGGTTGGGAAAAAGTAGTTAATAAAAAAGGTTTAACTTGGCGTGGATTAGACGATAAAGTTAAAGAAACTGTAAAAGACCAACAGTCTGCAATACAGCTTATGTTAAATCATACAAGTGTTATTAAAAGACCAGTAATAGAGACTCCTAAAGGTATAATAATAGGTTATGACGAAACAGAGCTAAATAAATTGTTCTCTTAATGAAGCGTTAAATAATGTTAATAAGTTGTTTTCTAAGGTTTATTAACAGATTTTTGACATTGTATGATACAAAATGGTTGTTAATTTGTTAATACAATTAAACATAATTTATGAAAGGCTTCTGGTTATTGCTGTTTCTTTTAGCACCTGGTTTTTTATGCGCACAAAGCATATTAACGGGTACCGCTTATGATGCTGATACAAGAAGTAAATTAAAATTGGTATTTGTTAACAATCTTACCCAAAGAGAAGTAGACCATACCGGACAAAAAGGTGATTTTAAAGTTAAAGCCGAAATTGGAGATTTAGTTGTTTTTTCTTGTCCGGGTTATCAAAGCGATACCTTAATTATTGAAAGTTTAGACCCTCGAATTGTTTTGTTAAGAACAAGAATGATTGTTTTGAACGAAGTAATCGTATCTGCCCAAGCCAATAAAACCGATGCGCAAATTAAAGCTGCTTACTCATCGGCTTATTCTGCTGCTAATACCACCATTTTAACTAAAGATGGCGGTTTAAGCTTGTATAATGCTTTTAGTAAGCAATCTCAACAAAAGAGAGAATTTCAAAAATTTATGGATACCGAGCTTAATGAACGTTTAATTGATAGACGTTTTAATAGAGAATTGGTAACCGAGCTCACCAAAGTGCGGGGACAGCTTCTGGAAGATTTTATGTCTTATTACAGACCAACCTATTCGCAAATAAAAGATATGAGTGATGTAGAATTAAGAACCTATATCATTAAATCTTATAATGAATATATCAAGTTGCCAGCAGAAATGAGAATTTATCCCCCTTTACCTAAAACATCATTCGGGGGCGGCATGTAATTTAAAGATTTATTAAAATCCTTAGCCTTATGATTTATTGTTTTGGAGAAATATTGTGGGATGTTTTACCACAAGAAGCCTTACCAGGTGGTGCTTTGATGAATGTATGTATCCATTTGCACAAATTAGGCTCGCAAACAAAATTGATAAGTGCTATTGGTAATGATGAAGATGGTGCTGATTTAAAAGAATATCTATATCAACAACTTAATGATGTATCGCTTATTCAAACTAAAAATCATTTAGTTACGGGTAAGGTTTTGGTAAATTTAAATGATCCCATAAATGCCAAATATGATATTTTACAGCCTGTTGCGTATGATGAAATAGATAGCCCTGAAATAGCATTAAAGAATGATGATATTCTTGTTTTTGGCAGTTTAGCATCCAGAGGGGCATACACTAAAAATACTTTATTAAAACTTCTAGAAAAACCTTGTTTGAAAGTTTTTGATATCAATTTAAGAGCGCCACATTACACAGAAGCATCATTAAAACAATTTTTGAAACTAGCAGATTGGGTTAAGCTTAATGACGATGAATTTGAATTGGTTTGTTCTTGGTATTATTTAGACCCTCAAGACGAATCAATTTTTAAAAAGTTAGCTGCTTTATGGCATGTTAAATTGATTTGTTTGACCAGGGGAGGTAAAGGTGCTACCTTGTTTATCGATAATCAGATTTATCAGCACCCAGGTTTTAAAGTAGAAGTTGCAGATACTGTTGGTGCAGGGGATGCCTTCTTAGCAGCACTCATCCATTCTTATCAAATGGGCTTTACTCCAGATGTTGTGCTAAACAATGCATGCGCTTTAGGTGCATTTGTTGCAGGTAAAAGCGGGGCTAATCCCGATTATCATATTCAGGATATTAAGTTTTTTAAGGCTTAGCTCTGAAAACTTAATCCAAAGTACTAACAGACTTTATAAAGGATGATTGCATAAATATGTCTTGAGGAAATATTCTTATATCTTCGCATCTTTAATTTAATTGATGAGCAATAACAATAACTGTCCACAATGTGGATCTGAATTTACCTATCCAGAACAAGATTACTTAGTTTGTTCCCAGTGTTTCTACGAATGGAATCCAGAAACCGAAGAAACTGAGGTAAACGTTACGGATAAAGTATTAGATGCAAACGGTAATGAACTCATAGATGGAGACACTGTTATTTTAATAAAAGATTTACCTGTAAAAGGCTCGCCTAAGCCTATTAAAATTGGAACTAAAGTAAAAAATATTCGTCTTACCTCTGGTGATCATAATATTTCTTGCAAGGTAGAAGGCTTTGGAGCTATGTATTTAAAATCGGAATTTGTAAAGAAGGTTTAAATAATGATAAACAAGGTTTGGCTTTTTTCTGAGCCAAACCTTATTATCATTACTGTCGTTTTTTTCTTTTTAGAGCTGCCCAATTCTTTTGTAGCTTCACTTTTCTGTGTTTTATTTGTTTTTGGGTCTTTTAACTCTTAAGAAGCCTGGCTCTTAGAGTTGTTTCTTAATGTAGTCATGTTTTTCAATTTAAAATAAACATAAGTAAGACTTTACAACAAGTTTTGCCAAAAGAATAAGATATAGTGTTTGCCTTTCATGATTTTAGAACACTCTTGTAAAAGCCTCTACTCATCCTTTGATTAATTGCAAACTCGCTTAAATATCTTGAGTAAAGCTTTTTATTTAGGTTTTATCCAAACAATTCTTAAACATTTTTATTATCAGTTTTAAAAACCAATTTTTTAATGGCATTAGATTTAGATAAGTTTAGACAAGTAGGAGACCCTCTGGCAGATGATTTTATAGCAAATTATTTTTCTAATGCTGATAATAAAAAGAAATTAGATTTGGCATTATCCAAATTAAAAACCAATGCCAATTGGGTAGATTTTTTAGCTGAAATACCCGAAGCCATATTTTTTGATGAAGAATTGAAAAGAATAGGACTTGTTGATTTAAAGATAAAAAACACTGCTTTAGAGTTTTATAGTAAGAAATCAACATACATACTCCAGCTTTTAGGCCTATTATCTTTACCTTATTGTTATGCTGCTGCCGATGGTGCTATGGTTCTTTATCAAACAGAAAGAATGTATAAAGATGTAGCCAAGAGATTAGAAGAAACAGGAATGTTTGTAGCTTCTATGATGAACCCAAAGGGGTTTGATGAAACTGGTGATGCTAAAGTTCAGCTTTTTAAGGTAAGACTTATGCATGCTGCCGGTAGATATTACATTTTAAAAGGGAATTGGGATGATAATTTAGGGTTGCCAGTTAATCAAGAAGATTTAGCCGGAACCAACCTTTCTTTTTCTTTGATAGTCATTAGGGGATTAAGAAAAATAGGTTTTACTATTTCTTATCAAGAGCAAATGGCTTATATCAATTATTGGAGTTGGATTGGAGCTGCCTTAGGGCTAACTCCGGAGTTACTACCCCAAAATGGAAAACAAGCTTTAGATTTAGAAAAGGCAATTAGTGGTAGGCATTTTAAACCATCACTTGCTGGAAAACAACTGATCAAATCTTTACTACAGTGTTTTTATAATTTAAATGATAGAAAACAAATCAAAAATGTAGAGATAGCGGGTTTTATGAGGTTTTTACTGGGTGATAAGATCTCAGATATGTTAGATGTTCCTAAAGAGAAATTTCCTGTTTCTAAACAGTTATTGTTAAAATTGAAAGCAACGGTTTCTTAAGCATACCCTCATCGATTGTCTTTTTAACAACCTGTTCTATTACTTGGATGTTAATCTAAATATTATAGGCATAGTATATCTAAACCTCACTTTCTTGTTAAAATTTTCTCCTGGAATCCATTTAGGCATTAAGTTTATCAACCTTAGTGATTCATTTCCTAAATTTTTTGATTTATCAGGAACTCTTAGGATTCTAGGATTATTAATAGTCCCATCTTTTTCAACTATAAAATCAACTATAACCCTACCTTCAATTTTTTGATTTTTTTCCCATTTTGGGTATACTAAGTTTGCTTCAATAAATTCATAAAGTTTATCAATTCCACCTCTATACATAGGTAAAATAGCAATATTAGTATGAATAAAATTAGTATCTAAATTGTTGTAGTTTTGAGAAATAACCTCATCAAAAGGCATATTTACAGATGTTTTAATAGTCGGACTTATTTGCAAACCTCCTTTTGTTGATTTTATTCCTTTATCTAAGTCTGCTTGATAATTGGTATTTGATTTATCTTTTTTTATTTTATTGGTTTCAGTTTTACAGTGTAAAGAATCTTCTTTTTCTTTTATTAAGGGTTGTTTATCTAATAAGACTGATTTAGGTATAGAGTTAGTATTATTGCAACTTATAAAAGAAAGTGTAGCTACTAATAACAAATAAAAGCCATAATTGGTCTTTTTGTTTTTCATTAGTTCCTTGTCTATTACAGCAATAATCTCTTCATGAGAAAAGTTCATTATGCCATTCTTTACTCTACCACAAACATCTTTATCTTTATTTTGAAGAATAAAACGAATAATTGAATTGTTATCCATTTCTGCAAAATTCATTACGTTTTTTGAGCAAAAGTTACAATATCGGGCATTATCATTAATAATCATTTCGTCCCAATTCACAGTACAAGGGCTTATAATCTCAATCTTCATTTTTAGATGTTGTATGAATAAAGATAATAATTCTTAAGTCTGTTTTTAGATTGAATTATAAATTTTAGACTAAATAATCATAATTGTTTAAGATACTTAATTTTATAGTTTTACCGGTACAAGCTTAGATCACCTAAATCCGATTGAAGCATTTGTTTGAGCTCTTTAGCAATTGTGATAAATTGCTAAAAGCGAGTGCAGAAAGCGTAACTACCTTTATATGCTTTCTAATTACTAATACATCCTCGGCGTTTAAATCAGACTTCTGACATCGGTCATCGGTCATTTAAACTTTTTTCACACAAACTATTGAATATCAAAAAATAAAAACCTACTTTTGCAGTCCTTTTAAATGGGCATGGTATGCCGTGTTCAAATTTGAGGGTAGTTAAAAGAAATTTTTAAACATAAATTCATTAAATGCCAACCATTCAACAATTAGTTAGGAAAGGTAGAGTAGCTCTGGAGGATAAGAGTAAATCCCCAGCGTTGGACAGCTGTCCACAGCGAAGAGGAGTATGTACCCGTGTATATACAACTACCCCTAAAAAACCAAACTCTGCAATGCGTAAAGTTGCCCGTGTACGTTTAACCAATGGTAAAGAGGTTAACGCTTACATCCCGGGTGAAGGTCACAACTTACAAGAGCACTCTATCGTGTTAGTAAGAGGTGGAAGAGTAAAAGATTTACCAGGTGTTCGTTATCACATCGTTCGTGGTGCTTTAGATACTGCAGGTGTTGCAGGTCGTAATCAGCGTCGTTCTAAATATGGTACTAAGAGACCAAAACCAGGACAAGCAGCAGCAGCTCCAGCAAAAGGTAAAAAGAAATAATTAAACGGAGGAAAAGAACATGAGAAAGTCGAAACCAAAAAAGAGAATTATTCTTCCTGATCCAAAGTTTAACGACGTTATGGTTACCAGGTTTGTGAATAATATGATGTACGATGGAAAAAAATCTATCGCTTACGATATATTTTATAAAGCTATTGATTTAGTTGAGTCTAAAACTAGTGAAAACGGTTTAGAGCAATGGAAAAAAGCTTTAAATAATGTAATGCCAGGAGTAGAGGTTAAATCACGCCGTGTGGGTGGTGCTAACTTCCAGGTACCTACAGAAGTTCGTCCAGAGCGTAAAATTGCTTTAGGTATGAAATGGTTAATTAGCTATTCAAGAAAGCGTGGTGAAAAAACCATGATGGAAAAATTAGCTGGTGAAATTATTTCTGCTGCTAAAGGCGAGGGTGCTGCAGTGAAGAAAAAAGAAGATACACATAAAATGGCAGAGGCTAACAAAGCTTTCTCTCATTTCAGATTCTAAATTTTAAATGATAGAATGAGGGATTGATTGAGTGGAGGAATATATTATTCAATCATTCATTCAATCCTTCAATCATTAATAACATAAGATGTCAAGAGATTTAAAATTCACAAGAAACATTGGAATTGCTGCTCACATTGATGCTGGTAAAACTACCACAACAGAGCGTATTCTATATTATGCAGGTGTGAACCACAAGATTGGTGAGGTACACGATGGTGCTTCTACTATGGACTGGATGGTTCAAGAGGCTGAAAGAGGTATAACCATCACTTCTGCTGCAACAACTGTAAACTGGAAATACAGAGGAGATAACTATCATATCAATATTATTGATACTCCAGGTCACGTTGATTTTACTGTAGAGGTAAACCGTTCTTTACGTGTTTTGGATGGTTTAGTTTTCTTATTTTCTGCGGTTGATGGTGTTGAGCCTCAATCTGAAACCAACTGGCGTTTAGCTAACAACTACAATGTATCACGTATCGGTTTTGTTAATAAAATGGATAGAGCCGGTGCTGACTTCTTAAAAGTTGTTAAGCAAGTAAAAGAAATGTTAGGTTCTAATGCTATTCCTTTACAAATTCCTATTGGTGCAGAAGATTCTTTCAAAGGTGTTGTTGATTTAATTAACTGGAGAGGTATCGTTTGGAATGAAGCCGATAAAGGGATGACTTTTACAGAGGTTCCAATTCCTGATGATTTAGTTGAGGAAGCAACCGAGTGGAGAGAGAAATTATTAGAAGCAGTTGCTGAGTATGATGAGTCATTAATGGAGAAATTCTTTGATGATCCTTCTAGCATTACAGAGCGTGAAATCTTAGACGCTTTACGTCAAGCTGTATTGGATGCTAAAATTGTTCCTATGGTTTGTGGTTCATCTTTCAAAAACAAAGGTGTACAAACCATGCTTGATTACGTGATGGAATTATTGCCTTCACCATTAGATCAGGAAGGTATTAATGGAACTAATCCTAATACCGGCGAAGAGGTAATTCGTAGACCAGATATTAAAGAGCCTTTTTCTGCCTTAGCATTTAAAATTGCTACCGATCCTTTCGTTGGTCGTTTATGCTTTATCCGTGTTTATTCGGGTAACTTAGAGGCTGGTTCTTACGTTTACAATGCCCGTTCAGAAAATAAAGAACGTATTTCTCGTATTTTCCAAATGCATGCAAACAAGCAAAACCCTATTCCTAATGTTGGAGCTGGTGATATTGCTGCCGTTGTAGGTTTCAAGGATATTAAAACTGGAGATACGCTTTGTGATGAGAAAAATCCTATCGTTCTAGAATCAATGAATTTCCCTGATCCAGTTATTGGGTTAGCTATTGAGCCAAAAACTCAAGCTGATGTTGATAAATTGGGTATGGCTTTAGGTAAATTAGCTGAGGAAGATCCAACTTTCCGTGTTCATACTGATGAAGATTCAGGACAAACTATCATTCAAGGTATGGGTGAGCTTCACTTAGACATCTTAATGGACCGTTTAAAACGTGAGTTTAAAGTTGAGGTTAACCAAGGTGCGCCACAAGTAGCATACAAAGAAGCTATTACTGGTACTGTTCAACACCGTGAAACTTACAAAAAACAAACTGGTGGTCGTGGTAAATTTGCTGATATCCAAGTTGTTATTTCTCCTGCTGATGATGAGACTAAAGTTGGTCTTCAGTTTGAGAACGAAATATCTGGTGGTTCTATCCCTCGTGAGTTTATTCCATCAGTACAAAAAGGATTTGAGGCTTCATTACCAAACGGTGTGTTAGCAGGTTTCCCTGTAACTTCAATGAAAGTTCGTTTAATTGATGGTTCTTTCCACCCAGTGGATTCAGATGCATTATCATTCGAATTAGCTGCTCGTAACGCTTTCCGTGAGGCACTTCCAAAATGTAAACCAGTATTAATGGAGCCAATCATGAAAATTGAGGTATTAACTCCAGAAGAGAACATGGGTGATGTAATGGGAGACTTAAACCGTCGTCGTGGTCAGTTACAAGGTATGGATACAAGAGCTGGTGCTCAAGTTATCAAAGCCTTAGTGCCACTTTCTGAGATGTTTGGATATGTTACTCAACTACGTACAATTACTTCTGGTAGAGCAACTTCTACTATGGAGTTTGACCATTATGAGCCAGCTCCAAGAAACGTACAAGAAGAAGTAGTAGCTAAAGCTAAAGGTGCTAAAGCAAACGCATAATTGATATAAAAGAATAAAGAGCAAAGATAAAAAGACTAAATATTGTCCTTAATCTTTGTTCTTTAATCCTTATTCATAAAGAAAAATCCGGTCTCTGTTACTAATAGCTCTAACAGAAGATCATAACTTAAAACAACAATGAGCCAAAGAATTAGAATTAAATTAAAATCTTACGATTACAATTTGGTAGATAAATCTGCTGAGAAAATCGTTAAAACTGTTAAACCTACTGGTGCAGTAGTTAGTGGTCCAATTCCTCTTCCAACCGAGAAGAAAATTTACACAGTATTACGTTCTCCACACGTTAACAAAAAAGCAAGAGAGCAGTTTCAATTATGCTCTTACAAAAGATTACTTGACATCTATAGTGCTTCTGCAAAAACTGTAGATGCTTTAATGAAACTTGAATTACCATCAGGTGTTGAAGTAGAAATTAAAGTCTGATTTTAGCTTTTAATAAATTTATGAGCCCTTTCCTGAAAATTGGAAAGGGCTTTTTGTTTTTAGAATTTTGTTAACACAATTATTGTGACTATATTTGTCATGACTAAAAATGTCATGATATGATTTCAAAAATAAAAACAGCTAGAATTAAGAAGGGGCTAAAGGTTAGAGAGCTTGCACAATTACTTATGGTTGATTCTTCATTGGTCAGTAAATTTGAATCGGGAGTTAGAAAGCCTAGTAGAGATCAAATTATACAAATTGCGCAAATATTAAACATAGATGCACATGAATTATTAATAGATTGGTTAAGCGAGCAAGTTGTTGAGCAAGTAGGTTATGGTAATTTTGCTCTAGAAGTTCTTTCTGTTGCTGAAGAAAAGATTAAGTATTATAAGAAAAGCGAACTGCTAATTATTAATAAGGTAAATGATGTTTTAGCAGAGATAGATAAGTTAAAGGAAAAGTTAACACAGCATAGAGCTTTAGATAGTTTCAAGATTATAGAGGCTCTAGAGTTAGAATACACTTTTGAAAGCAATAGGATAGAAGGGAATACGCTCACACTTAAAGAAACAGACTTAGTAATTAATGAGGGTATTACCATCTCTGGTAAAAGTATGAGAGAGCACTTAGAAGCTATAAACCATAAAGAGGCCTTAGATTTTTTAAAAGAATTAATAAGAAAGGATGCTGATTTTTCTGAGAGAGATTTATTATTGTTGCATGCCCTTATCCTTAAAGGGATAGATTCTAAATATGCAGGTATTTATAGAGATGTACAAGTTATGATTAGCGGTAGCAGGCATTTACCTCCACAGCCATATTTGGTAAAAAAGCAAATGGAGGATTTGTTTTTTTGGTATCAGGCCTATAAAAAGGATTTACATCCGGTGGTTTTAGCTGCAGAACTTTCTGAAAGATTAGTTACTATTCATCCTTTTTTAGATGGAAATGGTAGAACATCTAGGCTTATCATGAATCTTATTTTATTAAAAAATGGTTATGTAATTGCAAATATTAAGGGCGATGCCGAAAACCGTATGAAATATTATGAAGCCTTAGAAAATGCTCAAGTGGATAATCAAAAAGAAGGTTTTTATCTTTTTGTAGCCCAGGTGGAGTTAGAGGCTTTGAAAAGATATTGCTCAATTTTAGGGATTTAAAATCTATATCTTTTAATATCTTAGCAACGATGAATATAGGATTAATAGGTCTAGGAGATATGGGTAAGCTGTATGCAAAGAAATTTGCAGCAGCAGGGCTTTCTGTTTTTGGATGTGATTTGCCTGATCGTACGCTAGAACTTCAAGAAGAATTAGGTCCTTTAGGTATCATAATTCTGAATAATGGTTTGGAAGTATCTGCAAAATGCGATTTTATTTTTTACGCTGTAGAAGCAGAGAAGATTAAAGAAGTTGTAGCTGCTTGTGCTTTTTCTACAAAAAAGGGAGCTATGGTAACAGGCATGACATCGGTTAAAACTCCAGAAGTAGAAGCATTTGAGCGTTATTTATCAAAAGATATAGAATTAATCTTAACCCATTCTTTGCATGGTCCAGGTTTTAGTACTAAAGGTCAAAAGTTAATTGTTGCGCCACATCGGATATCTGCTGCATCTTATGCTAAGGCTATGCAAGTTTTACAACTTCTAGAATCTGAAATTATTGAGCTTAATGATTATCATCAGCATGATCAAATCATGGCAGATACACAAGCGGTAACGCACATGGGTTTTGAAAGTATGGGTACTGCTTGGAAAAATGCAGGAACTTATCCTTGGGAGAGTGGTGCTTATGTTTCTGGGATAGATAATGTTAAGATTCTTACAACTTTAAGAATTTTTAGTTACAAAGCACATATTTATGCCGGTTTGGCTATTCTAAATCCTTATGCAACGGCTCAGATTATTGCTTACGCTCAGTCAGAATCCATTTTATTTAAAATGATGATTCAAGAGGATGAAGCTAATTTTAGAGAAAGAATTTATAAAGCAAGGGATTTTGTTTTTCATGAACAAACCAATCTTATTTTGTTTGATGACGATATTATGCAAGAATTTAGCATAGGCGATAATCAGGAGTTAGCTAAGCATAATTCTCATCTTAGCTTACTTGCTATGGTTGATGCGTGGCACCAATTAGGCATCAATCCTTATGATAACATGATATGCCAAACGCCTCCTTTTAAACTCAGATTAGGAATTGTAGAGTACCTCTTTAAGAATGAAGATTTATTAGAAGATACTATTCAAACTGCTTTATACGATAAAAGTATTAGAGGAGATGATTTAGAGTTTCATACAGCAGTAAGAGAGTGGGCTTCTATTATCAGATATAAAGATATGGAGGGTTACAAAACTCATTTTAAAGAAGCAAAGGATTTTTTTGAACCTCTGCTAGAAAAAGGGCGTGTTCAAAGTGCTGAATTAATTAAACGTTTATCAACGCCTAAATAATTCGTCTAATTTGTTTCTTTCATCTTGTAGAGCCCTGGCAAGTTTTTTCTCATTGTCATTAGCTTTTATTTTATAATTCTTAAACTCGTCATTTAAATCGTTGAAAAGTTTTATCCTGTAAAGAGCTTCTTTTCTAAAGCTTTTGGTCCTAAATATTAAGAAAGTAGCTAAACCGAGCAAAAAAATAATTAGACCCCACATGGTAGTTTGATAGGCAGCTTTAGAAAGCGGAACAAAACTTAAGAGTAATATTTCATCTTTGGCATTTAAAGCTTTAGATAAGAGATTGTTTTTTTCTGATAAAAGCTTTTTAAGTTGGTTAATTTCTAATTGTTGTGTATTAATTTGACTTTGAGCTTTATCTAATTTAGCTTGATTACTCTTTAAAGAATCAGTTGTGTTTTTCCAGAGACTTTTTATCTGATTCTGGTTAATCACCTTATATTCCTGATAATTATTGGCTTTTTCCACAATATTTTCATATTGAGCATTTAAGCTTGTTTGTGCTTTAGAAAAATTTATTATTCCAGCAAATATTAGTATTATGCCGGTAAACAGATAGCATTTATTTTTCATTTATGTAAAAGAGTTTATACTGAATAAACAGTAAAAAGATTAGAATATTGTAGATTTATATAGAATGAAAACTTAAAATATTGATTTAGAAGTATTAAACCAACGAATTTTCTTATAAAGCAATCCTTTCTGTTTTTATAAGTCTCTTATTTTTCTTACTAAAAGTGTATACCCAGTTTTAATGGTGACCAGAAGATAGTTTGTCTTTATCAATAACAACAATTTAAGATAAATAAATCTTAGTATGATAGATTAAATTTTAGGTTATTCTAGTGTTAAGAAAAAATATAAAAAATAAACTTATAACTGTTTGATTATTAATAACTGTTTCTTATCTTTGCCGTCCCTTTTGGGAATATTGTATCCACCTTGAACGAAGCCCTACTGCTTCGATGGGTGTTAATTTAATTTAAGAAATGTCAGGAATTATTGGAAAAAAAGTAGGAATGACCAGCATTTTCGACGCAGAGGGTAAAAACATACCTTGTACTGTTATCGAAGCTGGACCTTGTGTGGTAACACAAGTTAGAACCGTCGAGAAAGATGGCTATGCTGCTGTTCAGTTAGCTTACGACGAGAAGAAAGAAAAAAACACCACTGCTTCATTAAAAGGTCATTTTGAGAAAGCTGGAACTACACCTAAGCGTAAGCTTGTTGAGTTTAAGTATTTTACAGAAGAAAAATCTTTAGGTGATGTTGTTGATGTTAATCTTTTCTTAGAAGGTGATTACGTAGATGTAGTTGGTACTTCTAAAGGTAAAGGTTTTCAAGGTGTTGTAAAACGCCATGGTTTTAGTGGTGTGGGTATGCAAACTCACGGACAGCACAACCGTTTAAGAGCTCCAGGTTCATTAGGTGCATCTTCATTTCCTTCAAGAGTATTTAAAGGAATGAGAATGGCCGGAAGAACAGGTGGTTCTAGGGTGAAAATTCAAAACCTTCAAATCGTTAAAGTTTTTGCTGAGCAAAATTTATTAGTTGTTAGTGGTTCTATACCAGGAGCAAAGGGTTCGTACGTATTAATCGAGAAGTAAGATGGAAGTTAAAGTATTAAACATCTCAGGTAAAGAAACAGGTGCCAAGGTGCAACTTCCTGAGGGAATCTTCGGTATTGAGCCTAATGACCATGCGATTTATTTAGACGTAAAACAGTATTTGGCAAATCAACGTCAAGGTACTCACAAGTCTAAACAACGTAATGAAATTGCTGGATCAACTAGAAAATTGTACAAGCAAAAAGGCACAGGTGGTGCTAGAGCCGGAAGTATTAAATCTCCATTATTTAATGGTGGTGGTAGAATCTTTGGTCCTCAACCACGTGATTACAGCTTTAAATTGAACAAAAAGTTAAAAGAAGTTGCTCGTAGATCTGCGCTTTCTTACAAAGCTCAGGATAACAGTGTTTTAGTATTAGAAGACTTTACTTTTGATTCTCCGAAAACTAAAAACTTTATCAGCTTATTAAATGCTTTAAATTTTGCAAACGAGAAAACATTAGTTGTTTTAGCAGAAGCAAATCAAAACGTTTATTTAGCAAGCAGAAATCTTCAAAAAGCTAAAGTTATTACAGCAGATCAGTTAAATACATACGATGTATTAAATGCAGGAAAATTAGTATTAACTACCGGTTCGGTAAAAACATTAGAGGAGGCATTAGCTAAGTAATATGGAAATTTTAAAAAAACCCGTTCTTACAGAAAAAGCCGCTGTGTTAACTGAGAAATTGAACCGTTATATTTTCCAGTGTGATCACAGAGCTAACAAATTGCAAATTAAATCTGCAATTGAGGCCATGTATGGTGTTACTGTAGATGCAGTAAATACGATGGTTGTAGTAGGTAAAAACAAAACCAGATCTACTAAGACTGGTATCGTACAAGGTAGAATAGCTAAATATAAAAAAGCTATTATTACTTTAAAAGAAGGTGAAACTATTGACTTTTATAGCAATATATAATTAAAAAATGGGCTTAAGAAAATTTAAACCAGTAACCCCAGGAACACGTTTCAGAGTTGGCGCTGATTTCACTGAAATCACTACAAGAACTCCTGAGAAGTCTCTTGTTGTAAAAAGCAAGAAATCTGGTGGTCGTAATAATACTGGTAAAATGACTATGCGTTATCTCGGTGGGGGTCACAAGCAATTGTACCGATTGATAGATTTTAAACGCGATAAAAAAGATATCCCCGCAACTGTAGCAACAATCGAGTACGATCCAAATCGTACTGCCCGTATCGCCCTGTTACACTATGCTGATGGAGAGAAAAGATATATCATCGCTCCTGAAGGTTTACAGGTTGGACAGAAAGTTGTTTCTGGTGAAAATGTAGCTCCTGAAATAGGAAACACTACAACATTAGCAAATATCCCTCTGGGTTCTATCATTCATAATATAGAAATTAACCCAGGAAGAGGAGCTCAAATTGCAAGAAGTGCTGGTTCTTACGCTCAATTAGCAGCAAGAGACGGTAAATATGCAACTATCAAAATGCCTTCTGGTGAAACTCGTCTGATTTTAGTTACCTGTACAGCAACTATTGGTACTGTATCTAATTCAGAACATTCAAATGAAGTTTTAGGTAAAGCCGGTAGAAAACGTTGGTTAGGCCGTCGTCCAAGAGTTAGAGGTGTTGCAATGAACCCTGTTGATCACCCAATGGGTGGTGGTGAAGGTAGATCTTCTGGAGGTCACCCACGTTCAAGAAAAGGTTTATTGGCGAAAGGTTTCAAAACTCGCGACAAAAAGAAATATTCAGATCGTTTCATCATTGAGAGGAGGAAAAAATAATGGCTCGTTCAATTAAAAAAGGACCATATATAGACCATAATGTAGAAAGAAAAGTTTCTACGATGAATGATTCAGGTAAGAAAACTGTAATCAAAACTTGGTCAAGAAGATCAATGATATCTCCGGATTTCGTAGGTCATACATTCGCAGTACACAACGGAAATAAATTCATTCCGGTTTATGTAACCGAGAACATGGTTGGTCATAAGCTTGGAGAGTTTGCTCCAACCAGAACATTTAGAGGTCACTCTGAAAAGAAAAGATAATAAGAAATGGAAGCAATAGCAAAATTAAATAATTGCCCTACTTCTCCTCGTAAAATGAGACTGGTTGTTGATTTAATCAGAGGTGAACGCGTAGAAAAGGCACTTTATATCCTAAAATATACCAATAAAGAAGCAGCTATAAGGGTTGAGAAACTATTATTATCTGCCATTAAAAATTGGGAGTTAAAAAATGAGGGTCAACGTCCTGAAGATGCTCAACTATTTGTGAAAACAATTATGGTTGATGGTGGTCGTCAGTTGAAACGTTTAAGACCTGCACCTCAGGGTCGTGGTTATAGAATACGTAAGCGTTCTAACCATGTAACTTTGGTAGTAGATAGCAAAAATGTAGAACCTCAAAACTAATTAAGAAGAAATGGGACAAAAGGCTAATCCAATAGGAAACAGATTAGGAATCATCAGAGGATGGGATTCTAACTGGTATGGTGGTAATAACTATTCTGATAAATTAGTTGAGGATGAAAAGATTCGTAAATACCTTTCAGTGCGTATAGCAAAAGGTGGCGTATCTAAAGTTGTTATCGAAAGAACGTTAAAACGTATTACTGTTACTATTCACACTGCTCGTCCGGGTATTGTAATTGGTAAAGGTGGTTCTGAAGTTGATAAGATCAAAGAAGAGTTAAAGAAATTAACTAAGAAAGATGTTCAAATCAACATTTTTGAAATCAAAAGACCTGAGCTTGATGCAAAATTGGTAGCAGATGGTGTTGCGAAACAATTAGAGGCTCGTATCTCTTTCAGAAGAGCTATGAAAACTTCTATCGCATCAACGATGAGAATGGGAGCAGAAGGAATTAAAATTATGTGCTCTGGCCGTTTAGGTGGTGCAGAGATGGCTCGTTCTGAACAATATAAAGACGGTAGAATTCCTCTACACACTTTCAGAGCTGATATTGATTATGCTTTAGGTGAAGCATTAACTACTTATGGTAAAATCGGTATCAAAGTATGGATTTGTAAAGGTGAAGTTTACGGTAAGAGAGATTTATCTCCAAATATCGGAGCTAGCGCAGGTAAAGGTGGAAAAACTGAAGGTTCTTCAAACTTTGCTCCAAGAGGTGGTGAGCGTGGTGATAGAAAAGGTGGTAACAACCGTGGTGGAAATCGTGGTGGTGCCGGAGCTAATAGAGGTAAAAGATAATTCAGTTAGAAACTATCGTTTAACGATTAAAGAATAAAGTAATGTTACAGCCAAAAAGAACGAAGTTCAGAAAAATGCAGAAGGGCAGAATGAAAGGCCTAGCCACTCGTGGTGCTGAGCTTGCATTCGGTTCATTCGGAATAAAATCACTGGAAGAGTGCTGGATTACCAGCCGCCAGATAGAAGCAGCCCGTATCGCGGTAACACGTTTTATGAAACGTGAAGGCCAAGTATGGATTCGTATTTTCCCAGACAAACCAGTTACCAAAAAACCTGCTGAAGTACGTATGGGTAAAGGTAAAGGTGCGCCTGAGTATTGGGTTGCAGTTGTAAGACCAGGTAGAATCCTTTTCGAAGCAGAAGGTGTACCTTTTGAAGTTGCTAAAGAAGCTATGCGTCTTGCAGCTCAGAAATTACCGGTTCAAACTAAGTTTGTAGTGCGTAGAGATTACGTAGAAGCATAAAATCAGTTTTTAGTTTTTTTTGTTGGCCGTTACCTAACAAAGACAGCTTAAACTAAACTAATTACTAATAGTAAAATGAAATACGCAGAAATTAAAGCGCTGGCTACAGACGAAATTGTTGCCAGAATTCAGGAAGAAAAAGCGACTATTACCAAGTTGAAATTTGCTCATGCAGTTTCATCAATAGAAAATCCTACTAGAATTTATAAATCTAGAAAGACTATTGCTCGCTTAAGTACAGAATTAACTCAGCGCCAAGCGCAAGCTAAGGCAGCTTCTGAAAGTAACTCATAATTTTTAGAGTCGAAATGGAAAGAAAATTAAGAAAAACAAGAATTGGGTTAGTGGTGAGCAATAAGATGGATAAATCTATTGTAGTGAGTGTGGAGAGAAAAGTAAAGCACCCAATTTATGGTAAGTTCGTAAAGACGACTACCAAATTTATGGCTCATGACGAGAAAAATGATTGCGGTGTTGGAGATACCGTTTTGATCATGGAGACACGTCCTCTGAGTAAGAACAAAAACTGGAGATTAGTTGAAATTTTAGAAAGGGCTAAGTAAGATGGTACAACAGGAATCACGATTAAACGTAGCCGACAATTCTGGAGCTAAAGAAGTTTTAGTTATCAGAGTGTTAGGTGGTACCGGTAAAAGATATGCTTCTATTGGTGATAAAGTGGTAGTAACTGTGAAAGCAGCACTTCCATCAGGAAACATCAAAAAAGGAACAGTATCTAAAGCTGTAGTAGTTAGAACGAAGAAAGAAATCAGAAGAAAAGATGGTTCTTATATCCGTTTTGACGATAACGCGGCAGTATTATTAAATAACCAGGACGAACCAAGAGGTACTCGTATCTTTGGCCCGGTTGCAAGAGAACTGCGTGAAAAACAATTCATGAAAATTGTATCATTAGCACCGGAGGTTTTGTAAAATGGAAAATAAGAAAAAATCACAACCTAAATTAAATATCCGTAAAGGAGATTTAGTAACGGTTATCGCCGGAGACTCTAAAGGTCAACAAGGTAAAGTAGTTGAAGTAAGAATTAAAGAAAACAGAGCTATCGTAGAAGGTGCTAATATGGTTTCTAAACATTCTAAACCAAGTGCTACAAATCCTAATGGTGGTATAAGTAAAAAAGAAGCTCCTATTCATATCTCTAACTTAGCATTAGTTGATCCTAAAACGGGTAAGGCTACAAGAGTTTCAAGAAAGAGAACAGAAGACGGAAAAGTTGTTAGAATAGCTAAAAAATCTGGGGAGGAAATTAACTAATGGCTTACGTACCAAGATTAAAAGACAAATATAAGGCAGAAATTGTTGATGCTCTTAAGGATAAATTCCAGTATAAGAGTGTTATGCAAGTGCCTAAGTTAAAGAAAATCGCTATCAACCAAGGTGTTGGTGCGGGCGTAACTGATAAAAAGGTAGTTGAAGCAGCAATTGTAGAGTTAACTACCATCACCGGACAACAAGCTGTTGCAGCAAAGTCTAAAAAAGATATCTCTAATTTTAAATTACGTAAAGGTATGCCAGTAGGTGTACGTGTAACTTTACGTGATAATAAGATGTACGAGTTTTTAGATCGTTTAATCGCAGTTGCTTTACCTCGTATCCGTGATTTCAAAGGTATCAACGATAAAGGCTTTGATGGAAATGGAAACTATACTTTAGGTGTATCAGAGCAAATTATCTTCCCTGAGATTAATATTGATAAAATCAATAAAATACAAGGTATGGATATCACTTTTGTAACTAGTGCCGGAACAGATGTAGAAGCGTTAGAGTTACTTAAACAATTCGGGTTACCATTTAAAAATCAAAATAAAGTTAACAATGGCTAAAGAAGGTGTAAAAGCTCGCGAAATTAAGCGTCAAAAATTAGTAGCAAAGTTTGCTGCTAAAAGAGAAGAATTAAAAGCTGCTGGAGATTTTGCGGGATTAGATAAATTACCAAAAAACTCTTCACCTGTTCGTTTACACAATCGTTGTAAATTAACTGGTCGTCCAAGAGGTTATATGCGTCAGTTCGGTATTTCAAGGGTTACATTCCGTGAAATGGCACTTGCAGGTAAGATTCCGGGGGTTAGAAAAGCAAGCTGGTAATTAAATTAAAAGAATAAAGAATTTTTTTGTACTTTTGCGGTCCAAAAAAATTCTTTTTATTTATATAACAATAAAATGTATACAGATCCAATAGCAGATTATCTTACAAGAGTAAGGAATGCCATCAAGGCCAACCACAGGGTTGTTGAAATTCCTGCATCGAACCTGAAAAAAGAAATTACAAAAGTTCTTTTTGATAAAGGTTATATCACGAACTATAAGTTTGAGGATAACGATGCACAAGGCACAATTAAAGTTGCATTAAAGTATCATCCAATTACTAAAGTTCCTGCTATTCGCACCATAACAAGAGCGAGTAAACCAGGTTTGAGAAAGTATGCAGGTGTTAGTACTATGCCACGAGTATTAAACGGTTTAGGCGTTGCTATCATGTCAACTTCAAAAGGAGTAATGACTGATAAAGAAGCTAGACAGTTAAATGTAGGTGGTGAAGTTTTATGTTACGTTTATTAATTAGGAGAAAGAGATGTCAAGAATAGGAAAAGCCCCGATTTCAATCCCTAGTGGAGTAACGGTTACAGTTTCTTCAAGCAATTTAGTTTCTGTAAAAGGACCTAAAGGAGAATTGAGTCAACAAGTTGATGCTGATATCATCGTTGAGCAAGAAAATAATACTTTATTAGTAAAACGTCCTTCAGATCAAAAACGTCATAAAGCTTTACATGGCTTATACAGAGCCTTACTTAACAACATGGTTGTTGGTGTAACAGAAGGTTACAAATTAGAGCAAGAATTGGTAGGTGTTGGTTATAAAGCGTCTAATCAAGGAAATACATTAGATTTAGTTCTAGGATATTCTCACCATATCGTTTTTGCTTTACCTCAAGAAATTAAAGTTTCAACAACTTCTGAAAAAGGTAAAAACCCAACCATCATTTTAGAATCTATAGATAAGCAATTGCTTGGTCAAGTTGCAGCTAAGATTCGTTCATTCAGAACTCCAGAGCCTTACAAAGGTAAAGGTATTAAGTTCGTAGGTGAGCAGTTAAGAAGAAAAGCAGGTAAGTCAGCAGCTAAAAAATAATTGTTATGGCAGGAAAAGTAAAATTATCCCGTAGGGAAAGAATAAAAAAAGGTATCAGAAAAAGAGTTTCTGGTTCTACAGAGCGCCCTCGTTTATCTGTTTTCAGAAGTAACAAAGGTATTTATGCTCAAATTATTGATGATATAGCTGGTAAAACTATTGTTTCAGCTTCATCAGTAGAGAAGGATTTCAGTGCAAATGGTAATAAAGTAGATCAATCTAAAGAGGTTGGTAAAAAAGTTGCAGAGAAGGCTATTGCTGCTGGAATTAAACAAGTAGTTTTTGATAGAAACGGTTACTTATACCACGGACGTATTAAGTCTTTGGCAGAAGGTGCCCGTGAAGCAGGTTTAATATTTTAATTTCAGAAGCAGATGTCAACTATCAATATAAAAAGAGTAAAAGCAAACGAGATTGAATTAAAAGATCGTTTGGTTAGCATCCAACGTGTTGCTAAAGTTACCAAAGGTGGTCGTACTTTCAGTTTTTCAGCTATCGTAGTTGTTGGTGATGAAAACGGCGTTGTAGGTTATGGTTTAGGAAAAGCAAAAGAGGTTACTGAGGCAATTGCTAAAGGAATTGATGATGCGAAAAAGAACTTAGTTAAAGTCCCTATCATTAATGCTACTATACCTCATGAGCAAATCGGTAAATTTTCTGGAGGTTTCGTTTTCTTGAAACCTGCATCAAATGGTACCGGTGTTATTGCTGGTGGTGCGATGAGAGCAGTATTAGAATCTGCAGGAATCCATAACGTACTTGCAAAATCAAAAGGTTCTTCAAATCCACATAACGTGGTTAAAGCTACTATCTCAGCATTATCTCAACTAAGAGATGCTCATACTGTAGCTCATAACAGAGGTGTTTCATTAAGTAAAGTATTTAACGGTTAATACGATGGCTAAGATCAAAATAACTCAAATTAAGAGCGTGATCGATAGAAGTGAACGCCAAAAAAGAACTATCCAAGCTTTAGGATTAACTAAAATTAACCAAAGCGTAGAGGTAGAAGCTACTCCGTCAATTATCGGAATGGTAAAAGCAGTAAATCATTTGGTAGCAATCGAAAAAGTTTAATTACCATGAATTTAAGTAATTTAAAACCTGCAGAAGGTTCAGTAAAAAATAGAAAAAGAATTGGTCGTGGTACCGGTTCTGGACGTGGAGGAACATCTACACGTGGTCATAAAGGAGCTGGTTCACGTTCTGGCTATTCTTCAAAAGTTGGTTTTGAAGGTGGGCAAATGCCTTTACAACGTCGTGTTCCTAAGGTTGGATTTAAAAATCCTAACCGTGTTGAGTTTGTAGGTGTCAATCTAGATGTTCTACAAGGTTTAACTGAGAAATTTAATCTTTCTCTTATAGACTTTGATGTAATGAAAGAGCATGGATTAGTATCTAAAAATGATTTGGTGAAGATTTTGGGTAGGGGCGAATTAAATGCTAAATTAGAAGTAAAAGCACATGCATTTACAGCTGCCGCATCAAAAGCAATCGAAGCTGCCGGTGGTTCTGTTGTTAAATTATAATTAATGAAGAAGCTGTTCACAACTTTATCCAATATTTGGAAAATTGAAGAATTAAGAGTGCGTATTTTATACACACTCTTAATTCTTTTAGTTTATAGAATTGGTTCATTTATCGTATTGCCAGGTGTTGATCCTGCGTCTTTAGATACTGGTGAGGCCAAAGAAGGTTTATTAGGTTTACTTAATATGTTTGCAGGAGGTTCTTTCTCAAGAGCTTCTATTTTTGCATTAGGGGTAATGCCTTATATTTCTGCATCTATCGTCATTCAATTATTAGGAATTGCGGTTCCTTATTTTCAGAAATTGCAAAAGGAAGGTGAAAGTGGAAGAAAGAAGATTAATCAAATCACTCGTTATTTAACAATTATAATCACTGCTTTACAAGCTATAGGGTATGTTAAATCTCAAATAACACCTGATGCAAGATTAATTGCAGAGCCACTTTTTAGCATTACCTCAATGGTAGTACTAACAGCTGGAACTATGTTTGTGATGTGGATGGGTGAAAAAATTACTGATAAGGGTATTGGTAATGGTATTTCATTATTAATCATGGTAGGGATTATTGCTCAGCTTCCTTATGGTATTTCAGCGGAGTTCTTAAGTAGACAAAATGGTCAAGGAGGTTTAATTGCTTTCTTTATCGAATTTGTTGCTTTATTTGCGGTTGTGATGTTTACGGTTTTGATTATTCAAGGAACCAGAAAAGTACCTGTACAATATGCTAAAAAGATTGTTGGAAATAAACAATATGGAGGTGTTAGACAGTACATTCCTTTGAAGCTTAATGCCGCTGGTGTAATGCCGATTATCTTCGCTCAAGCAATTATGTTTATTCCTTCTACTATCGGTCAGTTTTTTCCGGAAGCTCAATCTTCTTTATTAACATCCTTTAGTGATTATACATCTTTAGCTTACAACTTAACTTTTGCTATTTTAATTATCCTGTTTACTTTCTTTTATACAGCCATTACGATTAATCCTAATCAAATGTCTGATGATATGAAAAAGAATGGTGGTTTTGTTCCAGGAGTAAAGCCAGGTAAAACAACAGCTGATTATATAGATGGAGTTATTTCTAAGATTACTTTACCTGGTTCTATATTTTTAGCTATTATAGCAATTTTACCTTCTATAGCCATTATTGCTGGTGTTAACTCGCAGTTTGCACATTTCTTTGGAGGCACATCACTATTAATCTTAGTAGCTGTAGTATTGGATACTTTACAACAAGTAGAAAGTCATTTATTAATGCGTCATTATGATGGATTAATGAAAACAGGTAGGATTAAAGGACGTAATCCAGTTGGAGCAGCAACTTCCGGTTCAGCAATTTAATTTGATCCATGCCAAGAGTTATTTTAAAGACAGCAGAAGAGATAGAGCTGATTAGGGAAAGTTCTTTACTAGTAGCTAAAACACATGGTGAAATTGCAAAGGTTATAGCTCCCGGAGTTACTACACAAAAATTGAATGATTTAGCGGAAGAGTTTATTAGAGATCATGGTGGAATACCTGCTTTTTTAAATTATAATGGATTTCCTTATTCGCTATGTATTTCATTAAATGATCAAGTAGTTCATGGCTTTCCAAGTAAGTACACACTTAAAGAAGGAGATATTGTTTCAGTAGATTGTGGTGTAGTTAAGAATAGTTTTTATGGCGATTCTGCTTATACTTTCGCAATAGGTGAAATAGATGAAGAGACCAAGAAATTATTAAAGGTAACTAAAGAGTGTCTTCTCAAAGGAATAGAAAAAGCTGTAGCAGGAAATAGAATAGGTGATTTAGCTTATGCCATACAAGAACATGCAGAAAGTAATGGTTTTGGTGTTGTAAGAGAATTGGTAGGACATGGCGTTGGTCATAAACTACACGAAAAGCCAGAAGTTCCTAATTACGGTAAGCGAGGAGTAGGAATAAAGTTAGAAGAAGGTATGGTTCTGGCAATAGAGCCCATGATAAATGCAGGAAGAGCTGGAGTGAAATTTTGGGATGATGGATGGACAGTATCAACTATAGATAAGAAACCATCCGCTCATTTTGAGCATACAGTAGCCGTTAAAAAGGGCAAAGCAGATGTATTATCGTCCTTTACGTACATTGAAGAAGTTTTAAATAATAAAATTTAAATATTAAAAAATTTTATTTAATTTTGCAGCCCGCTTTAGTGGGTAGAATTAAATAAATAATAATTATTATATGGCTAAACAATCCTCTATTGAGCAAGACGGAGTAATTAAAGAAGCATTATCAAATGCGATGTTTCGTGTTGAATTAGAGAACGGTCATGAGATCATAGCACATATTTCTGGTAAAATGAGGATGCACTACATCAAAATTTTGCCTGGAGATAGAGTGAAATTGGAGATGTCTCCTTATGATCTTACTAAGGGTAGAATTACTTATAGATATAAATAAGAAAATGAAAGTTAGAGCATCCATTAAGAAGCGCAGCGCTGATTGTAAGGTGATCCGTAGAAAAGGAAAATTATACGTGATCAACAAAAAGAATCCTAAGTACAAACAGCGTCAAGGTTAATCGAAATTTTTAAACTATCAACAAATAATAAATGGCAAGGATAGCAGGTATAGATTTACCAAAAAACAAAAGAGGAGAGATCGGCCTTACTTATATTTTTGGAATCGGTAGAAGTACAGCACAGTCAATTTTGACTCAGGCTGGAATCGATTTCAATAAAAAAGTTCAAGATTGGACCGATGAAGAATTAACAGCCATCCGTAACATCATCTCAGAATCAATTAAAGTTGAAGGACAACTACGTTCTGAAGTACAATTAAACATTAAGCGTTTAATGGATATTGGATGTTACAGAGGATTACGCCACAGAAAAGGCTTACCATTACGCGGACAGAGAACTAAAAACAATTCTCGTACTCGTAAAGGAAAGAGAAAAACTGTTGCTAATAAGAAAAAGGCTACTAAATAATAATTGATAGTAAAAAATGGCTAAGTCAAAAAAAGTTACTAAAAAACGTGTTGTTGTTATTGAGCCAGTTGGTCAAGCACATATCAACGCTACCTTTAATAACATAATCATTACTCTTACCAATAATCAAGGACAAACTATTTCTTGGTCTTCAGCAGGTAAGCAAGGTTTTAAAGGTTCTAAAAAGAATACACCTTACGCAGCATCACAAGCAGCAATTGATTGTGGAAAAGCAGCACACGATTTAGGTTTACGTAAAGTTGAGGTTTTTGTAAAAGGTCCAGGTTCAGGTCGTGAGTCTGCAATCCGTACATTACAAAATTCAGGTTTGGAAGTTACAACTATAAAAGATATAACTCCACTACCTCACAATGGATGTCGTCCTCCTAAAAGAAGAAGAGTTTAATAAATTTTAAAGCTAAGATTCTCCTAGCACTTGGTTAGGATGATACTTTAAACACAATAAAATGGCAAGATATACCGGACCAAAGTCCAAAATCGCTCGTAAATTCAGAGAGCCAATTTTTGGCCCTGATAAAGCATTAGAAAGAAAAAATTATCCTCCTGGGCAACATGGCGCTTCAAAAAGAAGAGGAAAGCAATCAGAATATGCGGTTCAGTTAATGGAGAAACAAAAAGTAAAATACACTTATGGTGTGTTAGAAAAGCAATTCTCTAACTTATTCAAAAAAGCATCTTCAAGAGAAGGTATTACAGGTACAAACTTATTACAGCTTTTAGAAGCTCGTTTAGATAATACTGTATACCGTTTAGGCATCGCTCCAACAAGATCAGGTGCTCGTCAATTAGTTTCTCACAGACACATCATGGTTAATGGTGAAGTTGTTAATATCCCATCTTATACTTTAAGAGCAGGTGATGTTATTGAAGTTCGTGAGAAGTCAAAATCACTAGAAGCAATTAGTAACTCGGTTGCTGGCCGTACTATTAATAAACACAACTGGTTAGAGTGGGATGCAAAAACCTTAACTGGTAAATTATTACAGTATCCAGATCGTGATAGTATTCCTGAAAATATTAAGGAAAACTTAATCGTCGAGTTGTACTCTAAATAATGATAAAATGATTAATTGCCAATTTCTAACGAAGTTGGCAATTAGTTGTTTATCTAAGAATTAACGATAAAACATAAGGCAAATAAATGGCAATTTTAGCATTTCAGAAACCTGACAAGGTAATTATGCAGAAATCTACAGATTTTGATGGTACGTTTGAATTTCGTCCATTAGAACCTGGTTTTGGTGTTACTATAGGTAACGCTTTAAGAAGAATCCTGTTATCTTCATTAGAAGGTTACGCAATTACCTCAGTTCGTTTTTCAGGTGTATCACATGAGTTTTCTACCATCAAAGGTGTGGCAGAAGATGTTGTAGATATCATCTTAAATTTAAAACAAGTTCGTTTTAAGAAAACAGGCGAGTCTGGTGATTCAGAAAAAATCTTTGTAATCATCAACGGTCAGGAAAGTTTCAAAGCTGGAGATATTTCTAAGTTCTCTAATAATTTTGAGGTTTTAAACCCTGATTTTGTTATTTGCAACATGGAAGACTCTGTTACCTTAGAGATTGAATTAACAATCAATAAAGGAAGAGGTTACGTTTCTGCAGAGGAGAATAAAAATGCTGACGCTGTAGTAGGTGTTATCGCAATTGATTCAATTTATACTCCTATCAAGAACGTTAAATACACTATAGAAAACTATCGTGTAGAGCAAAAGACTGACTACGAGAAATTACTTTTGGATATTTCTACTGATGGTTCTATCCATCCTGAAGAAGCACTTAAAGAGGCTGCTAAAATTTTAATTCAGCACTTTATGTTATTCTCTGATGAGAATTTAGTATTAGAGTCTCAAGCAAAAGAAGAAACTAAAGAAGTTGATGAGGAAGTTTTACACATGCGTAAAATCTTAAAAACTGAATTGGTTGATTTAGATCTTTCTGTTAGAGCCTTAAATTGCTTAAAAGCAGCTGATATTCGTTCGTTAGCAGAATTGGTTTCTTATGATGTTGCTGATATGTTAAAATTCAGAAACTTTGGTAAGAAATCATTAACAGAGATTCAAGAATTAGTAAAATCAAAAGGTTTATCTTTTGGTATGAACTTGTCTAAATTTAAATTAGACGAAGAATAATCTTTTAAAGATTATATAAAAGCGAAAATCTCGCATAATTCCCGGCTCGCCATAGGGGCTTGAGCTGACGGTATGCGAAAATTAATATAGTAATGAGACACGGAAAAAAAATTAATCATTTAGGTCGTACAGATAGTCACCGTAAGGCGATGTTATCTAACATGGCATCTTCGCTTATTTTACACAAGCGTATTACTACAACCTTAGCAAAAGCTAAAGCTTTACGTACTTATGTAGAGCCTATCTTAACTAAGTCTAAAAATGATACTACTCACTCTCGTCGTACAGTATTTCAATTGCTACAAAACAAAGAAGTTGTTACAACTTTATTCCGCGAGGTAGCTGAGAAAATTGCATCAAGACCAGGTGGTTACACTCGTATCATTAAATTGGGTAATCGTTTGGGTGATAACGCTTCAATGGCTATTGTAGAATTGGTAGACTTTAATGAGGTTTACGGTGCAGAAGCTAAAGTTGAGAAAAAATCAACTCGTAGAAGAGGTTCTGGTAGTAAAGCTAAAAAAGCGACTCCTACTGCGGAAGCAGCGACAGAGGAAGTTGTTGAAGCTCCAGCACAAGAAGAAACTTCTAGCGAATCTTCAGAAGAAGAAAAAGCATAATTATCTTAACGAGATAAATAGAGAAGAGGCTGTCTCAAAGAGGCAGTCTCTTTTTGTTTGATAATAATGAGTTAATTTAGTAGATAAATTTCATATTTTTTTTGGTATAAATACTTGATTTACTTATATTTAAGTGTAAATCAATAAGATGTAATGCCAAATAAAGTACCTGTTTTCAAGCCCTATAATCAGCATCAAATCATGATGCTTCCTCCATCCTTAGAGGAGCTTATACCTGAAAGTCATACAGTTAGAGTAGTCAATGAGGTTATCAATCGCATCAATGTAGAACCTTTATTATCAGCTTATCAGACTAAAGGCACATCATCCTAT
>NZ_AULF01000032.1 GCF_000425145.1 Pedobacter glucosidilyticus DSM 23534
AGAAATTAATTTTCCTCTTCTTCTTTTGGGGTAACGATAATAGGTTTGCTTAACGTTTTTCTTCTATCTTCAGCATTTTCCTTACTTTCTGCTTCTCGTTTTCCTCGGGCAAAAGTATTTCTAATAAATTCTTTAAATGTATCGTACTCTTGAGTGTAAACCAATCCAAAACCATTTACATATAAATCTGTATTGAGGTTAAACAAATCTTGATTGGTTGGTCTTTGAAAAGATTTTGCAATAAAACTTCCATCTTTATTGATATTAAAACTCATTTCTAAGTCTCTTGTTAAATCATTTAAATTAGAATTTAGTAAGTTATTATTCAGTACATCATTAGAGTATCTGTTATTCACAAAGTTTCCGGTAATTCTTAACCTATTATTGAAAAAGCTATAACTTCCGCCAATTTCATTTTGCGAGCGTACGTTAATATCCAGATTTTTGATGTTTAAAGATTGAGAAATAATATTATTAATTTTACTAAAGGCAAGCTCTAAACCAGATCCCAATAAATCATTATTGGTAAATCCAATACCACCACCAGAATTTCCGTTAAAACTATTCCTTACCACCAGGTTTATCACTTGTTGGGCTTCGTTATCTTCATTATCTAAATAACCCTGCAAACGCGTTTTAATATCAGTATTATTAGGAAAAGCCAAGTTAAAAGTAATATCAGGGTTTAGTAAAGAACCTTTAAGCATCATCTCAGCTTCAGCCAAAACACGTAAATTTCTTTGATCATCTGGAAGTGTAGTGCCTGCTGCCTGGTACAGAGGTAAAAGACTTGCCCGGGTACTATAAACTGCGTTTAAGTTGATATTTGCATCGCTAGGGTCGCCTGTCCAGCGTATGGTACCACCTTTTCTAATATCAAAAGTTTTATTGATAACGTTATTGGCTGTAAAATCAAATTTACCTTCGTTAATGATATAATCACCAAACATTTCAAAATCGCCTAAACTGGTGATTCTCAATCTTAATTGCCCGTCGCCTTTACCCGAAAGGTTTCCTACCTCGGTTAAAATATTAGCTGTAGATGTTTGTCCTACTTCAAGCTCAAACTCCATGGTTAGACCATTAAAAAAATTCTCTTTTTTAACTTTATTTAGAGAAGTGTCTTTAGCAACATAAGTAATAAAATCATTGTTACCGATGGTAGAGGCGTTGTTTAGCGGAATTGTAAATACGGTGCCCTCTTCATTTTTAGCTTTGATATTGATATTCATAGCATCGGTAGGTCCTTTAAACGTAAAAGTTCCTGTTCCAAAAGCAGTTCCATAATATATGGCATTATCTTTTGAGGTAGTATTAAGCGCCATAAAATTATTGGCTTTAACGCTGATATCTAATAAAGGATTAGATGGATTTTTTAAGTCTACACTACCATTAGCAATGGCTTTGTGATTAAAAGCGTCTACAATTTCTAAATCTTCTAAACGAATAAGGCTATTTTCTATGCTTATATCATCATTAATGGTATAAGATGTTTTTAAATAATTTACGGTAAACCCGGCATTAGCCAGTTTAACATCTCCATTTATTTGTGGGTTACTAAATTTACCTGTGATTTTTAAATCGGATGATATATTCCCTTTTAATTTAGTGATTAAGTTTTTTACAAAGGGCTCAAACAAAATAAGTTCTGTTTGGTCCAAATTCATAATTAAATCTAAGTTGTTTGTTTCGCTCTTAAAATCAACAATACCCGTAATATCTGTAGTTTTTTTGTCGTTTTTCTCTACGCTAGCTTTGATGTTGATGTTATTTTCTTCGTTATCGTAGGCAGAAGCCAAACGTACAAATCCAATTTCTGTTCTGTTATATCTTAAAGAATCTACGGTAATGTCTGCTCCAATATTAGGATTTCCTAGAATGGCTGATAAGTTGGCAGTACCATTCATAACGCCTTTTAGCTCTACTCCGAAGTTTTTAGTAAGCTGACTTAAAGAAGACATCTGTAAGTTTTCTATCACAATTTCTAGTAAATCATCTTCGGAGGCTGATATAGCCCCATTAACAGCTACCAATTGTGTGGTATTTGATAGCTCAAAACCTTCTATAATGGTTTTATTTTCTTCAAATTTAATACTGGCTTTATCTTCAACCTTCCATATTTGATTATCAATAATAATATCAGAAGGTAAGATGCTTACTTTTGCTAAAGTATCGCTACCAAACTCTACCAAGCCGTACAAGTCTAATTGGTTAACTGCATCTTTATCAGATAATTTAACGTTAAAAGTTAAACTGTCACTTTTTAAAGTATTTTGTAAAATGATATTTTGTACATATAAGCCATTTTCAGAAAACTCCACTTTATCTAAAGATAAAATAGCTTCAAAAGATTTTGGATTTGTATTTTGGTCGATGATTAAATTGTTGAAAACCATATTATTGTATTTGATGGTTTTTACATAACCGTTTAAACTAACCAAGTTATTTTTAGAATCAAATTTACCATTGAATACACCTCTTTCGGGGATTTTAATTTGTGGGAAAAAGATGTTTGATACATAATCAAAATTCTTTAAATCTATGTTAAACTCAAAATTCTGATCTTTTGGAGGTACAATTTTAGTTTTTAAAGATGGGATATATTTTTTTACTACCGTTTTAAATGCCGATGGTAAGGTTGCCAAATCATATTGCCCTTTTATAGTAGCATCACCAATATCTGATGTCAGCGCAAGCAATCTATCTTTACCAATTCCTCTGGCTCTTAAATAAACAGAATCTATTACAAAAGAGCTATCTTTTGTAGTGGCTTTAACGTGGCTAAGCTCTAGATTTCCTTGTATATTATCTAGGCTATTGCCTGTAAAATTTGTAGTAAAATCGGCATCAATTTGTACAGTATCTTTATAAAGGTTTAGTTTATGAAGATTAGCTTGTCTTATTTGCGCTTTAAATTTAAACTCTGGAAGGCTGGGGTTTAGGTTAGCTAAACCGTTAAAATCAAGTTTAAGATTTTTATCATTAACTTTTACTTTACCATCAAAAAGTTGCTTATTAATGGTACCATCAACTTTTATATTACTGTAGCGGTAGCCTTTAAAGTCAAAATATTTTACAGAAGCTGCAACTTCTTCATAAATCTTATCAAGCTCAAAATCTCTTCCTTTTACATCAACTGTAAAGCTGGTACGGTTTAAGGTTGATTGGCCTGTTAAATCGCCTATATTAAAATCAAAAGCTTGTAAATTACCGGTATAAGAAGGAATACCAGCTTTATCAATTTTCATGTTGATGTCTGATTTCAATCGGCCTAGCTTAGTTTTAAATTCACCATAAGCAATAAAATCATTCTGGAAACCGGTAAACTGTCCGTTAAAATTGATATTACCAAATTTATCTATAATAGCCGGAATGGCTTTAATTTTGTTGGCTGTAGCTTTTCCAAGGATATAATCAATATCTTTTTTATTGCTGTAAACCTGGTCAAACCTAAGGTCTAGAAAAGTATTATCCCAATCTGGTAAGCCTCGTAAATTAAAATCTCCTTTAATGTAAGTTGCTTGTCCGGCTTTAATAGTTAAATCTCTAGCTTTTAGGTTATTAATTCTACCTTTTATATTTCCAGTTATATCTAAAACCAAATCCATTTTTGCTAATTGAGGAGCAAAATAGGCAATATCTTTGGCTACAATTTTAGCATTTTTAAAGTGTGCATCAACGCTTACTAGGTTATTAAAATCCTGAAAATCTTTAAAGCTTTTAAAACGCATACTATAGTAGTCTGTAAGCGTTGTACTTGGCGTTTGCAGTAGCATATTCTCTAATGTTATGCTATTGGTATCTATAGTTAAAGCACCCGTAAGATTATTGAGTATAAAACCCGTTTTCTCTTTAAATCGAAGTTTATTGATTTGTGCTTTGAAAAGATGGTTTTTAGTATCTAAGTTATTGATATCGGCACTAAAATTCCGTAAGTGGATGTTGTTATAATCAATACCTTCTTTAAAAACAACTTTAGAAAGGTAATTGATATACCTAAAGTCTAGATTTTTGATGATGATATTGTTGAGGTTAAAATTAAAAGGACGCTTTTTTTGGGTGGTATCTACTACGCCAGAATCAAAATAGTTAATGATAAAAGTTAAATTTGTGGTACTATCTTTATAAGATTTTAGGAAAAACTTAGCATTGGTAAGCTCTGCATAGTCTAAATCTATTCTTCTTTCAGAAAAAGGGGCGAAGTAATCTATATCAACTTCTAATTCGGGGGCTAGTAAAAGTGTATCACCTTCTAAATCCTCTACCAATAAGCCTTCTAATACTAAAGATTTGAAAGGTTTTAAATATAAAGAGCCAATTTCTACACGGGTTTTAAGCTCATCAGCTAAAAAAACGGCTGCTTTTTTTGCTGCCCAAGTTTGTACAGGTTTAAATTGCAAAGAAAAAATAAGTGTTCCTATCAGGATGATGATAGTTAATAAAATATAAAGCGATATTTTGAATACTTTTTTAATAATTTTGCTTTTAAACTTTATAAAATAATTTGTGGCAATAATACTCGGAATAGAATCCTCTTGTGATGAAACTTCTGCATCTGTATGTATAGACGGTGCAATAGTGTCTAATATTATAGCAAACCAAACTATTCATCATCAATATGGTGGTGTAGTACCAGAATTAGCTTCCAGAGTACATCAACAAAATATTATTCCGGCTGTTCACCAAGCCATAGTTGCAGCAAAAATAAATAAAAATCAGATAGATGCAGTAGCTTTTACACGCGGTCCTGGTTTATTAGGTTCTTTATTAGTGGGAACCTCTTTTGCCAAGGCTTTTGCTCTAGCAAATGAGATACCATTAATTGAGGTAAACCACATGCAGGCGCATATTTTAGCTCATTTTATCCCTAACCAGAGGGAGGATGAAAAGCTCCCTAAGTTTCCTTTTATTTGCTTAACCGTTTCTGGTGGGCATACCCAAATTGTTTTGGTTAAAGATTATTTTGAGATGGAGATACTAGGAGAAACCACAGATGATGCTGCTGGAGAAGCTTTTGATAAAACAGCTAAAATTCTTGAACTGCCTTATCCGGGTGGTCCTTTGATAGACCAATATGCTCAAACAGGGAATCCGCATGCTTACCAATTTCCAGAACCACAAATACCGGGCTTAAACTTTAGTTTTAGCGGATTAAAAACGTCTATCCTGTATTTTGTAAGAGATCATGTAAAAGAAAACCCCAATTTTGTTCAAGAAAATTTAGCTGATATTTGTGCTTCGGTGCAGCATCGTATTGTGTCTATCTTATTAAACAAGCTTAAAAAAGCAGCTCAGGAATATCAAATTACAGATATTGCTATTGCTGGCGGAGTTTCAGCAAACTCTGGTCTACGTACAGCCTTAACAGCATTAGCACACCAGAAAGGTTGGAATGTTTTTATTCCGAAATTTGAATATTGTACAGACAATGCAGCCATGATTGCCATTGCTGGCTACTATAAATTCTTGAAAGGCGATTTTGTTGGGCAAGATATTGCGCCTTTAGCTCGTATGCCTATCGTATGAGGTATTTTACCCATAAAAGAAAATTAAGCGGACTAGCTATCATTTTAGCTGGATTTCTTCTTTTGATTTTTCAGCATCTTTTTGCTTACACCGGGCACTTTGGTTTTGATGATTTAAATTATGCAGAGCTGGCTCATGCCTTTTTTCAGAAGCAGCCTGTTTGGGGTCATACTTTTACATTTCGCTTTGGTATTGTTATTCCTTTAGGGGTTTTATATTGGCTTTTTGGCGTTTCTGATAGTGTCTCTATCATTTTTCCCATGTTGGTTTCCTTGGGTTTATTGTTGTTAGTTTATGATCATTTAAAAGGAGAAACCTATAAAACTTGGATAGCCACCGCTATTTTACTTTCAAACCCTTGGATAACTTTTTATAGCGACAAAATTGGGGTAGATATTCCGATTACTTTTTTGATACTTCTTGCTATAACCTTTTTATATAAAGCAAGATATAGTATTTATTGGCAAAGAAAACAGGGCTTAAGTGGATTCCTGTTTGCAAGCACTATTTTCTTGGGTTTATTAACCAAAGAAACCATCTGGTTTTTATTTCCGCTGGTTGTTTTTTTCTTTGTTCTTGATGTGATTAGGCTACAGCGACTAAAATTTTGGTTTAGCGCTGTGCTTTCGTTGAGCTTGTTTTTGGTTATTTATTTTTATTGGCAATACTTACAATTTGGTAATTGGTTTTATAGGTTTGAGCTCATTCAAAAATATGATAAAACCAATTTATGCTCTTATGACAGACAACCTATAGAAGTAGTTTTACATCGTATTAGCTATGAGTTATTTCTTTATTTTTTTAAAGAATCGGCTTTTATACTACCCATTTTAGCTGTCCTTTTATGTTTAACCAAGCAAACTTTTACCAACAGCAGAACTAAAGAGAACTTTTGGCTTTTAAGTGCTATCATACTTATTTTAACGGCTAATTTTTGGAGTATCTCTTATCATTCTTACCATCCTTTATGTGTTGATATCAGACATTATTTATTCATCATGCCTGTATCGGCTATAGCCATTGCTCATCATTATAAAAAGTTGTTTAGATTTTGGCCAATTATTTTCCTTTTGGCTACAAGTATGCTGGTTATTATTTTAGACGAATACTGGGATATAAAGACCATCGCCATCTATCAAGCAGTTTGTTTAATGCTGATTTTTGCTTTGATGCTTGTATTTATCAAACATCAAAAATATATTTTCTTAGGTATAGCTTTATTGCCTTTACTGAATGTTTATGTACAGCTTAAATCAGCAAAAGCGTTTAATTATCCAGAGCAAAAATCGATAGCTCAGCAGTTTATTAAGGATAAGAAAAACACTACCGTTTATACTGCAGGAACACACATCAGATTGTTTAAATACCTTTTAGGTTTTCAGTTAAATCATTATAAGCTAATGTCTTATGCAAGCTTTAAAAAGTTGGAAGACGGCTACCATTACTGGAATTACCATGCCGCTTATGCAGCTGGCGAACTGGATTTTGTGCCACCAGAAGTTAATCATTTCTCTGTACAAGAACACCAATTATTAGATACTCGGGATATAAAAATTTGGCGTATCAATAAACAATTTTTAAATGCTGAACCAGAATTTTATGAGGCAAAAAAATCTCCTCTATGGACAGGTTTTATTACAGATACTACGCCTTTAAAATCGAAAGATGAGTTTGGACCTACTTTTAAAACCATGATTAATGCCGATGTGAAAAGTATAAATATCTCTGCTAAATGGAAATTGAAGAAAAAGGATGCAAAAGATGCTACTTTGGTATTTGCTTTAGAAGAGCAAGGTAAAATGATTTTTTGGAAACCCTTTAGCATCCATTCTGATAGGGCAGTGGTAGATAATTGGTATGTTTTATATAAGTCTGTTAGATTTGAAAATTTTAAGATTTCTAAACAGGCAGAACTTAAAGTTTATATTTGGAATAATTTTAAAACAGAATTGGAAATTGCCGAAGCTAGCGTTTCCTTAGTAAGAGCTCTTAAAGATTAAAGATGAAATACCTAATTGTTGGTCTTGGAAATATAGGTCCTGAATATGCTGACAACCGCCATAATATAGGTTTTATGGTGTTGGATGAATTAGCGAAACAAGAGAATGCTAAATTTTCTATGTTAAAGCTAGCTTATTATACAGAAGTTTCTTTTAAAGGGCGTATGCTGCATCTGATAAAGCCAACTACTTATATGAATTTGAGTGGTAAAGCTGTAAGTTATTGGATGAAGGAATTAAAAATCCCGATAGAAAATGTCTTGGTAATTGTTGATGATTTAGCCATTCCTTTTGGAGCTATCAAATTAAAACCAAAGGGCAGCCCAGCCGGACATAATGGTTTAAAAAGTATTGAAGGACTGTTAGGTTCTAACGAGTATAGTCGCATTAAATTTGGTATCAGTGATCATTTTCCAAAAGGTCGTCAGGCTGATTATGTATTAAGCGGTTTCGACCAAGATGAGATACCAGATTTGCCTGCTTTGATAGAGCGTTCTATAGCGATTATCAAAAGCTTTGTAACGGTAGGAGCTGAACTCACCATGACTAATTTTAATAATTTGAAGCTGTCTAAGTAAGCTTTTTATTTTGTGGATTTAAGAAAAACGGGCTATCACCCACAAGGCTTTCCGGCCTCATAGGCGGCCAACCCTAGGCACTTTTTTCTTGAAAAAAAAGTACCCAAAAATTCAAGGCTGATGAATATTTGTTGTTTCATCTAAATAAATCTTCATCCACAATCCTAAGTGGTGTGAATGGTTTTACTTGACGAAGATTTCTACAACACCCGTCGGATTGTTTTCCGCTAGTTCTAGATGAAAGTTTATGCAAAAGATTTATTTGACTCCACTTCCAAATCTTCATAGGCCGTCTCCGTTCTTCGGAGATGTTTGGTTTGTTATTATCGGAAGTTCCTAAATTTCCGCTCTTTAGGTTTCTTTATACTCAGTACTTTTTACTATAAGAAAGGAACAAAGATTCATAAAAAAATAGTCTAAACAGAAGCGCATGAGCAACAATTAGTTTATTCGTTACTAGTTGATTAGGTTGTTAGGCGAAATATCCAATATTTAGGCATCTTTTTACTTTATACTTTTGACTTTTTACTTAAATAAAGCCTATAGCGCATGCGGTTTTACGTCCGAGTTTGCAGAAGCTTTAAAAAACCACAAGCGAGCAAAAATAAGCGCTAATTGTTTTTGAGTGTGGGTAATGGATGTGCGGCAAAGGCTCCTGCGGGATTGTTCAGAACTTTGTTCATTAGTTTTTATTGATTTTGAAAGGTATTCATGAATTTGCTAAAGCTTCATTTTGGTTCCTTTTGGTCCCGCAAAAGGAACGAGCCTAGCCGGCGATAGAGGCGATACTAAACTAGCTAAACACCTCATTTCATCTTGATTTATAGAAATAATTTCTGGTGTCGGGTATATACCTTAATATCAAAACGCGAATTTTAATAAAGTCTCTTTTTCTATAAACTCAATTGAAGCTTATCAAGCTCGTTACTTATAAACTTAATCTCTTCTTTTGATAATTGCACCCTTGCAGCTTTAGCATTTTCTACCGCTTGTTTTGCGTTTCTGGCCCCAACCAAGGCAATAGTAATACCGGGTTGTTCTAAGGTCCAACGTAACACAATTTGAGAAATCAACATATTTCTTTCATCTGCTAAAGGTTTTATCTTATTCAAGAAAGCATCAACTTTAACTAAATTTTCATCTTTAAAAAAATGAATGCCTGCTCTGTGGTCTCCTTCATTAAAAACATGGCCGGGTTTCATTTTTCCGGTAAGTAAGCCTCTTTCTAAAGGGCTATAAGCTAGAATACCTTTATCATGAGCCAAACAATAAGGAACTATTTCTTGCTCTATATCTCTTTTAACCATGCTGTATGGAATTTGATTAGAAGCTAAGCTGATATATTTCTCTGCCTCGGTCATTTGTGCTACATCGTAGTTACAAACACCCGCATACCTTACTTTCCCTGCTTTAATTAACTCTTCCACGGCTTCCATGGTTTCTTGTATTGGCGTTGTAACATCTGGCCAATGAATTTGATAAAGGTCTATATAATCTGTACCTAATCTTTTAAGAGAATCTTCACATTCTTTAATGATACTTTCTTTGGCAGCATATTTATAAATATCTATATCCTTACCAAAATTATTTACACTTTTAAAACCAAAATCTCCTTTGTTATCATCCCAACGCATACCAAATTTGGTGAGTATTTGCACTTTATCTCTGCTTAATTCTTTTAATGCTTTGCCTACCAAAACCTCGCTGTGGCCTTGTCCATAAATAGGAGCGGTGTCTATAGCGCTTACCCCTTCATTATAAGCAGCAAGCATAGCTTTAATCGCTTCTTGGTCATCTGCACCTCCCCACATCCATCCGCCGGCTGCCCAAGCACCAAAAGTAATTACGGGTAATTCTAAGTCGGTATTTCCTAATTTTCTGTATTGCATAATTTTAATATGTTTTTACCATTTTAAGGCCAGTCCTGTATAGTAATTTCTAGTTGCAGCCGGGTTAAAATAGCGATTACCAAAAGCATTAATATCGTTACCTAAACTGTATTTTTCATTTAATAAATTATCAATTCCAAAAGTGATATGCAGTTTAACCCTGTTAAAAGGCACTATGTAATTTAGCTTAGTTTGTATTAAATGAAAACCATCTGCAAAGACAGTTTCTGCATCGTTTAAAGATGTTTTTCCGTTATATTGATGCTGAACAAAAAGATTAAGTCTATCAAAAAGAAAAATATTTAAACCATTAACCCAGTTGAGTTTAGGTATTCCCGTAAGCATATTTCCAGAGAAATTACTATTGCCAATAATATAGTTTCTAAACTCAAATTTTGATAAGGTTATCGCATTATAATAGTCTAAGCTTTTTAATATTCTCCTGTCAGATTTGATGATATTGGCATTCAGTTGAATTTCTGCTCCTAACTGATTAGTACCACCTGCATTTACATAAAATTCTTCATCACTAGCATCAACTCTTCTTACCAAAGCATTTTCTAAACGGTAATAAAAAGTACTTACATCAGCATAAATGCGTTCATCTCTAGTTCTAACCCTAAAACCAACTTCATAATTCCAGCCTTCTTCTGCGTTTAAAGAAGTATTAATAATTCTGTTTGATGGTCTTATTTCATCTTTAGTAGGTGTAGAATAGCCTTTACTTACTAAGGCTCTTAAAGAAAAATGCGGAATAACTAAATAAGATAAAGCAAGTTTAGGCATTAATGTTGGGTCAAAATTTACATTACCTTGTGCTGCTATTTGCGGTGATTGTGGAAGCGTTCTAAAATTAAATCTGTTAAAATTTAAACTTACAGAAGCTTCTGCTTTAAATTGAGGCGAGAACTGAACAGCGACCCGGTTAAATATAAACTCGTTAAAATTTTTAATTTCGTCGGCATCTCGTAAAGTTGTTGGGTTACCAGCCTGATTACCGTAATTAATGAAATCAGTTTTTGTTCTTTGAAACTCGTAACCTAAATTCCATTGTAACTTTATATTACTTGTTTCTTTATTTTTTAGTTCTAAATAGGTTCTTAAGGCATAAGAATTCTCATCTCTATACTCGTAATTGGTAAAGAAAGGGTTTTTAAAATCGGTTATTAAACCCGATATTCCAATATAATGTCTTAAACTATTGGTGATTTTATAATCATGGCTTAAACCTAAAAACACATTTTTATTGTAAATACCCGTATTCAACTCTTCTGCTCTAGCTCTTGCTGCTCTTGGATTTTCTACTAATTGTACTGCTGTTAATCCGCCTGGTGTATCATAATTCATATCGGCATAAAAGCCAGAAAATTTTAAAGTTCCATTTTGGTTATACTTCCACTTTTGCTGGGTTTGTACAAAAAGTCTTCGCATAGCGCTATTGATACGGTAGCCATCTGCTTCTTGATATGCTTGGTTAAAACTATATTCATAATTTTTAACCTGATTTTGCACACCAAAATGTTGTCCAAATAAGCCAAATGAGCCTCTTCTGGCGCTAAATTCTGATGTTTTTTCTGCTGATGAGGAATTAATTAGGACTACACCTCCAGAGTTTGCTCCAAACAAACTCCCATCTGGGCCTTTCAAAATTTCTATTCCCTTAACTGTATTTTGGTCTATTAAATTTAAGTAAGTATTACCTCCAGCATCTGTTAATGGAAAATCATCATAATAAACTTTTACATTTCTTATTCCAAAAGGAGAACGGATTAAACTACCTCTTATAGATAAACGATAACTGCCTGGAGAACGCTCCTCCATTTTAACCCCACTAATACTGTTTAAAGCTGGTAATAAGGTGTTTTGCGTACGTTGCTCTAGCTGTACTTTATTAATAATAGTAGCCGTTGCTGGTAAGCTGATGAGGATTTGCTCGCCCAAATAAGCGTTTATTTTAACTTCATTTAATGTTTTTGTGCTATCTAGTTTTTGTGCTTGTGCAGTACCGCCAATTAAAGTAGCTAGTATTAAAAGATATAGTTTCAAAGCGTTATATTATGGTTTATTTGCTGATATTTTGAAAATAACTCCTGCGGCATCATCTGCAACCAATAAATTTCCATCTTTTAAAAAGCATAAACCAACCGGTCTTCCGTATACTTCTGAGGTTGATGGGTTAGCAATAAAGCCAGTTAAAAAATCTTGTGGTTTGCCTTTTGCTTTGCCATTTTCAAACGGCACAAATATAACTTTATATCCCGAAAATTCTGAACGGTTCCAAGAGCCATGCTGCCCTACAAAAGCTCCATTTTTATATTGCTCAGGAAAGGTATTGCCAGCATTAAAAGCTAATCCTAAAGATGCTGTATGAGCGCCTAAAGCAACTTCGGGTACTATTGCTTTAGCAACAAGTTCTGGTTTAGGGTCATCTTTCCAGCGTGGGTCTGGGTGTTGGCCAAAATAAGCATAAGGCCAGCCATAAAAACCATCTTTTTGTACACTAGTTATGTAATCGGGTACTAAATCATCACCTAAGTTATCACGCTCATTAACAGCAGTCCAAAGAGCAGAAGTGCCAGGTGCCCAATCCATACCAACAGGATTTCTTAAGCCCGTAGCAAATACTTTTTCATCTGTTCCGTCCGGATTGATTTCTAAAATACACGCTCTTCTTACTTCATGTTCCATACCGTTTTCGCCAACATTACTTCCAGAGCCTACAGATACATATATTTTCTTTCCATCTTTACTGGCAATAATATTTCTGGTCCAGTGGTTATTGTAACCTCCGGCAGGAAGACTTAAAATCTTATTTCCCTTATCCGTGATTTTATCTGCTGATGTTTGATACGGGAATCTCATTAAACCATCCGTATTAGCAACATAGAAATAGTTATTTAAAACCAGCATCCCAAAAGGCTGATTTAAATTCTCTAAATAAGCTAGTTTAACATCGGCAACACCATCATCATTGGTGTCTTTTAATAAAGATATTCTATTGGCACTTTTGCCTGTACCAGACTCGGCTACAAAAATATTTCCATCCTCAGCTTGGTAAATCCAACGGGGGTTATCTAATTCGGTAGCAAATTTTGTTACGGTAAATCCTGCTGGTGCTACCGGAAGTTTACCGCTAGGCCAACCTATAACTTTACTGATTTTTGTACTTGGTTGTGTTGCAAAAGGTTGTGGCAATTGCAACGAATTTTGTTGTTGACTTTGCTCTTTGTTGGTTGCACTACAGCCAGCTAAAATCAATGTTAAAAGTGTAAAAAGTGTGTTTTTCATATTTTATTTATTATCGGTAACTCCATTTTAGAACTTTTGTTTCTGAATGGGGATTTTTAACATAAAACAATTGTGCCAAAGTAAATGTATAAGGGGATATAAATCATTAAATTAAATATTATGAAAGTATTGAAATTGAGTTTAGTTGCTGCATTCTTCTTTGTAGCATGTTCTAACAACCCAAAGGGAGACAAAGCCACAACAGCTGATGCTGAAGCAGTAGAAGCTGTAGATGGAGAAACTTTAAATGTTGACCCTACTACTTCTAGTATAACCTGGACAGGGAGTAAAGTTACTGGAAGCCACAACGGAACTATCAATATACAATCTGGAAATGTTGTGCTTAATGAGGGTAAATTAGCAGGAGGCGAATTTGTTATTGATATGACATCCTTAACAAATAAAGATTTAGAAGCAGATGCAGAAAATAAAGCAAAACTTGAAGGGCACTTAAAAGCTGATGATTTTTTTGCAGTTGAGAAATATCCAACAAGCAAATTTGTAATCACGAAAGTGACTTATAAAGAAGACGGAAAAGCAGAAATAGCAGGTAATTTAACCTTAAGAGATGTAACTAAAAATATTTCTTTCATGGCTGATGCACCCGCAGCTACAGAACAAGGTTTTCATGCTATGGCTGATTTTAATATCAATAGAAAAGATTGGGGTGTGATGTACGAGGGAATGAAAGACGATTTAATTGCCGATGAAATTAACCTAAAAGTTCATTTGATGGCAAAAAAATAATCCATAAAAATTCAAAGGAGAGGTCGGGATGATTTTAAAATCTCGACCTTTCTTTTTTTTAAAGTTTTGGTGTAAATTTTAAGCAAACTGGTGCACCAACGTTTACTGTCTCTCCACTATAGGTTAAAAGCCCAGTTTTTGTATCTCTTTTAAAAACAAAAATATCATTACTATCTTGGTTAGCCACCAATAAGAAATTGTTACTAGGATCAATACTAAAATTTCTAGGTGTTTTTCCCTTACAGCTAACGTTATCAATTTTAGTTAAAGTGCCATTATTTTTATCTACTTTAAAAATCACTATTTCATTTGCAGTGCCGCGATTACTTGCATATAAATAATTTCCATCTTGAGATAAATGGATGTCTGCTGCCCCGTTAGTTCCTTTAAAATCAGGCGTATTCATGCTGATTCTTTGTACCTGCTTTAATTCGTGGTTTTGATGGCTGTAAACGCTAACATGAGCCGTAAGTTCTTCTACCAAATAAGCAAAAGTTCCTTTTTTGTTGAATATAAAATGTCTTGGTCCGCCACCCGGAGTTATAGCTATAGAAGGTTGTTTTGCAGGGATTAAAGGCTTATTAGCATCAGCCTGATATTGATAGGCAAAAACTTTATCGGCACCTAAATCCGGGACATAATAATGGCTCCCATCTACCGATGGATAAATACAATGTGCATGAGGTTTATTTTGTCTTCTTTCATTGATACTAGTGCCTTCATGTTGTATAAGCTGATTAACTGGCGCTACTTCTCCATTAGCTTTAACCGGGAAAACGCTAACACTACCACCACCATAATTAGCAGTAAAAACATACTTATCATCGTTTGTTAAAGATATGTAGCAACCTCCAGGGCTAGGACTGGGCTGGAAGTTTTGATAAGAAATTTGCCCTGTTTTATTATTGAATTGGAAATAACTTACTCCAGATGTTTCTTGTTCGCTTACGCTGTAAACTTTAGTGCCTTCTTTATTAATGGTTAAATAAGATGGATTTTTAATGCCTTCCGTAGTATGTTCTAGTTTAAGTTTTCCGGTTTTACTATCAAACTCATAAACAAATATGCCTTGGTTTTGCGTTCTGGTGTAAGTGCCAACCAATAAATGGTAATAGCGCTGTTTTTTATTTTGGGCATTTACCGATAAACTTAAAGCAAAAAATAAAAAGGCAAATAGGTTTAATAAGAGATTTTTCATACTCCTAAAATAGGAAATTCAATCAGAAATGAACCTAAATTTGGGCAGAAAAATGATTTACTACAGTTTGATAGTTTAATAATGTTGAAGTATAGTTTGGAACTTCTGCATTGATAAACAAACATGTTTTTCCTTTAATCAGGTTAATCACTTGTTGGTTTAATTCCTCTGGTACGGCAGGGCAGCCATGACTTCTACCTAATCTGCCGTGTTTATGAATAAAATCGGTACTTACATAATCTGCACCATGCACAACAATGGCTCTTGCCCTAGCTAAATCGTTGATTCCTTTATCCAAACCATCTAGTTTTAGTGATAGGCCATGTTTACCAAAATAAGTTTCATTGGCAATATAAAACCCTAAACTACTTTGGTGAGATTCTGCCTGATTAGAAAACTTGATTGCTTTATCATCACCGCTTCCTCTTCCGTGTGCAACATAGCTATTTAGTAGTAATTTTTGATTTTTAATATCTATAATCCACATCCTTTTTGAGGTGCTGGGCAAATCAAAATCAATAACAGTTAATATATGTTTATCATCATTTAATAAATCAGCCAGTTGCATATTTAAAAAGCCTGTAAAAGCTTTTTCAAAGACGCTTTTTGCTAAACCAGCTTCTTTAAGGTTTATTTTTTGGTAGGTATCCTGTATAAAATTTTTATAGGTTGCCAGAGTGTCTACAACCGTTTTATGGATGGTAGTATCTTGAGATATAACTTGATTGCTTTTTAAAATTGGATTTTTCCAACTGATGTTAGTTAAAGTGAAAATAACTAAAAATAGTATCAAGATAGTAGCAGAATAGATATTGAATCTTTTTTGTATCCCTCTCATAATGAAGATGTTTTTATCGTGATTTATAAATATATACTAATTTAAACTAAAAGTAACCATCTTTATTTTTAAGCTGACTTAAAAATAACTTTCAGCTTACCTTTAAATGACTTTTGCGTATAAATACTGGTAGTTTTTCTTTTTTAAGCCACTTTTTTTACTGTGATACAATCTATATAAAGCCAGTTTATCTAAAAGTGGGATGTTTTTGTTTTCACGTACTTGTTGTTGATGTTGTAAGTCTTTAAAAATGATATTCGCCAACAGATTTTCTTCTTTAAAGGAGATATTAGAATGCCCCAACAAACCAAAAGCATGTAATAATTCGTGTCTTAGTACTTCATGTTTTTTAGGGTAAATTAATGCCGGATGCAGATAAATTGCAGCATTATAAATTTGCTTATTTTTGATGGTAGGTTTCATATAACCCAAAGGGCATTTTTGTTTTAACATCTCAAACCTTGTATGATAGGGATTAGTATCAGCATCAAAATTTATTTTTAAGTTGCCTTGATGTTTAACTAAATCTATATCTACACTTAAATAGGGTTCAATATCTTTTATAATTTCTTGCACTGTTAAAGCATCCTCAACACTATAATTACCCGTTAGCTCTATCTTGATAGCATGTTCCCATTTTGTATAACTATCTTGTTTGTAAAAGGCTGTTTCAGCAAAATAAAGCAATTCTGCATCGCTATACTCATGTCTGAACATGAAAATTGATGTAAATAGGAACAAAATAATGCTGTGTAACAATAGCTTAATATTTTAAACTTATACGTTTAAGTATCAAGATTATTGCATTTTATGCATATTTTGGAATAGTAAACGAGATAATTGTACCTCTACCAACAGCACTTTCTACCTTAAATTTGCCGCCAAACTTGCTCACAATATCATTACAAAAATATAAACCAAGCCCGGTGCCTCTTTCTTGGTGAGTGCCTAAAGTACTTTTATTCTTAATTGTAAATAAGTTTTGGACTTGTACTGGGCTCATCCCAATGCCATGGTCTATAACTTTTATTTCATAATCATCTGTGTTTTCTTCCATTTGGATGATGATTTGCTTGTGTTCATAGGAAAATTTGATGGCATTAAATACTAAATTTCTTAACACAATCATACTCAGCATAGCATCTAGTTTAATAGAAACTTGGGGATTAATCTGGTTTAAGATTCGGATGTTTTTTTCGTTTGCAAAGGGTATTAAAGATTCAATTTTACTATTGATAAAGTTGTATAAATTTTGCTCAGTAATTTTTAAATTAAAACCCTTTAACTGAGATTTTGCCCAAAAAAGTAAGCTGTCAAGTACCTCAGAAGTGTCTTTTACATTTTTAGAAATTTCTGGAATTAAAGTTTTAAAATCATCAGCCTCTAAAATATTATTTTCCAACAATTCTAGAACAGATGATAGGTGAGTCATGGGCTTTCTTAAATCATGAGATATAATGGTAAAGATTTGGTCTTTATGTTTATTGAGTAAAGCAAAGGCCTCTGATTGTTTATTAAGCTCTACTCTACTTAATTCAATCTCATGGTTTTTCTTTGCCAAATCATCATTAATTTTCTTTTGAAGTTGATGATTTTTATAGCTGTTGATTCCAAAAAAAGCAAGAATAATCAATATCACGATAACTAAACTTAATGTGATTCTTTGCGTTTCAATTTTAGATTCTAAAGCCTTTTTTTCTTGTTCTTTAATAAGTTTTTTGACCTGAGTTTTTTTGTCAAAATCTCTGGTAGCCATTAAAACAGTAACCTGCTTTAAGTTTTCTTCTAATTTTAAAGATTTTTCTAATTGTAAGGCCTGTTCTTGTGTTTCAAAGGCTTTTGCATAAAGCCCTTGTTGATAATAAGTTTCTTTTAAATACTGTAATAATATAATTTTTAAAGGTTTTTGATTTAAAGAATCACAAACCAGTAGCGCTTTTTCTCCAGTAAGTTTTGCGTCATTTAGTTTGTTTAGCTTATTTAATAAATTAACCTGTTGCGTAAGCGCAAAGGCTTTATGGTAATTTAAATGTTTTGTAATGGCGATTTTATAAGCAGTATCTAAATATGTTTTTGCTTGTTCGAATGTTTGAGTTTTTACATGCAGTTCACCCAGGTGACTATAATTTAAACTTATGATTTCAAACTCTTGCAACTTTACTTTTTTGGCAAGTTCTAAAGATTTTTCTAGGTAAAATCTTGCTTTTAGTAACTCGTTTTTACTTAAGTAGTTGGCGCCTAAATTTTCATAGGCATAGCATAGTGTTGCTGTATCTTTTGAAGAAGTAGCTATCTTCTCGCTTTTTTTTAAATAATAAATTGCTTTATCATACATTTTTAGCGTAGTAAATAGCTGCCCTAAATTACTAAGAGATGTACCTAAGTCTTGCTGATTTTTTAGTAATTTATTTAAATTATAGGATTCTAAATAATGATTAATGGCTTTTCCATAATCGCCTTGATAATCATAAATTACACCTAAATTTGTATGTATAGCTGCCAGCAGCGAAGAATCTTTTTTACCTAATACCAAGGCTTGCTGGTAATTTATAATAGATTTTTTGGTGCTATCTAAACTTTGATAGCAATATGCGATATTGAATAGTGCATCGGTCAAATAACTATTATTTTTTAGTAATTGAGCTTGTGTTTTGGCTAACTTATAATTGTTAAGTGCACTTTGATACTGATAAGAGTCTAATAAAATATTGCCTTTAATTGTATAACCTTTAAATAAACCATAAGTAAAGTTGTTTTTTTTAGAAAGGTTAAGGATTAAATGAGTAAGTTCTAATTTTTCTATTTGTATTTTTTTATCTGAATAGGTTTCTTTTATTAATTGATGAATAGAGGTAGTATCTTTTCTTAAATCAAAAGCATAATTATGCTTTAATCCTATTATTAAGAATAAAAACGCATACAATAATCTGTGTATCTTACAGGATGTTTGAAAAAAGTTAATAAATGTTTTAAAATTGGTTATATCTCTCATTATAAAAACACAGGCTAATCTACTTGTTTTTAAATTGTAAGAGAAATAGTTGTCTACATTTTTAAGTTCTTTTTTAAAATTTTAACTAAATTATGGCATTATCTCATAAAAAAAGACCCGATGAGTAAATCGGGTCTTAAAATATCAGTATGGGGTTTGTATTTATGATAGTATATTCTTCCAACTAACAAGTTTGGCAATCATATTCTCTAATTCATCAATAGCAACGCGTTCTTGCTCCATGCTATCTCTGTGTCTTATCGTTACCGTATTGTCTTCTAAACTTTGATGATCTACCGTAATACAGAAAGGTGTACCAATAGCATCTTGTCTTCTATAACGTTTACCAATAGAGTCTTTTTCATCATAAGCCATATTGAAATCTAATTTCAAACGGTTCATAATTTCTCTAGCTTTTTCTGGCAAACCATCTTTCTTAGTTAATGGTAACACGGCAGCCTTGTAAGGCGCTAAAGCTGGGTGTAAATGTAAAACACTTCTAGAATCTTGCTTATCAGCAGTACTTAAATCTTGCTCTTCAAAAGAGTTTATCAGCGTAAGCAAAAAGAAACGGTCTAAACCTATCGAAGTTTCTATCACGTAAGGAACGTAGTTTTGATTAATTTCTGGGTCAAAAAACTGCATTTTTTTACCAGAAAACTCTTGGTGTTGACTTAAATCAAAATCTGTTCTGGAGTGTATACCTTCAACTTCTTTAAAACCAAATGGAAATTCAAATTCAATATCTACAGCCGCATTTGCATAATGTGCTAGTTTGCTATGGTCATGGAAACGGTATTTATCAGGGCTAGTTCCCAATGCTAAATGCCATTTTAAACGAGTTTCTTTCCAATGCTTGTACCACTCCATCTCAGTGCCGGGGCGTACAAAAAATTGCATTTCCATTTGTTCAAACTCACGCATACGCATGATAAATTGACGAGCAATAACTTCATTTCTGAAAGCTTTACCAATTTGTGCAATCCCGAAAGGTATTTTCATCCTTCCAGATTTTTGAACATTTAGAAAATTTACGAAAATACCTTGTGCAGTTTCTGGTCTTAAATAAACTTCATCAGAACCATCGGCCATAGCACCCATTTGGGTAGAAAACATCAGGTTAAACTGACGAACATCTGTCCAATTTCTTGTACCAGATACTGGGCAAACAATTTCATGTTCTTCTATTAAAGCTTTTAAGCGTGGTAAATCTTCCGCTTTTAAAGCTTCATCCATATCATGCTGAAGTTTTTCTGCTTTATCAGTTTTACCGTCTTTTTCGTACCTGCTGATTTTATCTTCCAATAATTGGTCGGCTCTGTAACGCTTTTTAGAGTCTTTATTATCAATCATAGGGTCGTTAAAACCATCTACGTGTCCACTGGCTTTCCATATTTTGGGGTGCATAAAAATTGCAGAATCAATACCTACAATATTTTCATTCATTTGCACCATAGCTTTCCACCAGTAGGTTTTGATATTGTTCTTCAACTCAGCACCTAGTTGTCCATAATCATAAACAGCACTAAGTCCGTCATATATTTCACTGCTTTGGAAAACAAAACCGTATTCTTTAGCGTGTGATATTACATTTTTAAAAAGTTCGTCGTTATTTTTTGCCATGATGCTGCAAATATAACATTGCAGTAATTTTTAACTCTATTTTATGATAAATTTTTTTAGCGTATTGATAAAGGCTTGTTTATAAACCTCGCTGAATAATAATATATTAGCAAAACCAATTTTAAACCAACAACATGAAAAAAATATTACTTGCTGTTATGCTCATAGTAAGCCTGCAACAAATAGTTGCTCAAAATTTACTCAGTGGTAAATACAATACAGAAGCTTTAAGGAAGTTACTCATCTCGCAATCTACATGGAAACCATTTCCCAAAATTCAAGAGCGCCAAGAATGGGCTAAAGCAAATCAGGAAACTTTAAAAGATAATCTTGCAAAAGCAGAAACTTATCTCAATTACTCATGGCCATCTATACCTGCTACGGTTTCCTTGTTGGTAGAAAGAACTGGCGATAGGGAAGAGTATCAAAATATAAGTTTCAAAAAAAGAGAAGTTTTATTGACTTTGTTGTTTGCTGAGATTTATGAAAATAAAGGTCGTTTTACTGATCAAATCATTAATGGAATTTGGTCTATCAGCGAAGAATCTTTTTGGGGGATATCGGCTCATTTACCTAGGAAAAAGGAAAACGCTGGCTTGATGGATGTCTCTGAACCTTTTGTTGATTTGTTTGCCGCAGAAACTGCTACACTATTTTCTTGGGTTGATTATTATTTAGCCGAAAAACTTGATAAAGTTTCTCCGCAACTCAGAAAGCGTATTTATTACGAGATTGAAAATAGAGTTTTAGCGCCTTTAATGACTAAAAAACATGGTTTTATGGGCGGTAATGAAGACGGTAGAAGACCTAATAACTGGAATCCATGGATTTGCTCGAACTGGTTAAATACCGTTTTGCTGATTGAAAAAAATGAAGATAAAAGAGCAGAAGCGGTACACAAGATATTAAGTGTTTTAGATAATTTCTTAAATCCATATCCCTTAGATGGCGGTTGTGATGAAGGTCCGGGTTATTGGGGTGCCGCCGCAGCATCTTTGTATGATAATCTGTCTCTTTTAAACCTAGCCACCAATGATGCCTTTAAGTATACTTATCAAGATCAAAAGATCAAAAATATGGCTGCATTTATTTACAAGGCACAAATTAGCGAAACCTATTTCATCAATTTTGCTGATGCAAGTCCGAAACCAGGTATGGATGCTCCTATGATTTATCGTTTTGGGAAAGCTATAAATGATGAAAACATGATGAAGTTTGGTGCCTATTACTACAAGCCAGGAACTAAAGTTTCTAGATTTCACATCTTTAGGAATTTCTTTGAGCTTTTTTTAGATGAGGAATTAAGGAAGGTACCAAAACAACTTCCTCTACCTAAAAGTGTTTGGTTGCCAGAAACGCAGGTAATGTTGGCTCGTGATAAAGCTGGTAGTACTAAAGGACTTACCATAGCTGCAAAAGGTGGGCATAATGATGAAAGTCATAACCATAATGATATTGGCAATTTTATGGTTTATGTTGATGGAAATCCGCTATTAATAGATGTTGGTAGTGGTACTTATACCCGAAGAACATTTTCTGGTGATAGATATGACATTTGGTTTAACTCATCTGATTATCATAATACACCTACTATTAATGGCTGTGTACAAAGCCCCGGGAGAGCTTTTAAAGCTACAGATTTAAATTTCACAGAAAATAAATCAAAAGCTGTTTTTGCCTTAGATATTGCTAAATCTTACCCTAAAGAAGCTGGTTTAATAAGTTGGAAAAGGGCTATTACTCTCAACAAAGGGAAAAATGTGGAAATTAATGATACTTATCAATTAAAAGCAGAAGGTGCTTTTATCAATCATTTAATGACTTGTTATCCGCCAGAAGTAAAATCGCCCGGATTAATCATCATCAAATATGAAAAAGACAGTGTAAAGAAACATTTTGCCATTCAGTATGACGCCTCTTTATTAAACGCCAATATAGAAAAAGTTAAATTAGGTATCCCTGAGGATAAAGGCGTTAAACGTAATTGGGGTGATAATATTTATCGTATTAACTTAACTTTAATAAAACCATCAACAACGGGTAGTCTTAATTTGATGGTAAAAGAAGTTAAGCTGTAAGAATTTTCGCCTAACATGATGGCAAATTGTTAAATTGCGCCATGTCTGTAAAGGTATCTGGTTTATATAAAGTTTACGGTGCTCAAAAAGCAGTTAACGGAATTTCTTTTGAGGCTTTACCTGGAAGGGTATTAGGTTTCCTTGGGCCTAATGGGGCGGGTAAATCAACAACTATGAAAATTTTAACAGGTTATTTACCTCAGACCGCCGGAAATGCTAGTGTTTGTGGTTTTGATGTAAATACCCATACGCTTGATGCTAAAAAGCATATCGGTTATTTACCAGAAAGCAATCCATTATATCCAGAAATGTATGTAAAAGAGTTTCTGGCCTTTATTTCCGATATACATCAAATAAAGAACCCTAAAACACGCATTCAGGAAGTTATACAGCTTACAGGTTTAGGGCCAGAGCAGCATAAGAAAATCGGCCAACTATCAAAAGGGTATAAACAAAGGGTTGGCTTGGCACAAGCTATCATTCATGACCCCCAAGTACTTATTTTAGATGAACCAACATCGGGCCTAGACCCAAACCAACTGATAGAAATTAGAAAGCTGATTAAAGATTTAGGGAAAACCAAAACTGTCATCTTATCAACCCATATTATGCAAGAGGTAGAGGCCGTTTGTGACGATGTCATCATCATCAATAAAGGTGAAATTGTTGCTCATTACCGTTTAGAAACACTATTACAAAAGTATCATACCCAAAATATTGAACCTATATTTGTAGCTTTAACCAAAGAGAATTAATGCTAACGATATTTATAAAAGAACTTAATTCTTATTTCAGCTCATTGGTAGCTTACATCACCATTGTTATTTTTCTTACCGCAATGGGTCTGTTTTTATGGATTTTTCCAGATACCAGCATTTTAGATTACGGCTATGCAGGTTTGGATAGTTTATTCAATATAGCGCCATATTTATTCATGTTTTTGATACCTGCTATAACCATGCGCTCTTTAGCAGAAGAAAAAAAGGAAGGTACATTTGAGTTATTGGCAACCAAACCACTTACAGATTGGCAAATTGTATTAGGCAAATACCTCGCCGCCCTAGCCTTGGTTATCATAGCCATTTTACCTACCGTGATTTATTATTATACCGTTTATCATTTAGGCGCTGTTGAAGGCAATGTAGATGCTGGCGCTGTTATAGGTTCTTACATCGGTTTGATATTATTGGGTGCAGCCTATGTGGCTATAGGTGTTTTTTGTTCATCTATCACTAAAAATCAAATCATAGCTTTTGCTATTGCAGTTTTTTTAAGCTTTTTCGCTTTCAGCGGATTTGATGCTATCAGCCAGCTTTTAGCTCTACAAAAAATAGATGATGTCATTATAAATTTAGGGATTAATCATCATTACCAGGCTATCAGTAGAGGGGTTTTAGATACCCGAGATTTATTGTACTTCTTAAGCTTGATTACCGTTTTTTTGGTACTCACAAAAACTATTTTAGGAGGCAGAAAATGGTAAATCAAAAGAAAAAAGACCTGCTACATTTAGCTTTGGTACTATTTGCAGTTGTTTTGGTGCAAGTTTTTGCTCAGTTTTTCTTTACCAGGATAGACTTTACCAAAGAGAAAAGATTTACCCTATCTACCACTACAGAAGAAATATTACGCAATTTAAAAGAGCCTGTTAAAGTAACGGTTTATTTGGAAGGAGATTTTCCGGCTGGCTTTAAAAGGTTAAGAAGTGCAACGAAAGATTTATTAGGTGATTATAAAGCTTATGCAGGCTCAAACCTTCAATTTGAGTTTATAGACCCTGCGGCAGATAAAAATCAGCAAGAGCAACAAGTGTTTTTTGAAGAGCTGTACAATAAAGGTATAGAACCCACAAACCTTAGCGTTAAGCAAGAAGGTGGTTTAACGCAAAAACTTATATTCCCAGCGGCTATGGTAAGTTTTAAGGATAGAGAAATACCTGTTAAACTTTTACAAACCAGAATAGGCTTAAATCCTGAAGAGGTTTTGAATAATTCTATCCAAAATTTAGAATACGCTTTTACATCAACCATAAAAAAAATTACAGCGGGTGGCAAACCTCGTGTAGCTTTAACAGAAGGGCATGGCGAACTTACTGATTTGCAACTTCAGGATGCTATGCAAGCCTTGTCAGAAGGCTACGAGGTAGGTAGGGTAGATTTAAAAGAAATCACTTGGGAAGGTTTGAAAAAGATAAAACTTCTCATCATCCCTAAGCCTAATGAAGAATTTACAGAGTTAGAGAAATTTAAAATAGACCAATACCTGATGCAAGGCGGTAAAGTTTTTTGGGCTATAGACCAAGTACATGCCGAGCTAGATAGCATGCAGCAAGGTAATGGCGAGCAGCTTGCGTTCCCGAAGAAACTAAATCTTGATGATCAATTATTTAAATACGGCATCCGCATAAACTATGATTTGGTTGGTGATATGAATTGTATGCAAATTCCTCTTAACGTGGGGAATATAGCAGGAGAGGGGCAAATACAAATGGTGCCTTGGTTGTTTTATCCTATTATCATGCCTTTTTCTAGCAACCCAATAGTTAAGAATTTAGAAGGTATCAAAACCGAGTTTATCAACACCATAGATACCATTGCAGTTGATGGTTTAAGACAAGAAGTATTATTAACAACATCTCCTTTTAGCAGAAAATTAAATACACCTACCTTAATTTCTTTAAACATGGTAGAGCAAACACCAGATCCAAAAACTTTCCAAAGCGAGCCCAAACCAGTTTGTGTTTTAGTTGAGGGTAAATTTACATCCACATTTAAAAACAGAATGTTGCCAGATGGTATTCCAGCTTCTGCTTTTATTCCAGAAAGTAAGTTTACCAAAATGGTGGTCTTTAGTGATGGCGATGTACTTAGAAATCAGATAAGTGCTACAGATGGTTCTGTTTTTCCGTTGGGTTACGACCGTTACACCCAACAAACCTTCGGTAACAAAACCTTTTTACTCAATTTAGCAGATTATTTAACCAACGATGCGGAGCTTATTAAGCTTCGTAGCAAAGAAATTAAACTAAGATTATTGGATAAAGCTAAAATTGTAGAAGAGAAATTAACATGGCAGCTTATAAATATGCTGTTTCCTATTGTTTTAATTGTAGTTTTTGGAATTTTTCAACATATTTATAGGAAACGCAGGTATACTGCTTAAAATTTATATTTTTGGTACTTAATAATAGCATTAAATACAACCGATAAGATGAGATTCATTGTTTCTACGTCAACGTTATTAAAACATTTACAAGCAGTAAGTGGCGCATTAAGCAGCAGTGCTGTTTTACCCATATTAGAAAACTTTTTATTTGAGATAAAAGAGGGCAGTTTGGTAATTTCAGCAACAGATTTACAAACGAGTATGATTACTTCTTTAGCTGTAGAGTCTAAAGAAGGTGGTAAAATTGCAGTGCCATCTAAAATATTATTAGATACTTTAAAGACACTTCCAGAGCAGCCAGTTGCTTTCTCTGTAGATGATAAAACTTTTGCTATTGAGATTAGTGCCGGAGACGGTAAGTATAAACTAAGCGGAGAAAACGGTGATGATTTCCCTAAAATCCCTACAGTAGAAAATGCAGCTACCGTTAATTTACCAGCATCTGTTTTAGCAGAAGCTATTAACAAAACCATTTTTGCTGTAAGTAATGATGAATTACGCCCAGCTATGACAGGTGTTTTTTGTCAGTTATCTCCTCAAAATATCACTTTTGTTGCTACTGATGCACATAAATTAGTAAGATACAGAAGAAATGATGCACAAGCAGAAAGTGCAACATCTTTTATCTTACCTAAAAAAGCTTTAAACCTTTTAAAATCATCATTACCGGCAGAAGATGTAAATGTAGCAGTAGAATATAACGCAACTAGTGCTTTCTTCAAATTTGCTAACATCAGCTTAATTTGTAGGTTGATAGATGAGCGTTATCCAGATTACGAGGCGGTAATCCCTCAAAATAACCCTAATAAATTAACCTTAGATAGAAGTTTATTCCTGAACTGTTTAAAAAGGGTAGTTATTTTTGCTAACAAAACTACACATCAAGTAAGATTAAAAATCAGCGGTAGCGAGTTACACATCTCTTCAGAAGATATTGATTTTTCTAACGAAGCTCATGAGCGTATTGGCTGCCAATACGATGGTGAAGATATGGAAATAGGTTTCAATGCTAAGTTTTTAATAGAGATGTTAAATAACTTATCTGGCGAGGAAATTACCATAGAAATGTCTACACCTAACAGAGCAGGTTTACTTTTCCCAAGTATCAAAGATGAAAATGAAGATATTTTAATGTTGGTTATGCCGGTAATGTTAAATAATTACGCATAGTTAAACATCAAATTTTATATGAAGTGGCCTGATATTTATCGGGCCATTTATATTTTAAAATAATCTATAAAAAGCAATACCTTTGTGCGTTATTAAGACTGGTTAATATTGGCGGCAGCCTTATGAAAAATATAGTTCAGATATTTGCATTTTTTAGTATGGTAGTTCTAGGCTGGATTTCTTGTACAGATCCAACCGAGGTTGTACCACAACCTACTTCGGCCACACGTATCATGCTGATTAATGCTTCTCCGGATGTAGGCAGTGTAGATTTTTACCTCAACGGAGAAAAGCTAAACGCCTCGCCTTTAACTTTCAGAGATAATACAACTTATTTAACTGTTTCCAGAAGCGGCACATTCTTGGCAGAAGTAAGGCAAGGGTCGAGAACACTATTTAACCAAAATATATTTTTACAACCAGGTAGAAGTCATTCCTTGTTTTTAAGTGGTGCTGTGGCAGATACTTCCTTATTTTACGTAGCAACTTTAGATAATATAGATACACCAGCACTAAATAAAGCCAAACTTAGATTTATCAATTTAAGTCCAAATGCCCCGGCATTTAATGTTATCAATTCTGATAGTACAGCTTTATTTAACAATGCTACCTACAGAACAGCTTCAAACTTTGTAGAACTAGACGCTCAAACCTATAGTTTAAGAGTTTTAGCTTCCAGCGATAGATCATTATGGCTTAATTTGCCTATTTATAATTTTGAAAACGGCGGTATATATACCCTTTTTGTTAGCAATTTAGTTGATACTGCAAGTAGAACGGGCTTAAGAGCCGATACCATCATAGCTCAATATTAAAATCAAATTTCAGTGGAACTTATTAGACAATTAATAGATTTTATACTTCACATAGACCGCCATTTAAGTGAAATCATCCGAGATTATCAATTTTGGACTTACCTTATCCTATTCCTGATTATTTTTGCGGAAACAGGTTTTGTCGTAACTCCTTTTTTACCTGGCGACTCTTTGTTATTTGCGGCAGGAGCCTTAATAGGCACAGGTAATACAGGTTTAAATATTTATCTATTAGCAGTATTACTTTTTGTAGCAGCTTTCGCCGGAGACTCTTTAAATTACGAACTAGGTAAGCGTTACGGTATAAGGGCATTTAACGGTAAAATACCGTTTCTTAAAAAAGATTATTTGGTAAAAACACAAAACTTCTTTGCTAAACATGGTGGTAAAACCATCATTTACGCAAGGTTTGTACCTATTGTGCGTACATTTGCTCCTTTTGTTGCCGGTATCGGCGAGATGGATTATAAAAAATTTGCTTCTTTTAATGTTATTGGGGCATTTTTATGGATAGCGATTTTCCTGTTTTTAGGATATTTCTTTGGTAATTTGGCATTTATACAAAAGAATTTTAGTTTAGTGATTTTAGCCATCATCATTGTATCTATTATGCCTCCGGTGATAGAAGTTTTAAAAGCAAAATTTAAAACAGAAAATACCTGATTACAGTCAAATACCGAGTTGAAAACGCTAAATTTTTCTCTTAATTTTTGAGCAATTCCATTTATGGCCAATTTAGATGAATATTACCGTTGGTATCCTGTATATACACTTCCAAGAGCAGAGAAGAAAACCGCCGAGAACTTAAAAAAACGTGGTATTCAGGTTTATTTGCCTTTACAAAAAACTTTAAGACAGTGGAGTGATAGAAAGAAATGGATAGAAGAACCTCTTTTTAAATCGTACCTGTTTGTATACCTATCTAACAAAGAATACGACCAAGTAGTACAAACCCATGGTATCGTAAGATTTATATATTTCTCTGGTGAAATTGCCTATATCCCAGATAAGCAAATCCAAATGTTACAAAACTATTTAAACGGGCAGGCAGAGCCCGAAATTACTTTCGATCAGTTAGAAAAAGGACAAAAAGTAAAAATCATTTCTGGAAAACTTAAAGGTTATGAAGCCGAATTGGTCTCATGGAAACAACAACAAAGGGTTATCTTAAGACTTGATGCCTTAGGACAGTCATTAATTTTAAATATTAATGCCTCTGATATCATACCCGCTAACATTTAACTAGTTGTTTTAATTTGACAAAGAGGCTGTCTTTAAAGTACCATTTTATGTCGTCAGGCTGATGGCAATTGAAGCCTGCCTTGAAAATACCAGAACATGTTTCTATAACACTCACATCCGGATCATAAAATGATTAAGACAACCTCTTTTTTATTCTCATGGAAATTATTTGTTGAGCTTCTATAAAGCTGCTTTATTGATTAAAATAAACAAATACTTAACTCAAAATTATTTTTAGTTTATCAAAAAAACAAAGCCGAAAGCGCATCAGTTGCAGACGGTGCTTTAGGTTTTAAACCTAGAAATTTACTGTATTGTGCCACCGTTAAAATGCTTTTTAATTTTGGAAATAAAGTATTTTGTAAACCTGTTAACTTGCTGGCATAAGCAGCCTTATCTGTATTTAACAAAGGCAAAATTTGCGCTTTTTGAGTGGCAAAACTACTTACAGCTTCTAAAACTTTTGGCTTTTGTATGGCAGATAAAGCCAAAGTAGGACCTAACTTTGCCATAATATCTTTTGCTGATGCTGCCAGTATGCCATTAGTAGAGTTTTGGGTACTTTCTGCAGTACTTTTAACTTTGTTTAATAAGCTTTGTGCCGATACTGCATGTACCACCAAAGTGGTTAAAAGGGTAAAAATGATTTTTTTCATGTTGTTGATTTAAAATAATTATTCTTCTGTTGTTTCTTCTAATTCATCAGCTTTAGTTTGACGACCAATTTTAATAACTGGTTTTTCTTGTGTACCCGTAATTTTAACAGGTATACCTATAATACCAAGTGGAGGCAAGCCAATACGCATAGCCATATTCATGTTACCATTTAAACTTACCTGCCCTTCAAAACGAGGTCTAAAACCCGCCATGCGCATTTTGGTACGTTCTATAGTCATGATATTATTTTTAATGCTGCTTTTAATCTCAACTTTATTAACATCGGCATCTTCTAAGCTTTCATAAGAACTTTTTCTGGCAATTTGATTGAGTAATTTAAAACCTTTAAACTTAATATTATTTAAAGTTAAACTACCTTTTCCGGCTAAGCTAGGCATAATAGGGTACATGCTTTCATTAAGTTTCCCGCTAAGTTGGTAATTTAAGGATACATGCCCGTATGCGTTTTTTGCTGCACTTGCCATATCTCTAAACATTTTAACCTCTTTGTATACTTTTTGTATGTCAAAATTTTCAGCCTTTATTTGATAATAAAATTGAGCCCTTTTAGGATTTAGAGGTTTGTAACTGGCATTCATAGTTGTTTTTGCACCAGCAAGCTCAAAACCGGTATCTTTGAGTTCTAAAGTTTGATTTTTACTGATAACTTGCCCTTTAAAGTTGCTGATGTTTAAACCATCATAATTAATTTTCTTTACTGTTGCGTTTAAAGAAAGATCAAGATTTTGCGGTATCATAATCACGCCGGCATTTGCTGGCGCTACAGTACTAGTGCTACCAGCATCGGCAAAAGCCATAAACTGATTAGCATTAATATAAGCACTATAAATATTAAAATTACCTTTTAACGGAGCTTCTTCTTTCAAAGCATAATCAATAATATTATTTAAATAGCCATTAAGATTAATGGTGGTTTCACCGTAAATACCTTTGAAATTATCGAACCTTAACTTGTCTTGGTAAAAACTAAATTTCCCATTTTTGATATAAAAAGGCAGAGGAAATAAATCGGACTGTAATGCTAAATCATCAACAGTAATGTTGCCTTTATTGTTTAAGCGGTGGTATCTTTTAGCTGTTGCATCGCTTTGTAAACCACTTAAATTAAAGTCGGTTTGTATAAAGCCAGAAACATCATAACCTTTAACAGCAAATACTTGATAAATTTTAGATATATCTAAATTACCTTTAGAGGTAATGCTGTATTTAAGATTACTAAAGTTTTGTAATTGAGCTTGTAATTTAAAAGGCTGGTTGGCTATATTAAAAGAAATAGGCAAGATATTTACTTTAATATCTTTATAGGAACCCCTGCTACTGCTTATAGCTGTTTGAATTTCTATTTGCTCAATTGGAAGTGGCGAGTAAGCAGATTTAATTAAGCCATTTTGGAGGCTAAGATTAGCTTTAGTAACAGGGAATTTTCTCTTTTTAGGCTCATAGGTACCTTTAGCTAGTACAGCCATATTTATTTTTCCTTTAAGGATAAGACTATCTAACGGATAAAATGAGGCAACATCGGCTAAATTGAATTTAGCATTTAGCTTTATATCCACCGGGTAAGTTTTAAGGTTAGCAATTTTGGCGTAGCCTTTTATATAGTTAGATAGTACATTTAAGTTTAAATCACTTATGTTCAGATAGGTGTTTTGATATAAACTATCAGCGCAAGCAGCTTCTAAGTTAAACCTAATATTACGGATAGCTTGCGGCAATTGTGCTACTTTAAAATATCCGTTTTGCAGTTTGCTATTCAGTTTAAATGTTGGAATACTACTTACAAGAGTATCAGTTTTTCTAACACCAGTTTTTTTAATGGTGGTAGCATATTTGCCATTGGCTTGTAAGTTAAGCGTTAATAGTCCTTTAACATCATAAGCGGTTATGCCTAAAGCTCGGTCTAACTGCTCTAAATCCATTTTAGCTTTGATATTGGTATGTATCTTGGGTTTGCTTAAGCCATTAACCTTTAAAATACCACTAAAAAAATCATCATTTACATTAAAATAAATAGAATCAATATTCAAATAAAGCAATTCTGGATCTAGTTTTGGTAAGCTTGCATCCATATTTAAAAATAAATTTTTAACAGGAATACTAGCTTTTTGATGGGCTATATATCCATCTCTGATAGCTAAATTCATGTTAAAATCTGGCATTTTATTTTGTTCTGCTATATATTGCCCTTTTAAAGATACAGCAATCTCGCCCAATCCTTTGATATCTGTCTCATCCAACCAACCTAAATAATCGGGAGGTAAAGCAGTAAAAATATCTTTCAATTGGCTTTTTTTAGAGGTGATATCAAAGCTCATATCGTAACCATTCTCTAAAAACTCAAATTTTCCGTTAAATGTTACGGGTAAACGATTTATTAAAATATCGTTTTTCTCAAATACAAAAGCCAGAGAGGAGGTATTGATTTTAGTGATTAAATTAGCGTCAATTTTTTTGTTTTTAAAGTAGTTTTGCCCAGCATAAGTAAAATCTACCGAGTCTATACGAGCCTCTGTATATAAATCAAAAATAGCCTTACTTAAGTCGCCTTTCCCGGTATAGTTAAAACCTTTTGCGCTTATGTGCATAGGTAAAGATTCATCATGATAAGTAAGTTTACTATTTTCTATTTTAATCAATTCTATACCTAAAGATGTTTCACTGCTAGTCTCTGAGCTTGTTTGTTTTTTAGTGCTTTTATAAACATTGTAATTGGCGTTTCCTAGGCTATCTACCAAAACATGTATATCGGCATGGTCTACAAAAAACTTATTGATAACAATTCTTTCTTCTAACAAGGTAGATAAGTTGATCCCTAAAGCCAATTCCTTTGCCTTAAATAAAGTTTCTTTTTCAAAAGGGACAGATCCTTTAAGGTTTACCTCATATAGGGTTACGGTTAAAGCAGGGAAGTGTTTAAAGAAAGATAAATTAATGTCCTCAAAAGCCAACTGGCCATTGATATTGGCATTTGCCCAAGTTTTTACTTTTGTATTGATGGTATCTGAAAACAAGAGAGGAATAATAAAAAGAGTAGCTAAAATAAATGCAATACCAACACCAATTATTTTAAAAATTCTAACGATTTTTGAATGAAGCACAATGAAATGATAATTAATTCATTACAAAATATGATAAAATCCTATATTTAATTAAATTAATTTTTTGTTATGGTTTGATGTTTTACTTCATCCAATAATAAAGCGCAATAAAAAAGATACTCACTAAGATAGATAATATCCAAAACAGACGTTTCTCTTTGCTACTTTGCTCGGTCTTAAAACGATATTTTCTTTTATATCCCAACATAAATTTCTTTTTATTCGTGATGATAAGGTTCTCCTTTAAGTATCGTAAAGGCTCTGTAAACTTGTTCTATAAAGAAAAGGCGTACCATTTGATGTGAAAATGTCATCTTAGAGAGCGATAATTTATCATGTGCTCTTTGGTGTAAGCTGGCATCAAATCCATAAGGCCCACCAACAATAAAAACTAAATTTTGTACACTGGCAATCATTTTTTTATTCATAAAATCTGCAAAGTGCATAGAGCTTAGTTCTTTGCCTTTTTCATCAAGCAAAACTAAATAATCACTATGATTAAGGTATTTAGCAATCATTTCGGCCTCTTTTGCTTTTTGCTGATCTTCACTTAAACTTTTAGTCTTCTTGAGTTCAGGGATTTCTATCAACTCAAATTTGATGTAGTGTTTTAACCTTTTAAGATATTTTTCTATCCCTTCTAGGATGTATTTGTCTTCTGTTTTGCCGACGGTTAAAAGGGTAACTTTCATTTTTAAGTGTTGTTTGTAAAAGCAATTTGCCTTTTCTGTTTTAAGAGCTTAATATGGTAAAATGTTTTAATATCTTGCCTTAAAATTTTATAATCATGTTAACAACTGATATTCTACAAGATTATCAATTACAAATTTCGAGCCTTACGGCACAAATTAAATCCTTAAAAAAAATCATTAATCAGTACGCTTATGGTCGCTTAGCTTTGTTTTTATTGGCCATTTTACTGGTTTATACATTCTTTAATGCGGGCTTAATTGCTGTAGCTGTTATCGCTTTATGTTTGTTTTTAGGTTTTCTGATATTGGTGAAAATTCAACAGAAGAAAACAAACCTGCTGGTTTTTAAAGAAACTAAACTAAAACTCTTACAAAATGAAATAGAAGTGCTTAACGGCGGTAAAAATATATATGATGATGGCCAAACTTTTAGCTCGGCACAGCATGCTTATACAGATGATTTGGATGTTTTTGGCGCACAATCTTTGTTTCATTACATCAACAGATGCGTTTCTACCCAAGCAAAAGCACTTTTGGCTTCTTGGCTACAAGCCCCCGCACAAATAGCCATCATAGAAGCCAGGCAAGAAGCTGTAAAAGAACTTACTAACTTACAAAAAGAGGGCGTTGATTTTAGAACACGTATATTTTTACTTGAGCCAAACTTGCTAAACCAATTATCAAATTTTATAGCTCATGATTTAGCTACTTTACTACAGTTCTTAAACAGTAAATCATTAAAATATGCAGTCAGGATTTTACCTTTTATTAATCTTTCTGTATTAACTGTTGCCTTGCTTTGGGGTGGTATTTGGTGGAGTATCTTAGGTATTGTATTGTTGTTAAACGGTGTTTTTTATGGCTTTTTTAAAAATAAAATAGATATTTTACACCTCAGGGTAGAGAAAGCCGCCAACGCTTTAGACGGCTATGCCCAAAACTTACAATGGATAGAGCGTAAACATTGGAACAATGCTTTAATGAAAAATTTGCTCTCCCAAATACATCAAGAAGTACCTTTAAGCTTGCAACTGATACGCTTGGGTAATATATTAGTAAATCTCAACTACAGATTAAATATGCTGGTTGGTACTTTCCTTAACCTTTTTTTGCAATGGGATTTAAGAGTGCTTTTTAAGCTCCAGAAATGGCAAAACCAATATAAAAGCAGTATTGTTAATGGTTTTGAGGTGATGGTGGAGATAGAAACTTTATTAAGTTTATCAAATTTGGCCCACAATCATCCTCATTGGATATATCCTCAAATATCATCCGTATTTACACTAGAAAGTAAAGCATTAGGACATCCTTTAATTCCTTTCCGTAAACGGGTAAGTAATGATTTTTCTTTAGCTAAGCACCCTACAACAGATGTTATCACCGGCTCTAACATGGCTGGAAAATCCACATTTTTAAGAACAGTAGGGGCTAATATGGTTTTGGCTTTTGCAGGTGCTAAAGTTTGTGCCACAAGTTTCAATACCTCGGTTTTTAATTTAGTAAGCTATATGCGGATTAAAGACTCTCTACAAAATCAAACATCAACATTTAAAGCAGAAATTGATAGGTTAAAAATGATTTTAGATTTTACACAGCAAAAAGAGCAAACTTTTGTATTGATAGATGAAATGCTTCGTGGAACCAATAGTAAAGACAAATATTTAGGCACCAAAGTGTTTATTAAGAAACTGATAGCGCAAAAAACACCTGGTTTTATTGCTACTCACGATTTGCAAATTGCTGATTTAGAACAAGAATATCCACAGCAGCTTAGAAATTTCCATTTTGATATACAGCTTCAAGAAAACGAAATGTATTTTGATTATAAAATAAAAAAAGGTAAATGCGAAACTTTTAATGCTTCGTTACTTTTAAAAGCCATTGGTTTAAATATTGATGATGATATTTCTATAGTAACAAAATAAATAAGATAAAGCTTAGTTTGTATACATAATGTTTAATTTCGAACCATAAATAAAGAAAGAATGAAAACAAAATTAACCTTAGTGGCATTATTAGCCATCGCAATTTTTTACAGTTCATGTAAATCTAAAAAAGTTGTAGCACCAGCAGCACCAGAACCTGTAGCCGAAACACCTGCACCAACGCCTCCACCAGCACCAGTGGTAAAAGATACAGATAGTGATGGTATTCCTGATGATAAGGACCAATGCCCAGAAGAGAAAGGGACAGCAAGTACAAATGGCTGCCCAGAAGTTGTAGAACAAGCCTTTAATTATCAAAATATTCAATTTGAGTTCAACTCATCTGTATTAAAAACATCTTCTTATGAAGTTTTAGATGGTATAGCTAAGATGATGAAAAGTAAACCCGATACTAAATTTCAGTTAAATGGTCATTCATCTGCAGAAGGTACCGAGCAAAGAAACATGATGCTTTCTGTAGACAGAGCAAATGCCGTTAAAGCTTATTTGGTAAATAATGGTATAAAATCTAACAACTTAGTTGTTAAAGGTTTTGGCGAATCTAGTCCATTAGTATCCAATGATACAGAAGCTGGAAGAGCAAAAAATAGAAGGGTAGAAGTAAAGCCTTTGTAAATTAACCAGCCAATAAAGATTTTCCAAAAAGAGGTGTGGGCAAACCATACGCCATTAAAAGAAGCGATATTTATAATTTCGCTTCTTTTTTTTGCTTAAAAAGCTATACACACAGTTATAATAATATCCCTAAAAATTTGCTTTTATCAAATACCCTGCTAAATTTGGTATATTACAATTATAAACCCTTAAAAAAAACCGATTACATGTATGGAATTCTTACAAACTAATTTAATTTATGTTGTACCAATATTAGGACTTATTGGTATTCTCGTGATGATTTCTAAATCCATTTGGGTATCTAAGCAGCCTTCAGGGGATGAAAAAATGACCGAGCTTGCTGGCTACATAGCAGATGGTGCTATGGCATTTTTAAAAGCAGAATGGAGAGTATTAAGCATCTTCGTATTATTTGCAGGTATTCTTTTAGCTTACTCGGGCTCAATACATGAAGTTAACGGAAAAGAAATACATTCTAGCTGGATCATTTCTATAGCCTTTGTTATTGGTGCAGTTTTCTCTGCAACAGCAGGTTATATTGGTATGCGTGTAGCTACAAAAGCAAATGTAAGAACAACACATGCGGCTCGTACTAGCTTAAAACAAGCATTAAAAGTTTCTTTTACTGGTGGTACCGTAATGGGCTTAGGCGTTGCTGGCTTGGCAGTTTTGGGTTTAGGAGGTTTGTTTATCATTTTCCTCTCCATTTTTGCCGATTTAGGTGAACATACCGTAAAAACAGCTATTGAAGTATTAACAGGTTTCTCTTTAGGTGCAGAGTCTATTGCGCTTTTCGCTCGCGTTGGTGGTGGTATTTATACCAAAGCTGCCGATGTAGGTGCAGATTTAGTTGGTAAAGTAGAAGCGGGAATCCCTGAAGACGATGTACGTAACCCTGCTACCATTGCCGATAACGTAGGCGATAACGTAGGTGATGTTGCCGGTATGGGGGCCGATTTATTTGGCTCTTACGTAGCAACTATATTGGCAACCATGGTATTAGGACAAGAAATCGATGCTAAAACTGATAATTTCGGTGGCATGTCGCCTATATTATTACCTATGGTTATTTGTGGTTTAGGTATTATCTTCTCTATCATCGGGACATGGTTTGTAACCATTAAAGACGAAACCTCTAACGTACAAAACGCTTTAAACCTAGGCAATTGGTCATCTATCGTGATAACCGGAATAGCTTCTTATTTTATTGTGATGTGGATGCTACCAGAAACCTTAAATCTTAGAGGTTATGAGTTTTCAAGCATCAATGTATTTTATGCTATTATTGTAGGTTTAGTGGTAGGTACCATCATGAGTATCGTTACCGAGTATTATACCGCTATGGGTAAAGCTCCGGTAGACTCTATCGTACAACAATCTTCAACTGGGCATGCAACCAATATCATCGCAGGCTTATCCGTAGGTATGAAATCAACCGTAATCCCAATTTTGGTATTAGCAGCTGGTATCATGACCTCTTATTACTTCGCTGGTTTATACGGAGTAGCTATTGCAGCAGCAGGTATGATGGCTACAACCGCCATGCAATTAGCTATTGATGCTTTTGGCCCTATTGCGGATAATGCCGGTGGTATAGCAGAAATGAGCCAATTACCTCCAGAAGTACGCGAGCGTACCGATAATTTAGATGCCGTTGGGAATACCACAGCAGCAACCGGAAAAGGTTTTGCTATCGCCTCTGCTGCACTTACCTCACTAGCACTTTTTGCTGCTTTTGTGGGTATAGCTGGTATAAATGCTATCGATATTTACAAAGCACCAGTTTTAGCAGGTTTATTTGTAGGTGGGATGATTCCTTTCATATTCTCAGCCCTATGTATACAAGCCGTAGGAAGAGCCGCTATGGATATGGTACAAGAAGTACGCAGACAATTCCGCGAGATACCAGGTATTATGGAATATAAAGCCAAGCCCGAGTATGAAAAATGCGTTGCTATTTCTACCAAAGCCTCCATCCGCGAAATGATGTTGCCAGGTGCCATAGCCTTAATTACTCCAGTTGTGGTAGGGTTCATTTTTGGTCCAGAAGTATTAGGAGGTTTATTAGCAGGTGTAACCGTATCAGGTGTGTTAATGGGGATTTTCCAATCTAACGCAGGCGGTGCATGGGATAACGCTAAAAAATCTTTCGAGAAAGGTGTTTTAATCAATGGCGAGATGTACTATAAAAAATCAGAACCACACAAAGCTTCAGTAACTGGAGATACCGTAGGCGATCCGTTTAAAGATACCTCTGGCCCATCTATGAACATCTTAATCAAATTAATGTCTATTGTATCTTTGGTAATTGCACCTTACATAGCCATTAACGCTACTATGCCAACAGCACAGGTTAAAGCCAAAACAGAACATTGCCAAACCGCCATGAAAACTGGCGAGGTAAAAGCATGTTGCGCAAAACCTGGTATGGCTGATAGGTTTAAGCATAAGTAATGGTTATCAATAATTTTAGAAAAGAGGATGTTCTTAAAAAGGCATCCTCTTTTTGTTTGGAACAAGATTTTGATGCTTTTGTAATTTTTTCCTTTGAATTTTCCCTTTCGAATTTTCCCTTTTGAATTTTCCATTTTGAATTTTCCATTTTGAATTTTCCATTTTGAATTTTCCATTTTGAATTTTCCATTTTGAATTTTCCCTTTTGAATTAATTATATATCTTTATTGATAAAGTTAAATCTGCCTTTTGATCATAGTGCCGACTGGATAATCAATATTTAACTCTTATTGTGTACTGAATTTAATAGGAAAATATGCGCTTGTAGTATTATTAGTTATAGTTTATAAAAACTATAAGGATGCTAGCCAAAAAATAAATCTTGCTATCAATACTAACAGGTGATTTATTTACCAGACAAAAAAAAATGATTATGACTATTAATTTTACAAAAATATACTGTATTATTACATTTAATAATACCAGCCACGCTTCCCATTTGAACAGCGCACCCGGGCTGGTTTTCGATTTTTATAGGGTTAACTTAATTTCAACACGGGCATGAAATACGATAAGTTACCTATTACAGTTTCTGAACAAATAGAAAAACTTAAAGGACGTAATCTTAAGTTTGATAACGAAACAAAAGCTCAAAATTACCTTACTAACATCAGTTATTACCGTTTAAGAGCATACACATACCCATTTCAAGATAATTCTAAATCCAACCAGCCTTTAATGTTGAAGTTACATTTGAGCAAATTATTGAACTTTATGTTTTTGATCGAAAACTACGTTTACTCATTTTTGATGCAATTGAAAAAATTGAAATAGCATTACGAACTCAAATCATTTATCACTTTGCTCTGAAACATGGTAGTCATTGGCAACTAAAACCCGAGCTTTACAGAGATCCGATGAGATTTGCAAATCATTTAGATAGTTTGCAAAAAGAAATAGACAGAAGTAACGAAACATTTATTGACCACTACAAAAATAAATATACCAACCCCACAGAACCACCAAGTTGGATGAGCTTAGAAGTAAGCAGTATGGGCTTAATCTCAAAAATCTTTCAGAATTTAAAAAAGAGTCCAGAAAAAATTGCCATAACCTCTCATTTTGGACTTAAGGATGTTTCTGTTTTAGAAAATTGGATACTTTGCTTTAGTACATTGAGAAACATTTGTGCTCATCACGGAAGAGTTTGGAACAGAAGACTCATACCAATAAAACTTCCTACTCATCCGACCCATACTTTTTTGAGAAATAAATCAATCTATACAAACAAACTTTATGCAGCATTATCTTGCATTGAATATGTTTTAAAACTGATAAGTCCAGTTTCTACATTTAATAAAAGACTTGAAAACTTAATGAAAACTTGCCCTTTGGCACAAACAAAAGAAATGGGCTTTCCTAAAAATTGGTTAGACGAGGAACTATGGAAATAACTTATGGTAGCTATTAAAAAATAGGATATTAAATAGTGTTTACATCATATACCAAAGTTTTTTAAAGCTAAAATTGCTATTTCTGAATCATTTTACCTTGTTTTTCTATTTTAGAAATAGAGCTTAGGAATTCAATTGATAATCAATTAAGATGGTGCAAGAATGAAGGACCAACACGAGCTGGCAGAGGCTTCTTGTACTTTAAGCCACAAATAAGATCCCTTAAACAAAACATAAGCTAATTGCGCAATCTTAGATACAGATGTAAGTACTAACTGTAAAAGGTAATTAGCAAAATGTTAGCCTCAAAAACTTTGTGAATAGAACTATTTGTAATAACTTTGTAATTACATAAATAATAGTTATGGAAGTTTCAATCATTAAAATAGGAAATTCAAAGGGGCTTAGGTTAACCAAAGCAATTTTAGAAAAGTACAACATCACAGATAAAATAGAATTGATTCTTGAAAAAGGACAAATCATTTTGCGCCCAATTTCTGAACCTCGTAAAGGCTGGGATAAAGCATTTCAAAAGATGCATGAAAATGGTGATGACCAGCTTCTAATAGACGATGTTTTTGAGGATGAAAACTTTGAAGAATGGAAGTGAAACAGTATCAGATAGTTTTGGTTAATCTCGACCCAACTTTGGGTAGTGAAATACAAAAAACACGACCTTGTGTAATTATCTCACCAAATGAAATTAATGACAATCTAAGAACTGTTGTTATTGCACCAATGACTTCTTCAAGCAGAAGATATCCAACCAGAGTAAAAGTAAAACACAATAATCAAGAAGGTTGGGTTGTAATTGATCAAATAAGAACAATAGATAAAATTCGTATCATAAAAAAGTTTGGTTCGCTTACAGAGAATGAAATACTTGAATGTAAACGTGTGATTAGAGAAACGTTTGTTGATTAAAGCATGTCTGCCTACATACAATTTTCCACAATTAAAACAGTAAATTCTTAATCTGTTAAATCTCTCAAAACTTCTCCTATATGATTTTAGGATGAAACTATTTCTCTTTAATTAACAAGAGCGTTATAGTAAGATTGGTCATAAGAACACCTTTTAAATATCCTGCTGTTATTGAAAACAAGGCTTGTCTTTATTAAAGAAAAACCAAATTTTTATTTATTTTCATCCTAATAAATAAAACATCTATATAAAATCCCCCCTCATGAGTATAGTACTAAACCCACAAGTTGATAAATATTTAATAGATGGTTGTATGCGTTGTAAATATGGCGCTACCCCTAAATGTAAAGTCAATAATTGGCGGGAAGAACTTGAGCTACTCAGGCAGATTGTTTTAGAAACTGGCCTTACAGAGGAAATAAAATGGGGAGCTCCGGTTTATACCCATCAAGGTAAAAATGTAATTCTGGTAAATGCCTTAAAAGAATCGGCAAATATTGGCTTTTTTAAAGGCGCTTTATTAAAAGATGAAAATCAAATCTTACAACAACAAGGTAATATACAAGCAGCCAGAATCATCAGGTTTAGAAGCGTTGATGAAATTGAAAGAGTAAAAGCTATCCTAACAACTTATATACAAGAAGCCATCGTTTTAGAAGAAAGCGGACAAAAAGTAGAGCTTAAAAAAAATCCAGAACCTATTCCAGAAGAATTGATAGAGGCTTTTCAAGATGACAAAGCTTTTGAGAGCGCCTTTAACGCATTAACTCCTGGCCGGCAAAGAGCTTATATCATTCATTTCTCGCAACCCAAACAAAGTCAAACCCGTAGCAGCAGGATAGAAAAGTATAAAACTCAAATCTTAAATGGTGTAGGTTTACACGATGAATATAAAAAACGCGTTAACTAAATAACTTTAGCTTAAGCTATTGCCATTTTCGAAACACAGATATTACAAAAACATAAACCATAATACTGCAACTTTGTAAAATAAGTGATTAATAAAGCACATTAGCTATTATTAAAAACAAACATCATATTAAATTTTTTAGATGAAAACGATTTTATATCCAATATGGCTTTGCTTATTCATTTTTTCTAGTGTAAATGCACAAACTAAAAATGGGTACGTACTTGAGGCAAAAGATTTTATATCAAAAAGAGAGCAATTATCTGATGCGCCAATTATAGATGTTAGAACTGCAAAAGAATTTTCTTCGGGTCATTTAAAGGATGCCAAAAATTATGATTTTTCTGCAGGTAATTTTCAACAACAAATATCCACAATAGATAAAACAAAGCCCGTATTTGTTTACTGTTTAAGTGGGGCAAGAAGTGCTTCTGCAGCAGCACAAATGCGAGCTAAGGGTTTTTCAGAGGTTTATGAACTACAAGGTGGCTTAATGAAATGGCGAAGCCAAGGTTTACCAGAAGTTGGCGAAAAAAGTAAAAATCTAGGTTTAAATCTAACTCAGTTTCAAAATCTTTTAAATACAGATAAGTTAGTTTTGGTTGATTTTTATGCAGATTGGTGTGCCCCTTGCAAAAAAATGGAACCTTATCTAAAAGAAATTGCAACAGATATGGAAGCTAAAGTTGTGGTATTACGCATCAATGCTGATGATAGTAAGGAGTTATGTAAACAACTTGGCGTAAGTGCATTGCCTGTTTTGCAACTTTATAAAAATCAAAACATGATATGGAGCAATATGGGTTTTATTGAAAAGGAAGCAGTACTAAAGCAATTAAATTAAAAAAAACTTCATTCAAAATTGCCAATTACCATTTCACAAATCTAATAAGAGGCTAAATATTCATAATTTGCGAGCCATGCTAGAGATTATTTATCAAGATGAGTATTTAGTAGCCATCAATAAACCTCATGGTCTATTGGTACATCAATCGCCAATAGCCAGAAATGCAGAAGAGTTTGCTTTACAATTGTTGAGGGATCAGCTGCAAAAACACGTATGGCCGGTGCACCGTTTAGATAGAAAAACCAGTGGTCTACTTCTTTTCGCTCTAAACAAAGAAACGGATAGATTAATGCAGCAACAGTTTATGGAGAATAAAGTCCAAAAAAAGTATCTGGCTGTATTACGCGGCCATAGCCCTGATGAACTTTTGATTGATTATCCACTGAAAAAAGAAAACGGTACTTTACAGGATGCCATTACCTATTTTAAAACTATAGCCAGAACAGAAATTCCGTTAGCAATAGGTAAACATTCAACTTCTAGATACGCTTTGGTGGAAGCGCAACCACAAACCGGGCGTATGCACCAATTGAGAAGACATTTTGCTCATATTTTCCATCCCATTATTGGCGATAGACCACACGGTTGCAACAAACAAAACAAGTTTTTTAAAGAACATTTTCAAATGGAGAGCATGCTATTACACGCTTCCTATTTACACTTTAAACATCCTATTAGTCAGGAAGATATTCATCTAAAGGCCAACCTACAGCCAGAATTTATAAGAACCTTAAGTTTTTTAAACTTTAACCATCAAGAATTAGAAAAATTATTTGGTGCTCATCTATTTTGCTAAAATTTAATCTATATTAGATAAACAAACAATCCAAAACAGAGATACTTTATGTTTAATAAGAAACCACTAGCTATTTTAATGAAAGAAACGCAGACCGAGGGCGGTTTAAAACGAACCCTTACTGCAAATAATTTAATTTCTTTAGGTATAGGAGCTATTATAGGTGCAGGTATATTTACTTTAACGGGTACAGCAGCAGCGCAACATGCTGGTCCGGCGGTGGTATTATCATTTATCTTGGCTGGCGTTGCCTGCGCTTTTGCAGGCTTATGCTATTCAGAATTTGCATCTATGATTCCTATTGCAGGCTCTGCTTATACCTATGCCTATGCCACCATGGGCGAGTTTATTGCATGGATCATTGGTTGGGATTTAATTTTAGAGTATCTGTTTGGCGCCTCAACGGTAGCCGTAAGTTGGTCGGGCTATATGGTTAGTTTCCTCAAAGATTTTGGTATAAGCATACCTGCTTCTATTGCTCAGGCCCCATATAATTACGATTCTACAACCGGTGTTTTTACTGCTACAGGTGCTGTCATTAATTTTCCTGCTATATTTATTGTAGCTATCATAACCACTTTACTGGTTGTTGGTATCAGCGAATCAGCCAAGTTTAACAACATCATTGTGGTAGTTAAAGTAGCTGTCATCTTATTGTTCATAGGTTTTGGTTTATTTTATATCAATAAAGATAATTTAATTCCTTTTATTCCTGCCTCAGAAGGGCCGGGCGCATTTGGCTTTGATGGTATAGTACGTGGTGCTGGTATTATCTTTTTCGCTTATATTGGTTTTGATGCTGTTTCTACAGCTGCACAGGAAGCAAAAAATCCTCAAAAAGATATGCCTAGAGGTATTTTAGGCTCTTTAATTATTTGTACTATCATTTATATTCTGGTTGGTTTAGTGATGACAGGTATGGTTAATTATAAAGATTTAAATGTACCTGATCCAGTGGCAGTAGCTGTAAATGCAGGTGGCGAAAGTTTATTTTGGTTAAGATTTCCAATTAAAATTGGTGCTATTGCAGGTTTAAGTTCAGTAATATTGGTGATGCTTATGGGGCAACCACGTATATTTTATTCTATGTCTAGAGATGGCTTATTACCTAAATTTTTCGGGAAAGTTCATCCTAAATTCCAAACACCATACATCACCACCATATTAACAGGTTTTTTTGCGATGTTAATGGCAGGTTTTGCGCCTATAAATTTATTAGGAGAACTAGTTTCTATTGGTACTTTATTAGCTTTTGTTATCGTATGTGGTGGTATTTTAGTGTTAAGGTATACCAATCCAGATATTCCTAGACCTTTTAAAACACCTTTATTTCCGGTGGTACCAATTTTAGGTATTTTAGTTTGTTTATACTTAATGCAGGGTTTACCTTGGCATACTTGGGAGCGTTTATTAATATGGATGGCTTTAGGTATTATCATTTATTTTGCTTACAGCAGAAAACATTCATTACTCAGAAATCCGGAAAAAACAAACGAATAATTAAGAAATAGAAAAGAGAATGTCTTAAACAGCGTAATTATTGCGTGAAGCTTAGTCGAAATATTGTTTGATTTACTCAGAAAATGCTTCGACTCTGCTTAACATACAAACGTTAAATTGAGGCATCCTCTTTAATTTTATCAAACCTATTTTGTTATGAACAGCTTTTTCAACTTTAACGAGATTTTATCAGTAACGATGATTTTATTTGCCATCATCGATATATTAGGTTCTATCCCTGTTATTGTACAGCTTAGACAAAAAGCCGGTCATATACAATCTGAAAAAGCTAGTTTAGTTGCTTTAGTTTTGATGATTATCTTTTTATTTGTTGGGGAAGCACTACTCAAAATTATTGGTTTAGATATATCATCTTTTGCAATAGCTGGCTCTTTAGTAATATTTTTTATCGCTATGGAAATGATTTTAGGAATTAACTTCTTTAAAGAAGAAATTCCTGAAACCGTATCTATTGTACCTTTAGCTTTTCCTCTAATTGCAGGTGCTGGTACCATGACTACCTTGCTTTCTCTAAAGTCAGAATATCAAACACAAAATATTGTTGTAGGTATTTTTTTAAATATTTTGTTTGTTTATATCATTTTGAAAAACACGCTACGGTTAGAAAAATTATTTGGTACAACAGGTTTGCATATTTTAAGAAAGGCCTTTGGTATTATTCTATTAGCAATTGCCATAAAACTTTTTAGAAATAATACGGGCTTGTAAAATGCTAAGCAAGAACAGGCAACTCGTACTTTCCAAATAAATTATTTACAGCCTGCTCTCTAAACTCAAAAATTTCACGAGTTTGTTTACCAACTATTACAGCGTTAGCTAAAACACCTATAGGGCCAAACGGAATTCCATACATCAGTTTATCCGTCATTAAAACCCCTCCCTCAATTTCTTCAAAATGGTGTTCGTGATGCCAAAATTTAAATGGACCAAAACGTTGCTCATCAATAAAATATTGATGCTCTTTAACTGCTGTTATTTCAGTCATCCAATCCATTTTAATCCCAAACAATGGAGAAACTTTATAGGTAATGATCATACCTTCATACATCTTTGTTTGTGCTGTATAATCAGATGTGATAATGAAATTCATACCCGGAGGCGTAATTTTTGCCAAATTTAAAGGCGAAGAAAAAAAGTCCCAAGCTTGTGCTAAGCTAATAGGTAATTTCTGACTAAAGTTTAGTGTGTAAGTTTTCATACAAATGTTTAAACAAACATTCGTATCTAAAGTTTGCCTTTGTTATTATTATTGTACCATCTTATTGGCACAAGCAGAACTGGCAAAAGCTTCTGGTTTAGCTTTAAATACAAAACCCATACTTAAGATATAACCCATAGCTTCATGTAAAGCAGCATTAGACTTAAATTGAGGGTTGGTATTAATATCAGCATGAACTTCCAAGTCTACATCATATAAGTCTAGTAAATCACATAAAGTGTAAGCAGTTTCAATAGATTTTTGAACCTCCGTTAGCATTCTTTCTTTAATGCTCATTTTTTGTGTACTTCTTTCTTGATGAATAAACATGAAACCGCCTTTTTGCTCTCTTAAAAATACAATAACAGTAGCAAAATCAGTAATGTTACCTTTTACCTGAGAATCTGTACCGATACAAACTTTTAGTTTGTTACCTGCCTCATATTCTCTTTCAATAACTTTTTCTACTTCTTCAAGGATGGAGGAATGAATCACTTCTCCGCTAAATTTTTTCCAGGTCATATAATTCTTTATTAAAGTTTATTTGACCATGATTTTAATGGTCCATAAAATTAAGTAATTGATTTTCATATTTTTATAAAATTCTTATTATTTAATTGTTAACAAATATTAGTTTATTAACAATACGCTTTTACTAAGGTTTGTGTAATTATAATTTGTGAGATAGGCATCTTTTCATGTTAATTTTTAAAATCTTATTCAGGTACAGCAAGTACGTATCCTTACTTCATCTATTTTAAGTAACAGATACTGGTTTCCTGATATGTTTAAAGGTTTATAGTTATTAATCTTGGCAGTATAAATAACTATAAACCGTATTTTACGACTGGTAAAATGGTAGAAATATAAAAATCAAAAAAGCTTCTACTTGCTATTTTTTTAAAGCCTCATAAACCCTAAACTTTCTTAATTCATGTGGACTGGTACCAACACCTAGAGAGATGCTATTTTTAGGTATTCCAAATTTTTCGTGAGTTCCAATAACAGTAACACCATTACAGGTGGCTCTTACAACATCACCCATGAGTTCTAAACGTAAGGTATACCATTTCCCTGGTTCAAAATTAGCTGGTTTGTTCATCACGGTAGTGATAACACCTGGTTTCCATTCATCATGTTCTAATACCATACCTAATGCCCGCCCAGTATTGTTAGCATTTGCCCAAACAGAAGCTGCATAAGCTCTTGGATTAAGCTGAGGGTTTGTTGCAGAAATTCTACAAGCAGACCATTTACCTTCTTGTGCAAAAAATCTAAACTCTAATTCTATAATGGCATCTTTAAAATTACCTTCATAGGTAAGTACAGGCATGTGACCACTTTCAAAAATGCTTTTTACCGAATTATTTTCTTGCTTCCATTTGGCATGATTAGCCCGTACCCGCCAACCATCAGCCACTTGTTGATATTCCTTAGAATAAACCATGCCGTTGTTAAAATCGTCCTTAAAAAGGAGTTTACCTTTTTTCGCAATAGGAACCTCTTTTTCTTTCTTAACCCTTGCTTGCTCAAACATTTTTTGAGTTTCCCCGATAGTACTTCGCATAGCTGATAAGGCTAGCACACTGCATAGCAGTAATGGTGCAATAAAAATTTTCTTCATTTTATTTTTGATGAATAGGTTTAACAAAGCCACCCGGGGTTGTGGCTACTGATAGCTAAAGTAACCAATAGCATCTGAAATACAGCAAAGAATCAAAGAAAATATTTTAAAACTCAATTTTGATTTTAAAAGAGCTTCTTTAGCCTAAATCATTTAATAGAGAAGAGGCTGTATAACCATACCGATATACAACCTCTCTTTATATTTCTATGATAGCTAGTATATAGATGCTACTTCTTGTCTAGCATTAAAATTTCGCTTACTACAATTTCAGTAGAGTAACGCTTGATACCTTCTTTATCTGTATAAGAATTATTAACCAGTTTTCCGGAAATAGCCACTTCACTACCTTTTTTCAAATACTTTTCTGCAATACCAGCTTGTTTATCCCAAAAAACCAATTGATGCCATTGGGTTTCCTCTACTTTTTCTCCTTTATCGTTTTTATAGGTCTCGTTGGTAGCAATGCTTACACGAGCCAATTTTTTCTTAGTTTTTGACAACTCTTTTACTTCTGGGTTAGCGCCTAAGAATCCAATTAATGTTACGTTGTTTTTTAAAGTACTCATGATCTTAATTTTTAAAATGTTAATGTTTCTTGATGTTTAATGACCAGTTAGCATCATTGCAACCGACGATACAAAGATGTGGAGCATCCAAAAAATTAGCCGGATATTAAACGGATATATCCGTATATATCCGGGTATACACGGATAATTTGATTAAATCAACTTAAGTATTATCTTAGTGTTTAAACTTATAACCTATGAGTAAAAATTGTCTAGACTGTGGTAAGCCTATTATGGGCAGAATTGATAAGAAATTTTGCGATGACCAATGCCGCAGTAATCATAATAACAAGAATAAAAACAAAAACAACAGTTTTATAAAAACGGTAAACGCTATTTTACTGCGTAATAAAAAGATTTTGGAAAAGCTAAATCCCGAAGGAAAAACTAAAACCACCTTAGAAAAATTGCAAAAAGCGGGTTTTAATTTTTCTTACCACACCCATCAACTAACCACCCAAAAAGGCAGCGTATATACCTTTTGTTATGATTATGGTTATCTGCCTTTGGAAAATAACTGGTATTTGTTGGTGAGGAATGTGGAGTAGGAGGTGGAGTATACACACATACTGACTTTAAAGATGAATTTTTATTTTTTCCTTTTGAATTTTTTTTATCATCATTTCAATCTTCATTATAATTTCTAATTAATTATATATCTTTATGGCAGAAGTTTATCTATCCTTATGAGTTTATACCTATTTTATCGATTTCAATTTTTATTAATCATAAGCTTAATCGAAAAATATGCGCTATAGGATAGGGGATATTTACTAGTTATCGGGCAGCCTAAAAGACGACACAGGAAATATATGACAGACTTCAAAACATATTACAATTCAAAATTTCGACAAGACATTAACCAGTTCTTTTCGACAATTCCAGATGATAGTAGGTTTCACGAAGACAAAGACAAAAAACAAATTTTTTCAATTCAACACGAAAGATTGACCACTTCAAAAAATCACTTGGACTTTTTGGACAAAGACGAAAAAGAGTATTTCGGTGTTGCTCTTTTCTTTACAGTTTTGACGGATATGGTTTGCTATACTTATTACAAAGACAACTATGAAAAATTCCAAAGTTTGACTCGCTACCCAAAACTAATTGGAAATTGTTTAAGTTGGTGTCGCTATCATTTGCACCCGAGAGACATTTTTTATGCAATGAATCAAGGAAGAAAACCATCTGAACCACAGCTATTATTTATTGACAAGTTTTCTGATGCAATTGACACAATGAAAAAAGAAACAGTTGGATTTTTCAAAGAACACTTATCGGAAATAAACGGAGAGATATTTTGGGAAAATTGCCTACGAGAGTTTCCATTTAGAAATAATCACATCAAAACTAAAACGGAACAATGAACATAGAAACTAAAGATATTATTCTTGCAGTTCTTGGTCTGCTTGGTTGGACTTGGGGTATTGTTCAGTTTATCCTTACAAGACAAAATCAAAAGCGAGATAAGGCACTTGAAAAAAGATTTGAAGTTTATTCTACATTTATGAATAAGGCAGACGAAATAAGTCAAAATATGCGGACTGACCCTAAAATGATTTATGGCATCACAACAGAATTCTACTCAAAACTTATCAATGGTGACGAACAAGAAATAAATCAAGCATTGATCGATTTTAATTCAGAGCTTATTGATTTTACAAGAAAATCTGTTCAGCCTTTAATGATTTTGAATCAAGAGTTGAACAAATTAAAACTTGTATGTAGTGACAAACTACTACCCAAAATAGAACAATACAAACAAATTGCGAATGATTACAATGATGAATTTCAAATAGTTTTGAATAAAATATCAATAAACAAAGACATAAACTTGACTGCTTCGGAACTTGAAAATATTGGACACAGCAATCGGACAGTTTTAATGGGTCAACTGTGGCAAGAAATGGAAAAAATGATGAGAAATGAAATTGGATATTACAAACAGAAATGAAGGCCGACCCGATAACAGGCGTTTGGCAAAAAAGCGGGTTCAGTACTTAAATGACAACTTGTGCTTCGTATCAAGTTCAGTGCTGGCAGACAGTTTAGTGCTTCGAAATCCGCTTCTTCGCCAAGCGCCAAAACGTTATGG
>NZ_KE384317.1:0-27420 GCF_000425145.1 Pedobacter glucosidilyticus DSM 23534
GTTGTGATACCGCCTCCCCAATTGAACGTATAGCCTGGAGTTCCGCCTGATGGGGTTAAGTTTATAGCTCCGGTATTACCTCCAAAACAAGCTACATTAGTTACTACTGATGAAGCATTTAAAGCTGTGGGTTGCGTAATGGTAAAATTTCGAGTCGCAGTACATCCAATGTTATCAGTAATTGTTACCGTATATGAACCTGCTGATAGTCCTGTAGCAATAGATCCTGTTCCGCCAGAAGGGGCCCAAGAATAGGAATAAGGAGCAATCCCTCCTGTAGGACTTACACTGGCAGCTCCGTTAGACAAGCCATTGCATGAAACGTTAGTTTGTGACCAAGAAGAAGTATTGATTGATGAAACTGTTAGTGTACTTTGGTTAGTATTTGTAAAACAGGAAGCCGCTCCGTTGATAGCTTTACAGCGATATAGATAGCCACTCATACCAGCTGTTGCTCCTGTTATGGTTAGTATGTTAGTTGTTGCATTAGAGTAAACGCCACCATTGGTAATATCAGTGAAGCCTGAACCCGTGTTTACCTGCCATTGAAAAGCCGTTGCTCCTGATGCATTCGAAGTAAAGGTTGTATTACTACCTGCGCAAATTGTCCTGTTTGGTGGGTTGACTGTAATGGTTGGTGCGGTGCAAGAAGCTGTTTCAAATAAACGGAAGTTGTCTATGGCAATCTCCTGTGTTAAACTAGCGTCAGAACTTGCTGTAAACCTTAAATCCAAAGTATTTCCTGTTCCTGTAATATTATAGGTTAATTCTCTAAATGTCCTTGTAATTAAATCTCCGTCTCCTAAATCATCAAAATTTGTATCGTTTCTCATAAATCCATATATGCTATTTGCGGCATCTGGAAAAACTCCACCAGCAGTAACCCAACTTCCTCCGTCAATTCTATATTCAATTCTCATAAAATCATAAGTTGGACCAAAATCTTTATTTTGATATTCTATTCCACCATTTGCCGCGAATAATCCTTTAAATGATAAGCCTGTTTTTCCACTTATATTAATACCAGACCAAGTTATATTCTGTATTTTGTCAGCCGCATTATTTACTCCAGTACCTACCTTATCTAAATCTTCTCCAGCCCAAAATTTCGAACCTTGAAAATTCTGATAAGAGGTTTGAGTCTCTGGTGAAAAAGGGGGCTGTAAATCTATATCGCTACCATCAGTTCTTAAAAAATAATACGCATAAGGTGTAATTGGTCCTCCAGTATTATAAGAAGAAGTACGAGAACCTGTTGAAGGCGCTCCAGCATCCTCAAAAGTATCACTCCAAAACTGCGTTTGCGCATAACTATTGATACCCGTAAACAGCATCAAAAAGGTTAACGCTAATACTAAACAATGCGGCTTGAAATCAGCAAAACTCCATTTTGCTTTGATTGAATCAGGGATGGTTTTTATCATACAGAAAAATTATTATTTCTGCTTAACCCAAAAGAAAATTAAAACCAAGCCTTAAAAAGCGTCATAGCGCCTAGAAAAACAAATGATGATAACAAAATTAGATTAAGTAAAAATTATTTTCAAATAGTTTAATTTTAGGTTGTTAAATTTATTAATTGTACTATTTAATTGACGAAAATGGTTAATAAGAATGTAACATCAATATTATAAACATTTATTTAAGATTCAAAAGATTTACAAAAAAAAATTTAAAAGATAATCAACAAATAAAATTTAATAATTTTTTATACTTTAAAACATGTCTTTTAATTCAATTTTTGTATTCTTACGCATGCACAATTTAGAAGGTTACAAAATTTTAATCAGAAATGATAAAATTTACTTCGATATTTAAACAAGCCATTTTATGAAGAAATTTTAACATCAAATACATGACTAACCCTACACTAAAAGCTTATCCTTACTTCATTTATATCATCTTGGTGGTGGTGTTTATCCTTTACCAGCAAAGCATTTTGTTTGATTTTGTTTTGGATGATGAAGCTGTTATTACCAAGAATAATTTTGTTAAAGATGGTATTCAAGGTATTCCACGCTTGTTGGATAGTTTTTACTGGCAAGGCTACTGGAATGATAATAGTGGTTTGTATCGCCCGCTTTCTCTGATCCTATTTGCACTTATTTGGCAAATTACCCCGGGTAGTGCGCTGTTATTTCATGTCATCCAACTGGCTACTTATTTACTTGCTATTTTTCTGCTTTATCGCTTTTTACTATCGCTGTTAAAAGCTTATACGCCGTTCCTTGCTTTTATCATCACTTTCTTATTTGCTATTCATCCATACCATGTGGAGGTGGTAGCCAATATTAAAAGTATGGATGAGCTGCTGGCTTTTTGCTTTGGCATTGCTGCTACTTATATCCTTCTCCAAGAAGAAAAATTAAGCTTAAAGGCGCTTTTGTTTTTTTTATTAGCCCTATTATCAAAAGAAGGGGCTATCAGCTTTTTAGCTATCTGGGTGCTGATGCTCTTCCAATTTAAAAAGTATAGTTTTAAGCAAGTGGCTTATAGCTTATGGCCATTTGCTGTAGTTGGTAGTATTTGGCTGGCCTGGCATAGCTATGTTATTCATCAAGGACCCGCCGTGGTTTCTTATACCTATCATGATAATGCATTATTGGCTTGTGAAAGTTGGCTAGCTCAAAAGATGACAGCCATCAGCATGGTTGGGAATTATTTGCTTAAGTTTTTCTATCCAGTTAATATGGCTTATGATTATTCTTATCCGCAAATACCTTGCGCTGGTTTAGGTGATGTTTCTTTTATAGTTTCTGCCCTAATTATTATTTTATTGCTCTTTTTTGCCATAAAATGGTTTTATAGCAAGCCCATTGCCAGTTTCGGTATTTTATTTTTCTTCATCAGCTTTGCTTTAACCAGCAATATTTTCATCACTATTGGTGCTACCATGGCCGACCGTTTTATGTTTACGCCTATTCTGGGGCTATTGCTTTCTGCTGTTTTCTTACTGTTCGAGCAAACAGCTATGCTGAAGAATTTTAATCCGGCACACCGTGTCCATCTTTTGTTTGTTGTATTTGCCTTATTGTTTATTCTATTTTCTTGGAAACATGTTCAAACATGGAAAAGCAACCAAACACTGTTTACAAAACATGTTAGCCTAGTTCCCAATAGTGCTAGGGTACAGTTTAATTATGGTACTTTGTTGATGCAAGCAGGCATTGCTGGCGAAAAAGATAGCCTGCCTAAAGCCATCAAGTACTTAAATTTAGCCCATCAATTAGATCCTAAAGACCAAGGGACACTGATTAATTTAGGAACTTCAAACTATCATGCTGGCAATTATAGGGTAGCGGCTGATATTTTTAATCAAATCATCAATAAAAAACCGGATTATGGCATCAGTTTAAATTTGGCCGATACTTATTACAAACTTCAAGTGCTGGATAGTGCAGCTTTACTTTATCAGCAAGCTTTAAAACAAAATATATGGCATCCTAATACCCATAATTTTTATGGTGAATTGCTATTTAGGCAACAAAAATTTGTTGAGGCAGAACAAACTTTTAAGGATGGAACCCTAAAACAACCTACTAATGCAGAGCTGTGGTTAAATTACGGTGCTGCTTTGGCAAGTCAACAAAAATTTAACCCTGCCATAATGGCCTTCAGAAAGGCTTATGAAACAAATCCTAAATATACACAGGCTTTACGCTTCTTAGCCAATGCCTACCAATCTTTAGGTGATGTTAAACTGGCACAAGAATACGAAAGACTTTACCTCTCTACGCTGCAAAAATAATAGCTTGAAATTATGAAGAATAGCCTGAAATTATCTATCATCATCCCTTTGTATAATGAGGAAAAGAGTATTATCAACGTACTGGAACGTATCAAAACTCAGGCTTTAGCTTATCCTTATGAGGTTATTGTGGTTGATGACGGTTCTACTGATGCTAGCGCAGCTCAAGTATTGGCATTTAAAAAAATGCAGCCAGAAATGAATATCAAACTGATTCATAGCACAGCAAATCAAGGTAAAGGTGCTGCTATTAAAAAGGCCTTAGAGGTTATCCATGGAGATATTGTTTTGATACAAGATGCAGATTTAGAGTACCATCCAAGAGAGTATCCTTTACTTTTAGAACCCATCTTCAATGCCTATGCTGATGTTGTTTATGGCTCCAGGTTTGTAAGCAGTAAACCTCATCGGGTTTTATTTTTTGGGCATGCTTTGGGTAATAGATTTTTAACTTTTCTGAGTAATTTATTTACAGGCTTAAACCTTAGTGATATGGAATGTGGCTATAAGGTTTTTAAAAGCGATTTACTCCAAAACATCCACTTAAAAGAAAATAGATTTGGCTTTGAGCCCGAGTTAACTGCAAAATTAGCAGCTATACCCGGTATCAGATTTTATGAAATTGGGATTTCTTATTATGGCAGATCATACCGGGAAGGCAAAAAAATAGGTTTTAAAGATGGCTTAAGGGCTATTTATTGTATTGTAAAATATGGTATGAAGTTTTAAGTCTTCTTTCCTAGCTAAGCTGATGAAGCATTGCAAGCTTTATGAAGGTAATTCAGCGAATGTTCTACCCCATAAGACCTTAACCTTTCTTTTCAACAAGACGGAAGGGAAAGGTTGCAGCATGCTCTCCAACCAGTCATGCTGACGATAGGAAGCAACACAAAAGCAAGGTGAGCCACTTGCAAGTTGTAGACTTTTTTAGTGTTTAACTGCTCTAGTTTGTCAAGCGAAGAATGAAGCTTCTCTTTTATAACCTGTATGAAGAGATAGCCTTGCATAAAGAGATCGCTTCACTACGTTCGCGATGACAAAAAAGTGTGTTCACGATGACAAAATGATGGTTTCTTTGTCACTGCGAGGTACGTGGCTTCTCTCATAATACTTGTAGGATAGCCTTGCGTGATGAGATCGCTTCGCTATGTTCGCGATGACAAAAAAGTGTGTTCACGATGACAAAATGATAGTTTCTTTGTCACTGCGAGGAACGTGGCTTCTCTCATAATACTTATAGGATAGCCTTGCGTGATGGGATAGCTTCTTCGTTCCTCATCGCTATGAACAAAGCAATCGGGATGGCCTTGCGTGATGGGATAGCTTCACTAAGTTCGCTATGTTTTAACCACTGAGGGCACAGAGAGCACTGAGCTGGGTGGTTACTTATAAGTTGTAGACTTTTTTTGTTCAAACGCTCTAGTTTGTCAAGCGAGGTACGTGGCTTCTCTCATAATACTTATAGGACAGCCTTGCGTGAAGAGATCGCTTCTTCGTTCCTCATCGCTATGAAAAAAGTGTTCGAAATGACAAAAAAGTGTTCGTGATGACAAAGTGATGGTGTAACCTTATGAAGTTCAGGATGTGTAGAGCTAACATCCTGAACAGCTTAATTTGTGATTCGCTTTATTTATCATCTCAACCTTAAACTCCACCAAAGGCCTAAAATTACCAAGCCTAAGAAAATCATAGCCAGTAGGATTAAGGTAAAACTCCCTTTCCTTTCCACTTCCTTTTCCAATACTTTATAAGTTGTTTTCTTTAACAACTCTTGTTCTTGTTGTTGGGCTTTAACCGTACTGCTTTGCTGCTGATGGCTTTGCCTTGCTAAACTGTCTTTGCTACTGCTTTTATAAACTTTTACTTTGATATAGCCCGGTTGCTGTTGCAAGCCACTATCTGGATGCCAATAAAATAGTTCGTCCATTTCTAAAACCACACCTTCTTTCACTTGCTGGAGTGTGGCGTTTATCGTACTGCTTTGACTTTGCAGGCTATCTTTTAAACTACTAGCCTGTTTGGTCTTTTCTAGTTCTTTCATAAGCTGCTGATACCTGGATTTTTGACTTGAACAGGCTGTTAGTATAAGCATCACCAATAGTGTATAAAACTTTTTCATCTATCTTCCCTCCTTGCTGTTGCCCAATCTGCAACGGCGTACAGGGTACGTTTGAGCCTCCGTTTACGGTAAACCCCATCGCCTTCTCTGCTTCCGGCTTCATTGGTATTCCCTTCAACCGTGATGATGATACTATCGCCCCAAGCATCTATAAAACCGCAATGGGCAATGCGTTTTTTGGAAGCGTACCAAATACCAAATACATCTCCTGCCTGTGGCTGTATCTTTTCTTTCTGCCAAGTATTTTTCCAGATGATACGCTTTGCGGGTAATAATGCCGGACTCCATGCAGTCTGTGGATTGCTGATCCCTGCCTTGCCTAAGCACCAGCTTACAAAAGCAGCACACCAAGGTGCCCCTTTGCTATGGCCTGTGTATTGGAGGTAGCTTTCTACCCGGCTACCGTCGTTACGGTTGCTTTTTTCTTTAATGCCTATTTCTTTTCGATAAACCTCAAGTAATTTTAACCTTTTTGCTGATGCTTGATTTAAGGACCAAGAAGTAGATTGATGCCCTACAGCATTGCCAGTAAACAAGCTATAGCTGTAAGTAAGAGTAAAGTAAAAGAAGATAGATATAATACGAATTGTTGCCATAAGGTGAGTTGTTTAAATTGTAAAACCAAATTGCTAATGCTAGGTAAACCTAAGCTGTTCCAGCTCTTGTTAAAGAGGTTCCAAATAAAGACTAAGAATAGCAGAAAGGTTAATAGCGCAATTAATATCATTACCCAGATTCCTGCATCTGGAAGTGCCGCTGTATCATCAAGCTGATAAATCCAGAAAGGAATAGCACTATAAAAAATAAGCAGTCCTAAGCATAGCCATATCACTGGCTGAACGTCAAGAGAAGGCCATTTGATGCCTCTCCTACTATGATAAATAAGTAGTAAATTCATGATGGATATTTTTTGAATGATTAAATAAGGGTGCCTCCTCTTACAGAGACACCCTATTACTTAGCTAAGCAACTGTTACTTTGCCTACATAAATGCTGGTAGCCATACGCTTACCATCTGCTGATGCAAAGCTTATCCAGCAATCGACCTCATCGCCTGAAAAATTTGCCGGAACGATAAGATTTACGTCTCCGGCAGATCGATCCGCTGCATTTTCCAGGAACACATATTGCGATTTTACGGGGTTGTATACCAGCACTATCGCCTGATCGCCGGCTACTGCCAGCCCCGTTCCGCTGTTGTCCTGCCAGTTGAAATTGATACTCGCCGGTATTTCGCTATCTACCAGCGGTGACCAAGCACCTGTTAGATCGCCCAAACTAAATAAGGCTTTGGATACATCTACAGAAAAATCAGGAGATGAGCCGATAATTGCTTCCTTTACGTGATAGGATACTGCTGCATTTAATGGTGTACGAGCACCAGTTACCGACTGGAAGCCTTTTGTAACCAGTATGCTGATGGGTTTTAAGAATGCCATTGCTGCCGTAAACTTCAGTCGCTGGTCGTTTTGCAAAGTTGTTGCCGGCTTTGATGATTTTTTAGGTAAACTGCGCATATAGTCTATGCCTTTCCAGCTACCACCTATTACTGTTCCTACTTTTCCTGAGAATCCACCTAGGATTCCTTTTTTGATAATTGCCATTTTTTTAAAATTTAAATGTGAAAAAATCAAGTATGCATTGCCGGCAAGCTTCTCACTTGTTGAAACAAAGGTAGGGTGGCTTTTTTCTAAAAACCAGCTTTATAAGGTCTCTGACACTATTTGACGGTGTTTGACAGTGTTTGACTGCCGTTGACGTTTTGTGTTGCCACGGCTAAAAATTGCTTTCTTCGCTTGTTCTTCGCTAATTGTCCATGCCTTGTTCGCAAAACAGATACCTTTTGCGAATAAGGTGCGAATATGGTACGGAGAAGGTGCTTGGAAAATTCGGCCGACATAAGATTTACGAAGTTTGCCAACCCTAATGGAAAGAAACTTCGTAAATTTTGAGCCTTCTAAATTTCATTTTCTAAAAAACGATTTACATCACTTTCCAGGTACCATACCTTACCCTTAATTTTTCGGTAGGGTAGCTTGCCTTCGTTTCGCCAGCGCTGCAGGGTACTGGCACTCAGGTGAAGTTTCTGCATCAGGTCGGCATTATCCAACCATACTTTTTCCGGAGCTATGGGCTTAGGTATTAAGGCTGAGGGATGGGGCATTTTAACCAAGATATGGTAAAGTAGATTAACTATTTCTTTTAATATAGGAGTATCTTTTTCTTGCATGTTTTGTAGGATATTTTAAACCATAGGCATACCTGTTATCATTATTTTAAGTATAATGAACAAGCATTCTAATTATTACTATCCACGAACAATAGCATTACTTAAAAAGGTCTTTTAACAAATGATTAATCATCTGCTGGTTGAAGCTGCCTGTTGAGCAGCTTTTCCAAAGTATGTTTACGACTGCGGCTTACTGTAAGTTTTACTTCTTTAGGAACTTCAGAGCATAGCTCCAATAAAAATTGTCCGTTTCCTACCGGTACCCATCCTTTAATACACGCTATCGCTATAATGGTAGACCGGTTTATCCTCACAAACTTTTCAGCATCCAGCAGCACTTCTAAATCTTCTATCAGGTAATCCATACGCCCTTCTTCACCATCTTTAAGCACTACATATCCCGAGTTTTTATTTCGCCTCAGGATAACGATATCATCTGGTGAAACAGAACGGAACATTCCTCTTATGGTACACACCAAGCGTTTCTCTACTTGTGTTTTATTTAGATGACGTGATAAGCTATAATATATAGAATTTAAGGCCAGTATGCCTGCAACCACAACGGGGAATTCTAATGTAAGATAACCACTCTCCATAAAACTTTCCTTGTTTTGAAAGTACACAAACCTAACTATACTTAAAATAATCAGGAGCGGTATTGCTATACCCAGCAATATTTGCCAGACTAAACGCGTCCAAAATTTTTGTTTCCATGGGAAACGATGATCCAAAATCCTGCAAAGCCAATCCATCAACCCAATGAGCATAAAGCCCAATAACCATGAAAAAACCAAAGCTTTCCAGAATATTTGCCTATTCCATAAATCTGCTATACTGAGAAACTGCGTTGGCCAGTTGAGATATAATGCCAGGCAAAAGGATATCAACAACATATAATACCATTTGATATAGGAGGTAGGGCGATAAGATTTTTTCATGTTCATAGGCGTGAAATTAAAAATCAACCCAATATAATATTATCGTAATTAAAAGTTAAATAAAATATGAAATTTCTATTAAAAGCCCACTTATTATGAAAAATAAGCACTTAAATAAGTTTTATAATACATGTATTGCATTTGACTGTAGGATGCATGGTACTGATAGTGCTACCATTGACATTTTTTATAATATTTAATGATCAGAGTTATTAGATTTTATAAAAAACGTTTTACCTATTGATTGATATGAAATACTTGCCTGCGGTAGGCAGGTATTAGACCTCAACAGGACAGAAGGTTTGCTTGTCAATGCGAGGTACGTGGCTTCTCTCATAATACTTATAGGATAGCCTTGCGTGATGAGATAGCTTCTTCGTTCCTTATCGCGATGACAAAGCGTTTGTCACTGCGAGGAACGTGGCAGTCTCTCATAATACTTACAGGATAGCCTTGCGTGATGGGATAGCTTCACTACGTTCGCCAGGTTTGAAACACGGAGGGCACTGAGAGCACTGAGCTGGGTGGTTACTTATAAGTTGTAGACTTTTTTTGTTTAAACGCTCTGGTTTGTCAATGCGAGGTATGTGGCTTCTCTTTTATTACCTGTTTGAATAGATAGCTTCACTATGTTTATCTAGTATGTCACCGCCCAGTTTGTCACTGCGAGGTACGTGGCAGTCTCTGTTACAACCTGTATGGAGGGATAGCCTTGCATGAAGAGATCGCTTCACTATGTTCGCGATGACAAAGCGATGGTGATAGCTTCACTATGCTCGCCTGGTTTGGCACTGCGAGGTACGTGGCTTCTCTCATAATACTTACAGGATAGCCTTGCGTGATGGGATAGCTTCACTATGTTCGCTATGTTTTAACCACGGAGGGCACTGAGAGCACTGAGCTGGGTGGTTACTTATAAGTTGTAGACTTTTTTTGTTTAAACGCTCTGGTTTGTCAATGCGAGGTATGTGGCTTCTCTTTTATTACCTGTTTGAATAGATAGCTTCACTATGTTTATCTAGTATGTCACCGCCCAGTTTGTCACTGCGAGGTACGTGGCAGTCTCTTTTATAACCTGTATGAGGAGTTAGCCTTGCGTGATGAGATAGCTTCTTCGTTCCTCATCGCTATGACAAAGCAATGGTGTAACCTGCATGAAGAGATCGCTTCGCTTTGCTCGCGATGACCTTGAAAATTCAAAAGGTAAAATTAAAAATTCAAAAACAGGGAACTCTCCATCCAGAACTTTCGCGATGAACAAGGCAATCGGAAAATAAGTGAAGTATTATGCCATTCATAAAATTTACTACCATTCACACTTAAAATCCTACCATTCGCACCAAAAATGCGTTTGCGACTTGCAATTAAACTTTTTCCTAGTTTACTTCGCTTTCAACCTGCAGGGATTTTTTTATTAATATTTTAATTCAAGAAACTATGAACAAGAAAAATTTCAACAATCTGGGCTTACAGCTCCTGCTGCAAGAGTTGTATGCATGGCCTCAGGAGCCTTTAACTCAAGAGGCACTTTTGGCTAAGCAGGATTTTGCAGCATGGCTAGAAAACAATTTCGAACTGGATGAAGCGCAACTGTACGATTTACGACAAGCGTCCCCTGCTTTTCTTCAGGAAATGGGATTTTCGGTAGCAGATTTTCTGGAAAACCGCAAGCCTATTACATTGGTTAAACAGCCTGTACTTTCTGCAAAATCTAATGGTACTGGCCGGGGTAAATTATATGAGAAGACGCAAAAGTCTACCCTTACTTATATTCCCGAACAAGGCATGTTGGTGTCTGAAACGCTGGAGATCAGTATCGGTTACTTAAGTGAACCCTTAACATAGATTTTAAGAAGCAGCCGGCAAAAAAAATTCCACGAACAATAGCAGATTTAAGCAAAGCCGGCTGCTTTGTTTTACTCCATGCAGCCATGCAGGTTATTATTTTACGCTTATGGTAAACTTCCAGACTTATGAAGCAAGACGGGATTACCTGCTTGAACTCATTCATAAAAAAAGTCCGTTATCAAGAGAGGCAATGGCCCATAAATTTAATTGTGATGTACGCAGTATCGCCAGGATGATTAATGATCTACGTTACAATAAAAATTTCAATATCCATTATTCCCGCCAGCTTAGACGTTATATCATTCTTCCAGGACCTTTCAAAAAAAATAACACTAAAAAGTAAAAGGACATTTTATGCCCTTTTAGTCTCTTTTCTTTACCTGTTCATAAGGCCTTATGAATAGGGAGACGCCGAAAACCCTGTAACAGAGTAGGCATAACCAAAATGTTTGATTTTGAAGAATGAAAATAATATGATAATTCCTTAGGCACAGTCTCGCCTGCCCTCATGCCGGGCAATGGCATTTACTTTTATTCAAAGGGTTTCATGTTTTTCTTTTGCCTTCATGAATGCTTTGCATTTCCTCCGCGAAATTAAACAACCTGCTTGCCAGCAGGCAAGAAGCTCCCGACTGCGCCCTTTGCTACCAATGGAACTGCTTAGGCTTATGCAGCACTGCCGCAAAGGCCAAGGTCGAATAAAAGCTTATGTTCAGGTACTGCTTAAAGAATCTATCATAAAAATCAAATTATTCATTTTCAAACCTTTCATGTAAAACTCTATGGCTTCGAGGTGTAGCAAAGCCAAATCAAAGATGAAGAAAAAATTCATCATTCCTATGATTGCTGTAGCAGCAATCTCAGGCGCTGTTTTATTTTCTGCTTTTAAAGCAGGCCCTCTCCAGAGCGAGGTTAGTACGTTACAGTTTTGGCAGTATAGCGGTACAGGTTTACAGACCGATGAGAACCAATACAGCCTGGCTTCTGGCGCTGCCTGTGCTGGTGGCGAAAACGTGGTATGTACTATCAGGGCAGAAGAAAATCCTGACAACCCAGGACATCCCATGATTGATTCTGGATTGGAATCACGCATTAATGCAAAGAACGAAGCCCAAGGTGATGTGTTTGTCAGAGATTAAAACGAAAGGGGAGGCCACAACCTCCCCTTTCTGCTATCGGCTGTTTTGTTGCAGGCCACTCAAGTTTACTGCACTTGCAGGAATTAAAAAAGCATAATGCAGGTCGCCGGGTTGCAGGCTGTAGGTAGTACCCTTTAACTTCCGTAAAGGTGTTTGTGCCAGCACCGGATCTGCGGCAAATCTCCTTAAATCAGACCAGCGTATGTTTGTTCGAAACAACAGTTCTTTCCGTCTTTCGGTTAGAATAGTTTGCAGTGGATTAGCTGTATTGGAAGTGCTGTAAGGAACAAAGGTTCCGGTCTTCCACCGTTTTAATGCTAGCCTATTCAAATCAGCCAGTCCCTTTTCAACTTCCTCCATCCTCACGAAAGTCTCTGCCCTAATCAGGTACAGCTCGTCTGTGGCTATCCCCGAGAATAAATTACTGGTATTTCTACCTCCATAATCTCCTTTAAATATATAAGTACCATCTGTATTTCTTCTAAAATACAGGACTTTCCTCAGGTCGTCGTTTACATAGCTTTTGTAAAGTAAGGTATCTATCCTTGCTCTGCTGGCATTAAATACTCCTCCCCTTGATGCTCCGGTAGCATGTAAAATCACTTCCTCGTGAAATATAGCAAATGGGTTGGCTGCAGTTTGGCTCACCGCGTTATAGTCTGTCAGGTTGGGTTGCAACTCAATGGCTGCATCAGCATATCGGTTTGCGGCAGGATAATCTCCCATGATCAGGTAAATCCGGGCCAGCAGGGCAAAAGCAGCCACTTTAGAGGGCTGAGTCTTAAATTGTGCCTTCGCTGGTAACAACGCTGCAGCGGCTTCCAAGTCGCTGATGGTTTGGTGGTAGCTCTTTTCTACGCTTGCCCGGGCAATGGGCTCTTCTGTGTCGCTCTTCAGTTTCAGTACAATACCCGGCAGGCTACCGGCCGCTGCCTTGGTATAAGGTAAGGTATACACCTGCAAGAGGTGGTAAAAATTGAAAGCCCTGTAAAAAAGTGCCTGTCCTTTCAGTATATCCGCCTGTGCCAAGCTATTCCCAGCAAACCGGAGTTCTTCTAATCGATCTAATACCACATTGGCAATAAAAACTCGATTATAGGCATCCAGCCACGGAAAAACCTGTTCGGTGGTGGGGTCCCATACATAATTCTGGCGGGCCACTTGGTCGGTAATGGCTTCCCAAACTGCATCCTGCATGTAATAGTCGTCGCTGGCAATATCTCCTGCTACGGGGTAGTTGGTATGCATAACTACATTATCCATCATTGCGGCAAGATCTGCTAGCGTTTCTGGTGTGGCTAAAGCTTTATCGGGCTTGGCATCTAAAAAAGTATCGCAGCCCTGCAAGCCTACAAGGAGAGAGAACAGTAATATCAATGGTAGTTTTTTCATATTGAGTATTGAGATTTGAGACGAAAATTTATGATTAAAAATTTGCGGTAAGTCCAATTGCATAATTTTTTGGAGGCACATAGGTTTGTCCGTAATCCGGATCCCATGGCTTATGGCTTGCTTTCCACAATATTCCGAGGTTGCTGGCATAGCAAAACAACGAAAGCCTGTTGATCCTCAGCCGGGTCAACTGCGCAGCAGAAAAATTGTAGGCCAGTCGGATGTCCTGCAAACGCACATGGTCTCCTTTTTCTACCAGCACACTGGAATTATTATAAACCAAGTCGCGGTTGCTATTTGCCGGATACACCATAGCTGGTACATGGGTACGCTGCTCGTCTCCGGGCTGCTGCCAGCGTTGGGCAAAATCAGGATTTGTAGCCCATACGCTAAATAGCGCATTGTAATCTATGCTATTCGGCCGGTAAACATAACCAAAACGGTAAGTCAGGTTGAAACTGAGACTGAGGTTTTGATAAGTAAAGTCGTTACGCAACGCACCAAAATATGGGGCAATAGCAGGACCATGAAATATCAGGTCCTCTTCTTTTGCTTCGTTAATTACCTTTGCATAATCTTTGGTCACTTCTCCGCGAAGATACACCTGCGGATCTCCTGTAGCCGCATCTAGCCCTGCCCATTTATAGCTCACCACACTATAGGCAGGTTTGCCTACCATTGGCGAAATATTGCTGCCATTGCCTACCCGGCCGGTAGCGTTAGCAGGCTCGTAGTAATACGCTTCCACTTTGTTCCTGCTGGAAGAAAACAAGAAAGTACTGTTCCAGCCCAGTGCTCCTTTAAGGTTCACACTGTTTAACTCCAGTTCGACGCCATTATTAGATAATACTGCACTGTTGAGGCTTTGCTGCCCTGTGCCGCCGTAGGTTGGGTCTACATCAATCAAACCGATAAGATCTACCGATCTTTTTCTGAAATAGTTGATGCTTCCACTCAGGCGGTTGTTACTTAAACCAAAATCTGCGGCTGCATTAAAAATCCCTGTTTTTTCCCACCTCAAATCGGGGTTTGGCGGATTCACTACTGTTGCAGAAGGAAGACCTGTAAAGGTATTGATATCCATAAACAGCTCGTTATAGCGAATGGTAGTTAGTGCAGAAAGCGAGGTGTTCACATTACCGGTATAGCCATAGCTGAACCTGAAGTTGAGCCGGGATAGCCAGCTGCTGTGGAAAAATGTCTCCTGATCTGTATGCCATGCCGCTCCCAGCGAATAAAGTGGTACTCCCCTCATATTGGTATTTACCCCGAATAAATTGCTCTGGTCTTTCCTGGCACTTGCCGAAAGGGTATAGCGGTTGGTATAACGATAAGTGGCATTGATGTAGTAGGAAAGAAAGCGATCGAGTGTGCTTTGGAAACTTTCGCGTCTCGGAATAGTGGTATTGCTAGACAGCATACCGTATATCGGGAATGCCGTCACCAGGTCTGCCGGCGCACTGATGTAATTAAGATCGTTAAAACCGTATACCCTCAGCTGAGATGCCTCTCCTGTAGTCTGTCTCAGCTCGGCACCGCCCAGCATATCCAGGCTATGGTTTGCCCACTGCTTGTTAACATCTAGCTGCGCCCTCAGCCCATGGTTAATGATACTGTTATTGCCCAGGTCGCGGATACCGCCGTAAGGGAGTTTATAAATGGTATTGGTGGCCGAAAGCTGTGTAAAGCGGTTGATCAAGTCGCGGGTAAAATAGCTGTTGGTATTATAATTATTGATGGATTGCCCCAGCGTATTCTGATAGCGATAAGCAAGGCTTGCTTTCAGAAATGGCAACAAACGATAGCTGGCCTGCACATCCAGTAGGATATCCCGGCTGTTACGGCTATTGTCATTATTTGCCAATTCGTCTAGCGGACGGTAATCCCAGTTGAGTAAACGGCCACGACCAGCGGTATCGGTATAGGCTTTACGGTAATTTTTAGGCAGGGCTAGCGCATTCCCTTGGTCATCAGCAAAACGGGCATAAGGGTATAAAAAGTTTTTTAGCCCCCCTGGCGACAAGGTATTGTAGGCCCCCAGGCTGTTATTTTCGCTTTTGTTCTGCGTCAGAATCATTCCTGCGGTAATCTTTAGCTTCGCCGTTGGGCTAAACAGCATCTGGTTGTTTAGGGTAAAGCGTTGGTTTTGGTCGCCTTCCAGTTGCGACAGGTTTCGGTCAAAACCTATGCTACCATTGTAGGCCAGCTGGCGGCTGCCACCGGATAGTGCCAAGCTGTACTGCTGGTTAACTGCCCTGCGGTAAAGGTGCTGAAGGTATTCGTCCCTTAAATCAAGGTGCTGCCACTTTTCCAGTAGGGCATCTATCTCTTGCTGGTTTACATTTCCGGCTTGTTTCCTTGCCAACAGCTCTACATAGGGAGAGAGTACCGGCCGGTTTCGCACATTGGCGATAGCGGCATTATAATATCCCCTGTCGTACAAAAACTTTTCGGTTTCCAAGAAATCCTTACTGCTCATTACCGGGTAGGCTTTAAGATCTGGCAGGCTGGAGAAAGTGGAGTTTACATTTAAGGCAACTTGCAGGGGCTGCTGTAGTTTGGCCTTTTTGGTGGTAATTACCACCACACCATTGCCGGCCTTTGCTCCCCATATCGCTGCTGCTGCCGCATCTTTCAGAATGGTCATGCTTTCCACATCGTTAGGATTAATATTGGCCACATCACCTTCGTAAGGAAAATTATCTAGTATAATTAGTGGTCGTTGTTGCCCAGTGGTAATGGTACTGAGACCACGTACATTGAAACGGGTAACGGCTCCATCGCCACCCCGCTTATCGAACAATATTGATGGGGTAATGCCTTCCAGCCTGCGGAAAACATCGGTTCCCACCTGGCGGTGAAACAGCGCACTGTCTACCAGACTATAGGCTCCCGTTGCCCTGCCGGCAGCTAGCTGCTGATAGCCGGTATTTACCACCACTTCCTGCAAGGTTGTAGGTGCCGGCAGCAGCAGCACCTGTAAACCGCTATTGGCAGAGGTAATGATCTGGCGGTGCGACTGGTAGCCCATATAGCTTACAATAAGGGTGTCGGGCAGCCGAATACCGCTGATACTAAAGTCGCCGTTAGCCCGGCTACTGGTGCTGAGCCCACTGCGTTTTAAAAATACTGTGGCATTGGCTAGCGGTATATTTCCGGGTGAAGCAATGATGCGCCCACTCAAACGGAGTTCCTGTGCCCCGGCAGCTATGGCCAATAGGCATAAACAAAAAAACAGATAGGTAACAATTCTGGTCATGGTGAAGGAATGGTTTTGGATGGATAATTTTCTGTAAGTATAAAAACAGGCAGCCGCCTGGTTGCAGGGCTGAGCTGCAAACCCTGTTGCCGCAATAATGGTATTACTTCTGATAGGGTAGCCGGCTGACCAGGAAAATAAAGCAGTGTGGTAGCAGACAAACCACTTTCGTTTACCACCCAGGGGATACCGGTTATCCTGTTTAGGTTGGCAACCATAGACATGAGACGGGTAGTGGGTTTTTGTATGGCCTTTAGCCCGGTAGCTTCCGCTGTTTTTGTGAGCAGTAATACTGGTATTTCTTGTTCTTCTATGCGACCATGGTAACCAGAGCGGGTATTTAGCTGTTGCAGTAATAGCTTGGAGCGGTGGCTCTCGTCTGTACTTTTAGGGAACCACTGTTCGTAAGAGATCCCGTTTTGCTGTTTCCAATCTTCATAATAGCCAGCGCCATTAAAAACCAGCCTAGCAGTATCGGCCACCTGCAAGTCTCGCCTTTTAGGTTCGAATACCAGCTCGCCTTTTCCTAGTGCTCGGGCATACAAACTTATCCAGCTGGTATTTACTACATACTCCCGCTCTAGGTCTCCCTCAGGCACTTTCCCGGCCCTGTGTGGCATGCCGGGGATGTAAGGTAGAAAAACCTGCTCTTGCGGTAATTTCACATAATCATGCACACTTTGCTGTTTAGGGTCAAAAAGCTCTTGATCGTTTTTGAGATGCCATTGTGGTCTTTTCTCTTCCAGAATTTGCTGGATGGTATGCTCGTTCAGATATTCTGCTTGCGTAGCTCCCAGCAATACCCCATCTCCATTTATCCATACAATATGCGGGAAATAACGGTGCGGAAAATAATCTGGTAACAGGCTGTCTGCCACTACCGTACTGATGTTCATATCTTTAAGATTAGGGTTGTGGTTTAATACTTTTACAATGCGTTCGGTAGGTTCCGGAGTTATCTGGACCACCTTTATCTGCTCTTGATAAGCGGCCTGCAAGTCCGCAGCTTTTGGCAACAGTTTGATACAAGCTCCACAGTAGCTGCTCCAAAAATCTAGGATGATGAGTTTGCCTTTATACTCATTTAAAGTGATGGTGTTTTTGCCCTCAGGGTGGTTTACTGTTTGCAGCTTTAAATCCCATAAGGCTTGGGGGATGGTATCTCCAATTTCTAAAGCCTGTTGGGCTTTGGCTTTTTTGCTGTATGATACGATAACCAGTATACAAACCAAAATCATTAAAGAGGAACTTCGTTTAGACATCTTCTTTGGGGTAAATAAAGAAGCCGCCCTATTTATTAACACCTTAACTAATAAGCAGGCAAGGGCGGCTAGAGATGGCCTGCTGTATGTTATAAATGAAATGTTGTGAGCACTAAATCTTAATGATTGGAGGATATTTACCCATGTATAAGTATTAGTTAAAAAATATTTCGATAAAGCTTGTTTTATTAATACAGAATTATGATATATTTGAAGTAGTAGAAGGGTAAATTTTGGACATAGCTGCCCCATTGGGTATAAAAACCGCATATTCTTCTGCTTTTAGTGATTAAAATTTAGGATAGTTTGATACAGAGCTAGCGCTTACGGTTATTTTTAAAGACCGTTACATACGCTTGCTGTTGGTTGGTGTTATCCTAAGTTGGCGATTTGATGATGCGAATAATGGGATTTTGAAAAGGATGATTAACTACGACTGCGAGGGTTGTAGCTTTGCCATAACGCCTATGGGAAACGTTTAAAAGCTGTTTTACAAAAGGGTTAAATGTAGATGTTTTCATTTTATGATATCTATGAAAACGATGTGTACCCAAAAAGCAAAGGAAGAAAACCAAATTGGTGAGAAACCAATAGGGCGAACTTCAATGCTTACAAGTGGTACCGCTAAGAACCTCCCTAATCGAAATCAGGGTTCCTCAAGACTGACATGAAGTTCGCCCTACTGGATAATATCGTAAAGATATATAAATCCAATAGAAAACGAACTCACGGTCAACTCAAGAGGAAAATTTAGCGGTTTTCTTGTTTGAGTGACATCGTTAAGTAGGATTTAATCCCTACTAAAGTTATCGCTATTAAACTAATTACTAAACAAATATACGATTGTTGATTTTAAAAATCAACTATAAAATAATTTTTTTTTAAAGTGACTAAAATTAATCGCATAGCTGAGGTATTAAAAGAAAAGGGCGCTGGAAATAGCGATTTAATAAAGTTTCTTGGCGTAGAAAAAGAAACTGTATCTAGATGGGTTAACAATAAACAACAACCTACACTAAATACTTTAAATAAAATTGCTGAACATTTAAGGGTTGATATAAGAGAATTACTTCATCCAAGTGATTGGAGTAATAGTCAGATACTTCCATTTAAAAATAATACTAAATAAATAGTGTAAGTTGAGGGCATAGAAGAAAGTTAATATAAATTTCATCATTAAAGTTAAGTCAAGATTATGGCAAAAGATTGGACATCAATAGAGCAAAGTACACCTAATGTGGGGAAATCTGTTATTGCAAGTGTAAAGGATGGAAATAGCTTTTATTCTGAATTTCTAATCTTACAAAAAGATAGAACTTGGAACTACCAAAACGGTAGAAAACTTGAGGACAGTAAAAAAGTAGTAGGTTGGATGGATAGTCCATCAACATATCTTGGTTAAATGATTAATAATAAGATTAATTCTCAAATGCTTTTCAAATCATCAGATTTACTTTGGGTAAAAAATGTAAAAAGAGACAATGGTACAGATTGGGCTTATTATGAAAATTCAACTGAACAAAGATTTAAATTAAACTTTTCTAGAACACAGATAAAACAAGCTAATTTAGTTAAGCCTGGAGAACTTATATTATTATTTCAAAAAGTAGACAAGGTCGCAGGCGTATCACCAAGAACGTATTTAACGCATTTAGTAACACCAATAGATTATTCAGAAGCGACAGAAAATACCTTATTAACACATGACTTCAAATGGGAAAGAGAAGTCGCAGTAATAGCAAAAGCATCTTTAGACAAAAAGATATTTACCCAAGCCAATAACCTAAGCTTCTTTAAACCTAATTGGGGCAAAGTCTGCTCTATTTCTCTACTAAGCGAAAACAAATCGATTGAAGAAATACAAAATGAAGTATGGAGACTTTTTAATGGGCAGTTTAATAATAGTGTGTTAACCGCAATAGACATAGATGAAGGGGAAAAATTAAATTTAGATTCTGAGATCAGTTTCTTAGAAGGAAAAGAACGTGAAGCTTTTAGAAAGCATGTTTGGCGAGAACGTTCTCCTGCTATAATTAATATTTGTAAAAAGAGAGCAATGGAAAAGGGCAATTTGCATTGCGAATGCTGTGATTTCGATTTTAATCACTTTTATGGCAGTATAGGCTTTAGTTTCATCGAGTGCCATCATAGATTACCAATAGCGAATGGAGGTGAAAGAAAAACACGTATTGAAGATCTGGCATTAGTCTGTGCAAACTGTCATAGAATGCTTCATAGAAAAAAAGATGATGGAAAATATCATACAATAGAATCGTTAAAACTAATAATATCGAAAGATTAAAAGTCTTTAAATTAAATATCAAATAAAAAAACAATCACCCAAAATAAAATTTTATCATTTGATACTCAGATAGATTAAAGTAAAATTGACAAAAATGATAATAAAAAAGACATATATAAACAGGTTCAGAGGATTTCAAGATATTGAAGTGGAGCTTGGGTCGCAGCTAACAATTATAGCTGGCCAAAATGGTACGCAAAAGACGACAATTTTAGGAATGCTAAGCCAACCTTTCACAATAAATGATTCTGAAAATCCAATGAAGGAAGAAAAGCCTTTGTGCGGGGGGTCTTTCAAATCTGCTTTTAGTGAAAAATTTAAATTATCTGATACTTTTGACTTAGTTAAGCAACATGAATGGACCTTGCATTTAGCTAGCGGGGATACGTTTACGATGGAAAGTATCAAGAGAAGTAAAGATAAAATAAGATTTTGGAAGAAAGGAGATAGAACTAAAGGCTCGGGATATATTCAATTACCTGTAATTTATCTAAGTTTGAAAAGATTAATACCTATTGGTGAAGATATCAAACTAGCAGAAAGCAGTTTACAAAGTCTAACCTCCGATGAGGATAAGATATTTAAATTATGGCATAAAAAAATACTAATATCACATGAGGATATAACGACTGCGAACTACCTTGAAAGCCCAGACAAAAATACGTTAGGGATTAATACTACTTATTATGACTGGAAACAAAACTCCTCAGGGCAAGACAACATCGGTAAGATACTATTGGCAATATTGTCATTTAAAAGGCTCAAAGACAAATATCCTAACGATTACAAAGGTGGCATTTTGGCAATTGATGAGATAGATGCAACATTATATCCCGGTTCCCAAATACAGTTAATAACAGCGTTGCGCAAATTTGCTTCTGACTATAAAATACAAATTATATTCACAACGCACTCTCTTTCAATTTTAGAAAAAGCATGTGAGCTACAGGAGTTAAATAAGGCGCATGTATCAACCTCAGAACATGTTAAAGTTATTTTTTTAGAGAAGAAAAACAATAAAGTAAAAATTATACAAAATGCCACAATAAATACAATTCAGCATAGATTAAATGTAACAATAGAAAGTGCAGCAACTTTTAAAATAGATGTCTTTACAGAAGATAAAGAGTGTATCATTTTCACGAAAGCGTTACTAAAGAGCAAAGCGAACAAGTTAAACTTTATTGACTGCACATTAAGTTGTAGTGCTTTAATAGACCTAGCAACAAGGAAAATACCATCCTTCGTCTTACCAAACTCAATTATTTTTTTGGATGGAGATGTAAGAGACCAAAATTCTGATTTTAAGAAGGTCAAGAAATTAGATAATGTAGTACTTCTTCCATCTAATATTTCTCCTGAGCGGATATTAGCGAAATACCTCGACGGATTAGATGATGAATCTTCGTTATGGAGTAATATTAATCCAAACTTTACAAAGCAATATTGCTTTAAAGATTATTCGTTATCTGAAATTCTTACAGACCGGGAAAAGGCAAAAAAATGGTTTAATTCACATATTAAAACGTGGGGTATTAATGCTACAAAAGTAATTAATCCATGGATCAATGATAACAAAGTACTTGTCGATGAATTCATTCTTGATTTTATAAAAGTATATAACACATTTGCTACCGAGCTATCTATTGAAAAAATGGAACTACTATCTTCTTAGACATGATGATTAGTTTAACAATAATTCTACATCAGAACTCAAATAAATTAATTAACCAAGTATGTACATTGACTATACCTCTTGGGAAACTTTTGAATATTCTCTAAGTACCCTACAATTAGATTTAAACAACCCTAGAATAAACTATCAGGGTAAGAATTTAAATCAAACTCAGATTATGCAATATTTGATTCATAACGAGAAAGTTTATGAATTGGCAAAAAAAATATCAGAAGAAGGCTATTTTATAGGGGAAGAGCCAATTATATGTATTGAGAATGATAAAAAAGTAGTACTCGAAGGAAATAGGAGAACGGCTGCACTAAAACTATTGCAAGACCCAAAGAAGTTTCTACCAACTTCAAGGGCAAATGTTTTATTAAAAAACATAGTCACTAATAACTTTCCAGTCGACAAAAAACTAAAATGTCATATTGCACCTAATAGGCTTTTAGCAAATCCTATTATCTACAGCAGACATAGGGGCGACGCATTAAAGAGGTGGCAGACAGGCAATCAATATGCTTTTGTAGCAAACATGTTTTATAATGATGGGCTTATAATTAATGACATTTGTGAATTGTTATACGAAACCTCAGGCAATATTAAAAACTATTTAAAAGCTTATAATCTGTTTTTCGAAGCACAACAACTCCATTTAAAAGATACAGGCGAATTTATCGACATTTCTAAATTTGATATTACAAACTTGGAAAGGTTTTACAAATTTGAAGATGCTCAGACTTTTTTAGGCATTGACTTTAATCCGGAAGATGCTTCATTAATTATAACAATAGAAAAAGAAGAGTTTGAGAAGCGGTTGCTTTATGTATTTAATGAAATGATGCAGGCAAAGGCCTTTTCGAGGGAGTTTAATAATGAAGATGATAAAGTCATTTATATAAACAAGCTTAAAAAGAATCCAATTTTCGACTTTAACTCTAAAGAAAACACTGAAAATATTGAGAGCCGTAGCGTAGTTGAAAGAAAACACTTAGATGAGGAAAAAGCCAAAATTACTTCAAGGAAAAAATCTAGAAAAAAAAATGAGCTAAACAACTTTATCGTACCGAGAGATTACTACTTAGTTTTCGAGCATGAAAAATTAGACCTGCTTTTTGACGAATTAAAATTCTTGCCAATTGAAAGATACTACTCCTTCGCGATCTTAATTAGAACCTACTTAGAACAGGTTTTATTTCACTATATTGATAAACGTAATCTAAGTGAAAAGCTTAATGAAAAGAGTAATCAAAAAAGAAAAGACGATGGGTTAGCGAAGATAAAAACACTCATTTCTTTCCTTAAAGGTAAGTATCATATAAATGATGAGATTGATACTGCGGATTTCATGCGAATATTAAGATTCGAAGGAGATAAAGAATATGCTTCAAGCTTAAAAACAATGCTCGATTATATAAAAAATCACGAATTAAAAGAAATAATATCTGATGCTACAAAATTGAAAAGTATTACAGATTATATAGATAATGTTAAAAACGGACTTGATCTTGCAGTTCACGATATTAACTATACAATAGATCTTAATGTTAATAGAAGAGCTTGGAATACGCTACACCCATTATTTGCTGCATTACAAAAAAGCATCAGCGAAACCAGCTAAAACGGGTATAATTCAATCGTATGAATTTTCTATATTACCGCTAATTTTTTATTGGCCGTATTAAACTTATATTTGTAACTTAGTTATAAAGCATAAATCTATTGGCAAATCCTAGAAACCAAAGTCCCTTAAGATATCCGGGAGGCAAGGCTTGTCTAACTCCATTTATTACTCAGCTAGCTACGCTTAATGAAGTAAATGGCGGCACTTACATAGAACTTTATGCGGGCGGAGCAGGTGCCGCTCTTAATTTGCTGTACAATGGTGTTTTTAACAGTATCCATATCAATGATTATGATTATAGCATCTATTCTTTTTGGCATTCTATCTTAAACGAAACTGATGCTTTTATAGAACTTATAGAAAACACACCAATAACTTTAGAAGAATGGTATCGTCAAAAAGCTATTTTTAGCCAAGGAAGACACAATGAACAATTAATTTTAGGCTTTGCTACTTTCTATTTAAATCGTACCAATAGGTCTGGCATTATATTTAAAGCTGGCCCTATAGGTGGTTACGAGCAGCAAGGCAATTATTTGATAGACGTTAGATTTAATAAAAAGGAATTAATAAACAGAATAAGAAAAGTAGCTTCTTTTGCTTCAAAAATACACCTGACAAACAATGATGCCATTGAAATAATTAGAGATATTAATCAAATACACAACAACTTAGAAAATTCATTCCTTTATTTAGACCCTCCATACTATTACAAAGGAAAGCAACTATATCTTAACAACTATGGACATGAAGGTCATCAAAGTCTTGCTGCTGAAATGTCACAGGTAAATAAGGATTTAAAATGGTTGATTTCTTATGACAACGCCTCTGAAATAATAGGGATGTATCCTCACAAAAACTTAGCTACTTTCAACCTAAACTATACTCTACAAGAAAAAAGATTTGGTAGTGAATTGCTAATCTTTAGCGATAACCTTACCTTAGAGGATAGAATAACCGTCAATGGCAGAGAAAGCCAGTTACAAATATTTAGACATGAGCCTTTTGAACCCGCATATTGAAAATATAGCTCCTATAAATTTAAATTTTGATTTTCGCAATCCCAGAATAGCGGAATTTATGCCAACGGATGAAACTCCTGAAAAAGAAATTATTAAAATTCTGTGGAATGTAATGGGAGTCGAGGAAATCGTATTATCAATAAAAGCAAGCGGTTTTTTCACCCATGAGCCTCTAATTGCGATTAAAGAAGGTGGCAAAAATATTGTGTTGGAAGGAAATAGAAGACTTGCAGCGGTAAAATGCATTCTTGAACCACAAATAGCTGATTTTGTAGGCATCAATAAAAATATACTTACAGCTACAAAAGAGGTCATAGATTCTATTCAACAACTTCCTGTTATTTTTGTCAACGATAGAAAAGATGCTTGGAAATTTATTGGTTTTAAGCATATCAATGGCCCTGCCAAATGGGGTAGTTATGCAAAGGCGGAATATATATCTCAAATAAAAAATGAATTTCATATTCCTCTGGAAGAGATTGCTTCTCAAATTGGAGATACCCACAGAACCGTACAAAAATTATATCAAGGTTTGCAAGTAATTGAGCAAGCAGAGAAATTAGGCGTTTTTGATAGAAGAGACATACAAGCAAACAGATTATACTTTTCACATTTGTACACTGGTTTAACTTATGAAGGATACCGGAATTATATTGGTATTAATGGGGTTCCAGAAGATCAAGACGACCCCGTTCCGCAAGATAAAAAGGAAGAACTCGGTGAAATGCTTACCTGGATATATGGTAGCAAAGCAAAAGAAATACCTGCTTTAATACAAACCCAAAATCCCGATATCAGAAGACTTGAAGCTGTACTAGGAAGCAGAGAAGCTATATATGCTCTAAAAGATGGCGTACCTCTTTATCAAGCTTATGAAATTAGCCAACCTAAAGATGAAACCTTTGAGCAAAGTCTTTTAGATGCTAAACGAGCATTGCAAAAGGCTCAATCCTATCAATCAGAAGGTTTTAATGGCAAAGATGAATCCTTACTTAAGCAAGCAGCTTCGGTTGCTAAAATTGCCGAAGAGCTTTATGATGTAATGGAAAAGAAATATCTTTCTTTAAAAGACGAGGGTAAGAAGAAAAGACTTTTTGATACAGAAGATTAATCTATACAGCGCATGTTTAAGCTACCAGATGGTTTACCGCAAGTTCGCACATCAGCCCAAGATTGGGCCGATTATGCTGAATATTTAGCGCTAACAAACAAGAAAATAAGCTTTTACGAGCTTGTTAAGCCATCAAAACTAGTTTCAGATGAAGAAATGATTGGTGGTGTAGAAGATGAATCAGATAAATTCTCAACTAAGGCAGATGAAATTGCTAACGAAATAAGGCTTCGCATCCATATATGTGGAGAGAAATATCCATTTACCCTCACCGACAATGACTATGTTTTGTTATTTGAGCCTAAGATTCATGAAAGTACAATTATATATTGTTACTTGCTATTAGCTACTCGGGCGCAAATGAGTAAAGACCGTGTACAAAAAGAAATAGACGGCGCATTGTTATTTGAAAAATTGTGTGCTACAGTTGCGAAAAATTATTTTGGAGAAAGAGCAGAAGTTGATATACTAGGAACTAGTAAAGAAGAGGTTATTAGTTTTAGAGCAAAATTAAAAGAGTTGATTAAAAAAATGGGAGAAGGTGGTTCGATTCATGAAAATCCTGGACATAGACCCCAAGACGATAGTGTAGACGTTATTGTTTGGAAAGGTTTTTCAGATAACCAGCCATCTAAAGTTATTGCATTTGGCCAATGTAAAACAGGAACCAGCTGGGTAAATCATATTACGGAGCTGAGCACTGAAGGATTTTGTAAAAACTGGTTTACTCGTCAGCCAGTTGTAACTCCTATTAGAGCATTCTTTACTGCTCAATATTTTCCGCGAGAAATCTTCATTATCAGGGCCAATAATGCAGGGCTGGTATTTGATCGTTTTAGAATAATAGATTATTTGCCCGAAACTATCGGAGACGAGCTTTTAGCAAGTTTAGTTAGTTGGAATGTAGAAATAGTCAATTTTTACTCAAAGAAAGCTAGTTAGTCTAAGATTAACGCCATACCAATTATTAGACATGAATGAGTTTCCCACAGCTTTAGAAGAAAGCGTTCACATTTTAAATGTAATAAATGAAAATATTTTAAGATATAGTAGAGCGTTAACTAATTTGCCCGATTACAATGTTAATGTAGATGTTGTGCAAGCACTTAACACAATGACTTTTGAACATTGCTGCATCTTAATATCTAGCTACCTTGATGAATATCATGATTACTTCTCTAAAAATCTAAGTACAAAACAAAGAGACAGAATAGCACCTTATTACAAAAGAATAAAACGGGAGTTAAACGTATATCCAGATATTAAAAAATTCAGGAATCAAGTTGTTGCCCACAATTTACGCGTTGATAAGAAGAGTGTCCCTGTTAATACAAAACTTAATAGTTACAAAGTTCCACAAAACATAATAGAATTATCTATAGTAATAACATGTATCGAATATTTAACCATTATTGTTAATAGAAGCTTTCCTACAGCATTCAGCAAGGTATCTAATTACATTGCTAAACATCAAGCTGATGGTGTATCAATGAAAGAGTCACCATTAACATCTCAACAAGCAGAAACGCTGATAATGACTTTGAAATCTGATTTGGAGGGGTTAGACAAAAACTTGGATATGATGATTTAATAAGGAAACATTGTTTAAAGCAGAAAAAACAGCAGTTAAAAGATATAGACTTAGACAAGTTATATTAACGGAAGCAGTAGAAAGAGAAGAACAAGAGCAACAACTTAGACATGAAACACAAATTATGTCTAAGTAACTAAAGAAACATCGTTTAAAG
>NZ_KE384317.1:27705-46039 GCF_000425145.1 Pedobacter glucosidilyticus DSM 23534
AAACATTGTTTAAAGCAGAAAGAACAGCAGTTAAAAGATGTAAACTTAGACTGGTATAGCAACGAAAGTAGTTTCTGAAGGTGTACACAAAACTGCATTCGCTATAGATCTGGCCATAAACATATTGTCCAAATACCAAGGATTTAGTATTGATTTAAAGCCCCATAAGAGCTTTTATAAGCTACTTGGACACCCTTGACCAACTTATTGTCCCAGTATGGCTTATTTTATGGTTAAGTTTAAAGAACAACTTAATTTTTATATCCTAGATGATATGCACCAAGCCCCACCCCACCTAAACCGGGGCGGCAGCGATACCCCACAGGACATTTGGAGCTTTTGCGGAAAATGGACGAGGAGTAAAGCAGAGCACCGGACTGGCGGATGATAGTAGTATAAGCTGTGCTTTTCTGGTTAAAAATTAAAAAGGAAAAATTAAAAAGTAAAAAACCGGGAATTGATTTAAAAATTCAAAAGGAAAAATTAAAAATTCAAAAGGGAAAAGGAGAAAAGAAAAAAGAGGAAGGAGAAAAGAGGATTGCTTCTTGATTATCCTGTAGCTAAGCCTGCCATAAACAACAAAAAAGAGAGTATGCATAACCCGACACCTATCTCCCACAACTTATATATTTTTTTGCTCCCTGTCATCAGGTTAAATTGATAAAAATGGTAATATTAAAATAGACACCTGTTTTACGTATTCTTTAGTAACATGGGTTCAGAAAAATCCGCATTTTTGTTGGAACATAATGCAATTATTTGAAGCTAATACTTTTAGTCTTTAAGGTTTAGTTGCATTTGTTATAAATTCCCTATTATAAAAGTTATTTTTTCTAATTTGAAAATTATATAGTTTAGATGATCATGTCTGAAACAAATCGTATAGAGTATAAGCAAGAACTTTCTAAAGAGATAGATATTGAAAAAGAGGTTGTTGCATTCCTGAATTATAAAGAAGGAGGAATTATATATATTGGTATTGATAAATTTGGTGTGAGCATTGGGGTTGCTGATACAGATGGTGATATGCTAAAAATAAAAGATCGCTTGAAAAATAATATCCTTCCCTCATGCCTGGGATTATTTGATGTGAGTAGCGAAAAAAGGGATGCTAAAGATATTATCAAAATAGTGGTAGCAAGTGGGGTAGAAAAACCTTACTACCTTAAAAAATATGGCATGTCTGAAAAAGGATGTTTCATTAGAACAGGTACTGCGGCAGAGCCAATGCCGCAGCGTATGATAGACGATTTATTTTCTAAACGCACCCGTAATTCTATAGGCAAAATAAGATCTAATCGCCAAGACTTAACATTTGAACAATTAAAGATTTATTATAACGGAAAAGGGAAAACGCTTAATCAACATTTTGCAAGTAATTTGGAAATGCTTACTCCGGACGAAACTTATAATTACGTAGCTTATTTGATGGCAGATGAAAACGGAAACTCTATAAAGTTTGCAAAATATAGCGGAACAACAAGAGTAGACTTGACAGAAAATAAGGAGTTTGGTTATTGTTCGCTGATAAAGGCCACAATCAATATTTTAGATAAACTGGAAGTAGAAAATGTTATTCACACTACGATAACTTCTAAGGAACGGATTAATAAACAGACATGGGATGCTACTGCTTTGCGTGAAGCTGTTTTAAACGCATTTGTACATAATGATTATACTACAGAAATACCTCCAAAATTCGAAGTTTTTGATGATAGGATAGAAATAACCTCTTCCGGGTCTTTACCTGCAGGATTTAGTGAAGAAGAATTTTTTGAAGGGATATCAGCCCCGCGTAACAAAGAACTCATGAGAATCTACCGCGATTTGGAATTAGTAGAGCAATTAGGTTCTGGCATACCGCGTATTTTAAAAACGTACAACAGAAGCTGTTTTAAGTTCTTCCCCAACTTTATCCGTATGACATTCCCAAAATTAGCAGGTGGTCAAGTTGGTGGTCAAGCAGGTGGTCAAGTTGGTGGTCAAGTTGGTGGTCAAGCTCATAAAATAATGCTTACAGAGAGACAGAAAGAAGTATTTGAATTAATCAAAAACAGTCCTGATATATCCAGAAGCCAACTAGCAATTAAACTCGGCATCAATGAATCTGCTATACAGAAACATATTGATGCCCTTAAACAAAAAGGAGTCATTGAAAGAGAAGGAGAAACTACAGGTTTCTGGAAAATATTAAAGATTAATAGCTTAAGCTAAATGCTAGATTTACCTGTGCCAATATACTTAAAGATAACAAAGTTTTAATTGCTCGACGCAGTATTTCAATGAAACTACCACTAAAATGGGAAGAATATTTATTGTCTTCCTATAGCCACGGGTTTGAACCTGTGGCTATGATAATGACCGATACAATCGTGAAGCTATTTAAGCTCCCGTTACAAACGGGCGCAAGGAAAGCATGGTATCACAAATTGTGATATCAAACAAAAAATTCTATGAGCTGTATTAACATTTGTATGTAGCTTTTGTATTACCATTACAGAAATAGTAGTACTATCATTTTAATAGTATCATCAATAGCCTAAAACCTTAGCTACTTGCATATATCAAACATTTAGTATAAATTAGTGTTTAATTAAGTATTAATCTGACAAACATCTTTTTTAAGATGAATGTTATGCTTAATTGATTTATAAAAAAATCTACCTTTACTGAATTATATTGAAATAGTATGAGCAAAGACAATATTATAAATAACTTATTTAGGGTTGCTTCTAATATGTTCACTCAATTTAATACTGAAGAACCTTTAGTTAGTGATGAAACTAAAGAAATCTTAAATAACGAAAAAGCAAAACACGAACTTTACAAAAAAATTATAGACAACCCTAAGTCTGGTGAAGTTACCGTGAATGTAGAAGGTAAGGAAGTAAAATTCTTGGTTGAGGCATAAATAGATGGACCAAATCGCTCTTAACACGGTCATTGCTGTTATGATGGCGATATTTCCAGGTTTTATTTTTCGTAAATGCTATTATACGGGCGAATTTACAAAGCAATTTAATCAGTCGACTGAGTTTGATAAATTACTATGGAATGTATTCTTTAGTAGTATAAGTATTGGTCTCACCTTTTTACTTATATACTTATTTAGGGGTATTACTGGTTTAAAAGTTCTTGATTCATTGAGTTACGAAACCATCCATCAGCTATCAGGACCAATTGCAAATAATCAAATACCACAAAAGGACATTATATCTAAGACTTATAAAGATTTATTAGTTATTGTTGGTTTAATCTATTTTTTTTCTTGCTTCTTTGGTTTAACGCTTCATTGGCTAGTTAAAACTTTAAGATTAGATATCTGGTCTCCGTTGTTTAGATTTAAGAATTATTGGTATTACTATATTCATGGGGGGAAGATTTTATATAATAATCCAGAAAATAAAAAACTAGCTTTTACTAAAGCTGATGTTTTATGTGAAATTGGTGGTGAAACAAAATTATACTCTGGAATTTTATCTCAGTACACTGTCAACAAAGAAGATAACAATCTAGAAAATATATTCTTAACAAATGCTCAAGCTTTAAAACAAATAAAAGATGCTGATGGCAATACTACGGCAGTTAAAGCGAGAAATATTCCGGGAGCTGTTTTTTGTATACCATACCACACCGTTCTAAACATGAACCTTGTATATGTGTATAGGAATACGGAAAGTAAAAATTTTCAAAAATTCTTTACCGTGGTTTTTAATATTTTGTTTTTTTTATGCTTAACCTTTATAGTTGTCTCCTTATGGTTTGACCTTAGTAAATATGGGATTGTGGGTGTATGGAAAAAAGCAGGTTTTGCTTGGTGGTCTTATTTCGCTTTAATAAACCTAAGATTATTAATCTTCCCAAAAAACAAGTTTAAATTTAGTTGGACCATAGAGCTATCTTTTATAATTACAGCATTGTTATGGATATTGCATTACCCAACACTTGTTCCATTTTGGAGTGTGATTGTATCATTGAGTATCTCAATCGCCCTTGCAGTATTTCTTCAACCTAAAAAACACCACAATCATACTTCAACTTCATAAAAAGTTAGCTAAGTAATTCTATATCTACGCTTAAGTAAAATACTATTGGCACAAGAGGAAATAATATAAACAATGTTATAGAAAGTAACCTCTACGTTGAACGCTTCAAAAGAACTCATCAAACCTTTAATGCATTTTCCCTATGCCATTTTAAATTTTCTTGTGCAGGATAATACCTTTGATGTAATTGCTCATGTGCTTCGGTTTAGGCTATGGGGGTTGAATAGATGTTCCTTTCGGGAAGTAGAAAAGATATTCTAATCATTATTCCAAAATGGAAAATCAAGTTGGGAAAGAGGCTTTGCTTTCGTAACAGAATAATTAATTAAAGGATGTTTATTATCTTCTATAGCCACGGGTTTGAACCTGTGGCTATGATGATGACCGATACAATCGTGAAGCCATTTAAGCACCCGTTACAAACGGGCGCAAGGAGGTTTCCTAAGATTTTATGTTTGCATTAACACAGCTTGTGCATGAATCTTTGAGGTCACAAATTGTGACCTTAAAAGACGGCGGTGATAGGTATTGCTGCTATGGTGTAAAAACAATAAAAGAAATAGCGCTATCTTTGTTGTACCTGTTGAAAGAGAAAAAGAACATATCAAAATTGTAAGGAGCTATGAAAAGATTTTCGCAGAAACCAACTGATTGTATGTCTACTGGGGCTGTTACCCAGAGCAATCAGGCTGTTAGTTCAAAAAATTCTTCTTGGGTAAAAAAAGAAGCCTATTCTGGTAGGTTTACTGGTATGTCTAAAGATTTGGAAAGCGTACCGCCTTTGTACATCCCGGGTTACAAGTCGAGAGGTTAACCACAAAGTTTCTCGTTTTCATGATTTGCCTTTAAATATATTCTCCCTATGCCATTTTAAATTATCCTGTGCAGGATAATACCTTTCGCCGGAAGGCAGGTGTATTTGTTTACCTTCTAGTTTGGTGATACTGTAAACATGTTCTGCATCTTCGATAATAGCAGGAGAAACGAGTATTTTGTAGTTTTCATCAACGCTTAACAGCCCACGATCGAAAGCCCTGTGCATATTGGGGCATAGTGCAATGCCGTTACTAATTTGATCGTTGTGTGTGAGGCTAAAGGGTATGATATGGCAGGCATCTATAAAATGATGTCCGTATATGGAAGTTAGCTTCATACCTGTAAAACTACAGGTTGAGTTATAGGCCTTTGGTATGAGCTTTTTAAATAGTCCGTTGCGTACAAAAACGTCTTCTTCTGTTTCTATCTTGATGGTTTTATAACGAGCCTGTGGTTCGTTTAAAACATAATCTTCTAATTGATGTAGATAACCTGCTTCTTTTGCCTGGCTTTGTAGTTTTTGTTGGGTTAACGGAAAATAAGTTGTTAATAGCTTTTCTTTGATAAGTTGGCGTGAGAAAGGATTGCTCAGTAATAGATATAGTTCTTCGTTGAAAAAACCATAGGCTACGGTTGCGGCCAGTGTATTTACACTTTTGATATGGGCGTTGATTTGGCAACCCGGCTGTGGCAATAAGAACCAAAAAGGCTTCCCTGCTGCTTTATCACTCTGGAGGTAGTAGAAGGGCTGGGTAAAATCAGCTTGGTTAAGGGTATTTACTAATAATTGCCAGTTTTCTTTGAAAGTACCTACGAGGTCTGCATTGATATATACCTTATTCTCGGTGAGTATCCCTTTATCTATCAACTCTATGATACTGATGAGTAAAATAGGTTTATGTGGTGCTAAACCATAGGGTGTAGAACCTCGCTTGAGCTTACTAAGTGCATAAAGGTATTTGTTTAGTGTCTCCTGCATAAGGGTATCATACAATATTGCAGAATTTGAGGGAATAATGCAAGGATAGGAAAAGTTAGAAGGGAAAAGGAGAAAGGAGGAAGGAGAAAGGATGAAGGAAAAAGGAGGAAGGAGAAAGGAGAAAGGAGAAAAGGAGAAAAGGAAAAAACAGGGAACTGGTTAAAAATTCAAAAGGGAAAATTAAAAATTAAAAAGGGAAAACTGAAAACTCATCATTACGTGTAGTTATTGAATTGAGGTAATAAATGAGGAATGGGGATTTTTGACATCACAAATTGTGATATCAAAGTATCCAACACATAGGGCTTAGGGCTGTAAAACCTTGCGCTATTTTAGGAGGATTAATGTGTAGCCCTTAATGAAGGATTCCATTATAAAATAGAATTTTGTATCTTAATCTCGCTAAATAAAAATCTCTAATATGGAAAAGTTGCAATTAAAATTGACCAGCCCCTGCACCCAACAATGGAGTGACATAGAGAGAGCAGATGGGGTACATTATTGCGACGTTTGCCAAAAGAATATTTTAGACCTAACAACAAGTACTGATGCTGAGCTCCTCCAATTCTTCAAAAATAAAAGGGAGAACGTATGTGGGCGGGTATCAGCAAGTCAGTTAAACCGTGAGCTGCTTATACCTTCTTCAAAAATAAAATGGAGGCTTCTACTGCCCCTGACTTTGAGCGCACTTGTTGTAAGTCCGGTTTATGCAGCTCACCCGGAGTATGTAGCAACACCTAATGATTCATGCGCTGATTCGACGTTGGTATTGAGCGCTGTGTCTCGAAAAGCAACTTTTTCAGAGGCGGCTATAACAGGGAGAGCAGTTGACAGTTTAAGCGGGAATCCATTATCTGGTGTAAAGATTAGAAAAAGTGGCTATGAAAATGTGCTGGCCATAACTGATACTGAGGGTAATTTTAAACTGAGCATAGCTGATGAAGATAAAGCCACCATATTTATCTTTGATTTGATAGGTTATGAAAAGGTGGAGACCATGATTACCAATAAGATGGTAGTGATGATGAATGCTGAACGAAGAATTATGTTAGGAGGGATAACTACTATAAGCAAGAGCCAGGAGCCGTTATACATTATCTATGCTGACAAAAAAAGTTGTACCATTAGTGCTTCCAAGTTAAGTGAACTATCCCCAAACTGGATAAATAAAATAGACGTTTTAAAAGATGCAAAAGCAACTGCCATATACGGGATTAAGGGCGCAAACGGCGTGGTCTTGATTGAAATTAAGAAGGCTTATGTTAGCAAAGTAGACTTTTCTAAATAGGCTATTTCTGGAGTGAAAGCGTTTAAGAGATTTATCTGCTTAAGTGACCTCTTGTATAACGATTGCCATCTTATTGAGGCTTTGTTTTTCTGGTTAAAAAGGAGAAAGGAGGAAAGAAAAAACTGGGAATATTTACATGAAGAAATCGCTTCACTACGTTCGCGATGACCTTTAAAATTAAAAAAGTAAAATTAAAAATTCAAAAACAGGGAGCTCTACACCCAGAACGTTCGTTATGTTTTAACCACGGAGGGCGCAGAGAGCACTGAGCTGGGTGGCTACTTGTAAGTTGTAGACTTTTTTTGTTTAAACGCTTTAGTTTGTCATGCGAAGTATGAAGCTTCTCTTGTAGTATGTAAAAAGCCTTGTATGAGAGATCGCTTCACTACGTTTGCGATGACAAAAAAATCTGTTCGCGATGACAAAAAATGTGTTTGCGATGAACAAAGCAATCGGGATAGCTTCGCTGTGTTCGTCCAGTTTGTCACTGCGAAGTACGTGGCTTCTCTGTTATGATTTGCATAGAGGGAGGATAGCCTTGTATGATGAGATCGCTTCACTACGTTCGCGATGACAAAAAAATGTTTGCGATGAACAAAGCAATCGGGATAGCTTCGCTGTGTTCGTCCAGTTTGTCACTGCGAGGAACGTGGCAGTCTCTTTATAGCCTGCATGAGGGGATAGCCTTGCGTGAGAGATCGCTTCACTACGTTCGCGATGACCTTGAAAATTCAAAAGGGAAAAGGAGAAAAGAAAAAGGAGGAAGGAGAAAGGAGGAAGGAGGAAAGATGAAGGAGGTAGGTAAAAACTGGGGACTCTACACACAGAACGTTTGCTATAACAAATAATAAAATATGGTTACTCCTGATTTAAGTGATTTTATTTTATGGAGCTTTAAGAGCGTACTATCTTTGATATCATCAAAAAGTTTTAAGCCTTTGCCTTCAATAATGGGATGAATACAAATTTGAAATTCGTCTATCAGTTTAGCGTTTAAGAGTTGGATGATTAAGCTACGGCTTCCTATAAGGATATCTTTTGTAGCTTGTTGTTTAAGTTCTATTACGGTTTCTACAAGAGGCTTCTGAGCAATTTTTGCACTCTCCCAGCCTGTATCTGTTAAGGTATTGGAAAAAACAAGCTTAGGAATTTTAGCTATGCTAGCGGCAAAGGTATCCATTGCTTTTTCTCCCGAGGGCTTTTTTAAGAGTTCTTGCCAAAACTGCATCAGCTGGTAAGTTGTTCGTCCGTACAAGATCATACCTGCATGCGCTATCAGTTCTGCATAATGCTGGTGTAGCTCTTCATCTGCAATCCCTGTGGTGTGGTCGCAGGTACCATCAAGCGTCATATTGAATGCTGCAATTACCTTCTTCATATTAGATATCTTTTTAGATACTAGGTAAAAATGGTTTGCCTTTACCTGTGTTTACAAAAGCGGTTAAACTGTCTGTAAAATTATGCCAGCCATTTGCGCAAACATCATAACAAGCTACCTGATGGTTTAGGCCAATATGGGTAAGTTGGATTTCTGTTTCTTTAGCTTTAGCAGCGATATCCCAAATAATTTTAGTGTTTATCCATTCTGTTTTATTTTCTAATTCGGGAATATCAAGAAGAGCGTTTGTTACCAACCAAACCACTTTTTGCTGAGAGATTAACTCTTGAACCAAAAGCGTTTTAAAAATAGTATCTCTAAAGCGTATGGTAAAAGTATCTCCTTGCTGGTTTGCACTCCCTTCGAACATGCTTGTCCACCATTGGGTAATTTCTTGGGTTAAGGCATAATAAACGGCTGCTGCTGTTGCCTGTACAGTTATGGTTTTCTTAAAGTTTTCCATATCATGTTTTCTGATAAATGTTAAAATAAATTTATAGGCTTACACTAAGCCTTCATATTTAAGAGGACATCTTCTAGCTTATCAAAGTTTTCCTCGTTCTTATCCACCACAAAAGGTTTTAATTTTTCGCATTCCTCGGCTGTATCAAAAACCATTTTAAATACCAGTTTAGTTTGCTTATGGCTTATTTCTTCAAAGCTAGCTACTACCTGAAAGAGCGGTTTAGAATGTCTTTTCCATGCGATTAAAGAGGGTTCTATAATTTTGATAAACTCACACTCGTTGGCATAATTTCCCTTATCCGGACCATGCATGATAAAACTCCATTTACCTCCAACACGGAAATCAAACTCATTAAAAGTATTGGTAAAACCTTTGGGGCCCCACCACTTTTTAAGATACTGAGGATTGGCCCAGGCTTGAAAAAGGTTTTGTTGTGTAGTGTTGAATATCCTGGTGCTTACAATCTCTCGGTCTGGTGTGGTATGGAAAATTTCTACTGCCATTTATTATTCTTTTAGGTTTAATTCCAAATCTCGTTCATTTCTGTAAGTATGATAGGCTTTCCATTGGTTACAACGATGGTATGCTCATGCTGAGCCATAAAACCTCCTTTATTACCCACCATGGTCCAACCGTCTGAAAGCGTTTCGGCATAGGTTGATTTTGTAGCAATAAAAGTCTCAATAGCTACAACAGTATTTTTTCTAAATCTTGTGAGGTTGAAACGGTCTTTGTAATTGGCTATTTCGCTTGGTTCTTCGTGAAGGCTTCGTCCTACACCATGGCCTGTAAGATTTTTAATGACTTGGTAACCGCGTTTTTTGGCTTCTGTTTCTATCAGATGTCCGATATCTGAAATACGGACGCCCCCTTTGATGTTATGGATTGCTTTATGTAATATTTGTTTAGAGGCATTGACCAATGTTTGATGCTGATGAATATCTTCTCCTAAAACAAAAGAGTTTCCATTATCAGACCAAAAGCCATTGAGCTCTGCCGAAACATCAATATTGATTAAATCACCTTCTTTTAATTTTCTTTGTTCTGAAGGGATACCATGGCAAAATTCCTGATTAACACTGATACAGGTATGCCCTGGGAACTGATAGGTTTTAAAAGGTGCAGAAAAGGCTCCAAAGTTGGCCAATATTTTCCCTCCAAAGTCGTCTAATTCTTTGGTTGTCATGCCGGGTTGCGCATATTTACACATTTCTTTTAAAGTAAAGGCAACGGCTTCACTTACTTTTTTCATGCCTAAGAGCTCTGTTTCGTTGGTGATTGACATTTATTTTTGCGTTATTAGTGTGGTATATCTTCTGTTAAGATTTCATTTCCTGCTTGATCATAATAAGTACAGGTCATGTTAGCTAAACAAACTTCCCATTTTTGGATGCCGGTATCGGCACAGCTACGTATAAAGGTAAGATAATTTGTTTTACCTTGCTGATGTGTCAATAATTCTGCTTTAAATTCTTCGGGGCTTGGCCTAGCAGCAATAGCTATAGTTTCATACTTTGCTGGTATGGTAATGCTATGGTGCTTTCCTGCATGGTAGTCAATATGTCCATCTGCCACATAAGCTTCATAATGTGTAACGCCTAATGCCTTAATGGCTTTGATGTAAGCAGGAAAATCTGCACCCGATTTTACCTTGCTATGAGCTGTTTGAATTTGTTCTGCTGTAAACATGTCTTTAATTTTACGATTTTAATGAATGATACGCAACTATCACGTTTAAATTTGATGGTATGATGAGCTTTAGCTTCCTTAATCATCTTCCTTTTAAACTTATCATTACAGCACAAAGATGTGATAGAGAAAAGCGCTGTCATTGTAAAAAATCGTTTTTCTTAATAAAGCGGCCAGAAAAGTTGATGAAATTTTTTTAAATATTGAAATGTTATCGTTGATGCTGTGGCTATTTATGGTACTGTTATAAAGAAGAGCAGAAGTTATCTTGTAATTTAACTGGGTAAAGCAAGCTATAAAAACTGCTTAAAATTTTCTGGGGTATCGCCCGTAAATTGTTTGAAATTTTTGATGAAATGCGCTTGGTCGAAGAAATTGTTTTCATAGCAAATTTCTGTTAAGGTTTTGGCTTGGTTAAGATGATCAAGTACTGCATTGAAACGAACAATAGAGGCAAACTTTTTAGCTGAAGTTCCAACCACTTTTCTAAACCGTTTTTCAAATGGGCTCTGGCTGATCAATAACTTTTTGTTCAACTCATTTATACGGATGGTTCCATTACTTTGGTAAATGAGCTTAACTGCCTCAACAATTAATTTATCGGTTTCTGTGTTTTTAAGTTGCGATAGTAAAAATTGCTCAACCACTTTAATCCGATTTTTATCTGAAGTAGCTAGGGCTAATTGTTCTTCAACCTCTGCGATATGAGCTTTATAGAAAATTTCATCTAAGGAGAGGCTTAAATTAAAGAATTCGTTTGCAGGATGTGAAGCAAAATGAGTGAAACCAATTTCAGTAAAATAAACCAAGATAGTACCAATATTTGCTGAGTTTTTGAAAATCTTGTAGGTATCCGTAACACCTGTGATACCAGCCGAGCTAAGTTTACTTTCTGTATGGTTTGTTACGGTTAAAAGCTGTCCTTGATATTGAAAACCAATTACTAATCCCGAAGAGGGAAAAACTTTGTATTGATTTTCCGACTCTTGTTCTGCTACTATAAAATATTTGATATAAGGTTGTAGTCTTTCTGTAGGACGATATTTATCAAACTTCATGAGCAATTAGCGCTTAGCTTTAATCATCAAACAATATCGGTAATTTTAAAATGATTTTGCAAGTACTATGTTAGCACAAAAATATCAATGTCCAACATGTAGGTTAATGTTGGATGATGCTACTTAAAATTTTAATTTTCAGTCTCTGACATCAGGTTTTTGAAATGCCAAATGTTAGGATTAAGTTTCTTGAGCTACTTTAATACTTCCCTAGAAATTACTACTTTTTGTATTTCTGAAGTTCCTTCATAAATCTGGGTTATTTTGGCATCACGCATTAAACGTTCTACATGGTACTCTTTAACAAAACCATAACCACCATGTATTTGTACGGCTTCTACCGTGGTGTGCATGGCTACTTCAGAAGCATATAATTTGGCCATGGCACTAGCTTGTGCGTAGGGTTGTCCACTATCTTTTAACCAAGCAGCTTTTAAAACCAGCAATCGGGCGGCTTCAATTTGGGTAGCCATATCGGCCAATTTAAAGGCTATAGCCTGATGATTGGCAATGGGTTTACCAAAAGTTTTACGTTCTTTAGCGTATTGGGTAGCCAGTTCAAATGCACCGGCGGCAATACCCAAAGCTTGTGCTGCTATGCCTATTCTGCCACCATCTAGGGTTTGCATAGCAAATCTAAAACCAAAACCATCCTCGCCAATGCGGTTGGCTTTAGGTACTTTAGCATCGCTAAACATTAAAGAGTGTGTGTCTGAACCTCTGATACCTAATTTATTTTCTTTAGGCCCAATGGTGAAGCCCTCCATCCCTCTTTCAATAATTAAAGCATTGATACCATGACTGCCTTTACTGGTATCGGTTTGTGCCATTACCAAATATGTTGAGGCCGAACTACCATTGGTAATCCAGTTTTTGGTTCCGTTTAACAAATAATAATCGCCCATATCTATGGCAGTTGTATGTTGCGAGGTGGCATCAGAACCTGCCTCTGGCTCAGATAAACAAAAAGCGCCTATCACTTCGCCTCTGGCTAAGGGCTTCAGGTATTTTTCTTTTTGTTCTGGAGTACCAAACTTTTCTAAGCCATAGCAAACCAAAGAATTGTTTACAGACATGATAACGGAGGCGGAGGCATCTACTTTAGATAGTTCTTCCATTACTAATACATAAGAAATGGTATCCATACCGGCTCCGTCGTAATCAGGGCTAACCATCATACCCATAAAACCAAGCTCGGCCATTTTCTTAATTTGCTCTGCCGGGAATTTTTGATGTTCGTCTCGTTCTATTACACCAGGTTTTAATTCATTTTGTGCAAAATCTCTTGCCGCCTGCTGAATCATGATATGTTCTTCTGATAATTGAAAGTTCATCATAAAGCATTTATTTTTTGATAATGAATAACTAAGGCCTCATGCCATAGGTTAACCCTTACAAGATAATAATTATTATGCAAGCATAGTAAAAATAAATAAAAAATTTACGATTTTGTTGGAGTAGGAGTAATGGGATGAAATGCTGAATCTGGAAATTACCATCACAACACATAAGCCTGCTAACAAAGGCTTATGATGTTTTGAAGCTTGGGCGTTTAAGCCTTAATATTTTTTATACAAGTTGAATAAAATACATCTATCCCAGGTGGAGAGTATAGGGAAGAGGTCTGTTTTAGTAAAATGTCTTTTAAAGGCTATAATAGCAGCCGCCATATCTGTGGTATCATATCCGATTCTTTTTAAGGCTGCTTCTTCATCAAAATTTGCAGGTGGTGGTAAATCTGGTAAGTCGTACCATAAGCCAAAGCCATTTTTTGCTAATGTTTCCCAAGGGAAAAATATACTTGGATCTGCTTTTCTTTTGGGTGCTATATCACCATGACCTATGAAATTTGCTGTTGGTATATTATAGTCTTTTTTGAGTTTGGCTAATAATAACAATAGGGTATTGATTTGTGCATCACTAAAAGGTTCGTTGCCATTATTGTCTAACTCTATTCCTATAGAACATGAATTCATATCGGTTATATTACCCCATTTACCTGCGCCAGCATGCCAAGCCCTAAGCTCATCATTTAACATCTGGACTAAAAAGCCGTCTCTGCCAATAACATAGTGGGCACTTACCTGGGTAACCTCTAGAGTAAAAGTTTTAATGGTTTGCGCTAAAGAATCTTGTGCGGTATGATGTATAACTACGTAAAAGGGCTTACGAGCTCCGAAGTTTACTGTAGGGATATAGGAAGATGGTATTGGATTGCCTTGGGTATCTAACAAAAGCGGAGCAGGGTTAACTACAATACTTGAGGTAACCTCTTCCATTTTTGCGTTTTGTATTTTTTCTGCTTGTTTGTATGGTTTAGGAGAACAAGAGATAAATACTAATAAAAATAAAATTGCGAAATACTTCATACCCATAAATGGTGCAAATATATCATTTAACCCTTGATGTTGGTGTTAAAATAATTGGTTTTGGCAAGGTATTGGCTTATACTACTTTAAGAAACAAAATCTTAAGAAAAATGGAAAACAAATCGAAAATTGCAGCAATAGTAGTAGCTGGTATTGCTGCTGGAGCAGCAGCATGGTATTTTACACGATCTGAAAGTGGTAAACAAAACTGGTCTGCTTTGGTGGATGGCGTTAAAGACTTTACAGATCATTTAAAGCATGTTGCTTCTAAACAAGCCGATAAGGTAAATGATTTATCTAAAGAAACTTCTGACTATTTGGTAGCTAAAGCCCATGAAGCTTCTAACTTTTCTGACGATACATTAAGTAATATTTCTGCGAAAGTAGCTATGGAAGCTAAAACTTTATCTTCGTAGTTGTTGGAGAGAAACCTTAAAAGTGATATTTATTCCATTGAGCGGGGTCGACATCTTGGTTGATTTCATCAGCTAAAGTCTCGACTCGCTCCATGATAAAAGATTGAGGCTAAACATTAGCTTGTTAAAACTTAATCAAGATTTTGCCTATATGTGTGCTGCTTTCCATAAGTTGGTGTGCCTGTACAACATCACGATAATCAAAAACCTTAAAAATAACGGGCTTTATTTTCTTATCCTGAAAAAGAGGCCAAACATATTTTTGAATTTCACGAGCTAGAAAGGCTTTAAATGTGGTTTCTCTTGCTCTTAGGGTGCTCCCTGTAATGGTTAAACGCTTTTGCATTACTTTAAGAATATCCAATTCTGCTTGCCTACCTTGCATAGCATTGATATAAACTAAGCGCCCATCAGGAGCTAAGATATTGATGTTTTTTGGTAAGTAGCTACCCCCAACCATGTCTAAAATAACATTGACACCTGTTTCTTTTAGCAAAAATTCAAAATCTTGTTCTTTATAATTGATAGCCATGTGGGCTCCTAAAGCTATACAGGCTTGGCATTTTTGTAAGGAGCCTGCAGTAACGATTACCTGACAGCCAAATGCTTTAGCAAGCTGTATAGCCATTACGCCAATACCGCTAGAGCCGCCATGTATCAAGACTTTGTCTCTGGCTTTTAATTGCCCTAGTATAAAAAGATTGTACCATACGGTAAAAACAGTTTCTGGCAGTGATGCCGCCTCTTCTAATGTTAAGCCTTGCGGAATGGTTAAACAACAGTCTTCTTTAGCAAGGGCATACGCTGCATAAGCACCCCCAGTTACTAAAGCACAAACGTGTTGGCCTATCTTATATTTTTTAACTGCAGCACCACAAGCTATAATTTCGCCTGCTAGTTCTAAACCTAGGATATCAGCTATAGCACCGTTAGGGGCTGGATATTTACCCTGACGTTGCATGATGTCTGGACGGTTAATACCGGCAGCAGCAACTTTTATCAATACTTCATCATCTGCACAGGTGGGGATAGGTCTTTCTTCTATTTTTAGAACCTCCGGACCACCATGTTCTGTAATAACAACAGCCTTCATATTTGGTTATAATAAAGGGTTACTTGCTATAAGTTTTATCAATCTAAATGGTGTTGCATTTGTAAGGTACTCTTTAACGCCTTTATGCTCGCATTGTTCGAGCTGATTGATATCTGCTAAGGATATTTTCTCATAAGCCATAGACCAATCTGGAAAATGCCTAGCCATAGCCGGCCCTTGTGCTACCACTTTTAAGGCGATAATTCTTTTATCTCTTTCTATAGCGCTAAAAATACTTTTTACGGCTTGTTCATTACCTTCTAGCAATTGTATAAAAGTACCTTCTACATATAAAAGTTTACCTGTAACCTGATGATTTGCATTTTTCTCTCTTGTTTGTTTAAGGAGATCTTCTAAATCTTCCTTTTTAAAAGGAAAAGATTCGTAAGCAAAATATATTAAATAGTACATAAGTTTCAAAAAATCTTTAAAGGTAAAATTCTTAGAGGTGTGTTTATAGGCTAAATGATTTATAAAATAGCTTTATTGCCCTTAAAAATTTTCTTTATGAATGTAAAGGCAAAAAAAACTAAAAAAAATGAAACGCAGTGTAACAGATTAATGATTGATGCCGTTATGTCTAAACAAATCTATCTGAAACTAAAAAATATAATTATGTATAACATTAAAAAAATTACCCCTGCTAACCGTTTATCTTTCATGAAAACCATGATGATAGCTGGTTCATTATTAACGCTGACATCATGTTTAAAAAATGATGATGATTTTACTCCGCAGCAAGTAGCCGCTGTTAGTATTTTTCATGCATCGCCAGGTACACCGGCTTTTAACTTTATAACCGACCGTGGTACCGGAAACGGTCCTTTTGCTTTTGGCCAAAGAACTTTATATAGTTTATTTAGTGCTGGACAACGTAAAGTTAGTATACGTAAAGTTGGAGGAACGCAGGATACTTTAAGAACAGGAACTTTAAATTTAGAAGCTGATAAATATTACTCTGTCTATGTTGTAGATGCTGCACCTAATCCAAATTTCTTGGTGATTAAAGATTCTTTATCGAGTCCGGCTGCGGGTAAAGCAAAAATCAGGTTTATTAATTTAAGTCCGGATGCTGGAAATTTAAGTTTAACAACTGGTACAGATAGTGTCTTATTTAACGCTACGGCGTATAAAACACATACCCTATTTAATGAAATACCGGGCAATAAAAATTATGCTTTTAAAATTAAGCTTAATGATACCCAAAAAGCTATCAAAGAAAATATTGAAATTAAATCTGGTAGAATATATACCATTTGGGCCAGAGGGCTGGATAATACCACCAATGATACGCTAAAAACTTCTGTACAAGTGAGCGAACACTTGAGTGATTTTTAAATTGTTATAGGAAGAGCTTGCTACAGCTATTTTATTTCGTTGGGCTGAATACTTGTTACATAAGCAAGTGTTTAGACCCGACAAAGAAATGGTGGTTTTTGAGGCAAGCTCTTTTATTTTTTATTTAAAAATCGAATAAATCTCCTAGGAAAGAGTCTTTCTTTTTCTTTCTATAATCATGATGTTTATAGTCATGATGTTGAGTTCTATGATGATCGTTTTGTTGAGGCGGACGCTCAAAAGCTACCGAACGTTCAATAATTTTATCTAATTCGCCACGGTCTAGCCATACGCCACGGCACTCCGGACAATAATCTATCTCTACACCGCTTCTATCGGTAATTAAAAGGTTAACATTACAATTAGGACATTTCATGGGTTCAATAGCTTGGTTAAACAAAACTATTAAACGCTTGCTTAGGCTATTTGTTTCTTTTCTATGGCACTTTTTAATAGCATTACGTGTTACATAGCTCTGTATTTAGCCTTTAACCGGATGGACAATACCCTATTTAAAAGTGTAGCAGCTTGGCTTATGACTTAAATATATTTTGAAAATATAAAACCTCAGGCATGTTATTTCACTGATTTATATTACTTTAGTAATGGCTTGATCTATAGCTGCAACTGACCATTTTAACCTGTTATCACCATGAACCTGAAAAAATTATTAGTCCTTTTAGTTTTTTGTTATGCAAGTACTTCTGTTTTAGCACAACCCATATCGCAAGATGAAAAAATGAAATGGTGGCGTGAGGCTCGTTTCGGTATGTTCATCCACTTTGGGGTTTATGCGCAAATGGCCGGAGAGTATAAAGGGCATCAACAGGCTAGAGGTGGGGCCGAGTGGATTATGAATAGAATGAAAGTACCGGTTTCAGAATATAAAGAAGTTGCCAAACAATTTAATCCGGTAAAATTTAATGCTGATGAATGGGTAAAAATGGCCAGAGATGCCGGGATGAAATATCTAATCATTACAGCTAAACACCATGATGGCTTTGCTTTATTTGACTCAAAAGCTAGTGATTGGGATATTATAGATGCAACACCCTACAAAAAAGACCTGTTAAAACCTTTGGCAGAGGCCTGTAAAAAATATAATGTAAAATTAGGCTTTTACTATTCCCAAGCCCAAGATTGGGTAAACCCAGGAGGTTCTGCAGCCAGGAAATTAATGGCAGAAGGTTGGCCTAATCCTGATAGTACAAAGATTGATGATTATACGAAGGAACATAAAGGGCATTGGGACCCGGCTCAAGAAACCAGAACATTTGCACAATATATTGATGAAGTTGCAGTTCCACAGGTAAAAGAATTGATGACGAATTATGGCGATATAGCCGTTTTATGGTGGGATACGCCAACAAATATGACTGATGAAGCTGCTCTAAAATT
>NZ_AULF01000035.1 GCF_000425145.1 Pedobacter glucosidilyticus DSM 23534
AAGTCCCAATCCCGTTCGACTTGCATGTATTAGGCCTGCCGCTAGCGTTCATCCTGAGCCAGGATCAAACTCTCCATTGTATAATGTGGTTTGATACTAACTTTCGTTAATATTTGTTTTCTTCCGTCTCTAGGTTACTGATCTCTCAGTGTCGCTACGTTATATGATATCTTTTTAAAGAACTTCTGCGCCGCCCTTCTCAGTTTGGCTTCTATTTCCTTCCAGATAATTGCTTATCTTTCTAGTTTTTCTCTTTTATTAACTAGCTACAATCGCTGTAACTCTTCCTCCCTTTCGGGGCTGCAAAGGTAATCATTCTAATTTTATTACCAAAATGTTTTTGAAAAAATTTTCTCCTCTATTCTCTCTAGCTTCTCCCTCTATTTTCTCTAAACATCTTTCCCCTCTTTCCCTCTCTCTATTTCAAACATTCCCCCCTTGCGGGCTGCAAAGGTGCATATCTTTTTTATTTATCACAAATACTTCCTCATCTTTTTCACTAATCTAAACATAACTCTCTGATTTCCTTTATGAAAAAATTATTTTTAAGTCTTCAATTTAGCCTGCCGCACGGATAATGACGCTATATAAGTTATTTAGAACAGAGTTTATCATGCTGTTTACTGTTAAATTCTGTTAAAGAGTTACATTAAATTATTTATCTACTATATATTAGTAGTTGTTAAAAAATTGACTTGTATTATTTATTAAACTATCTTTGCAGCATGTTAAAAAATAAAGGCTTAGCATTATTGGGATTAATATTATTATTTGTAGGATTAAGCCTAAGTAGTTGTAAAAGCAAATTTGAGAAGCTTAGAACAAGTAATGATGTTGCTAAAAAGTATCAAGAGGCTATAAAACTTTATAATAAAAAAGATTATACCAAAGCATTAACTTTATTTGATGACTTAGTACAAAGGTATAGAGGAAGATCTGAGGCAGAGGATTTATACTATTATTACGCCTATACTAATTATCAATTAAAAGACTATTTATCGGCTAGATATCATTTTAAAACTTTTGCAGACACTTATCCTAGTAGTCCTAAAGCTGAAGAATGTAGATTTATGACAGCGTATTGTTACTATCTTGATTCTCCGAATTTTTCATTGGATCAAGATAATACTTATAAAGCTATAGAGTCATTGCAATTATTCATCAATATTTATCCAAGAAGTGAAAGGGTAGCGGAAGCGAGTAAATTAATTTTAGACTTGCGTGATAAGTTGGAACGTAAATCTTACGCCAATGCTAAGTTATTTTTGGATATTGGAGATTACCAGGCAGCAGTGATTGCATTTAGAAATTCTATGAAAGATTTTCCGGACACAAAGTTTGCTGAGGAGATGGAATATTTGATTATAGAAGCTCAATATCTTTACGCAAAAAATAGTAGAGAAATTAAGCAAGAAGATAGATATAATGAAGCTTTAGTTGAGTACGAGAGATTTACTGAAAAGTATCCTAATAGTGCTTATACGGAAAAAGCAAAAAAGCTTAAGGAAGACATATTAAAAGGAATAGCATTAACAAAGGAAATATTAGCTACATATTCAGAGAATAAAAAAGTAGAAAAAGAAGATGAACAACAACAATAATAAGCCTACAGTTTCTAGTACAACTGTAACCAGAGATTTAAGACAATTAGATATTGAGACTGAGAATATCTATGAGTCTTTAGTTATTATCAGTAAAAGAGCCAACCAAATTGGAGCTAACTTAAAAGAAGAGCTTCACGGTAAATTAGCTGAGTTTGCAAGCTCTAATGACAATTTAGAGGAAGTGTTTGAAAACAGAGAGCAGATTGAAATCTCTAAGCACTATGAGAGAATGCCAAAAGCTTCTTTAATTGCTATTGACGAATTTATTCATGGTAAAGTTTACCACAGAAATCCTTCTAAAGAACAAAAATAATTTGTTTTATATTTGGCTTTAGAGGCTGAGCGTTTTAGCAAAAAGCCTAAATAATTAACTCTTAAATGTTAAGAGAAATTTTAAGACTTTTTGATGATGCTTGAAGGAAAAAACATATTACTTGGCGTTTGTGGCAGTATAGCAAGTTACAAATCGGCAGAATTAACTAGATTACTTGTTAAAGCTGGTGCAAACGTCAAAATAGTAATGACTCATGATGCTAAAGCATTTATAACTCCTCTAACCTTATCTACCCTATCAAAAAATCAAGTATTTTCTACATATTATCAGGCCGATACAGGCCAGTGGAATAACCATGTTGAATTGGCTTTGTGGGCAGATTTAATATTAATTGCCCCTATCACGGCTAATACTTTAGCCAAATTTGCTTCTGGAGGATGTGATAACTTATTAAGTGCATGTTATCTGTCTGCAAAATGTCCTATTATGTTTGCTCCTGCTATGGATTTAGATATGTGGAAGCATCCATCAACCCAAAAAAATATCCAAACCTTATTAAATTACGGAAATTTTATGATTAAACCTGGCAAAGGAGAACTAGCCAGTGGTCTTTATGGAGAAGGTAGAATGGAAGAACCGGAAGCTATATATCAACAGGTCATTCATCATTTCGAGTATGAACAACTATTGAAGGGTAAACATATTTTAGTAACGGCTGGACCAACTTTTGAACCGATAGACCCTGTTAGGTTTATTGGGAATCATTCATCCGGAAAAATGGGCTTTGCTATTGCCGAGCTTTGTGCACAACTTGGTGCAAGCGTAAGTTTGATTAGTGGACCAGTAGCTTTAGAAATTTATCATCCAAATATTGAAAGGGTTACTGTAATTACAGCAGAGGATATGCTAAATGCTGTTGATTATGCTTTTGCTAACTGTGATGCTTGTATTATGAGCGCAGCAGTTGCAGATTACACTCCGCTACAGAAGGCTGAACAAAAAATAAAAAAAAATGATACCGAATTTAATATCACTCTAAAAAAAACAACTGATATTCTTCAATATTTAGGCTCTATCAAAAAAAATCAAATTTTAGTTGGTTTTGCTTTAGAAACAGAAAATGAAGAAGAACATGCTAAAATTAAATTGCAAAAGAAAAATCTAGACTTCATTGTTTTAAATTCATTAAAGGATGAAGGTGCTGGTTTTGGAGGTGATTTAAATAAAATAACCATTATTCAGAAAGATGGGGCAACAACTTATTATGATTTAAAATCAAAATCTGAAGTTGCTCAAGACATCATCAATACATTAATAAAATATTTATGAAGCATTATCTTTTTAGCTTGATACTTTGCATTACGTCTTACATGTCTTATGCTCAGGATTTAAATGCTAGGGTGCAAATATTATCTCCTCAAATTCAAAATACTAATAAAAGGCCTTTGGAAGTATTAGAAACTGCCATGTCAGATTTTCTTAACAATAGAAAATGGTGTGGAGACGAGCTTTTAGCTACAGAGAGAATAGACTGCAATTTTGTTATCAATCTTAAAGAGTGGGATGGCTCTAGTAATTTTAAAGCTGAAGCACAAATTATTAGTAGCAGACCTGTTTTTAACAGCTCCTACAATACTACTTTGTTAAGCATTAATGATAAAAATTTTGATTTCTCTTATTCAGAAGGACAACCCCTTGATTTTTCTGACCAAAATTTCATTAACAATTTAAGCTCGATGCTGGCATTTTATGCTTATGTAATTGTTGGACTTGATTATGATAGTTTTAATAAGCTAGGTGGCACTAACTATTTTAACAAAGCACAAGATGTTTTAAACAATGCGCAAAATGCTCCATTTTCTGGCTGGAAAGCTTTTGAAGGTTTGAGAAACAGGTATTGGTTAGTAGAAAATATTACAAGTAAGAATTTCTTACCGTTAAGAGAAATTATTTATGATTACCATAGAGAAGGCTTAGATATGATGGCGGAAAATGTAACAAAAGCCCGAAAAACTATTTTATCCACTTTAGCAAAGATATCTGAAATAGATAAACAAAGGCAGGGTGCTATGTTTAATCAAGCATTTTTTACTGCTAAAGCAGATGAAATTACCAATATTTTTTCAAAATCAGACCCATCTGAAAAATTAAAAGTATACAATATTTTAGTTGTTGCAGACCCCGCAAATACCAATACTTACGAAGCATTAAAAAACAACAAATAGATTAGCTATGCTAAGCAGATTACATATTAAGAATTATGCACTTATAGATTCATTAGATATTTCTTTTGATGAGCATTTAAATATTCTTACCGGAGAAACTGGGGCGGGAAAATCTATTATTTTAGGTGCTTTAGGTCTTATTTTAGGTCAAAGAGCAGAAGGTAAATACTTCTTTAACCAGCAGAAGAAATGCATTATTGAAGGTTTTTTCCGAGTAAAAAACTACCAATTAAATGGCTTTTTTGAAGAAAAAGATTTAGATTATGAAGAAGAGACCGTTCTGAGAAGAGAAATATCTTTAGATGGAAAATCAAGAGCTTTCATTAATGATACCCCGGTTAATTTAACTACGCTGAAACAAGTTGGCGAACATCTGATAGATATCCACTCTCAACATGCTACTTTAGAAATCAGTAACCAACAGTTTCAGCTATTGGTAGTGGACTTAATGGCAAATCATCAAGAATTACTTGAAAACTATAAATCATTTTATAAAACTTATAAAAAGAAAGTTAAACAACTTGATGTATTGATTGAACAAAGTGAAAAAGAAAAAGCAGAACTTGATTATTTGCAATTTCAATTTAATGAGCTTGAGCAAGCAAAACTTAGTACAGATGAGCAAGAAAATCTGGAGCAAGAGTTGCAAAGATTAAATCATGCAGAAGAGATAAAATCTAATCTTTTAAATGCTTCTACCCTATTACAAAATCAAGAAATTAATGCTTTAAGTTTAATAAAAGAAGCATCAAACCAATTACAGCAAGCTGAAAAGTATCAACAAGATATAAGCGCTTTAGGTGAAAGATTGAAAAGTTGTTTAATAGAACTAAAAGATATAGCCAATGAAGTAGAGGATTTAGAACAAACTATATCTTTTGATGAGAATAAAGCTACTTTGGTAAGTGACAGGTTAGATTTAATTTACAATTTACAAAAGAAGCATCGCGTTAGTAGTAATCAAGAACTTTTAAATTATCAGGAAGAGTTATCATCCAAACTTAATAAAATTCTTTTTGCTGATGAAGACATAGAACGCTTGCAAAAAGAGATACAAGAAGAAAAACTTACTCTTATAAAACAAGCTAAAACTATCAGCTTAAACAGAATAAATGCTATTCCTGCTATAGAAGATTATATCATCAAAATTTTAACAGAGATTGGTATGGCTAATGCCGATGTTAAGCTTGAACAATGGGTTAAAGAAGAAGATAACTTTGACCAAGATGGGATAGACCAAATCAAGTTTTTATTTAGTGCAAATAAGGGCCATCAGTTACAAGAATTGAGCAAGGTTGCTTCTGGAGGAGAGTTATCTAGGTTGATGTTGAGCATTAAATCTTTGATTGCTAAGAAAACTGCTTTACCTACCATTATTTTTGATGAGATTGATACTGGAGTATCTGGAGAAGTGGCTCATAAGGTGGGCAATATTATGGAAAAGCTAGCCGAAGATATGCAGGTAATTACGATTACGCATTTACCACAAATGGCGAGTAAAGGAAAGTCTCATTATTATGTGTACAAAGAAATAAAAGACGATTTCACTTATTCTCAGATTAAAAAACTTAACAACGAAGAACGTATTTTGGAGATAGCCAAAATGCTAAGTGGAGAACATCCAAAAGATTCTGCAATACAAAATGCCAAAGAATTATTATATGGATAAATTTCAACATCCATAAAATTTTATAATCTTTACACATTCAAATTACAAATAGGCTTAATAGCTAAAAAAGAATTAAAATATGGCTTATAATTTATTAAAAGGGAAACGTGGTATCATCACAGGTGCTTTAGACGAAAACTCTATTGCATGGAAAGTTGCTGAGAAAGCTCATGAAGAAGGCGCTACTTTTGTATTGACCAACGCTCCTATAGCAATGCGTATGGGAGAAATAAATAAACTTGCTGAGAAAACTAACTCGCAAATTATCCCGGCTGATGCAACTAGCATAGATGATTTAACGAACCTTTATACTCAGGCTCAAGAAGTTTTAGGTGGTAAAATAGATTTCGTTTTACACTCTATAGGTATGAGTGTGAATATCCGTAAAAAAATTCCTTATACTGAGTCTAACTACGAGTATTTTGCAAAAGGCATTGATGTATCTGCTATGTCTTTACATAAAATGCTTGCGGTTGCAAAAAAATTAGATGCAATAAACGAAGGTGGAAGTGTGGTTGCCTTAACTTATATGGCTGCACAACGTACTTATCCTTTCTATACCGATATGGCTGATATTAAAGCTATGTTAGAATCTATAGCCAGAAGTTTTGGTTACCATTACGGATTAGAGAAAAAAGTACGTATCAATACGGTTTCTCAATCACCAACAAAAACAACTGCAGGAACAGGAATTAAAGGTTTTGGCGATTTCTATGATTTTGCTGATAAAATTGCTCCTCTAGGTAATGCTGATGCAGAATCTTGTGCAGATTATTGTATTACCTTGTTCTCTGATTTAACCAGAATGGTTACCATGCAGAATTTATTCCATGACGGTGGTTACTCATCAACTGGTGTAAGTATGGAAGTAATGACAGCTATTGGAGCTGGCGAAGAAGGATAATGTATAAGATTAATACCAAGTAAACATAAGCAATAAAAGAAATGCCTTTAATTAAATTAGAGGCATTTCTTTTATTAAACATTTCTGTTCTTTTTATAAGGCTAGGTTTGTCTACTACCTACTCATCCCAAATTTTCTTTCATAATTACTCAACAAAGTATTTATCTCTTTATTTAGCGATGCTTCTCCATTCCGTTTGGTAATATCATCAAACTGGGCCAATACAAATAAACCAAGTTGAATATCTCTCATACCTAAGTTTTCTTTATTTTGTGTTAAGCTGTAATGATAATCTAGCTCACCTTTTATTAAATCTTTACTTTGCGCTAGCAACTTAGCCGCCTCTTGTTTCAATCCTACTTGATACATCAAATCAACCAGTTCATATTTACTAAGCGCAAAATTAGAATCATAAGTAGTATAAATAGGTAACTTATCCAAACACTCTTTTAAAACGTTTCTAGCACTATCTGTTTTGCCCTCAAATATTAAATTTCTAGCTAACTCTGTAAATTTATTTACAGATAAGTAGACCATTTTGGTTGATTCAGGGTCTAAATAAGACGCTGTTTTCATGTTACCCCAAATAAATTTACTCATCATATTTTGATACATAGCAGTGGTATTTACCACATCAGTTTCTGATAATGGATTATTATCATTGATCACTGCTTTGTTTTTAGGCAATAATCTTAAGGCAAAACCTTCATTATATAAGTATTTATCTAAGCCAAAGAAATTGCTGCTAGGCACAGTAAACGCGAAATAAATAGGACGCTCCCATTTGTTATGAATCAAGATATCCAAAAATGCCAATTGACCTTTTGTAATATAATTTCCTGGAAACTGCCATTCTAAAGCAGGAACAATTTCTGCCGCATTACTTAAGGTTTTTGTCTTTAAAACCTCATCTGCATTTACAGTAAGTTTAAAATTCTTGGTAGGCAAGAAGTTTTCTTGCTTACCGCTTTGATATTGAACTTTAGCTTCCGGATTATCTGAAGTAATAAATTCAAAGATATCACTCAATTCTTGATTTCCTGTAAGATTAAAATCCTGATAAAAAAGCACATCACGTGTACCAGTTACATAAGCTGATGAATCCATCGTGATAGGTAATGGTTGTGAAGCATTAAAAGGCTTTCTTAATTGGTTGATATACCAATCTGTATCAAATAAGCTTAAATTTACTATTCTTACATCAGGTCTAAAATTCTCAACCTCTTGTACATACCATAAAGGATAAGTATCGTTGTCTCCGTAAGTAAATAAGATGGCATTAGGGGCGCAACTATTTAAATAATTTTTTGCCAAGTCTCTTGCGGTAGTTTTCCCAGATCTATCATGATCATCCCACTCTTCGCTTGCCATTAATACTGGAGCTGCCAGCAAACAAACCACAGTTGCCAAAGCACCAGCAGTTTTAGCATTGAAGAATTTACTCAACCACTCGCTAATGGCAAATACACCCAAACCTATCCAAATGGCAAATGCATAAAAAGAACCTGCATAAGCATAATCTCTTTCACGCGGTTGGTTTGGTGTTTGATTTAGATATAAAACAATAGCTAAACCTGTAAAGAAAAATAATAAAGCTACAACACCAGCATCTTTTTGATTACGTTTAAAGTGCCAGAAGGCGCCTAGAATCCCTAAAATAAGAGGTAAAAAGTATAATTTATTATTGGCCTTATTTTCTGTCATGCTTTTAGGTAGGTTATTTTGGTCGCCTAAACGTAAAGCATCAAGAGGTTTTATGCCACTTATCCAATTACCTTTGGTATAATCTCCAATTCCTTGCTCATCGTTTTGCCTTCCAGCAAAATTCCATAAGAAATAACGCATATACATAAACCCGACCTGATACGTACTAAAAAAGCCGATATTATGTTTAAAACTAGGACTTTCATCAGGTCCCATATCTAACCAATCACGATAAACGGCAACGTGGTTTCCTTCCTCACTATAAACTCTTGGAAATAATGTATTTCTATCATAAACATAAGATTGTTTCTTGCCTGTTACCTCATATTTATCATTGCCCTTACGATAGCTTGTTGAACCCTCTTTGGAATCTATAACTTTACTATCAAAGTATTGCCCGTATAACAGAGGTCTATCACCATACTGCTCTCTGTTTAAATAACCCAATAAAGCAAATACATTTTCAGGATCGCTATTATTTAAATTGGTATCAGCTTTAGCCCTAATCACAATCATAGCATAAGAGCTGTAACCAAAAATGATAAGTAAAAAAGAGAGAACCGCTAAATTTAAAACTGGCTTGCTTTTTTGAACAGAATAGTAAAGCAGCCAAGCCACAGCTCCAACAATAAGGAAAGCAAAAAAGATAACACCGGTACCAAAGCCCATACCTAGTGTATTTACAAAGAACAAATCGAAATTTGCAGCAAATTTTACTAAATATTGGATGATACCATATTGGATAAAACCTAAAACAACCACACCAATAATTAAAGCTATAAAGGTACCTTTGGTAGTAGCTTGCTTTGTTCTTCTAAAATAATAAATAACCGCCATAGCAGGTATCACTAAAAGATTTAGCAAGTGAATACCAATAGATAAACCCATGATGTAGGCTATAAATAACAGCCATTTATCTGCCTGAGGTTCATCTGCATGGGCATCCCATTTTAAAATGGCCCAAAAAACCACTGCTGTAGAAAGCGATGACATCGCATAAACTTCTGCCTCAACTGCTGAAAACCAAAACGTATCAGAAAAAGTATAAGCTAATGCACCTACCAAACCTGCTCCCATAATGGTAATAAGCTGTGCCAATGTAGGTTCTTGCTTTCCTGGCATTACAACTTTCTTTGCTAAGGCTGTTATTGTCCAGAAGAGGAATAAAATAGTTGCCGCACTAGATAAAGCAGAACTCATATTCACCCAAAAAGCTATCTTATCCTCGCTGCCAGCAAAAAGACTAAAAATTCTTCCAATCATTAAAAATAAAGGAGCGCCAGGCTGGTGTACTACTTGTAATCTATACGCTGCAGAGATAAACTCTCCGCAATCCCAATAACTTGAAGTTGGTTCTAATGTTAAGGTATAAACCACCGCAGCTACTAAAAAGCTAAACCAACCCAGTAAATTATTAATCTTCTTATAGGTCATTTTCTATTTAAATTGATTCTTTATTGGCCGAAAATAACTATTTGAAATGAATAAAACAGGACTTTAACAAATATTAACCAGCTACTAAGGTTTATTTCGCCCTGAATTACCACTATAAAACAAGCAGTTACACTTTTTATTATTTTGATAGCTAAAGCATCTTTAAAAATTTTAAAAAAAATTTGCATGCTTTCTGTATTGAGGCTATATTTGCATTCCATTTCGGGAATACTTGAAATTGGAGATTGCCTGATAGTATAATGGTAGTACGACGGTTTTTGGTACCGTTTGTCTAGGTTCGAATCCTGGTCGGGCAACTAAAAATTAAAATCAGATTGTGAAAGTCACAATCTGATTTTTTTTAAAATCGAATCGAAAGCTCATGCCTTCTAATCCAGTAAAACTCTTTTCAGGATCTGCAACAAGAACTCTTGCTGATAAAATTGCTAAGTCGTACGGAAAAGAACTCGGAGATATTAAGCTATCTCGTTTTTCAGATGGCGAAATTCAACCTTCTTTCGATGAATCTATCAGAGGTTGTGATGTTTTCCTAGTACAATCTACCTGCCAACCAAATGATAATCTTTTTGAGTTATTGATGATGATAGATGCTGCTAAAAGAGCATCGGCACATTATATCAATGTGATTATCCCTTATTTTGGTTATGCTCGTCAGGATAGAAAAGATAAACCCAGAGTAGCCATTGGCGCTAAACTAGTGGCTAATTTATTAACTGCCGCTGGTGCACACCGTGTCATGACTATGGATTTACACGCAGCACAAATACAAGCATTTTTTGATATCCCGGTAGACCACTTAGATGCAGCTGTTATTTTTGTCCCATACATTAAAAGTTTAGGGTTAGAAAATTTAACCATTGCTTCGCCAGATATGGGAGGCTCTTACAGAGCTCGTTTATTTGCAAAATTCTTTAATGCTGAGGTGGTTATTTGTGATAAGAGAAGAAAAAGAGCGAACGAAATAGAATCAATGTCTATCATTGGCGATGTAACTGGCCAAGATATCGTTTTAATTGACGACATTTGCGACACTGCCGGCACCTTATCCAAAGCAGCAGCTTTAATTATGGAAAAAGGAGCTAAAAGTGTAAGAGCTGTTTGTACGCATGCTGTATTGTCTGGCAACGCGTATGAAACCATAGAAAACTCGGCTTTAACAGAAATTATTGTTACAGACACTATCCCTGTTAAAAAAGAGAGTAGTAAAATTAAAGTATTATCAACTGCAGACTTATTTGCGAAAGCCATTACTAACGTAAACGAGCATGCATCAATTAGTGAACTTTTTAAAATTTAATATATAACAAACATGAAATCAATCGCAATTAGCGGTTCTCCAAGAGAGAACGTAGGGAAACGCGACGCTAAGGAGCTTCGTTACTCGGGTAAAGTGCCAGCTGTATTATACGGCGGAAAAGAGCAAATTCACTTTGCTGTTGAAGCACCATCATTAAGAGATTTAGTTTACACTCCAGACGTAAACTTTGCCGAATTAGAAATTGCTGGTAAAAAAACCAAAGCTATTTTAAAAGAAATTCAGTTTCATCCATTAACAGAGCAAATCTTACACGTAGATTTCTTGCAGTTATTTGATGATAAAAAAGTAACTATGGAAATCCCTGTAAAATTAACTGGTACTTCTCCAGGTGTTAAGATGGGTGGTAAATTAGTTCAAAAGTTACGTAAATTAAAAGTTAACGCTTTGCCTAAAGATATGCCTCAATACGTTGAAGTTTCTTTAGAGCCTTTAGAAGTAGGTAAATCTACTCGTGTTCGTGATTTAAAACCAGAAGGATATAGCATTACCAATGTTGGTGAAGATACTATTGTTTCTGTAATTATGTCTAGAGCTTTAAAACAAGCAGAGCAAGAAGCTAACAAAAAATAATTAGCTTTAAGAATTGAAGAAAGACTGTCGCTTGGCAGTCTTTTTTTGTTTATAATAGAAATATACAGATTTTAAGCATGCAAATTTTAGAGAAGAAATACCTGCTATTCTTTTTCGTAGTATTAATTGTTTCGCCTTTGATAGGAATACTTTTATTCCAAGAAAAGCTAAACAGTGTGTTTTTGGCGAGAGCTTTTTTTACTGCTTGTTTAAGTACTTTGATATTTTTCTTTATCAGTAAAAGAAAATAAATTATAGAAAAACGATATCCGATACCACCTCAGCCCCTGTCTTCTCATTTAGGCTTTCTAAAATTTTTGAGCGCATCATTACCAACTCATTCTTTACCACAGATGATTCTATCCTAACAAAAAGCTTTTTATCTCTGATATAAATTTCTTTAGTTCTATTAGCCACGGCCTTACCTACCACAGCTTCCCAAGAAGAAACAGCAAAAGTTTCATCATATTTACCTTTTAACCGATAAGCTTTTAGCATCTGCTCTAATGCCTCTTTTAAGGTTTTATCATTAGTTCTGCTCATTACGGATGATTTGATTTTCTATTGTAAATAAATTAAGCTTAACATTTATCGCATTGAAAATAGCTTTTAACCTTTCGGGATTAGTATCGGTAATAAAAATTTGTCCAAAATCATCTTCGGAAACCATTTTCATTAATTTGGTTATTCTCTTATCGTCTAACTTATCAAAAATATCATCTAATAACAATAAGGGTTTGTAGCCTTTTTGTTGATTAAGGAAACTATATTTTGCCAATTTTAAAGCTATCAGGAAGGACTTCTGTTGCCCCTGAGAGCCAAATTTCTTAAGTGGCATACCGTGTATAGTAAATTGCAATTCGTCTTTATGGATACCTACTGTGGTTCTTTGTAAAATTTTATCTTTTTCTGCTGCACTCTTTAATAAAGTATCAAAATCACCATTTAACAACATCGAGTCGTAAGTTAATGAAACTTGTTCTGCATCATCACTTAAATATTGATAATGTTCGTTAAAAATACTGGTAAAAGACTCCATAAACTGCTTTCTTTTCTCAAAAATCTTCATTCCAGAGTTTACCAGCTGTTCATCAAAAATTTCTAGTAAAGTTGGGTCATACCTTCCTGTTTCTGCAATCCTTTTTAATAAGGCATTTCTGTTGAGTAAGCTTTTATTGTAAGTAATTAATTCATCCAAATAATGATGATCTGTTTGAGAAATCACATTATCTATAAATTTTCTACGTTCCTCGCTCCCATCTAAAATTAAACTGATATCATTTGGAGAAATCATTACTAAAGGAAATAAGCCAATATGGTCTGCCAACCTTGTATACTCCTTCTTATTTCTTTTAAACTGTTTTTTTTGATTTTTCTTTACACCACAAGCAATAAATTCCTCTTGATTATCCTTATCAAATTTCCCTTGTATCATAAACAAGTCTCTGTCTTGTTTAATTTGCTGACTATCAATTGGATTGAAATAACTTTTACACAGCGACAAATAATGTATGGCATCTAGTAAATTTGTTTTACCTGCTCCGTTATCACCCGTAAAAGCATTTGCACCGTCAGAGAAAACTAGCTCTGCCTCGTCATAGTTTTTAAAATTTACAAGTGAAAGATTTTTCAAGTACATATAACAAAGTTAACTATCTAAGGCTTCTTCACTGTATTATTATTAAAGAATTTACCTTCAAAAAATCCTTTTAAAGTATAGTAATTGAATATTAGTGAATTATATCGTAATTATTTAAATATAAGAGTTGTTGTTTTTAATGAAAACACTATTTTTGCAATCTTTAATAAAACCAAAATGTCGAACACACAGATTGATAGTACACCAGAAGTAGCAAGTTCTTTAGGTAAAACAGGAAGCTTCATTCAAGAAAACCGTAAAAGTCTTCTTATTATAGGTGGTGCTGTAGTAGGATTAATATTATTATTTTTTGCTTATCAAAAGTTTTATTTGGCTCCAAGAGAAACGGATGCTTTAAACCAAATCTATAAAGCACAACAGTATTGGGAACAAAAAGACTGGGATAAAGCTATAAAAGGTGATGGTAATTTCCCTGGTTTTGAGAAAATCATAGAAGAATATGACAATACAAAATCGGCCAATCTGGCTTATTATTATTTAGGAATAGCTTATTTAAACAAGGGTGAGTTCCAGAAAGCAGCAGACAACTTAACCAACTATAGCGGTTCTGATGAAGTTATAGCTCCTTTGGCACTTGGTGGTGCTGGTGATGCTTTTGTTGAGTTGAAGCAATATGATAAGGCCATTACTTATTATAACAAAGCAATTTCTAAAGGTAATAACCAATTTGCTGCTCCTATCTATCTTAAAAAACTAGGTTTAGTTTATGAGGAGCAAAAAGATTTTAAATCTGCTTTAGAAACCTATAATAAAATTAAAAATGATTTTCCTGAGAGTACTGTAGCTTTTAACATTGATATGTATATAGCTAGAGTAGAAGGAAAATAGTTATATAAAGGAAATTCACATCAGGTTAGCTTTAATGGCTAACCTTTTTTTTTGATATTATGGCAAGTCACTTAAAAAATTTATCAGATTTTTCTCATACAACAGTACCATCAGCTAAACCTTTCCGTTTCGGTATTGTGGTAGCAGCATGGAATGCAGAGGTAACAGGGAAATTATACCAAGGAGCTTATGACTCTTTACTTAAATATGGTGCAGAAGAAGAAAATATTGTCTCTGTTGAAGTTGCAGGCAGCTATGAGTTGATTGCTGGCGCAGATATTTTGCTAAGTAAACAACAATTAGACGCAGTCATTTGCTTAGGCTGTGTAATACAAGGCGAAACCCGACATTTTGATTTCATCTGTAATGCTGTGGCTAATGGAATTGCAGAAGTAGGTATTAAACATACAAAACCTGTTATTTTTGGTGTATTAACTACGGATAACCAAGAACAAGCTTTAGACAGAGCTGGAGGTAAGCATGGCAACAAAGGTGACGAGGCTGCTATTACTGCAATAAAAATTGCAGATATGGCTAAGAGTTTAAAATAATTATATTAGCTTTACATAAATTTATATATTGTAGATTTATCAATGAAGAAATTTGTCTTTATAGCATTAGTTTTAATTGCAAGCATCACGATTCTAGAATCTTGTTCTTCTAAACTTTGCCCAGCTTATAGTTCTTATCCTCAGGCTAGAGGAAGAAGATAATCCTTAATCCTTTAAAATTTTAATATGAAAAAATTATTTTTTTCATGCCTTTTTATTGCCTTGTGCTTAACTGCTTTAGCACAAGATAAAAATGTTGTGATTGATAAAATTTGGACTGCTATTGGCGGCAAGCAAAACTTTGAGAAGAGTAGATACATACAGTTTACCTTTGAAGTTAAGCGAAATGATAAGATTGCAACATCAAGAAACCATTTATGGGACCGCTATACTGGCAACTATAGATTTGAGCAAACCAACAATGACAAGAAACAAGTAATCTTGTTTAACATCAATACAAAAAAAGGTAAAGCTTATGAAAATGGTGTTCTTTTAAGCGACTCTTTAAATGAAGCTGCTATAAAAAAAGCTTATGCTTCTTATATTAATGATACTTATTGGTTGTTGGTGCCTTCTAAAATTGAAGACCCTGGTGTAAATACCACTTTGATAGCTAATGAAACTATAGATGGTAAAGAGTATCAGGTACTGAATTTGAATTTTGACAAAGTTGGTTTAACACCTGGCGACCAATACTGGCTTTATATTAACCCTGCCAATGGCGAAATAGAAAAATGGAAGTTCTTGCTACAAAATCAAAAAAATGCTAATATTTTTAACTGGTCTCCTTACGTAGAAATAGGGAACGGGGTAAAATTATCTACTAGCAAAACAAATAATAGTAATAACTCAACCATTTCTTTCCCAAATACTAAAGTTTTGCAGAAAGTTAATCAACAAATATTTATAAAACCATGAACTGGATTAATTTAGAGAGCGAAGAACAATTAAACGAGATAAAAAATAAACAAGGGAATAGTGTTATTTTTAAGCATAGTACCAGATGTTCTATCAGTATGATGGCGAAGAAAAGACTGGATATGGATGGAGATATTGTTCCTGAAAATTTATCTTGTTATTACTTAGACCTTTTAAATTACAGAAATATCTCTAACCAAATTGCTGATTTATTTCAGGTTCATCATGAATCTCCTCAATTACTGCTTATTCAAAATGGAGCGTGTATTTTAGATCAATCTCATGGAGAAATCAATCTGGAAGAAGTTGTTGAAATGATATAACAATTTTGATGCACACTTTTGCAGAAGTATAAGGCGCAAGAGCTTTTATTTACCTAGCCCCTCTTTATACTCGCCAAAAAGTGATAATAGCTAGATGATTAAAATTTTGTTTTCCAAGTGGTAATAGTCTTATCTATAGCATTTTGAATCGAGGTTTTTAAATTTAAATATTCAGGCTCCTTTTTCCAATTCCCTTTAATAGGAGCAACAGAACTGATACGGTCTGATAATAATAATGAATTATCTTGTAAATCAATGATACTGGTTGAGATATTCATATAGCCCTGTCTATCTATTTCAATCATGCTATAATAACTTACGAGTATACCGTATTTTACTTCTGCGTATAATATTTCATCAACATTATATTTTGATTTTAAAGCTCTAATATCTTTTTTGTAATATTTTTTATCAGTATCAGGTGTGTCAAATTTGCTAAAATTTTCATCTTTTAAATTGATATCAATGAGTATAAAATCTTTATTTCTTGATTTTAAAATATCAGAAATCTCATTCTTAAGTAATGAGAATGGATTAACCTGCGGCTCTATGGTTTGAAGTGGCTTGGTATACTTATCACCTGGTGTTAAAGCCATATCTAAAAGACCTTGTGCGCCTGCTTTTGCTAACCCAATGCTATCTACATCTATGATAATACCTACTTTCTTAGATTCATAAAACTGTTTGTTTAAAGGTAATTTAACAGCACAACTTCCTAGGCATAAAATGCAGATGACACTAATGGCAATCTTGAAAATTTTCATTTTGATAGATTATTTCTGTTTTAAATTGTTTATTCTTTTAAGCAATACAAATTACGCAATTTACTTAATTCTTCTCCATAACTTCTTATAATTGCTTACCAAATCATGATAACGATTATTGATAAAGCACTTATTTCCGGATTACAAATCGCTTTTTATTTGAAGTTCGAGATGAGCAAGCTAACATCTCGAACCGCTTAGTATTGATCTGGTAAAAAAGGTATTTGACTGTCTTATTTGACAATATTCATTATCAAATTTATTTACTCGCAATAGTTATAACATCGCTTTCTTTGTATCCATACCTTACAGCTTTTACTTCTATATCTTTTTTCATGGATTTAAAAGGCTTATTATACAGCTTCCAATATTTATCTCCATCGTATTTGTAGGCTATAGAAGCTCCTTCTGTTTTGCATTTTAAGTTAATGAAACCATCTTTTTGCTCGTATTCTGGTAAAGATGTTAAGGGCTGCTTACCACCAGGCCACATTTTTTCGGCTTGTATAATTTCTGGAGTATCTAACCAATCTCCGTATTTCTTCTGCCAATTGTACAATGCTGTACGCATAGTGTCTAATACAGCTTGATATGCTGGTTGTAAGGCTAAGTTTTGAAGCTCAAATGGATCTTTTATCACATCATATAATTCTTCTACTGGCTTGGATGCTTCCATCCATGCAGACTGAACGCTATTAAGGCTTTTGCTATGGTATAAACTATCAATTCTTTTCATGATAGGGGCTTGATACATAAAATCTAAATACTGATTATAAGCGGTATCGGGCCAATAATTTTTAATGTATTTAAATTGTTTAGTTCTAACGGCTCTTTGTAAATCGTACTTAGCATCCATCCTATCTCTACCGGCAAAAATATAAGTTCGGGCTTGTGCTGATTTTTGTTTGCCCAAAAATGCTTGCCCTTGTATATGATTAGGAATAGGTATATCAGCGATAGAAAGTACAGTTGGCGCTAGGTCCACAAAACTGACAAGTTCTTCATTTATACCGCTTAATTGACCTTTTATCTTGTTTTTCCACTTTTCTGGAGTATAAATAATTAAGGGTACATGTATTCCTCCATCATTCATCCATCTTTTACTTCTTGGTAAGCCGTCACCATTATCGCCCATAAAAAATATGATGGTATTGTCTAGTAATCCATCGGCTTTAAGCCTATTGATTAATTTACCAATCTGAGTATCCATCCTATTTATATTGGTGAGGTGTCTGGCGTAATCTTGTCTTACAATTGTATCATCCGGATAGTAAGGAGGTAATTTAACTTTTGCCGGATTAATGATATACTTTTCTTCTAAAACGGGTCTTGATTTTACATCTTCTTCCAAGCGCTTTAAATCAACATTAAATTCTTTAAAAAACCTAAGCTTGGTACTATCGGGCCAAGTATTGATTTCATGAGTAGTTTGGTAGGTAAAACATGAAAAAAAAGGCTGATTTTTATCTTCTCTATCCCACCAACCAGCTGTTAAAGTATGGCTATCCCAAACGGTAAAGGGGGTTCCAAACTGATAATCTGTTTTAAAGCTATTGGTGCAGAAATAATTATTTGCCCTAAGATACTCTGTAAATGCTTTTACATAAGCCGGAGGCACTGCATTGTAAAAAGGCACCCCTGCATAAGGTGTAAGGCTTTTGGCTTGCCTCATGTGTTGTGTGCCTATACTGGTACTGTACATACCGGTAACAATAGCTGCCCTACTAGGCGCACAAACTCCGGAAACAGTAAAAGCATTTTGATATTGAACGCCATTTTTTGCTAACCAATCTATATTTGGGGTATGTACTACTTCCTCACCATAGCTCCCCAAATGGTTATTAATATCTTCCGCCATGATCCAAACGATATTAGGCTTTTCTTCTTGGGCGTAAGTACTAACTGGGGCTCCAAAACATAGCATGAAAGCCATTAATTTACTTAGCTTTTTGGCTGGGGTATTTATAAATTTATTAAAAATCATAAGCTCAATTATTTTAAAAAAGTAGTGATGCTGTAGGGTTCTAAAATCAATTCTTTATTTGTAATTCCTGTGATTATTTTTAAACCTTCAGTATCCATTACATAATGTTGTAATGCTGCACTTTGCATATTATAATGATGTTTATATAAAAAATCAGGTATTGTAATTTTCCTTTTTTGGGATGAAAAATTGATAATGATAGCTCTTGATGATGATGGATGACTTACAATCCAGCCTTGTAAAGCTTCTAGCGATTGATGATGCGTACTTGCTAATAACGTATTATTTTTAAAAATAATTTCAGTGGCTTCGCCCCCTGTTTGGGTTAATTGTGCAAATGTTTTCATGGCCAATCCGCCTGCGCTTAAAGACCATGGTTTGCTAACTATCTTCTCATTTTGTAGATGACTAAAACCTCTATCATTATTGTAAAGAGCGCCAAATATAGGTCCAATAATATTATGAAGGTGTGTAATTTCTATTTGTGGATTTTTCAAAAACGCCAAATAAAAAGTACTGATAAACAAAGTGTTGGCCCAAGTCCCTCTAATGGCGCTATTATCTGCTCTAACATTAAACTCTGTAGCCCATATTTTTTTATCCAAAGGGACACGCATCTCTTTATGCCTATTAGCTACTTCTAGTGCTTTTAGCATCATTTTATAAAAATTGCTATCCACATGAAGCAATGCTAATTCTTGCTGCTGCCTTAATTTAAGATTGTTACTTAGGTTGCCTCCAGTAGTTAGCCCTTCTTGTCCGGCTTGATTATTTGTCCGTTCTTGTGCTCCATCTAAACCAAAAGGAGTATAAACATGAAAAATAACGGCATCGGCATTGGTTGCATATTTGAGTACACGCTCTGTCCAGTTCTTATGTCTCTCGCTTCTCACAGCTTCCCAACTAACAACAGCGCATTTTACCTCTGGGAATTCTTCTTTAATAGCTTTAATCCATTCGTAACAGGTTTTACCATAGTCTTCTGGTGTTGGAAACCTAGACATCTCTAGTTTAAGATTAAAATAAAGCTCATTACCCATTTCCACATATTTTACCGGTAAACCTAAAGCTTTTGCCCTACGTAAGCCTCTTAAAGAGTGTTCTAAATCTTTAGATAACATGTTTAGCACATATACGGGTTCTGCTTTGCTGGCATCTATGGCTTTTTTAAAATTCTCTAGAGGATAACTGATTTTGAAGTTTTTCCAACCTTCTGCTACTACCCAATTGATTAATAAACTATCGGGTACAGTGGGGTCTATCCATCCTCTATCCCAATCCCAAGTATTGGCGATGGTACCCGCAGGATACCTGATGGTTCTAGCTCCGGATTTTACAAAACCATTTAGCAAATTATTATTATCCCAAGGCATATTATTGGTGCCAACATTACCATTTAAGCCTACATAATTAGACTTGATGTTATGAGATATACCTTTACTTAACTGTATTTCCTGTGCACAAGCTGTTATCGCTAAAAAGCTAATTATCAAAAATTGAATGCCTATTTTTTTCATGGTTTACTTTTTTGTGGGCATAGTTGCTTTCACCTGAAAGCGCCATTGGTTTAAAAGATTTAACATTTTCTGAGTAATCTCAGGTTCTTGAGCTGAAATATCTTTGGTTTCGCTTTCGTCTGATTTTAAATTAAATAGTTGTACAGATGAGTCTTCTAAAGATTGAATAAGTTTAAAATCATTTAAACGTATGGCGGATGTAGGGCGCCCACCTTGATTACTAAAATGTGGGTAGTGAAAAAACTGAGGTTGAGAACGAATTAAATCTGGATTTTTGATGATATTGGCAAAACTTGTACCATCAACGGTAAAGGTTGGCTTAGCACTATTTGTCCAATCTAATAAGGTTGGTAAATAATCAATAGTGCTTACAAGGGTATTACTCACACATCCTTTTTTTTGTGATGGATGATAAATTAACAAAGGAATTCTTATTCCGCCTTCATAAAGTGTACCTTTTCCATTTCTTAAAGGTGCTGAAGTGGTTGGTTTCAAATCTCCAGCCTCATCTGTAACAACACCCCCATTATCTGAAAGAAAGATAACGATGGTGTTTTTAAGCAACCCTTTTTGCTTTAACTTGCTCCATACTAAACCTATATTTTGGTCTAATTCTTCTACCATAGCAGCATATAACGGATTAATATCTTTACCATAAGGGTTGTATTTCTTTTGATATTTATTTTTTAAATGCTCTTGTGGCTGTAATGGTAAATGAGGATTGTAATGTGTAAGCATAAGAAAGAAAGGACTTTTACCAACAGTATCTAAATAAGATATGGCATCTTTGGTAATCATTTGTGTTATTTGAGGAAGCCTGTAACGGTTTCCAGTGCTATCTACACCTTTTATCCAAACATAAGAGTCGTTTTCAGGGATTAGACCGTAATCATAATGGGCTACCTTATCAAAACCATTTTTTCCTGGATAACTTAGTGTAGGATGTGTATTTTCTCCTAAATGCCATTTTCCTATTAGTGCAGTTTGATAGCCTTCTTTTTTGAGATATTCTGGTAATGTTTGCACTTCATAGGGTAAATAATTGATGTAATGTGCAGGCATAACAGGTGAACTGTCATCTGTCTTTTTTCCATCAATAAAATTAGTTAAACCTAATCTTGCAGGATATTGGCCTGTTAAAATACTGGATCTTGTTGGAGAGCAAACTGGAGCAGCCGAGTAGGCATTTTTAAAAAGGATAGATTTTGAGGCTATATGATTGATATGGGGTGTTTCTATAAATTTATTTCCATAACATCCTAAATCATTCCTGCCTAAATCATCGGCTATAATTAAAACAATATTGGGTTTTGTTTGCGAGAAGGCTATTTGCGCAGAAACTGTAAGTATTAACAAAGATGTTTTTAAAACTTTCATTTCTTTTTGTTTTATATAGAGATGAAGTATGTTCGCCTTCATCTCTCCTTATTAATAGTTTAAAAATGGTACAATGGTACTCCACTGACTTTGATGATGGTGTTCTCCTTTGAAATCTTTTAGCCCGAATTCTATTCTGGTTTCATCTGTTAAAGTATCTAACCTTATACAAATCTCATTTTCGCCCTCATTAAATTCTTGTAAAAAAACATGTGCAGCAGGCCAACATCTTTTAATTTCTAAGCTTTTATAAACCTCTTTTCCGTTAACAAATACAGTTAAATAACTAGTGCAGCCCATGCAAACCCAAAGTTTTATTGCAGAAGAGAATGTTAGATTACTATATAAAAACAAGGTTTTTTCTCCTTTTCCATAAAAGAATTTATCTACCGGAATATTGAAAGAACTGGCATGTATAGTATCTATATGGAATGGCTGAGCTGCTCGATCAGCAAGTAGTTCTTTAATGGTATTAACCTTAATAAAATCCTTTTGGATATTAACTTGATCATGGTTCATGTAAATGGTTGATGGCATACTGCTCATACCATGTTCGGGATAAGTCTCATCACACGGAATAAGTTTTTTATCATCCTCAATAAAGGGCCCTAAAAGAGCCCAAGAACCATAGTAAGGCATATTAACAGCTATTTCATGCAACTGCACATCGTCTTGCGCAATCAACAACTGATAACGAAAAGCATTTTTATAGGATGTTGGAGTTGGTAAATTGACTTCAAAATCGATGATAAAATCATCCGAATCTATTTTTAATTTATCGATTTTATTGATGAGTTTGTCCTGATCATCTTTAAGTGAAAAAGAAAGCTTCGAAGAGTTTTGTTTATCAGTAAAATAAATTCTGATGATTTGATGAGGCACAAAACAACTATCATCCCATAAAGGAAACTCTACTTTAACTTGATAAGGCGGATGAGGAATATTTAAGACGGCATGGTTATCTGATATAGCATCATGATCAAAATACTGGCAAAATTTCATTCCCTCTTTACAGGTTGCTGCTGTTAGCTCAAATATGGTTGCGGGCTTATAAATGTCTATAATAGCTTCGCTAATCAAGATTTCTTCGCCTACACGCTCTTTCCATAGGGTTGGAATGTTCTCATATCCTTTAATTATACCAATTAAAGCACCTGCTGTGGCCACTATACAATCGCTATCATGCCCCATGTGTAGTGCTTGTGCAATACAATTAAAATCAGTGTTAGATGTTGCCAGGGTAAGTATGGTAAAAGCGATGTTCATTGGGGCCGATGTAAAATCAGCGTCACCATAGAAACTTTTAATCTTATACATTACTTTTTCTGCATCATGCTGGCCGCACCAATCCAAAACTTTAATAACCAACGCATACATAGAACCATCTTTGGGTATGTATCCTAAAGCTTTTCTTAATACCTGCAAGATATCGGTCTCAAAAAATGCAATGGAAGCACAAACAGAAAAATATTGTTCTGCTTCTACACTAAAACCGCTATGATCTAAACTACCATCTAAACCAGCATAATAAGCTGCTTTTTCTGGCATGCCAGGGCACAGCATTCCCCACAACTCGCTTCTTATAGGGCAGCCCATACTGCTTTTCCAATAATAATTATTCAATCGGCCACTTTCTGGAGGTATAATACCGATATTTAAATTTCTAGTTGCAATACCGTATTCATTCCAAGGGAAGCCAACAAAATTTTTCCAGTGCTGTGCAAAATCTTTTTCATTGATATGAACAGATTTTTTCATCACCATATCCAGCCACAATACTTGGAGATCCAAATCATCATTAGCAAAATTAGTTTCAAATAATTTATCGCTAATTTCAATAGCATTAAAGTGTTTAAACCCTTCTATTGGAGCTCCCAGAATTCCTCCGGCACATTTACCAACCCAGCCACCTAATACTTTATCGTAATACTTATCGTATGTTAATTGTGTCATTTTATTTATTATATCTTATCTTTTTTTGTCACCCAAAATGGTGCACTTAAAAACCACATAAAAGCGCCTATAATCATAAAAATTTCATATTGCTTAAAAGTTATAAGACCATGAAATGATAAAAAAGCTGGTACTGCCGTAAATAATAACCCCAAATAGGATAGCGTTTTTAATATGATTTTTATCGGGTAATTTGCCATCTTGTAATGTTTATAATGAATCTTTGATGATGTTTTTTGGCTGTTTCATTTGTCTTAACTTGCATAAAAACAAGTAAACTATGGCTGCAATAAACCAACCCGGTATAGCCATAAAAAAGAAAAAATCTAGCTCTAGCCCTAAATAAATAAGGTAGCAAAGCGTTACCGAAATTATCCATGTAGCTGCAACGGCCCAGTTCATTTTCCCGTTTCTGTGATGAGAATAATCTGTCTCGAGATTAAGTTTTTTAAATACATAAACCTCCAGAACCACAATAGCCCCAACGGGTGCAGCAATTAAGGCAAACCATGCTAATAAATTATCTAGTTTGGAAACAATACCAGGGAATGAAGCCATTAAAGCAGCTGCTACGCCCAACCAAGCTGTTATTTTCCATCTTTTTGTTGATGGAAAAATACCTTGTATAGCTAAACCAGCCCGATACAAAGTTGGATTGGCGGTTGTCCAGCCCGCAATAACTACACATATAATTCCGGCTATACCAGCTCCTATACCTGCTACCTGACCCGGAGTAGGGTCTGAAATACCTGCTTGTAATGCTGCTGCGCAAAGTATCCCCGAAGCTATCCACGCCATAAAATGCCCTATAAACATCCCTCCAAAAGAGGCAATACCATAGTACGATTTCTTAGCATATCTATATATAAAAGTATCTGCTAAACCAATGTGCATAGCAGTATTGCAAAGCCATGCAAAAAACATGATATGCCAAAAATTATATTTTGACATGCCTTCTACCGGTGTACCTGTCCAAATGGTGGTATTAGCTACGGTCCAGAAATCACTAAAAGAATGAACACCCAATTGAGGTAAGGTAGCAATGCCCGAAGCTAAGAAAACCCAGGGCATCCATGGGGTGCTGATGGTTGCAAATTTTGAAACCAAATCAATCCCTTGAATAGCTATTACGGTTATAAGCGCTACCAAAACAGTTACCAATACAACCCAGGTAATACCACTTGGCAGCATTTGAGAGAAACTTGGTGTTTCTAAACCCAAGACCAATGAAATTGCACCGGCAGAAACAACAGCCATAAAAGCTGCAAAAACACATGCTTGTATACCTGATATTCCGTTAAAAATAGAAACTAACTTATATCCACTTATTCTTTCTAATTGATAAAAAAGCGTTAAACGCGTTTTCACGGCAAGAGGTGCACAAATTAATGTCCAACTTAATGTGGCCAATATATTTCCTACCAAAAGACCTAATATAACATCTGAAGCTGTTGCGCCATGTAAAACAAATAATGGCCCAATAACAAATTCTGTCCCTGCAATGTGCTCGCTGGCTACCAGAGCTAAAAAATCTTTAAATCCTTTAACTTTAGATGCAGGTACAGGTTCTCTTTCATAATCATTAATTGCATCTAACTGATCACTTATAGATGTCGCAGTATTATCAGACATAAAAATTTTAGAGATTTATATTGTAAAAAAAGGTTGCTTAAAAGCTATATAATTAGCTTTTAAGCAACCTTAAATAAATGGGTTAATTTGGATTTTGAGCTTCCAAACCTACTTGAAAGTTTAATGTTAAATCGTCAACATGAAACTTCAGCAATGTTCTGTTAGAATTCCACTCAAAAGTTGATGTTCCTCTAGTTAATGGTGCAACTTGTGAAGCAGGATAAATGGCTCCGTTAGCTGCATTATAAGCGGACATACGTTTCCAGCTCCAGAAATCAAAACCTTCAAAAAGTAATTCTCTTTGTCTTTCTCTAACAATTTCTGCGATCAAGCCAGCTTGAGTACCACCAATTGCTGGGTCTAACAAAGTACGGTTAACATAGCCTGTAATAGCTCTTCTTCTTATAAGATTATAATCATCTAAGGCTAAAGCAGTGTTTCCTTGTACAGCGTTAATTTCAGCTCTGGTTATCACCAATTCTGCTGCTCTTATTAATGGGAAAGTTTGCATTCCTATTAGAGTAGCTTGCGTTTGAAAACCCCATTTTTGTGTTAAACGTTGGTTTCCTATTGCTCCCGCAAAAGCATTATTGAATGTTAACTGCGTAAATCTCCTATCGTTAACTACATCATCAAAAAGAGGACTTGTGGTAACCGCAGTATTTGAAGGAGGGTTAGGTGTTGGTCTGTTTAAAAACCATCTAGCTGCCCCTCTACTTTGAGGGTTTCCTCCTGACTCATTAGTAATGTTAATAGAAGCATTGGTATAACCTGCGGTAGCGGTAGTGCTATTTACCAAACGTAAAATTTCTTCTGAATTAGCAGGCGGAGCTGTAAAGCCTGTACTATTAAATGGTAAAGTTATATCATTTTGTAAGCTATATACCCTATTACCCGTTTCTGGCGTTCCGGTAATGGTACCTGGTGTATTGCCAATAACTTTATCAATAGTTTCTTTAGCTAATTGATAGCTTGCTGGAGTTGCTTGTTGGAAATACACCCTAGCTAACACCGCTAAAGCAGCTGCTTTATTAGCTCTAAACCTATATGCAGGAAAAGCCCCGTGAATGTTTGCATCATAAGCCACAGGCAATAAAGCCGCTGCTTGTTGCAAATCACTTATAATTTGGTCATAAGTTTCTTGTATAGTTGCTCTTTTAACTCCAGCAGAACCATCAATAGAAGGTTCTAAAGGTAACAAGATACCGCCACCAGACGTATTGGTATTATGACCATATTGGTGAGCCCAAAATCTAGCTGCATAAAAGAAACATAAACCTCTTATAAAATAAGCTTCACCCATTAACCTATCCTTTTGTCTACTAAATTCAGAATCGGCAGGTGGTGTATTATTAATATAAAATAAGGTACTATTAGCACTAGCAATAGGTACGTATAAGTTTCTTGATAATCTTGCCAAAAAAACATTATCTGGCTGCATAGAGAAATTATACATCAAATTGGTAGCCGCATTTGCACCACTTTGAGGTGAAGGAAACACAGTTCTTGTTGCACCCATAGCTTCTGCATAAAGCGCCATATCAAAAACCGATGAAGAGTTTACCGTTGGCGGACCTTGTGCAATAAGCCTTCCATAACCGCTGTTAATTATTCCGTCTAGATTTGCTGTACTTTGGTTTACCACACCACTAGATAATTCATCATTTGGAGGTAAATCAAACTTTTTACAGGCGTCAAATACAAAGCAGGTTAAGACCAAAACTAGGTACTTGGTGTATTTATGTTCAAATAATCGTTTCATTGATTTATACTTTAAAAATTAAAAATTCAACTGAAATCCAAAGCCAAAATTTCTTGCTTGCGGAGGATCAGCATTGGTTTGAGACGGTGCTATATTCTGTGGCTGATTGTTGAAATCTTGGAAGGTTATGGTTCCGCTGATTTCTGGATCCCAACCTGGGAAATCTGTAAACGTCAGCAAATTGGTAGCTGTTAAGAATATAGAAGCTCTGTTAATTTTTGCTCTTTGTGTTAATTTAGTTGGCAAATCATAACTTAATCTCAAGTTTCTTAATCTTGCATAATCTCCTTTGTAAAGGAAACGGGTAGTTGCCTGACCAGAATAAGTTGGATTAAAGAAGAAACCAGGATTTGTTGCATTATCTCCAGGTTGTGTCCATCTGTTCTCTAAAAACTGACTTTGAACATTTCTTGGTCCTTGCAACATATAAGCCTGACTTTGCGCACCAGCATCATAAATCCAATTACCTAAGCTAAAGGTAAATAAAGTTGAAAGTGTAAATTGTTTGAAACTGAAAGTATTAGAAACACCTCCTGTCCAATTAGCTTGTCCTGGTTTATCTGTTATAGGGGCAGATATTGCATCCCAGTTAACATTGTTAGTTGTGCCAGCTACGCGTCCAAACGGATCTACTACAATTCTCGCATTATCATCATGAGATCTGTTTCCCCTAGCATCTAGAACAACAGCACCTGAATTATCTCTAACAACGTCTGCAAATACTTCAAATCCAGTAGTAGGGTCTACTCCTAAATATTTAGGCAAATAATAAGTACCTAAAGGCATGCCCACATAAACTCTGTTAACTCCAAAGGCTACAGCACTAGGGTCTAAACCTCCTAAATCAGTAACTTCATTTTGATTGTATGCCACATTAACATTTATATTCCAATTAAAGGCTTTGCCATTAACAACTTTGGCACCTAATTGTACCTCATGTCCCCAATTTTTTAAAGCCCCTGCGTTTCTATAGTTTCTACCTCCTAGTATTCCGCTTGTTGGAGAAGGCGCTGCACCTAAAATTAAGTCGGTAGTATTACGAATATAATAGTTATATGACCCTGTAATTCTGTTATCAAATAAACCAAAATCCGCAGCCAAGTCTGTCATTGCAGTTCTTTCCCATCTGATGTTTTCTGCTAATGCCTGAATTCTTCTTAAAGGATGTCCGATTTGACCACCGTAAAAGGCATTACCAACACCAAAACCACCATAAGAAATTGCCTCTACACCACCTGGGTTTGAGTTACCTGTTAAACCCCAACTTGCTCTCAATTTTAAATTAGAAAGCCATTTAGAGTCTGATAAGAAGTCCTCATCCGTAACATTCCAACCAGCTGATAAAGAAGGGAAATTTGCCCACCTGTTATTAGCGCCAAATCTTGAAGAACCATCTCTTCTGAAACTAGCGCTAAAAATGTATTTGCTCTTGTAGTTGTAGTTTAATCTGGAGAAGAAAGACAAGTATAAATATTGGTCTAACCTATCTTGTGAGGTTGCTAAACCTGCAACTTGAGTGGTATTTAAAGATGGTGCACTAGGTAATTGTGTTGATTGTATAAATGCAGACCTGTTATTGTTATAACTGTATTGGTTACCTACAACCAAATCAAAATTATGCTCGTTATTAATGCTTTGTTTAAAAGTGAAGAAGTTATTACTGTTGATAGTATTAGATGACCTTGTTCTAAAATCATTAACACCTCTGATGGTTCCAAGCTCGCCACCAGGAGTAATAGCCGGATTCATATAAAACCTGTTTATCTGATTGATATAATCATTACCAACTTCTGATCTAAAAGTTAATGATTTTAATATTTTGTACTCGGCGTAGATATTGCTTAAAAATCTTTGGTTATCTACACTACTATTAAATAGTAATTCATCTTGAAAAACTAAATTATTTACCGATTGAGGAACGCCAAATAATGTTCCGTCCGCATTAAAACGCGGAAAAATAGGTAAAACAGAGTTAATGGCATTAAAGAAACCACCTGGGCTAAAACCTTGAGCAAATTGAGATGGGTTACCAATTGGATAAAGGTTGTTTTTAGTATAACTACCATTAATCATTGCACCCAATTTTAATTTTGAAGAAGCTGTATGATCTAAATTTACTCTTCCACTTATTCTTTCAAAATCATTACGTTGTAAAATACCATCTTCCTTAGCATAGTTTAAACTGGTAAAGAACTGTGTTTTATCACTACCGCCAGAAGCAGAAACGCCTGCACTAAAATTTGCACCATTTTTTCTAAACACATCATCTAAATGATTGATATTTTGGTTTGCAGTGGCAATGGCTAAGTTTTCGTCATAATTTAAAGAAGGTATTGCATTAGCAAAAAACTGGCTATATCCACCATTTACATAATCAGAAGGTACACCACCTAAGTTTCCATTAAAAGTTAAACCGGTGTTGATAGAGTTTTGTATGGCTTCTCTTCTTAAATTTAAGTATTGGTTACCATTAGCAAATGAAACTTTATTGGTTGGGTTGTTAACGCCATAAGAAACATTTGCAGAAAATTTGGTAACGCCTGATTTTCCTTTTTTGGTGGTAATTAAAATTACACCATTGGCCGCTCTTGCTCCATAAATAGCACTGGCTGCTGCATCTTTCAGGATTTCAACCGATTCTATTTCATCAGCATCAATATTAGCCATTGGATTGGCAGGAGGAGATCCGCCTCTTCCGGTATTTCCAAAAAGACCAGAGTTGTCTGATTCTACAGGAATACCATCAATAATGTATAAAGGCTCGCCATTTGAAAAAATAGAACCACTACCTCTTACCCTGATACGGGCAGGAGCACCTGCCATACCGCTTGTTCCTGTTACGTTCAGGCCCGGAGCTAAACCTTGTAAAGAGTTTTGAAAGTTTGGAGTAGCAATAGCTGCAATATCCTCCCCTTTTACTTTAGATACAGAACCTGTTAACGTTTTCCTGCTCTGCGTACCAAAACCTACCACAACAACTTCATCTAAAGCTGATATGTTGTCTTCTAACTCAACAGAAATGGTTTTTCTGTTATTTACTGGAACTTGTAAAGATTTAAAACCAACACCAGAAAACAACAATACAGCGTTTCCGGCTGCTTTAATACTAAAGTTTCCATTGGCATTGGTTACAACTCCTGTGGTTGTATTTAAAATTGTAACAGATATACCCGGCAATGGCAGCTTATCTGTTTTGGAAATGACTCTACCCTCGACATTGTCTTGTGCTAGTAGAATCTGCTGACTTGAATAAATCAGCAAGATCATGAGTAATAATCTTTTCATTAGTTGAAATGATTTAATGTAAATAATTTGGTTAGTAATTGACTTTGGTAAAAATGCTTGATTAGTAGGCTGTGTAACTCCTGATTCGCAAAATTGAAGTGAATTATCATCATAAATAATCTTAAGTTTTTGATTTTCAACGAATTAAATGACAACTAAAAAAACACCTTATCTCGTGATATTATGTTAAAAATTAAGATTAAATATCTATTAAGTTTATAGATTATATAGTACTTATATTGGCATTTTATTAAACTATCTTGTACTTTTGGCTTAATTAGTCAAGAACAAGGTGGAATAAAGTGTAGGGAGTAAATACTAATTGAGTTGAGATTTTTGAAACTGGCGTGGGGTAAAACCAGTAAATTTTTTGAAGTTGGTATAAAAAACCGATTCTGAATTGTATCCACTTTCTAAAGCAATGGTATACATTTTATCATTCATGGTTTTAGGATTTAGCAATAACTTTTTTGCCTCTTCAATTCTTTTATAGTTGATAAACTCATTAAATGTTTGGCCCAAATGTTCGTTTAAAAATATAGATAAAATATAAGGTTGTACATTTAATGCTTTAGCTAAGCCTTTCTCATTTAAATCCCATTGCTTGTAAATTTTATCAATATCAATGGCTTTATTTAAATTGCTTTTATAAAGTAATATTTCCTCCTCGCTAAGTTTTAGTTTATTCTTCTTTGAGATGGTAATATTAAACAACTCAATTTTATCCATCTGTAAAAGCTGAGGTTCTTTTAGGGCATATATACCTGCTAATAAAAGTATAATACTATCTGTAATTACCAATACCATTTCTAGTATGGGGTTAAGTTGCGTTCTAAAGGAAGGTAAAAATTGGTTCTTAATTAGGATAAAGTACGCTGTTATCATTTTTAAGAAAAATATGATAAACAGGAGTTTCAACCAATCAACCACCTCTTTCTTATTAAATTCTTTTAACTGATATGCCTTTACCTTTCTAATATATAATATAGCATATACTGTATATGAAATAACAACAGCTAATAAAACAATATCATGATATGCTGTACCTATATAAAGGTTATAAGAAAAGGGTAACCATTTAAAAATTAAAAAATAAGAAGTAAAAAGTATAACTAAAATAGTAGGTAAGAAATACAACCACAAATGTTTAGGATAACGCCTGTTTAAAATAAGCAGCATATAGATATATACAATAGGCCCTAAACTTATGTCTATATAGTCAGATAGAAATACAAACTCTGGATGGGTATCTAGAAAATCTGCAAAGCGCAATAAATACTGATTACCTATATAAACAGATGTTAGCACATAAAATAAGGAGAGAAAAAAATTGGCTCTTGTGAATTTCATGATTAAAATAGAAACCCCAAAAAACAATCCTTGAAAACATGCCCAAATGTATAGTGCTGATAACATAAAACAATAATTACAGTAAAGTTATGGTTACACCTGTCTTAATTTATAGTTTATTAATCCGGTTTTGCAAATTCAAAGTCGCCAAATTAAAGTAAATATTACTTTCATCCACCAATTATAAACAAAATGATTAAAAAAATTTTCTTTTTAGGGTATCTATATTTTTTTAGCACCCTTATTTATGCCCAAACCAAATCACCTATCCTACATGATGATGGTAAAGTTACTTTTCAGATAGTGGCACCAAAAGCTAAAAATGTATTCTTAGGTGGTTGGGATTTGATGAGCTACTTAGGTTATACCAAAAGTGGAGCCAAACCTTTTAAAGGTATAGCTATGCAAAAATCAGATAGTACCACTTTTAGTATTACAGTAGGGCCTTTAAAACCAAATACTTATCAATATCATTTTGTAGTTGATGATGTTAGGATACTAGATCCTTTTAACAAAAAAGTAGTTACAGGCTCGCAACTTCCTAGTAGTGCTTTTACGATAGAAGATCTATCAAACGGATATTTAGCTCAAAGAAATGTTGCACATGGTACCCTACATAAAGAAGTATACTTTTCAAACATCGTTAATAAAAACAGAGATTTATACATTTATACACCTCCAGGTTATGATGGCAAAAAGAAGTATCCTGTTTTGTACCTCTTGCATGGTACCGGTGAAGTAGCACACTCTTGGAGCAGTATAGGATTTGCAAATGTAATTGCTGATAATTTACTTGCAGACCAAAAAATAAAACCTTGCATTATAGTCATGCCAGATGGACATGCTATAGAAAGGGATAATAGTGGTATAAACCAAAATAATACATCATTATTTGAACAAGATTTTATTCAAAATATTTTACCTTTTGTAGAAAACAATTACAGTTGTATCCAAAAAAAATCTGGAAGAGCCATAGCTGGCCTTTCTATGGGTGGTATGCAAACATCTGTTATTGGCTTTAATCATTTAAATTTATTTGATTATATAGGCGTATTTAGTGCCGGACTACCAAAATTCACAAGCGATAGGGCCGATTTATTAGCCAATCCAGAGCAATTCAATAAAAATTTGAAACTTTTCTTTATAGGTGTAGGCAGTATAGATAAAGTAGGCATAAACCCTACAACTCAACATAGAGGAGCGGCAGAAGAACTGCAAAACCTCCATTTAACTTTAAAACAAAAAGGCATTCATCATACTTACATCGTGTTACCAAACGTAGACCATACATGGTTTGCGTGGCGTCCTTTATTAGCAGAATACTTTCTTCCTTCACTTTGGCAAAAATAATACATGAAAAAGTTCATCATCTTAAGCACATCTATTTTAATATTTTTAAGTTATACAGGCTTTTCTCAAGACTTAAGCAAATTTGTAAATCCGTTTATAGGAACATCTAATGCCGGAAATACACATCCAGGAGCAGTACTTCCGTGGGGTACAGCATCAGTGGTTCCGCACAATACTTATAAAGGCCCTACACCCTACATACATGGCGAAAAATATTTACTAGGCTTTGGTAATTTACAACTATCTGGTGTTGGGTGCCCAGAAACTGGCAGTATTTTATTAAGACCTACTCACGGAGATCTTTTTACTGATGTAGAAAAAGGAAAATCAACCTATATTCATGAGCAAGCAACACCGGGTTACTATAGTACTTTTTTAGAAACTCATCATATCTTAGCTCAAATGACTGCCACACAAAGAAGTGGCAGATCAAAATATACCTACCCTAAAGGAAAGAATCATCTAATTATTGATTTAGGAACCACACAAAGCCATATTAAAGGTGGTTTAGTAGAAATAATCTCCGATAATGAAATAAGAGGCTATAAAAATGAAGGTAATTTTTGCGATTCTAGATTATCAAGGAAAACATTCTTTTACATTAAAATCATTGGTCCTGCATCGAAAACCGGATTGTTTAATGGTACCCAACTTATAACAGATAAAACTATATCTGGAGAGAAAGTTGGTGCTTATTTAAGTTATAACTTTGCTAAAGAAACCAGTATAGAGGTTTTGGTAGGCATATCTTTCGTAAGTATAGAAAATGCTAAACAAAACTTAGAGGCTGAACAGCCCAAGGATAAATCTTTTAAAGAAATTAAAAACTTAGCCAGAAAAGCCTGGAATACAGAGCTTAGTAAGGTAAAAGTTAAAGATGATGCTGACACCAATAAAACTAAATTCTATACGGCTTTATATCATACTCTTATCCACCCAATGGTTTATAATGATGTTAATCATGATTATTTAACCATGCAAACTGAAGATCAAAAAGAAAGATTTGTTAAAAAAACAGATTATACAAGATATTCGGTTTTTTCTTTATGGGATACTTATAGAACTGTTCATCCATTATTTACATTACTTTACCCTAAACAGCAAAGAGACATGACCCAAAGTATGATAGACATGTATAAAGAAGGGAAATGGCTACCCAAATGGGAATTATTTGGACAAGAAAGTTGGGTAATGGTTGGAGACCCTGCTAGTATCGTCATTGCTGACACCTATTTGAAGGGAATTAAAGATATCGACATTAAATCAGCCTATGAGGGGATGTTAAAAAGTGGTTCTTATTTAAAATCTCAAAACTATCTAAGACCAGGCTTAAAAGAATATCTAAAATATGGCTATATCCCTATTGATAAAAGAGGTGGAGCCGATAGTACCCTTTTTTCTTTCAACAATGGTTATGTATGGGGACCAGTATCAACCTCACAAGAATATTATCTATCTGATTTTAATATTTCAAGAATAGCTAAAGCATTGGGCTTTAAAGATGATGAAAAAACCTACCTAGAAAGAAGTAATAATTTCACCACCTTATTTGATGATGGCTTAAAATTTTTCAGACCTAAAAACAGTAATGGTACTTGGTTAACTCCTTTTAATCCCTTAGATAGAACTTTTGACATAAGATGGGAAAAAAGCGGTGGACATGGCTATGTAGAAGGTACCGCATGGATTTACAGATTTTTTGTGCCGCATAACCCTCAAAAGCTGATTGCTTTGTTTGGTGGCAATAAACCTTTTAAGGATAGTTTGGATTTACTTTTCTCAAAAAAATATTTTGATATTACCAATGAGCCTGATATTAGCTATCCATACTTGTATAATTATATTGAAGGAGAAGAAAACAATACCTCTACAACTGTTCATCACATCATAGATCATTCTTACTCTACTAAACCAGGAGGCATCCCTGGTAATGATGATGCTGGAACGCTATCGGGATGGTTAGTTTTTGCAATGTCTGGCATTTATCCTGATTGCCCCGGGATTCCAGTTTATCAGATTAGTGTTCCAAAATTTAAAAAAGTGATATTAAACCTCTCTCAAGATTATTGGAGTTCTGATAAATTAACTATTCAAAAAATTGGTGAAGGTATAAAGATTAAAGAAATATGGCTTGATGGTAAAAAATTAACTTCTTTTTCTGTTAAACATGAAGATCTTGTTAAGGCTAAAAAGTTAACTATTAAAACCTTTTAAATTTTTTATCACTTTTTCCATTTTTATCAGTGATATTTGATTATCACTGATAAATTTCTTATTTCTTGAATATGACATCACCAACATCAAAAAGTTATACATCCGCACTGTACACTTTAGTAACCGTTTTCTTTTTCTGGGGCTTTGTAGCGGCCTCTAACGGTATTTTTATCCCGTTTTGTAAAACGCATTTTAACCTCACCCAGTTTGAGTCTCAATTGATAGATTTTACTTTTTACGGAGGTTATTTCATAGGCTCTTTAATTTTATACTTTGCCTCACAAATTACTAAAGTAGATATCTTAAATAAGATGGGCTTTAAGAATGGCATTATCGTAGGTTTGGTGATTTCTGCATTGGGAGCCCTTATGATGGTACCTTCGGTTAATGTAGGCTCCTTCGGATTGATCCTAACCGCTTTTTTTGTTATCGCGATAGGCTTTTCCTTACAACAAACAGCCGCCAATCCTTTTGCTGTTGCTTTAGGCACACCAGAAACTGGTGCTGATAGGTTAAATCTTGCCGGTGGTGTAAACAATTTTGGTTCTTTATTAGGCCCCATTATCGTAAGTATTATCTTATTTGGTACAGCCGCAGGTGCCGAGCCTAAAGCCGTAGAAATTACTTCTATCAATATGCTTTATTACATCCTAGCTAGTTTGTTTATTGGGGTAGCCATTTTCTTTGCTATATCTAAATTACCAAAAGTAACTAGCGATGAACATATAGAAGCCAGTAAAAAAACGAATGGTCCTTTACTTATTATGTTGGTCGCATTTTTATTGATTTTAGCTGCCGATCCTCTAGCAAGTATGACAGGTATATCTGCAGCTATTTATGTTTATGCCTCTTTACTTATTGTAGTATTAACCTTATTCTTATCAAGCACAGCAGCAAGTAAAAAGCCCGAAGGCTGGGGCGCAATGAAATATCCTCAATTAATTTTAGGGATGCTAGCCATCTTTACCTATGTAGGGGTAGAGGTAAGTATACAAAGTAATTTTGGAGCATTGTTAAATACGCCAGCATTTGGTTCTTATCCAGAGGCAGAAATAGCACCTTTTATCTCCTTATACTGGGGAAGCTTAATGATTGGCCGTTGGACAGGTGCTATATCGGCTTTTAACCTGAGCAAATCGGTTAAAAATATTTTAACTATAGTAGTTCCCTTTATTGCCTTCGCGGTGATATTAGGTTTTAACCATATTAGCGGTACTGATATTGGTAATTTATATATCTATGCCATTTGTATTGTGGTATTGATAGCGGGCTTCTTTTACAGTCAGGAAAAACCAGCAAAAACTTTGGCTACATTTTCTGTATTAGGTGTTGTAGCTATGTTAATTGGCTTATTAACCACAGGTCAAACAGCAACTTATGCTTTCATCAGCGGAGGTTTATGTTGCTCTATCATGTGGCCATGTATTTTCTCATTATCCATCACGGGTTTAGGGAAATATACCAGTCAAGGTTCATCTTTTTTAATCATGATGATATTGGGAGGGGCCATTATCCCACCGGTACAAGGCATTTTTGCCGATAACAGCGGTATCCATTTATCTTACATCATCCCGGTAATTTGCTTTGCTTACTTATTGTTTTTTGCATGGAAAGTAAGTAAGGAGCTACAAAAACAAGGCTTTGATGTCAATAAAATTGAAACAGAAGGTGGGCATTAACGATTTAAACCTCCTTCTATAAAAACATAGCAGAAAGCTAAGCTAGAGGCTGTCTCAAATCATCACTTTGTGTCAGGCTGAGCGGAGTCGAAGCCTTTTCTTATCCTTCGACTTCGCTACCATTGACGTTTTTAATAACATATTAATTTTCAATCAATTGCAAATTTAGCTCATTTGCTTTTTTAATAACAAAGTTCAACTGTTGCCGCTTTAGTTTTTCTTCATACTTCTTTACTCCCTGCTCTACATAATCCATTCCCTGATCAAACATCCTATAGTATAGTTCCGCTATTTTTCTAGCTGTGGCTTTAATTGCAATACCTGAACCTTTCCGGGATTTAAGCCTTCTTGCAAAAGCTCCTAAACCGGGCTGTTTACTAATCAAAAGACTTTGAGCTGCTTGTTTGAAAATCTGCCCAGCTCTTGTTATTGGTTTTTTCTTGCTTCTTTTATTCATT
>NZ_AULF01000036.1 GCF_000425145.1 Pedobacter glucosidilyticus DSM 23534
ATCAGGCTAATAAACTTAGAAAGTTACATCGCAAAAGGGCATCCATAGAACCCATTATCGGACACATCAAACAAGATCACAGATTAAACCGCAACTTTTATAAAGGAATAGTGGGCGATAATATCAATATTATGCTTGCTGCTGCTGCTTTTAACTTCAAAAGGATGATGAATAAATGGAAATCATCTTTTGCCAGCTTCTTTTTACAATGGCAGCTCCTTCTAATGTGGGTATTTGATAAACTGACCAAAAAAAATCTGCAAGATCATCCCAATAAATTATACCCTGTAAAGTTAAATTGGACTTTTTAAGGCTTGACTAATTAAACGTCCAACCCTCCCATTTCCATCTTGGAAAGGATGTATAATTTCAAATTGGTAATGAAAATCTATAATATCCTTTAAATCTTTTTTTTCAATAAGGTGATAATGATTTAATAATGCTCTCATTTTAGCAGCAACTTCCTTAGGAGGACAGGTTTCATTCCCCCCTACTTCATTAGGTAGTTTTTTATACTCTCCAACATTAAACCAATCTTTCTGACTATCAGAAGTACCTGATTTTAAAAGATAATGTAATTCTTTGATAAAAGATTCTGACAGCTTAGTCTTCGCTTTATCAATTATTAAATCAATACATCTAAAATGATTGGTAGTTTCAATAATATCATCAATATTAATACTCTCCTTAGATACACCTATTGTATTAGTTTCAAAAATATATCGCGTTTGGTCATGAGTCAGTTTACTTCCTTCAATACGGTTAGAGTTATAAGTAAGATCTATCTGCGTACGATGATAAATCCCGCCTTTTAACTTCATTTCTTTTTGCTCTTTTAGATAATTAAGTAAAGGGTTATCACTAAATTTCTTTTTCTTCTCTTTTAGAGGCAAGGTAGCTTCTTCCAGGTATATTCCATGTTTTACCTGTTAAAAAAGCTCCATTTATTTTCCCAAGAGCACAATAATTACGAACAGTTCTTTCTGGAACATTCCATTTTTTTGCAAAAACAATAACAGATATATACTTCATTTATTTGAAAGACTAAGACCTATCGGCAAACAAAAGATAAATACAATCTAAAAATATCAAAATTTTACCGATAACGGCAATATATTATTTTGAAGTATTTATAAGTAAACAAGAAAATTAATTGACTTTAGAAGTTTTTAAAGTTATATCACAAAGGTTTCACCTTCATTGGCTAAATAAGTCTCTGGAAAAACCGACCTAGCTTCAATTAATAAAGGACTTAAATCTCTGTATCTGGCAGAAAAATGACCTATTAAAAGTTTTTTAGCTCCTACTTTTTTGGCAACCTCACCTGCTTCCTGACAAGTTGTATGAAAAGTAGCTTTTGCCCTTTCTACCATATCATGCATAAAAGTAGCTTCGTGATAAAGCGTATCTACATGATAAATATGGTTGATATAAGTCCAATCGCAAACTGTATCAGAGCAGTAAGCATAAGCTTTAGGTTCATCGGCTTCAATGGTTAAATCCATAGCTTTATGTACTTTACCATTTTTATCAGTAAAATCTATTCCTTTTTTTAGTAAAGGAATATAATTAGCAGGGATTTCTAATGCTGCTACTTTATCTTTTAAAACTTTTCTTAAACGTTGTTTCTCTTTGAAAATAAATCCAGAACAAGGTATCCTATGGTTTAAAGGAATGGTTTCAACTGTGAAATCGTTGGTTTCAAAAATGAGCTCTGCACTGCCCGGCTTAATGGCTTTAAACGCTATCGGAAAATCAATATGAGTATCAGAATGTTCAAATTGTATGTTCAGAATGTCCATGAGTTTCTCTGGACCAAATAAATGTAAAGGTCTTTTTCTTCCATTTAAATTCATAGATGAAATTAAACCTACCAAACCAAAGAAATGGTCTCCGTGTAAATGGCTAATAAAAATATGCTCTATTTTATGATATTTGATACCATAACGAAGCATTTGCTGCTGTGTACCCTCTCCACAATCTATCATTAACAGCCTTTCGTTGATATTGAGAACTTGTGAAGTTGGGTTTCTGCTAAATATAGGCGTAGCGGAACTACTACCCAAAATGGTAACCTCAAACTTCATAGAAACAGGATGGTAAAACTATTTAATTTCTTTTCTTAATTCTTTCTCAATTTCTTCCATAAAAATCAAATCAATAGCTTCTTCAACTTTAGGAACTATGGTCATAACGTTATCTAACTGAGAAATGGTGATTAGTCTTGAAACAGCCTCATTGATGCCTGTGATAATAAAAACTCCATCAGCGTTTTTGCAAAGCCTATGACCAACCAACAAGCTACTTAAACCAGAAGAATCAGCATATTTTACACCAGACATATCTAAGATGATATTTCTTTGTCCTTCTGTATTGCTTAAAATTAATTCTGACTTTAATTGTGGAGAAACTAAAGAGTTTAATTTGCTCTCATTAAGCTTTATTAAAACATATTTCTCGTGTTTATCAACTGAAAACTTCATAACGTTTGATATTTCTTGTAATTTAATAGAATTTTAGCCAAAAAGAAAAAATTATTTTAAAGTTGCGTTAATGCTTTAAGAATATGACTTTCTACCCGATGATGAATATCCTCTGTAGCGGCTTTTTTAAATTCTTCGCCAGTAATTTTCTCATACAACTCAATATATCTTTCAGAGATAGCATTTATTCTGGCTTCATCCATTTCTGGAATAACCTGCCCATCCTTACCTTGAAAATTATTCTCTATTAACCACTGTCTTACAAATTCTTTAGAAAGTTGCTTTTGTGGTTTAGCTGCTGCCTGTAATTCTTCGTATCCTTCTTTGTAGAAATATCTTGAAGAATCTGGAGTATGTATTTCATCAATCAAATGAATTATACCATCGGCTTTGCCAAATTCATATTTTGTATCAACCAATATCAAACCTTGCTCGGCCGCAATCTCGGTACCTCTTTGGTAAAGTTTATGGGTATAATCTTCTAACTGTAAGTAATCTTCCTCAGAAACAATACCTCTCTTCAAGATTTCTTCTCTTGAAATATCTTCATCATGCCCAACCGCAGCTTTGGTTGTTGGCGTTATAATAGGCTCAGGAAGTTTATCGTTTTCTTTTAATCCTTCTGGTAGTTGTACTCCGCAAATGACTCTTCTGCCCGCAGCATATTCTCTTGCAGCATGCCCAGCAAGATAGCCTCTAATGACCATTTCAACTTTAAATGGTTCGCAAATTTTACCTATGGTAACGCTAGGGTCTGGAACTGATAATACCCAATTTGGAACTATATCTTGTGTAGCAGCTAAAAATTTCGCTGCTATTTGGTTTAAAACCTGCCCTTTAAATGGAATAGGTTCTGGCAATACAACATCAAAAGCAGAGATCCTATCACTTACCACCATCACCAGATATTTATCCTGAATGGTGTATACATCTCTAACTTTACCCTTATAAAAATTGGTTTGACCCGGAAGATTAAATTTTGTTTCTTTTATTGCTTTCATTCTTTTTAGTAGGTATGGGGTAGTTAGTATGGATACTCTATTAAGCTTATCCAAACTATCAACTTTCTACTTATAACTTTTAACTTTCTACTTTTAACTTATTGAATATCTCCGTAAGCTTCTAATATCTTTTTCACCAATTTATGTCTTACCACATCGGCACCACTCAGATAAATAATTTCTATTCCCTTAATATCAGCTAAGATACGTAGCGCATTATGCAAACCTGATTGTTGTTTTTTTGGCAAATCTATCTGGGTAACATCACCGGTAACAATAAATTTAGCGGTTGGCCCCATTCTGGTTAAAAACATTTTTAGCTGCATATCGGTAGCGTTTTGGGCCTCATCTAAGATAACAAAGCAGTTATCTAAAGTTCTGCCACGCATAAATGCTAAAGGTGCAATTTCAATAGTTCTGTTTTCCAAGTATGTTTTAAGCTTTTCTGCCGGAATCATATCATCCAAAGCATCATAAAGAGGTCTTAAATAAGGGTCTATCTTTTCTTTCAAGTCTCCAGGCAAAAAGCCTAAGTTCTCTCCTGCTTCTACTGCTGGCCTAGTAAGAATAATTCGTTTGATTTCTTTATTTTTTAAAGCCCTAACTGCTAAAGCAACCGCAGTATAGGTTTTACCCGTACCGGCCGGACCAATCGCAAATAATACATCATTGGTATTGATGCTACTCACCATTCTCCTTTGGTTAGCTGTTCTGGCTTTCACCATAATGCCGTTAGGGCCAAAAACGATTACTTCTGATGAAGATGCATGAGTATCTCCTCCTTCTTTAATTGCATCTTTTTGTGCCGATGTAGCAACTGCCCCTAAAAGCGATTCAATATCATTGGTTGATAAATTTTGGTATTTATAAAGATGATTGATAATGGCTGAAATTTTTTCATTAAAATTTATCAGTTCGCTTTCATCACCTAAAGCTTTAAGCTCATTGCCTCTTGCAACAACTTTAATCTTTGGAAATGAACGCTTTATCAATTCAAAGTATTCATTATTTGGTCCCCATAACACAGCTGGGTTGACAGATTCTAAGGTAATTTTCAGTTCGTTCAAGTTATAGATTTTATGTTCCTGATATTTATCTGAATTAAAAATTTAATATTTGTAGCATTGTTCTTGTAATGCAAGATTAAGAATAAATATTCACAAATTTAATGGCAATTATTACATTAACTACAGACTTAGGTTATAAAGATTTTTATCAGGCTGCCCTAAAAGGAAGTATACTGAGTACTTTACCTGACGTTAATATAATTGATATCACCCATGAGATCCAAGCCTTTAATATTTCGAGGGCTGCTTTTATTCTTAAAAATTGTTTCAATTACTTTCCAAAAGGTACTGTACACCTTATTGGTATTGACACTGTTTACAGTGAAGATAATAAATACCTTGCCATAAAATACAAAGGACATTATTTTGTAGGTTCTGATAACGGAATTTTCTCTTTAATTTTTGAGGATAAACCTGAAGAAATTGTAGAGATTAATATCATGCAAGATCTTAAATTTTTACATTTCCCATTGGCTGATATATTTGTAAAAGCGGCTTGCCACCTTGCTAAAGGCGGAAAACTTGTAGAGATTGGTATTCCTACTGCTAATATAGAGCAAAGAATGCACCTCCACCCGGTCATAGAAAAAGACATGATTAAAGGAAGTGTAATTTTTATAGATTCTTTCCAAAATGTGGTGACTAATGTTAGTAAAGATTTGTTTACAAAAGTTCAAAAAGGCAGAAACTTTACTTTATCCTTCAAAAGGAATGAAACTATAAACCAATTAAGCTGGCACTACAATGAAGTTCCGGAGGGAGAAAAATTATGTTTATTTGGCATCTCTAACCACTTAGAAATTGCCATAAATAAAGGTAAAGCCAGTGGTTTACTAGGTTTACATATTAACGATACTATAAGGATTGAGTTCCATTAAAAAAATACAAAGCATTTTATACCGTTATGGATGCTAAAAGCTTAATGATGATGAAATATTTTTTTATTTTAATAATTTTTTATTCCACCAACCTTTTTGCCAATACACAAAGCGATAGTTTAGCGTACCAACTTCAGCGTAAGAAAATAAACGGTATGCTAGATGCCAGAAGTAGTAAATTTGGTTTGTATGCAGAAAGCTTAGATGCCAGAACTGGTATTTTTGGTTTCAAAACCAAAAAAGATATGCAAAAAAGCATTGATATTTTGATAGAAATTATCCAAACTGACAATGAAATCTTAAAAGAAACCAAAACACTACTCGATTATAAAACTTTTGAACAAGAAAAAGTACTAAACCAATCTAAAGAATCAGAAAGTCGCAATTTAGCTTATATGCGTACCATCAATAAATTAGAAAACGATAGAGAAAGGATTAAAAATGAGCTCGAAGCAACAGAAAACAGTCTCCACTCTTATCAAGTACTATTTTTCTTACTCTTGATATCTACTTTAGGACTTGGAGTGTTTATATACCGTAAAATTTACCAGAACAAATAGAATAAAACTTTAAAAGCTTATTTTTGTTGAACGTCGTTAGCAATTTAACGGCGTTTTTCATTTTAAGATGGCAAGAAACAGATTTAACAGCAGTAGTTCACAAGAAGCCGAGTTACCTAAGGCAAAAATAAATAAGGAGTCTTTAAACAAAATTTCGGGTTTATTAAAATTTCTGAAACCCTACAAAGCTAAATTTATGGTTGGGATGATTTTTTTATTCCTATCCAGTATTACTGCACTTGCCTTCCCTGCGCTGATAAAAGTAATGGTTGGTAATGCCCAAGGAAATCCATCTGAATATAGCTTCTTACCTCAAACTGTTAATGAAATTGGTTTTTTAGCCTTTGGAATTTTATTTATTCAATCTTTTGTTTCTTTTTTCAGAATCAGATTATTTGTTGAAGTAGCCGAGAAAGCCTTGGCTGATATTAGAAAAGAAACCTATTTTAAGATGATTACTTTACCTATGAACTTTTTTGCTAACAGAAGAGTAGGCGAACTGAATAGCAGGATATCAGCAGATTTATCACAAATACAAGATACCATTACCACTACCCTAGCAGAAATTATTAGACAGGTTATTTTATTAATAGGTGGTATAACTTTATTAATCATCACCTCAGGGAAACTCACTTTATTTAACCTTTCTATATTACCTATCATCGTTTTAGCCGGAGTTATTTTTGGTAAAAAAATCAGAAAAATATCCAGAGATGCACAAGATAAACTAGCAAAATCTAATACGGTTGTAGAAGAAACCTTACAAGGTATAGGTAATGTAAAGGCTTTTGTTAACGAAGCCTATGAAGCTAATAGATACGATAAAAGCTTAAGAGAGGTTGTTAAAATTGCTATCAGAGGTGCCAATTACCGTGGTGGTTTCGCTGCTTTTATTATCTTTTGCTTGTTTGGAGCTATTTTAGGTGTTATTTGGTATGGCTCTGTCTTGGTAGAAAGCGGAACGCTACAGGTGGAAGATTTATTGGCCTATGTACTTTATTCTATTTTTGTGGGTGCAGCCATGGGTAGCTTTCCGGATTTATACGCTAATATCCAAAAAGCTATTGGCGCATCAGAAAGGGTTTTAGAAATACTAGATGAAAAAAACGAAGCTATATCTATTCACGAATCAGAAAATAAAATCAAACAAAAAATACAAGGTAGTTTAAGCTTTAGAGATATAGAGTTTGCTTATCCTTCAAGAAAAGAAATTACTGTTTTAAACGGAATATCTTTTGATGCCCAAGCCGGAGAAAAGATAGCCATTGTTGGGCCATCAGGAGCTGGTAAATCCACCATAGCAGGTTTAATTTTAAAATTCTACGAAGCCCAAAAAGGAGAAATACTTTTTGATGGTAAACCAGCTAACAACTATGCTTTAACCGATATTAGGCAACAAGTAGCCATAGTACCACAAGATGTTATTTTATTTGGTGGAAGTATTTTAGAAAACATAGCTTATGGTAAGCTAAATGCTACTAAAGAAGAAATTATCAAAGCTGCACAACAAGCCAATGCACACAGGTTTATTATAGGTTTCCCAGAAGGTTATGATACCGTAGTAGGCGAAAGAGGCGTAAAACTATCAGGCGGACAAAGACAAAGAATTGCCATTGCCAGAGCTCTATTAAAAGACCCTGCAATACTGATTTTAGATGAAGCCACTTCTTCTTTAGATTCAGAATCTGAAAGGCTGGTTCAAGAAGCATTAGAAATATTAATGAAAGGTAGAACATCCATCATTATTGCCCATAGGTTATCAACCATAAGAGAGGCTAATAAAATTATTGTTTTAGACCAAGGTAAAGTTGTAGAAAGTGGTTCTCATGAAGAACTTATTAAGAATGAAGAAGGTTTATACAAGCATTTAAGTGCGCTTCAGTTTGAAGTATAAACTCATTTAAAGCAAGCTATTATTTATGAAATTAACTGTTTGGGGTGCTGCGCAGCAAGTTACCGGAAGCATGCATTTGCTTGAGGTAAATAACTATAAAATCTTGATAGATTGTGGTTTAGATTATGAAAATGATGTTAACCTACTAGAAAATATAAATTTTCCCTTTTTACCATCAGAGATAGATTTAGTGGTGCTTACACATGCACATATAGATCACTCAGGTAATTTACCAACTTTAGTAAGATTAGGCTTTGAAGGGCAAATTTTATGTACGCCTCCAACGGCAGATTTAACACAACTGCTATTGGCAGACTCTGTAAATATATTTTTAGGTAAACTAAAGAAAAAACCATTTAAGAGACGTTCTAAAAAACATTATCAAGATCATCAGCAACAGCAGCCTTTATATCTTCAAAAACATGTATTGGATACTACCGATAGGATGGTAACCATTGGCTTTAATAAACCTTTTCAAATAAGAGAAGATATAGAGCTACAATTTATCCCTACAGGGCATTTATTGGGTGCTGCAGCAGTTCATTTTAAAATAACAGAGGCCGGTAAAACAAAAACCATTGCCTTTACAGGCGATATTGGCAGAAAAAATTATCCAGTACTCATCAACCCAGAAAATTTACCAGAAACAGATTTTCTGGTAACAGAATCAACCTATGGAGGGCGTTTACATACCGCTACAGAAAGCATAGAAGAAACCCTCATCAAAGTAATTAAAGAAACCTGCATTAACCAACCTGGTCGTTTAATTATTCCGGCTTTTAGTGTAGGCAGAACTCAATCTTTGGTTTACACGCTCAATAAAATATTCTCTAAAAACCTATTACCACCGGTACCTGTATTTGTAGATAGTCCAATGGCAATCATGGCTACTGATATCTATCGGAAACATCAGCGTTATGTAAACGAAGATGCCCGATCTTTTTACCAAAAAAATGGCGATGAGTTTGAATTCGCTAATTTATCTTATGTAAAAGAGCTTAAAGAAAGTAAAGAGATTTCTAACCATTTTGAGCCTTGTATCATCATCTCATCAGCCGGAATGCTAGAAGGCGGTAGAATACAAGATCACCTTTTCTATAATATCCAAAATTTTTATGCTACCATCCTATTCATCGGCTATTGTGCTAAAAATACTTTAGGTTATCGTTTACTCAGAGGCGACGCCGTAGTGCGGTTAAGAGGGCGTGATTTATCTGTTTTTGCTACCATCAAAAAAACAGACCAACTAAGCGGACATGCAGACCACAACGGCATTATGGAGTATATTAAAGCCATCCCAAAAGAAAGCTTAAAGAAAATATTCTTGGTGCATGGCGAGCAAGAGAGTATGTTGGCCTTACAAAGTGCTCTAAAAAATGATGGATATGAAGCTTTAATACCAGAAAAAGGAATGATATTTGAGCTTTAAACCTTAAAAAGATGTTATGAAGAAGAAATTCTTTAGGTTCCTTAACAAAGTGAATAAGCTTGTACTACCCAGCTTATATCAAAAAGACCCATCTAAACTAAGCAAGTTTGAGCAGGCCTTAACAGGCTACCGCTATTGGGTGTTGCTAAAAGCCCTAGATTAATTAAATACGAAATTCTTCGTATAAGAGAAACTGGTTAAATAACTAACTTTATATCGTTAAATTTAATTGATATGAAGTTTCTCTACACTCCTGTATTAATTTTTTTTCTAATACTATTTTCCTGCACTAAAACAGAGAATGTTTCAGCCCCTCTAAACAATTCTAGAGCAGCTCTTCTTGAAACATGGCTTCAAGATGCTGATTTTGAGCAAATCACCATTACACCAGGTAATTGGTCGTATAAAGATGTTGTATTTACCCAAAACGGTTTAGGAGCATTATTAGATAATGATAACAGAATATTTTATACTTATGATAATGGTAAAACTTGGGAGCAAAAAATAAAAATTAATAATCAAACCATTAACTGTATTGCTTTAAAACCCAATGCCGAGCAAATTTTTATTGGTGGAAATAGTTTAGGCGAAGCCTATGGTGCTAAATTTTGGGTTTATGATACACCAAAAAACGGCACTTCTAGCTTAAACTATCAGGCAGAAGCAGAAGTTAGCAATACCAGAGATTTAATTAATCATAATTTTGTAAGAGCCAGTTGGAATGGAGACGGATCTGTTTACGCCTCGTTTGGAAGAACTAATTACAGAGATGGTTTCTTTGGAAACATTACACCAGATGGCAGAAAAATCTTTATCAGACGCACCCCTTCTTTTTCGAGAATCTTAGATAGAGAACCAACTAGACAGCCTAGCTATTGTGCTGGCTTTTACATCAAAAACTATAGCGATCAAACAACTTTATGTACCTATGAATATTCTACATCTGGTTTAACCAATATTTTGGCTGCTTATTACTCTACCATTAAAGGTAGTGGTAATAGCTGGTTTAATATTTCTACTAACTGGAAAGCGGGTTTAGTTTACCATATCGGGCAAGATAAAACTGGTGAGAAAAGTATTTGGGTTTCGCAAGCAAACAGACTTTTTTATAACGGACAAGAAGCTATCAATTACAAAAATATCCAAGGTGATTTGTTATGTGCTACTGTAGACCAAGATGACTATGTTTGGGTTGGTACAAATCGTGGCTTATTTAAAAGTAAAAAATCTATTCCTTAGTTTTTAAAAATATCATGATGAAATATTTTACACTTGTTCTTTTGTTTATCGGATTAATAAGTTGCGATAAAAAAGAATCTACTATTGTTAAGAATGAAGAAAATCCTAACGAAACACCTTCAACGGTAAGTAAAAGTGGTACTACAACTTTGAGTTTAAGAAATGTCTCTGTAGATTGGATAGGCTCACATAACAATAACCTGTATGCCTCAGATATTAACAATGGAAACTATTTAGTTCGAATAAATACAATAGATCGTAAAGTAAATCTCATCAAAAAGTACTCCTCAGCAGTTAGATTTCAGGTAATTTCAGATTACGTACATAGTAATGGCGATATTTATTCTTTTGCCAAAACAGACCAAAATAATCTAGGTATTAAAAAGATGGATGCCGACGGGAACATCATCTGGGCAAAAAAAATAAAATTAACCATAGGCATTTATGCTGTGCCTGCAGATGTAACTCCACGAACCATTAAATTGATTAATGGACATTTGTGGGCATTGTGTAATTTTATGCTTTTTAAAATTAACCCTCAAAACGGTGAAGTTTTACAACATACAACCATTGGCGATTTAGGCTCTAGATGGACTTACGGAGCAGATATTATTAAAGCTGGAGATCATATCATGCTACAAATGGGTGGCAATCATTTACGATTTTACATCCTTAAAACATCAGACTTATCTATTATTAAATATGTTGTTACCGAGCTAAGCATAAATCCATCTACCGGCTTTTTTACAAATACCATTTTAGATGCTGGTGATAATAGATTTTTTGCCTTAACCGGTTATGTTTTGCAAGGATCTTTGTTTCCAAGAGCTATTATAGTTGAGTTTGACGGCGATGGAAAAATATTAAACAGCGCTCTTATGAAAGATGGCTTAGATCAATTTGAAGTAACTCGTGTACACCGAGATAAAGAAGGAAATTATTGTGTTTCTTACAGTGCAACTATAGAACTAGCCACTAATATTAAAACTAAAGATGTACTTATTTTTGATAAAAATCTTGAATTAAAACATAAGGTAAGTTTACCAGCAAACATAAACGGCTCTGCCATTTCCTTTGATAATAATATGGCTACTATGCTAAAATATGATTTGATAGCTAACAGATTAACAGTAGAATGGATAGACATGCAAAAACCAGCCTGTAAAGTAGCTACAATGCCAACTTACATAAAATTAGAAAATTTAGCTTTTAAAACTCCGTCAGTTACATTAGGAGGAACTTTTTTGCAGCACACCATTACTTTTAACGGAACAGAAGACTTGACTATAAGCACAGAAAATATTAATATTACACAACAAGTAACAACATGTAATTAACATGAATAACTACAAAAAAATATTTTTTAATGTTACTATAGCATTTTTAATTAGTAACCATCCACTTTTAGCACAAAAATACGATGCTTCTAAGTTTAAAACTTTGATAAAGCTTGAAGATGGTTATAGTGTAGCCAGTAATTTTGATAAAGCAGTTGTTTTAAACGAGAAAAAAGAGATTACGGCAACTATTAACCCTAAGAAGAGTGGTATTTGGGATATTACTAGCACAAATGAAAATACTTTTGCCATCAAAGGTAATAATCATCAGTGGGCATATTTTAATAAGGAAGGAGTTCAGTTAACCGATTTTATTTGTGAAAGTCCTTATAAATTTATGGATGGTGTTGCCGTTTATGCGCCTAGAAAAGAAGGTAAATTTGGGTTGATGGATAAGACCGGTAAAATACTTATCCCGCCCACTTATCAAAGTATTGGTATATGCGGAGGTACAAATTACATTATAGTAGGACAAAAAACAGGTTCTGCAATTCAACTTGCTATTGCAACCCGAGATCATCAGCTTATAACTCCTTTTAATTTTAATATACTTAGATATTTGGGTAACGGATATTTTGCCTACGCTAAAGTAGAAAACGATAAAGGCTTTAGAAGATTTGAAGGTGTTCTTAATCCTGATTTAAAAGAAATTACCAACGAAAGATTCCCAGTAGAAAGCTTACAAAAAGTTTTAAAAGACGAAACCATAACCGTTATTTATAATAAGAAAAAATATTTAGTAGATAGTAAAGGAAAACTAAACCCAGATAACGGAGAATTAGAATTTGATATAGCTAACCAAATGCTACCTAATACAAAAATCTTACTTATAAAATTAGACAGTACTTATTGGAGTTTATCTAAAAAACACTATAATATAGCACTAAATAAAGGATATAAAGCTGCTCAATATAAATTAGACAGTTTAGCTAAAGAACCCAGATACATAGAAGCACATCCACAATTAAAATTTGCATCACAAAGTAAAAAATTGGATGAAATGCAAAAAAATGCAGATGCTGGTGATATAAAAAGCATTTTAGCGATAGCTAAAGCATATCTAACAGGTGAAGGTAGAAATATAGATACCACCAAAGCCTTAGCATGGTTCCAGAAAGGAATTCAAAAATCAGACTCTACCGCAGTTGAAGAAACTGCTAACATATATATTGCCCAATTAAAACCCGATAAAGCTTTAAATTTTTTAAAGACATCCCCAGTAAAATCACTTCAGATTAATTATTTATCAGAAACACTAGCTCAAGAAGGAGGAAAAGAATTTTTAATAGCCAAGAATTATCAAAAACAAAAAGACATTACTAAAGCAGATATTTATTACGAACAAGCATTAAAATTAAAGCATACCGATGCGGCTTTTGAATATGGTAAATATCTAATAGAACGTAAGGAAGACTCAAAAGGAGTTAAAATATTGGAAAATAATAATCATCACATTCCATCTTTATTCTATCTAGTTGGATATTATGGTTACGGCAAACAAGCTAATCCTTTCAGAAGAGCAATATTTACTAAAATGATTATAGATAGTCCTTACGCTACAGAACAACAAAAAACCGGAGCGTCAGCAATACTTAAAGATAATGCAGAATTATTTAAAGACCCTCTAAGAGAAGGTACCGTTTTCATGGTAGGTGGTGTTAAAAAAGTTGTGGCCATAAGAACCCTAAGTGGCTTTTATGCCAACGATAAAATATTTTATTCCTCAGCACAAGGTGCACCAGTAAATAGTATGATTACCGTTTTACGTAATGAAAGCGATGAACCATTCAGAAAAAAATGTAATGTTTGTAACAGTTCTGGTAATGTTTATAATGCTGTAAAATCAGGCTCTTATACCACCACAGATGTAACTTATAAGACAGGTAGTACCATAAGTGGCGATAAGAAAATTACCACTACTACAACACATAATACTTACAAAAGTGTAGCAAGTAAATGTTCATTATGCCAAGGAAAAGGATACCATTATTAATATGAAGCTTAAAAACTTTCTTTTTATTAGTATCTTCTATTTTATTACTTCATATAGTTTTGCGCAAGAAAAAGGACAAGCTGAACTAAAGAGTGGAAATTTAGCATCCTCAAAAGAATTATGGGATGAAGCTTTTACTTGGTATGAAAAAGCTGCAAACAAAGGCAATGCAGAAGCCATGCACCATTTAGCTTATATGTTTGAAAATGGGCAAGGCCGAGACCAAGATTATGCAAAAGCCATTAACTGGTATAAAAAAGCTATTCAGAATAATTATAGCTACGCACTTATAGCCTTAGGTATCATTTATCAAAATAATGATTTGTATGAAGAAGCTAAAAATTGCTATCAAATTGCTGCACAAAAAGGAATTGCAGACGGTATGGAATTATTAGGTTTTTTAAATTTGACAAAACAAAATCACAACGATGCCATATTATGGTTTAAAAAAGCTGCCGATAAAGGAAATAAAGAAGCTATGTATCAAATAGGTTTAATCTATCAAGAGGGGCTTGGCCTAAATGCTGATGAAGAAGAAGCAAAAAAATGGTTCAAAAAAGCCGCTGATAAAGGTCATGAAGAAGCTAAAACAAAATTATAATTGAATTACTTCTGATGAAAGACACCCATAAAGAAGCCTATCAACAAAAGAAACTTAGTGAAAATATTTGGAACCAACCTAAGCCTGTATTAGTTTTCAAATCCAAAAGAGCGCCCACACTTCATTTCGTTCTTTTGGTTTGTTTACTATCAAGCATCTTCACCACTTATTTAACAGTTACAATTTCAGAAGAAGAAATTTTAAAGCATTATTCATCAACTTTTACAGCAAGAGTGTGGCAGATTATCTTTTTTCTCTTGGCAAATATCTTATTAGCTGCCATCTTATGGTTAAGCAATAGGTATGTTTTAATACTCGAAGTATTACCGGATAAAAAAGTTAAAATTATTACTTGGCATTTTCTAAAATATAAGCATACAAAAATCTGGAATGCTTCTGATTTTGCACCAACCATTACTTATTATGACGGTATAACAGCTATTGCCGAAAGTCCTCGTGTAAATGCTCCATATCTCATCATAAGATCTAAGCGAGGCAAAAAAAGAATATTTGATTTACAGGGAAATTTCCCTAACGGAAGTTTAGTTATTGATGCTTTAATTAAACAAGCTCCAAAAGCTTAAAAATAAAAAAGGCCAGATGTTTTAAAAACATCCGACCTATCTATCTGTGTCATTATAAAATTTTACCCTTTTAAAACGTCGATAACCAAATTAGCAAGCTCTACCCCTATTCTTTCTTGCGCCTCGTTAGTTGAAGCACCAATATGTGGAGTTAAAGAGATTTTTGGATGTTGTAAAATAGCAGTTCTAGGTGTTGGTTCGTTATCAAAAACATCTAAACCAGCAAAAGCAACTTTACCACTATCAAGCGCTTCAATTAAAGCTTCTTCATCTATAGTACCACCTCTAGAGCAGTTTACTATTCCAACGCCTTTTTTCATTTTCTCAAACTCCTCTTTACCTAAAAGTGGTTTTTCTATAAAAGGTGTATGGATACTGATAAAATCAGCTTGAGAAATTAACTCTTCTAAACTTACTTTTTTAACCGGAACTTCTACTTTAATATTTCCAGAAAGCTCTAAGGTTAAAGAGGCAGGTACATCACTTAAATCATAAGCTAAAACATCCATACCTAAACCTAAAGCAACTTTAGCTGTCTCACGACCAATTCTACCAAAACCTATAATACCAATGCTTTTACCTCTTAATTCGCTACCTTTTGCATAAGCTTTTTTAAGGTTATTAAATTGAGTAGCTCCTTCAACAGGCATTTTACGGTTAGCATCGTAAACAAATCTTACACCATTAAAAAGGTGAGTAAATACCAACTCAGCAACAGATAATGATGAAGATGCTGGCGTGTTCACTACTGCAACTCCTTTGCTTCTTGCATATTCTACATCAATATTATCCATACCAACACCACCACGACCAATAACTTTAATATTAGGACAAGCGTCAATAAGCTCTTTTCTTACTTTGGTTGCACTTCTTACTGTGATACCATCATAAGCATTTAATTTAGAAGCTAATTCTTCTTGTGGGATGTTTTGGGTGTCAACTTCAATTCCGGCTTCTTCCAGTAGTTTTTTTCCTATTGGATCTATACCATCATTTGCTAAGATTCTCATGTTGTTTTTATTTAAGATTTGAGTTTTAAGATGTAAGTATTGAGATGTTAGCAATAATATCTGAGACTAATTAAGAATCTCAAATCTTTTATCTAACATCTCAAATCTATTTTATTTATGCTTTTCAGCAAATTCTTGCATAGCCTCTATCAATACATGAACGCTTGTAATAGGTAAAGCATTGTAAATAGATGCTCTAAAACCACCAACACTTCTATGTCCTTTGATACCTACACAACCTTTTTCTTCTGCAAGTTTTAAGAAATCTTTCTCTAATTCTGGATTTTCCATCACAAAGCAAACGTTCATTCTAGAACGGTCTTCAACGGCTGCTGTTCCTTTAAAGAATGGGTTTCTATCAATTTCTTGATATAAAGCCTCAGCTTTAGCAATATTTTCTTTTTCGATAGCCGCAATACCGCCTTTAGATTTTAACCATTTTAAGTTCAATAAAGAAACATAAATAGAGAAAACTGGTGGCGTATTGTACATAGACTCTCCTTCGATATGTACTTTATAGTCTAACATAGAAGGAATAGTTCTGTTAACTTTACCTAAAATCTCGTCTTTTACAATCACTAAAGTTGCTCCAGCCGGACCAATATTTTTTTGAGCACCAGCGTATATCAAATCAAAATCTGCAAAGTTTATCTCTCTGCTAAAAATATCAGAAGACATATCGCAAACTACAGGAACATTGGTTTTTGGAATATCAAAAAGCTCTGTACCGTAAATGGTATTGTTAGAGGTAATATGGAAATAAGCCGCATCCTCTGGAATGGTATATCCTTTAGGGATGAAATTAAAATTGGCATCTTTTGAAGAGGCTACAATCTCTACCTCACCAAATAATTTAGCTTCTTTTATAGCTTTTTTAGCCCAAACTCCGGTCTCTAAATAAGCAGCTTTTTTACCTTCTTGAAGTAAATTCATAGCTACCATGGCAAACTGTAAACTTGCACCACCTTGTAAGAAAAGAACCGAGTAACCTGCTGGCACATTCATTAATTCCTTTACGATTTTAATAGCTTCTTCTGATACGGCAATAAACTCTTTACTACGATGTGATATTTCTAAAATAGAAAGCCCTGTATCGTTAAAATTTAATACTGCTTGTGAAGCTTGTTTGAATACTTCTTGTGGTAAAATACATGGACCAGCGCCAAAATTATGTTTCATTTGTTTGAGTTGTTTGTTTGGTTTCTTATGTAATAATTAAAATTAAACACTGTTTTGATTAAGATGTTTAAAATTTAGTTCCACTGTTTATTACTGATGTTTTAAGCTTCAAATTTAAAACAATAAAACGTTTCTAACGGGTAAATTTAAAATTTTGCAATAATCTTAAAATTTAGCTGTCTAGATGTTAAAAAATTAGGAATTGCGTAACGATTATTATTAACATCTGTTAACCATAAGTAAGAAACTGTATTATTGATATTGAGCAAGTTAAATACTTCTGCATAAACGATGAAAGAATTGAAATAGGTATCAAACCATTTAAATCTTCTGATACTTTCTTTATCCAAAATATCTTTAGAAAAACCAATATCTACTCTTCTGTACGGTGGTATAGTGAAATTTGTAGTAAAGTTATTGGTTCTAGGTGGCCAACTTGGTAATCTGGAACCATATAGTAAACTTAAATGAACTTTATAAGTTGGGCTGTTGAATAACCTATCCTGAAAAAATATCGAAAAGTTTACACGTTGATCTGTTGGTCTTTTGATAAAGCCTGGAAAAACAACTTGCTGATTTCCATTGGCATCTGTTCTGGTGAAAGAATCACCGTTGATATCTTCTTCTGTTTTCATCAAAGAAAGTCTAAAAGAGGATTCTAAATCCCGCACAAACTCGCCACTGATTGAAAAATCTAAACCAGCAGCATATCCTTTTGAGGTTAAACCAGCATTGTACCTTACTCGAAGGTTTTCTAACTCGTAAGGTGTAAGTTGTAATAAGGCTTTGTAGTAAACTTCGGTATTGAACCTCAAATTGGTTCCTAAAGATTTAAATTTATAATCTGATGAAGCAATGAAATGTAAAGACTTTTGCGATTTAACATCTGAATTTATCTGACCATCAAAACCTCTTAGCTCTCTATAAAAAGGCGTTTGAACGTAATAACCACTAGCAAATCTGTAAATAATATCTTTTTCCTTTTTAGGATTATAGGTTAATACCAACCTTGGACTAGGTAAAAACTCTTTGGTGAAACTATTATAATTAAACCTTAAGCCACTTGCTAAAATAAAATGCTCGCCAATATCTGATGTATTTAAGATATATCCTGAAATCCTGTTAGTAGTTAAGGTATTGCTTGCATTACGATAATCAAACAGCGGAAAACCAGTCGTATTATCATTTGGCAAGGTATAACCTGCAGAATCTAAATAATTAAACTCTAAAAGTTCATCTTTGATATAGTCTAGCTGAAATCTTAAACTGGTTTCCCAGTGGGTGTTATTTTTAGAAAAATAATATTTGATATCACTAGCTAAAACACGGGCATCCATTTGGTTTCTGCCATAATCTTGAAAAGCACCTATACCACGGTTTGTTACCACGTTACCAAAACCGCCTCCTAAAAAATCAGTTTCTACTTCATCAAATAAATAAGAACCAGTTATATCAAAGTTCTCTCTTTCAGACATGATAAAAGCAGAATTTATCCATTTTAACTTGGCTTTATCGTTAAGCTTATAATTAAAAGTAAGCGCTCCCACTAAGTTGGTATATTGGTCTATCTCCTGCCCCTCATAATTTACCCTTAATCTTAAAGTTTGCTGTAAAGTACCAAAAGTAGTTTCTCTGGATTGCGGCAACAAACTAAACTCGCTGCTGTTGGCAATACCTAAAAATTCTACATTTAAACGTGAATTTACTTTGTAATTGACAAGGGTTTGCAAATCATAAAAACGTGGGTCGTAGCTGCCTATAACAGGTTGGGCATTAAGCACAAATCTGTTTCTCTTATTTCTAAAACTTAAGGCTACATTAAACTTCTTTTGTACAAAGAAAGTACTTGCAGACAAACCATTAGTACCCACACTGATAACACTTGCTGCCGTATCTCTTGTTTTATAATTTACGTCTAAAACGGATGATAGCTTATCGCCATAACGAGCTGAGAAACCTCCGGCAGAAAATTTAACATTAGAGATTAAATCAGGGTTAATTAAACTTAAACCTTCTTGTTGGCCATTTCGAACTAAATAAGGTTTAAAAATTTCTACATCATTGATATAAATGAGGTTCTCATCAAAATTACCTCCACGTACAGAGTATTGAGAGCTTAATTCGTTATTGGTTGAGACACCTGGTAGCTGTTTCAACATTGCCTCAAAACTTTGAGCAACATTGGGAGATAGCTCAAAATTACGGGCATTTATACTGGTCATTCCTTCTATCCTAGTACTTTGGTCGTTTACCACAACTACATCAAGCATTTGTTTATCTTTCACCAAAACAACATTAAGTATTGTATTTTTCTCTAATTTAAGATTAGAAATATTTGTATTGTACCCTGATAATGAAAAGATTAAAGTATAAGTTCCGGGCTTTAGATTGATGTTATATTCTCCTTTAATGTTAGATATCTTTTTGATATCAGCATCTTTAACACTAATTTCTACACCACTTAAAGATTCTGATTGTGCATTACTTATTTTCCCAGAAAGCCTTAAGGTTTGCTGTGCAAAAATATTTGTAGAGAACCCTAAAAGTATCGCCAGAAGAAAACTACGCATGGAAAGTATCAGGAGATATACGTTTTAATTCTGCAATAGCATGCAATTGGTCTTCAGCAGCGAAAATAGCATTACCTGCTACCAGCACATTGGCACCTGCTTTTAATAAAGCTAAAGAATTATGATTACTTACGCCACCATCAACTTCTATATACAAGTCAGGATTTTTCTCATGAGCTATTGCCCTTAACTGCTGTATTTTTTGGTAACTATTTGTAATAAATTTTTGTCCGCCAAAACCCGGATTAACCGTCATGATTAAAGCTAGGTCCAGTTCTTCTATCACATTCTCTAATAAAGAAACCGGCGTATGAGGATTAATTGCAACACCTGCTTTACAACCTAATTCTTTAATTTTATGGATGGTTCTATCCAAATGATTGCAAGCTTCATAATGGACAGTAATAACATTGGCGCCTGCTTTTTGGAAATCTTCCAGATAACGGTCTGGATTGGTAATCATCAAATGCACATCTAAAGGTTTTAATGCATAATTTTTAACTGCTGCAATTACCGGAAAACCAAAAGAGATATTAGGTACAAAAACGCCATCCATAACATCTACATGTATCCAATCTGCTTCACTATGATTAAGCATTAAAATATCTTGTTTAAGATGAGCAAAGTCTGCAGATAAAATAGATGGTGCAATTAAATGATTCATGATTCAAATATAATAAATATGCTTTCTTTTAAAACTTTAATCATAAGCTAAATGTATTTATCTTGTCTAAGAAATCATCACTTTATGAAATATAACGTTCTCTTTTTCTTTATCATTTTTTTAAATCTCCAAACAAAAGGACAAATTTTTAAAACTGATAAATTATCTGTTCATTTTTTTGCTGCCGCACCTGTTGCCGATATTGATGCACTTACCAATTATGCAAATGCAAGCTTTGATTTAAAACGTAAGGAAGTTAAGGTAACTATACAAATGACTTCTTTTAGCTTTAAAAAGGCTTTAATGCAACAGCATTTTAATGAGAAGTACATAGAAAGTGATAAACATCCATTAGCAAGCTTTAAAGGTAGTTTTAAAGATAATTTATCTGATAAACCTGATGGTACTTACGTTATTTACATAGAAGGTAAATTTAACCTACATGGCGTTGAAGTTAATCAAGTAATACCATGCAAAATCACCATTCAAAAGAATCAATTAAGTGTTAACAGTTCTTTTATATTAAATACTAGAGATTTTAAAATCGAGCCTCCAAAAATCTTAACAAAGCCTATTGGCGAAAAGATTGAAGTAACTGTTAACGGCGTCCTCCATAAAGTTAGCGGCTAAATTTAAGTTAATTTAAATCCTTTTTTAAAAGCTCTACCTCTTAATTCATTCGCTTCTTGATCATTTATAAAAAACTCCTTTTCAGGATTCCATTTCAAGGGTCTTTTGAGTTCGTAAGCAATGTTTGCTATATTACAAACGCTAGCAGTTCTGTGCCCTATTTCTACATCGCAAATAGGTTTACTTCTATTTTTGATCGCATCTAAAAAATCTTGATAATGGTTGGTACTATGATAAATACCTAGGCTCTTAGTATCAATTTCCTTATTCTGTAATGATGATGGGTTAATTTCTAACTTTTTTCGTTGCACAACAATAGTACCTTCTTTGCCCTTAAACTGAATGGCATTGTTAATCCCAAAATTCTCATGCGTCATTTTTAAACCATTAGCATATTCAAAAGTTAAGAATTTATGATTTACATCTGGTGGAGTTACAGCAACAGGTCCGCTATGATCCATATTTAACGCCCATTGTACGATATCAAACATGTGAGCACCCCAATCTGAAACCATACCGCCACCAAATTCTTTATAATCTCTCCATTTAGCCCAAAAAGAATTAATATCTGGATTCAATTTTTCATTAAAATGGCTATAGTCTTTGTTAGGCCCTAACCATTTTTCCCAGTTTAAATCTGCTGGTACTTCTTCTTTAGGTAAATTATAAACCTGCGGTGGTGGCCCAACACTTACCTTAATATTTTCTAATTCACCAATATAACCACCTCTAATTAAAGCAACTGCTTGCCTAAACTCATCCCAAGAGCGCTGCATACTTCCTGTTTGAAAAACACGATTATATTTACGTGTTGCATTTACCATGGCTCTTCCCTCTTCAATAGTGAGCGATAATGGTTTTTCGCAATAAATATCTTTACTTGCTTTAGCTGCTGCAACTGCTTGTACGGCATGCCAATGGTCTGGCGTAATGATGACTACAGCATCGATATCTTTTCTTTGGAGAATTTCCTCATAATCTTCGTATACATCGCAACCTTTATACTGAGTGGTACCCTTTTTCTCAGCATAAAACTTATTAATTTCTTGTGCGAAAAAATCAAGTTTTCTTTTGTAAACATCACTTGCTGCTACTATCTGCGCTTGCTCTTGGCCAGCAAACGCTCTTCTCAATGTAATCGATTGCTTTCCGGTACCAATAAAACCTAAATTTATCTTATCACTGGGTGCAACAAAGCCCTTACCTAGTACAAAGCGTGGCACAATCATAAATGCCGACAATGTAGCTGCACTTGCTAAAAACTTACGTCTAGAAACATTGGTTATTTCCTTTTCTTGATTTTTCATATATATATTCTGATGAGATTTGATAGAATACTTTTATAAGAATACGCTAATATGCTATAATCTTAATAATAAAATGATTATCAAACTCTGGTTTAATAATGGATGGTATCTAATATAGAAATTATTATCTATTTTAAAATTATAAAATAAAAAAACCCGCTCTATATAAATTAGAGCGGGTAAAAAATCAAAAAAATATACTTTTAAGCTTGAGGAGTTTCTGACGGAGCAGCCTCTGGCTTAGGCGGACGAGGTAATAAAGCTTTTCTAGAAAGTTTTAATTTACCTTGCTTATCGATATCCAATAATTTAACTCTTACCTCATCTCCTACTTGGAAAATTCCGTCCATAGTCTCATAACGTTTCCAATCAATCTCAGAGATATGTAATAAGCCATCTTTACCTGGCATAATCTCAACAAAAGCACCAAAAGGCATGATAGATTTTACTTTACCTTCGTATACTTCGCCAACTTCTGGTTTTGCTACGATGTTTTTGATTCTTCTAACCGCTTGGTCAATAGAATCTTTATTATCAGCAAAAATTTGGATAACACCTTTATTGTCTTTTTCTTCAATAGATATGGTTGCACCGGTTTCGCGTTGCATTTCTTGGATGATTTTACCACCTGGTCCAATTACAGCACCAATAAATTCTTTATCTATCGCCATACTGATGATACGCGGAGCATGTGGTTTGTAATCTTCACGTGGAGCAGACATGGTTTTTTCCATCTCTCCCAAGATATGTAAACGGCCTTCTTTAGCTTGGTTTAACGCTTCTGTTAAAACCTCGTAAGATAAACCATTCACTTTTAAATCCATTTGGCAAGCGGTAATACCATTTCTCGAACCTGTAACCTTAAAGTCCATATCTCCTAAATGGTCTTCATCTCCTAAGATATCAGAAAGGATAGCATATTTACCTGTTTTATCATCAGAAATTAAACCCATAGCGATACCAGAAACCGGAGCTTTAAGTTTAATACCTGCATCCATTAAAGCTAAGGTACCAGCACAAACAGTTGCCATTGAAGAAGAACCATTAGATTCTAAAATATCAGAAACTACACGAATGGTGTAAGGATTTTCCTCATCTCCAGGTAATACTTTTTTGATAGCTCTCATGGCTAAGTTACCATGACCAATTTCTCTTCTACCCACACCACGGTTAGGACGAGCCTCACCTGTAGAGAAAGAAGGGAAATTATAGTGCAATAAGAATTTGTTGTAACCATTGATGAAAGCACCATCTATTAACTGCTCATCATCTTTAGCACCTAAAGTAACGGTTGTTAAAGATTGTGTTTCGCCACGTGTAAATATAGCAGAACCATGTGCAGAAGGTAAATAACCAACTTCGCTCCAGATAGGACGAATTTGTTTTGTATGACGTCCGTCTAAACGGATACCTTCATTCAATAATAAAGCTCTTACAGCATCATACTGAACATCATGGAAATATTTCTTAGCTAAAAACTTAGTAGTTTCTGTAGCATCTTCACCTAAAGCAGCTAAAACCTCATCTTGCAAAGCTTTAAAAGCTGCCGAACGCTCATCTTTACCTGCGCCAGATTTTGCTACAGCATAAACTTTATCGTAAGTATCAGCCGTAATTTTAGCTTTTAATTCCTCATCGCTATGTTCGTGGCAGTATTCTCTTTTTTGAGTTTTACCTACCAATTCGGTAAGTTCTACTTGTGCTTGAACTTGTGCTTTAATCGCAGCATGTGCAAACTGGATAGCTTCAACCAACTCAGCTTCCTGAATTTCATCAGCTTCTCCTTCAACCATATTGATATCTTGAGCAGAACCAGCAACAATAAATTCAAGTGTTGCTCTTTCTAAATCAGATTTAGTAGGGTTAATAACCAATTTTCCATCAATTTTAGCAACACGTACTTCTGAGATAGGTCCGTTAAACGGAATATCAGAAACCGCAATAGCAGCCGAAGCAGCTAAACCTGCTAATGCATCAGGCATGATATTTTTGTCTGATGATATTAAGGAAATCATTACCTGCGTTTCTGCATGGTAATCTTCAGGGAATAATGGACGTAAAGCTCTATCAACCAATCTAGAAATTAATACTTCATAATCAGACAAACGGGCTTCACGACGTAAGAAACCTCCGGGGATACGGCCAGCTGCCGCATATTTCTCCTGGTAATCAACGGATAAAGGAAGGAAGTCGACACCTTCTTTTGCATCTTTATTTGAAACAACAGTGGCTAAAAGCATGGTATCACCTTGTTTCACTACTACTGAACCATCTGCTTGCTTAGCTAATTTTCCAGTTTCGATCTCAATGATACGGCCATCGCCTAAATCAATCGACTTGTTAAAAACATTTAAACTCATATTTATTATTTAATCGGCACAAAAATAGTCTTTTATATCTGTTATTCAGTGTGGTGTGAGTTTTTTTTATATGATGAGATTATTGCTTTAAGAAGTCTGATATAGGATTTCATTTTTTTGAGATTATCTAATTAACGAAACCTCTACGTTTCACCTATTTTTATGATGATTTTTAAAAAAATAAGGCCAGAATTTTCATAAAATTCTGGCCCTATTCAAATATTCATTTTTTTTAATTATGCGTAATTTGCCTCACTGTAATGTTCTGTGCAGTAGATCCTGTAATATAAACAGTATAAATTTTTCCTTCTACAAAGGCACTTAAATCAAATGTACCTAAGTTTTCTGTTCCGCCAGCAGCATAAACTTGTAAAGAAAGAATCCCTGGCTCTATATTCATAAAATTACTGGCATTATCTCTAGCTAAATTTGCCGCTAAGTTAGTAGTAGAATTTCTTCTAATATCTACATTAGCGGGAGCAGCATCACTTAAATGAACAAATCTTACTTTTGCTTGCCCACCAGCTGGAGCAGCTAAATCATCCTCATAAAGTTTAACTCTAGCCTGTTGACCATCTCCTGCTAAGAAAGCTGTATATGAACTTCCATTATCAACATCAAATCTTCCGCTAGCGTAAGCCGTTGTAGAACCTTCATTTCTAAATTCTAGATTTAGATTATTACCAGAATTTGTGGTGATATAATCTGAAGAATTACTGAAGGCTAATCCTCCTTGAATAATGGCATTATTAGCTAAAAATACGCTTTGTGCATTTGATGCTGATGATGCATTTACGACTTTAATTCTCGCTGATCCAGTTTCGTCAACATCATCCTTTTTACATGAAGTAAAACCTACGGCTAATGCTAAAATTAATGTTCCGCTTAAAATTTGCTTAAAAAAATTGTTCTTTTTCATAGTTATATATTAATGGTTACATAACTAGGTAAACAAATTTTAAACCTAAATTTTCTATTATTATAAAATTAATCTTACTATTAAAAATTAAATTTATAACCAACTAAATACTTTTTTTTCAAAAATTTTAAGCTAGATACAAAAAAGGGTGTTTTCTTTATTGTACATTAACTAAAAAATATATCTTACGATAAAGCTCTTGTGGGTCAAAAGGTTTACTTAAACAATCATTCATGCCTGCGGCTTTAATATCAAGAATTAATGTATCTGAAACAGATGCGGTAAACGCTAATATAGGAATACGAGATTTTCGACCGTCTTGCATATTCCTGATAACCTTAGCTGCATGATAACCATCTAATTCTGGCATATATAAATCCATCAAAATAATATCAAAATCTTCTTCTTTTAGTTTGGCAATAGCTTCAAGTCCATTTTCTGCAAAAGTGGGTTGGTTGTTCCATTTATTTAATACCTTTTTAAGCAATAACCTGTTCATAACATGATCTTCCGCTACTAATATCTTAAGATGACTTAAATCTTCTTTTAAAATACCAGTATTTTTAACTTCTGTTACTAAGCCTGCATCACCAATTTTAAAATTTATATTAAAGAAAAATTTTGAACCCAAATTGGGCTGACTTTCTAGGCAAATACTACTCTCAAAAAGCTGTAATAATCTTTTCACTATCGCTAGGCCCAATCCAGTACCACCATAATTTTTTGAAACAGTAGATGATGCCTGTATAAAAGGTTCAAAAATAATTTCTTGCTTATCTTTGGTAATTCCTATCCCAGTATCAGCAATAGCAAAATTAATTTTTACATGACTTTGGCTTCTATCAATTATCTTTAAACTAATCATAACATTACCTTTTGTTGTAAATTTTAAAGCGTTACCCAGTAAGTTATATAAAATTTGAGTTATCCTTAGTGAGTCTGAAATTATGAAAACAGACTTCAACTGATCATCCAAATCAATCATTAAATTGATTTTCTTTTCCTCAAACTGAAATTTCATAGTAGCACAAATATTCTGTACTTGCTCATATAAGTTAAAACTGACATTATTCAAACTCAGCTTATCAGAATTTAACTTATTAAAATCTAAAACATCGTTTATTAAAGCTTGTAAATTAAGAGATGAAAATTGTAGTATTTTTAGATTTTCTTGCTGGTCATAACTTTTAGGATCAGAAAGAAACAAATTCGTCATTCCTATAACTGCGTTTAATGGCGTCCTTAATTCATGAGACATCGCAGAAAGAAAATCTGATTTAGATTGTGCAGCTTTATTGGCTTCTTCAACTGCTATTTCTAGCTTTTTATTAAGTTCTTTTTGTATACTCATATTGTTTTTAAACGCTTCGTTAAAAAAATAGTGAGCTATAATAACTGTGAGAAAATTTAATATTACTAAAATCTCATAACCTGGAGAAGCTACAAAATCTGAAGTATATTTATTTGAGAATACTTTATTATCGTAAAGCAGGTTTATCATTACTGGAAGACAAGCTAATATAGAAGCAATAAGTGCAACTCTAGAGCCTATAAGATAAAAACTACTCATGATAAGCATAAAGATAAATTGGATAATAACCAAACTTAAGCTACCTGATTTTATGAATATATTAGACCAAATAACAACAAGTCCCACCCAAACCATAAAATGGCTAGTTTTAGAAATACTAATTTTTTTAGAGAGTAAAAGTTTAAAAAGTATAAGATAAATAACGCCAAAAATTATAGACCGATTTAACTGAAAATCTTGTTGGTAGTACCATGCTGTAATAATCACAACAATTACCTTAGAAAGAGATAGTATGAGTAAAGAAAATAGAATTTTTATTTTAGCCCTTTCCAAGGAATCTGATTCTGTAGAAAGCAGCTTATTTAAAGACCAGTTTACAATTGAGAGATTCTTCATGAGGAGCTACTTCACTAAGATAAGTATTTATTCAATTTTGAAAATAATATTTTAGAAAAAACAGTTGATAATTTAACTAAAAAGCGACAGCTAAAATTTATTCCATAAAAAAAAGGAACCAAATAAATTTGATTCCTTTTCTTTATCATCCTAAAACGTGTTTTTTTTATTTTACCGTATCAACAATAGCTTTAAAAGCTTCAGGATGATTCATTGCTAAATCAGCTAAAACTTTTCTATTTAAACCTATGTTTTTTGCAGCTAATTTCCCTATTAATTGAGAATAAGAGATACCGTACTGACGGGCTCCAGCATTAATACGCTGAATCCATAACGCTCTGAATTCTCTCTTTTTAACTTTTCTGTCGCGGAAAGCATATTGCAAACCTTTTTCAACAGTATTTTTAGCAATGGTATAAACCTTACTTCTTGAACCCCAGTAGCCCTTGGCTAAACCTAAGATTTTTTTTCTTCTTCTTCTTGACGCAACTGCGTTAACCGAACGTGGCATATTTTAAATGATTTTGATAAACGGTGATTCGTATTGCAGAATTCTTACTACCGGATACCTGGTTAATAAATTAATTACTTTCCGATACAAAGCATACGTTTAACATTACCCATATCTCCATCATTCACGTATGTAGTATGAGTTAAGTTGCGTTTTTGCTTCGTAGTCTTCTTAGTTAAGATGTGACTTTTATAAGCACTCTTTCTTTTGATTTTACCTGTTCCAGTGAGCGAAAAACGCTTTTTTGCACTAGAATTGGTTTTCATTTTTGGCATAATTATGCTTTTTAATTTAACCTGTGGATATTTATTTTTTTAACGTTTTAGGCGCAACTGTTAAGAACATTCTCTTTCCTTCTAACTTAGGAAGAAGTTCTACTTTTCCATAATCCTCTAAAGCTTGAGCAAATTTCAACAACAAAATTTCTCCTTGCTCTTTATAAACGATAGCTCTACCTTTAAAGTGAACGTAAGCTCTTACTTTCTCACCTGCTTCTAAAAAGCTAACGGCATGCTTTAGTTTAAATTGAAAATCATGATCACTGGTATTAGGACCGAAACGAATCTCCTTAATAACAGTTTGTTTTGCATTTGCTTTGATTTCTTTAAGCTTCTTCTTTTGCTCGTAAACAAACTTATTGTAATCAACAATTTTACATACTGGCGGATTTGCATTAGGTGAAATCTCAACTAAGTCGAGTTCCAATTCTTCTGCCATCTGCAATGCTTTTTCTATAGGGTATACGCCCTGTTCAATATCCTCGCCTACTACCCTAACTTCCCTAGCTCTAATACGTCTGTTGATATTATGAGCCGGCTCTGTGGTTCTTCTGCTTCTGTTATTCGGATTCAATTTTGGTCTAATAATAGTCCTCCAGTTATTTATTTAAATAATGATTTCTTGTTGAAGATGATTTTGGAACTCTTCTAAAGTCATGCTTCCTTTATCTCCCTCACCATGCTTACGTACAGAAACCATGCCTTCTTGCATTTCTTTCTCACCTATAATAAGCATATAAGGTAGTTTTTTGATTTCAGCATCCCTAATCTTCCTTCCAATTTTCTCATCCCGCAAGTCAATCAAACCGCGAATATCGGAATTATTTAAAGATTCTAAAACTTTTTTACCATAATCTTCAAATTTTTCTGAAATTGGTAAAACTATAAATTGCTCTGGTGTAAGCCATAATGGAAAATTTCCAGCGCAATGCTCGATTAAAACAGCCACAAACCTTTCTAGAGAACCAAAAGGTGCTCTATGAATCATTACTGGGCGGTGTTTTTGATTATCGCTTCCAGTATATTCTAATTCAAACCGTTCGGGTAAATTGTAATCTACCTGTATAGTTCCTAGCTGCCATTTTCTACCTAAAGCATCTTTAACCATAAAATCTAGTTTAGGCCCGTAAAATGCGGCCTCTCCTAACTCTACAACGGTTGGTAAACCCTTTTCTTCTGCTGCTTCAACAATAGCTTGCTCTGCCAATTGCCAATTTTCATCAGAACCTATATACTTGGCTTTATTCTCAGGGTCTCTTAATGATACCTGAGCCGTATAGTTTTCAAAGCCCAAAGCTTTGAAAACATATAAAACTAGATCGATAACTTTTTTAAATTCTTCTTTAACCTGATCTGGCCTACAAAATAAGTGAGCATCATCTTGTGTAAAGCCTCTTACCCTGGTTAAACCATGTAACTCGCCACTTTGCTCATAACGATAAACAGTACCAAACTCGGCTAATCTTACCGGTAAATCTTTATAAGATCTTGGTTTAGATTTATAGATTTCGCAATGGTGCGGACAGTTCATTGGCTTCAAGAAAAACTCTTCACCTTCTTGCGGAGTTTTAATTGGCTGAAAAGAATCTGCACCATATTTATCGTAATGCCCAGATGTTACATATAGGTTTTTATGTCCAATATGTGGGGTGATTACTTGATCATAACCTGCCTTTTGCTGAGCTTTTTGCAAGAAATTAACCAATCTTTCTCTTAAAGCAGTTCCTTTTGGCAACCATAATGGTAAACCCATACCTACTTTTTCTGAGAAAGTAAAGAGCTCTAGTTCTTTTCCCAACTTACGGTGATCTCTTTTCTTAGCTTCCTCAATCATTTGAAGATATTCAGCAAGCTCACTTTGTTTAGGAAAAGTTACGCCATAAATACGGGTCAACTGCTTTCTGCTTTCATCACCTCTCCAATAAGCGCCTGCAACGTTCATCAGCTTTACAGCCTTGATGAACCCGGTATTAGGTATATGCGGCCCTCTACACAAATCGGTAAAATTACCCTGTGTATAGAAAGTGATTTTACCATCCTCAAGGTCTTTGATTAAATCTAATTTATATTCATCTCCTTTTTCTTCAAAATACTTTAAAGCTTCTGCTTTAGAAACGGATTTTCTACTGTACTCAGACTTTGCTTTCGCAAGCTCAATAATCTTGTCTTCTATTTTCTTAAAATCGTCAGATGAAATCTGATGATCTCCGAAATCAACATCATAATAAAAACCTGTCTCTATAGCCGGTCCAATACCAAATTTTGTTCCTGGATATAAAGCTTCTAAAGCTTCTGCCAACAAGTGAGCGGATGAGTGCCAGAAGGTAGATTTTCCTTCTGTATCATTCCAAGTTAATAATTTCATAGACGCATCTTGCTCAATAGGTCTTGAAGTATCCCAAACTTCGCCGTCTACTACAGCGGCTAATACGTTTCTAGCTAAGCCCTCTGAAATAGATAAGGCAATTTGATGAGCATTGGTTCCTTTTTCATATTCCCTTATAGAACCATCGGGAAGAGTAATTTTAATCATGTACAACTATGATTTATATTCGTTAATTATATAAAAAAAACTTATAAAAAAGAGTGCTAAAAGATTCCGTGAAAATAGATGTTTTTTTTTGAAAAGCGACTTACTTTATAGGTGGAAATTCAACTTTTTTATAAAGTTGCGAATGATTAAAACCCTATTAAGAATTCCCTAATAACAAAAAAGCCCTTTAAGTTATACTAGCTTAAAGGGTATTATTTGATTGAATAAAAAAAAGTCGGCATCGACCTACTCTCCCACATTTTACTGCAGTACCATTGGCTCTGATGGGCTTAACTTCTCTGTTCGGAATGGGAAGAGGTGGACACCATCGATATAGACACCTGAATATCTTTTGAGCTCTAAGCTCAAGGCTTAAAGCTTATATTCATTTTGTTTCACTTATGCTTTAGGCTTACCGCCTTAAGCTTTTAGCTTAACAATGACATATTATTGAAAGAAGATATTGTTCGAGAAAACAACAGTTTGAT
>NZ_AULF01000037.1 GCF_000425145.1 Pedobacter glucosidilyticus DSM 23534
AATACTCTTACCCAAAGCACCTAAAAAGAACATCAGCAGGTATCAGGCTAATAAACTTAGAAAGTTACATCGCAAAAGGGCATCCATAGAACCCATTATCGGACACATCAAACAAGATCACAGATTAAACCGCAACTTTTATAAAGGAATAGTGGGCGATAATATCAATATTATGCTTGCTGCTGCTGCTTTTAACTTCAAAAGGATGATGAATAAATGGAAATCATCTTTTGCCAGCTTCTTTTTACAATGGCAGCTCCTTCTAATGTGGGTATTTGATAAACTGACCAAAAAAAATCTGCAAGATCATTCAAATAAATTATACCCTGTAAAGTTAAATTGGACTTTTTAAGGCTTGACCAATTAAGCACTCGTTGCAAACGAGAGCAAGAAAAAAAATAAAAAAGCTACCCCCTTTCGAGATAGCTTACAAATAAAAAAAGAAGTATTATTTTAATTTCGATAAGACTACAAAATATAAAAATCTTTAGATTCTGTTTTATAAGTGGGTATCTCCCGCTCGCTCAACATTTGCCATAAATTACGTTCTATGGTTTTAGAAATACTTGTTACAGGCGTATCCGTAGGCTTATTCTCAAATGGATCTTGTAAATGAACAGCCATTTTTTCTATCAAAAAGAAAGTAGCAGCTAGTGCAATAGTTACGGGTATTTGGTAAATCCCAAAAAAATCCATCAATGAAAATGGTAACTGCAATACAAAAAAATAAATAGAAAAATGGATGTACATCCCATAAGTGGTAGGAAAAACGGTTTTTTTAATACGTTCGCATTTTCCCATAGCATCACATAACTTAGTTAAGGTGTTATCTATTTCCACTTGCTGATAGCTATTTATCCATCCCCGTTCTAGTGCATATTTTAAATCTCTAGCGTGTAGTTGTAAAATAGCATTTGGTTTATGGTCATGATGATTGATAAAAACCATATCTTGTTTACTTAAATATTTATGTAAACCTGCATCAGGGTCCTTATCTCGTAAACTTTGACCTAAACAATAACACCATGCCATTTGTCTTTTTATCCAACGTTCTTGAAAAAGATTAATTTCTACAGAATAGTCCGGATCCTTAAAAAAGGAAAGTAATTGTCTGGCAAGTGTTCTTGAGTCATTAACGATAGCTCCCCAAATAATACGAGCTTCCCACCAACGGTCATAAGCTTGGTTAGACCTAAAGCCCAATAATAAAGAAATTACGGTACCAACAATCATAGGTACAGCTATAGGTAAAGAAAATTTCTGAATATGATAATTACTACTTAAAATACTAATGATACAAGCATAAAAAGCAACAAATAAAATCTCAAATTTAATTTTCCCAAATATATAAGTAACGGGTACCTTACTTTTTAACAACATGATGACCTCCTTTTTTTAGGCTAATGTAAATAGTGGAATTCTGGCTTGTTTAAGTGTTTGGTTTAGGATATGTTGGTTGATAAAATATCTGTTTAAAAATGTCTTCTTTTTTAAAAGAAAAATCATATCAACTTCAAAATCTTCCGTAAACTGCATTACCGACTCTTCATAATTTTCTCCCTGCAACATGTGTATAGAAAACTTATAAGTACCAAAAAGCTTCCCTTTATCTACTTCGTTTTTAAACTGAGCTATTAAGGTTGCAACCTTAGTTATAGGCATAGCGGCTATCAATCTTATTTCTGTTTGGGCTTGTACCAACAATTGGTCAAGCATATTTTTTAGAATGGCGACACAGTTTACATTCTCTTCTAAAATAAAACTGATGGTTTTAGGCGTATCGGCTAGTGGAACTTCCGGAACATACACTACTGGATAAGCACTCTCGTCTAATAATTTTAATAGTTTTTGCTCATCACTATTGGTGGCACTTTTAAAAGCTGTTTTACAATGTAAAATCAAATCTATCTCTTTATTACTGATGATTTGTGCTAAAATAGAAGCAGATAACCCATATTGATGCTCTATTTTGATGCTTGATATACGAAGTGGAAATAATAAAGTAAGTCTTTGTACAGCCTCATGAAATTCTGATGGGATATGTTCATTTTCATCAGTTTTTCTTGATAACATTAATAAATCTGAAATAGAATCTGGTAAAGGTAAAACATGTAGTAATGTAATGTTAAAGGCATAGCCTTTGAATTGGTGTAAAGCATATTGCACCACACTTAATGAGCCTACGGTTAAATTGGTTGGAACTAAAATATTCTTGATTGCTTTCATAATCATTATCCTTTTTTATAAATATCTGTTACAACACTTAAAACAGATTTAAACAGGAATTATAAAATGATTAAACAAATTAGAAACTCATTAAATTTTATAGCGGTTTTATAAATAGAAATGGTTTAAAGAAGCTAAAAAAGCAAGTTTCAAAGCCATTTTAAATATTAGAAGGTTTTAATCTGAGGAAGACATACCTCCTAAACACTGCTTAGCTTAAGACTTTTTATAAAAGTAGACATAAACATCTGTTCCTTTACTTTCTACAGATTGTATGTCTAAAATAGCTTGGTGCACTTTAAAAATTCGGTAAGAAAGTGGCAGCCCTAAGCCAAAGCCCATTCTATCACCATGATTAGACGCTCTGAAGAAGAGCTCGAAAATATGTTCTAAATCTTTTTGCGGAATACCAATACCTTGGTCTGATACACGTACACAAATCTTATCTTTTAAAGTGGATAATTTAACTAAAACAGGCTTATTATCAGAATATTTACAAGCATTCTGGATAATGTTATTGATAGCCAATCTTAGCAAAGGTTCTGTACCAAAAAGCGCTAAATCAGAAGCTTGTTCTGGCAGTTCAGAAAAATCAAGTTGTACTTGGTTATCAGGGTTGGTAACATTTAAATCATCAATAATCGATAACAATAATTCATCTAACCTAATAACATCGTTTAACTGCTTTTTATAATTATAACCAGATTGCGCTAATTTCAACAAGCCATTAATAATGTCATTTAACCTTGAGGCTTGTTTGTAAATCAGCTCTAAGGCTTCCTTATTCTCTCCTTGCGGATTCATAAGCGCTAATTCTGCTGCGCCTAAAATTGCGGTTAACGGAGTTCTTAATTCATGCGAAGCATTGCTTACAAAGTTATTCTGAATTTGAAAAGCTGTTTCTAACCTATCTAACATATTGTTAAAAGTAATAGCCAACTCTTCCATTTCTCCTTTTGCTTTTTTTGATGGATCTAAACGCAAGTCAAGATTATAGGCACTAATATTATTCACTTTCTTGATCATTTTAGAAAGAGGCTTGGTAAAACGTGTTGCAAACCAATTTCCAATGATAAAAGCCAATAAACTCATCACTAAAAAGCAAAACAATAAAATAAATTTTAGTCTTTGTAAATCTTGTTTACCAACTGGATCTGTAGCACTTATGGCTACTATGTAAGTTTCTTCTGGACTATTTCTATAAAGGGTAGCCACAAAATAAGTTCCATACTGTGTGTATTCGGCGTAATTACTTTGTATAACTTTCCTAATCAGTACTGATGGAAGATTTTCTTTAGCATGAAGAATGGGCTTTCCACCTTCTACTTTAATAATGTATTCTTTCTCATCTGGTAAAACCTGTAAATGCTGTTTTCTTACTTCCCGATAAATGGTATTGCTTAATTTACTGGCTCCAAACCTTGACTTTGCGGCTACTTCTGAGCGTAGTTTTAATCGAGTAAAATATTCTTGACGTGTATATTTCTCTGTTAAGAAATACATCATCAAACCAATCATCAGAAAAATTAATGCTGTTAAACCAGCAAAAGCCAGGGTTATTTGTCGCTTAAAACGCATACTCATCATTAAAAATATACCCCATACCTACCTTAGTGTGGATGAGCTTCTGAGTGGCGTTTTTATCAATTTTTTTCCTTAGGTAATTTACATAAACATCTACTACATTGGTTCCTAAATCATAAGTAACATCCCAAACATTTTCTAAAATATCTATTCTGGATAATACCCTTTTCTTGTTTTTGATGAAATATTCTAAAAGCCTATACTCTGTAGCCGTTAAATTTATAGCTTCCCCATTTCTAAAAACACTCCTGGCTTCCGGGTCAAATTCTAAATCAGCAATTTTGATAACAGCATTTTCTTGAGGTAAAACAGCTTTCTTTCTTCTTAGCAAAGCTTTTATACGAGCCAAAAGCTCTACCAATTTAAAAGGTTTTGCAAGGTAATCATCAGCACCCACATCTAAACCGGTAACCACGTTTTCTGTTGAATCTAAGGCACTCAACATTAAAATAGGTACAGGATATTCCTCACTTCTTAGTTTTTTGCAAACTTCAATACCATTTTTTTCTGGCAACATAATATCAAGCAAGACTAAATCAAAATGATGCTCGCGACACATTTTTAAAGCCATATTGCCATCCATAGCAACGCTAACCGTATAATTTTCTTGCTCAAGTGCCTTTTTTATCACTTTAAGAACATCAAATTCATCTTCAACAATTAATATATTCATTGATAATTTTTTAGCACTTAAAAGACAAGTTCCCTAATTAACATTAAAATGAAATTAGAAAACTTGTTAACCACAAATAATTTACAATCAACAAACATTTTTTATTTGTGTTTACCTATAAATTTTAAGTTTCTTCATAATGATTTCTAAAAAACGTTCAAACTTTTATCTTTGATACAAAAATTAAAAAGTTTTGAAGAAACGCATAGCTATTTTCGCCTCTGGTTCGGGTTCTAACGCCCAAAAAATCATGGAGTATTTTAAAAAAAGTAATGATGCAGAAGTTGCTATTGTTTTAACCAATAACCCTGATGCTTATGTACTGCAAAGAGCTGATAATTTTGAAATCCCTTCTCATATTTTTGATAAAAAAGAATTTAGAGATACCGATGATGTAGTCCAATTACTCAAAAATCTACAAATTGATTTAATTGTACTTGCTGGTTTTTTATGGTTAGTCCCAGCAAATTTATTAAAAGCATTCCCAAATAAAATCATCAATATACATCCCTCATTATTGCCAAAATATGGTGGCAAAGGCATGTATGGAGATAAAGTACATCTCGCTGTTTTAGCAAATAAAGAGCTTGAATCTGGTATCACTATACATTTTGTAAACGAACATTTTGATGATGGTGAAGTTATCCATCAATCAAGATTTAAGATTGAAGCCGGAGATGATTTAGAAATGATAAAATTTAAAGGGCAGCAGTTAGAACATCAACACTTCCCTAAAGTTATTGAAGGTCTTATTAAGAAGATGAAAACAATTTAAGATTTAGCGTCTACCCTTAGCTTTTCGCTATCCCAACCGCTATCTCTTTCTAAAATGCCTTCGTCTTTAATATCTCTTAAAATAAGCTCTTCAAGTTCTGTTATTTTTTCTTTAGCAACGCTGATATAAGACTTACTATCATGCCTATGCTTAATTAAATCTGAAAGCACACGCTCATCATGCTTCAAAAAAGTGCGGGCAGCCCTATGTGTTTGGTAAGCCCTAAAACCAATCATTTGTAAAGCATCTGCGCCTAAACGCAAAGAAGAATCAAGCGTTTCGCGATAAATATAATCTACACCAGATTCCATTAAATCAAAAGAATCATTACGGTCATAAGCTCTGGATAATATCTTTAGATGTGGAAAATTCTTCTTTACCATAGCTACCATTTCTAAACATTGTTGTGGTGTATCCATTGCAATGATGATAATTTTAGCAGTTTCAGCACCGGCAGCCTTCATTAAATCAAACCTAGAGGCATCTCCATAATATACTTTATAGCCAAATCTTCTTAATAATTCTACCCTATCAGAATCGTTATCTAATACTGTTGCAGATACTCCGTTTGCTCTTAAAAAACGTCCAACAATATTACCATACCTACCAAAACCAGCAATAATTACAGGGTTTTTATCATGAATTTCATCGGCTGTTCTAGTAGATTTTTCTTTGGTAAAATATCTAGGTAAGATTAACCTTTCATTTGCAACAAAAAATAAAGGTGTTAACGCCATACTTAAAGCTACAATAGCAATTAATAAATCTATATCCTCTGCATTTATAAGTGCATACTGTCCTGCAAAAGAGAAAAGTACAAAAGCAAACTCGCCCATTTGCGCTAAAGAAACGGCAAACAACATATTCTGATCGCCTTTTAACCCAAAAGATTTTCCTAAAACATATAAAATAACACCTTTTAGGAACATCAAACCTAATACTAGGGCAATTACAATTAGAAAATTATCTCTTACCAAACCAAAATCTATGGTAGAGCCCACAGAAATAAAAAACAAGCCTAACAATAAGCCTTTAAAAGGGTCAATATCACTTTCTAATTCATGCTTAAACTCGCTATTTGCTAATACCACACCAGCTAAAAAAGTACCTAAAGCAGGGCTTAAACCCACTACAATCATTAATTCTGCGATTAAAAACACCAATAAAAGTGCTGTAGCCATAAATAATTCTCTTTGGCGGGTTTTGGCTACCCACCTAAAAACAGGACTTACAATATACCTACCTGCTACAATAATGATGGCAATAGCACCTAATACAATTAAAGTTTGTTGCCAGCCAGAAAAACTACTGATTAAGCTTGTACTTTCTTGATCAATAACTTCTGTGGCTAATATTGGAAAAATAGCTAATAAAGGAATAACAGCTATATCTTGAGATAACAATACTGCAAATGACGAATTACCTGCTGAAGTTTTAAGTAAACCTTTCTCGCTAAGCGTTTGCATAACTATAGCCGTTGATGATAAAGAAAGTGTTGCCCCGATAGCTAAAGCCGCTTGCCAGCTTTGCCCCAAAAAATATGCTGCAAAACTAATGGCAATAGTGGTACAAAATACCTGCATACCACCCAAACCAATCACCAACCTTCGCATACGCCATAATAAGTTAGGTTCAAGCTCTAAACCGATAACAAAAAGCATCATAACCACGCCAAATTCTGATACATGCATGATGTCCTTACCTTCCTCACCAACAAACCCCAATACAAAAGGACCAATTACAACTCCGGCAAGCAGATAGCCTAACACAGTCCCTAAACCTAGCCTTTTTGCAATATTAACACCAATAACTGCCGAGGCTAGATATACAATTGCCTGAAATAGAAAAGATTTTTCCATAACTAGAGTTGGTAGGGTTTATCAATCACATAGTTCATATATGTTGCGCTTACTAAATTATCTTCCTGAAATAAACCATCTCTTAAGCCAATAATCACTTGCTGATAATCGTGGGCAAATTGTTGTATTTGCACCTCAGAAAGCCTATGCGTACCATGTACAACAAAAGGTGGATAATAAGTCATTTTACATAAAAAGGCCGTTTGGTCTAAAGGATACAAAAGCTCTGTAATGGTGTAACGGTTATGACCTTCTTTTTTATAAGCTTCAAACGTCCCACCAGTTGTAATAGCATTAAATAGTTTCTTATTTCTTAGTTGGATGCCTTCTTTACCATAAGCCCAACCATATTCCAACACTAAATCTAACCATTGCTTTAAAAGTGGAGGCATGCTATACCAATAAAAAGGATGTTGTAGCACAATAATATCATGCTTGGCTAATATTTTTTGTTCCTTTTTAACATCTATATCAAAATCTGGATAAAGCTCATATAAATCATGAAAAGTAACCTGTTTTAATCCTTTTACAGCTTTAACCAAAAAACGGTTCACCCTAGATTTCTCATACACTGGATGTGCGAATACAATAAGTACTGAAGCCATGAGGGAAAATTAATAAAAATTGCTGATTGTTATCTAATTCTTTATATTTGTTAAAAACAATGATTTTAAGTTGATCATGATTTATCTTCTACAAAACATTTCATTAGCATATACCAATGCACCTATGTTTTTAGGCGATGGCTTATCGTGTAGTACATCTTTTTCATCGTTTTATTCTTCTAAAGACTTTATCATCTAAGCCCCACATCAAAAAACTTAAGGGGCTACCTTAAACTGTTTTTTTACTAATTCTTATGTTTATGATGATTAATCTTTGTTCAGAAATTACTTTTTTTAAAAAAATTACATCCCTACCAAGTAAGAGAAATTTATTTCTATTTAACTTCTTCTTACTTTCTTCAAATAAAGCCTTTATTTCTTAGGCCCCATAATTTTTTATGGGGCGGTATAAATTATTAAATAGTTTATATGGTTTTTATAATGATAACTTATTAATGCTATATGCTTAGTATAGGCAGCTATTATATTATTAAAACCTCACTGGATTACATAAAAAAATAAAGACATGACAAAAGAAAAATTAATATTAGGTTTAAAAGAACATCAATTATTAGAGAAACATTATAAAACTTCTGTGCTTTCTGATTATAATAAGCAAAAATTAATGGAAGAACTTAAACATGCAACCATCATAAAAACAGGTAGCCTTCCAGAAAACGTTATTGGCTTGTATACACATGTAGTTATAGAAGATATGGTGAGCAAGAAAACATTTTCTTTCCAAATTGTACCTTTAGAAGAAGCCAATATGAAAGCACATAAAATCTCGGTATTTAGCCCTATGGCGATAGCTGTTTTAGGCTATCAGGAAGGTTCGCAAGTAAGCTGGGAAATGCCCGGTGGACTGCAAAATTACCTTATTAAAAAGGTAAGTAAACTTAATTAAATGGTTGGTTAAATAGTTACTTTGTGACTTCTCAAAACCAATTTTAATTAAACGATGAAAACAAAAATTTTAAAATCAAGCTTATTCTTATTGATATGCATGTTTTGCTTAACTCAATCATCATTCGCCCAAGTAAAGTTTAAAGGTGTTAAATGGACTAAAATACAAAATCCTGATTTTGTATTACAATTGCAAAACGCTCAAAAAATGGACAGATTTGATTGGGATACATTAAAAGCTAATCAAGACATTGCAGCAAATCTTTGTAAATATGCTTACAAGAATAAAACCAATGATTATACAGACGCTATCCACAGATTTACCATCGGGGCAGATCCAAAAGCCAGAAGATCTGAAATGAAAATACAGATGGACGGTAAATATAAGGAAGACGGTATTTATCAATTTGAAGGCGAAGTAAGATTTATAGACGGTATACTTAGCTCTCATCATATCTGTCAGGTGTGGCAAAACATGAAACAATCTGGCTTTAAAGTGTTGATTTTTAATACGAAGAAAGATGATAAAGGAACATTGGTAGTACCCCCAAGCATTGATAGAGTAGGTATATTTACACCTTTAACAAATGTTTTTGCCGATTATAATGACAAAACTAATAAATGGCTTAAAGTAAATGTTGTTCATTTCAGAAAGGAAAATAAGGTGTATATCTATCTTGGAGACCAAAGTAAATTATATAATGAATATGTTCATGGACCAGCAGACGGCGACTATTACTTCAAATTTGGTGCTTATGGCAAGCTAGAAAACGACAAAGAAGCCACTATAGAATGGCGAAATATTAAAATGTTCGAAGGTTTTAATTAAATCAAAAGGTTTTAGTAAATTACTAAAACCTTTTTTATGTCTTATAGATTTTTGCAATATCAATATCATAAATATAGATGAAAATTATCCTGCCATTAAGCCTAATTTAGAGTTTAGAAAATTATAAATCATACATAAATATTATTGTAATGGAAGAAAAAAAAGATTTAAAAACAACCTTAGCAGATGTTAATGAAGGAGGAGCAGCAAAATGCCCTTTCTCTAGTGGAGCCATAAGAAAAAGTGCTGGTGGCGGTACCAGAAACAGCGACTGGTGGCCTAATCAATTAAAGTTAAATATTCTTCGTCAGCACTCTAACTTGTCTGACCCAATGGACAAGGATTTTAATTATGCCGAAGAGTTTAAATCGTTAGATCTTAACGCCGTTAAACAAGATATATATGAGTTAATGACTACCTCACAAGATTGGTGGCCGGCAGATTATGGTCATTACGGACCGTTTTTTATCCGAATGGCTTGGCATAGTGCCGGAACTTACCGCATTGCCGATGGAAGGGGTGGTGCAGGAGCAGGAACACAACGTTTTGCACCTTTAAACAGCTGGCCAGATAATGCCAACTTAGATAAAGCAAGACTTTTACTTTGGCCAATCAAACAAAAATATGGTAAGAAACTTTCTTGGGCAGATTTAATGATTTTAGCAGGAAACTGCGCATTAGAATCTATGGGTTTCAAAACTTTTGGTTTTGGTGGCGGCCGTAATGATGTTTGGGAACCAGAGGAAGATATTTATTGGGGTTCTGAGGCCGAGTGGTTAGGCGATAAGCGTTATACTGGCGACCGTCATTTAGAAAATCCGCTAGCTGCCGTACAAATGGGTTTAATTTATGTAAATCCTGAAGGACCTAATGGCAATCCGGATCCATTAGCTTCTGCTCGTGATATACGCGAAACATTTGCCCGAATGGCGATGAATGATGAAGAAACCGTTGCTTTAATTGCTGGAGGTCATACCTTTGGTAAAACACATGGCGCAGCTGATCCTAGCAAATATGTAGGCAAAGAACCTGCCGGAGCAAGTATAGAAGAGCAAAGCCAAGGCTGGAAAAATACTTACGGTACTGGTAATGGGGCAGATACTATTACGAGTGGTTTAGAAGGTGCATGGACCACTACGCCTACAAAATGGAGTAACAATTACTTCGAAAATTTATTTGGATACGAGTGGGAATTAACTAAAAGCCCTGCTGGAGCACATCAATGGAGACCAAAAAATGGCGCTGGCGAAGGTACTGTACCAGATGCACATGACCCTGCTAAAAAACATGCTCCTTTTATGCTAACTACAGATTTAGCTTTACGTATAGACCCAGCTTACGAGAAAATATCAAGACGTTTTTATGAAAACCCTGATGAATTTGCAGATGCTTTTGCAAGAGCTTGGTTTAAATTAACTCACCGTGATATGGGACCAAAATCTCGGTATTTAGGTCCAGAAGTACCTGCCGAAGAATTAATTTGGCAAGACCCGGTTCCGGCTGTAACACATAAATTAATTGATAACCAAGACATTTCTTCTTTAAAAGCTAGTATACTAGCATCAGGACTAAGTATTTCAGAATTGGTTTCTACAGCCTGGGCTTCTGCTTCTACTTTCAGAGGGTCTGATAAACGTGGTGGTGCTAATGGTGCTCGTATCCGCTTAACGCCTCAAAAATATTGGGAGGTAAACAATCCTTCACAATTAGCTAAAGTGCTTGATAAATTAGAGCAAATACAAAGAGACTTTAACGCAACACAATCTGATGGTAAATTAGTTTCTTTGGCTGATTTAATAGTACTTGGAGGATGTGCGGCTGTTGAACAAGCTGCTAAAAATGCTGGTTTCAACGTTGAAGTTCCATTTACTCCGGGTCGTACAGATGCTTCGCAAGAACAAACAGATGTTGATTCATTTGCAGTATTAGAACCACATGCTGATGGTTTCCGCAATTATTTAAAAGCTCATCATACAGCTTCGCCAGAAGAGTTATTAGTGGATAAAGCACAACTTTTAACACTTACCGCACCAGAAATGACTGCTTTAGTTGGGGGTTTACGTGTATTAAACGCAAACTTTGATGGTTCTAAACATGGAGTATTTACCAACCGTACTGAAGTATTATCTAATGACTTCTTTTTAAATCTTTTAGACTTTGGCACAACATGGCAAGCAATAACAGATGCTAAAAATATTTTTGAAGGTAAAGACCGTAAAACTGGTGAATTAAAATGGACTGGTACAAGAGTAGATTTAATATTTGGTTCTAACTCTGAATTAAGAGCTATTGCCGAAGTTTATGGATGCGCAGACGGACAAGAAAAATTTGTTAAAGACTTTATTGCCGCATGGAATAAAGTAATGAATCTTGACCGTTTTGATTTAGCTTAATTTCAGTCAATCAGTATATATGTTTAGGTGGTTTAGAAAATCTAAACCACCTTTTTTATAATTATAGCTGATAAACTTAACTCCCTGCAAAAGGAGACCCAAATATACCTACTGCTAATTCTGCCCAAATCAGGAAAAATGTCAAAAGAATAACGCCTAATACGATTAACCTTTGTGGATTGGTTTTTATCTTTCTGATAGCTAAGTCGATTAGTAAACCCGTTCCGGTCAATAAAACGCCCATAAGTATAAAATCGAACAGAGACCAATCTACCTCGGAAGTAAATTGCATAGCGATGAATGGGATAAGCAATATTGCCCCCACTACCCCTAAGATGATGATTAAGCTTTTCATTTTCATAATCTTAAAATTTATTTTTTGTTGATATTTTTATTGAAGAAGTTGCTCTATCGCTTTTATATGCTTGATAAATGCTTCCTTACCTTTTTCGGTTGCTGAATAGTTAGTATTAGGTTTACGGTCTACAAAGGCTTTCTCATAGCTTATATAACCACATTTTTCTAAAGATTTTAAATGGCTAGCTAAATTACCATCGGTAACATCCAGAAGCTCTTTTAGAGAAGTATAATCTATATAGTCGTTTACAACCAAGGCAGACATAATCCCTAACCTAATTCTGTTTTCAAATGCTTTGTCTAAATCTTTTAAGACTTCCTTCACTATTTGTATTTCTTTTGGACAATTAAACCATAAATAACTTGGATAACTCCAAAACCTAAAGCCCACAGCAAAAGGCTATGTGCTATAAATTGTATCGCTAATAATCCTAGAACAATCTCAAATAAACCTAAATTTCTGAGCTCTGGCCAAGTATACTTACTCGCATTGATAAGTGCTAAGCCATAAAAAACAAGCGTTAATGCTGGCAAAAACCCTACAAATCCCTTAAATAAAAGCAATAAACATAGCAAACCACCAGTAACTAAAGGGATAGCTAAATTAATCAGCAATCTTTTACTCTGCTGATCCCAAACTTTTTGACTTTGCTTGATGGCTTTTTGCGTAGTAAAGAAAATAGCCGAGCCGATAGATAACCCTAGCGTTACTACAGCAATAAGTAGTAAATAAAATAAGTTTGTAGCATTTATACTTACAGGTTGTTCTATTAACCAGTTTTGTTTTTGGAAAATGATAAAATAAGCCGCTGTAACCCCAGCCAATGCTATTAAACCAGTAGAAACACCAGACCAGCCACTTAAAGAAATAAACCGTGTTGAGCGGTTCATGATGTCCTTAATTTCTTTGATATCTTCTAGATATTTTTCTTTCATTTAAAAGTACTTTGAAATACAAAGTAAAATATAAATATTCATATCTGCAATTATTTATCGCTTATTTTTTATGGATGTCTTTTAAAACTTAAAATTCTCTTTCCCCAAACTCGCTACTAGGCAGTTTCAGTTTTTTGGTTAAAGGGTTTAGATTAAAGCTTAGGTTAATCATGAAGATGTCCTTCTCATGAATATAATTGGTTGTGGTAAAGAAATCTCTACCGCGGGTAGTAATGCGCTGTTCGTTGGTGTTAATCATCCCTAAACTCATGTTTTGCCAAAGTAGGCTCGCTGTTAACCTACCATTTAAAAAGCTTTGTTTTACAGATGAATTAGGCACTATAAATCTAGAATCCTCGCCTTGGGCTGTTGGGCGTTCTGATAAATAATTAAGGTTAAACTGTATGCTGGTGTTTTTTCCTGCACTAAAACTATGGTTAGTATTGATAGAATAGGCCAAACCAGAATTATTTACAGCTACTCTATTATTAAATAGTGCCCCTTTTATTCGGTAATCGTAAATATTTACACCTACATAAGCCGACCACCACTTTATAGGTTTCACATTCAAGCCTGTTTCTATCCCCCAAAGGTTAGCATCGCCAGCATTGGTATATATCCTGTTTAAAACAGTATCAGCATACACACTATTTACTCGGTTTACTACATTAGTAATTTGCTGGTTATATAAAGTAGCAAAAACAGAGCCTTTAGTAAAATCTTTTATCAAACCTAACTCTGTTAAATTGATAAACTCTGGAAGGATAGTAGGGTCTCCTTGTTCTAATGTTTCAGAATGTTCTCTTTCTGCATAAGGGTTTAACTCGTTATTGGTAGACCTTTGTACCCTTCTACTAAAACCGCCTTTCAGTTTATAGCCTTTATCAAATGTGTAAAGTAAGTTTAGCGATGGGAAAAAGTTAGACAAATTTAAATCAATAGGGTTTGCAATTTTATTGGCTTTAAAACTACGTGTGGCATACTCGTAACGTAAACCGCCGGTATATTCTAATTTACCTGTTTTTGCTGCGTATTGTGTATAAAAAGCATTGATATTGTTAATGACATTGATATCATCACTAAACTCGGGTACGGTGGCAAATTGCCCTGTACCCAAAATAGCCTCCTGATATAAGAAACTACCTGTTTGTTTTTGATACCTTAATTGATAACCGCTTTCTAACCTTCCTTTTCCTATGGGGATAGCATAATCTAATTTTAACCTTACTGCATCTAGCGGACTAGTACCTGTATTGAGGACATATTGAATGGTATCTGTATAATCGTTGATATTGAGGTTATTGTTTTTGGTGAAGCCTTCAAGTCTGGCATGCTCATACAAACCAGATAAAGTTAAAGTCGATTTATTTTTGAAGCTATGCATATAATCAAGGTTACCTAAAACAAAATTCCCTTGTCTAAGTACCAAATTGGCATTATAATAGGCTAACTCATTGATGATATTTCCTGTGTTAATATCTGTAGTACGATTATTATAATTGATATCCGCCTGCCTAAATTGTTTCCTTTGGCCAGCATAAAAACCAGCGTTAAAAGTATTTGCTTTATCAGGAGTATAAGTTAAAGATGCTCTTGCCGAGTAGTTGGTTCTATCAAAGCTACGCTCTCCGGTTGATGGGAATGACGTAAACCTATTCCCAATCGTTGTATTCACATCTCCTACCCTTTTACCAGCCAAATCATTCTGCTGGTAACTGCCTCCAAAAGATAATTCCCATTCATTCTTTTGATAGTTGATGGTTGCATCAGCACCGTATCTTTTAGGCGTTTCTTTATTATCGTAATTACTAACACTAGGCAAACCTCCATTTACATTCAATACATAAGATAAGCCATCTCCAGCACCTCTTTTGGTGGTGATGTTAATGATTCCTGATTTACCATCGGCATCATATTTTGCAGATGGCGCCGTAATAATTTCTATATTTTCTATAGCGTTTGCCGGAATTTGATTCAGTAACGTAGCTGCATCTGTTTGTACTGGCTTGCCATTTAATAAAATTAAAAAACCAGTTGAACCTCTTAACCTTATATCGCCCTCGCCATTAACCGTAATAGATGGCATATTTCTAATCACATCTATAGCTGTGCCTCCTTTGGCAGATTCAAATTGGTCTGCCTTAAAAACCTGCTTATCTATTTTATTGATAGGATTGTTGCGGTTACTTTCTACTTTTACCTCGCTAAGTAATTGCGCTGTACCTTTAAGTAAGATGATACCAAAATCTATGGTTTTATCAGCTTCAAGCTTGATATTTTTGATGCTTTTTGATTGATAGCCTATAAAATCTATTTTAAGATGATAAACGCCAGCCTTTAAGCCTGTGATATTAAAAGCACCCTTTTCATCAGTAATTTTACCATTTACAACTTTAGCATCGGCAGCACTAAAAATCCCAATACTGGCATATTCTATGGGTGTTTTAGTTAAGGAATCTAAAACCCGACCTTTAACTTGATATTGAGCAAAACTTGTAGCAACAACTCCTAAAAATAGTACTAACGCAAATATTTTCTTTTTCATCTTTTATAATTGGATAAAGATAAAATTGTATTTATATAAAGTAAATAAACTATGATATTACTAATTGATATTTAACTGACCGCCCTGCGCCTTCTGCAATAATGATTCCTCACTAAAAAACACAAATTGATATAAGGGTGAAATAAGTTTATATCTTAAAAGTACTCATTAGCTGTAGAGTAAAGGGCTTTAAAAGATTAAATATAGAGGTAGAATTAATTCAAGTAAGTTTTTTGAGGTACAATGGTACAAATATAATTTTGGTAATAGGATAAAACTATTAAACCGATTAATCATCTTCATTGGCTCAAGTAGACTGCTATTTAAGCAAACAATTCGCTACTAGTTGCATCATTAAATTTAAACTCCAATAAAAAAAGCCTCTAACATTACATTAAAGGCTAATTTTTAAAATTGTGCGGAGAAGGTGGGATTCGAACCCACGATACCGTTGCCAGTATACAAACTTTCCAGGCTTGCTCTTTCGACCACTCAGACACCTCTCCTATTTTCCCTCTCGGGGGATGCAAAACTAATTAATTCTTTCAATTTTACAGAACAATATCTCCTAATTTAAACCTTAAGCTTAAATTAGCCTTTTAAAATTTTTGAGATATGGATTATCAGGCTTATTTATTTGATTTAAACGGAACCATTATAGACGATATGCAGTTTCATGCCAGAGCATGGTATGATATTTTAAGCAACGATTTAAAAGCCGATATCACTTTTGAAGAAACCGTTTTACAGATGTACGGTAAAAACCAAGAATTGCTAGAGCGTGTCTTTGGGAAAGGCTATTTCACACAAGAGCAAATGGATAAGCTTTCTATGGAAAAAGAACAGCGTTACCAAGCCGAGTATAAAGCCCACATGAAACTTATTGATGGTTTAGGTGATTATCTAGAAAATGCAAAATCAAAAGGTATCAAAATGGCTATAGGCTCGGCTGCTATTCCATTCAATATTGATTTTATCTTGGATAACCTGCATATCCGCGAATATTTCCCGGTTATTGTAAGTGCCAATGATGTTTCTTTAAGTAAACCACATCCAGAAACTTTTTTAAAAGGAGCAGAACTTTTAGGGGTAGCACCAAGCGCTTGCGTAGTTTTTGAAGATGCGCCAAAAGGTGTTGAAGCAGCACAAAGTGCCAATATGAAAAGTGTTGTGCTTACTACCTTACACGAGCCTGCTGATTTTAACACTTATAGTAATATTTTAACTTTTACAGCTAACTATCAGAATCTAAATCTTTTTTAAAAAATTGCTTTTTAGAAGTTAATAATGCTTGGAAAAATATATAAATGTTATTTTTACACTTAATAAAATAAATTGTATTTTGCACACTCAATTATAAATCACAAAGTCATTAATGATGAGTCAAGGTAAATATGTTATCGGGGTAGATTACGGGACAGATTCTGTACGTTCTGTTTTGGTAGATGCCTCTAACGGAACTATTTGTTCAACAGCTGTTTTTTATTATCCCAGATGGAAGAAAGGATTATATTGTAATCCTGCTCAAAACCAATTCAGGCAACACCCGCTAGATTATGTAGAAGGCCTTGAACATACCATAACATCTTGCCTTAGCCAAGTAGGTATTGAAATAGCACAACAAGTAAAAGCTATTTCTATAGATACAACAGGCTCTACACCGGTAGCGGTTAATGAGCAGGGTGTACCTTTGGCTTTAACAGCAGAGTTTGCAGAAAACCCCAATGCTATGTTTATCCTTTGGAAAGACCATACAGCATTAAAAGAAGCTGCCGAGATAAATAAACACGCAGAAAAATTTGATACCAATTACCTAAAATACGTTGGCGGAATTTACTCTTCAGAATGGTTTTGGGCAAAAATATTAAGAACCTTAAGGGTTGATGAAAGCGTTAAAAATGCTGCTTTTTCTTGGGTAGAGCATTGCGATTGGATTCCTTTTTTATTAACCGGAGCTCAGCATGTCTCAGCATTAAAAAGAGGCGTTTGTGCGGCTGGTCACAAAGCACTTTGGGCCGAGGAGTTTAACGGTTTTCCACCAGAAGATTTCTTTACCACTTTAGATCCTCTTTTAAAAGGTTTAAGAGAAAGAGTTTCTCAGGAAGTTTTACCAGCTTCAGAAGCTGCTGGTACACTTAGTGCAGAGTGGGCGAAAAAACTAGGCTTAAATACCGATGTTAAAATCGGAATTGGTGCTTTTGACGCACACATGGGTGCTGTTGGCGGCCAAATAGAGCCATACCATTTAAGTAAAGTAATGGGTACTTCTACCTGCGATATGTTGGTAGCACCTTCTGCTGAAATGACAGGTAAATTGGTTAAAGGTATTTGTGGACAAGTAAATGGTTCTATCATACCGGGTATGAGTGGTTTAGAAGCCGGTCAGTCTGCTTTTGGCGATGCTTATGCATGGTTCCAAAAAATGCTAAAATGGCCTCTAGAGCAAATTCTGGCCGATTCAAACGCTATTTCTGAAGAACAAAAAGAGAAGTTAAGAGAAGAATATAATGAGCAAATCATCATTAAACTTAGTAAGGCTGCTGCTGCCCTGCCGCTTGATGTGAAAGATGAATTGGCTATAGATTGGTTAAACGGAAGAAGAACACCAGATGCTAATCAAGAATTAAAAGGTGCTTTTTGGGGTTTAGATTTGGGTACCGATGCGCCTGCTATGTTTAAAGCCTTGGTTGAGGCTACTTGTTTTGGTGCAAAGAAAATTGTGGATCGTTTTATAGAGCAAGGCATCCCTGTTAAAGGCTTAATTGGTTTAGGTGGAGTAGCCAAAAAATCGGCTTACATTATGCAAGTAATGGCTGATGTGATGAATATGCCTATCAGGATTCATCAATCAAACCAAACTTGTGCTTTAGGTGCAGCAATGTTTGCAGCAACTGTAGCTGGGTTTTATCCAACTGTAGAAAATGCTATGGAAGCTATGGGACATGGTTTTAGCGATGAGTATTTTCCTAATCAAGAAAATGTAGCGCTTTACCAAGCTCGATACGAAAAATACAAAGCGATGGGAGCTTTTATAGAGCTTAACTAACAACTACATAACCGGTAACTGAAAACCGATAAAAATGGATAAATATAGAAAAATACAAGAAGAGGCTTATTTAGCTAATATGCGTTTACCCGAGTTAAATCTGGTGATTTTTACTTTTGGCAATGTAAGCGTTGCAGATAGAGATTTGGGTGTTTTTGCGATTAAGCCTAGCGGAGTAGATTATACCAAGCTAAAGGTAGAGCAAATGGTAATTGTAGATTTTGATGGGAACACCGTTGCTGGAGATTTAAGACCTTCATCAGATACTAAAACCCATGCTGTTTTATATAAGCATTGGGATAATATTAATAGCGTGGTGCATACACACTCTACTTATGCCACGGCTTGGGCGCAATCTCAAAGAGATATTCCTATTTATGGTACTACACATGCAGATTATACCACTTGCGATATTCCATGTGCTCCGCCAATGAGCGATGAAATGATTAAAGGTAATTACGAATATGAAACAGGCTTCCAAATCATCAATTGTTTAAAAGAAAGAGGTTTAAGTAATAGCGATGTAGAGATGATTTTAGTAGGCAACCATGCACCTTTTACTTGGGGTAAAACGGCTGATAAAGCTGTACATAACAGTGCTGTTTTAGAAGAAATAGCTCGTATGGCTTATTTAACTGAGCAAATTAATCCGCAAGTACCAAAGTTAAAAGACGCTTTAATTAAGAAACATTACGACCGTAAGCATGGCGAAGGCTCTTATTATGGGCAATAGTTAGATACTAGACAATAGAAGTTATTAATCAATTTAAAAAACATACAAGCCATGGAAATCCCTCTCCTTCGGAGAGGGATTTAGGGTGAGGCAAAAACATCAAAATGATAGATTTAAAGAAATTTGAACTTTGGTTTATTACAGGTAGCCAAGATTTATATGGCGAAGAAACGCTAAAGCAAGTAGCACAGCATTCGCAAATTATTGCAGAATCATTAAACAAGGCAAGTGCTATCCCGGTAAGGGTGGTATTTAAACCAACTGTAAAATCTCCTGATGAGATTTTTAACATCTGCCAACAGGCAAACGTAACCGATAATTGTATTGGGGTAATTGCTTGGATGCATACTTTCTCGCCAGCTAAAATGTGGATTGGTGGTTTAAAAGTATTGCAAAAACCTATGCTACACTTGCATACACAGTTTAATCGTGATATTCCTTGGGCTAACATAGATATGGATTTCATGAACCTTAACCAAAGCGCCCATGGCGATAGGGAGTTTGGTTTCATGGTATCGCGTATGCGCATTAACCGTAAGGTAGTAGTTGGCCATTGGGAAGATGAAAATGTCATCTCTCAAATTGGCGATTGGGCTCGTGTTGCAGCAGCTTGGAAAGACTCTAACCAAACTAAAGTTGCCCGTTTTGGCGATAATATGCGTTACGTAGCTGTTACCGATGGCGATAAAGTTGAGGCCGAAATAAAGTTTGGTTACCAAGTAAATGGCTATGGTATTGGCGATTTGGTAAAAGTTATTGATACTGTTTCTGATGCCGAGGTAGATAAACTTATTCAAGAATATGGCGATAGTTACCAGTTGATGGAGAGCTTGCTTAAAGGTGGTGCACAACATCAATCTTTAAGAGATGCCGCTAAAATAGAATTAGGTTTAGAGCGCTTTTTAACTGATGGTGGCTTTACCGCTTTTACCGATACTTTTGAAGATTTACATGGTATGAAACAATTGCCTGGTATTGCTTCTCAAAGGTTAATGGCTAAAGGTTTTGGTTTTGCTGGTGAAGGCGATTGGAAAACTGCCGCTTTGGTACGTACCATGAAGGTAATGGGTACCGGTTTAAAAGGAGGAAATTCTTTTATGGAAGATTATACTTACCATTTCGACCCAGCTAATCCTCAGGTTTTAGGCTCCCACATGTTAGAGATTTGTCCTTCTATTGCTGATGCTAAACCTAAATGCGAGATTCATCCTTTAGGAATTGGTGGTAAGGCAGATCCTGTACGTTTGGTATTTAACTCGGCAGCTGGTCCGGCTATTAACGTTTCAGTAGTAGATATGGGTAACCGTTTTAGAATTTTAGTGAACGAGGTTGATGCTATAGCACCAGAGCATGATTTACCAAAATTACCTGTAGCAAGAGTTTTATGGAAACCACAGCCAGATATGTATACAGGTTGTGCCGCATGGATTTTAGCTGGTGGCGCACACCATACTTGTTACAGCCAAAACTTAACAGCAGAGCATATCCAAAGTTTTGCAGAAATTGCTGATGTTGAGTTTGTTTTAATAGGTAAAGACACCAACTTATATCAATTCAAAAATGAATTGAGATGGAATGAGGTTTATTATAAATAGGTGGTTTTAAAAGCTGGTCTTGTTAAAAGATCAGCTTTTTTAGTTTAAAAGCCACTTCATTTATGGATTAGCACTAATAACTGGTAGTTTAATAAAGCTGTCTGTTACAGCTTCTTCGGCGGTTTTTGCTCTTAGCTCATCCATGTGATAATGCTTATCAAAAAACTCATCACACCATAAACAAATATTTTGAAGCTTTTTTCCTCTTTCTACGGCATAAGCCTCGCTTACGCCAATACTTTCTCCCATTTTATAAGGTTCGCCGTCATTTAAAGCTTTAAAAATTTCAGATTCTTTTACTTTTAGCAATACATCGGCTATTTTTTCTTTTCTGGCATCGCCTAAAGCTTTTTTTGTGCCAGGACAACATGGGTTTATGGCCCATAGTTGGATGCTCAGTTCCTCAATCACATCTTGATGACCGCCTAAGAAATTTTTAGCTCCTGATTGTATGTTACAAAAGTTATGTAAATGATTTTGCATCCATAAGTCTTTGGTAAAGGCTCTGCCTCTTGCCCAATTACCACCCAGCCACATTTCCTCGTTTGCTCCAAAATAAGAGTAGGTACGCCAATTGGGATCAAGTTTAGCTCGCTTTTCTTCGTCTTTAACACCTACTGTAATATAAGGCATAATATCTACCAAACCTCGGCTATCAAACAACTCTTTTAAGATATTAAGTTTTGCTCCGGCATGCTTATGAAATCTGTCTAAACTGGCAATACTAAATCCTTTAACACCTTTCTCCAGCAAAATATCCAGAATTTTACCAGTCATTAAATCACCATTGGTTTGTATGGTAATTTTTAAATCTTGACCATACTTTGCTATTAAAGTATCAATAATCAGGTAAAGCTGTTTTCTATCTGCTAAGGGCTCGCCGCCACTTAAAATAATTTTACTTAATTTTTCTGGCAAATGATGAATGATCTGTAAACACTCCTCATCAGTCATGCGCTTACCTTTAGGCCCAGAGTCATTGTAACAATGGTCGCATTCATCATTACAAAGCTGGGTAAATACCCAATATATGGTTCCGTAAGTGTTATAATCGTTTCTCATAGTTTAAAGATTGTTCCAAAAGTTGATTTCATTTTGTACCCCAGTTTTTTCTGAGCGGATAAAACTTTGTTTATCCTTATATACTTCTAATACGCCATTTTCCATATAACAGATTTTATCGCCCATTAATAAAGCTTCTTTTAAATCATGTGTTACAAAAAGAGCTGTAATTTGATATTCTTTAGCAATCTTTTTATAAAGCTGCTGCATGTTACTTCTAGTTTCTACATCTAAACTACTAAATGGTTCATCTAATAAAATTAAAGGTGGATTAAGAATAAGCGCTCTACCAAAGGCAACACGCTGTTTTTGTCCGCCAGAAAGCTCATGTGGCATTTTTTTATCATAACCATCTAGTTCTAACTGTGAAAGCATATCCGTAACTTTTGTTTTAATAATGTGTTTTTCTGTATTTCTAATTTTTAAACCAAAAGCTATGTTTTCAAAAACATTCATGTTTGGAAAAAGCAAAGCCTCCTGAAAAAGGTAAATAATTTTACGTTCTTGCGCAGGCAATGATAAAACATTCTGGTTTTGCAAATTCACTGTTCCACCATCGGCAGTTTCTATACCTGCTATAATTTTTAATAAGGTAGATTTACCACAGCCACTTTTACCTAAAACACTTAAAGTTTGATGTGCATCTACATCAAAACAAATTTCTTTAAGCACCTGATGGTTTTTAAACTTTTTACTGATATTCTTTACCTCTAAAAACATTAGCCTTTTTGTTGAATGATGAATCTTTTGTTAAACCACAATAAAATTACTGGAGGTAAAATAAGCAAACAACAGCTTAATGCAGCATAAAAAATATTAGCTTCGTTTATAAACTGAAAAACATGAATGGTTAAGGTACTTATTTTACCATAACCAATAATACTGGTTAAACCATACTCAAACCAAGAAATTAAAAAACATTGGAAAAAGCAAATGATAAGAAACGATTTAGCAAGGGGTAAAGTTATGTATAGAAATGCTTGCTTTTGCTTACCTCCTAAAGTATAAACTAGGTTTTGATAATCCAATACTTTTTGGTTCCAAAAGCTTAAGAAAAATATAATGCTATAGGGTAAGGCAATGATGAGTTGTGCTAGAACAATTCCATATAAGTTTCCAATTAGACCTAGTTTTATGAAGTAGTACTTTAAGCAAATAGCAAAAATTACAGGAGAAAGCGCAAAAGGGAAATAAGTTAAAAAAGTAAGTAATCTCCTTTTTGGATGATAAGCAATATACCTACTTAGTATAAAACCTAAAATGGTAGCACTAGCGGCAACAAATAGTGCAATACTTAATGATATAACAAAGCTATTGCTGATCACATGGCCATCACCCAAGATAATTATCCAGTTTTCTAAGGTTAATTTCTCAGGTAATAGTTTTGGAAACACCCACTTTTGCGAAAAAGAAAGCAAGAAAAGTATTACAATGGGCAAGGTAAAAACCAAAGCCAACATCAGTAATATAAGATGTTTGATGCTATACTTCATACTGGTGTTTTGATTTTTTAAAGGCTATAAACAATAAAATAAGTACCAAAAAGGCATAAATAACTGCTACAGCATAGCCTTGTGGAATATCAAGGAGATTAAATTTCTGTAATTTCCTTACTGCTAAAACAGAAATAGTTTCTGGACTAGATTTCCCTAGTAACAGCGGCACTTCGTAAGAACCCAACTTAAAAATAAAGTAAATGATGATACTTGGTAAACTTCTTTTTAGCAGTATAGGGATACTGATTTTAAAAATGGTTTGCTTTTTACTTGCGCCTAAAGCATAAGCTAACTTCTGATAATCTTCTAGTTTTTCGGCTTGATATAAGCTAGCATACAACAAGATAAAAAAAGGCAAACTTAAAAAAGTTTGTGTACTGATGATACCTATATGATAACTATCATTAACCAAATTTGGAAAATCACTAATCTGACTAATGATACCTAATTGGTAGCATAACCTAGCAAGAATGCCTGCATTACTTAAAAACTGAAAGAAGAAAAATGCAGCAACAATAGAAGGGAAAGCAAGGGGCATATAAACCAAATAAGAAAATATTCCGCTTTTAAATTTTGTAGGAAAAGCTAATACCACAGCTAAAGAGATAAATATACAAATACTTAAAGAGGCAAAAGCTAACCAACTGGTATACAAAACAGAAATATAGACTTCTGATGTTGAAAATAGTATTTTCCAATTTTCTAAGGTAAAACCCTTGTTAAGCACACCCACCAAACCAAAACTATAAGCTATAGCATAACCTAAACCTGCAAGCAAAGGCAATAATGTAAATAGCAACAGTATGCTAAAATTAAATGTCTTGTTAAAGGGTTTAAACATTAAGGTTTTTCTATTACTTGAGTTCTAAAATCGGCAGCTACATTAATCATGTATTGCGAATGTGTTTCTTTAATAGCCTTTTCTTGTATAGCTTCTTCGCTCATTCCATATTTAATTTTTGGAAGTGCTTGATATTGATCTTGCCATTGTTTTTCCAGTTTTTGATAATCAAAAACTGGCATTCCGCCAGAGTTATTGATATCACTTTTTTCTATTTGTGCCTCTGGCGAAAGTAAAAAATTAATCACCACTAAAGCCCCTTCTTTATTTGGTGCATTGTAAGGAATTCCTAAATAGCTGGTATTATGGATGCTTCCTGCTTTGAAAACGAAAGCTTTAGAAGTAGCAGGAAATAAACCTTCTTTAATACCCTTATCTATAGCTGTGATACCAAAGGAAAAAGCAAAATCTAACTCGCCAGAGCCAAACATTTGAGAAACTGTAACATTGCTAGCTGGAAAAGTACTGCCGCTTTTCCAGAAATATTTCTTATTTCTGTTGATAAAATCCCAAAGTTGGGGTGCGTATTTATCGTACTTTTCTTGATTAAAATCGCCATCTAATTCTTTTATGCCACCAGCAATTTCTACTAACCAGGATTTCAACAAAGTATAGCCAGAAAAATCTAGCGGGATAGTAAACTTACCTGGATGAGCTTTCCAGTACGCCTCAAAATCTTGCATACTTTGTGGGATATTTTTTACTCTGGCAGAGTCTGTAATACCGATAAAAGAAGCTTTACCCCAAGGTGCTTCATAACCATTGATAGCTTGCTGAAAATCATATTTAATAATAGGATCTTCATAATTGATGTATTTAGAGTTTGGAAGCTTATCTGTAAAAGGGCCATATAAACCTTTTATTTGCTGCAATTGATAAAAGGTTTCGCCGTTTATCCAAACCATATCTGTTTGTCCTTCTGCTAAGCCTGCTTCTTGCTCCGTCATGATACTATTTACAATTTCATTTCCTTGGCCGGGGATGATTTTTAAAGTAATACCATACCTTTTTAATACGGTTGGTACCACATATTCATCTATATGTTTATTCGCTTTTTTATCGCCCAGATACTTCATGAAAACAACGGTAGTTCCCTTTGCTTTTTGCTCTATTTCTTCCCAAGATTGGGTCATCAAGCTATCTTGCTGCGTATTACTTTGATTTTGCTTACAAGCATTTATGACGCTCCCTATAAAAAGGAAGCTCAATAAAATGATATTCTTTTTTCTGTTAATCATTCTTTTAAATCTTTATGATGATTTTAGCGTATATATTTATACAAAATTTAATAATAATGGTTGAGGCCGATAGCACTACATTTTCTGAAAAAGACTTACATCAACACCAACTTTGGAATAATTTGGTTAAGCAATTTATTACTGATGATGGCTTTGTAGATTATCAAGGGTTTAAATCTAAGGAACATTTATTAAATCAATATCTTGAAATCATAAGTACTTATGCGCCAACAGCAGATTGGACACGCCAAGAGAAAATTGCCTACTGGATAAATGCTTATAATGCTTTTACGGTAAAATTAATCATCAATCATTATGGTGTGCAATCTATCAAAGATATTCATCACCAAGTGTATGATTCTCCATGGAAAATCCCTTTTTTTAAAATAGGTGAAGATGCTTTTACTTTAGACAAGATAGAACACGAGATTTTGCGTAAACAAATACAAGAACCTTATATCCATTTTGCTTTAGTTTGCGCATCTTTTTCTTGTCCGCATTTTAGAAATGAAGCCTATACTGCTCAACATGTTAAAGAACAACTGGATGATCAGGCCAGAATTTTTATAAACGATCCTCGTAAAAATAAACTTGATAGCATCCCTTTAGAAGTATCAAGTTTGTTTAGTTGGTATTGGGATGATTTTACTAATCATTTTACTGATGATTTTTCTTTTATCACTTGGTTAAATAAATACAGTAATCATCCGTTAAATTATCCATCATCCTATACTTTTATGCCTTATAACTGTAGCTTAAATGGTAAATAATCGAACTTTTACTTTAAAAAGTAAAAGCTCGTTTATTATTAATAGTTCCCAAAAATATAACGCATTCCAAATTGGAACTGGCGTGGTGGTGCAGCTGCTCTGATGTTTAAGTTATTGGCACTTCTTGGGCCAATTTGTACTTGATTACTAGCTCCTCTTGTAGAGGCAAAGCCTGTTAAATTTGTTTGGTTTAGCAGGTTATAGATATCTGCGGAAAATTCTATTCCAGATTTATTCTTTAATTTTAATCTGTATTTGGCAGAAAAATCTATGGTAGTTGCATTGGGTAATCTTCCATTATTTCTGGTTTCACCTGGTTGTATGTCTGTTGAAAATCCTGGTGTTTCTCCGTTACCATTTAAATCGCCACTCCTTACAGGAACTTTTGCTGTTCTATTAGGATCAGTTGGAGTAGGGTCGGGTACGGTTATGAAATTCCCATTAGCATCTTTTCTATTATAAAAATAAGCTGTACTATTTGCATAGTACGTAATTGGCTGCCCACTTTGGAAAAGCAATGCAGGCGTAAGTGTCAAATTTTTAACCGGATACCAGGTGAATAATGCGTTAATTACATGCGTTCTGTCGTTATCACCAAATGCATATTCATTTGCCCAGTTATTAGCATCTTGCGCTCTTACATTTATTCCTTCTGTATCATTCATTATTTTTGATAAAGAATAAGAAATACGATAAGAGAATTGGTCATTAACACCTTTTACTTTTACCATAGAAAAATTAGCCGCTGTATATCTGGCTTTTCCTTCGGTTTCGGTCATAAATACATCTCTGGCAATACCTCCAATTTGATCACTACCAATTTTTGCCTGAAATTGACCGTTAACAGTCACGATAGGAACAGGTCTGTCTAAGTTTGCATCATTAGGATCTTTTGCTGATTCCGCAGGAGCATTAGCCGGTAAATTAAACGGAGTTTTAGGGGCATTTAGATTTGTTATTCTATATAAATTTTGAGTACGAGTATGTACTAAATCAACATAAAATAATACGTTTTCATTAATCTTTCTTTGATAACCTATGCTATATTGGTCTGAGTACGGGTTTTGATAACCATTAGGATTTTTTATTCTAAAGTTTGCATTTGATTGATCAGCTCTTTTTCCTTGGGCTGTCTCTGCAGATGCCCCTTGTAAATAAGCCGGATTGTTTGATGTTATCGCATCAGCATAAACAGCTCTTAAATTTCCTGGGTGTGTAATTCTATCTAAATCTGCATTAGCATCTAAAATTCCTAATCTTTGTAGCTCGGCTAACTGACGTTTAAAATTGTCCGAGTTATTACTAAACTGTAAGTTATCACTGGTTACCGAGTATTTTATTTTATCATAAAAACGACCAATACCACCTCTAATCACGTTCTTATCATCCAGTTTGTAATTGAAACTTGTTCTTGGGCCTATATTATTCCAGTCTCCACGAGTGCTACCTGCTTTAGAAAGGTTATCATAATCAAACCTCACACCTAAATTAATATCAAGTTTATCATTAAGTTTAAAATTGTCCTCTGCATAAAGGTTAAATACATTTTGGCGAGTACCAAATCTGCTTTGGTCTAAATCTACCTGATAACGCAATACTTCAACATCAGCCGGAATATCATCAATATCTAAAGCCGAGCCTATATTTCTTGCTCTCAGATCTGCCAATTGTTGTGGGTTAAGTCTTACTGTATAAAAACCATAAGAGTTACCGGCACCCAACAAAGAAAAATTAGAGGTAGTAAACTCTGTACCAAATAAAAAGTTGTGTTTTCCTGCTTCTAATCTAAATTTTTGTTGAATCTGGTTGGTGTATTCATCATCATCAAAAATATAATCTATAGAGCCTATGGTGGCTATAGTTCTGCCAGTTAGATCTTGTACAGAAACACCAGGCTTACCAATATTTGGTCTATCACGATAGTTCCATCTGAAATAGCTGTTTTGGTAGTTGGTTTCTCCTTTTAACCTAGCGCCTAATTGATAGCTATTTTTTAAGGCTATTAAATAGGTTCTGTTTTTTTGTGTTGAGGCTGATGATGGGAAATTATTACCCCCTGTTAAGCCTCCGCCTTGTTGGTCAATATCAAAACTACCATAATTAACTCTTAGGCTGCTTTTAAATTTATCGCTCCAAATTTGATCTATTTTAGTAGATAAATAACTGAAACTGTTATTGCCTCTAATAGCCTCATTTACACCTAACTCTGGTACGTTTAAAAGATTGTCTTTGATGTCAAAAGTTTGTTCAAAGTTTAGGTAGAAAAAAGTTTTGTCTTTTTTTAGTGCGCCACCTAAGCCTACACCCAATTGTTGCCTCTGGAAACCGTCTTTAACAGGGTTTCCGTATAAATCTAAAGAAGCAAAAGCAGAGCGACTATCTACAATAGAACCAGGTCTGGTTAAATAAAATACTTCGCCTGTAAAATCATTACTACCAGAGCGTGTTTCAACGTTTACAATACCATTACTGGTGTTTCCATATTCTACAGAATAGTTATTGGTTAAAACCGTAATGCTTTCTGTAAAGCCAAAAGGGGTGTTAAATTTAGAATTACCTAAAAAGCGTTCGTTATTATCCAAGCCATCAATCATATAATTGGTATAAATACCGCTTAATCCGTTTATAGCAATGGTAGGTGCCTCGTTATAACCTAAAGTAGATATGGTTAAATTGGGTAAACGATATAAACTTTTGGTCACATCCCGGCCTTCTATAGGTAGGTTTTGGATTTCTTTTTTACTGATGTAAGATGATACAGCAGCATCCGTTTTATTTATTTTTAAAGCTTTATCAGCAATCACACTTATTTCATTCAATTCCTGAAAATCCTTTTTTCTGGCTATTAAAGTGATGTTGGTTTCTAAAGCACTATCGACAACTAATGTTCTGTTTTCTATAGCATAGTTAAGTCTTGATAGGGCTTGTATTTGATACTCGCCCTGTTTTACATTTTTAAACAATGCCAAACCATTTTTATTGGTTATTGCTGTAAAACTAGAGTCGGTAAGTAAATTTTTTAAAGTGATGTTATAGCCAGATAAGGGCTTTTTATCTTCTGTGTTAAGCAAAACGTTTACACTACTTTGTGCAAATAGGTTTACTGTACAAAATAGGATTAATAAAGAAAGTATAATTCTTTTCATGAAAAATTTTAGATGAAGTAGTGATAAAATATGAAATAAAGGAAGATTAAGCTATTGCCGGAGGTGCTCTTAATGCTTTGTAGCGATATAAAAATGTTTCATCATGCAGCCAAACAAAAGTTGCTAAATTATTTTTAAAGGCTATAATCAGCGCTTTTATAAGAGATAGGATGGAACTTTTAGGAAGCTTTTTGAGCATACTAAAATGATCAAAATCTTCTAGTAAAGCTGTTTCAACCAATTCTACGTCAGCAAATAACTCTTTTAAATTTTTGTAGGTGTGTGAAGATTGCCATCTGATATTTTTAAAAAGTATAGGATTAAAATTATTTTTAGATAATCCTATTAAATAAGCACCTCCATCTTTACTAGGCCCTAATATAACTTGCTGACGTTCAACCGCATCTATTGCAGCTGATAGATGCTGACCATCAAGCTGAAGGGTATCGTTACCAATACAAATGATATGCTCATAGCCCTTACTAAAAACATCTTGGAAGGCATTGGTAATTTTCTCGCCAAACGAACCACCATGCTGCTTTAAAGAATCTATCCAGTAAAAATCTCTTTTGCAACGGCTTACTAAACTCAGTGTATGCTTGGTTAACGCTGCTGATATATTTTTTGAGGCTAAAAAAGATGATAAATGAGAAAACTGCTTTTTCCTAGCTTCTATATCTGGTGATTCGGCAAAAAGAATAATGGCAGTTTTATGCATCCTTTAGTTTGTTTTCAGCAATAATTACGTGTAAGTAGCGCTTATGGTTTTCATGTTCTTAAAATGTTTCCAAATTAGATAAAAATATTGATATAGCTTTAGATTGATAACTTTGTATTGTTAAACCCCTATTACAAATTGAGAAAGTTTAAATTCTACAGACATATTATTGCACTTAGTTTCTTAATTTTATTAGGCTTAAGGCTGGGTAAAATAAAAGGGCTATTAATTGTGTTAGTGGTTTACTTAGCCTTAAACATGGCAACTATTGTAAGATATTTTAGAGAAAGGAGCGCAAGAAATGGCAAATTTTAAAGAAATTATAAATTCTGGAAAACCCGTATTGGTAGACTTTTTTGCTACATGGTGTGGCCCCTGCAAAATGATGTCGCCTATGTTAGATGATTTAAAAAAACAGGTTGGAGATAGCGCAACCATTATCAAAATTGATGTTGATAAAAACCCACAGGCAGCAGCAGCTTATCATGTACAGGGTGTACCTACCTTAATTTTATTTAAAGACGGCGAAGTAAAATGGAGGCAATCTGGTGTGGTACCTGTTCATGAACTTCTGAAGCTGATTCAAAAAACAATCTAAATTTTTAGATAACATCTTCATAGATCATTTTTATAAACATAAAAAAGAAGCTGTCTCAAATTACCATGTTGTGTCAAGCTGAGCGGAGTCGAAGCCTTTTCTTATCCTTCGACTTCGCTACCATTGACGTTTTTAATAACATATTAATTTTCAATCAATTGCAAATTTAGCTCATTTGCTTTTTTAATAACAAAGTTCAACTGTTGCCGCTTTAGTTTTTCTTCATACTTCTTTACTCCCTGCTCTACATAATCCATTCCCTGATCAAACATCCTATAGTATAGTTCCGCTATTTTTCTAGCTGTGGCTTTAATTGCAATACCTGAACCTTTCCGGGATTTAAGCCTTCTTGCAAAAGCTCCTAAACCGGGCTGTTTACTAATCAAAAGACTTTGAGCTGCTTGTTTGAAAATCTGCCCAGCTCTTGTTATTGGTTTTTTCTTGCTTCTTTTATTCATT
>NZ_AULF01000038.1 GCF_000425145.1 Pedobacter glucosidilyticus DSM 23534
AAATAAAGCATAACAAAAGAGCCTCTTTTAATTTGAAGAGGCTTTTTTGTTATAACGATTTGGAGTATTTTAAAATCTTGTTTATACTTTCTTCTGATGGATTTTTAATCAGTTTGTTTAAAGCAGGTTTTAACTGTTCGTAAAACAAGTGTTCTTCTATAGTAAAATTTTTCATAGCAGTTTTCTCCTCGTTATTTTGTTCGCCAAACAATTCAGAGTTGTGTTGTGTAAAAGTTTCTATCATAAGCTTTAACTGTTAAAATTTGTTAAATATAAAATAGAAACGTTAAGCTGCTGCTATTATTTTACAGTCAAATAAAAAATCAATTTTTTAATGATAATTCTTTTTCGGTAATCATTTTGCGCAGATTATTTAGTGCATAACGCATTCTTCCTAAAGCTGTATTTATGCTTACTTGTGTTAAATCTGCAATTTCTTTAAAAGATAAATCGCCATAATGTCTCATAATTAATACCTCTTTTTGCTCAGATGGTAATAAATGAATTAGTTGCTTTAAATCTTTATGGGTTTGTTCTTTAACCATTTTGTCCTCAGCACTTTCGTCGTAAATCCCTAAAACATCAAAAATGTCAAAACCATCTGTATTAGTAATAACTGGCGATCTTTTTTGTTTCCTAAAATAATCTATAACCAAGTTGTGGCCTATTCTAAGTACCCATGGTAAAAATTTACCTTCTTCGTTATATCTACCTTGTTTTAAGGTTTTGATAACTTTGATAAAAGTGTCTTGAAAAATATCTTCAGCCAAATATTCATCTTTTACTAATAAATAAATGGATGTATATATTCTTGATTTGTGTCTGGTAATTAATTCTGTTAGAGCAGCATCTTTGCCTTTGATATAAAGATGTACCAGTTCTTGGTCTGATTTGGTTTGATAGCTCATAATTCCTCCTAGTTAATTCTTCCTGTTGTTAGTTCTAATTAAGTAAGAGTTTTCTCTATAAGCTAAAAATTTGAGTTGTTAAATTTATTGTTACCAAATGAAATAATAATTTTATAAAAATCAAAATTTAATTGTCAAGTTTTTTAAAAGATACATTATTTTCATCAATTGAGATATTTTAAAATACAAAAGCTAATTAAACTCTATTACGCTAGCTTTTGTTAATTTGCTACATCTTTGCAAGATATATTAAAAATAAGTCAAAATACTTAATAATGTGCAAAACAATTTTTAGAAGCCCTACTTTTGTAAAAGGATGATAGAAGATAAAAACTCGGTAAATAATATAATTATAAAAGGGGCAAGGGTTCATAACCTAAAAAATTTAGATGTTGCCATACCCAAAAATAAACTGGTAGTGGTTACAGGAATGTCTGGCTCTGGAAAATCGTCTTTAGCTTTTGATACACTATACGCCGAGGGGCAAAGGAGATATGTAGAAAGTTTATCTTCTTACGCTAGGCAGTTTCTAGGTCGGATGAATAAGCCTGATGTAGATTACATCAAAGGTATTGCTCCTGCTATTGCCATAGAGCAAAAAGTAATTACATCAAATCCAAGATCTACTGTTGGTACATCAACAGAGATTTATGATTATTTAAAGCTACTTTTTAGTAGAATAGGAAAAACGATTTCCCCGGTTTCTGGTGCCGTTGTTAAAAAAGATTCGGTTACTGATGTTGTAAATTATATATCCGCATTACCAGAAGACTCAACGGTTACTATTTTATGTCCTTTACATCCACACAATAACAGAACTTTAAAAGAAGAGTTAGCTGTATTATTGCAGAAAGGCTTCGCCAGAGTTGTTTTTAAAGGTGAGATAAAAAAGGTTGAAGCCATCCTGGAAGATGCTAGTATTAAAAACGAATATTTAGCCGATGAGCATGCAATCTTAATCCTGATAGATAGGGTAGTAACCAATCAAGAAGATGAAACTTTAAGTAGAATTGCCGACTCTGTACAAACCGCTTTTTTTGAAGGTAAAGGAGACTGCTTTGTTGATTATGATGATGATAGAAAGCATTTTACAGATAGGTTTGAGTTGGATGGGATAAAGTTTGAAGAGCCAACGCCAAATTTCTTTAGTTTTAATAATCCTTATGGAGCATGCCCGAAATGCGAAGGTTATGGTAAAGTAATCGGTATTGATGAAGATTTGGTTATCCCTGATAAATCAAAATCTATTTATGATGGTGCTATAGCTCCTTGGCGTGGCGAGAAAATGAGAGAATGGTTAGATAAGCTGATTAAAAATGCATCTAAATTCGATTTTCCTATTCACAGATCTGTTAGTCAGCTAACCGTTGCAGAGCGTAAATTACTTTGGAAGGGGAATAAATACTTTGAAGGTTTAGATGACTTTTTTAAATACTTAGAAGAACAAACTTATAAAATTCAATATCGGGTAATGCTATCACGTTATCGTGGTAAAACCAATTGCCCAGATTGTTTGGGTACACGTTTACGTCCAGATGCTGCTTACGTAAAAATAAACGGCTTTTCTATTACAGATTTGGTTTTGATGCCTTTAGAAGGGTTATTAGACTTTTTTAAAAACATCCAGTTAGATGAGCAACAACAAAAAATATCCAAAAGATTATTGTTAGAAATCACTAACAGAGTGGTTTTCTTAAATGAAGTTGGTTTGGGATATTTAACCTTAAATCGTTTATCTAACACCTTATCCGGTGGCGAGTCGCAAAGAATTAATTTAGCAACATCTCTTGGCAGTTCTTTAGTAGGCTCTGTTTATGTTCTAGATGAGCCAAGTATTGGTTTACACCCTAGAGATACTAACAGACTAATAGGTGTTTTAAAATCTTTACGAGATGTTGGTAACACTGTTTTGGTGGTAGAGCATGAAGAAGAAATTATGCAAGCCGCAGATCATATTATCGATATCGGTCCCGAAGCAGGTACACAAGGAGGAAATTTAATTTTCGAAGGCTCTTACCAACAAATTCTTAAAGATGAGAAGAGTTTAACCGGTAAATACCTTAGTGGAAGAGAAGCAATTGCAATTCCTAAGAATAGAAGAAAGCCAGTTGATTTTATAGAAATAAAAGGAGCGAGAGAAAATAACCTCCAAAATATTAATGTAAAATTCCCGCTCAACGTATTAACTGCGGTTACAGGTGTATCGGGTTCCGGAAAAACATCTTTAGTAAAAAGAGTTTTATTTCCTGCTTTACAAAAGGTTTTAGGTAATTATTCTGGCGAGCAAACCGGATTATATGATGGAATTGAAGGTGCTTATGACTTGCTAACTCAAGTAGAGTTGGTAGATCAAAATCCAATAGGGCGTTCGTCTCGTTCAAACCCGGTTACTTATGTTAAGGCTTGGGATGAGATAAGAGCTTTATATGCTGCCCAACCTGCGGCTAAAGCAGCCGGATTAAAACCAGCGGCTTTCTCTTTTAATGTTGAGGGTGGTAGGTGTGATGTTTGCCAAGGCGAAGGCGAGGTGAAAATAGAGATGCAGTTTATGGCAGACATATTCTTGCCATGTGAAGCTTGCGGAGGAAAACGTTTTAAACAACACGTTTTAGATGTTACTTACAAAGATAAAACCGTATCAGAGGTTTTAGACTTAACCATTGATGAAGCTTTAGTATTCTTTGAATCTGAGCAAAAAATCATCAATAAAATAAAACCTTTGGCAGATGTTGGTTTGGGTTATGTCCATTTAGGACAATCATCAAATACGCTATCTGGAGGCGAAGCACAAAGGATAAAATTGGCATCTTTTCTTATAAAAGGTAATAATAGTCATAAAAATTTGTTCATTTTTGACGAGCCAACCACAGGTTTGCATTTTCATGATATAAAAAAATTGCTAAAATCTTTTGAAGCTTTAATAGAACAAGGCAATACCATTATTGTGATAGAACACAATATGGATGTTATAAAATGTGCAGATTGGATTATAGATATTGGCCCAGAAGGAGGTGATAAAGGAGGAAATTTAGTTTTTGAAGGTACTCCGGAAGAATTAATAAAGCAAAAAAAATCTTATACTGGCGAGTATTTGAAAGAAAGGTTTGATTAGTTCATTAGGAAATTGGTTCATTAGGAAACTAGTTCATTGATGGAATGGTTTCATTAGGTTTAAAAAATGAAAAGAAGTGATGAGTTTTCATAACATAGAAGATTTAGAAGTTTATAAAAGAGCATTTTTACTCTCTAATGAAGTTTGGAATCAAGTATCACAATGAAAGATTTTTTTGCTAAAGAAACTATTGGTAAACAATTAGTAAGAGCAGCCGATTCTGTTGACGCAAACACTGCTGAAGGCTATGGTCGTTATCACTATAAAGAGAATAAGAATTTTTGTTATTACAGTAGAGGGTCATTATTAGAAACAAAAGGTTTTGTTAAAAAATGTAAGGATAGAGGTTTAATTTCTGAGGAAAAAACTCATGAGCTTCTTAAAGAATTAGATGAAATTCATAGGATGCTAAATGCTTATATTTCTTATATCGGTAAGAAAAAGAATGAGATATAAGATTCTAATCAACTCAATACTATTGAACTATTTATTTAATCAATGAAAGAAGAATCAAAATTAATAAGAACACAAACAACAAGATCACAAAATAGAGAACACTCTGTGCCTTTATACCTAACATCAAGTTTTATATTTGATGATGCTGAGCAAGGTAGAGCTATTTTTGCTGATGAAATACAAGGAAATATTTATTCAAGATACTCAAACCCCAACACAACCGAGTTTATTGAAAAGGTTTGCGCATTAGAAGGTGCAGAGGCGGGTTTAGCTTTTTCTTCTGGTATGGCGGCTGTATTTGCATCTTTTGCAGGCTTATTAAAAAGTGGCGATCATGTGGTGGCTTTCCGTTCTATTTTTGGTTCTACCCATCAGCTTTTAACAACTTTATTTCCTAGATGGGGCATTACCTCTACTTATGTTGATGCTGCAAATCCAGAAGGACTAGAAGCAGCCATACAAGAAAATACAAAGATGATTTTCTTAGAAACGCCATCAAACCCAGGTCTTGAGCTGGTTGATTTAGAGTGGCTTTGTAAAATCAAAGAAAAGTATCCAAACATTATTATCAATGTAGATAATTGCTTTGCAACTCCATATTTACAAAAGCCTATCGCTTACGGCGTTGATATTGTGAGTCACTCGGCCACAAAATATATGGACGGACAAGGACGTGTTTTAGGTGGTGTTGTTGCAGGAAGAGCAGATTTAATTAAAGAGATGATGTTCTTTATTAGGCATACCGGTCCGGCCATGTCTGCATTTAACGCTTGGCTATTATCTAAAAGCTTAGAGACTTTACCTGTAAGAATGGATAGGCATTGTAGCAATGCTTTAAAAGTAGCAGAAGCTTTAGAGGCTAGCACAGAAGTTGAAGTGGTGAGGTATCCGCATTTACCATCCCATCCGCAATATGATTTAGCAAAAAGACAGATGAAACAGGGGGGTGGAATTGTAACTTTTGTTATAAAAGGTGGTTTTGAAAGAGCTAAGCGTTTCTTAGATGCTTTAGAAATGGTTTTAATTTCTTCAAATCTTGGCGATTCTAGAACGATTGCTACACATCCAGCATCAACCACACATTCTAAATTATCAGAAGAAGAGCGTAAGCAAATTGGTATTTTTCCTGGTAGTATCAGAATTTCTGTAGGTTTAGAAAATATTGATGATATTGTGGAGGATATTTCTAGAGCTTTAGAGGTTAGTAGGTAAGTTCATTGGTTCATTAGTTCAATAGTATATAGTTCATTAGTTAATAGTTGGAATTAAGTTCATTTGAGTAATATGATATGTTAATTTATCTCATGATAAGCAATTCTCAATACCCATATCTCAATACTCAAATCTAAAATCAATACTCATATCAAAAAAAATGAAAGTAGAATTAAATAGAGTTAACGATGCAGTACATTTTGAAGCTGCCAGTAGTTTTAGTGATATTAAAGTACATATAGATGGCTCGCCAGAAATTGGAGGCGAAGGTTTAGGTGCTAGACCTATGGAGCTAGTTTTAATGGCCTTAGCATCTTGCAGTTCTTTAGATTTAATATCCATATTAAAAAAACAAAGACAAGTTATAGAAGATTTAAAAGTGGTAGTAGAAGCCCAAAGAAAAGATGCTATACCAGCAGTTTTCACTTCTATACACATGATTTTTAAATTTAAAGGTAACTTAGATGTACAAAAGGTAGAAAAGGCAGCAGAATTAGCTGTGAAAAAATACTGCTCTGTACATGATATGCTTGCAGCAGGTGGTGTTGATATTACCTATGCAATTGAAATAAATTAAGATGTTATCCAAGAAAACCAAATACGCTATTAGAGCACTTATTGCTTTAGGAGAACGTTACCAGAAAGAATCTGTTAATATTTCTTTTATTGCAGAGACAGAGAAAATTCCTAAGAAATTTCTCGAACAAATTTTGCTCGAGTTGCGTAATGCTGGCTTTTTATACAGTAAAAAGGGTGCTGGTGGCGGTTATTCTTTGTTGAAAGATCCTCAAGAGATAAATCTGGTTCAAGTGATGCGTTTAACAGGTGGGCCAATAGCTCAACTACCTTGCGTAAGCTTGAATTTTTATCAGCGTTGTGATGAGTGTAAAGAAGAAAGTACTTGTGGTATCAGAGATACTTTTAAAGATGTAAGAGACGCAACTTTAAAAATTTTATCAGAGACTACCATCGCAGATTTAATTGCTAAGGAGAAAAGATTAGCTCTTCCTTAATTAATTAAGAATTTAGAGCCATTAAACCTATATGAACTTAAAAATACTTATATTTATAATAAGTAACTGATTTAATGAGCTTTGTGATTTAATTTTTCTAGCTATGGTAAAGCAAAAATCAGCAGAATATATTCAACATATTTTAGCGGCTAATTCATCTAAACTTAAGTCGTTTGGTGTTAAGCAGATAGGTATATTTGGTTCTGTTGCTAAAAATGAACAACATCCAAATAGCGATATTGATATATTAGTTTCTCTTGATAAAGAAAGTAAAACCCTTCGTAATTTTCTCTCTTTAGCTTATTATTTGGAAGACTTGCTTCAACATAAAGTAGATTTAGTGACAAAGGAATCTCTGAGTAAATACATCAAAAACAATATTTTAGATACCGTTTTATATGTACCCCTCACAAATTGAGTTTCTATCACATATTTAGACGAATGCCACTATCTCGTTTCAGAATCTGAACAATCTACTTATGAAGATTTATTAGAGAACCCTCGATTAAGTAGAGCAATTTGTAGAAGTTTGGAAATTATAGGAGAAGCAAGTAGCAAATTACATCCAGATATAAAAATTAAATACCATTTGGTTCCTTGGAGGGAGATGAGTGATTTAAGAAATCGAATCATTCATCATTACTTTGGTGTTGATTATGAGATTGTATGGAATATTTTATCAATCGATATTCCAGAATTAAAAGAATGGATTACTATAATTTTAGAAGCTGAATCGAGAGAATAAATTTTTTCAAAAAATGTCTACTAATTCCGTATACTTTATATATATTTGCAGAAGTCAAAATTAGTTTGATGGTTTACAGTTGAATTTTGCCTGCAAAAATAAATAGTTGAGGTGGGTACAGGAGAGCAAGCACATCAAAAATAATTTCTAGTGTGTTAATTGAAAACCTCTTCTGAATTGTTTCAGGGAGGTTTTTTTATATAAAAATATTATGCAAAGCTTTAGAACAGAACTTGAAAATCCTTTAGTAGAAAAAGAAATTATAGATCTTGAGCAAAAGATTAGAGCTTTTCGTGAAGGAAAAATTCATGACGAAAAATTTAGAAGCCTTAGGTTGGCTAGAGGCGTTTATGGCCAAAGACAACCTGGTGTTCAAATGGTTCGTATTAAATTGCCTTTTGGTAAAGTTACTTTTAAGCAAATTTTAAAAATTGCAGATATTTCTGATGAATACGCATCAAAAAATCTGCATTTTACTACTCGTCAGGATATTCAAATTCATTATGTAAGTTTAGATAGAACACCAGAATTGTGGGCAAAACTTGCAGAAGATGATATTACTTTAAGAGAAGCTTGCGGTAACACGGTAAGAAATGTTACAGCATCGCCAACATCAGGAATAGATCCTAAAGAACCATTTGATGTTTCTCCTTATGCACAGGCATATTTCGAGTATTTTTTAAGAAATCCTATCTGCCAAGAAATGGGTAGAAAAATTAAGATTTCTTTTTCTTCAAGTGATGATGATACTGCTTTTTCTTTTATTCACGATTTAGGTTTTATCCCTAAAGTAAAAATAGAGAACGGCCAAGAAGTAAGAGGTTTTAAAGTTTTACTTGGTGGTGGTTTAGGTGCACAACCTTCTCTAGCTCATGTAGTAAGCGAGTTTATGCATGAAGATGATATTATCCCTTTTGGAGAAGCGGTACTTCGTGTTTTTGATAGATATGGCGAGCGTAATAACAGAAATAAAGCTCGTATGAAGTTCTTGGTTAATAAAATCGGGATAGACGAAGTTTTAAGATTAGTTGAAGAAGAAAAAACCGCTATAAAAGTTAAGACTTTTAAAATCAACAGAGATACGGTTAAAACTCCGATTTTACCATTAAAAGTTACTGAGCAAGTAACCGTTATAGATGAAGTAGAATACCAAAAATGGTTAGCTACTAATACCTTCGAGCAAAAGCAAAAAGGCTTTTTTGGGGCTTATATAAAAGTAAGTACTGGTGATATGCCTACTGCACAAGCAAGGTTATTGATTGATGGTATTAAGAGTTTAGTTGCTGATGAGATTAGAATTACCATTAACCAAGGTTTACTTTTAAAATATGTGCCAGCAGAGAATTTACCTGCTTTATATAATGTTTTAAAATCATTAAATCTGGTTGCATTAGGTTTTGATAGCGTTGCCGATGTAACTACCTGCCCTGGTACAGATACTTGTAATTTGGGTATCTCTAATAGTACCGAGTTAAGCCGTATTCTAGAATCAGTAATTTATGAAGAATATCCAGATTTGATTTATGATAGAGATATCAAAATTAAAATTAGTGGATGTATGAATAGCTGCGGTCAGCATGGTTTAGCACATATTGGTTTCCACGGAAGTTCTTCAAAAGCCAATGGTAAAGTTTTACCAGCGGTACAAGTACTCTTAGGTGGTGGTATTGTTGGCGATGGTTTAGGCAGAGCAGCAGATAAGGTTTTAAAAGTTCCTTCTAAGAGAGCTCCACAAGTTTTAAGAAACGTTTTGGATGATTTTCATACAAATGCAGCAGAAAATCAAACATTTCATGCTTATTACGATGAAAAAGGTAAAGATTACTTCTACCAATTATTAAAACCGTTGGCAGATAGTACTTTATTTACAGATAGTGATTTTGTTGATTGGGGGCATGAAGAAACTTTCCAAACAGCTATCGGCGTAGGTGAATGTGCCGGGGTTGTGATAGACTTAGTAGCTACTTTAATATTTGAAGCTGAAGAGAAATTTAGCTGGGCAGTAGAAGCTTTTGAAAAACAAGCTTGGGCCGATGCTATTTACTATTCTTATAGCGTATTTGTTAGCGGTGCTAAAGCATTATTGTTAGATTTAGGTGTTAATAGCAGCACACAATCTGGTATCATCAAAGAATTTACAGAGCGTTTTGAAGGTCAGTTTGTAGATGGTCCTTTTAGTGATTTAGTTTTACAAATCAATAAAAACGAGCCTTCAGCTACTTTTGCAGAGGCTTATTTAGCACAAGCAAATGATTTTCTTGAGAAAGTTAAAAATCATAGAAATCAACCAGAGTTAGAGAAATCTGCAAACGCTTAATAGCTTTTAAAAAGAATGAATCAAACATTAGCTCAAGATAGCGAAAAGGAAAAAGCTGGAAATCAGCTTTTTCCTATTTTCTTAAAGCTACAAAACTTCAATACCTTATTGGTAGGTGGTGGTAATGTAGGTTTAGAAAAGCTTGAAGCTATGTTAAATAATAGTCCTGATGCAAATATTACCGTAGTTGCAGATAGGTATTTAGACGAGGTTTTTACCTTGTTAGAGAAACATCCGCAAGTAAAAACTATTCATCGTCAATTCCAAGTATCAGATCTAGAAGGTAAAGAGCTGGTGATATTAGCTACTGATAATTACGAGCTTCACCAACAAATACAGCAATTATGTAAGGTAAACGGTATATTGGTTAATGTTGCTGATACTCCGCATCTATGTGATTTTTATCTAGGCTCAATCGTAAAAAAAGGAAATCTGAAAATTGCTATTTCTACTAACGGTAAATCGCCAACGGTAGCTAAAAGACTAAAGCAGGTTTTAAACGAAAGTTTACCAGATGAGTTAGATCAAACTCTAGATAACATCAATAAAATAAGAAATACCTTAACAGGAGATTTTGCTTATAAAGTTAAAAAGCTTAATGAAGTTACGGCTAGTTTGGTTGATGAACAACCTAAACAAAAAATTTCGCCTAAAGCTTTAGGCTGGATAATTTGGATAACCGTTCTTTTTTTTGTTGGAATAACATTTTTTGCACTTTGGAATCAAGACCCAGCTTTTAAGAATTATTTACTTACGCTTAATCCATATTTTTACTATTTTTTAATAGCAGGGTTCATCTTTGCGATGATAGATGGCGCTATTGGAATGTCTTACGGCGTAACATCTACAACTTTTTCTCTTTCTATGGGTATTCCTCCCGCTTCAGCTAGTACGGCGGTACATATCTCAGAAATATTAAGTAATGGTATAGCTGGTTGGATGCATTTTAAAATGGGCAATGTAAATAAAAAGCTTTTTAAAATGCTGGTTATCCCAGGAATTATAGGTGCTGTTATAGGTGCATTTTTATTATCATCATTAGAACATTATAGTCATTATACAAAGCCTTTAATCTCTATTTATACTTTTGTTTTAGGGGTAATTATCATCAGAAAAGCTATTATAGCCAACAGAAGAAAGAACGAGCCTGCAAAGAAAAAAATCACAAAAGTAGCTCCTCTAGGTTTTACAGGTGGTTTTGTAGATGCTGTTGGAGGCGGCGGTTGGGGTACCATTGTTTTATCAACCCTTATTGCCGGCGGCAGACATGCCCGTTACTCTTTAGGCTCAGTAAAACTGAGTAGATTTTTTGTGGCTTTAATGAGTTCCTTAACCTTTGTTACCATGTTGAATGATTTGCATTGGTACGCCGTAAGCGGTTTAGTTTTAGGAAGCGCCATAGCATCGCCCATAGCCGCCAAAGTATCAAATAAAATATCAGCCAAAACCATCATGTTTGCAGTAGGTATTATCGTGATTTTAGCGAGTAGTAAAAATATCATAGGGTTTATCATGAAATTTTTAGCATAGGGTTTAATAAAGTTTAAGAATTGTATTTTTGCCGAAATTTTAACATGAATAAAGCAGAAGAAATAAAAGAAATTATAAAAGGACTTACTCCAGAAGAGGTTTTAGCAGTTTTAGCTAAAAGCTACGAGGGTGAGATTGTTTTTTCAACCAGTTTTGGTTGGGAAGATCAAGTAATTTCGCACATGATTTTTACTAAAGACCTACCCGTAAAGGTATTTACTTTAGAAACAGGCAGATTGTTTCCGGAAACTTATTATGTATGGAATAGGACATTAGAGACCTATCAAAAGCCTATCCATACCTATTTTCCTGATGCTGCTGTGTTACAAGAGTTTGTATCGGCCAAAGGGCCAAATAGCTTTTACGAATCGGTAGAGAATAGAAAAAGCTGCTGCGGCATAAGAAAAGTTGAACCTTTAAATAGAGCTTTAAAAGGTCAGAAAATTTGGATTACAGGTATCAGGGCAGATCAATCTGCTAACCGTGAAGATATGGATTGGGTAGAGTGGGATGAGGCACATCAATTGGTAAAAGTGCATCCAATTTTTCATTGGACTTTAGAAGACGTTAAAAAATACGTTGCAGTAAATAACATCCCATATAACCCGCTGCATGATAAAGGTTTCCCTAGTATAGGTTGTGCACCATGTACCAGAGCAGTAAGAGAAGGAGAAGATTTTAGAGCAGGTAGATGGTGGTGGGAAGACCAAAGTAAAAAAGAATGCGGTTTGCATGATTTAGAAGCGAAAAGCTAAAGGCGAAAAGCCCAATAGAAAACATAAAATTTACAGAAGCTCTTAGCCTTAGGCTTTTAGCTTTCAGCATTAAAATATGGATTATTTAGATCAGTTAGAGGCAGAAGCAATTGCAATTTTAAGAGAAGTTGCAGGGCAATTTGAGAAGCCTGCACTTTTATTCTCGGGTGGTAAAGATTCTATCACATTAGTGAAATTAGCAGAAAAGGCATTCCGTCCAGGAAAATTTCCTTTCCCTTTGGTACATATTGATACCGGACACAATTTCCCTGAAACTATTGAATTTAGAGATAAATTGGTAGCACAGTTAGGAGAAAAACTTATCGTAGGCTACGTTCAAGATTCTATAGACCAAGGCAAAGTAATAGAGCAAACAGGTAAAAATGCTAGTAGAAATGCTTTACAAACAGTTACACTTCTAGATACCATTTTAGAGGGTAAGTTTGACGCTTGTATTGGTGGAGCAAGAAGAGACGAAGAGAAAGCAAGAGCTAAAGAGAGAATTTTTTCTGTTCGTGATGAGTTTGGCCAATGGGATCCAAAACGCCAACGTCCAGAGCTTTGGAATATCTACAACGGAAAAATCCATAAAGGAGAAAATGTTAGGGTATTCCCAATTAGTAATTGGACAGAGCTTGACGTTTGGAATTATATTAAGCGTGAGAATATAGAGTTACCTTCTGTTTATTTTGCTCATGAACGTGATGTTATCATGAGAAACGGACAATGGATGGCGGCTTCAGAATACCTAAATATGGATGAAGAAGATATCATCACCAGAAAAAAAGTAAGATTCAGAACCGTTGGTGATATGACTTGTACTGCGGCTGTAGAGTCTGATAAAGACCAAATAGATGATATTATTTTAGAGATTTCACAATCTAAAATAAGTGAGCGTGGTGCCAGAATGGATGATAAAGTTTCAGAAGCGGCTATGGAAGACCGTAAAAAAGGAGGATATTTCTAATGGATATTTTAAAGTTTTTAACAGCAGGAAGTGTTGATGATGGTAAAAGTACCTTAATTGGTAGAATGCTGTACGATACAGAATCTATTTTACAAGATCAATTAGAAGCTATCCAAAACTCTAGTCGTAAAAACGATGATGGTTCTATAGATTTAGCCATTTTAACAGATGGTTTAAAAGCAGAACGTGAACAAGGAATTACAATTGATGTTGCTTATAAATATTTCCAAACAGAGAAACGTAAGTTCATCATTGCTGATACACCTGGTCATATCCAGTATACCAGAAATATGGTTACAGGTGCTTCTAACGCAGATTTAGCTATTATCTTGATAGATGCCCGTAAGGGTGTTATAGAACAAACCATTCGTCATTCTTATTTAGTTTCGCTACTTGCTCTAGAGCATGTGGTAGTTTGCGTAAATAAAATGGATATGGTTGATTATAGCGAAGAAGTTTTCGAGAAAATACACGCAGATTACCATTCTTTAGCTGTTAAATTGAATTTACATGAAGTTACTTTTATCCCTGTAAGTGCGCTAAAAGGAGATAACATCGTAAATAACTCTTTAAACATGCCATGGTATAAAGGCAAAAGCTTGTTAGACCATTTAGAAACGGTACCTGTTAGAGAAATGGATGCGCTTTTACCAGCTCGTTTCCCAGTACAATGGGTAATTAGGCCACAAACAGAAGAGCTTCATGATTATAGAGGTTATGCTGGCCGTGTGGCAAGTGGTGCTTTTAAAGTAGGAGATACTATAAAAGTATTACCTTCTGGAATGAAATCAAAAATTGCTAAGATTGAAACTTTCGATGGCGAGCATGCCATTGCAGAAGAAGGAAAATCAATCACCATGCATTTAGAAGATGAGATAGATATTAGCAGAGGAGATATGATTTCTGAGGCCGAAAGACAGCCTATCGTTTCTAATTTAATTGAGGCTGATATCTGCTGGATGGATACTCGTGAATTAGATATATCAGCTACTTATTTTATACAGCATAATAGTAAGCTTACGCGATGCAAAATCCAAGAGATACTTTATAAAGTTAATATCAATACATTAGAAAAAGTAAATGCCGATGCTTTTGGATTAAATGATATTGGTAGGGTAGAAATTAAAACAGCTGATGAATTGGCTTTTGATCCTTATGAAACAAATAAAAGAAACGGTGGTGCCATTATTATTGATAGCAGAACCAATGTAACTGTTGGTGCTTTAATGCTAAGAGCCGCACTTTAAGATATAATTTATGATGGTAAAAGCTGTTGCAGAAATGTAGCAGCTTTTTTATTTAATGGCTTTTAGCCGATGAGATTTTGGTATAATATAACATACCTAAGGTTATCAATATCATTCCTATAATACTTAATGCTGATGGAGCTTTGCCATTTAGGAATAAAAGTTCTAGCATTAAGGTAATACCAATCTCGGCAGATTGTGTTGCTTCTACTGCACCCAAAATAGAAGTATTGCTACCAGCCATTTCTGTAGCTTTAAAAAATAAAATAGTAGCAATTACCCCAGACGATAAAGCTATAATACCCGATTGTAAAATCTCTGATGATGATGGTGCACCACTCCTAAAATAAGCTATAGCGGCAACTATTATCCATAAGGGCATAGATCCTAAAGTCATCCCGGCAACACGTTGTATAGCATTTAATTTAATATGCTCTTCTTCTTGAAATAGTAAAATCATCCTATTACCTAAAGGAAACATAAAGGCAGAAAATATTACCAATAAAGCTCCAATTATGATATGAAGCAAGGAAGATGATTTAACTTCTCCAATCTGAGAAATAATTACACCTAATAAGATGATACAGGTAGCAATAAAGGCCTTTTTAGGGATGATTTTTCGCTCGTCTTTGTAGATAAAAGGCGAAAGAAGTAAACCTGCAATAATAGTAGTTTGAAAAGTACCTGCAACCAACCATGCTGGGCTAAAAGATGCCGCAGCGGTTAAGGCTATATAAAAAAGTCCGAAACCTACACTACCCCATAATAACCAAGGTAAGGGATTATTAAAAACTGCTTTAAATAAGATTTTACCTCCTTTACTTAATAAAGCTACCATCAAAATAATGGGTAAGGTAATGATGTATCTTAAACATGCCGACCATAAAAAATCTCCTCCGGCACTAGCCATACTTTTATTTAAAATATAAGTGGCACTAAAAAATAGTGCAGATAGTAAACCAAATAGAATTGCTTTTAAAGGATTAGACATGTGATAATTTTTTGCAAAAGTATTATTTTAACTCATAGAAAAAACGTCTCCTTTGTTAGAGTTAATATGAAATAAGCCATATATATTTGCAGCCATGTTTTTACTCACCTTTATAGTTGCTGTAGTTGTAAATTTTGTGGGTTATTTGCCTTTCGGGAATATTAACCTTACGGCTGTTCAAATGTCTGTGAATAAAGGCATGAAACAAGCATTGGTATTTATACTTACCTTTTCCATTTTTGAGGCTTGTTTTACTTATGTATTGATGCGCTTTGCAGAGTGGTTTGCTACTAAAAAAGATATGATGCATTGGTTAGATTGGGTATTAATAGCTGTTTTTATCATTTTAGGGGTAAACAGCTGGCGTACAGCAAAAAAAGAATTAAAACCTGATACTAATCACAGAACAAGAGACAGTATAAGAACCGGCATTATATTAGGTATTTTTAATCCAATGCAAATACCCTTTTGGATGATAGGTGGGACTTATCTTATTTCTCATGAATGGATTACTACAGAAGGGTTTGGACTAGAAATTTTTGCGGTAGGTGCGGCAATAGGTGCTTTTTCTGCTTTATATTTATTTGCCAGATTTGCCCAATACATTCAAAATAAGTTTGCTTTAAGCCATCAAATCATCAATAAAAGCGTAGCTTGTATATTTTTTGCTCTAGCCATTATTCACGTTGTGAAGCTTAGTTTTTTTTAATAAATCTGATAGATAAAACAATTATTGTTTTTATATGTTTAAACACGTATATTAGATTGTAAATTAAAAATAAAAGGCATATGTCAAACATCGGAAAATGGGTTGTAGACCCTATGCACTCAGAAGTGCAATTTAAAGTGAAACATTTGGTAATTTCTACCGTAACAGGAACTTTTAAAGTATTCGATGGTAGTTTAACAACAGAAAGCGAAGATTTTACGAATGCATCTATAGATTTTTCTTTGGATGTTACCAGCATAGACACTAACCAAACAGATAGAGATAACCACTTAAAATCTGCTGATTTTTTTGATGCAGAGAAATTCCCAGTAATGAAATTTATCTCAACCGCTTTTACTAAAAGCGGAGATGATTATAAATTGGAAGGTCATTTAACTATTAAAGATGTAACCAAACCAGTTACGCTTGATGTTGAATTTGGTGGTACAGCAACAGATTTCTATAATCAAGAAAAAGCAGGTTTTGAGGTTACAGGTAAAATAAGTCGTACTGCATTTGGCTTAACTTGGAATGGCGTAACCGAGGCAGGTAAAATTGTTGTGGGCGATGAAATTAAATTGGCTATTAACGTACAATTTACAAAACAAGCATAATTTAGAACACACACTAACACACTAATATATCTTAAAGCCCTTCAAATTTGGAGGGCTTTTACTTTTTTATGAATTCTAGATTCCAAATTTTTTCTGCTTTACGCCCAATCAACCAAAAAGAAATAGCTAAAATAAAGAAGAATAAAGCTTTATGCCAGCTATCCCAGAAATATTCAAAAAACCTGCTGTATAAGTTAATGATGAGAAAGGTAGCCCCAAACTCTCTAGCCATTTCATCTTTAAACTTAAAGCCAATAAATAGGGTAATGATACAGATGGAAATAGAAAGTAAAGCCCAAGCAAAAAGCTGTATTTGGTTTACCTGATACCATTGGTCTATGGAAGCAAAATTTCCGAAAATTGATAAGAGCCAAAGTGCCGAAAATGAGTATAATAAACCAATAAAATAAGTGGTTTGAAAAAGAAATTGATGTTTTTTAATATTCTTTAATGTAAAAGATAAAGCAGTTAGTATAGCTCCAAAACAAACAAAACGTAAAGGGTAATTCATCCCTAAGAAATAAAAATTACTTCTTGATAGATAGCTGCTTTCTGTACCAAACCAAGCGCCTAGGGAGAATAGCGCAAAAGCCCATATCAACCTAGATTTAAAGAAATAGCCTAGAAATGCATAAACAGGTATCGCCATCAGGAAAATAGTAGAATATCTATCAGTATTACCTTGAAAAGATTTTCCTAAGTAAGCTAAACCATTTGCAATAAGCATCACACCTATAAAAAGTAAGGCTTCATTTGTGAATTGCTGTTTAGGTAAGATTATTCTTCTTTTATTGCCCCTATGAAGTATCCAAGCGGCTATAGCAAAAGATAATAAACTGATGACATAATTTGGAGCATCGTAAATTTGATAAATAAAATTTAGTATTTCATCATCAATAAGGAGGGAGCCTAAAGCAAATACACCACAAGCTAGTGCAATATAAATAGAGTATTGTGCTAATTTGCGCCAATCAAATGCTTTGGTTTCATAAGAAGATTTTAGCTTTTGGGCAGTTTCTTCTTCAATGATAGATTCTTGTTGCCAATAATCTATCATTTCATCTAAAAACTCTGCTTTCTCGCGGTCTATATTCATATTTAACCCTTTAAAATAAGCTGGCAAAATATCAGCCAATAGCTATAAATTTAAGATACAAATATTTTCTCTACAGCAATTTTATCTTTAGCAAGTTGAGCGGTAAGTTGCTCTAGATTTTCGAATTTAATATCATGTCTAATAAAGTGAAGAAAATCTAATTGAATATGTTGATGGTAAATATCATCGGCAAAATCAAAAATATTTACTTCAATATTTTGGCTCATTCCGTTAATGGTTGGCCTGTGGCCAATATAAGCCATGCCTTTATATATTTTTGATTTTTGATTTTTGATTTTTGATTGATTTGGTTGAAAAGGGTTATCAATCACTTGATTTTTATTTCTCAAATCCTGAATTTTAACCTCTACAGCATAAATCCCGTCAGACGGAATAAGCTTATAGTTTTCTTCAATAAATAAATTGGCGGTAGGGTAGCCAAGGGTACGCCCAATTTGGTCGCCTTTGATAACTTTTCCGGTTAAAGAAAAAGGATGCCCCATAAAATCATGAGCTGTTTTTACATCACCAGCTAAAATAGCTTCTCTTATTTTGGTTGATGAAACTGTAACATCGTTAATATCTTGCTCGGGTATTTCTTCAACTTTATAATTAAAAGTAGTTGAAAAATGTTGAAGCTCTTTTAAACTTCCGCTCCGGTGTTTACCAAACCTATGGTCGTAACCAATAATGATGGTTTTAGTTCCAATTTTATCAACAAGAATGTCTTTGATATAGTTCTCAGGACTTAAGTTAGAGAAATCTCTGGTAAAGGGCGTTATAATTAGATGGTTTACGCCTAAGCTACTTAGTAAAGCAGCTTTTTCTATCATATTATTGATAAGTTTTAGCTGATGATCTTCTGGATGAAGAATCATTCTTGGATGCGGAAAAAAAGTGAGGATAACTGTTTCTCCGTTTATTTTGGCAGCTTCTTCAACAAGTTTTCCTATTATTTTTTGATGACCTAGATGTACACCATCAAAAGTACCTATGGTAACTACAGCGTTATCTAGCTTCTTAAACTCATTTATATGATTATAAATCTTCATGATACTGAATTATTTAAAATCAGGGTTTTGTTTAATCTCTCTGATGTGATTTACCAATTCCATAATCTCAAAAGCATCATCAATATTAAAATTACCACTTTTAGTTCTTCTAAGTTTACTTAAATAAGCGCCGTTATTTAGTTTTTTACCAAAATCATGAGCCAAGGAACGTATATAAGTTCCTTTACTACAAACCACTCTAAAATCTATTTCAGGAAGCTCTATTCTGGTAATTTCAAACTCAGAAATGGTAACTTTTCTTGATTTTAGTTCAACATCTTCACCTCTTCTTGCTTTCATGTAAAGCCTTTCGCCATCAACCTTAATGGCCGAGTGTGCTGGTGGAAATTGGTCTAATTCACCGATAAAATGTTTGGTATTGTTTTTTATAGCATCTTCTGTAAGTCCTGATATATCAAAATGTTGATCAACTTCAGTTTCTAAATCATAAGAGGGAGTAGTAGCTCCAATGGTTATAGTGCCAGTATATTCTTTCTCCTCAGCCTGAAAAGTATCTATTTGTTTGGTGAGTTTTCCTGTACAAATAATTAATAAACCGGTAGCCAAAGGGTCTAAAGTACCTGCATGCCCAACTTTTAATTTTAAAGGTTTAAAAGAGTTACGCAGTTTACCTACTACGTCAAAAGATGTCCATTTATAAGGCTTGTTTATGAGTAAAATTTCGCCAGTAGTAAAATTAAAATCTGGGAATTTCTTTTCTTGAACTTCTTCCATTACATCACCTGTAGGTTGGCTCCGCTTAATATAAAAGCAATTAATATGGCTCCAACTATAATTCTGTATATTCCAAACACTTTAAAGCCATGCTTGCTTAAATAGCCTATAAAACTTTTTATCGCAATTAATGCTACCACAAAACCAACGATATTACCAACTAAAAGTAAGTTCAATTCCTCGTTGGTAATGGTATTGCCGTCTTTATAAAAGTCGAATAGTTTTTTTGCTGTTGCTGCAAACATGGTTGGTACAGCCAAAAAGAAAGAAAACTCCGCAGCTGCTTTTCTACTCAATTTTTGTGTCATTCCACCAATAATACTAGCCGCAGATCTTGAAACGCCAGGTATCATCGCAATACATTGAAACAAACCTATTTTAAAAGCTGTTGAATAGTTGATAGCATCAGAATCATTTATATTTCCATCTTTAAACCATTTATCAACAAATAACAATAAAATTCCTCCAATCAATAAAGAAATAGCAACCGTAAGCGGACTTTCTAATAATTCGTCTATTTTATCGCTAAAAAGAACACCAAAAATAATGGCAGGAATAAAAGCTACAAACAATTTGAAATAGAAATCTATAGACCTAAAAAATCTCTTGAAATAAAGTACAAAAACCGATAGAATAGTGCCTAATTGTATGGCAACAGTAAATAGTTTAACAAAGTTATTTGATTGTATGCCCATTAAAGAAGAGGCAATAATCATGTGGCCAGTAGAAGAAACTGGTAAAAATTCTGTTAAACCTTCTATAATGGCTAAAATAATAGCTTCTAAAAGATTCATTAATGAGATTTAGGTGTTGATTTTTTTAAGATAGCGTAAAAGCCTAAAGCAAAGCCAGCTAAAACCACAATAGGTGCTAAAACAGTTTTTCTAAAATCATAAATATCCGTATCGCCTGTCATTAAAGCAAAACCAATAATTACGATAGCGATACTGATAACCAGAAACTGATAATTGCTTTTACCAAAAACAAATTGAACTTTATTATCTGGGGTTGATGTTGGTTTTTGAGACATGGTTTATCTGTATAAATCGTAAATTTTTAATTTCAAGTATTTCGTAACTGCAAAGTAAGTACTTAAGCAAGAGATAAAGATACCCACGCCAATTACTGCCAAAAATACAATGGCAAACTCATAGTAATTTCTTAAAATTACCAATTCTGGAATTTGTTGTTGTGCAAAATATAAAGTTAGCACCAATAAAATAATAGCAATTAAACCAGCAATTAAACCGTGTAAAAAGCCGTATACTAAGAAAGGTTTCCTGATAAAACTTCTGGTAGCACCTACCAATTGCATACTTTTTATTAAGAAACGCTGCGAGTAAATGGCCAGTCTTATGGTATTATTAATTAAAGCAATAGCGATGATTAAAAGCACAGCACCAAATCCAAAAATTACTAATGATATGGTTCTGATATTTTGATTAATCATATCAACTAAAGATTTTTGATACCTAACTTCATTAATCATCGGATTTTTTTGAAGCTGTTTACTTAAAATATCAATACTTTGGTTGTTAGCATATTCTGCTTTTAAATAGACATCAATAGAAGAAAGCAAAGGGTTATAGCCTAAAAATTTAATAAAATCTTCACCTAAATCTTGGGTTAGGTTTCTTGCAGCTACTTCTTTACTAATGTATTGTGTAGATTTTACATAACCATTAGCCTCTACCTGTTTTTGCAGAGCTAAAATATCAACCTCTTTTGTACCCTCGTTTATCACTAAGTTAAGTACAATGTTTTCTTTAACATAGTTGGATAAATTTTTACCATGTACCAGAATTAAACCTAGTAGACCTACCATCAATAACACTAAAGAAATGCTTATAACGGTTGAGATATAAATGGTTTTGGTTTTTTTTGATGCTCTGCTATCTTCAAATTCTTCCATAAAAACTGATGATTATTTCTGCGAAAATAAGAAACCTTAGTCTAAAATAAGCATGATTACTTGTAAACTATAGAATTTAACATTTTTTGGCTTTTAAAATATTTAAATAACGTTTTTGCATCTCGATATTTTATAAGTTCAGCATCTTAAAATAAATAAAACCCTAAAGCCTATACATAAATTTTTTATTTTCGCACAAATAAAGAATTGCGAAATGGATTATCAATTTAAAAGTATAGAAGCTAAGTGGCAAAATTTCTGGGCTCAAAACCAAACTTATAAAGTAGAAACCGATACCACTAAACCCAAATATTATGTGTTAGATATGTTTCCTTATCCATCTGGGGCAGGTTTGCATGTTGGGCATCCACTGGGTTATATAGCTTCTGATATTTTTGCTCGTTATAAAAGATTAAAAGGCTTTAACGTTTTGCATCCTATGGGTTATGATTCTTTTGGTTTACCAGCAGAACAATATGCCATACAAACGGGGCAACATCCGGCAATTACCACAGAGGCTAACATTAAAAGATATCGTGAGCAATTAGATAATCTAGGCTTTTCTTTTGATTGGAGTAAAGAAGTACGCACTAGCTCTCCTGATTATTACAAATGGACGCAGTGGATTTTTATGCAATTGTTTAACGCTTGGTACAATAAATCTACTGATAAGGCAGAACATATTTCTACTTTAATCCATCATTTAGAAACACAAGGAACAGCAAATCTAAATGCTGTTTCTGATGATGATACGCAAAAACTTTTACCAACAGATTGGGCTGCTTTTTCTGAAGAAGAGAAGCAAGCAGAATTGTTAAAATACCGTTTAACCTTCTTAAAGGAAAGCACTGTTAATTGGTGCCCTGCTTTAGGTACCGTATTAGCTAATGATGAAGTTAAAGACGGTTTTTCTGAGCGTGGTGGCCACCCTGTAGAGCAAAAGAAAATGATGCAGTGGAGTATGCGTATAACCGCTTACGCAGAAAGATTGCTACAAGGTTTAAATGATATAGATTGGCCAGAGCCGCTAAAAGAAATGCAGCGCAACTGGATAGGAAAAAGTGTTGGAGCGATGGTGAAATTTAGTCTGGAAAGACCGACGTCCGAGGTCGGAAGCCAGGACTCTTCGGACCTCCGTCTGCGGACTTCGGACTTGATTGAAGTTTTCACCACCCGTGTAGATACCATTTTCGGGGTTTCATTTTTAGTATTAGCACCAGAGCATGAATTGGTAGCGCAAATTACTACGGCTGCACAAAAAGCAGAAATTGAAGCTTACATTGCTCAAACCAAAAAGAAATCAGAATTAGATCGTATGGCCGATACTAAAACGGTTTCAGGAGCTTTTACAGGAGCTTATGCCATCAACCCGGTTGATGGTGCCAGAGTGCCAATTTGGATAGCTGATTACGTTTTGGCAGGTTATGGTACAGGTGCGGTTATGGCCGTTCCTTCCGGAGACCAGCGTGATTATTTATTTGCACAGCAGTATAATTTGCCAATCATCCAAATCTTAGATGCACAGCAAATGGAAAACGAGGCCGATCCAACTAAAGAAGGTCAGTATGTGAACTCAGGATTTATCAACGGCTTAAACTATAAAGAGGCAACAGCCAAAGTTATTGCATTTTTAGAGCAAGAAGGTATGGGTTACGCAAAAATAAATTACCGTATGCGTGATGCTATTTTTGGTCGCCAGCGTTATTGGGGAGAGCCTGTTCCTGTTTATTTTAAAAATGGTCTACCATACTTAATAGATGAAAGCGAATTGCCATTGATGCTGCCCGAAGTTGATAAATACTTACCTACAGAATCTGGCGAACCACCGCTAGGAAGAGCCAAAGACTGGAAATATAAAGACGAATACGAGTACGAATTAAGTACCATGCCAGGTTGGGCAGGTAGTAGTTGGTATTGGTATCGTTATATGGATGCAAAAAATGAAAACGCTTTCGCAGATAAAGATAAAATAGCTTATTGGAAAGATGTTGATTTATACATAGGTGGTTCTGAGCATGCTACAGGACACTTATTATATAGCCGTTTTTGGAATAAATTCTTAAAAGATTTAGGTTATGTAACAGAAGAAGAACCTTTCAAAAAATTGATTAACCAAGGGATGATTCAGGGAAGGTCTAATTTTGTTTATAGAACTAGATTGGATATTATTCTAGATTTAAGTAATAGAGATGAAGTAGATTTATCCTCATTTGTTGCAAATAATCCAATATTTGTTTCAAAAAATTTGATAAATAATTATCAAAATTATAATGAAGAAAATGTTTTAAAAAGACTAAGACAAAAATTCGAATCTGCATATCCTAATGTTATTATTGCTAAGTTTGAAATCCGAAAAGGAGGAGCGCCAATTCACGTTGATGTTAATATTGTTGAAAATGATATTTTAAATATTAATGAATTTAAAGCTTCGAGAGATGAGTACGCGAACGCCGAATTTATCTTAGAAAGTGGAAAATACATCTGCGGAGCCGAAGTAGAAAAAATGTCTAAATCCAAATTTAACGTAGTTAACCCTGATGATTTAACAGAACGTTATGGAGCAGACACTTTACGCATGTATGAAATGTTTTTAGGCCCTCTAGAGCAAAGCAAACCATGGAATACCAATGGTATAGAAGGTGTGTTTAAGTTTTTAAGAAAGTTTTGGAAACTGTTTCATGATGAAGCTTTCAATTTTGTAGTTTCTGATGAGGCACCAACAAAAGCCGAGTTAAAAGCTTTACATAAAATCATCAAAAAAGTAGAAGAAGATATAGAACGTTTTTCTTTCAATACATCGGTTTCTTGTTTCATGATTGCGGTTAATGAGTTAACAGATTTAAAATGTAACAAAAGAGCTATCCTTCAAGATTTAGTTTTGTTGTTACACCCTTATGCGCCACATGTTACAGAAGAGCTTTGGGCTTTATTAGGAAATGCAGCAGGAACAATTTCTTACGCAAGCTTTCCTAAATTTAATCCGGAATATTTGGTAGAGAATGATTTTAACTATCCCATTTCTGTTAACGGTAAAACCAGAACCAATTTAAGTTTCCCTTTAAGTATGGAAGCGGCAGATATAGAAAAGGAAGTTTTAGCAAACGAAGCTGTTCAAAAATATTTAGAAGGTAAATTGCCTAAAAAGGTGATAGTAGTAAAAGGAAGAATTGTTAATATTGTAGTTTAGAATTAAATATTTAGAACCGTAAATATTATATTTGCGTATAAATCCTAAGCTAAACAAATTAAAACCTATAAACTATGAAAAATTTATTTTTTATTTTACTTCTACTCGTATGTACTAATTTCTTAAATGCTACAATTGTTGATGATAAAAAATCTGAAATTGTTATAGAAAATAACGAAATCAAAGCAAAAGACAGGGTTCTAGGAAAAATTAAAGCCGATGAAAAAGAAATAATTGCTGCAAAATCTAAAATCAAAAACTATATAGTTTCTATTTACAACAAGAAAGGCGCTTTAATTGCCACTTACGATGTTAAATCTGCATTAAAGCAATCTAAAAAAGACCGTAATATTTTAGAAGCATCTTTAAAAACGTATAAAGATAATGTTACCCATACAGGGTCTAATTTCTTAGATTTTAATGCAAATATGACTACAGAAATAGACCAAACGGCACCACAATTCTCAAGAGTTATTGAATATTTAATTCAAAACAAATACATGTAAATCTTTTTTATTAAAAAGGTTTAGTAAAGTAAGTGTTACAGGAGAAAATAATTTCTGCACTCCTGTAACATTTACTTTTTTTTTGCTTCTAATTTTGCAAATACAACAAAACAAGGGATGAAATATTTATACTTATTACTAATTGTTTTAATATCAACTAAAACATTTGCTCAAATGCCTATGGGGGCAGGTGGTGGTTCAAGCACCATTATTGGCAAAATATCGGGTACTGTAATAGACTCGCTAACCAATAAACCTATAGATTATGCAACTATCGCACTATCAAAAAGTCAGCAAACAAAATCAACCAATGGCTCTTTGGCAGATGATAAAGGCGCTTTCAAAATAGAGAAAATAATACCCGGTAAATACAGAATCACCGTTTCTTTTATTGGTTATCAAACCAAAATTATAGATCCTGTAACAACAACCAATAGTAAGCCAGATATTAATTTAGGCACCATCAAGTTGTCGCCTAACGCAAAGCTTTTAAACGAAGTTGTTGTAGAAGGACAAACATCTATAGTAGAAAACAAGATAGATAAACTGGTTTATAATGCAGAAAAGGATGTAGCTATTGCCGGTGGTAATGCTACTGATGTTTTACGTAAAGTACCACTTTTATCTGTTGATTATGATGGTAATGTGTCTTTGAGAGGAAGTTCAAACATCAGGGTACTAATTAATGGTAAACCATCAGGTACCATGGCAGGTAATATTGCTGATGTTCTAAAAGCGATACCTGCAGATCAAATTAAAAATGTAGAAGTCATTACATCTCCATCGGCAAAATACGATGCTGAGGGTACTTCTGGTATCATCAATATCATCACTAAAAAGAACAACTTAGAAGGAATGAGCGGTTCAGTTAATGCAGGCGTTGGTATCCGTCAAAATAGTGGAAATATAAATTTAAATCTTAAAAAGAGTAGGTTAACCGTAACTGCTAATGGTGGTGGTTATTATTCTTGGCCACAAACTTCTATTCTAGATTTTAATAGAATAGATAGTGATGGAGGTTTTAATCTTCAAAATGGTAGAAGTACTACAGAGCGTTTGGCAACTAATGGTTCTATTGGTGCCGATTATGATTTTAATAAATACAATTCGGTTAGCTCTACCCTTAAATTAAACTGGTTTCAGTTTGGTGTAGATGGTTTTAATGATATTAATGATTCTAATGAAAGTGATATTTTTACTCGTGTAACCAATAATAAAAATAGAGTTACTGGTTACGATTGGAATAACGATTATACCCACAAATTCAAAAAAGAAGGACAAGAAATTTCATTAGCTTGGCAGTTAACCCAAAGTAATTTGGTTAATGATTATGATTCTTATTTTTCTACAGTAGCTCGTCAAGAAATTGGTACAAGTGATGCTATCAATAAAGAGTCTACTTTTCAGTTAGATTATACCCATCCTTTCAAAAAAGTAGTTTGGGAAACAGGTGTTAAAGCCATTTTAAGAGATATCACCAATGATTCTGGCGTAGATAGTGCAGATTTATCTGGAGGCAATAAAATCCCTGTAGATGGCAGAAATTTTATTTATGATTATAATCAAGATGTGCTTTCTGCTTACACAACCTTTGGCTTTACTTTGGCAAAGAAGTATGGTATAAAAGTAGGAGGTAGATATGAGTTTACAGATATTAATGGTTTTGCAACCGGAACTGCTGCTTTTACGCCTTTCACCAATGATTATGGCAATTTTGTTCCAAGTTTTGTAGTTTCAAGAACTTTCAAGAATTTCCAAACCTTAAAGTTTAGCTATAATAAACGTTTACAAAGACCAAGTGTGTTTTTCTTGAATCCATTCCTAAACTCTGCCGATTTTTATAATCAATCTCAGGGTAACCCTAATTTAGGGCCAGAGCTAGCAGATAATTTTGAGATTAATTACTCTACTTTTGTTAAAACAACTATTATCAATGCTTCTATTTATTATAGAGCAACTAAAGATATTATTGAGAGTATTATTACTCAAAGAGCTGTAGATGGCGAAATTATTTCATTCACCACTTATGATAACGTAGGTAGAAATAATTCTGTAGGATTTAACTTCTTCGGCTCAGTTAATCCAACAAAAAAGCTTACGTTAAGAGGTAATTTTAATATTTATACTTATGATATTAATTTGTCTACTGCAAGTGCAAATTTTTCAGCTATAGAAGATAAAGTTTATTTGATGTATAATGGTTTCTTAAGCGCCACTTACAATATGCCTAAAGGTTTAGTTTTTGAGACTTTCTTAATTACCAACTCACCAAGAAGAACTTTCCAAGGTAGAAATCCATCTTTTAACATGTGGAGCTTGGGTCTTAAAAAAGAATTGTTTAACAAAAAAGGTAGTATTGGTTTAAATGTGATAGATCCATTTAATAATCGTAAAAACTTCGAGTCTGAAATTAGAAACCCAGCCTTTGTACAGTCTAACAACTTCTCCATACCTTTCCGTTCTGTTGGCGTTAACTTCAGTTGGAGATTTGGAAGCTTAAAAGTGAATCAAAATC
>NZ_AULF01000039.1 GCF_000425145.1 Pedobacter glucosidilyticus DSM 23534
CCATGATCTTTACAAGATAGAGCAAGCCTTCAGGATATCGAAGAACGACTTAAAAACCAGACCCATCTTTCACTTCAAAGAAGAGCCTATAAAATTACATTTGCTCATTTGTTTTATGGCATTGGTAGTCTCAAAGAACATTGAATTATCAACCAATACTTCTATAAAAAAGTTTATAACAGAAATGAAAAAAATTACTGATGCCAGAATGTTTAGTCAAATCTCCAAGAAAGAGATTAGGATAAGAACACAAATAACACCTAGCATTGAAGAATTGGTTCGACAATTAAATCTGCCGCACTAAATGGGACAAGTCAGGAGCCCTGCACTAAATGCTAGGGCTTTTTTAGATTATTTTAAGACTTTGGTTTACTGCGTTTTTGCTGATAATTTTTCTTACTCTTAAATTGCTTATAACTTTGTTTAGGTTTGGCTATCACAGAAGCTTCTTCTGTTTTACTTGATTTTGCCACCATTTGCATAATTTCTGCAAGTTCTTCTTTTGTTAAATTACGCCATTTACCTAACGGTATATTTTGTAAAGAAACATTCATGATTCTGATACGCTTTAAACGGGTAACTTCATAATCCAAATACTCGCACATCCTTCTGATTTGCCTATTTAAACCTTGTGTCAAAACAATTTTAAAAATAAAATCACTTTCTTTTTTAATCACACATTTGTGAGTAATTGTCCCTAATATGGGCACACCAGCAGCCATTTTTCTTAAAAAGTCTGTAGTAATAGGTTTATTTACAGTAACCACATACTCTTTTTCATGGTTATTACCAGCCCTCAAAATCTTGTTCACGATATTTCCATCACTAGTTAAAAAAATCAATCCTTCCGAAGGTTTATCTAACCTCCCTATAGGAAAAATTCTTTTAGGATGGTTGATATAATCAATGATATTACCTTCTACATTTCTTTCGGTAGTACAAGTTATACCTCTTGGCTTATTAAAAGCGATATAAATATCTTGCTCAGGGCTTTTAAACTTTATCCTCCTGCCATCTACCCTTACATCATCTTCATGACTTACCCGATCACCTAAAACACCAGCTTTGCCGTTTATGCTTACCCTTCCCTCTTCAATCAACTTATCAGCTTCTCTTCTAGAGCAAAAACCGGTATCGCTAATGGCTTTATTTAAACGTAAATCGTTAGAATTACTCATCATGCTTAATCTAAGCATCAAAAGTATTAAAATAACATGATTTCAGGACAATAAAAATATCTCTCAAATTGACGCATATTAACATAGGTTAACACTTTAATAACCCAAATTAGGGTAAGGAGAATCTAAAGTAGTATTACATTTTAATTTAGGTTATTTAAACTCGCTAAATACTTAATAGTTAATCATTAAACAAGCATAAAAAAGCCTTGAAAGCTAGGCTTTCAAGGCTCATAATTTATTTATGCAAAAAGATTATAACGAGTTAATAAGAATGTAAAGTAAAGTAAATTACATCACCTCTTCAAACATATTTACTGCTTCTTTACTCTCTAAATTAGAGTGTCCCATTAAGTTTTGGTCAATCTTTCTAGCTGCTTCTCTACCTTCTGATATTGCCCAAACCACTAATGACTGTCCTCTTCTCATATCACCTGCAGTAAATACCCGGTCTACATTGGTTCTGTAAACACCTTCTGTTGCCTGTACGTTTTTACGTCCGTCTAGTTCAACACCTAACTGCTCTAACATACCATCGTATTGAGGGTTCACAAATCCCATTGCTAAGAATACTCTTTGGCAAGGAATAACTCTTTCTGTACCTTCAACTTCTTTAAATTTCATCGGTCTGCCCATAGCGTCAACTTCCCACTCCACATCTACAATACGAAGCTCTTTCAATTCGCCATTTTCATCACCAATAAACTCTTTAGTATTGACACCCCAATAACGCTCACAACCTTCTTCGTGTGAAGTTGTTGTTTTAAGCAACATCGGGTATGTAGGCCAAGGCATATTATCTGTACGCTCTTTTGATGGCTTAAACATCAATTCAAATTGTAAGATAGATTTAGCACCTTGACGATTAGATGTTCCAACACAGTCAGAACCCGTATCACCACCACCAATAACCACTACATCTTTACCTGTAGCTAAAATTTCTTCTTCAGTTACAGGCTCATTACTTACACGTTTGTTTTGTTGTTTTAAAAACTGCATAGCGTAGTAAACACCTTTAAGCTCTCTACCTTTAATAGGTAAATCTCTTGGTATGGTAGACCCTCCAGCTAATAAAACAGCATCAAACTCTTTGGTTAACTCTTTTGCGTTGATATCTTTACCTACTTCAGTATTACATTTAAAAATAATACCACTTTCTTTCATCACTTCTACCCTACGCTCAACTACAGTTTTTTCTAATTTAAAATCAGGTATACCGTATCTTAATAAACCACCTGGCTGACTGTCTCTTTCAAAAACAGTTACTTCATGACCAGCTTTGTTTAACTGTGCAGCAGCGGCTAAACCAGCCGGACCAGAACCTACAACAGCTACTTTTTTACCAGTACGAATTAACGGCGCATGAGGTTTAACATATCCTTTAGCATAAGCTATTTCTATGATATGTTTTTCTATTTCCTCGATAGCTACAGCAGGTTTGTTAATACCTAGTACACATGCAGATTCGCATGGTGCAGGACAAATTCTTCCTGTAAACTCAGGGAAGTTATTGGTTGAACTTAATATTTGATATGCTTCTTCCCAATTTGCTTTGTAAACGGCATCGTTAAACTCTGGAATAACATTCCCTAGCGGACAACCCGAGTGGCAAAATGGGATACCACAATTCATACATCTTGCAGATTGTTGGTTTAGTTTTTCATCACTATACATACCAACAAATTCTTTATAATTTTTAACCCTATCCTGGGCAGGAACTTTCTCTGGAAGTTCTCTTTGATATTCTTTAAATCCTGTAACTTTTCCCATGACTCTTAGCTAATCGACTCCAATTTTTGCTTTTGCGATAATACTTTTTTGTACTCCTGAGGGAATACTTTGATAAACTTAGCTGACTCTTTGCCCCAATTTTCAATTAAAAATTTAGCAACTGTACTTTGTGTTAATTGATGATGTTTACGTAATAGATTGATGATTTCTTCTTCATCTGATGGAGATAAAGGATCTAAATCAACCATTTCACGATTACAATTATCTACAAAGTCGCCATCAATATCATAAATCCAAGCGATACCGCCGCTCATACCAGCAGCAAAGTTTCTTCCTGTTTTTCCAATAATTAATGTTTTACCACCAGTCATGTACTCGCAACCGTGGTCTCCAACACCTTCTACAACTGCTGTTGCACCAGAGTTACGTACCGCGAAACGCTCTCCAGCCATACCTCTGATAAATAGCTCTCCAGAAGTAGCACCGTATAACACTACGTTACCTACAATCATGTTCTCTTCTGGCTTAAACTTGCTTTCTTTAGCTGGGTAAATAGCTAATTGAGCACCTGATAAACCTTTTCCTACATAGTCATTAGCTTCGCCTTCTAACTCAAAAGAGATACCTTTTGCTGCAAAAGCACCAAAACTTTGTCCGGCAGAACCTTTAAACTTGTAATTGATGGTATTATCTGGTAAACCAGCAGAACCGTAAACTTTAGCAATCTCGTTAGATAACATGGTACCAATAGTACGGTCGGTATTTTTAACGTTAAAAGTACCAAATACTGGTGTTTTATCTTCGATAGCTTGTTCAGCCTCTTTGATTAACTGCCAGTCTAAAATATTTGCCATACCATGGTCTTGAGACTCGCTGTTATATAAAGTCATTCCTTTAGGGAATGATACTGGATGTAAGATAGCAGAAAGATCTACTTTCTTAGCTTTCCAGTGATTAATGTTATCTCTTGATTTTAGGAACTGTACACGTCCAACCATTTCATTAATGGTTCTAAAACCAAGCTCAGCCATAATCTCTCTCATCTCTTCTGCCATAAATCTGAAAAGATTTACAACATGCTCTGGCTTACCGCTAAATAATTTTCTTAACTCTGGGTCTTGTGTTGCAACACCTACAGGGCAAGTATTCAAGTGGCATTTTCTCATCATGATACAACCGCCAGCTACTAAAGCTGCTGTTGCAACACCCCACTCCTCTGCACCTAATAAAGCTGCAATAACCAAGTCTCTACCAGTTTTTAACTGTCCGTCAGCTTGTAAAACTACCCTACTTCTTAGTTTATTTTTAACTAAAGTTTGGTGTGCTTCTGCTAAACCAAGTTCCCATGGTAAACCAGCATGTTTTACAGAACTTATAGGAGAAGCTCCGGTACCGCCGTCATAACCTGCAATTAAAATAACATCAGCATGAGCTTTGGCAACACCTGCAGAAATAGTACCTACACCTGCTTTAGAAACTAATTTCACATTAACTCTAGCTGCTCTATTTGCATTTTTCAAGTCGAATATTAGCTGCGCTAAATCTTCGATAGAGTAAATATCATGGTGCGGCGGAGGCGAGATTAAACCTACTCCTGGTGTAGAGTGACGTGTTTTTGCAATCCAGTCATCAACTTTATGACCCGGTAACTGACCACCTTCACCTGGTTTAGCACCTTGAGCCATTTTAATTTGTAACTCATCAGCATTGGTTAAGTAGTTGATGGTTACCCCAAATCTTCCTGACGCAATTTGCTTGATAGCAGAACGCATAGAATCTCCGTTTGGAAGTGGTGTATATCTCATCTCATCTTCACCACCTTCACCGGTATTACTTTTTGCACCAATTCTGTTCATCGCAATAGCTAAAGTACTATGTGCTTCGTGAGAGATAGAACCAAAAGACATCGCACCGGTTGCAAATCTGGTCATGATATTTTCTGCCGGTTCTACTTCATCAATAGAAATTGGCTCTCTGTGATGAGAAAAATCCATTAAACCACGTAGCGTATACATACGCTCTGCTTGGTTGTTAATTGCTTTTGCGTATTTTTTGTAAACTTCGTAATCGTTTGTACGCGTGGCGTGTTGTAATAAGTGAACTGTTTCTGGATTAAATAAGTGAGCTTCTCCTCTTCTCTTCCATTGGTAAATACCACCTTCTGGTAACAAATGATGGTCAGCATCTTCGCCCTTGAAGCCACTAATATGTTTGCTTAATGCTTCTCTAGCAATTTCATCTAAACCTAAACCTTCAATTCTGGTAATACCACCAGTGAAATATTTCTCTACAACTTCTCTATTGATACCTAAAATCTCAAAAATTTGAGAACCATGATAAGATTGTAAGGTAGAGATACCCATTTTAGAGAATATCTTCAATAAACCATCACAAACCGCTTTAATATAGTTGTAAACTAATTTTTTATCATCTAAGGTAGTTTCTAATTTACCATCTTCTCTTAAAGTATGGATAGATGCTAAAGCTAAATAAGGGTTAATTGCCGTTGCACCAAATGCTAATAAACAAGCAAAATGATGAACTTCCCAAACATCGCCAGCCTCTACCACTAAACCTACAGCACCACGTAAACCTTTTTTAATTAAGTGGTGATGAACTGCAGAAACAGCTAGTAAAGAAGGAATAGCTGCATGTTCAGAATCTATAGCTCTGTCCGATAAGATTAGAACCTCAAAACCATCGTTAACGGCATCTTCTGCATAGCGGCATAAACGCTCTAAGCCTCTTTCTAAAGCACCAGGAGCATGATCTGCTTTGAAGTAAGTTTGTAAGGTTTTAGCATTAAATAAACCAGTATCAATACTTCTAAGTTTCTCTAATTCTTTATCACTTAAAATTGGATGCTTTAAAGTAACACAGTGGCAGTGCATTTTATCTTCATCCAAGATGTTTCCATTGTTTCCAATGAAAGTTGCCAAGCTCATAACCAAACGCTCACGAATAGGATCTATTGGTGGGTTGGTAACCTGCGCAAAGAATTGTTTGAAATAGCTTGATAAATGTTGTGGTCTGTCTGAAAGGATAGCTAAAGGAACATCAGTACCCATAGAACCTACAGGCTCTTTACCATCTAAAGCCATAGGCTTGATAATGGTTTCCACATCCTCACGGCTATAGCCAAATACTTTTTGGTAACGGTAAACAGATTCTTTAGTAAGGTTGGTGAAAGAGACACGAGGCTCAGGAAGCTCTTCCATCCTGATTTTGTAGTTCTCTAACCATCTGCCATAAGGCTGTCTGCCAGCTATTTGTGCTTTTATCTCCTCGTCGGTAATAATTTTGCCGTCCTCAATATCAATCAAGAACATTTTACCAGGTTGTAACCTACCTTTTCTAAGTACAGTGCTTTCGTCGATAGTTAATACACCCGCCTCAGAAGCAACAATTGCAGTACCATCAGAAGTAATAACATAACGTAACGGACGTAAGCCGTTTCTATCTAAGATAGAACCAATTAATTTTTTACCATCAGTAAAAGTTAATGCAGCCGGACCATCCCAAGGCTCCATCAGCGTAGCGTGATACTCATAAAACGCTTTTTTTAATGGATCCATAGCTTCATTACCATCCCATGCTTCTGGCACCAACATCATCATCACGTGTGGTAATGATCTGCCTGAGTGTGTTAATACCTCAACGATATTGTCTAAACAAGCCGAGTCTGATTGGTTATTATCAATAACAGGTAAAAGAATTTCCATCTCTTCCTGTGTAAAATAAGGTGATACTAAAGATCTTACGCCAGAATAAAACCAATTTAAGTTACCAGTTAAGGTATTGATCTCTCCGTTATGAGATATAAATCTAAACGGTTGAGCCAATTTCCATGAAGGGAAAGTATTGGTTGAGAAACGAGAGTGCACCATACCAAAAGCTGATATGAAACGCTCGTCTTGTAAATCTGCGTAGTATTGACGAACCTGATAAGTAGTTAATTGTCCTTTGTAAACAATAACTCTTGAAGAGAAGGAAGTAAAGTAAAACTGATCTGCATTTGTTTTTACCTCTTCATTAACCGTTCTGGTAATTAATCTTCTTAAAACGTACAATTTACGTTCAAATTCATCATTGTCTTGTACATGCTCTGGCTTGGCTACAAAAAGCTGTTTTACCTGAGGTTCTACAGCTCTTGCTGTTTCTCCTATAACAGAAGAATTTACCGGCACTTTTCTAAATCCTAAAATAGGAATATGAAGATGCGCCGCACAATCCATAATAATCTTACGGATTGCCTTCTTCGCTAATGAGTCCTTCGGTAAGAACATCATACCCACACCATATTGACCTGGCTCTTTCAAGTCAATTTCTAATTCATTACACTCCTCCAGAAAAAACTCATGTGGAATCTGCATTAAAATTCCAGCACCATCTCCAGAATCAGGATCACAGCCACAAGCTCCCCTATGTTCCATATTTTCCAGAATAGTTAAAGCATTCTGAATAATTTGGTGCGATTTTTTACCGTTGATATTGGTAATAAATCCTGTCCCACATGCGTCATGTTCAAATTTCGGATCGTATAAGCCCTGCTGAGATTGATCAGATTGATTCATTAATATAAATTATAGTTTCGGTTTGGAACCGAAAATACGAATTTTTTCAGCCAAATAGAACATTGCTAATATTTTTATAATTTTCATAATAAAAAACCGCTATGAAAGCCATTTATTTAATTTATTAACAATACTACAGTATAAAAATTACAAATACTTCAATTTAAAGCTTTAATTTTATCATCTTCTTAAATCCTCAAACATAGCTTATATCATCTTAAAACGCACATTTCTTATGAAAAGCTAAAAAAACTCTGATTTTTAGTCTGTTTTTAAACTCCAAAAATTAGCTCTTAAAATGTACTTTTTAAGCTATTGATAAATTTATACCTTCGCAAAAAATAATCGTAATAAATGATGCAAAAAAATAAGGCTATATTTCTTGATCGTGATGGTGTTCTAAACCGCGAACTTGGAGACTATGTTTGTAAACTTGAAGATTTTCATTTACATGAACATAATTTTAAGCCTTTAAAAGAATTGCAAGACAGGGGTTATTTATTGATGATAGCTACCAACCAAGGTGGATTGGCCAAAGGGTGGTATACTGTTGATACACTTAATGAAATGCATGAGCATTTGAAAAAGGAATATCTTAAACACGGTATAAAAATTACAGCAGTATACTATTGCCCACATCATCCTAATTTTACAGGCGAATGCGATTGCCGTAAACCTAAGCCAGGTATGTTATTAAAGGGGATACAAGAGCACCATCTAGAACCTTCTTTATGCTATTTTATTGGTGATAAGGTAACAGATGTTGAAGCTGCGGATGCTGCCGGAGTAAATGGTATTAAAATAGAAATAGACCAACCTTTAGATGAAATCCTACACCTAATTGCTTAAGGATTTATTTTAGCAAATAGTAATCCTGCTATAACAGATTGCAGAAAACCGTATAAGAACCAACTTGATATCATTAAAAAAGTAATATCCAAAGAGCTAAAGGTTATCCACATTACGGGTAGTAAAGCTACTATGGCATATACAAAACCAAACTCTAAACCTCTTAAAAAGATGGTGCCTTGAAATAGCTTTTTAAAACGGGCCCAAAACCATGATAATGCAAAGCTCATGATAAAGGGGTGCATAAAAAATAGTAAATCTCTACTACCATCAGAATTGAATAAAGGATTATTGTATTCTACAAATAACTCCGGAAAATATCTTATTCCTAACATAAGTCCAAAATAACTTATTAAGAACAGGATTAAACCAGCGCCTAAACCAGATAGTAAAACTTTTTTCATGACTTTTATATTAATAAATTTCTATTTATAGGGCATTTATTGTTTTTATATGAAGATTAAACTCTATATCTAATTCATCTTCAGTTGTGATCATCCCACCTATTTTTCTTGGTGGTTCTATATTAAAATCAGAGAACTTGATTTGTTTTAAGCCTTTTAATTGTAAAGTATTTGTTCCTGACGGAATAAGTTGGTAAGCTACCTGAAATTTTTTACTTACACCAGCCAAATCTATCTGTACCCAGCCTGTTATATGTTGTCCTTTTAGCTGTGGGTATTTACTAAGGTTTATAAATTTGATAACAAGATTTGGAAATTGTTTAGCTTTTAGTGTCTTTCTTAAATCAGCGGTCATCATGGCGTTATGGCAATCAAAACTATTGATATCTAGTTTCATGGCTCCCATCATTTTCACAGGGTCTTGCTGGCTATTTTGTACAAAAGATAAGGTATCAGGTTTATAATAGTTGTTGATAACGCAATTGAATTTATTTACATTGGTGCTACCATTTACTTTTAAAGAACAGGTTTTATAAATTACCCACTTACTGGCAAGTTCTTTTTCTTCAAAAGCAGTAATCAGTAACCAAACTGTAAATATAAAAAGCTTCAAAAGTTTCATCGTATTGTATCTAAAAAGGGCATTCGGATAAATAATTTTTTCAAACTAATACCCGAAGCCCTTTACTCACCTTTTATAATCCAGACTTAGAAACCAACTACTGCCTGTATGATGTATCCGCTAAACTCGCCACCATTACGATAATCTGTTGTAGGGAATTTTTTGTATTGTTGTTTAACATACTCTCCTTTTAATAAAATATTATCTGTTAAGAACCAACCTGCACCAAATGCTATCCTGTTAACTTCAATATCATCATTATAAACAATTGCCGGAGCTGTACCTGCTGCTGCTACGTTTGCCAATTTTGCTGTTACTACATTATATCTGGTTCCTACAAATAAATTTTCTTTGTTTCCAAACCTGTAAATAACATCTAAAGCGTATTGAGATAATTTTCTTTCATCAACTTCTGTTTTAGTACGACCTTGTGCTGCTTCATAGGTTCCGAATAATTCTAAACCTTTAGCTTTAACAAAACCATTTAATTGTAAAGCATCTACCTTTTTACTGAAACCTGGGTTTAAACGACCTGATGTAAATTGTGCTGTTGCTGTGCTTCCTAATTTTTCCATGACCATAAAGTAGTTTGAACCTGTACGGTCTCCGGCATAAAGGGTTTGGCCACCAGAGCTTTTGTTTGTATAATAAGAAGCTGCTAAACGTAATCTTAAATCATCATTTAATTGTTTATCAAAACCCGCTTTTAAATAAATTGCTGGAGATTTGTGGATATTTTTATCTTGCGGAGTAGCAATTAAACTATCAATATTACCTTTAATCATACCATTGGTAACTGCTACTTGTCCAAAGAAATCTCCTTTTCTGTATAAAATCTCACCACCAATTTCTGTTGTAAAAGCATCAACAATATAGTTTTCTGCAAATGGGTTGTACAAGGTGTGCCCACCGTCTGATCTGCGGAAGTGTTGATCTCCGTAATTGATTTCCATGTGACCAACTTTGATGGTTGTGTTTTTCATCAAATCAGACCAAAACTGACCTTTAAACGGTAGCTTATCAAATTGGATGTAACCACCTTTTACCCAAGTTTCATTATGGTGCCTTGCAGATAAATAACTGGTTAGGTTTAACCTGATACCATCTGCTAATTGAACATCCATATAAAGGTTCGCATTAGCGGTATTAAATCCTGGAGTAATTTTATATAATCCGCCAGCAGTATTCTCATGCTTTAAGCCTTGGAAAGATTGGGTAAAGCCTGCACCAAATCTTACTTTTAGTTTATTAAAAACCGCATCGTTTTCTTTTGGAGCTTCAAATACGTTAATACCTGATTTATCATAAGGACGAAGATTTGCAACTTCTGTTTCTTGAGCAAAAGTATTGCTTGCTGCTACAGCTAGTAAAGCTGCTGCACCAAATTTTAGGTTTGAAAGTAATCTAGTTTTCATGATTGTTATTATTGAGTGATTATAGAACAATTGATTATTTATGTTTATTTTTTAAGTTTTAAGAGGATATCGATAGTTACATCGTCTGCAACTTTTAGTGCCCCCATCATAAAGGTTGGCGCTTTAATATTAAACTCGCTCATTTTAATAGCTTTAGAACCTTTACAAGTGATACTTTCATCTGCACCTACGGTATAGGTAGTTTGGATAAGTACCTTTTTGGTTACGCCAGAAATGGTTAAGTTACCTGTTGCTTTAATGATTCTTTGTTGTGGAATTACAGTTGCATCTATCAATTTGAAAGCTATTTTATCAAATTGTTCTTCTTTAAGTGCTTTATGTGCTCTACTGTTTAACAAATCTTCTTTACCTTTTAAGTTCTTTACAGGAAGCACAAAACTTAAAGCAGAGACATCTTGTATATCTGTACCCTTAACAGTAAAATTTGCATCACAAATAAAATTTACAGCTGTCATATCCCAGTCATGTATATTAGATGTTCCGATAACCTTAATTTGCGAACCTGTACTTACCTTATAAGCAGTTTGGGCTGATACAGCAGGTAGATAAATAAACGTGAACAACATTACACATGCCATGTAAGCTGTTTTGGTGATGTTGTGAATGTAAGGTTTCATAAAATTGAATTATTGATTTATAATTCAAAGGTATGGTGGCCCCTACAGCTAAAGAATGACCTAAAGGATTAAAAAAAGTGATTTAAAATATAATTTTTGTGTCTAAAATCACTTTAGAGATTTTAAGGATATTTTAACATGATTTAAATGATATGGTAGGGCTATATAAATATAAAACCCGCTTTATAGGCGGGTTTAACTGTAGTTTAATAAGATAAAACGATATTTTTTATATCCCTAATTCTATCTGAAACATGGCACCCCAATAATTTTTATCATAGTTTAGACTATGATTTTGGTTGCCAACATTATAGCTTAAATTAAGCTGTGCTTTTACTTTGTGTGCTCTTAAATACTTGGTTAAGCCTAATTCATATACCTCACGGGTCTCTTCAAAATTTTCTAATCTATTTGATGGTGTTAAATAAGAATATCTAAATGCTGTTTCTACATTATTTTTAAAGATATAAGAGAGCTGATTGTTTAAGCCATAACCTTCATAAGCATAGCTTAAAGCGCCATCGGTATTATAAGTTAAAGGATTATTTACATCTCTTTTAATAAACTCTACAGCATAAGCCCAACCATTATATTTAAAAATAGCATCAAGCATTAAAGTTTTCATATCTACAGGTGCAAATAAATCTTTACCTAATTGTCCTCCGGTATTGGTGGTAGCCTTATTATAAGAGTATCCACCCGCAATACTTAATTTTGGCTTTTGCTCCCTTTCTAAATCTCCCTCAGAGTAATCACCATCATTTGTAAAACTCCCAAAAGGTAAAAACTCTACCCTACCGGTATAGGCTAAACCTTTATCTGTAGTATTTACAGACCGACCCTCGCCAGTAGAAATAGCTCCTTTTAACTGATAAACTGCATTTCCTAATTTATTGGTATAATAGGCTTTTAAACCAAAATCTCTATCAATCGTTAAGGCACCGTTAACAATAGAACGTTCTGCAAATTGTAATTGCCCAGATGAGTTTACACGTTGTCTGTTTCCTGGTAGTTTGTTTTGCCCAAAGGCCACATAAAAATTATCCGTAAAGTGATAGAAAATAACAGCATCACGAACAATATTGGCCACGCCTGTATTATCAGCATCTTGATCTCCACGCGAAAATGATAGCTGTACACTGTAAGCTAATTTTTCTCCTAGTATATAACCATCTCCTCTTAGCCTTAATCTCCTTACACGAGCATCCCACTCACTGATACCTAAATTATCGGCAGATTCGGTAGTAAAACCCATCCTGTTTTGCATTCTAAATCTAAAGTTAATGAAGAATAGAGAATCTTTAGATGAAAATTTAAGACCTTTAAATTGCATAGAGCGTTCATCTACCTCTGTTTGTGCGGCTACTGGCTTATATAAAACACAAGTAAATACGATTAGAATTGAACTTAGAAAATATTTAGACCTCATGTATATTTGATTAAAAGGCGAAAATAATAATTTTTATCAAGTGGCTTATTCTAAAGTCAATTCTTTAACCCAACTAAAGCTTTTGTCTTGTATTTCTTTTTTATGCTCTCTGGTATAATCTAAAAAAGTTTCTGCTACAGGCGATAGGTTTTTAGATTTTAGCCAAATCATTCGCCATTTGGTTTTTATAGGTAAACCCGCAACCGGTATGATATTCAAATCTTTGAGCATTACCTCATTATGTACACCTATTAAAGGCATTACAGAAAAACCCAAACCAGCAATAACCGCTTGTTTAACGGCTTCGTTTGAAGTAAGTTCTAGCTTTTTTCTGATATTAACTTTACTCTTTTCAAAGAAGCTTTCCATAATAAATCTGGTACCAGAACCTGCTTCCCGGTATATCAATTGTATCTCATTAAAAATACTTTTGTTATAAGGCCCGTCATGATATTGATGCTCTTTATTACCCAATAGGTATAAATTATCTTCTAAAAGTACTTCTTCATTTACAGCCAATCTTTGTGGTAATACAGATACCAAAGCAAAATCTACCTCGTTGTTTTCTAAACTTTCAAGCACTTTAGACTTGTTGGTTACGTCCATCGTCAAGTCTATACCATGGTGTTTTTTCAAAAAATCTGTTAAAAAATAGGGCATAATATATTTCCCTGTAGACACGACAGCAATTTTTAACCTGCCAGATAAAATGCCTTTGTATGCCTGCGTTTTATAATTAATAGCATTTATTTCATCTAATATTTTTTGTGCCATTCGGGCTATCTCGAAACCAAAATCAGTGATATACACTTGTTTACCAACCACTTCGGTAAGGGCAATATCAAATTGGTCTTGAAAATTTTTAAACTGAATAGACACAGCAGGCTGTGTTAAAAAAAGCTCTTGAGCGGCCTTGGTAATACTTTTTGTTTCAACAATCTTTAAAAAAACTTGTAATTGATGCAGGGTATAATTCATAAAAAATTATTATGTATTTCATATCAAATATAAATAATAATATATAGAAAACAGGTTTTATGTTTGTAAGGTTAATCAAATAAAAATGAACATGGAAGAGAAACAATATTCTTTTATAGATTGGACTTTTAGTGCAGAAGATGCGGCTCATTTACTTTCTACACTTTACAATGCCAAACTAGAATACCACAATAGGCAAGCTTTAATTAAGCATGAAGGTCAAAAATCTATTCCAGCTGATGAGCTTAAAAGAATAGCAGAATTAGAAAATGCTTTAAAGAAAATAAGAGAAGAGATTAACCTGGCTAAAGAAAAAAATACTAAACTGCATATAAAAAGTAGTATTAGTTTAAATTTTATCCCCAAATAAATGTTGTTATGGCAGTGCAGCGTAAGCTGCCTGCCTTAATAAAATACAAAAGCGAGAGCTTTTTGTATAAGGCAAAAACCTATGAGGTTTAATGATTATAAATAAGATTAAATTGATAAAAACATTAAAATATAAACAAAAAATTAGCTTGGCTAGATAAAAACACCCGATTACAAATAAAAAGCAATGTTTGATTAAACTTCATCCCCAAAATAAATGTTGTTATGGCAGTGCAGCGTAAGTTGCCTGCCATAAATTTTAAAAACTAGTTATTAAAAACAGAAAATCACCCAGTTTGGTAAATAAAAAAAGCAAAAGATTAGAATAAGATTAAAATTTACAAGAAATTAGGATAGCTAAATAAAAAAATACTAGGTTGCAAACAAAATTAATACAAAGCTAAACTTCAATCCAAAATAAACGTTATGACAGTGGTGTAGCAAAAAGCTACCTATGTTAATAAATTAAAGAAGCGAAATATCATATATGGCGAATGCTGAAAACTATTCTATAAGAAGTGCAATAAAAAGATTTAATCAACTGGTTAATTTAGAAAAAAGAGAAATTAGCAGTGTATATTTTTATGCCATTATCAATGGTTTTATCTTGCTTTCCTTACCTTTAGGCATACAAGCTATTGTAAACTTGCTTTTTGGTGGAACTGTGAGTACCTCACTCATTGTTTTAATTGGCGTGGTGATCACTGGGGTATTACTAACAGGTATTTTGCAAATTGCTCAAATGCGTATCACGGAGCGTTTACAACAGAAAATTTTTACCCGTTTAACTTTTGCCTATGCGTATCGTATTCCAAAACTCAATCTTTTAAGTGTAGACTCTTATTACTTACCAGAATTAATCAATCGTTTTTTTGATACTGGAAATTTGCAGAAAGGATTTTCTAAGCTCCTACTAGATTTCCCGGCCGCTAGTATTCAAATACTTTTCGGACTTATTTTACTATGCTTTTATCATCCTGTATTTATCATTTTTGCAGTAACCATCTTCACCTTAGTAATACTTATATTCTATTTTTCGTCTGATAAAGGCTTTGTAACCAGCATGAAAGAATCAGACTATAAATATGATGTAGCACATTGGTTAGAAGAAATTTCAAGAGCTGTTAAACCTTTTAAATTAAACAGGCACCACGAATTACATCTTAAAAGAACAGATAAATTGGTGAATGGTTATTTAACTTCCAGAGATCAACATTTTTCTGTTTTACTTTTTCAATACAGAATTTTGATAGGCTTTAAAGTTGTTACAACTGCTGCAATGCTTATTTTAGGTTCTTATTTATTTATACAGCAACAAATAAACTTAGGACAGTTTATTGCTGCAGAGATTGTAATCATCACCATATTAAGTTCTATTGAGAAGATGATTTTAAGTCTCGAAGTTGTATACGATGTACTTACAGCATTAGAAAAACTTAATAAAGTTCTGGAAAAACCACAAGATGATGAAGGAAGCCCCGAGCAAAGTTTAGCATTTATCCCTACAGCTGGCTTAAGCATTAAAATAGCTTCTTTAGATTTTTCTTATCCAGGCGAACCTTTAACATTAAAAAATCTCAATCTACAAATTAAGGCCGGAGAAAAAGTGTGCATCCTAGGTTCAGAAGGTTCAGGAAAATCTACGCTTTTACGAATTTTATCAGGTATTTATCAAGATTTTAAAGGAAATATTTTATACAATAATACACCCTTAAAAATGATTGATACTAAAAGGCTAAACAGGCATGTATCCTCATTACTAGGAGATGAAGATGTATTTAGTGGTTCTATATTAGACAATATTACATTAGGTAATACTGAAATCAGTTTTCAAGATGTTGATTTGGTGTGTAAAATAGTTGGGTTAGATGATTATATCAGTAAACAACAACAAGGTTATGAAACCCATGTAGACCCACAAGGCAAGAAACTTCCTTTCAATATTATCCAGAAAATATTATTAGCAAGATGTCTGATAACTAAACCATCACTTATTTTGGTAGAAGATAATTGGAATGGCATTGAGCCACAAATCAGGCAACAAGTCATCAATCATTTAACCAACCCTAAACATGATTTCACACTAATTGCGATAAGCAATGATGAAGCTTTTACCAGCCAGTGTAGCAGAACAATTTATTTAGAAAATGGCCAGTTAGTAGAAAATTAATGTTTTAATTATGTTTTTAGATAGCAAGATTCCTTCAGACCATTTTATAAAATATCAATCTTTCGGAAAGATTATGCGTGAGCGTGATGGTAAATCAAGAAGAAAAAAATGGTTTACTTTTACGTTAATAGGTGTAGTTATAGTATTATGTTTACCGTGGACACAAAACATACAACCCACCGGTATAGTGTCTACCCTTAATCCAAAACAAAGGCCGCAACAAATCAATAGTATTATTGCCGGAAGAATTGAAAATTGGTACGTTAAAGATGGAGACATTGTAAAAAAAGGAGACACTCTATTATATATTACCGAGGTTAAGGAAGAATACTTAGACCCATCGCAATTGATACGAGTAGATGAACAGATTAAAGCTAAATCTGCATCTATAGATTTCTATAAAGATAAAGCTAAACTAACTGGCGACCAAGCAATAGCCATAGAAAGAGCAAGAGTTTTAAAACTTAGTCAAGTTGCCAATAAATTAAAGCAGTATACTTTAATAGTACAGTCAGACAGTATCAGCTATGTTGCAGCTGAGAACCAGCTAAGAATTGCCGAAGAACAACTAAAAAGGCAAAAACAATTGTATGATGCTGGTTTAAAATCTTTAACCGAATACGAACAAAGACAGCAGGCTTATCAGGATGCGCTTTCTAAAAAAATGGGCGCAGAAAATAAATTCTACAATAGTAGGAACGAGTTACTGATCATCCGTCTTGAACAAAATGCTGTTGAACAAGAATATCAGGAGAAAGTATTAAAAACCAATGGAGATAGGTTATCTACCCTATCAGAGATGGCTACCACACAAAGTGAAGTGGCTAAACTTAAAAACCAACTTTCTAACTATGAAATCAGAAGAGGATTTTACGTGATTACAGCCCCTCAATCTGGTCAGGTAATTAGAACCACTAAAGCTGGTATTGGCGAAACCGTTAAAGAAGGCGACCCACTGTTAGAAATTGTACCTATTAATTTTGATGTTGCAGTTGAGATTTTTGTAGACCCATTAGATTTACCGCTGATCAATAAAGGACAAAAAGTACGCTTACAATTTGATGGTTTTCCGGCTATTGTATTCTCTGGCTGGCCAAATACTTCTTACGGAACTTTTGGTGGTGTAATAGCCGCTGTAGACCCTTCTATTAGTATTAATGGTAAATTTAGAGCTTGGGTTAAACCCGATAGAAATGATAAACCATGGCCACCACAATTAAGTTACGGTACCGGAGCTAAAGGTATAGCCCTGCTAAAAGATGTACCTGTTATTTACGAACTATGGCGTCAGTTAAATGGCTTCCCGCCTGAGTACTATGTTGCAAATTCAACAGAAAGTAAGGGTACAGAAAAAAGCGATAAAAAATGAAAAGGTTATTAGTTTCTACTATTCTGATAGCGTTTTTGCTGCCGGCTTTTGCGCAACAACAGCCTTTAGACACCCTTAAATGGGAAGCTTTTAAAGAAATTATCAAATATTACCATCCGGTAGCGCAGCAGGCTAATTTGGTTGGCAGATTAGCCAAAGCCCGCATGCAACAAGCCTGGGGCGGTTTTGACCCAAAACTATCCTTAGATTATGATAGAAAGGCTTTTGATGGTACAGAATATTACCAATTTGTAACACCCGAGGTTAAAATACCTCTTTGGTATGGTGTAGAACTTAAAGGTAATTACGCCACTGCAGAAGGTGCTTATTTAAATCCAGAAAATAAATTACCTACCGAGGGTTTAAGTACCGTAGGGCTAAATTTTTCTTTAGGAAAAGGTTTATTGATGGATAAAAGAAGAGCTGCTTTAAAACAGGCTCGTATTTTTACCGAAGCTAGTGAAAACGAACAGATACTAATCATCAACGATTTAATTCTGAACGCTGGTGAGGCTTATTTAGGCTGGCAAAATCAATATAAAATTGCTGAAGTATATCGCAAAGCATTAGAATTAAGCACCATCAGGTTTGAAGCAGTAAAAGAAGGTTTTAGGGGTGGGGACAGACCAGCTATTGATACCGTGGAGGCTTTAACCCAAGTACAACAACGCGAAGTACAATACCAACAAGCTACTTTGGATTTACAGGTAGCCAAATACCTTTTAGCCTCTTTTTTATGGTTAGAAGATAATACCCCAGTAGAGATAGAGAAGTTAAACGCTTTGCCACAAGAAGCTAATATTACTTTACCAGAAAGTGCCGAATTGAACATTGCCAATAACCCTAAACTTTTAAGTTATGATTTTAAGCTACGCGATTTACAAATAGAGAGACGCTTAAAAGCAGAAAGTTTAAGACCTACTATAGATTTACAAGTGGGCTTACTTAATAGCGATACGCAATTTCTAAGAAATGTAAACAGAAGATATTGGGAGCAGAATAATAAAGTTAGCTTCCAGATAGCCATGCCCCTTACCTTTTCTGCAGCAAGAGGAGAATTAGCAGAAGCTAAAATTAAAATCAGGAATACAGAGCTAGAGCAAGATCTAGTACGTAATGATTTAAATGTAAAACTGAATCAGAATTTAGCTGAATACAGTACCTTACAAAATCAATTACGCACTCTTAAAGAAGCTTTAGTAGCCAACCAAAAACTACTGGATGGTGAAGAAATGAGATTTAGATTTGGAGACAGCTCTTTGTTTTTAATTAATGCCCGCGAAAGTAAACTGATAGAAGCACAAGAAAAACTGATTGAAACCCAAAATAAGCTATTAAAAAACAAACTAAAGAAAGAGTGGTTACTTGGTTCTTTGGTAAACTAATTTTTTTAGATGGTGGTAAAACGTTGGTAGGTAAGTTATCCTATCAACGTTTTTATTTTACTTATATCAATAGTGCTGTTTAATATGATAATGAAACACACGTTGATGTTTAGGAATAAAGTGGATATCTGAACTGCATAGTTTTAGACTCTTTATTTAGCATTTACAAATCTTGCTCATCAGGAAGTTCAGGATGCGTAAGCTAACATCCTTAAGTTAATGGCATTACTAACATCCTAAACAAAGACTTACATCCTCTGAACATTCATACAATAAAATTGCATCAAGATGCTGCTAAATCTAAACTTAAACTTGTTCTGCTGTAAAACCAGCCTTTTTTACTGTATCTGCAACTTCTTGTGCGCTTAGGCCCTCTGCCTCTACCGTTAGTATTTTATCCACATTAGCGATATCTACCTCCCATTTATATACTCCATTTAATACATTTAAAGCTGGTGTTACAGTGGCAATACATCCACCACATTTAATATTGGTTTTAAATTTTATAGTTTCCATGTTTTTGTATTTATGATGTTAAATATTTTAAGCGTAAGCTGTTTGTCACTACCGATACCGAGCTTAAAGCCATTGCTGCACCTGCTAGCATCGGGTTTAATAAAAATCCGTTAAAGGGATATAAAATTCCTGCTGCAAGGGGTATCCCGATAAGGTTGTAAATAAAGGCCCAAAACAAATTTTGCCTAATGGTTCTTACTGTTTGTGAGGACAGTTGTAAAGCCTTAGGCACCAATCTTAAATCTGAGGATACCAAAGTAATTTTTGCTACATCTATGGCAATATCAGAACCTTTACCCATAGCAATAGATACATTAGCCTGTGCTAAAGCGTGGCTATCATTGATACCATCGCCTATCATGGCTACTACTTTTCCTTCTTGCTGCAATTTCTCTACAAAAGCTGCCTTATCCGCAGGCAAAACATCAGCTTGGTAATGTTGAATACCCGTTTGCTGGGCTACAGCTTTTGCGGTTTGCTCATTATCTCCGGTAAGCATATATACCTCAATGCCTTGCTGCTGCAATTGCTGTATAGCATCTTTAGAGCCCGCTTTTACTTCATCGGCTATAGCCACAACTGCCAAAACTTCTTTACTGTTTGCAAAATATACCAGTGTATAGGCCTGCTCCTTTAAAGCCAATAATTGCTGCTGCAAATCATCAGCGATGGCTAAATTTTTAAGCTTTAGTATTTTATGACTAGCTGCTGTATAAGTTTCATCCTCAAAAACCGCCTCTACCCCCAACCCTGTTAAGCTGTTAAACTGGTTTAACTGAACTGTTGGTAAAGTTTTTTGTTTTAAGTATTTGATGATAGCTTCTGCCAATGGGTGTTCAGACTGCTGCTCCATGGCTAATAAAACCGCCTCATAAGCTTCTACCTTATCTAGAGCTACTTTTGCCCATAACACTTGCTGCACTTGAGGATGCCCAGCTGTAATGGTGCCTGTTTTGTCTAAAATAATGGCATTTACTTGATGTCCGGCTTCTAAGGCTTCGGCATCTTTGATGAGAATACCCTGCTCGGCACCTTTACCAATCCCCACCATAATGGCGGTTGGCGTGGCTAAACCTAAAGCACAAGGACAAGCAATGACCAATACCGTTACCATAGCCATTAAACCTTGGGTAAAAGCATGCTCTCCGCCAAAAAGCATCCAAATAGCAAAGGTTAATAGGGCTATCAGCATCACCACCGGTACAAATATTCCAGCAATTTTATCTACCAACTTTTGTACAGGTGCTCTAGAACCTTGGGCATCTTGCACCAGCTTAATAATTTGTGCCAATAAGGTATCTTCACCTACCTTTTCTGCTGTAAACTTAAAGCTACCTTTTTGGTTAATGGTTCCTGCAAAAACAGTATCTCCGGCCTGTTTGGCTACTGCAATAGGCTCACCACTAATCATGCTCTCGTCTACAAAAGAATTACCCTCTGCTACCCTGCCATCCACAGGTATCTTCTCTCCCGACCTTATTAAAATTAAATTTCCTACCTGCACCTGACTAATCGGAACTTCTTCCTCGCCACTAGCGCCTAAACGTATAACCTTTTTAGGCTGCAAGCCTATCAGCTTTTTGATAGCTGTAGAAGTACTAGATTTCGCCCTATCTTCTAATAACTTACCAAGCATGATAAAAACAATTACCACCGCGGCCGCCTCAAAATAGACATGTGGATGCAAACCTCTTTGATGCCAGAAATGGGGATTAAAAGTATTAAACACACTAAAAACATAAGCTATACCTGTGCTTAAAGCCACCAATGAATCCATGTTGGCTTTGCCATGTTTAGCCTGTTTATAAGCATTGATAAAAAAACTTCGCCCGTAAAAGAATAAAACGGGTGTGCTTAAAACCAGCATCAGCTCATTGGCATAAGGCATATCCATCAGAAACATTCCTATTACCACTACGGGGATGGTTAAAATAGCTGCCAGAATAAAGTTATACTTCAACTTTTGATAAGCCTGCTGCTGCACTTCTTCCTGCTTTTCTTGCGCATTTTCTTCGTCTATAATGATATCATAACCCACACTTTGTAAAGCTTTCTGTAAATCTTGTGGCTTTACCTGCTCTGGGTTAAAGCTTAGCTTAACCGACTGATTGGCATAATTTACCTCAGCCTGCTGAACGCCTTCTTGTACTGCAAGTATACTCTCCACACTTACCGCACAACCGGCACATGTCATCCCCGTTACCGGGAAGTTTTGGGTTTTTATTGTTGTTGCCATCCTTTTTCCATTTGATAGAACAAATTTACTGGCTTGGCCACCGAATGTGTTATATAGTTTTAGGAAAGTGTTATATAATTTTGGGATAAAACCTGAAATTATTTACATTTTTCTGGCTTTATGTTTACTATTTTTCTGTTTACCAATATTACATGGCATAACTACACCTTTGTATAAGAAATTGGCTTTATCACTTATTTTGTATAATTTTGAATTATGTATCCAAAAAGTAGGCAGTCATTATCAGCATTACATCCAAAACTACGGGTGAGTAAGGGGATGTTCTGTCGTTTTCTGTCACTTCAATTTAGACTTGGTGACGCTTTTCTTAAAAGCAGTAAAGACTTTATACACTAAGCCCTGCTTTATCTAAGCAGGGGATTTTTCAATCAATTTCTTTTTAAAAAAAGCAATTTGTGTTGTGGTGATAACCTATGCACTCTTTGCGCTATTACCGGGTTAACTTAGTTTCTCTCTAGAGCTTGATGTTTATTTACACATCATACATGTTTGGAACTTACCAGGTATGAGCTTTATAAAAGAAATATTTCAATAAAAAAATTAGGAATAAACAATGAGATACTTGTGATCTCTATAACATCACACATCATGAATAATAACGTCAATCATCATACACAAATACAAGAAACACCGGTTATTTTAACCACAGGGATTTATGACTTATTAAAAGACCATATCAGGAGAAGAAAGTTAAGTAAAGCAAATGAAGCTGCTTTAGAGGCTCAACTTAAAAAAGCTACTCAAGTTTTGAGAAAAGATTTACCCGCTGATGTTGTAACTGTTGAGACGCTTGTTACTGTTAAAGATCTTGATACAGGCGAAACTCAAGAATATAAATTTGTAGGACCAGATAAGGCTAGAAAGAAAAACAATACTGTTTCTATTTTATCGCCCATGGGAATTGCCTTGATAGGTTATCCGGAAGGGGCTATTATTGATTGGGAGTTTGGCGATTGTATTAAAAAAAACCAGATTACAAAAGTTCTTAGAATTTCATAGTTTTTTGGATAGTGATGCTTTTATCTTGTAGGCTTAGCTGGTGGAAGTTATAAAAGTATCACGCTGTTTGCTCAGTGAGGGAAACGCAGCTATAACTTTATGACAAAGCATGCGAAGAATGAAGCAGTCTCTTTTTTAACTTGAATTAAGAGATTGCTTTATTACTTTCGCAACGAAAATCATAGAATTCGATTGTAGAAAGTAGAAAGTTAAAAGATTGACTTAAAGTGGAATTGCAATTGCAATTCCATATCTTTAATGATTATAATTATCCACCTCACGAACAGGCGGGGCCCATTACTTTTTTGAGGAAAAAAGTAATCAGAATGAGCCTATGCGAATCATGAATACCTTTAAAAATCAATAAAAACTAATGAATAAAGTCCTGATCAATCCCGCAGGAGCCTATACCGCAATTCAAAAACAGGAGCGCTTTATTTAAGTCAAAAGTAGAAAGTAAAAAGTAAAAAGAACCTGAAAATCGGATAATTTACACTTATTACTTCATAACGGATATTTAGGACTTATAACCTAATCAAATTTAACTAATGAACTGATTGTTGCTCATGCGCTTCGGTATAGACTGTTTTTATGTATGGTTGTTCCTTTTTAGAAGTAGAAAGTATTGAGTAGAAAGTATAAAGAGCCTAAAAAGTGGATATTAGGGAGAGTGCCTTAAACATAAAACTTATCTTTCCGAAGAACGGAGGATGGCCTATGAAGATTTGGAAGGGAAGTCAAATAAATCTTTTGTAATAATTTTCGTTAAGCAGTATCGGGAAACAACCCGACGGGTGTTGTAAATAATTTCATCAAGTAAAATCCTTCATGAAATGGCAATTCCACTCACCATCTATAACTAACAACTAGAAACCGATTACCTACAATTGATATTATTTTTCTGCCAGTACCTTTAATAGTAACTCAGGTTCGTCTGTAGTGATAAAGGCTACTTTTTGTACTATTAGCTTTTTCATATCGGTGGGGTTATTCACTGTCCAAGCGTTGATGCTTAAGCCCAATTGGTGGGCTTCGTTAATCCAAGTTGGATTTTTCTGGTATTCAGAAAAGTGATAGTCTAAACCATCAATCCCATCAGCTTTAAGTTTATGCGGGGCAATACCTCCATTTAGATAAGCTACTTTTGCTTTAGGCTCAAGCGCTTTTATTTTTTTAAGCGCATCGTAGCTAAATGAAATATACTCAACCATATTTTCTGCTTTTAGCTGCTTTACTAAATTTATTACACGCTCTGCAGCTTCCTCAGTTCTTTCTTTACCTAATTTAGAGGGTTTAAGTTCTAAAATCAATTTGGTATGCTTTTGCTTTAAGCCTGCTTTTAAGTAAGCTTCTGCTGTTGGTATAGACTCTCCGTTACTTAATTTTTTAGCGAGTAAATCTTGATAAGTGGCTTGTTCTATGTTGATACCAAAGAAGTCATGATCATGGTTTACCACTAAAATGTTGTCTTTAGTGAGGTGCACATCAAACTCGGATCCATAACATTTTAAGGCTATGGCTTGGTTTAAAGATGCTATGGAGTTTTGTGGCAATTGTAAAGCTTTCCATGCTCCGCGATGAGCGATTACGGGGTTGTAGCTTGATGTTGAGCTACGATTTAAAACGGAACAAGCTGTTATTGTAAAAACAATGAGGAGGCAAAAAGTTGAAGGAAATATGATTGATTTTCTCATGATATCAAAAAGCTTAATTCTTATATAATTGTTGGGTTTTACAAGAATAAAGTTAAGCTTTCTGGTGTTATTTATGGGTAAAGCCGATGTAAAAAAGGGATTAACTTAAATTAACCCCTTTTCACAATAATAACTTTAATTTATTTAGCTACGAATTGCACATCGTCAACATAAATCCATTCGTTAGCTTTTGCTGTAGATGTAAAAGCTATGGTAGCTTGATTATTAGAAACATAAATATCATCTATAGTGATTTGAACCCAATCATTGGTAATTGGTATGTTGATGAATCTTTCTACATTTCCGAAACCTAAACACCTCATTCTAGATGGAGTTACATGTACCGAGCTTTTTACCCAAGCCGTAAGTTTATAGTAACCATTGGGTATGGCATTTAAATTTTGTTTGGTGGTTGTTAAATAATCTATGTTATCGAAATGCCTTAACCTATTATTCCCAACCTTGGCATGTATTGTTGTTTCTACTTCACTAGCATCCCTATTATATCCAGAATTGAAAGGTTCTATCCAGCCTATGGGATCTTCATAGCCTCTGTTTACAGAAGAACTAATTTGTTGTATATATTCAAATGAAGGATTACCCACCAGATTTACTCCAACATTTCTTTTAGACCAATATTTCACATAAGAAACTTGCATTTTAGCATTGCTATTTAGGAGAGGCTCATGTCCGCCAAAATCATAATAATCAGGTTCTGTACTTAAACGAGTGGGTGTTGCTAAACCTGTAAGCCAGATATTTTGAGGACTGTAAACATTATAATCACCTGTTAAATTTACTGTTCGTTTTAAAACGCCATCTACATAATAATTAATTTTACCTGGTAGCCATTCGTACCCTACAATAGACCACTCGCCCAATGGTGCCCCCACTAAAACTGCTCCCGGATTTTGTCTGGTTGGTATATAGGTAAGATAATTGGTTTCTATCTGAGAGCCTGGCTTCGAATCAAACTCAACACCATCAATTTCTATCACTGTGTTGTAACGAGGGATTAGCCCATCATCAAACAAAGGTCTCGTATAAGAAGTAACACCCGAACCTAAAGACCAGAAAGACTGATGAAAACCTTTGGTTTCTTTAAAGAATTTTACTCTGGCTTCATAATATCCATAGCCAAATAATTGTTTCGTGATTAAACCTCCACCAGTATGGATAACAGGATTATTACTAATTTGGCGATAAGCAATTTCTAACATCCCATTAATAATTTTGACATTTTCTGCTCGGTTTCTGGATTTACCATTTGCGTAAGTAGAGTCAACCCGAGGGAACCAAATATTGGTATCATAACTGGTACCATTAAACTCTTCTTCAAACATGAGCTGATAGCCCTGTCCTGCGGGTGGACCAACAGCGCTTGTTGTTGTTTTAAATTTGGATTTACCATTGAGTATTTCTTCTTTGGTAGAGATAACTTGTGTTTTTTCGCATGAGGATAAGGCTAATAAAACACCAAATCCTAAAATCATTTTTTTAGACTGTTTCATTTTCATCGTTTTTTAATTGGTTACCTAAAAATATCTGATTAAAAATCAGCCTATTACCTCATGAGCTAATTAAATATAAAAGGGAACACTCCCAAAGCTTGGTCATGTTCCCAACACAAATAAAATTGATGTCCTCTTGTAGAAAATCATTTTATTAGATAATTATTGCATTGAGTTGTTTATAGGGAAAATTTATTTAAAAAGAAGCAAAAACGTGGATTTTAACTCTTAGGGAGGGTTCCCAAATATTGGGAGCGGTTACAAATCAAAAGGATATATGATTGACCTCCTCCCTATAAACTGATCAGTCTAAAGTAGAGTTTCGGGCGTATTTGACCTCCTCCCTATAAACTGATCAGTCTAAAGTAGAGTTTCGGGCGTATTGACCTCCTCCCTATAAACTGATCAGTCTAAAGTAGAGTTTCGGGCGTATTTTCATGCAATATAATAAATTCCTGTGGAGATAAATCATCTAAGGAGCTATGGGGACGGAAATGGTTGTATTCCCATCTCCAGTCCTCGATTTTGTTTTTAGCATCTTCCATATCCATAAACCAGTTTGTGGAAAGACATTCATCTCTGAACTTGCCATTAAATGATTCCACGTATGGGTTGTCTGTAGGTT
>NZ_AULF01000040.1 GCF_000425145.1 Pedobacter glucosidilyticus DSM 23534
TAGCTTCTGTTGCTCTTGCATAGGCCAGGTTAAAAGTAAAGGCTGCGCTGTTTACTGGTTCTTTATAGTCGCCGTAATTTAAAACGATGTCTATTCCGCATTCTCCGCTAATAAAATTTCCTAAACTTGCTCCGGCTTCTATTACGGGTAATTCATAAGCTGTTTCTTCGTCTTCTGTAAATTCTCCGTTGCTTTCTACATAGGCAGTTTCTTTAAAAAAGAACTGGTCTAAGAGTAGTGTATCTGCCTGTACCGAAGGATTATAACCTATGTATTTAGCCAGAAAATCTGGTGCAGGCTCTTGTGAACTATTATTAGCATAAAAATCATTAAACTGGGAGGTAATCTTATTAATAAATGCAGAAGTTGCACCTGTAGCGGCTATAACTTGGTCTGCATTAAAAAAATCTGCTTTGTTAAGTCCACGGTAAATAAAATATTTGATATTGATTCCTTGTATAGGCTGGCTGAAAGGCCTTAATATCAAATTTACTTTACTACTGTTTCCTGTTTGCGGCTGTATCAAAACTATACTTTTGCATATTGCATAGGCCATAGTGTTTGCTGCAAAGGAAAATTTAGTGGTTACCCTAAATTCGTTTGCTGATACAGGCCCAAAAGCCTGCCCTGCTGTCTGAGCCAGTTCTGCCGGATCTGTAAAGAAATAAGAATTGGGTGCGTATTTATCGTTTTGCATAGGTAGTATTATAAGTTTGTTTTCAAAGGACAGCCATTAAATTTTTTATTCTATAAAACCTAGGTACAAAAAAATCAAATAATTCACTTCTTCTCCTGCTTTTGCATTCAGAAAGATCAAATTGAATTTGAGCTGAAGACAACGTTAAATAGACGTCTAATTCTTTACCAATAAGGTTGAAATTTTTCTGTGTGAAGCTTTGTTTTTCTGCCATTTGTTTTTCATGTTTTTTTTGAGTAAAAACAATGCAAATCACTAATCTCTCTTGGATGTTTTTAATCAGTAGTATGTTTAATAAAAGTAGAAATACCATTTTAAAAATAAAAATTATTAATGATAATAAAATAAAATATAATATAAAAATATAAATTTTAATATAATGAAATTTTAAATTATGTCCTTAAACTTTTATGTTGTTTTTTTTCGTTAATAGATGCCGAATTGATAAATTTTTTGTATAAATCCAATTCGTTTAAGGAATTTTATTAGGTATTAAATTAATATTCTATTCTTTATATGCGCTGGATTTAAAAAATCATATAGTAGGGAGCAAAAGTTTCAAAACTAATACTTTAAAGAATAATGTATTAAATCAAACTCGGATTGCAATTGATAACAATTTTCTCTTAATATATCTTCTGCGGAGGGAAGAGCCGTATTAAACCCAGTTATTTCCACAAAAAATTAAAATTGTAATAATATTTTGTTTGAAAACCTAGAAAACTTTATTGATTAGAAGAGAAAAATTAAGTTATTGTTAAAAATATAATTGCTATTGTAAGATTATAATAAATTATCGACCTTGTTATCTCTTAATTAAAGAAAAACATTATTAGTTAACATCTACTCTTAACAAAATGAACATTTTTTCTCATTCTTTATTCGATACTGCTGTATCTATTTTCATTTCTTGGGCATTGTTTTCCCTTTTATGTAGTTATATACATGAAACTATAGCACAGATTAAAGAAGAAAGGGGTAGGTTTTTAAAACAAAGATTGCTAAAACAATTTCAAGACCTACCCAATGGTATCAATTGGGCATCCCTACTTTATCTTCATGGAGCAGTAAATATGTTAAGTAGAAAATTTAACAAACCGCCTTATGAAATTTCTGTAGAAGTATTTGCTAAAACAATAATAGAAGTAGTAGGTAACGCACATTTGGTGCAAATAAATGAAAATAGTACTACAGATACCTATCAAAATGTTAGTTTACGGAATTATAAAAAGGCAGTAGGCTGTTTGCAACATAGCGATATGCTTGCTTTATTTGAACAAAGTTTAAAAGATGCCGAAAATAAAAACCTTAAAGAGGGGCGTTTACAAGAAGATGGTGTTTATCTGGATTTATTGTTAAACCTTCAAACATGGTATCAAAATTTTCTTGCCCAAGTATCAGACTGGTACAAGAAAAAAACCAGAAGAAGGCTTTTTATGATTGGCACTTTAATAGCCATGCTGTTAAATGTAGATAGTATAGAACTTTTCAAACATTTTAATACTGATGAAACTTCTCGTAAAACTTTAATTGCTTTTTATACAGAAAATAAGGCTAGTTTGGAACAACAAGCCTTAGAAATCTCAAACCTTGATGCTGTGCCTCAAAGTACACCAACGCTTACCAAATTAAAGGTTATCAGTGCACAGCTAGACAGCCTGAGCAAAGAAGCTGAGTTGCCCGTTGGATTTAACAGGAATTTTTATTCACAGATTCATAAAGCTGATGATATTGAACATATTTTAATGAAACTATTAGGTTTTTTACTTAGTGGTTTTGCCGTAAGCTTTGGTGCACCTTTCTGGTTTGAATTACTAAAAAAAATCTATACTAAAAAGACAAATTGAGCCTATGACACCCTATAATGTACATACCCATATTTTTACCATGAATAATGCTCCAGAGCACTTTCTAAATCTTTATCTACCTGATTTTTTGGCAAATGCTATAGGAAAAATTACCAATACCCAACCAGGAGCATGGTTGGTAAAAAAGATACTGTCTTTTACAGGTGAAGCAGGAAAACGCTATGCAGGATTTCTTGAAATTGGTAAAAGTAGAAATCAGCTTGAAGTATTTGAAAATCTGCTTAGGCAATATCCTAACCAAGATATGAAGTTTGTGGCTCTTACCATGTATATGGAGAAATGTGGGGCAGGAGAGTCTATTTCTGGTTTTGAAGGTCAACTTGAGGAAATACTAGAAGTAAAGCGCCGTTATCCAGACCGCCTGCTTATTTTTATGGGTGTAGACCCCAGATGGAAAAATAGTGGAAAAGAGTTGAGAGATACTGTAGCAGCCTATTTTAATAAAAAGATAAAAATTAATAATCAAAGAGAAGTATATCCTTTTGCTGGCTTAAAGATGTATCCAAGTACCGGATTTTATCCATTTGATAAAAACCTAAAAGAAACTTTTGAATGGGCCGCAGAAAATGGAGTGCCGGTATTAAGTCATTGCTATTATAAAGGTGGCATCTATAACAATGACGAATCTTATCTTAAATATAGTATCAATCCACGAGACCCTTATAACGGACAATTGTATGATAAGCCTGTTTATATTCAAGAGAAATCATGGAAGTGGATAATAGGGCAGAAGGCTGCACAAAATAACAGAAAAACCTGCTCTTATTTTTTGGAGCCAGAAGCTTACCGTAGCTTGATGTCTTATTTTGACCAGCAGGATAAACCGCTAAAGCTTTGCTTGGCACATTTTGGTGGCGCAGAAGAAATGCTAAGGTCTTATAAATTGATGAAAGTAGATAAGGGAAGTCATTATGATTCTAAACTAGAACCTTATGGTATTGAAAGAAAAAACTGGTTTGAGCAGATTAGAGAAATGATGAAAACTTTTAAAGGTTTGTATACAGATATATCCTATACGGTTTGTAATCAAGATGTTCATCCTGTAATATTCGGAGAATTAAAAGATGCTCAAGTAGGGAGTAAAATATTGTACGGAACGGATTATTACATGACCGAACAGGAGAAAACCGAGAAACAAATATTTGAGGAATTTAATAAAGCAGCTGTTAAAGAGGCCGGTTTAAAGCCCGGTATAAATGCTTGGGAGCAGTTATCGACTGTAAATACAGCACATTTTTTAAGTAGCAAATATTATCCCTAAAGGCGGTAATAAAGAACAATAATCCTTAAAAATCTTAAACATGAAAAAGTCGTTATTAATTATTTTTTTCTTAGTGTACGGCATTATGGCAAAGGGGCAAAGCCCAACACTAGCTGTAGGTTTGGAGAGCCTAACCATGAATAAAGGCAGCATTGATGTTACAGTTTTAACGGAGATCATCATAGAGAAGCAGCAAGAGTTAAAACGCGACGCCCTTAAAAGGTTTATGTTAAAAATGTTCCCCGAACAAAATTATGCTACTAAATATTATATCCAGCATTGTTTACATATCCTTTTAAATGAAAAAAATGCAAAAGTTATAGAAAAAGAAGTATTTGAATTGACCACCAATTATACCCTTTCTTTAGCTATAGCTCATGTATTGTACGAACATCCTGCATTAAAGCATGTTATCAACGCGAGCAACAACGTTAGGTTGTTAAACACCACGAATACGGCCTTGCAGCAAGATAATTCAAATAAAATTCCATTTGATACTTGGGTAGACCTGGTAAGTGCTACGCTTTCTGGTATAGAAGTACTTAAACAAAAAGGTTTTTATGTTCATCGAATTGATTTTCGAGACGGACCGAATTATTGGTCTGACAAGATTGATAGCACACGTTTGAAAATCGCTATGTTAGGTATTCAAAATATCATTGAACCTTACTTTAAATATTATCCCATCATCTCGCAATATTATACCTCCATCGCTAAAAGTAAAAGTGGGGAGGATGTACGATCTATTGTAATAGAAAATTTTTCTCAAGCTAGTCAGGTTGATTTAAAAGATCTTGAAAATGTAGAATTTTATAAAAACAATAATATCAAATCAGAATCAGCTTCATTAAAAATTATCTTTACTCAAATAAGCGAGGTATCATCACTAATCGCAAAGGCGAAGCAGACATACATTGATCTGGACCAAATTTTAGTTTTGGAAAAAAAGTATTTGGCTATGGTGCAGGATACGATGACTCTTTTGAAAGAAATAAAAACGATAGTTAATCAATACCAGCTTACGCCATTAACCCTAGCTCCGGATTCTATGACGCTTAATGACACTCTGCGGGATGCCACGCTAAATAATTTGGAAAATCTAAAACGGCAATTGAAAATAAAAGAAACGGAAATTCTTCAACTTAACACAAAATTTAATGAACTGGAAAAAAATTTAGAAGCCTTGAAAATTACCATCAAACCAAAAACATGGAATAGCTTCAAACAAAATGAAACGAAAATTCGATTAAGCTTGGATAGTGTAAAAACACAAAAAGAGAATGAACTGAAATCCTTGAGAGCCAGCCTTTCTAAATCAAGAGATTTTTTCAGAGATTATCTCAGCCGAATGTCTGATATGCTCATTAACTCGAAAGCGGTAGACATGAGTAAGTTAAATGCTGATAATAAGTATCATTATAGCGATTATGCGAGTTTGATTTCTCAAACCTATCTGGCTATAAATGAATTAATAGCTAAAGATACCATCACACTGGAGTCTATCACCTATTTTGAAAAGGAAGTGGTACCTGAATTTCTAAGATTAGGTAGTTTATTGTTTAAGAATAAAGAGGAACTGAAGAACGAAATCAAAAGTTTTCAACTACTTACCGGAATGATGAAGTTGCATACAGTATCCTTAATACCAGAATCATTCATCTATGACCACACCTTATTGGATGTATTAAAGTTTATTTCTGAAATCGGAGATCTTGATAAAGCAGAAACCTATCAAGACATGCTAAAACTGTTTGAGCAGGTAAATACTCGTTTGAGCAATACTATGAAAGAAGGCGAATTCAAGAAAACTTATATTCTATTTAGCAGAGCTATCGAAAAATATTCGCTGGTAAATACAGCAGAACAGTATGTAGAGATTGACATCGTTTCCTTTTTAAACGAGTTGCAAGATTATTATTTACGTAATAACCATAGTTATTTAAGCTTGTATCTCACCCTAGGATTAAACCAAAATTTCTTTTTAAATGAAGTAATGCTACCTGGTGAAGTAGATAAAATTAGTAATGTCGGTTTTGCTTCAGAAAAATTAGGCTTAAAATTTAGATTGAGTAAGGTTTATAGTAAGAAAGGTTTAGAGAATACGATCAAGGAGGATGTGAATCTTGATAAACGTAATCCGTTTATTAATGAATGGTATGGGATTTTATATGGTTCTGGTTTTTTATATAATTTAGCCAATACTTCAACACAAAAAAACTTCAATTATCCTCATCTGGGCATTGGTTCAGGTTTACGTTTTTACAATGCACTCGATATAAACCTGATATTTGGATTCCCTTTTATTAAAAATCAGCCGATATTAAAAAATACTTTTGCTGGTATTGGATTGGATATTCCTTTAGGCGAATATCTAGAGAAGGTTGGTAGAAAAAAATTAAGATAAACATTTTTATTTCATCGCCCCCAAGATAGCGCAATGTAGCCTGAGCGTGTGTGATGGATTCTTGTGATTTTCAAGCATTTTTTTTCATTTCATTTGTATCACTATTAAGGCATAAGAAGCCTTTGCCCGCTAACCTTACCACTCATTTCACCCCTCTGGCGCAATGCAGCCTTAGCCATGTGCGGCTGAGTACTTGTGCCTTGTAAAAAAGAACTTTTCATCATCATCAATTTATTTTTTAATATTAATGTCTCCACCAATTGTGCTTTCTGATTTTCCAGAAAATCGAAATCATCCTTTTTATTCTGCTCATTTTTCAATAGTTTTGATTAACCTAAAGTAAACAAAATCCAAAAAATCTAAAAATTTATTAATATAAGTCCACGTATAGCCCACCTATACCCCACCTTTTATCCACGTTTTATCCATATCACGTTCGGTGCTTCTCCCAGACTTCTCCCGGACACCTTCGGAAAAACAGGGCCATTTCCCGAACAAGTCTCGAACATGGTTGGGAGATGGTGCGGAAAGTTTAAAGTGAAAAGAAAGTAAAAAGATGCCTTAAAAAGTCAAAAGTAGAAAGTAAAAAAGAACCTAAAAAGTGGATATTCAGGAACTAACTTTAACTACTAAAAAAATCTCTCCGAAGAACGAAAGACGGCCTATGAAGATTTGGATTGAAGTCAAATAAATCTTTTGCATAAACTCTCATAAAGAACCAGCGGAAAACAATCCGACGGGTGTTGTAGAAGCTTTCAATATGCAAAACCATTCACACCACTCAGGATTGTAGATAAAGATTTATTTAGACACAACGACAAATATTCATCAGCCTTGATTTATTCATTTTTTGTTTATGGTTTTTCTTAGGCATTCATGAACTCGTTCCTCGTTTTTGTTTCTTTTCATCAAGGAAAAGAAAGAAGCCGCTACCCGGCTAGGGTTGGAAAGCCTTGTGCGTAACGGCCAATTAGTTTATAATATCTTTAATAATAACAATTACCCGCCTCTTGAGCCGGCGGGGCCCATGACTTTTTAGAGGAAAAAAGTAATCAAAATGAGCCTATGCGAATTCATGAATACCCTTAAAAATCAATAGAAACTAATGAATAAACCCTTGAACAATCCCGCAGGAGCCTTTGCCGCAGATCCCTTACCCACACTCAAAAACAATGAGCGCTTATTTTTGCTCGGTTGTGGTTTTTGATAGCTTCTGCAAACTCGAATGCAAAACCGCATGCGCTATAGGCTTTATTTAATTAAAAAGTACAAAGTCAAAAGTACAAAGATGCCTAAATGCCTTAAGAAGTCGAAAGTCAAAATTATAAAGTAAAAAGATTTGAATAGCGGATATTTAGGAGCTTTCGATAATGTTAAATCCAACTTTTCCGAAGAACGAAAAACGGCTTATGAAGATTTGGAAGTGAAGTCAAATAAATCTTTTGCATAAACTTTCATAAAGAACTAGCGGAAAACAATCCGACGGGTGTTGTAGAAGCTTTCAAGGATCAAGTGTAAATTTTTTAGAATTAGCTTAAACAAAAAAAGCTTTCGTTACTGAAAGCTTCTTTTTGTGCACCCACCTGGGCTCGAACCAGGGACCAAAAGATTATGAGTCTTCTACTCTAACCAACTGAGCTATAGGTGCTGAAAATCATTACTGATTTGCGGTTGCAATGTTACGAATTTGCCGTCGAATTCTAAAAAATAAATTTAAAATACTTGCAAAATATTCATTACGAAAGCATTACAAGCTCCCATTCTTGATTTTTGCTTTATCCTGTTCGTCCAATTCATGATATTTCTCAAAACTGACAATGCTTTCAGCAGGTAAAATACGTTTGAAAGATAATTTTCTTTCCGCAATAGAAAGCTTCAACTCTTCATAAATAAACTCATCACCAAAACCAGCCCATTCAGCATCTGTACGGGTGTTGCCATAATAAACTTCTGAAATATTGGCCCAATAAATGGCACTCAAACACATAGGGCAAGGTTCGGCACTGGTATACAAAATAGCTCCTTTCAAATCTGCTTGTTTAAGATTTTTACAAGCCAGCCTGATGGCATTAACCTCCGCATGTGCAGTAGGGTCGTTATCTTTATTGACACTGTTAGCTGCTGATGCTATCACTTTGCCATTTTTAACAATCACGCATCCAAAGGGTCCACCGTTAAAAGTTTTAAGGTTGTCCTCTGCCAAAGCAATGGCTTTTCTCATCATTTCTTCGTGTATATGATTCATGTTCTATTCTCTAGTTTTTTAATACTCATACAAAAATCTATCCATAATCAAACGAAAGATTAATACCTTTGATGTATCATGAAGGCAGTAAAAACAATTATTTTTGATTACGGTAACGTTATCTTCAACATAGATTTTAAAAGAACACAACAAGCTTTTATAGATTTAGGCATCCAAAATATTGAAGAATTTTTTGCGCATAAAGCTCACGATCCGTTGTTTGATGAGTTTGAAAAAGGTAACATCACAGCAGCCGAGTGGCGTGACGGTATCAGACGTAAGGCAAAACAACCAGAACTAAGCGACCAGCAGATTGATGATGCATGGAATACCTTATTGCTAGGTGTTCCGGATGGAAATCATGATTTGCTATTGAAAATTAAAGCCCAGTATCCAACTTTTTTGCTGAGTAATAATAATGAGATCCATTATGATTGGATTATGAAGTACCTCAAAGCAGAGTTTGGTTTAGCAGATAATTCGTCTTTCTTTGTTAAAGATTATTATTCTCATTTACTGAGGATGCGTAAACCCAATGCAGATATTTTTGAATATGTTTTAGATACTCACCATCTAAAACCAGAAGAAACATTATTCATAGACGATAGTCCACAGCATCTTAAAACAGCTCAAGAATTAGGGTTACAAACCTATTTAATGACTGCCCCAGATAATTTGCAGTTATATTTTAGTAAAAACGGTCTGTTAAGAAACCTCTAAATTGTTATTCATTTTTGTAAGTTTGCACCAATGATTGAATTTAAACTAGCAGGCGAGTTTATCCCGCTGATACAACTCCTAAAAGCAACAGACTTAGTTTCTTCGGGAGGCGAAGCACAAGCGGTAGTGATGGACGGTTTGGTACAATACAACGGCGTTACCGATTATCGTAAGCGCTTAAAAGTACGTAAAGGCGATACCGTAAAATTCAATCATAAAACCATTAAAATTATATGAATCCTATCCAAAGCAGTACCTATCAGGTATATTTCGATCATAGCTTACAAGTTTTACAAGATATACTTCAGCAGGGTAATTACTCTAAAGTATTTATCATCACTGATGAAAATACCGGACAGTTTTGCCTGCCTGTTTTACAAGATAAACTACCAGCTTTAGACAATTTTGATATTATAGAAATCCCTTATGGGGAGGAAAATAAAAATATTGATTATTGTATAGGCATCTGGAGGATGTTGCTGGATTTTGAAGCTGATAGAAATGCCGTAGTGATAAATTTAGGTGGCGGTGTAGTTACCGATATGGGAAGCTTTGCTGCATCAACTTACAAAAGAGGGATAGATTTTATCCAGATTCCTACCACTTTACTCTCTCAGGTAGATGCCTCTGTGGGGGGTAAAACAGGCATCGATATAGAGAATGTAAAAAACATCATAGGTACTTTTGCCTTGCCACAGGCAGTTATCATTTGTACTGATTTTTTAAATACTTTACCAGAAAGACAAATCATATCTGGTTTTGCAGAAGTTATCAAACATGGTATCATCGCTGATGCTGCTTACTATCAAGATATCATCAGTTTAGCCCATGCAAAAGATATCAGCACAGCACAAATACATACATCCGTAGCAATTAAAAATAAAGTTGTCTTAGAAGATCCTTTTGAAAAAGGTTTGAGAAAAATCTTAAACTTTGGTCATACCATTGGGCATGCTGTAGAATCTTGGTCTTTAGCACACGATAGCAGTCCGCTTTTACACGGCGAAGCCATTGCTGTAGGGATGATATGCGAATCTTATTTAGCGCACATGACAGGTATTCTAGAAGAAGAAGATTTTAAAACCATCGTTCAGGATATATTAAAATTCTTTCCAAAATACAAGCTTAAAGAAGGTATCGAAAATGATTTATTAGCCATTATGCAACATGATAAAAAGAATAGCGCTGGCAATATCAATTTCTCTTTGCCAAATAAAATAGGAAGCTGTTTATATAATCAAGTAGTTTCTAAAGATTTGATGATAGAAAGCTTAGCTTATTACAGAAGTTTAAATAGTTAAGTGGTGTGTTCATGATATTGGTCTTTGCTGGTTATTTGGCAAAAGAGTTTAGTATCCATGTCAGATTTTAAGTAGATTTTATGCTAGCCATATAGCTTTGAAAGCAAACTACATGGTAGAAATACGTCTAGCAGCTTCCAAAGCAGTTTTAATCATCAATTCTTTAATTTCATGGTTAAACCTAAATGCTGGCATATAAATACTAAAGCCTGCAACAGCTTTTCCGTTTTGGTAGATAGGCGTTCCTATACCAATAACTTGCACACTATCTTCAATCAAAACATAACCCTGCTTTTTAATGATGGCTATTTGCTCAAGCAATTGTGTTCTGGAAGAAGCTTCTGGCCAAATAGATTTATCAGGCAAACCAAAGCGTCTGATGTATTGTGCTAATTCTTTGTCAGGAAGCATGGCAACTAATAGCCTACCGGTAGAGGCATCATAAGCATTTTTTTCATCAGCAGTGGTAGCTTGCACCAATTGGTTAGCAATATGATGTTTTAAAATAATACGTTTGTTTTCTTTCAATACAGCTATCAAGCAATTTTCTTGAAGCGTTTGTTGAGCCAATAATAATTCAGGCTCTGCTCTGTCTAACAATTGTTTGTAACCAAAAGAACCACTGGCAATTTCTGTAAAATTATCTCCAAGTAAATAACCTTTTTCTTTATCAGCTTTTTTTAAAAAGCCACGGTCTACTAAAGTTTTAACAATATTAGCACAAGTTGCCGTATTTAAATTTAAATCAGCAGCAATATGCCCCATTAGCTTAGGCTCTTTAGGGTTATTAGCCACATATTCTATAATGTCTATAGCCCGGTTTATAACTTGAATCATGAAATCAAAATTAGCTATTCATTCCATAATATAAAATTTTTGTTTTATAAAAATAAGTTTATTTAATTTGGGTCTCGATATTATTAAACCAAATTAAATGACTACATCAACAAAAGGCTCAACAAACTTTGCCTTCATCATGATAACAATTTTGTTTTTCATGTGGGGCTTTGTTCACAATTTAGATCCTATTTTAATACCACATTTAAAAAGAGCTTTCAGTTTAACCACTTTACAGGCTTCATTAGTAGATTCGGCTGTATTTATAGCTTACTTCGTAGTGGCTTTGCCAGCAGGATTTTTACTCAAGAAAAAAGGTTATAAAGCAGGTATCATTTTAGGTTTAATGTTATTTGCTGTAGGTTCTTATTTGTTCATTCCATCGGCAAACCTACAATCTTATACTTTTTTTCTGGTAGCACTTTTTATCATTGCCTGTGGCTTAACTATTTTAGAAACAGCAGCCAATCCTTATGCTTCTTTACTAGGGCCGCCAGAAAAAGCTACACAGCGTTTAAATTTAGCACAATCTTTTAATGGTTTGGCGGCTACTCTAGCACCTATCATTGGGGCAAAAATTATTTTAACAGAAGGTTTGCCTGAGGAAAAATTAGCTTTAATGGCACCGCAAGCAAGAGAATTAGCACTTGCGGCAGAAGCTGCAACCGTTAAAATGCCTTACTTTATACTAGGTTCTGTTATTTTAGTGGTGGCTGTTATTTTCTTTTTTATGAAACTTCCAGAAATTAAAGAAGAAGAAAAAAGTACTTCTGGTTCATCTTTAACTGTTTTTAAGCATAAACACCTTAACTGGGCTATAGCAGCACAATTTTTCTATGTTGGTGCGCAAGTTTGTGTTTTCAGCTTCTTTATTCTTTATGCTACACATGCAACTGGGATTTCTGAAATGAAAGCAGCAGAATACGCTGGTTTTGGTGTAGGAATGGCCTTCATGATAGGACGTTTTGTTGGTACTTTCTTTATGAAATTTGTGAAGCCTCCTGTTTTACTAGCTATTTATGCTATATTATGTATGGTTTTAAGTGTTTTAGCCATGTATACTACAGGTTTAGCATCTATTTATATAGTTATCGGCATTGCATTTTTTATGTCTATCATGTTCCCAACTATTTTCTCTTTAGGGATAAAAGAGTTAGGAGAAGATACCAAGCTAGGAAGCAGTTTTATCATCATGTCTATTGTGGGTGGAGCTATTTTACCGCTCGTTTTTGGACATGTGAGTGATTTATATAGCAATATCCAATTAGGTTATATAGTTCCTTCCTTTTGCTTTTTTATAGTTTTAATATTTGCTGTTCATGGTCATAAAGTTTCAACCTTAAAAAAATGAAAAGATATTGTTTAGCGCTTGATTTAAAAGACGATCCTAAGTTAATCGCCGAGTATGAAGCATGGCATAAAAAAGTTCCACCTGCGGTTACTTTTAGTATTATTTCATCAGGTATCAGGGATATGGAAATTTATAGAACTGGAAATAGGTTATTGATGGTGATGGAGGTGGACGACAATTTTTCTTTTGATAAAAAGTCAAAAGCTGATGCGCAGAACGCTAAAGTACAAGAATGGGAAACCCTCATGTGGGATTTTCAACAGCCTTTGCCTTTTGCAAAAGAAGGTGAAAAATGGGTTTTAATGGATAAGATTTTTGATTTAAAATAATATGAGCAAGAAGTATTTACAGCTTCATTCACAGGATAATGTGCTGGTAGCGCTGCAAGATTTAGAAAAAGGTTTAACGATAGATTTTAATGGTAAGGTTTTAACCCTTAAAGAGGATATTCCGGCTAAGCATAAATTTTACTTAAATGTCATGCAGCCCGGTGATGAGGTCATCATGTATGGGGTTTTAGTAGGGAAAATTCAGACGCCTGTAAATGAAGGAGATTTAATGACTGTAAACAATCTTAAACATGCTGCGGAAGATTATGCTTATAGGGAGGTTAATTACCATTGGGAAAAACCAGATATAAGCAAATATATTGATAAGACTTTTTTAGGCTATCATCGTGAAGATGGACGTGTGGGTACCGCAAATTACTGGTTATTTATACCCACTGTTTTTTGTGAAAACAGAAATTTGGATGTTATTAAAGAAGCTTTACATCATAGTTTAGGTTATGCTGTTACCGATAAGTATAAACTATATGCAAAGGCATTGAGAGAAGCTGTAGAAGCAGGTAAAGATATCCAAAACTTATCTTTAGAATTAAATGCCGTACAACCCGCAGAACGTTTATTTAAAAATGTTGATGGGATAAAATTCTTAAATCACCAGGGTGGTTGCGGTGGTACCAGACAAGATGCAGAGCTGCTAAGTAAGCTTTTAGCCTCTTACGCTAATCATCCAAATGTTGCGGGTGTAACTGTTCTAAGCTTGGGCTGCCAGCACCTGCAAACGCAAAATTTTTTGGATGATTTAAAGCAATACAATCCAAATTTTAATAAACCTTTATTGGTTTTTGAGCAACAACAAAGTAAAAGCGAGGAGCAATTGATCAAAGATGCGATACAGCAAACTTTCTCTCAATTGGTAGAAATCAATAAAATTGGAAGAAGGCCAGCGCCTCTATCAGCTTTAACTGTAGGGGTTAAATGTGGTGGTAGCGATGGTTTTAGCGGAATTTCTGCTAATCCTGCGGTTGGTTATACTGCAGATTTATTGGTAGCCTTAGGGGCTAAGGTTCTATTGGCAGAGTTTCCAGAACTATGCGGTGCAGAGCAGAATATGATAGACCGCTGTGAAGGGAAAGAAATTGCAGAAAAGTTTATCCATTTAATGCAAACTTATGATGCCCAGGCACATGCCGTAGGCTCGGGTTTTCACATGAATCCATCGCCGGGGAATATAAAAGACGGTTTAATTACCGATGCTATTAAAAGTACCGGAGCCGCCAAAAAAGGAGGCACTGCGCCTGTAGTAGATGTTCTAGATTATACAGAACCAGCCGTTAAACCAGGTTTAAATTTAGTTTGTACACCGGGTAATGATGTTGAGGCTACTACCGGAAAAGCAGCTAGTGGGGCAACCTTAATTTTATTTACTACAGGTTTGGGTACACCAACAGGCAACCCAGTTTGTCCGGTTATCAAAGTTGCTACCAACTCGGGTTTAGCTTTAAGAATGTCTGATATTATTGATATTGATACCGGAGCTATCATCAGAGGTGAAAAGAGCATTGCAGAAATGGGAGAAGAGATTTTAGACTATTGTATCAAAGCTGCTAGTGGCGAAATAATACCAAAAGCAGTACTCTTAAATCAAGATGATTTTATCCCTTGGAAAAGAGGAGTGAGTTTATAAGTTTAATATTATTGTAATCATTAAAATAAAGAAAAAGTGTTTTCATTAGAAGGTAAATCAGCCGTTGTAACAGGAGCAGGAAGCGGTATTGGGCAAGCTATAGCGCTAACTTTTGCAAGGCAAGGGGCTAAAGTTTATGTTTTGGATGTTAATCAGGAGCAGGCTAATGCAACTGTTTTTAAGATTCAGGAAGATGGCGGAGAAGCATTTGCATTTGTATGCGATGTTACCCATCAGCAAATTGTAAAATCTGTTTTTGAAAAAATAGGCGGCATTAATATTCTGGTTAATTGTGCCGGAATTGCCCATGTTGGCAATGTGGTAAACACTAGCGAGGCAGATTTTGATCGCGTTTACCAAGTAAACGTTAAAGGAACCTATAATTGCTTGCATGAGGCTTTGCCTTATTTCATCAAAACACAGCAAGGTGTTATTTTAAATGTTGCCTCTATAGCCGCTTATGTAGGTATAAATGACAGATTTGCTTATAGCATGAGTAAAGGAGCCGTTTTTGCCATGACTTTAAGCGTTGCTAAAGACTTTCTTCATCAAAATATCAGATGTAACTCTATATCCCCGGCAAGGGTACACACGCCTTTTGTAGATGGCTTTATAGCAAAAAATTATCCGGGTAAAGAACAAGAAATGTTCGAGAAATTATCCAAATCTCAGCCTATAGGCAGAATGGGTAGTGTGGATGAAATTGCTACATTAGCATTATACTTATGTAGTGATGAAGCTGGTTTTATTACCGGTAATGATTATCCTATAGACGGTGGATTTATAAAATTAAATAACTAAATAAACTAAAGCTTCATTAAAGAAGAACTTAATAAATACAATTGAAATGAAATTAATAAGATACGGACAAGCAGGAAAAGAAAAAACAGGTGTTATTATTAATGATAAAAGATATGATACATCTGCATTTGGTGAAGATTATAACGAGGCATTTTTTGAAAACGATGGTCTAAATAGATTAGCAGCCTTTTTAAAAGAAAATGAAGGTAAGTTGCCAGAGGTTTCTGCATCAGAAAGATTAGGTTCTCCTGTTGCTAGACCATCAAAAATAGTTTGTATTGGTCTAAACTATGCTAAACACGCTAAAGAAACAAATGCACCTATTCCGGCAGAGCCTATTTTATTTTTTAAATCTACTACGGCTTTAGTTGGTCCAAATGATGATATCATTATCCCTAAAAACTCGGTTAAAACAGATTGGGAAGTAGAATTGGCTTTTGTAATTGGTAAAAAAGCATGCTATGTTGAAGAAGCAGATGCTATGGATTATATCGCTGGTTATTGCTTACATAATGATGTTAGCGAGCGTGAGTTTCAATTAGAGCGTGGTGGTACTTGGGATAAAGGTAAAGGTTGTGATACTTTTGCCCCTATTGGTCCTTGGTTAGCTACAAAAGATGAAATTGCTGATGTAAACAACTTAAGACTTTGGTTAAAAGTAAACGATAAAATATTCCAAGACGGAAATACTGATGATTTAATTTTTAACCTTCCTAAATTGGTAAGTTATTTAAGTCATTTCATGACCTTATTGCCAGGTGATATCATCTCAACAGGAACACCACATGGTGTTGGCTTAGGCTTTAATCCGCCAGTATATTTAAAACCAGGAGATGTAGTTGAGTTGGGTATTGATGGCTTAGGAACTTCTAAGCAGCATGTTAAGGCATATCAAGGCTAAGCATTATGGATTTAGGATTAAAAGATAAAGTTATTGTTGTATCTGGCGGAGCTAAAGGTATAGGAGAAGGCGTTTGTAGAGTTTTGGCTCAGGAAGGCGCCATTCCAGTTATTTTAGGCAGAAACCAAGCTGATAATCAATTATTAGCAGATGACATTGCTAAAGCAGGAGGACAAGCATTTTGTGTGCAAGCAGAATTATCAAATCCAGTAGCTTGTGAAGATGCTATTAAAGCAGTTGTAAAAGCTTTTGGCAGGATAGATGGTTTGGTTAATAATGCAGGCTTAAATGATGGTATAGGTTTAGAAAATGGTTCTTACGAGGGCTTTATCAAAAGTTTACACCATAGCTTAGTACACTATTATTTGTTGGCTCATCATGCTTTGCCTTATTTAAAAGCATCTAAAGGCGGTATTGTTAATGTTAGCTCTAAAACAGCAGAAACTGGCCAAGGTAATACTTCTGGTTATGCAGCAGCTAATGGGGGAAGAAATGCTTTAACCCGTGAATGGGCTGTTGAGTTGCTCAAATATGGCATTAGGGTTAATGCTGTTATTGTTGCCGAGTGTTGGACTCCACAATATGCTAAATGGATAGAAACCTTAGCTAACGCTAAAGAAAAATTAGCAGAGATTACGGCTAATATTCCATTAGAAAACAGAATGACAACTACGCAAGAAATAGCGAATACGGTAGCGTTCTTAATGTCAGAAAAATCAAGTCATACCACCGGGCAGTTGATTCATGTAGATGGCGGTTACGTACATTTGGATAGGGCTTTGGCTAATGCATAAAAAATAGGAGGTTGTTTAATCGCAATTTCATATCAAATCAGAGTCGGAACTTTTCTGAGTGTATCAGATAAAGTTTCGACTCTTTTATCCTTTAAACAGTATCGTTATTCAAACATAGCAAATTAATAGTTTAGGCTAACCTTGAGCAGTTTCTGGAAATTAGCCTTTCAGATTTGAAGCTAACAGGGTATTAACAGGGTGCTAACAGGGTCATAACAGGGTACAAACTATATATAAAACCTAGTTAATACCCTGTGAAAATCTAATAAACTTACAGTTAGTTTATTGTAAATTGTAGCTTAAGCTTAGCTGTGTTTCCTTATAAAATCTATCATATTACCATTTTAATTATTGTGTTTAATTGAAATAGATTTGATGACTTTAATAGAATAGCAAATCATTAATGGTTTAAACAATCAGGTATATAAGAAATTTATTCATGCTGAATAATCTTTTTAAAACCTTAATTTTGCCAGCTTAAACAGCATAAAGTTTTGGGCGAACAAAAGATATTTGAGCAATTAGAAGTTTTTGATATTGCAGAAGAAGGCAAAGGTGTTGCAAGACATCAGGATTTGGTAGTTTTTATAGAAAAAGCTATTCCCGGCGATATTGTAGATGTTGCAGTTTATAAAAAGAAGAAAAAATTTGCAGAGGCAAAGGTGCATACCCTGCACCAACCATCTGCAGATAGGGTTGAGCCGTTTTGCATACATTTTGGAACTTGTGGAGGCTGCAAATGGCAGCACATGGATTACAACGCACAGCTAAAATACAAGCAAAAATCTGTTACTGATGCTCTGCAAAGGCTCGCAGGTTTAGATGTTGCACATACCGAGCCTATTTTAGCATCGGCAGCAACTACCTATTATCGTAATAAATTAGAGTATACTTTTTCTAATAAAAGATGGTTAACCCAAGAAGATGTTGCCTCTGGCGAAGCTATGGAAATGAATGCCTTAGGTTTTCATGTACCTCTTCGTTTTGATAAGATTTTAGATGTTCAGCATTGCTGGCTTCAAGCTTCTCCTTCTAATGAAATTAGAAATAGCATCCGCGATTTTGCTTTAGCTCATCAAATTTCTTTTTACGATTTAAGAGCTCACGAAGGTGCGTTAAGAAATTTAATCATCAGAACTTCTTCTACCGGAGAGTTGATGATTGTTGTAGTTTTCGCTTATCCTGAAGAAGGACAAGTAGAGCTTTTGATGGATTTTGTGAAGAGAAGCTTTCCTCAGGTAAACTCGCTCATGTACATCATCAACCAAAAGAAAAACGATACTATTTTTGATCAAGATATTTTATTATACCACGGCCAACCTTTTATTTATGAAGAAATGGAGGGCTTAAAGTTTAGAATCGGACCTAAATCATTTTACCAAACTAATTCTTTACAAGCTTACGAATTGTATAAAATCACCAGAGAATTTGCTGGTTTAACAGGTAAAGAATTGGTTTACGATTTATATACCGGTACTGGTACTATCGCCAACTTTGTAGCAAAAAATGCTAGAGAGGTTGTTGGGGTAGAGTATGTGCCAACGGCTATAGAAGATGCAAAGGTAAACTCACAAATCAATGGGATAAACAATACTAAGTTTTATGCTGGCGATATGAAAGATGTTTTAAATGCCGATTTTATAGCGCAACACGGTAAACCCGATGTGGTGATTACAGACCCTCCAAGAGCAGGTATGCACCCTGATGTTGTAGAACGTTTAATGGAGATGGAGGCAGGTAAAATTGTTTATGTAAGCTGCAATGCGGCTACACAGGCTAGAGATTTGGTGCGTTTGAAAGAGAAATATGAAGTAAGCAGAATTAAACCTGTTGATATGTTCCCCCAAACACAACATGTAGAAAATGTGGTTTTATTAGAATTGAAGAAATGAATCAAGAAGATTTATTAGGTAACCTTGCCGGAGGAGAAGCTCAAAAACCTCAAGAAAGTCCTTTGGTATCTTTAAAAAAAGATTTATCAAATTATAAAGATGCCATTAAAGAGGTGGCCATAGAAATTATGGTAGAAGGTTTATCGGCTCATCCTATATTTATTGCTCACCAACATGAAGTTAATATTGGTGAAATTATTTTAGATAGGGCAGAATTAGCTACAGATTGGACTATACAGGCATCCACCTTAGAGGAATTTATAGAAAGAGGCATTATTCAGGAAAATAAGAAAGATGCTTTTTTAAGTAGCTATAAAAATGCAGATGACTATGCCTGTGTCTTTGTTGTGGTGCCAGAAGGAGCAAATTTTGTTTATTATCCTTATTAAAAGAAAAAGGCCTGCAAAAATACAGGCCTTTAACATTAACACACACTAAAAATTTATTAAGACAAATTTGTAAACCTTTTAAAACTTAGACGCTACCATAGCATCATTAGTTACATTAATTTTTAAAAAAGATTACAGGTTTAAACAGAATTAGTTAATTTGAGCCAAAAATAGCAGCTATGCCAACCAAAAGAGTACTTATTCTTAACCATACGCAAATACAGCAGAAAATTAACCGTATTGCTTATCAAATTTTAGAAGACAATATAGAAGAACAAGAAATTATTCTTGCGGGTGTGGTATCTAGGGGATATAGGTTTGCTTTAAGATTAGAAAAAGTATTAAAGGAAATAGCTCATTTTAAGATTACTTTGGCAGAAATAGAGCTTAATAAAGATAGCTCTAAGCTAGAATCCTCTATCAATATTCCTATAGAAGCTTGCCAAAATAAAGTCATTATTTTAGTTGACGATGTTTTAAACAGCGGCAGAACTATCGCTTATGGTTTAGGTGTTTTCTTAAATATACCTCTAAAAAAATTAAGGTCTGTAGTTTTAATAGATAGAAGTCATAAACTATTCCCGGTAGCTACAGATTTTGTTGGTCTACAACTTTCTACCGTGTTAAAAGAACATGTAGAAGTAGTTTTAGATGAGAACAATGAACCCGATGGTGTTTATTTAACTTAAGAAATTCTACGGTTATTTCTGGCTCTTATCCAATGTTTTTTGTGGCAGTTAGAACAGGTTGCTTCTTCGCAAATGGTAAGCTGATGCACTTTACCGCAAGTATTACAAGCATACATGCCGTTTTCTGTAATTTTTTTTAAAGGAGTTCTAATTTCGTGAGGCAAAATAGGGAGTCCATATTTTACCTCTTCATCAGCATTAAAAAATATGCTAATCTCTCCAGAAACTTCCAAAATGGCCAATTTCACTTGTCCTAGATGGTCAACATGCTCCATTCTTAATTCAGCATAAAATTCATCTACAGCAATATCTTCTTTCTCCATTCTTTGTTTAACAAATTCGCCATCAACAATTAATGTAACAGGTTTACCTTCTATCCAATGTTCAAATTTTTTAAATTTTAAAGCCCAGGTAATAGCTCTGTAAAAGGCAAGTACACAAATAAATACAGTAATAGCAGGTATTAAGCCTACATCTTCATAGAACATGGGGTCGCCAGCTGCAGAACCCAAAGTAATAATAATAACCAGTTCAAAAATAGAAAGCTGCTTAATTCCTCTCTTACCTGTAAGTTTAAGTGCAATAAGCACAACTATAAACATCACCAGGCATCTGAATATAACCTCAAGTAAAAACACGTAAGGTAAATCATTCATGAAAACCCTGCTCCATTCAAAAATTTCTTTCATATATAATTTGAAAAATTAATTACCTTTATAAAAATGTGGAAAACTCAAACAAATGATTATCAAAGTTTTGTGTAGTTATATTTGTTATGGATATAGGTTTATCCACATTTTGAACTTACATTTGTTATCACACAAAAAACACTAACATGGCTACATCAATAAATATACCGCGTTTAGATTTAAACGATTATCTGTATGGTACGGCAGCTCAGAAGAAGCAGTTTTCTGATGATATTGGCAAAGCTTTTAATGATACTGGTTTTGTTACCATTACCAATCACGGCTTAAGTAAAGAGCTTATTGATAATCTTTACCTACAAGTGAAAGAGTTTTTTAGTTTACCCGAAGAAACCAAATTGAAATATGAAAAAGTGGAGCTTGCAGGACAACGTGGTTATACTTCTAAAGGTCGCGAAAAGGCTAAAGACTCTAAAACACCAGATTTAAAAGAGTTTTGGCAAACTGGTCAGTATGTTAAGGATGGCGATGTTGTTAAAGAAGAATATCCGGATAATGTTATAGTAGAAGAAGTGCCAGCTTTTAACATCGTTACTAAAGAAATTTATAAGAAATTAGAACATGCAGGTAAACAGCTTTTAAACGCAATAGCTGTTTATTTGGGCTTACCTGAGGATTACTTTGAGGATAAAGTACATAATGGAAACTCTATATTAAGAGCTATACATTATTTCCCGATTGAAAACCCAGATGCTTTACCTGCGGATGCAGTAAGAGCAGGAGCGCATGAAGATATCAATTTGATTACTTTATTAATTGGTGCTAGCGCAGATGGTTTAGAAGTTTTAACTAGAAATGGAGATTGGTTCGCAGTTAAAGCTCATGGCGAAGATATCGTAGTTAATGTTGGCGATATGTTGCAACGTTTAACCAATAACAAGTTAAAGTCAACCACTCATCGTGTAGTAAACCCGCCAAGAGAATTGATGAAGAGCTCAAGATACTCGGTGCCATTTTTCTTACATCCAAAATCAGGTATGGATTTAACTTGTTTAACTTCTTGTATTGATGAAGAAAACCCTAGAGCTTATACCGATATGACGGCTGGCGAGTACCTCGACGAACGTTTAAGAGAAATAGGTCTTAAAAAATAAAAATCAGTAATTCAGAATAGGAAGGAAGCGCCCCAAAAAGGCGCTTTTTTGTTTTTATAGGCAGGTTGTGAATAAGTTTCCTTATTGTTTAAAACTTCATTGCCTTTACTAGCTTTATTAGTCATACTTTTGAGATAGTTCTTTAACATCACTTATTCAGGTTACCAAATTTATTTTGGTATTAAAAGGGAACCATGTTAAAATCATGGGCTGACGTTGCAACTGTATTTCTGTTTTTTCAACTAAAATTTGAAATCAAAAATTTGCTAAATATCAGGTCACTGTTTTGTTTTTTAACAAAATGGGAAGGCATTTAGTAGACAGATAAGCCAGGAGACCTGCCGAATAGGATTTGTCAAGACTTTCACGTAAAAGGTTTTGATAAAAGCTCTTCTAAGCCCTCAATACCTATCAGGGTCTATGTTGTCTTTTGTCAATTCCTGTTTGTAAAATTTAAAAAAGTTAAAACCATGCAACAGGAAGAAGTATTACTTAAAGAAAACAAGGATCGTTTTGTGATTCTACCTATCAATTATCCCGCAATTTGGGAAATGTACAAACGCCACGAAGCTAGTTTTTGGACCGCAGAAGAAATAGATTTATCTGCCGACCAAAAAGATTGGGAAAACCTTAATGATGGCGAAAGACATTTCATTAGCCATATTTTAGCCTTTTTTGCCGCTAGCGATGGTATTGTGAATGAAAACTTAGCTGTTAATTTCATGAGCGAAGTACAGGTGCCAGAAGCTAGGTGCTTTTATGGTTTCCAAATTATGATGGAGAATATCCACTCAGAAACTTATGCTTTATTAATTGATACTTATATCAAGGATCCAAAAGAAAGAACACATCTTTTACATGCCATAGATACGGTTCCATGTGTACAAAAGAAAGCGCAATGGGCATTAAGATGGATAGAAAAAGGCACTTTTGCACAACGTTTAGTAGCTTTTGCTGCCGTAGAAGGTATTTTCTTTAGCGGTAGTTTTTGCTCTATTTTTTGGTTAAAGAAAAGAGGTTTAATGCCGGGTTTAACTTTTAGTAACGAGCTTATTTCAAGAGATGAAGGCTTACACTGCGAATTTGCTTGCTTGCTTTACGGCATGCTTCAAAATAAGTTGAGCAAAGAAGAAGTTTATGAAATTATTTCTGAAGCTGTAGAAATAGAAAAAGAATTTATTTCTGAGGCATTACCTGTCAATCTAATTGGGATGAATGCTCGCTTAATGATGCAATATATTGAGTTTGTAGCCGATAGATGGTTGGTAGAATTAGGTTACGATAAAAAATATCATGCTACCAATCCTTTTGATTTTATGGAAATGATATCCCTGCAAGGTAAAACCAATTTCTTTGAAAAACGTGTAGGTGATTACCAAAAAAGTGGTGTATTAAGCAGTAAAGAAGACCAAGCGTTTTCATTGGAAGAAGATTTTTAATAGATGGTTAGTCCCGATGAATCATCGGGCTAGTTGGTTAGTTTGTTAGGCTCTGAAATTGTCATCCCAACAAATTAATCACTAATAACCTAACTACCTAACAAACTAATCACCTAACAATCTAAAAAACTAAAAAAGAATGTTCGTAATAAAAAGAGACGGAAGAACAGAGTCCGTAAAATTTGATAAAATAACCTCAAGAATAGAGAAACTCAGCTACAGCTTAAATGCAGATTTTGTAGACCCTGTAGAGGTTGCTAAAAAGGTAATCGATGGCTTGTATGACGGAGTAACAACATCAGAACTAGATAATTTAGCGGCAGAAACAGCAGCTTCTTTAACTACGCGTCATCCAGATTATGCCATTCTAGCTTCGCGTATAGCGGTATCTAATTTACATAAGAATACCATCAAGTCGTTTTCAGAAACCATGCGATTATTGCATGAATATAAAGACCCTAAAACTTCTAAACCTGCTTCTTTAATTGCTGATGATGTTTGGGAGGTGATAAAAGAAAATGCCGAGATTTTAGACAGTACCATCATTTATGATAGAGATTTTAGCTTTGATTATTTCGGTTTTAAAACTTTAGAGCGTTCTTATTTGCTAAAGCTTAACGGACGTATTGTAGAGCGTCCGCAGCATTTATTTATGCGTGTTGCCGTTGGTATTCATAAGCATGATTTAGCTAGCGCTATCAAAACTTATGAATTGATGAGCGAGCGTTGGTTTATTCATGCTACGCCAACTTTATTTAATGCTGGTACACCAAAGCCACAAATGTCTAGCTGTTTCTTGGTAGCCATGAAAGATGATAGCATTGAAGGCATCTATAGCACCTTGATGCAAACCGCCAAGATTTCGCAAAGTGCCGGAGGTATTGGTTTAAGCATCCATAATGTCAGAGCAACCGGTTCTTACATTAGTGGTACTAACGGAACAAGTAATGGTATCGTCCCGATGCTGAAAGTGTTTAACGATACAGCCCGTTATGTAGACCAAGGTGGTGGTAAAAGAAAAGGTGCTTTTGCTATTTATTTAGAGCCTTGGCATGCAGATATTTTTGATTTCCTTGATCTAAAGAAAAATCACGGTAAGGAAGAAAACAGAGCTCGTGATTTATTTTATGCGCTTTGGATGTCTGATTTATTCATGAAAAGGGTAGAAGCTAATGGCGATTGGAGTTTGTTTTGCCCACATGAAGCACCAGGCTTAGCCGACTGTTTTGGTGCCGAGTTTGAAGCACTTTATCAGCAATATGAGCAAGAAGGAAGAGCCAGAAAGACCATTAAAGCACAAGAATTATGGTTCGCTATTCTTGATTCGCAAATAGAAACAGGTACGCCATATTTATTGTATAAAGATGCAGCCAATCAAAAATCAAATCAGCAAAATTTAGGCACTATAAAAAGTTCTAATTTATGTACCGAGATTATAGAATACACTTCTCCAGATGAAGTTGCGGTATGTAATTTAGCTTCGCTTTCTTTACCTCGTTATGTTATAGATGGCACTTTTAACCACGAAAAGCTTTATGAAGTAAGCTATCAGGCAACTTTAAACCTAAACAGGATTATAGATAACAACTATTATCCGGTAGAAGAGGCAAAAAATTCTAATATGCGCCACAGACCAATTGGTTTGGGCGTACAAGGTCTTGCCGATGCTTTTATTCTGTTAAAAATGCCTTTTGAAAGTGAAGAAGCAAAACAACTGAATAAAGATATTTTTGAAACCATTTATTTTGCTGCTATGACAGCTTCTGCTGATTTAGCAGAGAAAGAAGGACCTTATGAAACATTTAAAGGTTCGCCACTTTCTAAAGGGCAGTTCCAGTTTGATTTATGGGGCGTACAACCAGAAAGCAAACGTTGGGATTGGGATGCATTAAGAAAAAGAGTTGTTAAAACAGGCGTAAGAAACTCGCTATTAATGGCGCCAATGCCAACAGCATCAACCTCACAAATACTTGGAAATAACGAGTGTTTCGAGCCTTACACCTCTAATATTTATACCAGAAGGGTATTAAGCGGAGAGTTTGTAGTGGTGAATAAGCATTTATTAAAAGATTTAGTAGAACTTAATCTTTGGAATAGTAAAATGAAGGATGCTATTATTTTGGCAAACGGCTCGGTACAAGATATAGAGGCTATACCGCAACATATCAAAGATTTGTATAAAACGGTTTGGGAAATTAAGATGAGAAATGTGATTGATATGGCTGCCGATAGAGGAGCATACATTTGCCAATCTCAGTCTTTGAACTTGTTTATCAGTTCTCCAACTGCTGCGAAATTAACCTCTATGCATTTTTATAGCTGGAAAAAAGGCTTAAAAACAGGTATGTATTACCTTAGAACACAAGCTGCTACACAAGCAGTTAAGTTCTCGGTAGAAAGTCAGGCCGGCAAAGAGATGGAGCCTTTGGTACAAACACCAGAAGTAGTTGTAGAAGGCGCAAGTTGTAGTATGGAAGATGGATGCTTGTCTTGTGGGTCTTAATTGACTTTAGAATTATTATCATGAAAACAGCCCAAGGTTTAAACCTTGGGCTGTTTTATTTACATTTTAGCTCATGATGCAAAGCAACAAGTCCGTAGGACTGACATGATGATAGCATTTTAAGAGTAGATGGGGAGAACCCCTTAGGGGTGAAATAAAAATCAAATATCTATCATATTCTCAATACATATTTACCAAATACATTTAATTTTAAACCTTCTTCTATGTTTCTTAATTTTTTAACCGCAGAGTTCGCAGAGGTCACAAAGCTGGGTTGCCCTTAAT
>NZ_AULF01000041.1 GCF_000425145.1 Pedobacter glucosidilyticus DSM 23534
AGTCCGCTACCTAGCCAAACTTGGGGGCGTATAACCAGAAAAACACAAAATGGCAAAACTACCCTTTATCTTTCTGTATTTGAGTGGCCAAAAAATGGTATACTTAGCATCGATGGGCTAAATCAAGAAGTGATATCAGCAGGAATGCTGCACAATGGCGAAAAACTAAAGTGGGATAAAAACAGCAACCAAGTGATGTTAAAAATACCATCACAAGCACCGCATGCCGTGGCAAGTGTTATAAAAGTTGAAGTAAAAGGCGAAATGAAAACTTGGTTTGGAGAATCAGGGAAAGAGAAAATGAAAACTGGGGCTCTTGACTAAGTAGCTTTAAGGTGAAAAAGTATCAAGCTGATTGAAATTAATTAAGCTTTATCCCAATCAGCCTGATACATAATTTTATTTAAACTTACCCATCAGGGCTTTTAGCTTATCCTGCATATCGGTTTCAGCATCTTTTTGTACTGGCTTTTTAAATCCTTCTTTACCAGATGATTTTTGAATGCTAGCTGGTTTATCTGCCTTTTTTAATGGGCTTGTATTACCCTTAATACTCAATGCTATACGCTTACGGGCAACATCAACCTCTGTAACAGTAACTTCTACCCTTTGCTGTACTTTTACAACTTCGTTAGGGTTTTGTATAAACCTATCTGCCATTTGGCTCAGGTGCACTAAACCATCTTGATGAACGCCAATATCCACGAAGGCACCAAAATTTGTTATGTTAGTTACTATACCTGGTACTTTCATCCCTACCCTTAAATCTTCAATTTTATTAATTCCATCGGCAAAAGTGAAAGATTCAAATTGCTCACGTGGGTCTCTCCCTGGTTTGGCAAGCTCGGCTAAAATATCTTTTAGCGTTGGCAAACCTACCTCATCAGAAATATACTTTTGTAGGTTTATCTGCTTTCTAAGTGCATCATTAACCAATAAATCTTCCACTTTACAGCCCAAATCTTTAGCCATTTGCTCTACCAATGCATAACGCTCTGGATGAACCGCACTGGCATCTAAAGGATGTTCGGCATTTCTGATTCTTAAAAACCCTGCAGCTTGTTCAAAAGCTTTGTCGCCCAAACGGGCAACTTTTTTTAATGATTCGCGGTTTTTAAAAGCTCCATGTAGGTTCCTATATTCTACAATGTTTTGTGCCAATTGCGGACCAAGTCCTGATACATAGGCTAAAATTTGTTTAGAAGCCGTATTTAGCTCAACCCCAACAGCATTAACGCAACTTATAACGGTATCATCTAAAGAAGTTTGTAACTTGTTTTGGTCAACATCATGTTGGTATTGCCCAACACCAATAGATTTAGGGTCTATTTTAACCAATTCCGCTAATGGGTCCATCAATCTTCTTCCAATAGAAACAGCCCCTCTAACGGTGATGTCATGATCTGGAAATTCTTCTCTGGCAACTTCAGAAGCAGAGTAAATAGAGGCTCCGCTTTCATTAACCATCACCACTTGTACATCTTTTAAACCTTGCTTACGTACAAATTCTTCTGTTTCTCTACTAGCTGTTCCGTTACCAATGGCTATGGCTTCTATTTCATATTTGTTGACTAAGTATACCAAAGTTTGCTCTGCCTCTTTTAAATTTCCGGCTCCTGTAAAGGGATAAATAGTAGTGTTTTCTAATAATTTACCTTGTTTATCTAGGCAAACCAATTTGCAACCTGTTCTAAAACCAGGGTCTAAGGCTAATACATTTTTTTGGCCCATAGGTGCTGCTAATAATAACTGACGAGCATTTTCTGCAAATACTTTTATAGCTTCTTCATCGGCTTTTTGCTTAGACAACAGCCTGATTTCTGTTTCCATACCAGGCTTAAGCAATCTTTTATAACCATCTTCTATGGCTAGCTTTACCTGTTGAGATTTTGCTTGATTAGCCTTGATGAAAAGTTTTTCTAAGAGTTCTATAGCATCTTCTTCGGGAGGTAAAATATCTAACTTTAAGATAAGTTCTTTCTCTCCTCTACGGATAGCCAAAATACGGTGAGAAGGAGCAGTTTTTAAAGGTTCTTCCCACTCAAAATAATCTTTGTATTTGATACCTTCCTCTTCTTTACCTTTAAAAACTTCTGCTTTTAAGGTTGCTTTCTCCCAAAATAAATCTCTCATTTTAGCCCTTGCATCAGCGTTTTCTGCTATCAGCTCTGCTATAATATCTCTTGCACCTTGTAAAGCATCGGCAACAGCCAAAACACCTTTTTCTTCATTGATATATTGTTCTGCTTCAGCCTCAGAATCATTTCTATCTTGTTCTAAAATACTTAAGGCTAAGGGTTCTAAACCTTTCTCGCGGGCAACCGATGCTTTAGTTTTACGCTTAGGTTTATAAGGTAGGTAAATATCCTCTAAAACAGCCATGGTAGCTGCTTCTATAATTTGCTTTTTTAAATCATCGGTTAATTTACCTTGCTCATCAATAGATTTAAGAATAGCTTCTCTTCTTTTATCTAATTCTCTTAGCTGTTGCACCCTGTCTCTGATGGTAGCTACCTCAACTTCGTCTAAACTTCCGGTAAGTTCTTTACGGTATCTGGAAATAAAAGGTACTGTTGCACCTTCGTCTAATAAGGCTAAAGTTGCATCAACCTGTTTGGTACCAATACTTAGTTCCTGCGCTACAAGCTGTATATGTTGGTCTCTCATGTAAATTTTATTAGTCTACGAAGTTGTAAAAAACTGTAGGTAGCGCAAAATAAAATTCCTAACAAAAAGGGGTAAGGTTATTGAAGGTAAGTATGGGTGTAAATATCAAAAAAATGTTAATATTTTTTAGTTGATGATAATCTTTCTAAAAGTTAGCTTTCCCTCGCTTTCTACCTTAAGAAGATAGACACCTGCATTTAAGTTATTTGTTTCAAGCTCTTGCTTTCCTTTTAAGCTCTTTTTGTTTAAAACTGATTTACCGGTTATGTCTATAAGTTCAATATCATAAGTATCAGAAAACATTACGGTTAAGGAATTCCCTGTCTCTACAGGGTTGGGGTAATAGGCAAAACCAGCAAATTTTGGATCTTCTTTAACCGAAGTAGAGAAATAAGTAAAATCATCAGAATAGGTACTGCAACCTCCGTTATTCTTAATTTCAACTGCGTAAAACCCTGTATTTTGAATAGGGAAAGAATTTGAAGTAGCACCAGCAACAGGGGTTCTGTTAAAATACCATTGATAGGTAGCACCGGCAACTGTAGGTGTTGTTAATGTATTGCTATTTGCAGCCCTATTGATAACTGGCTTTGTTGGTTGAGCTGCAACTGTAATATTTTTTGAGATGGTAGAGCCGTTACATACGCCACCAGTAATAGCTACGGAAATATTGATGATGGTACCAACAGTATTGGGGATAAGAACAGTATACTGCGTATCTGAAATTCTGCTGCTAGAGGCTCCTGTGATTGTCCAGTTATAAGAAGTAGCACCTGTTGCACCATTAATGGTATAGATAATGATATTATCTGAGCAGGCACTAGTACTTGTAGGATTTGATGTTGCAGCTGTAATAGTTGCTGTACACTGTGCTTTGGCAGCTAAATGAGTTATAGAAATAAATATTATAACAAGTAAATTTTTCATCATACTTAGGAAAATTGCTAGGTAAATATATCAAAAATACATGGTTTAATACGTAGTAATGTCATTTAGGTTCTATCAAACTTATTAAAAACTATTTTTTTACTAATTTTACAGCATGAAATTACCCATTGTTGCATACGGAGACCCTGTTTTAAAAAAAGTTGCTTTGGATATCAATCAAGATTATCCAGATTTAAATGTGTTGATTGAAAACATGTTTGAAACCATGTATGCGGCTAGTGGTGTAGGTTTAGCTGCTCCACAAATAGGTTTACCCATTAGACTTTTTGTGATAGATGCTACACCTTTTGATGATGACGAACCCGAATTAAGTAATTTCAAAAAAGTATTTATCAATGCCCGTATTTTAGAAGAAACTGGTGAGCCTTGGAAATTTAACGAAGGCTGTTTAAGTATTCCGGATGTTAGGGAAGATGTAAGTAGAAAGCCTGAAATAGTTGTATCTTACTACAATGAAAACTGGGAGTTAAAAGAAGAAAGCTTTAAAGGCTTAGCAGCAAGAGTTATACAACACGAGTATGACCACATAGAAGGTAAGCTTTTTACAGATCGTATTAGCCTTTTGCGTAAAACGATGCTAAAAAACAAATTAGAATCTATCTCTAAAGGAGCTGTTAAAGTAGCTTATAAAATGAGATTTCCATCTTTAAAGAAAAAAAGATAAGGTTTGATGATCTTATCTTTTGTTTCTCTCTTTATTACCTTCTGTTATTTGTTTGATAAGCGCTCCCCATGCAAATGGATTTAACAGAGGATTGGTTTGAACCATATTTTTGTTGGTTAAACCAATATGGTTGTTCTGAAAATTAAAAGACTGCATTTCTGTACCATCTCTTGGTAAAGAAACATATAAATCTTTAAGGCTTTCGCTGGAAAGGTTCTTTTTTGCTATTTCTAAATCATCATCAGCAAATTTCATGGTTAAGAAATCTCTCTTAAATTCATCATAACTTGCCCAAGGAAATACCCTTACTGTAGGCAACATGATATTGTCTGATTTCATTTTAACAACCGCTGTAAATTTTTTGTCTTTGAGATTTTCTGGTATCACCAACACCAATTTTTTATATCCAACAGAAGAAAACTGTATGCTATCTCCCTCGTGGGCAACAAAGGAGTAATAACCTTTATAATTGGCCGAATAGGTCTTTTTTTGTGATAGATTATTTAATGTTACATAAGGAACCACGGTATTACTATCAATGTCATAAATAACTCCAGAAAATTGCACCAAAGGTTTTGTCTCCTTTTGTGCAAAAGTAGCTGTAGCTAAAAAACAAAGTATAGTTACTAAGATGTTCCTCATTATTTTTAAATAAAAATATTAAAAGCTTCTTAATTTATCTGTTAAATAGTGTTAAAGAAAAAAGCCTTTATCTTTTTAACGATAAGGCTTTTTATATGTTTTAAAATAAATTGTAAAATTATTGAAGGTTTGCTGGCAATACAGCCGTTGGGTCATCTATCGCTGTTAGGTTAATAGCTTCAACAGCAGTTATAGATGGCACAGCTTTTTTAACAGCTTGTTCTATACCGGCTTTTAAGGTCATGATACTCATTGGGCAAGAACCACAAGAACCTAGTAGTTTTAATTTAACGATATAATCATCTGTAATTTCTTCTACGGATACATTCCCACCATCAGCTTCAAGATACGGTCTTATGGTATCTAATGCTGCTTCTACTTCGTTCCTTAAATTCTCTTTCGGGTCCATTATTGATAATTTTTTATAAAAATAACAAAATCAAAAGGAAAATTATGCTTTTGCCATGTCATTTTTAATTGCCAGTTGTTGTGCTACTTTTTGTGCCAGCTGTATATATGCCTGTGCTACCAAACCTTTATCGGCTAAAATAATTGGTTCACCGCTATCACCTGCTTCGCTTACACTTTGTACCAAAGGTAATTCGCCAAGGAAGGGTACATTATATTTATCTGCCATTTGCTTACCACCATCTTTACCAAAAATATAATATTTGTTATTTGGCAGCTCGGCAGGTGTGAAATAAGACATATTTTCTACCACACCTAAGATAGGTACGTTAATGCTATTCATCATAAACATGCCAATTCCTTTAGTTGCATCGGCCACAGCTACTTGTTGTGGTGTAGTTACAATAACGGCCCCAGCTATAGGGAAAGTTTGGGTAATGGTGATATGAATATCGCCTGTACCTGGTGGCAAATCAACAATCAGATAGTCTAATTCTCCCCAATCAGCATCGTTAAAAAGCTGTTTCACAGCAGTAGAAGCCATTGGACCTCTCCATGGAACGGGTTGCCCTGGATCTGTAAAAAAACCGATGGATAATAGTTTGATTCCATATTTTTCTATAGGCTCTATGCTGGTTTTTCCATTAACCTCGCTAGCATTGGGCTTGGCATCTTCTAAGCCAAACATGACAGGTACTGATGGTCCATAGATATCAGCATCTATCAAGCCTACTTTGGCGCCAGTTAAGCTTAAACCTATGGCTAAATTTGCTGCAACGGTAGATTTCCCTACTCCGCCTTTACCTGAGGCTACTGCGATGATATTTTTAATTTGTGCAGAAAACTGTGTTTTAGGCGTGGTTACACGACTTGTCATGTGGATGTTGAGTACCGCATCTTGACTTACAAAATGTTTGATCGCATTTCTACAAGCGTTTTCTAACATGTCTTTCATAGGACAAGCCGGCGTTGTAAGTACTACAGAAAAACTGATGTTATAACCATCAATCACCAGGTTTTCTATCATATTAAGTGTCACCAAATCTTTCTTCAAATCTGGATCTTCTACATTTCTTAAAGCATCTAATACTTGGTCTCTAGTAAACATCGTTTTGTAATTTCCAGTAAAATTAACAAAAGGCTTATAATTAAAATTTTGTTTCGGTGCTGTTTTTGAGATAATTTGGCGTGTTCAATTTTTATATCAAAAGATTTTAATATTTTTCAAAATATTATATGAGATTTTTAACAGGAAGATTTAAGCAATTTAAACACAAAAAAACGGTCTTGATTGCCCTTTCTGTTGTGTTTTTGATGATTGTTGCGGGTGGTATTACAGCTTATTTGAAGCGGGAAGCTTTACTAGAGCAAGTAGTTAATAAAGCGGTTAACAAAGCAAAATCAAAGTATAATTTAAATGTAAAAATTGGTTCCTACGCTTTTTCTGGCTTAAGCACTGTACATTTTAGTAATATTACGGTTATACCAGAGGAAAGAGATTCTTTAGCAAATATTACCGATTTTACGGTGGGTATTAAACTTTTTCCACTTCTTTTCGGGGATATTAAGATATCTGAATTAAAGCTTAATCATGCGCTTATCTCTTTGGTAAAGAGAGATAGTATAAGCAATTACGACTTCTTATTTAAGAAAGATACCACTACAAAAACCGAGAAAAAAGAGGTTGACTTGGCAGATTTAGCCCATAAACTTATTCATCAGGCATTAGATAAAATACCTGATGATATGGCTATCCAAGATTTTAAAATCACTTACAAAGAAGATACTACGCAGTTAAGTATCCTGACAAAAACGGCAACTATTATTGATAATGATGTAAAATCTACCATCTTGATTAATGATAATTTGGCCACATGGCATGTAGACGGCACAGCAGAACCCAACGACCAACAGCTTGATTTAAAGCTATATGCCAACAATAAAAAGGTAGAGTTTCCTTACTTGGAAAATAAATATGGCTTAAAACTAAATTTTGACACCGTACGAACTGTGATGAGCAGTGCAGAAAAATCAGGCTCTGATTTTGAGATTACCGGTAATTGGTCGGTCAAAAATTTATTGATTAACCACCCAAAAATTGCAGCTAATGATATCATTGTACCTGATGGAAGCCTAGATGCCAAATTGATTATCGGGAAAAATAGTGTTGCGGTTGATAGTAGTTCGGTAGTGCATTTGGGTAAAGCTAGCCTTCATCCTTTTGTAAAACTTACTCTAGGAGAACATAAAATTTACGAGCTTAAGCTAAATACCGAAGAACAAGATGCACAAGAAATTTTTAATGCTTTTCCGCATGGCTTGTTTGAATCTTTAGAAGGTATGCAAGTAAAAGGTAAATTGAAGTATGACCTTAACTTTTATTTGGATAGCAAAAAACCAGATGATGTTGTTTTTAGCTCTTCTTTAACCGCTAGCCCTGATTTTAAGATTACGAGATTTGGTAAAACCAATTTCCAAAAAATTAATAAAGAGTTTGTATATACGCCTTATGAAAAAGGCAAACCTGTAAGAAATATCATCGTGGGACCACAAAATCCAAATTATGTACCTATACAGGATATTTCTCCAAATATTAAAAATGCTTTATTGACTTCAGAAGACCCATCTTTTTACTCGCACAATGGTTTTGTTGAGGAATCTATCAGGCAATCTATTGCTACTAATTTTAAAGCCAAATCTTTTAAAAGAGGTGGTAGTACCATTTCTATGCAATTGGTAAAAAATATCTATTTAAACAGGCAAAAAACTTTAGCTCGAAAAATTGAAGAAATACTAATTGTTTGGTTGATCGAGCATGAAAAACTGAGCTCAAAAAACCGGATGTATGAGGTTTATTTGAATATTATTGAGTGGGGCCGAAATGTTTATGGCATTAGCGAAGCGGCTAATTATTATTTTGGTAAGCATCCATCGCAATTGAGCATTGGTGAGGCTATTTACTTGGCTTATATTGTACCTAAACCAAAATCTTCTTTATATGCCTGGCAGGCAGATGGTAGTTTAAAACCTTATTTAAGAGGCTATTTCAACTTAATTGGCGGCTTAATGGCGAGAAGAGGTTATACACAGGCAGATTCTAGCGTTTACGGATATTATGGCGTACGATTAAGGGAAAGTTTAAGACTACAGATAGCTCCTTCTGATACCATTCCAGATAGCCTAGCACAAGATGATGAGGCTAATTTATTTAATCTTTTCAACCTTAAAAAGGACACTACCATTGTACCCAAAGAAAAGTTTCTGAAGCAAATTTTTGAACCTGATGCAAAGGATACAACTACTAAATCTGCAAAAGAACTAAGACAAGAACGCAGACAAAAGAGAAAAAAAGGCTTAAATAATTAGTTTTTTAGATTTTTTAAAACCAATAGGTATAATTTTTATTAATAAATAGAGGGTTTAAATTATTTTAAAAAATTTATGATGGAAAAACATACTTACCAAACTGGTATTATAGGAAATTGCTCTTATTTAGCTCATGTACATAAAAACACCAATATCACTTGGTTATGTTGGCCTAGATTTGATAGTTCTTTTGTTTTTGGAAGTATGCTGGACAGTAAAAAAGGTGGTGAATTTTCTATCATGCCTTCTTCTGAATATACTTCTAAACAGTACTATTTAGAAAATACCAATGTATTGTGTACTGAAATTACGACAGCTAGTGGTAGGTATAAAGTAACAGATTTTGCTCCTCGTTTTCAGCAATTTGAAAGGTATTTTAAACCTTTGATGCTGATTAGGAAGGTACAACTTCTAGAAGGTAACCCTCATATTAAAATAAAATGCCAGCCTGTTTATGATTATGGAAAAAGTGAACTAGAGGTTATCAGAGGCTCAAACCATATCGAATATATAGGTTGTGGCGAAAAGATAAGATTATCCACCAACGCCCCGCTTTCTTATATTTTAGAAGACCAGTATTTTATTCTTAAAGATACTTTATACCTGTTTTTAACTTTTGGAGAGCCTTTGGAAGGCCCTATACAAACCACAGCAGATAGGTTCTTAAACCAAACCATCAGTTATTGGAGAACGTGGATAAAACGTTCATCAATAGGAGATTTTTATCAAGAACAGGTGATAAGATCGGCCTTAGCCTTAAAAATACACCAATATGAAGATACCGGAGCCATTATTGCCGCCAGTACCACCAGTTTACCTGAATTTCCGGGGAGTGGCCGAAATTGGGACTATAGATTTTGCTGGCTAAGAGACACTTATTATGTCATTAATGCGCTACACCATATTGGCCATTTTGAAGAGACAGAGAAATACTTTGATTATATTACCGATATATCTTTTGAAGAAGGCTTACGCTATCAACCGCTTTACAGTATATCCAGACAAAAAAATTTAGTGGAGGAAATTGCTGATCATCTGGAAGGCTATTTGGGAAACGGTCCGGTAAGAATTGGTAACCAAGCTTATGAACATATCCAAAATGATATTTATGGTCAGGCTTTAATTTCATTACTTCCGCTTTATACCGATCATCGTTTTGTTTTTTCGGAAAGGAAAGATTCTGCCTCTTTAGTTGAAGTAGCTTTAAAAAGAATAGAGCATACCATAGATGAGGTTGATGCCGGTATCTGGGAGTTCAGAAATAGTGCCTATTTACATTGTTATAGTAACCTTTTCCAGTGGGCGGGCTGTAGCGCAGCAGCAAAAATTGCCAGAACCATCAATGACGAAGCATTGGAAGAAAAAGCCGTTTCTTTGATGAAACGAGCGGCCAAGCATATTGAAGATTGTTATGATCCTGTACGTAAAGTTTATACACATGCAGTTGGTAGTCCGCATTTAGATGCCAGCACTTTACAGTTGATTATGATGAATTACCTAGACCCACAATCTGAAAGGGCTAAGAACCATTTAATAGCTTTAGAAAATGAGTTAAAAACACCAAATGGTTTGTTCTATCGCTATTTACATGCTGATGATTTTGGAAAACCAGAAACCACTTTTTTAATATGTGCTTTTTGGTATGTAGAAGCGCTAGCTTGTGTTGGCCGTGTGGATGATGCTGTGAGAGAGTTTGAAAAATTGATGAAATATGCTAACCACTTGATGCTCTTTAGCGAAGATGTTGATGAAGAAACGGGTAGCCAATGGGGTAATTTCCCACAGGCTTATAGCCATGTTGGTTTAATGAATGCTGCTTACAGGATATCTAATAAATTGAATAGGCCTTTGTATTTGTGATTTTAAGGAATGATGTGCTATAAAGGCTGATGAATATTTTTATTTCAGGGTCTTTAGGCTACTTTATACTTCTAGAAAGGAACAAACATTCATAAAAAACAGCCTAAACCGAAGCGCATGAGCAATCCCCCAGAGCCGGAAAGACGAAAAAACTGCAGTAGAAATTATAAAATCTTGCACTTCCAAGCCTATAGCGAATGCGGTTTTGCGTTCGAGGTTATGTGAACTTTCATAAATCACTTCCTAGCAAAAATAAGCGCTCCTTGTTTTTGAGTGTGGGTAAGACTAGTGCGGTAAAGGCTCCAGAGGGGATTGTTCAGGACTTTTGGTTCCTTTTGGTCCCTCAAAAGGAACGAGCCTCGCCGGCGATAGAGGTGGATGATTATTACAATAAATATATTTGAATTAATTGGCTTTTAGGCTCAAGGCTTTCCAACCCTAGCCGGGTAGCGGCTCCTTTCTTTTCCTTGATGAAAAGAAACAAAAATCAAGGCTGATGAATATTTGTTGTTTCGTCTAAATAAATCTTAATCCACAATCCTGAGTAGTGTGAATGGTTTTACTTGATGAAAGTTTCTACAACACCCATAGGATTGTTTTCCGATAGTTCTCAATGAAAGTTCATGCAAAAGATTTATTTGACTTCACTTCCAAATCTTCATAGGCCGTCTTTCGTTCTTCGGGAAGGTTGATTTAATATTATTGGAAGAACCTAAACATCCCGTCTTTAGGTTCTTTTTAATTTTTACTTTTGATTTTTGACTTATTAACCCCTACACCACAAACTTTTTAAGTAAAGTACGTACCTCTTCTACGCTATTGATATAGTAATTTGCAGCCGATACGCTACTGCCAACTTTTATAGTGATAGCGTTTTGAGGCAACTGCTGAAAGGTATCTTCATCGGTATGGTCATCGCCTAAGGCCATAATAAAATCAAAATCTTTATCTAGTAAATAAGAAAAGGCTGCTTTGCCTTTATTGATATCGCTGCTTTTGATTTCTAAAACTTTATTTCCTGCTAATACCTGTAAACCCATTTCGCGGGTTAAGTAGCGCAGATTACTTTCAAGCTCGTTAGCTCTTAACTCGCCCAAACCTTTTTCTACCTTTCTAAAATGCCATGCTAGAGAAAAACGTTTCTCTTCTATAAAAGACCCTGGTGTACGGTCTGAGTAGGCTTCTAACATAGCTCTTACTTTAGTTTTCCAGTGGTCTGATAAACCTGGTATTGTTGCCCAACGTTGTCCATTCATTTTATGCCAAGCGCCATGCTCTGCAATTAAATCAATGCTTAAATGACCAAACCATTGCTCCAAGGTTTCATGCTTTCTACCGCTTATAATTACCAGTTGATTACGGGAATTTGTATTCAGCTTGTTTAAAAGTTCATATAACTCATCATCAGGATAAGCTTTATCAATTTCGGCTTTAAAGCCAACCAAAGTACCATCATAATCTAAGAAGAAAACTCTTTTTTGTGCTTGCTGCATTTGCCTGATAAAGGTTTCTTGTGTTTGAGCATTTACACTTTTTGCTTTTCTTATACCTTCTGATACTTTAACATCTTTCAATTGATCCATAAATATCTTTACCCAATGGTGTATATCAAATTTATTAACTACATCTTTTAATGCCAGCATTCTTAATTTTTGTTCTTCTTCTGGCATCTCTAAAGCCTGAATAATAGCTCGGTACATTTCGCCCAAATTATTAGGGTTTACGATGAGTGCATCGGCAAGTTCTTTAGACGCACCTGCCATTTCACTTAAAATAAGAACGCCATTATCTTTTCTACTGGCAATATATTCTTTACTTACGAGGTTCATCCCGTCTCGCATTGGGGTAACCAAACAAATGTCTGCCCTGCTGTATAAAGCAACAAGTGTTTCTACCGGAAAAGACCGATAAAAATAATGGATGGGATGCCAGGATGATGTTCTGAAACGAGCATTGATATTACCAACCATCTTATCAATATCATCTCTAAGTTCTTTATACTGAGGTATATTATCTCTTGATGGTACTACAATCATGTGTAAAGAGATTTTTTCTATATACTCAGGATTATCTGTTAATACTTTTTCAAAAGCCATTAGGCGTTGTAAAATCCCCTTGCTATAGTCCAGTCGGTCTACAGAAAGTATCATTTTAGCATCTTTTAAGACCTCATTATAAATAGAAATTTCTTCTTGTACTTTGTTGTCTTTTGTTAAACTTTCAAATTTTGTGGCATCAATACCCATTGGGAAAGCGTCAACCAAAACATTTCTATCAGCCACTTGAATGATATTTGCCGTTGCATGAACAGGAATAGAGCGTGTTGCAGAGCTAGTAAAATGCCTTACATCATCATAAGTATGGAAACCAATTAAATCAGCCCCTAGCATTCCGTTTAACAATTCGGCTCGCCAAGGTATTAACCTAAAAAGCTCAAAAGACGGGAAAGGGATATGTTGAAAAAAGCCAATGGAAACATCTTTTAACTCATCTCTGATTAATTTTGGGAGTAGTAATAGTTGATAATCATGAATCCAGATGGTATCTCCGGGTTTTGCTACGGCCAAAACTTGATTTTTAAATTTCTCGTTAACGGTTTGATAATAGTCCCAATATTTTTGTTCGAACTGGGCATAGGTACTCATGTAATGAAAAATTGGCCAAAGAATTTCGTTAGAAAAGCCTTCATAATAATTAAGAATTTCTTCATCACTTAAAAAAACTGGTAATAAGTTTTCTTTCTGAAGTAATGCTGTAACTTGGGATTTTTCGTTGTCTTCAGTAATTTCTGTACCACACCAGCCTATCCAAATATTGTCATTTTGTTTATATACAGAACCTAAGCCGGTTGCCAGCCCTCCTTCGCTCAATTTTAATTTAAAACTTTCTTCTTCTTTAGAAATTTTTACGGGTAATCTGTTAGATACAATAATGGTTCTGCTCATGATGATAGGGATAAAACTTGAAAAATCTATTAAAAACAAAAACCATGCAAATAAAATTTAGCATGACTATTGACGGTTTATCATAAAAGATATTTTTACATGAAGAATTTGAGCAGTTATTTACATGAAATATCTGGTTATATGCCAGCTTATGTTTGGAATTTTACTGTTTTAATTGCTGCATTTTTAATTGGCTCTGCAATAAAGCAATTGATTATTAAAACCAGCACTTATCATCAAAATAAAACGAGTTTCTCCTTCCTCAAATCTGCCCTGCGTTATGCCAGCAAACCTTTAAGTTTATTGTTTCCTTTGTTTGTTTTTTATTTGATGATTCCTTTGTTAAAACTAAGTTCTGTTTTTATCCAAATCATCAATAAAAGTGTAGAAATAGCATTTATCATAGGCTTTGCTTATTTGTTAATCAATATCATTAACATTATACAAGATTTTGTTTTACACTCTTACAGCCTACAAAAAGATGATAATTTAAGAGAGAGGCGCATCCTTACCCAGCTTCAATTTATCAGGAAGTTTTTTGTTGCATTTATCATCATCCTTACTATAGCTGCTGTACTTTTTAGTTTTGAGGGTATGCGAAAAATAGGCGCTGGTTTACTTACAGGAGTTGGTATAGGTGGGATTATTATTGGCTTTGCTGCACAAAAATCTTTAGGAAATTTATTGGCAGGCTTTCAGATTGCTTTTACACAGCCCATCCGTATTGATGATGTTTTGGTGGTTGAAAACGAATGGGGTAGAGTTGAAGAGATTACGCTTACTTATGTGGTCTTACATATTTGGGACCAACGAAGGTTAATTTTACCCATTAATTATTTTATTGAAAAACCGTTTCAGAATTGGACCAGAACCTCTTCTGACATTTTAGGAACAGTTTTCATTTATACCGATTATAATATCCCATTAGATGCGTTAAGACAAGAGTTTATAAGGTTATTAAATGATACTCCTTTATGGGATAAGAAAGTACAGATTATACAGGTAACAGATGCTAAGGAACAAACTATAGAAATTAGGGCTTTAATGAGTGCCGGCAACTCATCTAAGGCATTTGATTTAAGATGTTACATCAGAGAAAATTTGATTGATTTTATACAAAAGAATTATCCTGATAGTTTACCAAAATTAAGAGCCAGTTTTAGTTCAGAATCAGAAATAACATTTGCTAAAAAAGCTTAATACTATCAGAAAAGTGTCAATATTGATTGGAAAGTATACAATAAATGTTTAAACATTTATTTTTGTGCGTATAAAAATTTCAAATATGAATGCACAAGAATTGATTGATAAATTAAATTGGAGATACGCCACTAAAGTATTTGATGCTACGCGTAAATTAAGTAGCGAACAGCTTGATGTATTGTTAAGCGCAATACAACTTGCTCCAAGCTCTTTAGGCTTACAGCCTTATAAAGTATTGGTGATTAGTAATCCGGAAGTTAGAGAGAAACTAAAAGCAGCAGCTTATAACCAAACACAAATAACTGATGCATCAGAAATTATTGTTTTTGCTACATACAAAGACTTTAATTTAAGCCATGTTGATGATTTTGCAAACAATATAGCAGCTACAAGAGGCCTCAAAAAAGAGGATATACAAAGCTATATTGATATGATGAATGGATCTGTATCATCTAAAACCCAAGAGCAGCTGCAAATTTGGAATGCCAGACAAGCTTACATTGCTTTAGGCATCTTATTAGATACCGCAGCTTTATTAGCTATTGATGCTTGTCCTATGGAAGGTTTTAGTGTAGAGCAGTTTGATGAAATATTAGGTTTATCAGCTTTAAACTTAACCAGTGTGGTTATTGCTGCAGTAGGTTACCGTTCTGTAGAAGATGGCTACCAACACTACAAAAAAGTAAGAAAATCTAAAGAGGATTTATTTATCAAAATTTAAGGTTTGTAAACAGCAAAGGCGGATTTTCATCCGCCTTTGCTGTTTAATATTTTTTAATATTATCTTAAGGTAAAGCCACCTCTACCCATTGTTGCACCATCCGCATATAATAAAACAGTATAGTTTCCTGGTTCAAAAGTGTTTCTGTTGGTCCAATCTAAGTTAAAACTTTTTGCTTCTCCACTAAACTCAATAGCAGTTTTATAGGTGTATTGTAACTCTTGGTTATTGGCCATAAACATGCCGCCTTCGCCAATAATTAAATTTCCGGCAGGGTCTATAACTCTTAAATAAATATCATGCATGCCTTTGGTAGCAATCGGATTGGTATTGATGGTAAAGGTAATTCTAATTTTTTGTGTTGAGCTTGCTCTACTCACATCTGTTTCTTTACCGCTAGATTTAACCCTTAGAGGTATAATTTGTACATTACTAGCTTTTAAAGCCGCACCTGCTTTTACCTTATTATTTAAAGAGTCGTTTTCCTTAGATAAATTCTCAGCAAATTTACTAACGGTATTTACCGTTGATTTTAAACTATCTCTTTCTTGCGTTAAGGCTGCATTTTTTTGTTGTAGCTCGTCAATATCAGTAGTATACTTAGTTACAAAATATCTTAATTGTTTAACATCTTCACGAGCTTTAGAAAGTTCTCCTGCGGTTAGTTGTCCTCTGTTTAAGGCTTGTCTTAATTGCGCAATTTTTGCTCTTAGCTCTTCATCTTTTGCTTTTAGTTCTTCTGATAATTGGGTCCCTGTATTGTTTGCCTGCTCAAGCTCTGTCTCTAATTTTTCTAGCTCTGTTTGCAAAGCAGTACGCTCATCGCTAACGGTTACAATACGCTTATCAGATTTATTTTTTTGAATAAATAAATATGCGTTTAAGCCTAAAAGGGCAACAATTACAGCAATAAGAAAGTAAATCTTATTGGTGTCTTTTTTCTTTTGATCTTGAGTTTCCATGTTCTCCTCTTGCGTTTACGTTAATTTTGGTTTTGTTAAGCAAATATTATTCCATCAGTAATGTTACAGCAAATACAAATGGTTTAATTTACTTTTTGGTTTTTTTGCTAAAATAAATGGAATTTTTAATACTACAAGTTTAAACGCTAAATTCTACCTCATTAAAAGTTTCTAGATGATTATCTTTATCGTTTTGAAATTCAACCCGTATTCATGAATAAAATCCTGCTAACAACTATTTTATATTTAGTTATTAACCAAATTAGTGTTAATGCCCAGTTATTGTACAGTCCGAAAAGAGAATTTAGAGGTGTTTGGATAGCAACTGTCGTAAATATTGATTGGCCATCTAAATCTACTTTAACAAGTACCCAACAAAAAGAAGAACTTATTCATATTTTAAACAAACATCAAGAACAAGGTTTAAATGCGGTATTTTTTCAAGTAAGGCCAGCAGCAGACGCTTTTTATGCAAAGGGTACAGAGCCTTGGTCTATGTGGTTAACCGGTACACAAGGTAAAGCACCAGAACCATTTTATGACCCCTTAGACTTTGCCATTCAAGAATGTCATAAAAGAGGAATGGAGTTACACGCTTGGTTTAATCCTTACCGAGCCACCTTTGATAGCCAGTTTAGCAAACTCCACAAAAATCATATCACCAATTTAAAACCAGAATGGTTTATTACTTATGCTGGTAAAAAAATATTTAATCCGGGTTTACCCGATGTTAGGGAATACATTACCCAAGTGATTATGAATGTGGTTAAAAATTACGATGTTGATGGTATCCATTTTGATGATTATTTCTATCCTTACGCTATAAAAGGTCAAACTATTGATGATACAGATGCTTATATCGCTTATCATCATGGTATTAAAAATGTAGCAGACTGGCGCCGGGATAATGTAGATCAACTGATTAAAATGGTTAGTGATAGCATTAAACATCATAAAAAATATGTAAAATTTGGGATTAGTCCGTTTGGTATTTGGAAGAACAAAAAACAAGACCCAGAAGGTTCTGAAACTAATGGTGGAGATTCTTATTACGGTCTATTCGCAGATTCTAGAAAATGGGTTAAAGAAGGCTGGGTAGACTATATTAACCCACAAATTTATTGGGCTTTTAGTACCATGGCTGCTCCGTATAATAAACTGGTAGATTGGTGGAGCAATAATGCCTACGGAAAGCATTTATATATCGGTCAAGGCGCATATCGCTTAAGCGATAATAAAGATATTGGCTGGAGAAACCCTACTCAAATGCCTAGTCAAATTGTTTATAATCGTTTAAACAATAGGGTACAGGGCAGTGTATATTTTAGTTCTAAATCATTAAATACAAATCTCAAAGGCATATCAGACACTTTAAAAAGTAATTATTATCAATATCAAGCACTTCCACCGCCTATGCTTTGGTTAGATTCTGTATCACCAAGCCGACCGGAAAATTTATTAGCTGTACAAACCAATAAAAGCGTTTTGCTAAGTTGGAAATTACCTCCTAAAGCTAAAGATGGCGAGAGCGCTTACGGATTTGTGGTTTACAGATTTGAAGATAACGAGCCCTTAGATATAGATAAGGCAGCGGCTATTAAAAAAGTATTTTATGGCGCTATTACCTCTTGGGAAGACCAACAGGTTGTGAAAGGGAAGAAATACACTTATGTTGTTACTGCTTTAGACCGTTTAAAGAACGAAAGTGAACACGCTATACCTGTTACTGTATCAATAAAATAATCATGAAAAGAAAAATTAGAGCCGGCCTAATGGCCTATGGAATGTCTGGTAAAGTATTTCACGCTCCTTTTTTAGAACAACATCCGGGTTTTGAATTAGTTGCTATTGTAGAACGCAGCAAAAACGAGGCTGTAAAAGATTATCCCAATATCATCCAATACAGAGATCAAGAAAGCCTTTTGGCTGATGATTCTATAGAACTTATCGTTATAAACACACCTAATTTTACACATTACGAGTATGCTAAAGCTGCATTAAACGCTGGTAAACATGTATTGATAGAAAAACCTTTATCTGTACTAAAAACAGAAGCAGAAGAGCTTTTTGCTCTGGCATTTAGAAAAAATTTACAGGTTTTTGCTTATCAAAATAGACGTTTTGATAGCGACTATTTATCTGTAAAAGAGGTTTTAGATAGCAAAAAATTAGGAAATATTATTGAGGCTCATTTCCGTTTTGATAGATATCGCCCAGAGGTTAGCCATAAGTTTTTTAAAGAACAAGCTATGCCTGGGGCTGGTATTCTGTATGATTTGGGTGCACACATCATAGACCAAGCCATTAGTTTATTTGGTGTACCTGATGATTTTATTAAAACTTATGGCAGCAATCGCCCGGTTACAGAAGTTGATGATTATGCCCATGTACATTTAAAATACAAAAATGGCTTAAACGTATACATCAGTACCAGTTTATTGGTTGCAAACCCTTTACCTAGCTATGTTTTACATGGTACCAAAGGGAGTTTCACTAAACACAGAACCGATGTGCAGGAAGAACAATTATTAGCTGGCATTAAGCCTTTTGATGCTAACTATGGTATAGAAAAACCAAATAGCGAGGGTGTTTTGGTGTATTATGATGATGAAAATCAACAACATCAAGAATTGCTAAAAGCAAAGCAAGCAAGCTATATGCACTTGTTCGATCATGTTTATGAAGCTATTGTTTATCAAAAACCATATTATGTAAAACAAAATGAGATTATAGCGCAACTAAGCATCTTAGAAAAATAATTCTTCTGTGTTATTAAACTTATTGGCTTTTTTGAGGTTCATTATTTTAAACTCAAACACTAACCAAATAACAATATGAGAATTGCTGGGATTGTAGCCATATTATTTGTTTTCACAGAAAGCTTTGGGCAAACTACCGTAAAAAGAGACCCTCAAATACAGCAAATGGTAGAAGAGGTATCTGTCCAAAACTTAGAAATACTGGTTAAAAAACTCGCTAGTTTTGGCACCAGACATACTTTAAGTGATACTGCAAGTAAAACTACAGGCATAGGTGCTGCCAGAAATTGGATTAAAAGCGAGTTTGAAAAATACAGCAAAGCATCTGGCGGCAGACTTAAAGTTGATTTTGATACTTTTATCCAACCTGCCGACGGGCGTAGAATAAAACAAGACGCTGTCCTTAAAAATGTTTTGGCAACTTTGCCGGGAACAAATCCAAATGATGATCGAGTTTTCATTATTTCTGGTCATTATGACTCTAGGGCTTCTGATGTTAACGATGCCAAAAGCAAAGCCCCTGGTGCTGTTGATGATGCTTCTGGAACAGCTATTTCTTTAGAGCTAGCCCGTATCATGAGTAAACACCAGTTTAGCGCCACTATTATTTTTATGGCTGCCGTTGGAGAAGAGCAGGGTTTGTATGGTGCTGCCCATTTAGCTAAAAAAGCTAAAGCAGAAGGCTGGAATATTAATGCCATGATTACTAATGATATTGTAGGAAATACTTATGGTAGCGAAACTGATTTGAAAGATAACCGCTCTGTAAGGGTTTTTAGCGAGGGAGTGCCTGCTGCAGAAACCAAAGAACAAGCTGCCTTAAGAAATTCTGTAGGTGGCGAAAACGATAGTCCGGCTAGACAATTTTCGCGTTATGTTAAAGAAATTGCAGAACGTTATGTAGACCAATTAGATGTTAAACTTATTTACAGAAGAGACCGCTATTTAAGAGGCGGAGACCATACACCTTTCTCTTTAGAAGGCTTTACTGCTGTTAGGTTTACAGAGATGAATGAAAATTTTGATAGACAGCATCAAGATATTAGAACAGAAAATGGTAGAGATTATGGCGATTTACCAGAATTTGCAGATTATAATTATATCCAAAAAGTGGGTAGGATGAATTTAGCTGTATTGGCAAATATTGCTAAAGCACCTTCAGAACCTCAAAATGTGGGTATTTTAACTAGCGATTTAACAAACAAAACTACCTTAAAATGGGAAGCACCTAAAAGCGGTAATGCAGCAGGTTATTATATTTTGATGCGTGAGACTACTTCGCCTTTTTGGGAAAAGAAATTTTATGTGAATTCTACACAGTACACTTTACCATATTCTAAAGACAATTACTTTTTTGGTGTACAGGCAGTAGATGCCGATGGACATGAAAGTGCCATTGTGTTTCCTAAACCGGTGAGGTGAGATCTAATTAGCTTGTTAAAACAGCACTAGCAGGAGTTGTAAACCTGCTAGAGAATGTTATCATGATAAATGTGCTTACTCTTCCGTTTGTGGATGAGTAGGTTTTTGATCAAGTTTAGGTTCGTTCTCCAAACCTTCATATTGTTCATCTTGATCGCCGTTTTTCTCTTTGTAACTCCCCTCTCCTTTATCGTCTAAGTTTTCTTTACGGCGTTCAGATTCTTTAAGAGCTCTTTCTGCTTGTTCTTTAACTCTTTTATCTAAATGATCTTGGTTAGGACCAGATTCCCAGTGTTTTTCTTGCGTTTCCATAGTTGCTCATTTTTAGATGTATAAAACAAAATCTTTGCCATGTTACTTTTTTATATCGCTAATAAACATCATATAAAATAAAAAAAGCTTCCCTATGGCTAAGGAAGCTTTCAATAATGTATTTAGCAATCTTTTAGATTAAAGAAACGCTTCTGTTTACAAAAGCTGTTAAATCTGCTCCGGTTAATAAACCTTGTGATAATAAAGCTAAATCAAATGCTTGTTTTGCTAATTCGGCTTGTGTACTTTCATCTTCTGCTTGTAAAATCTTACTCACCAGTTTATGATTTCCGTTGATAGCAACTTTGTAACTATCAGGCATGTTGCCATAAAAACTCATCCCACCACCCATAGCAGCCATATCTTTCATACGACGCATAAACTCGTCCATCGTAACTGTAACTGGCAATTCTTCTGGGTTCATAGCCTCAATATTTACCTGATAAGCTGGTTTGTTGATAGCTTTTTCAAATATCTCTTTAACTTTTTTAGTTTGATCTTCGCTTAAAGCGTGTTCAAGTTTTTCGCCTTTATCAATTAATTTATCGGCAACATCAGCATCAACACGTTTTAACTGAACCTTTTCTAACTTATGCTCTATATGGCTTACAAAGTGATTATCAATAGGAGTATCCATCAATAATACATCGTAATTTTTCTTTTTAGCCGATTGTATAAAAGCATCTTGCTTAGCTGGGTCTATGGTATATAAATAAACCACATTGCCATCTTTATCTGTTTGTGTTGCTTTAACTTTTTCTTTATATTCTTCTAAAGTAAAGTATTGGTTATCGGTATTTTTAAATAAGCCAAAGTCTTTTGCTTTTTCATAGAACTTCTCTTCGCTTATCATTCCATATTTTACGAAAATGCCAATATCATTCCATTTTTGCTCGTAAGCTGGGCGGTCTTTTTTGAAGAGTTCGGCAAGTTTTTCGGCAACTTTTTTAGTGATATAGCTATTGATTTTTTTAACATTTCCATCGGCTTGTAAGAAACTTCTAGAAACGTTTAGCGGAATATCTGGCGAGTCTATAACGCCATGTAATAGCATTAAAAACTCTGGAACAATATCTTTTACTTCATCAGTAATAAAAACTTGTCTGCTAAACAATTTGATTTTATTACGTTGAAACTCTACATCATTTTTAAGTTTAGGGAAGTATAAAACACCGGTTAAATTGAAAGGATAATCAACATTTAGGTGAATCCAAAATAGTGGGTCTTCAGAAAAAGGATAAAGTTCTTTGTAAAATTGCAGGTAATCTTCGTCCTTTAAATCAGAAGGTGCTAAAGTCCAGATAGGTTTAGCGCCATTGATGATGTTTTCTTTCTCTACTGATTTATATTGTGGCTTACCATCTTTGTCTTCTCCGTCTGGTTCGCTTTCTGTTTTAGTACCAAAAACAAGCTTAGTTGGCAAAAACTTAAAGTATTTATCTAAGATTTCTTGAAGCTTATATTTACTTAAAAATTCTTCAGAATCAGCGTTGATATATAAAATCACATCAGTACCGCGGGTGGTTCTTGTACCTTTGGAAATTTCAAACTCTGTACTTCCGTCACAAATCCAGCTGGCAGGTTCCGCACCGTCCTGATAAGAAAGGGTTTGAATTTCTACTTTCTCTGCCACCATAAAGGCCGAGTAAAATCCTAAACCAAATTTTCCGATAATTTCATTAGCGTCTTTAGCATCTTTAAATTTCTCTACAAATTCTGTAGCACCAGAAAAAGCAATTTGGTTGATGTATTTTTTAATCTCTTCGGCTGTCATCCCTATCCCATTATCACTAATGGTAATGGTCTTCTTTTTTTCGTCAAAAGCTACCTCAACCTGAAGTTCTCCTAACGTTCCGTTATATTGCCCAAGTGAGGCTAATCTTTTAATTTTTTGTGTAGCATCAGAAGCGTTTGATACTAACTCTCTTAAGAATATCTCATTATCCGAATACAAGAATTTTTTAATGATCGGAAAAATATTCTCGGTGTGGATTGAAATGGTTCCTTTTTCTTGCATGATATGTTTTGTTTTATCTATTTACAGTTTATAATAGCCACCTATCAATGCTTGTTCCAAAGCTTTTTGGGTGACATGTTGACAGCCGGCAAGTATTTTGCAGCTATTTATCTGGTACATTTTCAATAATTTTAGGGATGAAATTTTTTCAGCAACAAATAAAGCTAAGGCCTTTTTCAAGAGGTTTCCATTTAATTACCAGAGAAGTTTTAGCAGCTTTACCACAAATTCAGGAAATAGAAATTGGGCAGTTACAGGTTTTTATGCAACATACATCAGCATCATTAACCATTAATGAAAATGCCGACCCTACTGTACGACAGGATTTTGAATCGTATTTTAATATCATGACACCAGAAAATGCACCTTATTATTTGCATGATTATGAAGGGGCGGATGATATGCCTGCACATATAAAAGCATCTTTACTAGGTACATCTGTACAAATACCTGTCTCACGTGGTAAATTGTGTTTAGGCACTTGGCAAGGTATTTACATGTGCGAGCATAGAAATGATGGAGGGAACCGAAATATAATGCTTACAGCTTGGGGTGTTTAATTTTTATAGAAAATAAGTTAATTTTTCTTATAAAACTTATATTTGCAATATTTAATACCCATTATTGTACTCAATATTTAAATAATTTGATGCTTAAGCTTAATCAAAAAGATAAATTTTCTTCTTTTTGGCTTTGGTGGAGAGGTGAAAATCTTAATTTTACGTTAGAGCGTAAAATTTTCCATTCATTTAGCCTCATTGTAATGGTTGCCCTTCTTTTTATCATCCCTGTAAATTATGTGAGTGGATTATACCATTCTTTCTTGTTAACCATAGAAATTTTTGTAGTACAAGCTTTAACCTATTACATCAGCAGGTTTAAAAATAATTTTAATTTGGCTATTGATATATCCGCTATCAATATCAACCTTATTCTAGGTATAAATTACTTTTTTAATAGCGGTATAGAGGGTCCAACACTCTTGTTATATGCCTTAAGTTTATTTTTATTGCTATCTATATCAAGGCTTAGTAAATTAATTTATCTGGTGCTTTTAAACCTTACTTGTGTAGCCATCATCACAGGTTTAGAATACTACAATGCAGATTTTATTATTGTTAACTATAATGATACCAACAGCAAGTATATAGACCTTCTTTTTTCTTACCTTATTAGTTTAATTTTAATTTACGCTGGTACATCCTACCTAAAAAAAAGCTATATATTCCAAAGAAAAATTGTGCTTGAGAAGGCAGAAGCCCTAAAAGTTTTGAATAATGAAAAGGATAAAATATTTTCTGTTATATCTCATGATTTAAGAACCCCTTTAGCCAATATTCAACAATATCTTGAGCTTGCCAATACCGTAGAACTTACCGATGAGGAAAGAAAAGTTATTAGAAAAGATTTATTAGAATTAACTAGAAACTCTTTAGAGCTGCTTAATAATTTACTGCATTGGTCTAAAAACCAGATGGACGGTAATATAGTTAATAAAAGATTTATCTTCATTGCAGAAGAATTAGCCTTGACCTTTAATTTCCTTAAAAGTTTTGCTCAGAAAAAAGATGTAGCTATAGAAATTTTTTTAGAAGAAAATATAGCTATTTACGCTGATTTAGATATGCTGAAATTAATCTTAAGAAACCTTATCCATAATGCGATAAAGTTTTCTCCCGCCGGCGGATTAATTGATGTAACAATGGTTACCGAGCATGATCATTATCTGATTACTGTAGCCGATAAGGGTATAGGCATCAAGAAAAATGAACAGGCTGCAATTTTTACCATGAGCCCTAAAACCAATTATGGCACTAACAAAGAAAAGGGTACTGGTTTAGGGTTAATGCTATGTAAAGAATATACCGAAATGCAAGGTGGTAAAATTTGGTTTACCAGCACAGAACATGTAGGCACCACATTTTACGTTTCTTTACCTAAAAATAGTGCTTAAATAGTCAAGCCTTAAAAAGTCCAATTTAATTTTACAGGGTATAATTTATTTGGATGATCTTGCAGATTTTTTTTGTCAGTTTATCAAATACCCACATTAGAAGGAGCTGCCATTGTAAAATGAAGCTGGCAAAAGATGATTTCCATTTATTCATCATCCTTTTGAAGTTAAAAGCAGCAGCAGCAAGCATAATATTGATATTATCGCCCACTATTCCTTTATAAAAGTTGCGGTTTAATCTGTGATCTTGTTTGATGTGTCCGATAATGGGTTCTATGGATGCCCTTTTGCGATGTAACTTTCTAAGTTTATTAGCCTGATACCTGCTGATGTTCTTTTTAGGTGCTTTGGGTAAGAGTATTTGTGTTTCTCCTATTTGGCTTTTACCTCTGTATCCTCTATCTACTGTAGCAAACCTAGGCCATTTACCCACCAGTTCG
>NZ_AULF01000042.1 GCF_000425145.1 Pedobacter glucosidilyticus DSM 23534
CTAAAAAGAACATCAGCAGGTATCAGGCTAATAAACTTAGAAAGTTACATCGCAAAAGGGCATCCATAGAACCCATTATCGGACACATCAAACAAGATCACAGATTAAACCGCAACTTTTATAAAGGAATAGTGGGCGATAATATCAATATTATGCTTGCTGCTGCTGCTTTTAACTTCAAAAGGATGATGAATAAATGGAAATCATCTTTTGCCAGCTTCTTTTTACAATGGCAGCTCCTTCTAATGTGGGTATTTGATAAACTGACCAAAAAAAATCTGCAAGATCATTCAAATAAATTATACCCTGTAAAATTAAATTGGACTTTTTAAGGCTTGACTATTTACCATAAATTAACCCTTTCAGATACATTGTTTTAATGATATCTGGCTTTATTTATATCATAAAGTTTACAATGTTTTACCTATTGATATGTGGTATATAAATTTAATTTCCTGTCTATTTCTTAACTAAAGTTCACACGTAAGGAGGTTAATACGCCCAACTTTGCATCATAAATTTAAAATGATGCCATTAACCAAACAATTTAAAATTACCGGGAACAAACCCTGTAAAAAGATAACCGTAAACCTTAAACTATTTATGTTATGGATAGCTTTCTTGCATTTTGCAATAGCCGTAACAGCGCAAGATAAAGTTACCATAAGTGGTAGGATTAGCGATTCGGAAACTAAAGAATCTTTAATAGGTGTAAATGTATTTCTAAAAGAAATTAATAGTGTTACTAGCACTAATGAATATGGTTTTTATTCTATAACTGTACCTAAAGGAAACTATACTTTAAAAATAAGATTTATAGGTTTTGCTTCTTTAGAAGATTCATTAAAACTTAATGAGAGTTTAGTAAAAGACTACGCCTTAAAATCTAATGAGCAATCCTTAAATGAAGTAGTCGTATTAGGTGATAAAAACATAGCAGAAATACGTCGACCAGAAATGAGTGTAAATAAGCTTAGTGTTAGAGAAATTAAACAAATGCCAGTTGTATTAGGAGAAGTAGATGTTATAAAATCCATTTTACAACTGCCGGGTGTAACTAATGCCGGCGAAGGGCAATCTGGTTTTAATGTTAGAGGTGGTGGTGCAGATCAAAATTTAGTGCTGCTAGATGAGGCTACCATTTATAATTCATCCCATTTATTCGGATTTTTTTCTGTTTTTAATGCTGATGCCATTAATGATATTAAGCTTTATAAAGGTGGTATTCCTTCGCGTTTTGGTGGGCGATTATCATCTGTTTTAGAAATTTATCAAAAAGAAGGTAACAAGAACAATTTAAAATTTAGTGGTGGCATTGGATTAATTTCTAGCAGGCTGCTTGCAGAAGGACCTGTTAATCGTGGTAAAGGGTCTTTCTTACTTGCTGGTAGAAGTTCGTATGGGCACTTATTTTTAAAACTTACTGATATTAAAAGTGCCGCTTATTTTTATGATTTAAATACCAAGCTTAGCTACAGTCTTAATGATAAAAACAAGCTGTTTCTTTCTGGTTACTTTGGCAGAGATGCTTTTAATTTAAACCAAGATTTTATCAATACTTATGGCAATACTGTTTTTAATGCTAGGTGGAATAAATTATTTAGCGATAAATTATTCTCAAACCTTTCCCTTATCTACAGTGATTACTATTATGGTTTAGAAATTGGCTTCGCTGGTTTTAAATGGACTAGTAAAATACAAAACCTAAATCTTAAGTATGATTTTAAGCATTATTTACATAATGATTTAAAGTTAACCTACGGAATAAACGCTCAGCATCACTTATTTAACCCTGGTACAGTTACACCCATTGGAGAAAACTCTTCTATGAATAGAGATCAATTAGCAAAAAAGTATGCTCTAGAACCTGCAGTCTATTTTGATGTTGACCAAACAATTACAAAAAAACTTAAAGTAAATTATGGCTTACGGTATAGTATGTTTTACCGGTTAGGACAAGAAGATGTATTTATCTACGCAAATAACGAGGCGGTTAAATTTAATCAAGATTTAAAAATTTATGATAAAGCTACCCCTATTGGTGTTAAAAACTATCAGAACAACCAAAGTATTGCCAGCTTTAACAATTTAGAACCACGTATATCCCTTTCTTACGCTTTGGATGATGACCATGCTATTAAAACCAGTTATAATAGAATGAATCAATACCTGCATCTTTTATCTAATGCTCAATCTCCAACACCATTAGATATATGGGCACCAAGTGATAACTTCTTAAAACCTCAGTCCTTAGATCAAATTGCTATAGGTTATTTCCAAAATATTAACCAAGACAACTATTCTTTAGAAGTAGAAAGTTTCTATAAAAAGATTAAAAATAAGTTAGACTATATAGATGGTACCGATTTATTAGCCAATAAGGCTATAGAACAGGTGGTATTGAACGGAATTGCCAGATCTTATGGTTTAGAGATGATGTTTAGAAAAAATACAGGAAACTTAACTGGGTGGATATCTTATACCTTATCAAGATCAGAACAGCAAACGCCAGGTAGAAATGCTTTAGAATCTGGAATTAATAATGGCGAATGGTATAAATCTGTAGCCGATAAATTGCATAATCTTTCTATAACAGCTAGTTATAAATTTAGTGAAAAATGGCGTTTTGGTTCGATATTTACCTTACAATCTGGGCAGCCTATTACTTTACCAAATAGCAGATATCAGTTTCAAGACATTAGCATTCCTAATTTTGGATTAAGAAACCAAAATAACTTACCTACCTACCATCACTTAGATATTTCTGGCACATATACGCCAAAGCGTCATCAGCAAAAAAAATGGCAAGGTGAATGGGTTTTTAGTATTTACAATATTTATAACAGACAAAATGCCTCCAGTATTGCATTTAGGCAAAATACAGAAACAGGGGTAAATCAATCTAAAAAATTATCAATATTTGGTGCAGTACCAAGCTTCACCTATAACTTTAAATTTTAAAATCATGAGAAAAAAGATATCAATATTAGCTGTTCTGATTCCAGTTTTATTTAACAGCTGCGAGGAAGTGGTAAATATTAAACTTGACACACAATCTCCAAAATTAGTTGTGGATGCTGCTTTAGTTTGGATAAAAGGTACGGATGGAAAAAATCAAACCATAAAATTATCAAGCACTACAGGATATTATCAACAAGAGATACCCAAAGTTACTCAGGCAACTGTTTATATGGTAAACTCGGCAAATGTAAGATTTGATTTTTTAGAAGAATTAGATTTAAATAAACCAACTGGAAGATATACTTGCACTAACTTTATCCCCGTGATAGGTGAAACTTATACCTTAACTATTCTTTATAAAGGTGAAACCTATGAAGGAATAGAGACATTAATACCTGTTAATAAAATCGAAGATATTGAACAAAGAGATGATTTAGGAATAAACAGGGATGAATATGGAATTAAGGTAAATTTTAAAGATCCTTTCAATCAAAAAAACTATTACTTATTCAGTTTTGAAACTGCAAATAGAAAGTTTCCTGATTATGAAGTTTTTGACGATCAGTTTTTTGAAGGGAATCTAGGCTTTGGGGTATTTTCTGATGCTAAATCTAAGGTTGGAGATCATATAAAAATTAAGTTAAGAGGCGTATCTCAGAGGTATTTTAACTATATGAAAATATTAATTGGCACCGCAGACGGAGGCCAAGATGGTCCGTTTGGACCAATACCTTCTTCTAACATTAGGGGTAACATGATTAATAAAACTGTAAATGCTAATTACTGCCTAGGTTATTTTAGCCTTTCAGAAGCTGATGAGCTAAATTATATCTTAAAATAATCTTATTAGGACAGATAAATAGCTAGGCAGCATTCATTTATTAACCTAAGTTCATGAATGGTAGCTAGCCTTTGCTATAACTTTGACAAAGATTTGTTAAGCCTTTGAAATCTTTATTAAATCATCACCTGCTTAGCAAAGCAATTTTAACATGCTATCATTTATTAAAAAAACAAACATGAAAACTTTAACTACCCTTATTTTTACTTTTTTAACCATTACCACATTTGCACAAAACGGAGCTTATTCTAAAGGTGATAAATTACTAAACATTGGTATTGGTGTAAATTCTTACTATGACGGCGGAATACCCTTAGGGGCATCTTTTGAAAAAGGAATTACAGAAAATATCAGCGTTGGTGCCCAGGCAGACTTTTTATCAGCAGATTACGCTTCCATAAAATTTACTGCTTTATATATTGGATTGAGAGCTTCTTATCATGTTAACCAATTATTAAACATAGAAAATAATAAAATTGACCTTTACGGAGGACCAACTTTAGGTTATAGAAGTTTCACCTGGAAAGATGAAGATTTAAATTTAGGAGATGATTATGGAAGCGGCTTATTTCTTGGGGTTTATATAGGAGGAAAATACTATATCCATAAAAACATTGGCTTGTTTTCTGAGCTTGGCGCTATTGGCAGTACCAATGCCAGAATTGGAGTAGCCTTTAAACTAAACTAAAATCTTATATCATCTTCAAAAACAAAAAATTATTTATCATACAAAATATCATCATGAAAAATATAATTCTTACCCTGATTACCATTTCCTGTTTTTTAAGTTCTTGTAAAAAAGATGCTGACAACAATTCTAATAAAGCGTCCAGAACTTTAGTTTATGAGATAAACGGAAATTTTACTGGAAATTTCATAGCTTCTTACACCACAGCTGCTGGTGGTACCAGTAACGAGCAAATAACTATTTTACCATGGCGTAAAGAAATAACCTATAATAATAATGTTACTGCTGCAATTATAGCTTTATCTGGAAATGGAGGCATATCTGGACAAACCATCTCACTTACGATCAAGAGAGATAATAAACCAGCTATAAACCCTGTAAACATTATAGCCAACACCTCGGGGGCCTTTTCAGAAGCAGCACCAGTAATCGTTTTCTAAATTTAAAAGCGTATAAAGAGCTTCTTCTCATATTTTAATCACTTCTAATCATCAATTAAAACAGATTTTTATAGATTCTATATAGGATATTATCATCAAAAATTGCTAAGTTTACGTTTATCTATTATAATAAAGTATAAACCTATTTCCTTTAAAATTTATATTTGATGAAACCTTTATTTAGGAAAGTATCCGTAGAGATAGAGAGCTCTTTTAATATTAAGCATCATATTATGCCTAACTATGGAAATGTATGGCATTATCATCCAGAACTTGAATTACACTATAATATTGCTGGAGAGGGCGTACGTTTTATTGGTGATAACATCAGCAATTTCACACCCGGAGAGATTATCTTATTAGGAGAAAATTTACCTCATGCTTGGCGGTGTAATGAAGCTTATTATCAAAATAATACAGATTTAAATATTGAAGGTATAGTGATGCAATTTCGTCCAGATTGTTTGGGTAAAACCTTACTATCATTGCCTGAAACTTATCAAATATTAAAGCTATACGAAAAAGCAAAAAGCGGAATGGTGATCAAAGGAAAAGCAAAAGATAAAGTTGCTGATTTAATGTACAAAACCGCCCAAGCAGAAGGTTTAGATAGAATTATACTTTTACTTTCTATATTAAAGGTTTTAGCAGAAACTCATGAATATGAGCCTATAGTGAATGGGCAAGGGTCTTTTTATCAATCTAATGAGTCTGATACGATAAGGTTAAACAAAGTTTTTAATTATACACATAGTAATTATAAAAAAGATATAACCTTAGAAGAAATTGCGTCTATCAGTAATTTAAGTGTTACCTCCTTTTGTAGGTACTTTAAACTCATGACCAAAAAAACTTATTATGATTTTTTAATTGAAATTAGAATAAGCCATGCTTGCCGACTCTTGGTAGAAAATAAGTTACCTACCGAAGTGATATGTTTTGACTGCGGTTTTAATAATGTTTCAAATTTTTACCGCCATTTCAAAAAAATCACAGGGATGACTCCTCTTGATTATAAAAAGAAATACTTAGACAGGAGTTGATTTTTTCTAGAAAATGGTTATTTAAAATTGGTTATAAAAAAACCGAACTTAAAAAGTTCGGTTTTGTACCCAGAGCCGGGGTCGAACCGGCACATCCGAAGATATTGGTGTTTGAGACCAACGCGTCTACCAATTCCGCCATCTGGGCATTTTGGCAATCCCTATCTTTAAGACAGGGTTGCAAATCTATTAATTGATTCCCGTATTCGCAACAAATATTTTTTTCTGTAATAGATGTCTTTGATTTGCAGCAACAAAGCTTTTTTTTCTTCTGCTCCTTGCTCATCAAATTGATGGGTAAGTGATGCTAATGTTGTATCTAAACTATCTTCTATTTCTGCTACTTGTGCTTTTATTTGTTCTACTTTGGCTAAATCTTCATCGAATTCTAACTCCATCAAAGCCTCGTTTACATCCATCATTTCCATCAAAAAATCTTGTGGCAAAGCATACTTCTCTCCTTCTTCTAAAGCACCAAATAACTCTAAAACGTAGTTTAAACGCTTCTGCTCATGAGATAATACTTGATAAGCTTTATTATTTAAGGTAGATAAATCTAAGATTTCTTGCTGTTTCTCCTCAGACTCATTTACATAAAAATCCGGATGATATTCTTTACTTAAAGCATAAAACTTCCGCTTCACTACCTCTGCATCAGGGTGAAAAGAAACTGGTATTTCATAAAACTCGAAGTAATTCATTTTTTTAGTAAAAATTTAAAAGTAAAAAGCTGCCCTTGCATAATGCTTTGCGCCTTTAGCTTTTATCAGCTTTTAGCCTACTTGGTGAATGCTTTAAAAATATCGTTACCTAAAACAAAAACCATTAAAGTAGCTAATAAAACAAAACCTACAATTTGTGCTCGTTCCATAAACTTGTCGCTCAATGGTTTGCCTTTAATCATTTCTATCAATAAGAAAACGGCATGACCGCCATCTAAAGCTGGAATAGGTAATAAATTCATTAAAGCCAGTGCCATAGAAAGTAAACCTGTAATACCCCAGAATTTTACCCAATCCCAAGTGCCTCCATATAGTTTACGGGCAATTTCTACCGGACCAGAAAAAGCTTTATTAGCTTTAACCTCACCTTTAACTACCTTACCTAAACCTTTAGCGTTATCAGTTAAACTTCCCCATGCTTTAGCTGCACCAACCGGAAGCGCTTCAAAAAAGCCATATTTTTGTGTTTCTAATTTTAAATCTTCAATTTTAGGAGCAAAACCTATTGTACCTTCAGCAGTAACTAAAACTGGTAGAGAAAGTGTATCTGCTCCTCTTCTTATTGCGGCGGTTACTGTTTTACCTTTATTATCTTTTAAAACAGTTTGCAATTCATCAAAAAATACTGTCGATTTACCATTAATAGCATATATTAAATCGCCTTTTTTAATTCCTGCTTTAGCGGCATTACTACCCTCAACAACAGAGTCTACCGCAAATTTTAGTCTTGGTGCAACAAATTCGTCCACACCATAATCTGCAACAGTATTTAATATAGTTGCAGGTACTACTAAATTTTGCTCTTTACCATCTCTGATGATAGTAATAGTAGCGTTACCCATTAAAACCTCAGAACTGCTTAACTCGTTGAATTTTACAATTTCTTTGCCGTTGATAGCAACAACCTTATCACCTGTTTGTAAGCCTATTTCTTTACCAATAATACCAGGCGCTATCCCATTTCTAATTTCTTTGTTAGGGATGTAAGTTTCGCCATAAGTAAAAGTCAACATCCAGAAAATCAGAATACCTAAAATAACGTTTACTGTAACACCACCAAGCATTACAATTAAGCGTTGCCATGCTGGTTTTGCCCTAAACTCCCAAGGTTGCACCGGTGCTGCCATAGCTTCGGTATCCATAGATTCATCTATCATACCTGCTATTTTTACATATCCGCCTAAAGGCAACCAACCTATACCATATTCTACATCTTTATATTTAACACTAAATAATTTTACGCCCCAAGCATCAAAAAACAAATAAAATTTCTCTACTTTAATTCCAAATGCTCTTGCAGCCCAAAAATGCCCCAACTCGTGTAAAACTATTAAAATTGATAATCCCAGCAACAGCTGGCCAATCATAACTAAAACATCCATCTAATTTTCTTTTCTATTTTTATTTATATCAATTCTTCTGCAAATATTCTTGTTTGTTTATCTGTCTCAAAGTAATCGTCTAATATAGGGTTTTCTACAAAGCTTACCCTATCCATACAACGTTCTATGATATCACTCATTTGTAAAAATCCGATACGTTCTTTCAAAAATGCCGCAACCACTACTTCATTAGCCGCATTGATGATGCAAGACATATTTCCACCTTTTCTTAAAGCATCATAAGCTAAAGCCAAATTTCTAAAAGTTTGGGTATCGGCTTGCTCAAAACTAAGTTGAGGATAATCTAGAAAGTTAAATCGAGGAAAATCACTTACAATCCTATCGGGATGTGTAAAAGCATACTGAATTGGTAATTTCATATCTGGCAAACCCATTTGCGCTTTCATAGAGCCATCCTGAAATTGAACGATAGAGTGAATGATAGATTGTGGATGCACAATTACATCTATTTGCTCTACAGCTAAATTGAATAGCCATTTTGCTTCTATTACTTCTAAACCTTTGTTCATTAAAGAAGCAGAATCTATCGTGATTTTTGCTCCCATAACCCAATTAGGATGCTTTAAGGCTTCTTTAAAACTTACCTGAGCTAAATCTGATTTACTTTTACCCCTAAAAGGACCTCCAGATGCGGTAAGATAAATCTTTTCTATTGGCGATTGCTCGCCCACCAAACATTGGAAAATAGCCGAGTGTTCTGAGTCTACAGGTAAAATTTTAACATCATTTTCTTTTGCCAAAGCGGTTACTAAATCGCCAGCAACTACCATGGTTTCTTTATTAGCTAAAGCAATATCCTTTTTAGCTTTGATAGCCGCAATAGTAGGTTTTAAACCTGCAAAGCCAACTAAAGCCGTTAAAACCATATTTAACTGAGGTAAAACTACGGCCTCGCATAAAGCATCATGACCAGCCTTTACTTCAATATTTGTATGTGCTAGTGCTTTTTTTACTTCTGGATATTTACTTTCATCTGCAATAACAACCAACTGAGGTTGAAATAGCAAAGCCTGTTCTATCAATAAAAAAGCATTAGACTGAGCTGTTAATACCTCTGCTTTAAACAAATTTGGATTAGCCTTGATAACATCTAAAGCTTGTGTACCGATGCTTCCGGTAGAGCCTAATATGGCTATATGTTTAATTTTATTTGAATATGTATTTGTCAATTTTCGTTATGATAATTGGTAAGGAAAAAGTTTATCTGCCAAAGTTCTATCGTTTGCCAAACGAGGAACTTTATTTTGCCCACCTAGCTTACCTTCTGCCCGCATGAAATTAACAAAAGCTTCTGCTTGCAACGGTCTGATAATTAAAGGCTGTAATACCTTACCTTGAATTAAATCCTTATAATAAATATTTTTCAACTGTAATTGTTCGTCTACTTTGGCACTAAAAACAGCTAAATCAGCAGGTTGTTTTACGAATTCTACAAACCATTCGTGATATGGTAGCTCTCCAACGGGCGGATTAACCTGTGGTGCAACTGTAAACTCGGTAATTTCTAAACCTTCTTCTTTAGCTACATGAAGCAAAGCGTGTTCTACTTCTTCGCCTATCACATGCTCACCAAAAGCAGAAATATAATGCTTTATTCTTCCTGTCACCAGGATTTTATAAGGATTTTTAGAAATAAACTTCACCGTATCGCCAATGGCATATCCCCACAAACCAGCATTGGTACTCATGATTAAAGCATAATTTTTATTGAGCTCCACCTCGGCTAAGCTTAAGCGAGTTGGATTTTCATTAAAATATTCATCCGTAGGGATAAATTCATAAAATATACCAGCATCAGCTAAAAGCAACAAACCTTTATCTTGCTGAGAATCTTGAAAAGCAATAAAACCTTCTGAAGCCGGGTAAGTTTCTATGGTAGAAATTTTCTTGCCTATACTTTCTTCTATTCTTGCTCTGTAAGGCTCAAAATTAACCCCTCCGTAAACAAATAAGCTAAAATTTTTGAAGATATCTTTTATCTTTTTACCATTGGCTTTCGCCGATAAACGATCGAAATACATTTGGCACCAAGGCGGTATACCTGATATCAATCGCATATCTTCATGGAAAGTTTCTTCTACAATAGCGTCTACTTTTTCTTCCCAATCTGCAATACAATTTACCTGATAACTTGGTAACCTATTTTTTTGCAAATACTGCGGAACATGATGTGCGACAATGCCAGAAAGCCTTCCGAAAGAAATTCCAGCTTTTTTATCCATCTCTGGGCTACCTTGTAAGAATATCATTTTACCATCTACAAAACTAGCATCACCAGTTTCATGGATATAACATAATAAAGCATTTCTGGCTGCTTTAATATGCTCTGGCATAGATTCTTTAGAAAGCGGAATATATTTAACACCCGAAGTAGTTCCGGATGTTTTAGCGAAATAAAGAGGTTTTCCTTTCCATAAGACATCAGCTTCTCCTTTAACTACACGTTCTATATAAGGCTTTAAATCTTCATAATCCCTAACAGGAACATGCTTTTTAAAATCCTGATAGTTTTTAATATCCTGAAAATTATGGTCTTTACCAAATAAGGTATGTTTTGCCGTATTAATTAGGTTTGCTAATACTTGCTCTTGAGCCGCAATTGCATTAAATTTCCATTTATTTATGCCCCGCACTGCCCAGGCTGCAAATGGTTTACTTAACGCTGCTTTTAATCCCATAGTGTTGTTTATTCGGCAGATGGTAATTGGCCATCATGCTCTTGTACATAAGAGTTTACCAATTTACGATATGTTACAACCAATATCACATTTGTAAACGGATAAGTTACAATAATACCTACTCCTAATGCCAAAAAGCCTAATATTATAAAACCAACTACGATGAGTAAAACGGTTACTATCCTCAATAAATTATCTTGAGTAAGTGCCCTACTTTGTCTTAAAGACTCTATAGAATTAGAATCATCATCAACAATAAAACAAGGAAAAAACATAAAGCGCATAGTTACCATCATCAATAAAATAAAAGCAACAACAGCTAAAAGCTCTAATGCTATGGGGGTTACCTTTAATTGGTCCACAAATTTGCTAAAAGTATCCAGCGTAAGTAACTTTTGATAAATAAGGTTAAAAGTGGCTACAATGAATCCTAAAAACAAGGTTAAAGTAATAAAACTAGAAATGTTTTTCCAGGTTGGGATGACTGATTTTACTTCAATGTCTTCATTTTCTTTATCGATAAGATGGAAAGTAAGTTTATAAAAACCTAATGTTGCCATGCTGTTTAAAATCAATACCAAGAAAAGAATAATAAAGCTAAGAAAACCCCCGCTACCAATTAAAAACATAGAGGTAAATTGCATTAAAGCCAGTATAATAAAAGCTGTTACAGAATAGCCAATAATCACTAAAAAGTTTTTCTTGGTGATTTCCCATGAGGTTTCTAAAACTTCTATTACTGAAAAAGATTTCTCCATTTAAGATTTAAGGTATAAACTAATATTGATTGTTAATGTCTTGCTTTAATATTACACGTTTGCAATAATCTTGCACAAAACCAAAGCCATAAGCTGTTAGCTGTATGAAAGACGCAATAATGCTCAAAAATGCAACATTTAATGACTTATTTTTAAACAATGAATCAAAAAATATCAACATTATGTAAACCAGTAGCAATAAGTTGCCTAAAGCAGCCAAACTAATAGAAAAAAGGTTAAGCGTGATGACTAAAATTAAGAAAGCTGTAAAGGCCACAGGTAGTAAATGAACCGCTTTTAGGGTATCCGGATAACGGAGAAATAAATCTACCCGAGTGCGACCAAAGGAGTGGATTTGTTTCCAAAATTGTTTAAAACTTGTTCTTCTTTTGTGGTATACTTTAGCTTCTGGCACCAAAGCTATTTTAAAACCCATTTGATGTATACGGATAGATAAATCCATATCTTCTCCCATTCGGGTTAATTTGAAACCTCCGGTTTTTTCCCAAACTTCTCTGGAAATACCCATATTAAAGCTTCTTGGATGAAACTTTCCACCTGCATTTTTTTGCTTACTTCTAATCCCTCCGGTAGTTAAAAAGGATGTCATGCCGTAGCTAATAGCCTTTTGTACAGCTGTGAAAGAAGAATGTGCTTCATCCGGACCACCGTAAGCATCTAAATATTCCTGATAAAAGTGGTCTCTTAAAAGCTCTAAATAATTGTGCGGGATGATACAATCAGAATCAAAAAAGATAAAATAATCACCTTTAGCTCTTTCAAAACCATAATTACGAGCGAAGCCTTGTCCGGCATTTTCTTTATAAAAATAATGGATGTCTAACTGATTCTTAAAGCCCTCTATAATAGCCTTAGCATTATGCTTAGAGCCATCTTCTACCACCAAAACCTCAAAAGAAGTATAAGTTTGCTGCGTTAAACTTTCTAGCAGTTCTTTTATCTCTTGTGGCCTGTTGTATAATGGAATAATGATGGAAAAAAACATTTAAGATGAAGAGGTTAATGAGTTAATCCAGAACTTTTGATAACATCATGAAAATGAACCAAAAACTATATTTCTTTTTCTATTTGATACTGGTTTCTATTAACCGAGCTTCTTGAAACTAACTCGGCAACAAAGCCTGTTAAAAATAACTGTGCCCCTACTACTACTGCAACTAAAGCGATATAAAATAAAGGTTGCTCTGTTACTTCTCTTTGATAAGGAGTGTGCATAGCAATATGGTAAAGCTTTTCGCCTATAATCCATAAAGCCATAATACTACCGAAAAAGAAACTTAATACTCCCATCGTACCAAAAAAGTGCATGGGTCTTTTACCAAATTTACCTACGAAGAAGATAGAAAGTAAATCTAAAAAACCATTGATAAATCTGCTAAAACCAAATTTTGTAGTTCCGTATTTTCTGGCTCTGTGTTCTACAACTTGTTCTTCTATCTTATTAAAACCTGCCCATTTTGCAATTACAGGAATATAACGATGCATTTCGCCGTAAACCTCAATATTTTTTACTACTTCTTTACGGTAAGCTTTTAATCCGCAATTAAAATCGTGAAGATTGTGAATACCAGACATGCTTCTGGTAGCAGCGTTAAATAATTTAGTTGGGATGGTTTTACTTAGTGGGTCGTAACGTTTTTTCTTCCAACCAGAAATTAAATCTAACTTTTCTTCTTTTATACGACGGTAAAGTACCGGAATTTCATCTGGTGAGTCTTGCAAATCAGCATCCATAGTGATGACAACATCTCCCTTTACGGCATTAAAACCAACATTTAAAGCTGCGGATTTACCGTAATTTCTTCTAAATTTTATGGCTTTTATTTGCTCATGCTCTTGTTGTAATTCCTCTATTTTTTCCCAAGAACCATCATTACTACCATCATCGATTAAGATAATTTCATAACTGTATGCGTTCTTTTGCATTACTTGTCTTATCCATTGGGTAAGTTCTGGTAATGATTCTACTTCATTATATAAGGGTATTACAACTGAAATATCCATTTCTTAACATGAGCTTTATTTGGCAGCCAACCTATTTTATTGATGATTTATATTGATAATGAATATTTATGCTTCACTTTCGCTTTCTTCAAACATGGGTGCTTCTTTTTTAAAGATAGCTGCAAACACTAAACTTAAAGCTGCCCCAGTTAAAGTGTACATAATAGCTGTGGTTACGGCAGCTAAATAAGGTCCCCAGCTTCTAGCTATACTCATGGCGGCATCTATTTGCTTTGATGATTGACCTTGGTCTAACATCTGGTTTTCTGCTTCAACCAAACCCAATTCTAAAACATCAGGATTTAACCATTTTAAATAAACCATCATAAATAAACCCATCATTAAAGAAAGTAAAGAGCTAAATCTAAAGCCTGTATTAAATGCTCTACCAAAAGAGATATAGCCATCTAATTCCTTTTCTTTATGATTTTTGATGGCTAAAGCCAAGCAAGCTATAAAAGGAATATAAGTGATATAGTTTAATGCAGATTTTTGATCAACGTCTGCAAAGTAAAACACATAGGTTAAAATAACAATCATCACAAAAGCCAATAAAGCCCAGTAGCTTGCTGTTTTTGTTGGTCTAACTTCTAATTCTTTCATGGTTATGCTTGGTTATAATTTACTATTAAATCTAAAACAGCAGCATCAAAAGCCGGGTCTTCACTTAAAGCTTTAAACTCTTTTAAATACTGTGCATCAGGATTGATATTGAAGAAAAATGCCATCAACGGGAAAAACAATTCTCTAATTTCTGAATCTGGAGAAAGCTTTTTAGATATTCTAGCAATTTCTTGAATCGAGCTTTCCATTAATACTTGGTTGGCTATCACATCTTCATAAATTCGGTGCTCGTCTTGAAACTCATCCTCATCAACCAACAAAAACTCTTTTAAATAGTCGTCTAAAGAAGGGTTAATATCTTCATCATCACACTCTTTTAGATATAATAAAAGATTTAAAAGCTCGGTACCTCTATCAATAGTTTCTTCCTCTATTCTCTCCCATTCTGGAGATTCTAGATAATCTTCATCTAATTTTTTAGCGTCTTCGGCAAAAAAGTTGATTAACAACAAATCAAAAGTTAGCTCTCTTACCGGATCTAAAGCTGCTGAAGTATCAAAAATTTCATCCATAGCAGACAGTTTATCCATAAAATGCTGATCGGAACCAAAAATGGCTATTAACTGATTAAGTTCTTTTTGAGCCGATACACCTTCTAATGCAGAAAATGTATTAAAAAGGCTCTCTAATGCTGCTTTTACTTTTGTGTCCATAAGCTTTTGATTTTATTTAGCTTCGTAAAGCTGATGATTATTAATGGTTAACCAAACTTTTCCTTTTAATTTTTCTCCTATAAAAGGCGAGTTTTTAGATTTTGAATAATTATTTTCTGTGGTATAATCCCACTCGCTTTCATCAAACAGAGTTAAATTAGCCTGTGCCCCTTCTTTAATTTCTGGCTGCGGTAACCCTAAAATATCTCTTGGACCAATCACTAATTTTTCTACAATTTCTTGCGCATTTAAACCCGCTTTAAATAGTAATGGCAAAGCTGTCTGCAAGCCTGTGATGCCATAAGCAGCTGTTTCAAACTCTACTTCTTTAAACTCTATCTCGTGTGGCGTGTGCTGAGAAACAACAGCATCAATAGTGCCGTCTTTTATACCTGTTAGTAAAGCCTCAACATCAGCATTTGTTCTTAAAGGAGGTTTAACTTTGTAATGGGTATCAAAATCATGTAAAGCTTGTTCTGTTAAAACTAAATGATGGGCCGTAACATCGCAAGAAACCTGTAAACCTTTAGCTTTAGCAGCTTTAATAAGTTCAACGCTGTGTGCGGTAGAAATACTGGTAAAATGTATTTTAGATTGGGTATATTCTGCTAAATATAAATCCCTTACAATCATTAATTCTTCGGCAATGTTAGGAATACCTTTCATCCCTAAAAAGGTACTCATTTCACCCTCATTCATTTTAGCTTTTCCGGCTATGGAGCTATCTTCAGGATAAGAAATCACCAAAGCATCAAAACCTTTAGCATATAATAAGGCTCTTTCCATTAAACCAGCGTCTTGTACGGGTACTGTACCATCTGTAAAAGCTACAGCGCCAGATTGGGTCATATCATACATTTCTGCAAGGTCTTTACCTTCTTTCTTTTGCGAAATGGTTCCATAAGGATAAATATCAACTAATAATCCTTTAGCTCTGTTTTTTAAATATTCCACCTGAGCTTTAGCATCTACAGGTGGCTGCGTATTAGGCATAACACCAACCCCTGTAAAACCACCGGCAGCTGCTGCTGCACTACCACTTATAAAGTCTTCCTTATTTTCTAATCCTAACTCTCCTAAATTAGCATTCAAATCAAAAAAACCTACTGATAAGTATTTACCTTTTGCATCAATAGTTTTTGTTTCTGATGGCTTAATATCAGCGGCTATTTTACTAATGATACCATTTTCTATAAGCACATCAACTACTTTTAAATGATGCGAAGAGGCAGGACTTACAAGCGTACAAGATTTTATAAGGATATTCATGATTAATTTATTGCAGTTTTATTTGCCTGGATTTTGAAATACCTAACAAGAAGCATCTCAATAGCCAAAAATATCAAAACCAAAATTATACAAAGTTTCCATAAAGAAGCACCTAATTTCACTTCTTTTATCTGATTAGCTATGGATGAAGTATCAGCTTCAATAATTTCGGTATTTTTTCCAAAACTATTATCCAAATCAGCATCACTGGTATAGCTTAAATCAGACTCTTTTCTGCTTTGGTTAAAAGCCAGCATAGCAATTAATTTATCTTTTTTATAAAGGTCATAAAAACCTTGTTCTTTAACTTGGTCGGCAAAAAAAATAACCGTTCCTAAACTTGTATTTCTAAGTTCGGGTATAATTTCTTGTTGTGCCGATTTTAATGTCAAAACCTCACTAGCGGCTAAATCCACATTGTCTATTAAGGCTGTTTCCTGCATCCCTAAAATGTAAAACAGCGTTTGCTCTTGCCTTTTTAGCAATGCCATTTTAAATAAAAGTGGCAAAAACAAACCATGGTTAGTGAAATTAGAAATCTGTGGTTCTAGCGGTATAGCACTTAAATAAAGATTACCCTTCCCTACCTGATAAGCCTGCAAAAGAGGTAAAGCAGCATCAACCTCCATTAAATTTTGCTTATTGGTTTTGGTAACATTACTTAACTGGTAATAGCCAGATGTTTTAGGTAAATCTATTTGCTGAGGGATGTTTTCAAAAACGTTTTCAAAAACAGGATGCTTTAAATTTAAACTAGCTGCCATTACGCTATCTTTTTGGTAACGAATGGGATAGTTTACACCAGCTGCTTTTAGGAAATTGGTGTAAGAAACTAAATCTGCTTCTAAAGGCAAGAAAACACTTAAATTACCACCGTTTTTAATATAAGCTATCAATTGCTGACTTAAACCCTCAGAAATACGCTTTAAATTATGCAGTACAATTAAATGTTGCTGTTTTAAATCGCTATAATTTATTTGGCTTTCGCCGATGCTTTGTACTTTGAAAAAGCTATCCGTATCAAAAGCTGACGCTATAGCATTAGTTTCTATAATTGAATTGATGATGGTTATAGGAAGGTCTTTTTTAACCTGAAAAGCAAAAAATAAAGCATCATCAAAAACCATTGGATAATCTTTAACCCTTAACTCTCCTTTTTGCCAGCCGGTATTTAAACCAGAAAAAGTAAGGGTATCTAAACTGCTTTCTCGTGGTGCTATAGCTACTTTGCCAATGGTCTTGATTTGATTATTGATTTTTAAAGTAAGCGATACATCTGTCAGGCTTTTATCAGAATAATTTTTTACCCTTACTACCAATTGTTCTTTACTTTGCGGACGATGCAAAGGAGAAATAAACCAAACGCTATCTACCGCAACATTGGGTAAGCTATTGGCTTTTAGTTTAATGAGATGATATTTTACTGTGCTATCTTTTTGTAACTGGAGATTATCTTGCTGCTGAAAATCAGACACCAGATAAGCGTGTTTTTGATAGCCGTTGTTGGTCTTAAAAAATCGTTCTTGTTGATTTAAAATTTGCTGATAATCATTTGTTCTGGCACTAATTTCTAAAGCATTTAAAGCTTCAAGAAAGGCTTCTTTATCTAACAATCTGTTTTGCGAGCCGTTAAAATCATTACTCAAAAGCTGAAATTTATCGGTTAAACCATAAGTAGCTACAATTTCTTTGGCTTTACGTTTGGCTTCGTCTAACAAGCGACCATCCTGGTTTACAGCTTCCATAGAGTAGGAATTATCTATGTAAATGCTTACCAAATGGCTTTGGTTGGCAGAGAAAGTATTTTCTTGCGGGATATAAGGTTTGGCAAAAGCTAAAACCAAAAAAGTAATAGCTAAAATCCTACTCAGTAAAATTAAACGCTCTTTTATGTTCCGTCTGGATGAAGTTTGCTGTTGTATATCCTTTAAAAAGCTGGTATTTGAGAAATAAACTTTTTTGAACTTTCTAAAATTGAAAAGATGAATAATCACCGGAATGGCAATTAATAATAATCCGAAAAGAAATTCAGGATAATAAAGCTTCATTAAGCATCAAATATATTAATAAATCTGATTAGTTAACGGTGGTTTATACAACAAAATGCTATTGACATGGCATTAACCTACTTAAAATTATGAGGTATTAAAATTTCTTCATCAATATAATTTTTTATTGCTTTCATTCGCATTCCACCAATGGAGTTTACGCATATAATTTACTTCTAAAGTGTAAAAATTAAACTCAGCGGTTACCTTTCCTTTAAGCAGATAACAGCCTTTTCCTTTAAAAGTATATTTGGCTGCCACATCTGGAAATAAAACAGTATCTATCCAATTGCCATCTTCATCTAAAAAAGTTCCAAAATACATCACTACCCCGTGTTTGGTACGGGCATATTTGGTAGTTACTAAATGTCCAATAATTTGTACTTCTTGGTTCAAATATTCAGGAATATCCTTTGCTTTTATCCCTTTAATATCGGGCTCATCAATCAATTTAAAAGGTGGATGAATGGTAAAACCTAGAATTTCCAGCTCATCTAGCATATCATTACGTTCATCATAATGCAATGGAGGCATGTTAAAATCGCTATTTATAGGTTGCCTAAACAAGGTATCTTGTATAGGAGCTTGTAAGGGTTTATTTAATAAAAAATGTACCTCCCAAAGTAAGGCTTGCTTGCTTTTTTGGGTAAACCTAAAAGCTCCAATTCTGACAAGTATGATGGTTTGTTCTAAACTAATAGCTGTACGTTCAACAAAATTTGCCATGCTGATGTAGGGTTCCTGCTGTCTTTGGTATAATATGTTCTCTATCACCCTGTCTTCTAGGTTTACAATATGCCTAAATCCTAAATAAATGGTTGTATTTGAGATATGAGTAAGGTAATGGCTTTGGTTAACACAAGGCAATTCTACTCTGGCACCAGCTTTACGGGCTTCGTGTACATAAAACTCGGTTTGGTAAAAACCACCTGCATTATTGATAACCCCTACCATAAACTCCAAAGGAAAATGTGCCTTTAAGAACATACTTTGGTAGCTTTCTACCGCAAAAGAAGCCGAATGCCCTTTGGCAAAAGAATAACCAGCAAAAGACTCTATCTGTCGCCATATTTCTGCTGCTAAAGCTGGCTCGTAACCTAGTTGTTGGCAATTTTTAAAGTATTTATCTCTAACCATCAAAAACTCGTTTCTAGAACGGTATTTACCAGACATCCCTCTTCGTAAAACATCCGCTTCTGCTAAATCTAGTTGAGCAAATTCATGCGCTACTTTAATAACATCTTCTTGATAAACCATGATACCATAAGTTTCTTTCATCAAGCCCCACATCGTTGGATGGGCGATAGATTTTCCTTTATCAGGCATTTGATGGCGTAAAACATATTCTCGCATCATGCCAGATTGTGCCACACCAGGCCTAATGATAGAACTTGCTGCTACCAACGTGAGATAGTTGTTACAAGCTAGTTTTGCCAGCAACATCCGCATGGCTGGAGATTCTACATAAAAACATCCCATTAGGTTACCACGCTCCAGATGTTCTATAATCTTTTTATCTTTCATGAAGCGAGGAACATCATGGATATCAATAACTACTCCTCTATTTTCTTGCACAATACTGATGGTGTCTTTGATATGTCCTAAACCACGCTGACTTAAAATATCAAACTTATAAAGTCCTAAATCTTCGGCATTATACATATCAAACTGGCTTATAGGAAAACCTTTTGGCGGATGCGAAGTAGCTGTATAACAGTAAATAGGCTTTTCAGAAATTAAAATTCCACCGGCATGTATACTCAGATTACGCGGAAACTCATGAAGTGCTTTAGCAAAAGCTACAACCTCTATATGTAATGGTTCTAGGGTATTTGGTTGCTCTAACCGAGTTAATATTTCTTCTATTTCTGCAAGGGGTAAACCATAAACTTTACCAAGCTCTCTTGTAGCAGATTTAACCTGAAAAGTAGTGTAAGTTGCCTGTAAACAAGTATGTTCTGTACCGTATTGATCAAATATAAACTGGATAATTTCATCCCTATCCTGCCAAGAAAAATCAATATCAAAATCTGGTGGATTTTTACGATACACATTCATAAAACGCTCGAAATACAAATCGAGCTCAATGGGATCCACATCAGTTATTTTTAAACAATAAGCTACAATACTATTAACTCCACTACCTCTTCCTATATAGTAAAAACCACGTCTATTAGCAAAAGAAATAATTTCATGATTGATTAAAAAATAAGACACATAACGTTGCTGCTTAATGAGATTTAGTTCTTTTTTTATACGATTTTCTATCTTAGCTGTTAAGTTTTTATACCTAACTTTTGCGCCTTCATAGGTAAGTTTTTTTAGCTTTTCAAAATCCAGATTTAGCGCTTCTTCAAATTGCAGATGCGAGCTTAAAACGGCTTTATTTTTGTGTTGGCCCAGTTTAAAATCTACAGGTTTACAAGCATATAATAATTGTGCTGTTTGAGCCAAAATTTGTGGGTAATCCTGATAAGCATCGGCGAAAGCCATTTCATCTAAAAAAACTTCTTTTCCGCTAGTGCTTAGCTCTGGCATTTTAGAAAGAATGGTGTTCTCATCTATACAACGTAATAATTTATGTGGCTGCCAATCTTTAGCCTCGTTAAAACAAACTGTATGTAGCAATACCATTTTATGGCGGATTTTATGGTATCTTGACAAGTGGATATAATGTAAATCGTTAGGTTTTACCCCTATAAATTCGTTATTTTGAAGCTCTGTGAATACCTTATCAGGATGAAAAGGATAAACTACAAAGCTATTCTTCAAGTAAGGACATCTCTCAGGAATAGTAGTTTTTTCTTTTAGATAGGATGACAGTAAACGATTAAGTTCTTCAAAACCTTTTTCATTTTTGGCTATACCGATGAATTGCTGCTTCACACCGTTCCTAAAATCTATACCGGGGATGATATCTAAACTACCTTTAGACTCTCTAACACATTCTATAATAGCCGATGTGTTATTGATATCCGCTACAACCAAACGCTCTAAGCCTATAGCCCTAGCCTGTTGTACCAAATCCTGTGGTTTGATAGTACCGTACAGAAAACTAAAGTAGGTTTGACAATGGAGGTACATTTAGATGGTTAGTTTGTTGGGTGGTTAGGTTATTAGTTTGTTAGGTGGTTAGTATCATTAGTCACTAGTTTGTTGGGTGATTGGTCATTAGTTTGTTGGGTGATTAGTCATTGATTGGCTAGTACCGATAGCTGTGGCGAGTTAGTATCATTAGTCATTAGTTCATTAGGATGGTTAGTTCATCGTGATAAGGAACGAACTAGCAAACTCATTTTATACTATTTCCACCCTAGACTTCGGACGGCGGTCCTCGGTCTTCGGACTTTCCACTCTCAACTCCAGACTTCGGGCGGCGGTCTTCAGACTTTTTATGTCATCCCATTAAACGGATTAAAACTTCTATTTTCTATACCCATGCCTATGGCCCTGAATACGGTTTTGCTACCAAATCTTTTATTGAGTTTGTCCATAGCTTGATAAAGATGAATTTGCTCTTCGCTATCTTGAAAAAGATTAATTTGATGATGCCCATGAACCAAATTGCTAAAACGTACACCTATAAGTCTGATGAGCATACGGCGGTTATACAATTTCTTAAAAAGCTCTTTTACTTGCGGAATAAGCAGGTGATCTGCCGAAGTATAAGGAACCTTAATTTGTTGTGTATGGGTATTAAAATCAGAATATCGTATTTTAACGGCTACGCATCCACACAAAAAATGTTCTTTCCGCATTTTAGAACATAAATCTTCTGTCATAGAAACCAGTAAAGCTTCCAGCATTTCTACATCCATAGTATCTTGCTCAAAGGTATTTTCGCTAGATAAGGATTTACGCTCTGTATAAGGCACCACCGGACTTAAATCTATACCATTTGCTTTCTCCCATATCATAATACCCGATTTTCCAAAGGCAGATTCTAGCAAGCGACAAGGCATTTCTTGTAAAGTTTGTACCTTTTGTACACCCATTCTGCGTAAGCTTTCTGCTGTTTTATCGCCAATCATGGGAATTTTCTGGACTGGAAGAGGAGCTAAAAAAGGGCGCTCGGTACCATAATCTACATGTTTATAACCATTAGGTTTAGCTAAACCAGTAGCTACTTTAGAAACTGTTTTATTTTTTGATAAACCAAAAGATATAGGCAACCCGGTTTCATATATTACCTTTTCCCTCAGTTCTGTTGCGTGTTTTAAAGTCCCGAAAAACTTATCCATACCCGTCATATCTATATAAAACTCGTCGATAGAGGTTTTCTCAAAAACCGGAACTTGTTCATCTATAATTTGAGTAACTTCTAAAGATGCTTTGCTGTAACTTTCATAATCTCCACGGATAAAAATCAAATCAGGACAAAGCTGTTTGGCTAGTTTACCGGGCATAGCCGAGTGTACACCGTATTTTCTAGCCTCGTAGCTACAAGAAGCTACTACGCCACGGTCTCCGGAACCGCCTATAGCCACAGGCCTGTTTAACAAACGTGGATTGCTACGACATTCTACCGAAACAAAAAAAGAATCTAAGTCTATATGTATGATTTGCCTTTCCATCCTATCCAAATTCTTTATTTTTAAAACTAAATAAATTAGTTTTTATACAAAATTACTAAATTATTTAGCTAAAAATACTAGTACTTTTACAAATTATTTTAAAGAAAATAATTGTCAAAAAAATTAGAATGGCTAGTAAAAATTTACACAACAAACTATTGTGATTTGTATGATTATTTTTACTTTTGAGGATATGATTTTTTCTACTAAAAGGATATTCATCTCATTAACAGTTATTGTACTTCTGGTATCATCGGTACTGGCTGGTATACATCCTTTTACCAATCAACAAAAAAATCATAATACCCAAAACACTTCTTTAATACTTGTCAAAAAAGACTCTTCAGTTGTAAAGAAAACCACAACAACTACACCTGCTAAAGAAATCAAGAAAGAAACGCCTTCATCAAAATCCTTTAAAGACTTTATTAACTTTGATGCTGATGAAGAAAAAAAAGAAAACAACAATAGTTTTTCTTTGTTCCCTCTGCTCAAACAAGGGTTAAAAGTCATCCTTAATCAGATGACGAAATAACGTTTGTTTATCTACATTAGCAAATTAATTTATAATCATACACCATGAGGAAAACTTATATCCACGCTGCATTATGTGCTGCTTTAATAGCTAGTTATGGCTGCAACAATCAGCAATCTGGAAAAGAAACAAAAGACTCTACAGCAGTAGCGGCAGAAGCCAGCGTACCAGTGACATTTAAAGACAGCAAAGCAGATAGTATTTACCAAGGTTATATCAACTTAAAAAATGCTTTAGTTGCCAATAATGAGGAAGATGCAAAACAAGCAAGTGCTACTTTAGAAGGTATTTTAAAAAGTACTAATGATTCTTTAGTGGTACAAGCAGGAAAAATTAATGCTGCTGCTAGTATTGCTGATAAAAGACTAGCTTTTAATGATTTTACAGAGAATATTCTAAAAGAAATACGTACTCAAGTAAGCAGTGGAACCATATATAAGCAATATTGCCCTATGGCTAATGATGGTAAAGGAGGTTTTTGGCTGGCAAGTGAGAAGGAAATTAAAAACCCTTATTACGGAGAGGCCATGTTATCTTGCGGTACGGTAGAAGAAGAAATAAAATAGCTATCACAGATTTATCTGATGATTAAAAACAAAAAAGAGGCTGTCTCAGAAATAAACTGAGGCAGCTTTTTTATTTTCCATCAAATTTGTCAAGTATTTTTTGTTTAGGCTTATTACTTAGATATGTAATGGCTCAATAGAGAAGCTAAAGCCTTAAAATGGGAGAAAACAGCTTTTCTAAGCTGCTTTTTTTCTTAAGTTATGAGCAATAGCGATTAAACCCCATTCTATTTCCACTTTTTTCTTACCTCTGAGCATAAATCTCTTAAAGCCATGATTATGCTTGATATTTCCAAAGACCGGTTCAACATCATAATACCTTTTTTTGCGATGCATTATTCCTTGTTCTGAATTTAGAAGC
>NZ_AULF01000043.1:0-3138 GCF_000425145.1 Pedobacter glucosidilyticus DSM 23534
AAAGGGTTTAAGAAATTAAGTTTGATATGCTGATTTAGCTTTAATACATCCACACTTAGGGTGTGATATTTAATTTTAGGACGAGAGAATTTCATCAATTTTTTCAGATTATAAGCCATAGCACTCATTAAGACGTGTTTATTAGCGCTGATCATCCCTCTGGTGTTTAGCCGCTTCAAATTCATGAAGTTTATTAAAGTACCTAGTACAGGTTCTACCGTTCTACTCCTTATTTTACTGATAGCTTTTGCGTATAGAGGATTAGCTTTCAGTTTTTGGTGCATACGGTCGTAATAGGGTTTGTCAATACTATCCTCAATCTTTTTGAATTTTGTAGCAGCCCCACAACAAGTGATTCTTAATGGGCAATCTTTGCAATCTGTTTCACTGCTTCTATAGCTTTTCTTTTGATAACCTTTACTATCAGTTTTTATTCCTTTGAAGGCTAATACGGCAAAATTTCCATTCTTCTTTTTACACTCATATTGGTTGAGTAGTGGATTGTATTCAAACCCTTCCCTTTCGGCTTTATATTGACCAAAATTAGGGATGTAAGCATCAATATGATGGGCTTCACAGAAGGCGAGAGCCTCACCACTGCTATAACCAGCATCAGCGGTTATTTGGTCAACAGGAATGTGATGTATGCTTAGGTTTTGTATTGTTTGCGATAAGATGTCGGCAAGGTTTTGACTGTCTTTATTACCAGCGCTACTAGCACAAGCGGCAGTGATTACATGGTAAGCATCATCTACGGCAAGCTGTCCTGCATAGTTAAGTTGTCTTGCTTTTCCGGGTTTGGTACTTATTTTAGCATCTGGATCTGTAGGAGAGTAATGGGTATGGTTACTGAGGTATTTAGGTCGAATAATATTTCCGTTTTCATCGACTTGTTTAGGATTATCCACATGTCCAGACATTCCCTTGTATTCTTTCTCTTTCCAAGCATGGTGCCGCTCTACAGCCTTTTTGATACTAGCTTTAACTTTATATTCAGAGCCTTCGTTCAGCTCGTTTGCATATTGTTCTACATCGTCAATAATTTCTTTTTCTACTAAGCTATCCATACTAGCATTAGCTTTGATATAAGCACTATCTATAGCTTGACGCTTACCTCTGACCATTCCTTTTTCTATACAAAGGCTAAGTACTTTTTGAAATAATGATAGAAATACATCTTCCCCATAGAGTTGTCTTGTTCTAGAGATGGTAGAATGCCAAGGCAAAGCCTCATCTAAATCGTACTTTAAATACCATCTTACATCTAAACAATTAGCGCAGAAAGCAATAAGCTGCCTATCAGAATTGATATTATTGAGATAGCCTACTAAGCAAATCTTGAAGAAAACAAGCGGATCAATACTTTCTTGTCCTTCTTTACCATAGTAAGATAAAGTTTCATTATAGAGAAAATTTAAATCAAGTGTTTGTTCAAGCTTACGATAGAAATTATCAGCAGGAACCAAATCATTGATGTTAACTTGATAGATGATTTTAGGTTGAATATGTTTACGCCCTTGCATAAGTAAATATAGTAAAAATATCATTAAATAACTGATAAACAGGTTATTAAATAGAATTTTTCTTGTTGTATTTATTGATGTAGGTATGGTATATTTGGATGGTATAGGAAGTTGTGCAACAAGCACAGGCGTTTGGCTCAATGGCGGGTGAAGTGGTTAATTGAACATTCTACCTCGCATCAAATTTTGTGGTGTATTGACAGTTTTGTGCTCCGAAATCCGCCACTGCGCCAAGCGCCAAAACGTTAGCGGTCAGGCTATGACGACACAACCAAGACAAAAGAAATGAATAAAAAAAAGATATTAATATTTGGACTTTTAGCACTAATCTTTGGTGGACTTTTAGCTTATTATTTAATTAACAAAAAAGACCAAAACCAACTAATTGTGACGGTGGACAGTTCTCTTTCCTCGGACAAAATTCGGATTGACCAAGGATTTTACTCCATTAACGAAGGTTCAGACGAAAATCTAATAAAAATGGGGCTTAACAAAGTGGTTTATAAAGACAGCAAAGAGACAAGTTTTGAAACTATTTGCGGAGAAAATGATTTTCTAGTTGTTTACGACAATGAATATTATTCCATACTTCGACATTTTATTCCCAACGACTTTTATGACGGAATACCTGAACCACACACATACAATTTTGACTTTAAGAGAAATGGGGACAAAATAAATTTGACATTACACATTGAAGGAGAAGACGGTGAAAAATTTGAAAGAGTAATGGAAAAAGTTGCAGACGCTAAAAATAATATTTGGGGCAGACAAATTGAAAAATGAAATGAAAGTAATAGGACAAATAGAAGCCCGAACCGCTAACAGGCGTTTGGCAAAAAAGCGGGTTCAGTGCTTAATTGAAGCTTCGTGCTTCGTATCAAGTTCAGTGCTGGCAGACAGTTTAGTGCTTCGAAATCCGCTTCTTCGCCAAGCGCCAAACCGTTATAGGGCATTTTAAAAGACGATAACAATTTGACAACAAAGCAGGAATATAGAAAATTTTTAAACGACAATTTTAAACGACTAAGACTACGGAAACCTTTGTTTTATAGTTGACTTCGGACTTCGTTTTGACTTACAAGTTGGAGAAACCGACACAGACGAATATTTTCAAGAAGTAACAAGACGAGCTTCGACAATTTTTCAAACTGCATTTGACAATTCTGACAAAGTGTTTTTGGTTTTTATGGATTACAAATACAAACAGAGAAAAATTAGATTTTCAAATTTCACATTTAAGCAAATTGATAATCTTCAAAAGACTGAAATCAGCTACTCGAAATGACCTCCTCCCACAAAACAGCAACGATCAAAATTAGAGAAGCAGGGCAATTATTTATAACTTGAAACAAATAATTGCGATGAAAAAATCAAAATTTACGGAGGCCCAGATAGCCTTTGCTTTGAAACAGTCAGAGACTGGAACTCGTGTAGAAGAGATCTGCAGGAAGATGGGTATTTCCCAGGCTACGTTTTTTAACTGGAAGAAGAAGTATGGCGGGCTTGGAGTAAGCGAGCTTCGGCGTTTACGGCAGCTTGAAGAGGAGAATAGCCAATTAAAAAAACTGGTTGCTGACCTTAGCCTGGACAAGCAAATGTTGCAGGATGTGAT
>NZ_AULF01000043.1:3148-22492 GCF_000425145.1 Pedobacter glucosidilyticus DSM 23534
TGATAAACAGGTTATTAAATAGAATTTTTCTTGTTGTATTTATTGATGTAGGTATGGTATATTTGGATGGTATAGGAAGTTGTGCAACAAGCACACGGGTTTTGCAATAGTGGGGCGAAACTGCAAAATTTAACAGTTGTTCTTCGATTGAACTTTTGTGCAAAATTGAAGATTTGTGCTTCGATTGCCCCACCATCGCAAAGCCCCGGGCCGTTGGGACAACTTTGACACAAGAAACAACTTATGAAAACATTTGAATTTCCAATACTAAAGACTCAAAGATTTTTGTTAAGACAATTTGTTGAAAGCGACTTGGAGAATGTTTATAAAGGTCTCTCAGATCCGGAAATTATAAAATATTATGGTGTCAGTTACAAAACACTTGAAGAAACAAAAGAACAAATGGAATTTTTTTCAAACTTAGAAAAAGAAGGGACAGGTATATGGTGGGCAGTTTGCTCTTTAGATCATAAAACGTTTTACGGTGCAGGCGGACTGAATTCTTTAAGTAAGGAACACAAAAAAGCAGAAATCGGATTTTGGCTTTTTAAAGAATTTTGGGGGCAAGGAATAATGACTGAAGTACTTCCTATTATTTGCAATTACGGATTTGAAAAATTAGCACTTCATAGAATTGAAGGGTTTGTAGAATCGGATAATTTAAATTGTAAAAATGCAATGAAAAAACTTGACTTTAAACACGAAGGAACGATGATTGATTGCGAAATTAAGAACGGTAAATTTATTAGCCTTGATATATTCGCAAAAATCCTCAACAATCTGAATGTAAAGTACCTTTAACCATGAATAGTTTAAAAATTGAAATTAAATGGGCAATCATATTTTCAGTGGTTGTATTACTTTGGATGGTATTAGAAAAACTATGTGGACTACATGGAAAGTATATTGACTATCATCTTTATTTGACTAATCTTTTTGCGATTCCTGCAATTGCGGTTATGGTAATGGCTTTGAAAGATAAAAAGAGAAGTTTTTATAACCAGCAAATCAACTATAAACAAGGATTAATTTCTGGAATTATTTTATCAGTTTTTATTGCTTTATTAAGTCCATTAACACAATGGATAACATCTTTTATAATCACGCCTGAATATTTTCCAAATGTGATCAAACGTTCTGTAGAGCTAGGTTATTACAAGACAACAGTAGAAGCACAAACCAATTTTAATTACCAAAATTATGCAGTACAAGGCGTAATAGGAGCTTTAGTTATGGGTATAATAACCACAGTAATTGCCATGATTTTTTTACGGACAAAATAAATTAAATAATTACTTAAAGCCCTAACTCGCACTTATTCAAAAAGGAAATAATCATGTTATCCTCAATAAATACCTATAAAAAAATCTCCTACTCCCAACAAACTAACCACCCAACAACACCTAACAACCCAACAACCTAACCACCTAACAAACTAACAACCTAACCACCCAACAAACTAATAATCCTCTCCAGTTCATCTTCGCTAAATACGATATGGTTTAATGCTTTTAGAGAATCTTCTAACTGTTCGGGTTTGCTTGCACCTACCAGAACGGAGGTAATACGCTCGTCTTTTAACAACCAAGCAATTGCCATTTGTGCTAAACTTTGGTTTCTGCTGATTGCTATCTCATGTAAAGCTTTAATTTGGTTTAATCTTTCCTCTGTGATGTGCTCGGCTTTTAAAAAACCATGAGATTTTGCAGCTCTGGAATCCTGCGGAATACCTTTTAAATATTTATCGGTTAATAAACCTTGTGCCAAGGGCGAGAAAGGAATACAGCCAACACCCTCTTTGCCTAATAAATCTAATAAGCCATGCTCAACCCAACGTTCAAACATAGAATATTTAGGTTGGTGGATGATACATGGTGTGCCCAAATCTTTTAAAATTTGTATGGCTTTGGCACATTCCTCAGGTTTGTAATTAGAAAGACCAACGTATAAAGCTTTTCCTTGTCGCACTATTAAATCTAAAGCGCTCATGGTTTCTTCAAGAGGCGTCTCTGGATCTGGGCGGTGATGATAAAAGATATCCACATAGTCTAATTGCATACGCTTTAAACTTTGGTCTAAACTAGAAACCAGATATTTTTTAGAACCCCAATCGCCGTAGGGGCCATCCCACATGGTATATCCCGCTTTAGAAGAAATAATCATTTCATCGCGGTAGCCACTAAAATCTTTTTTTAAGATATGACCAAAATTTTCTTCAGCAGAGCCCGGAGGCGGGCCATAGTTGTTAGCCAAATCAAAGTGGGTAATGCCATTATCAAAAGCAGTTTTAATGATATTTCTGCAGTTCTCAAGAGTATCTACACCACCGAAGTTATGCCACAAGCCTAAGGATAATGCTGATAATTTAATGCCGCTTTTGCCACATCTGCGGTAAATCATTTTGGTGTATCTGCTTTTTTGAGGAATATAATGCATGTTTTAAGATTTAAAATGCCAAAATAATAATTAATTATAGCTTTAAGGATCTAAAAAAATAAATGACCGGCAGCATCATAATTTCATCATAATTTCTTACAGATTTGTGTTTTTAGCTGCTAACATTAACTTTGCATCTCAATCACAAATAAAATAATGACAGAAGAATTAGAACACGTAAAGTGCTTAATTATAGGATCTGGTCCGGCAGGCTACACTGCTGCTATTTATGCCGCCAGAGCAGATTTAAAACCTGTGATGATAACAGGTATGCAAATGGGTGGGCAACTAACGCAAACCACTGATGTTGAAAATTTCCCAGGTTATCCTGGAGGTGTGATGGGGCCAGAAATGATGGAAGATTTTAGAAAACAGGCAGAGCGTTTTGGTACTGATATCCGTTTTGGTTACGTATCATCAGTAGATTTTACAGGTCCGGTACATAAAGTTGTGGTAGATGATACTAAAACGATATTAGCAGATACGGTAATTGTTTCTACAGGAGCATCGGCTAAATGGTTAGGTTTAGAATCTGAGCAAAAATATAACGGTTTTGGTGTTTCTGCTTGTGCCGTTTGTGATGGTTTTTTCTTTAAAAACCAAGATGTTGCCATTGTAGGGGCAGGAGATACCGCAGCAGAGGAGGCTACTTATCTGGCTAAATTATGTAATAAGGTTTATATGATTGTACGTCGTGATGAGTTTAGAGCCTCAAAAGCCATGGAAAAACGCGTATTAAATACCGCGAATATTGAGATTCTATATAACTCAGAAACCCAAGAGATTTTAGGCGATGGTAAAAATGTTACGGGCGTTAGGGTTATCAATAACAAAACACAAGAAACTAAGGATTTAAATGTAACAGGTTTCTTTGTAGCTATTGGTCATAAACCTAATACAGATATTTTTAAAGGTTGGATAGACATGGATGAAACAGGCTATATCATTACCAAACCGGATAGTACAGCTACAAATATTCCTGGAGTTTTTGTTTCTGGAGATGCACAGGATAAAATATATCGTCAGGCAGTAACGGCAGCAGGTTCTGGTTGTATGGCTGCTTTAGAAGCCGAGCGCTACTTGGCTGCTCTAGAAGATTCAGAGTGATAAAACAAAAAATATTAAAACATAAAAAAAAGCGAGCTTTAAAAACTCGCTTTTTTTTATTTAAATTTTTTTTTAAAAGGCAAAACCTACAGAGAAAGATAAAACACGGTTGTTTTTCTCTACATTAGTTGCGCTGGTACTACCCGGACGTAAGTTAGTTAAACCTAAACCATAACCTGCACCAATGTTAAATCCTGATGAAAATTGATAACCTGTTAAGAAATTGAAACCAAAATCCAGAGGTTTAATATCATCTCCAGAGTCATTTCCAATATTCATATCTGTTTCACCTTCATAATCAATACCAAAAAAAGAACCTTCGCCTTTATATTGGCCTGCTACGTTAAAGCCAGCGTAAGGGCCAGCACCTAAAAAGAATTTACCTGGTCCGGCTGGTACATTTAAAACAAAGTTTACTGGTACCTCAACAGCCAAAACATTTTCTGTTAGTTCATTATTCCCGCTAGTATACTTGGCACCTTTACCTTGTAAAGAAATACCAGGTTGTACAGAGAACATCCCTGATAAAGGAACATCAGCATAACCAGTTACATGGAAGTTTACAGCACTTTCTGTATCGTTAGAAGTGTTGGCATCATCATCAGTAAACTGATACTTTGGTAAGTTAACCCCGGCTTTTAAACCAAATTTGGTTGCTCCTACAGAAGATGTTGTACTTGTTTGTGCATATACAGTGCTTCCGAAAATGAAAGCTGCTGCTACAAAAAAAACTTTTTTCATAATTATATTATTTAAATTAAATAAGTTCAAAGCCATTTGTTCAATATCAGGTCCAATTGGCATGATGTATCTCATTTTTACATTATATCGCTGAAAATGAGCCTGATTTTTGCTGTAAGGCTTATCATCAGCTTTATTTGATTTGTAGCTTATAAAATACATTTCCGTCACTTTTATGTTACAATTTGTCGACTAAAGTGTAATCTATTTTTAATTTTGTTTTATGCAAGAGACCAGGAATATCAGCCTAAGCGAAGAAGAAAAAAATAAATTAATAGGGGAGAAACATCAAAAACAGCTGTTTTTATTCCTGAAAAATCAGGAAACTTTACTACACGATTTAATTTTTAGTTATCATTACCATAAAAAAGAAAGGGTGTATGATTTAGTTTTACAAGAAAATCAAATCTATTATCAAACTGCTGAGAGCGGATATTTCATCGTTTATTACCAAATAGGTTTTTTTAATGCTTGTGCAGATTTGGATTACCATGCACCTGAAAAAATGAAAATTGATTTTAATTTTAGCCATCAAAGCTTACAACTAAAAGGCGAGTATATACCAGAAAGAGAACCAGATGAAATCTAATATGATAATTATGAGAAACTACCTATTTTACACATTAGCACTATTAATAAGCTTATTATCCTCTTGCGGAGGATCTGGCTGTGTAACAGGTTCTGGAGAACAAATTGTAGAACAAAGAAGTATCGGCAATTTTTCGAAATTAAATATATCAGGCGATTTTAAGGTTTTGATTTTTCAATCAGACTCTAGCACCATGAGCATCATGGCAGATGATAATGTTATCCCTCATGTAAAGCAAAAAATATCTGGTGATGAACTCACGATAAAACTTGATCAAAATATGTGTGATGGTGGGCCCATTGCTATAAGTTTATCTTCTAAAACTTGGAATGCTATTACAGCATCCGGAGCGGTAGAAATCATAGGAGAAAGTAAAATTACGACTCAGGATTTTGAGCTGAATTTAAGTGGAGCAACTGATATAGCTTTGGTTTTAGAAGCAGCAAGATTAAACACCAAAACATCCGGAGCAGCAGAAATCAGCTTAAGAGGTCAAAGCAGACAACATTTTGTAGAAAGTAGTGGCTCAAGTACCATTAAGGCATTTGATTTTGTAGTAAGCGATTATAAAATAGAAAGTAGCGGAGCTAGTGATGCACAAATAAATGTTTTAAATAATTTGGAAGTAAAAACATCAGGACAAAGCAATATCGTTTATAAAGGAAATCCTAAAACTATAAAACGAGATGAAAGCGGCATATCAAGTATAACTCAGGCTAATTAACTTTAAAAATTGTGATCATTAAAATGCTGAAATATTTCTATAATTTTAAGCCCAATGTTTAAAGACAATCAAAAAACCATTCGGTCATGGGCCATGTTCGATTGGGCAAACTCCTCTTATAACTTGGTGATTACATCCACCATTTTTCCTGCTTATTATACAGCTATAACCACTACAAAAACAGCTTTTGGCACAACAGATAAGGTCTCTTTCTTTGGCTTAGAATTCGTAAACACAGCATTGTCTAATTATGCTTTAGCAGTTGCTTACTTGGTTATTGCTGTCATTACGCCTTTTTTAAGTGCCACAGCAGATTATCGTGGTAATAAAAAAATATTTCTGAGATTATTTACCTGGTTAGGTGCTTTATCTTGTGCGGGTTTATATTTTTTTAAATCAGATACTTTAGAACTTGGGGTTGTTTTATTTGCGCTAGCGGCTATAGGTTATTGTGGGGGTATTGTATTTATAAACTCTTATTTACCCGAAATAGCAAGTAAAGAGAACCAAGATGCCGTTAGTGCAAAAGGCTTTGCTTACGGTTATGTAGGGAGTGTTATTTTACAAATTATTTGTTTTGTTTTTGTGTTGATGCCTGATCTTTTTGGCATTAAGGATGCAACATTTCCGGCTCGTTTATCTTTTCTATTGGTTGGTATCTGGTGGATAAGTTTTGCGCATATATCTTTTAGGGTTTTGCCAAAAGGTAGCCCAAATTATAATAAGGTAGATAAAGCAAAAATTAGTAGTGGTTTTCAGGAATTATTAAAAGTTTGGAAACAGGTAAGTCAAATGGCGGTTTTAAAACGATTTTTGATGGCTTTCTTTTTTTACGCTATGGGTGTACAAACCATTATGCTGGTTGCTGCAAATTTTGGCGAAAAAGTCTTACAACTGGGTACAGAAAAGCTCATCATCACCATTTTAATTATTCAATTGGTAGCTATTTTAGGGGCTATTTTAATGTCTAAGCTCTCTAAACGTTTTGGTAATATACAGGTACTTATTTTTGTGGTAAGTATTTGGATATTGGTTTGTATTGCCGCTTATCATATTACCAACCAAACAGAATTTTTTGTTTTAGCAGCTGTTGTGGGCTTGTTTATGGGTGGTATTCAATCTTTATCACGTTCAACATTTTCTAAATTTGTACCAGAAAACACGCCAGATACCGCTTCTTTTTTTAGTTTTTATGATGTAACCGAGAAGATAGCTATTGTAGCAGGTTTGTTTAGTTTTGGTATGATAGAAGAACTTACAGGCAGTATGCGAAACTCTACATTAGCTTTAGCATCTTTTTTTACCATAGGCTTAATGGTACTTTTTACGGTTCTAAACTCAGAAAAGAAACAAAAAACTATTGCTGGTATTTAAGCATTTTAAAATTGCCTAACGCTTTTTAACTTATATCCTTTACTTTTGAGCCTTTAACGCCCATACATGAACGTAGAACTCTTTATACCTTGCTTTATTGATCAGCTTTATGCAGAAACTGCCCACAATACCGTAAAACTTTTAGAAAAGGCGGGCTGTAAGGTAATTTATAATCCAGAGCAAACTTGCTGTGGGCAGCCGGCTTATAATGCTGGCTTTTGGGATGAAGCTAAGGAAGTAGGGAGTAAATTTCTAAACGATTTTTCTGAACAAAATTATATCGTTTCTCCGTCTGCTTCTTGTACTGGGATGGTAAAAAACGCCTACAACAATTTATTTTTTAATACGGCAATTCATAATAAATGTAGGACTATACAAAGCCATATTTTCGAGCTGTCAGACTTTTTAATCAACATAGCAAAGAAAGACTATTTTGGTGCCGAGCTAGAAGCAAAAGTTGTTTATCACGACTCTTGCAGCGCCTTAAGAGAATGTAAAATTAAAGAAGAACCACGTTTATTATTAGCCAAAGTACATGGTTTAGAACTGGTTGAAATGAAAGATAATGAAACTTGCTGCGGCTTTGGTGGTACTTTTTCTGTTAAATTTCCTGATATTTCATCAGCTATGGCAGAGCAAAAGGTACTCAATGCTTTAGATACTGGGGCAGAGTATATCGTTTCTACAGATGCTTCTTGCCTTTTACAATTACAAGCTTATATAGATGCACATCAATTACCTATTAAAACCATGCATTTAGCAGATGTTTTAACTACTGGTTGGATGGAAGATGCTTCTTTATAATATCATGTAAACCTAAAAACCTTATTGCAAGGATATTTAACATGAATTTTATGTTAATGTCAGGCAAATTTTTAAGGTTAGAAAACATATCCATTCTTGAAGTTTAAAATATATTTTGACTTTCAATAAATATTTACTTGCTTAGAGTTAAAATCTGCTTATTGAAATGCCTGTGAATTTGGATATAAATTATACGCTACAAAAAAATAATAATAACATGATGAACTTGCATATATACCATTGTTTTATGTTGTATTTGTGCGAGTTTATGGGATATATATACTATTAGTGGTCAGACTACCCGACAAGATTCAAAACATTAAATTAGTTCTAACACTTACAGCATCTTAAAAAACTCAAATGAAATTAAACGTACCAGCAGACCAAGCTGTAAAAATTCTTGAAGATAGAATATCTGAACTTGAGGTTTACGGATTTGATTCAAAAGTTTGGAAAGCTAGAACGGTTCTTGATTTGCGTGAAATATTTCCAATAGGCTCTATGCAATGGCTTGAAGTAAGTCATATAAGTTTTGAAACTTACATCGATTCTTCAAAAGCGACCGTTATGAGGGGAGGAAAACAAACAGCCAAAAAGCTACTAAGTTCTTTTATAGAATTTATTAAAGACTATTCCAAAGTTGCTGAAGTAAAAAAGGTCATCGTTGAAAAAAATTATGAACAACAATACTCCGAACTTCTGATCAAATGGAACTCATTAGTCCCAGAGTATAACAAACTTCTGGAGAATAATGAGAGTCAATTAGATATTAACAATGGTTATTTACAAGAAATCGAAATTAGAGATAAGGAAATCGATAGAATAAAAAAAGAGACTATTCAAATTGACAATGTTTCTTTTAAAAAGTTGTGTCAAGCATTTTTTAATTTACCAACCGGGCAATTGTATGGTTTTATTGCTTCAATATTAATAATTCTTGGCGGTGCTTTTACAATTGGAACAATGGTTGAAAAAACTAATTCTAATAATGAACTATTCGATCTCAGAAATTCCAAAAAACAGACCGAAGAGCAAAATGAAAAACTTAAGAATAAGTACGACAGCCTTATTAATATTTCAAAACTACAACTGATAGAACAAAAAGCCAGAACTGCTGAGAACTATGAATTTAAAAAGTAAAAAAACTATAGCAAGAGAAATAATAATCCTTGCTTGCATAATGATAACGATTCTTATTGTATATGGCGTACTAAAAATTGTAAATATTAATTTAGATAGTAATCGTAAAGTCTTAACCAATGAGAAGTTATTATATGAGAATAAGTTAGACAGCATTATTAATTTGCCTTGGAACTTAAAATGGAACAAAACTCAACCTGATATTGGACAGGTATATAATAAAAGTAATTTGCCAAACCCAGACCTTGAATATACCATGAGAAACTCCAATGACAGCATCACTATTATAAATCTTAGACATAAACTTGAACTTAACAAAGAATCAATTAGAAATATTTCAAATTTCGACACAAATGCAATACTCTTGAAATTATGCGGTATTCTTCTTTTTATTATTTACCCATTACGTGGTCTTATTTTACTCTTAATATGGTCTATAAAGATAATTAAAGAATAGTTATGAAGAAAAAAGCTCTTTCTAGCGCAAGTGTGTCGTGATAGGACAAAAGATATGGGATGACTTGTGCTTTAGATAAGAAGATTAAAACATGATAAAAAACATCATCGCAAGTCAGGGTTTGTACTAATTTAGATGTATAAAAAAACATACCAATAAATAAAATATCAAAAATATTGTTTCTAATTTTGGAAACTTTTACTATATTTAGAATTTCCAAAAAGATAATTTTGAATGAGATATTTTGAGACTAAATTTTTGGAGGAAGCGGATGAGTTTATTTCAGGACTTGATCTAAAGATTATAAAAAAAACTTTTATAATATTGATCTTGCTGAACAAACTAATGATCCAAAGCTTTTTAAGAAACTTCAAAACGACATTTGGGAGTTTCGGACAAAATATGCAGGATTTCAAATTAGACTTCTAGCGTTTTGGGATAAGTCAGACAATAAAGAAACCTTAGTTTTGGCAACTCACGGTTTTATAAAGAAAGTAGATAAAGTCCCTGCAAATGAAATTGACAGAGCGGTAAGACTTAGAGATAAGTATTTTATAAACAAAAGTAAAAAGTAATCTTATGGTAACTAAAGAATTAAAAACCTACTCGCTTGCCGAGATGAAAGATAAGTATATCGGTAAGGTTGGAACCCAAGAACGTGACCAATACGAATACGAACTCCGTATGGACGTTTTAGGCAAGATGATTAAAACTGCCAGACAAGAAAGAAACCTAACACAAGAAGAACTTGGGCGACTTGTTGGTGTGCAAAAAGCTCAAATCTCAAAACTTGAGAGCAGTGCTAACAGTGCAACAATTGATACTATTTTAAAAGTGTTTAAAGCATTAAAAGCTGAGATAAATTTCAATGTAAAAATTGAAGATAATTTTGTTAAACTAGCTTAAGACCATAAAACACCCAACCCAACTTAAATAAACCCTTTCTAGTGCAAGTCTTCCGTGATAGGGCAAAAGAGATGGGATGACTTGTGCTTTAGATAAGAAGATTAAAATATGATAAAAAACATCATCACAAATCAGGGTTTGCACTAATCAGCCTGCTAAGATTTGCGATAGTGTTGAGATGTAACACACTTCTTATAATGCTATTTAGATATTCATATAAAAAGAGACTTTACATGGCTTCCCCAAAAGTTAGTAAATTAAAATCAGGATCTAGCAAAGCAAACTCTTTTTGTTGCCATGGTTTTTTTTCCAAGTGTCCATTAGGATGTATTTCTACTCCATGATGGATGAAACTTTGATAAATTTTTTCAATAGCTTTTACCCTGATATAAACTTGTCCGTAATTGCTTTTAGGATCTAATTCTTTAAACTCAAAAAAATGTATTTCTACCTCGTCTTTAGCCAGAATCAAATAATCTCCATAATCTGCTAACATGGTAAAGCCAAGTTTATCTACATAATAATCTTGTGTAATGGCTTTATTACGCATCGGAAGTTTGGGGTTGATGGCTGTTAGCATATAGTGTATTTAAATAACTATTGTTGTCTTGCTCTTTGCATTGGGTTTACACCTGTAGAAGCACCTCTTGCCGGAGCTTTTTGTTGTTTAAACATCTCGAAACGGGTAGGGGTAAGCTGTCTTGGGAAACTGTTATTGCTTTCGTCAATATCTGCGGTTTCTTTATAAGGGTCTAACTTAACAGAAGCCATTTCTTTAGCTTTAGCAAATACTTTGGTTACTTTTTCTTCATTCTTTCTCCAAATATAAGCCGGGATATAATCTACTTCTTTGCTACCATCGGTATAAGTCCACTCGATAATGATAGGCATTACCAAACCACCTTTATTGCTAAATTCTAACTCGTAGAAATTGGTTTTGCTATCGTAAAGGGCTTTTTCTTGGGGGCTTAAAGCATCGTAGTAGTTTTTAAACTGTGCTTTTTTGTCTTTGGTAGCAGCAAATCTGTCCCATTTATTATAAAAATCGTTTAAAGAAGTATCAGCTTCCACAGCGAAGTTAATATTGGCCTCGCGGTTTCTTTTTCTGCTGATGCTATAAGCTTCTTCATCATAAAGTTTTCTATCGTAAGCGGCTTCAATTTCTGGGTTTTTAGTATCCATACGGTAATATTTAACAGCATCGAGCGAGATGTCTACCGCATCGGTTCCGTAAAACCAGCCTCTCCAAAACCAATCTAAATCTACCGCAGAAGCATCTTCCATGGTTCTAAAAAAATCTGCCGGAGTAGGGTGTTTAAAAGCCCATCTTTTAGCGTATTCTTTAAAAGCATAGTCAAACAGCTCGCGGCCCATAACGGTTTCTCTTAGAATATTAAGAGCGGTAGCGGGTTTGCCATAAGCGTTTGGCCCAAAATTGATGATGTTTTCTGAGTTGGTCATGATAGGCTCTAGCTCGTCTTTAGGTAAGCGCATATAATCTGCAATTAAATGTGCCGGACCTCTTTTTGATGGGTAGTTGTTATCCCATTCTTGCTCTGTTAAATACTGGCAAAAAGTGTTTAAACCTTCGTCCATCCAAGTCCATTGGCGTTCATCAGAATTTACTATCATGGGGAAGAAATTATGCCCAACTTCATGAATAATAACGCCTATCATCCCGTATTTAGTAGCTTCAGAATAAGTACCATCTTTTTCTGCTCTCCCGTAGTTGAAGCAAATCATAGGGTACTCCATACCGTTTGCAGCTTCTACAGAAATAGCAACTGGGTAAGGGTAAGGGATGGTGTGTTTAGAATAAACTTCTAATGTTTTAGCAATAACTTTGGTAGAGTATTTTCTGTAAAGCGGGTAAGCCTCTGGACCGTAATAAGACATCGCCATTGGGCTGTTACCTTCTACATTTACCTTCATCGCATCCCAAACCAATCTTCTAGAAGTTACAAAAGCAAAATCTCTTACATTGGTAGCTTTATATATCCAAGTCTTTTTTGCTGATGATTTTTTCTTCATCGCATTTTTAGCATCATTTAAAGTCACAATCTCTACAGGTTCTTTAGCTGTTTGTGCTTGTTTCCATCTGTTTAGCTGTGTGCTAGTTAAAACTTGAGCGTAGTTTTGACATTCGCCCGTAGCACCCACCACATGGTCTGCAGGTACGGTAATATTTACTTTATAATCGCCAAAAGCTAAAGCAAACTCACCCCGACCAGTAAATTGTTTGTTTTGCCAACCTTGAAAGTCTGAGTAAACAGCCATTCTAGGGAACCATTGTGCTATGGTGTACAGGTAATTATCATCTTCTTCAAAATATTCTAATCCACCACGGCCACCTTGTACCATTCTGTTCGGGATTTTGTAGTTCCAGCTTACTTTAAAAGTGTATTTACCGCCTGGGTTAAGGGTACTAGGTAAATCTATACGCATCATGGTGTGGTTAATGGTATATTTTAGATTTTTACCGCTAGCATCGGTAACTTTTAAAATGTTAACGCCATAACCATCCTCAACACCATTAATTCTTTTAAGTTGGTTATAGGTCATTTTCTCGCTCATTTTGCTGCCATCAAACTTTTGGTTTTCGCCGCCAGCTTTATGCTCGTTTTCATCCAATTGTAACCACAAATACGTTAATGGGTCTGGCGAGTTATTGGTATAAACTACTGTTTCAGAACCTCTTAATATTTGCTTGGTGTCATCAATTTCAACATCAATATCATAATCTGCTTTTTGTTGCCAATATTTTGGCCCCGGTGCACCAGAAGCAGAACGGTACATATTGGGGCTTCTTAATATGGTTTCTAACTGCTCAAATTTATTGCCGTGGTTAGCATTGGGGTTGTGCTGTAAAAATTGTGCTTGTGTATAGGCTATTGGTGCACTTAATAACAACAGGAAAGCTAAAATTTTCTTCATAAACTATTTTAAGGTATTCTTTCTATAGCCATGATGAGGGAAATCCCAAAAATGGCTGAGGAAATAAACAAGTTCCACTCTCTTTTTTGTACTCTTATCACATTTACCAGTAAAAAGGATAAGATAAGTATCGAAAATACGATAATTATTTGACCGAATTCTAACCCTATATTAAAAGCAAAGAGCTCTGCAACAACATTGTTGCTTTTACCCATCAAACTCTTCAAATAATTGGAAAAACCAAGGCCATGTATCAGTCCAAATATCAAAGCTAACCAATAAGAGCTGTTGATGTTTTTTTTGATGGTTTGTTTATTGATGATGTTTAAAATAGTTGTGATTAAAATGGTTACCGGAATTAAAAACTCAACCCATACCGTAGGAATTAGTATTTTGTTGAATATACTCAATGCTAGTGTAAGCGAATGTCCAATGGTAAATGCAGTAACTAGAATAAGGATTTTTTTCCAGTCTTTTATTAAATAAGTACCACAAAGTGCTGTTACAAATAAAATATGGTCATAGCCTTGCCAGTCTAAAATGTGTTGCCAGCCAAGTTCAAAAAATAAAGAAAAGTCTTGCATCTATAATTTTTCTTAATTTAGGATGTTAAATCAACTTTGAAGTTATTAATAATGCTGAAAATATTAAGTTTATTATTAGTGTTTTTTCATCCTTACTATGTAAGTGTTACAGATATAAGGCAAAATCCAGAAAGTAAAACCATACAAATAAGTACCAAAATTTTTTTTGACGATTTAGAAAAGGCTATAAAAGAGGAGAGTGGGCAAGACATAAACATCCTTAAGCCTGCTGATAAAGCAGAACTAGAAATATTATTAGCTACTTATCTACAAAAACACTTTTATATAGTAGCAAATGGTAAAACTATGCCAGCTAGTTTTTTAGGTTTTGAGATTGAAGGAGATGCAGCTTGGTGTTATCTGGAGACAGAAAAAGTTACTAAAATTAATAAATTGGAGGTTTTTAACGATGTCTTATTTAAACAACATGATGGTCAGGTAAATATTTTAAATGTTATAGCTGGCGATACTAGAACCAGTACAAAACTGGATAACCCAAAGAATAGGGCTTTCTTTAGCTTTAAGTAATAGCCTTATTGTGCAATATTTAAGATATATTTACAAAAAATAATAATACAGTCATTTGAAATTCGAAGAATTTAATTTCGTAAGCTTATTACAAGAAGGTTTAGATACCATGGGCTTTACCAAAGCAACCCCTATACAAGAACAAGCTATTCCTGTTATTTTAAACAATCAAGATTTAATAGCTTGTGCACAAACAGGTACAGGTAAAACGGCATCTTATTTATTGCCCGTTTTGCATAAAATCCAATTATTAGGAACCGATGATATCAATACCATCATATTAGCGCCAACCAGAGAGCTAGCTTTACAAATAGACCAGCAGATTATGGGCTTGGCTTATTTTACAGGTTGTACTTCTATTGCCGTTTATGGCGGTGGTGATGGTATTAATTACGAGCAGCAAAAAAGATCTTTAGCAGAAGGGGTAAACATTATTGTAGCTACTCCAGGGCGCTTAATAGCACATTTAACATCCGGAAAGATAGATTTCTCTAAGCTACAACATTTGGTTTTAGACGAAGCCGACCGTATGCTAGATATGGGTTTCTTTGATGATATTGTACGTATCATGAGTTATCTGCCGGCAGAACGTCAGAATATCATGTTTTCTGCCACCATGCCGCATAAAATCAGGATTTTAGCTAATAAAATCCTCCGTAACCCGGTAGAGGTTAATATCGCCATCTCTAAACCATCAGAGGGTATCAATCAGCAAGCATATATGGCTTTTGATGAGCAGAAAATACCTTTACTCAAAACCATTTTGGCCGATGCAGCCTATAGCAGCATTATCATTTTTGCATCCCGTAAGGAGATTGTTAAAAAACTGAATTCCGAGCTGAATAAAAAAGGAATAGCGGCAGAAGCTTTCCACTCAGACCTTGACCAAGAGCAGCGTGAAGATATCATGAGCAGGTTTAAAGGTAAAAAGCTAAGTGTTTTGGTTGGCACCGATGTTATTTCTAGAGGTATTGATGTTGAAGGTATCAGCTTAGTGGTTAATTACGATGTACCGCCAGATCCGGAAGATTATATCCACCGTATAGGGCGTACAGCTAGGGCAGAAACTACCGGAACGGCTATAACTTTTATTAATGATAAAGACCAGAATAAATTTAGCAGGATAGAAGCTTTAATGGGGCGTGAAGTTCCTAAAATAGCTTTGCCCGAGAGTTTAGGGGAAGCGCCTGTATATAAACCCAATACAGCTGGCGGAGCTAAAAGAAAAAGCAACTGGAAGAAAAAATTCAATAAAAACAAAAAGCCTCAGCAACAACAAGCTAAGCAGGCTTAGTATTCTGAAATCTTATCTTTAAAAATCCAAAATCAAATTTATCTTTGCAGGCTATGAGTATGACTGCTAAAGAAATCCGTCAGGCATTTTTAGATTTTTTTGCTTCTAAAGGCCACCAGATTGTTCCATCTGCACCTATTGTTGTTAAAAACGACCCCACATTGATGTTTACCAACGCTGGTATGAACCAGTTTAAGGATCTTTTTTTAGGGGAAGCACCTATAAAATATCCTCGTGTGGCCGATACGCAACGTTGTTTAAGGGTTTCTGGCAAGCATAACGATTTAGAGGAGGTAGGTATTGATACCTATCACCACACCATGTTTGAGATGCTGGGGAACTGGAGCTTTGGCGATTATTTCAAGAAAGAAGCCATAGAATGGAGCTGGGAATTACTTACCGATGTTTATAAGCTAGATAAAGAGCGTTTATACGTAACCATATTTGAAGGCGATGAGAAAGAAGGTTTAGCAAAAGACCAAGAGGCTTACGATTTATGGTTGCAATTTGTACCAAAAGAGCGCATCCTTACCGGAAATAAAAAAGATAATTTTTGGGAAATGGGAGAAACAGGTCCATGTGGCCCTTGTTCAGAAATCCATTTCGATAGTCGTTCTAACGAAGAAAGAGCGAAAGTAGATGGGGCTACTTTGGTAAATGCCGATGACCCTCAAGTTATAGAAATCTGGAATAATGTTTTTATGGAGTTTAACCGTTTAAAAGACGGATCTCTAAAAAAACTACCTGCTCAACACGTAGATACCGGAATGGGTTTCGAGCGTTTGGTGCGTGTCATACAAGGTAAAACTTCGAATTACGATTCTGATGTGTTTACACCGATGATTGATTTTATTTCAAAATCTGCGAGTGTAGCTTATAACGCTGATGCGCAGCCGGGTGATCAGGATTGGGGGCAAGCCGTTGCGATGCGTGTAATGGCAGACCATATCAGGGCTATTGCTTTTGCTATTGCAGATGGGCAGTTGCCTTCTAATAACAAAGCAGGCTATGTTATTCGTCGTATTTTAAGAAGAGCAATACGTTATGCTTATCAGTATTTAGGCTTTAAAGAGCCTTTTATGAACAAATTAGTGCCTTTATTAGCAGAGCAATTCAAAGGTGTTTTTGATGAATTGATAGCACAACAAGATTTTGTTCAAAAAGTGATCTTAGAAGAAGAAAATGCCTTTTTAAGAACTTTAGAAAACGGAATTATCCGTTTCGAAAAATACCTTCAGGAAAATAAAGGTACGGTTATGAATGGTCCTTTTGCTTTTGAGTTGTATGATACTTTTGGCTTCCCGATAGATTTAACTGAGCTGATGGCTAGAGAAAAGGGCTTAAGTGTAGATATGGAAGGCTTTGCTGTAGAACTTGAAAAACAAAAAACTCGTTCCAGAGCAGCAACAGCCATTGATACAGAAGATTGGATTATCGTTAGCGAAGGCGAAGAAGTAGAATTTTTAGGTTACGATGATTGGGAAGCTAAAGCTAAAATCTTGAAATATCGTAAAGTGAAAGCTAAAGGAAAAGAGCAATATCAGTTGGTATTAGACCGTACTCCTTTTTATGCAGAAAGTGGTGGTCAGGTAGGAGATAGTGGTATTTTAATTGGTGAAGGTGAAGAAGTTATCATTACCGATACCAAGAAAGAAAATGGCTTAATCATTCACTTTACCGATGCTTTGCCTCAAAACTTAGAGGCAGAGTTTGTAGCTAAAATAAACTCGCTAAGCAGAACTTTAACAGAAAATAACCATTCGGCAACTCACTTATTGCATGCTGCATTAAAAATGGTACTGGGCGATCATGTGAATCAAAAAGGTTCTTTGGTAAATGCAGATCAATTAAGATTTGATTTCTCTCATTTCTCTAAACTTACTGATGAAGAAATTCATCAAGTAGAAGCTATTGTTAACGAGAAGATTAGAGAAAACATCGCTTTAAAAGAAGAAAGAAATGTACCTTATCAAAAAGCTATAGAAAGTGGTGTGACGGCTTTATTTGGTGAGAAATATGGCGATTTTGTTCGTGTAATAACTTTTGATGACCATTACTCCAAAGAGCTTTGCGGTGGTACCCACGTAAAAGCAACTGGGCAAATCGGGTATTTTAAAATTATTTCTGAAAGTGCTGTTGCAGCAGGTGTGCGTAGGATAGAAGCCATCACGGCTATTGCAGCAGAGCAGTTTATACAAGAGCAAAATCAACTTTTAGCTAGTTTAAAGGAGTTGTTAAAAAATCCTAAAGACCTTGCTAAAAGCGTTGAAGCTTTGTTAGAAGAAAACAGCAAGCTTAAAAAGGAAGTAGAAAAATCTGTTTCTGAAAAAGCATCGGGCTTAAAAAATGCTTTAAAAGATAAAGCGCAAGAAATAAACGGCATTCAGTTTATTGCAGAATTGGTAGATCTGCCTCATGCTGATGCGGTAAAAAATTTAGCTTTCCAGCTGAGAGATGTGGTAGATAATTTATTCTTGGTTATAGGAGCTACTTTTGATGGTAAACCAAATTTAACCGTTATGCTTTCTGATAATTTAGTGAAAGATAAAGGTTTAAATGCCAGTACTATCGTAAGAGAGCTAGCCAAAGAAATACAAGGTGGCGGTGGCGGTCAGCCTTTTTATGCTACCGCAGGTGGTAAAAACCCTGATGGTCTAAAAAGCGCTTTAGACAAAGCAAAATTATTTTTATAGTTTTCATGACTACATGATATCAAAGCAGCGTTTTCCTAGAGAGCGCTGCTTTTTTTTATCTCTAGGTTGCACTTAGTGTTATCTCCCTAGGTCTCGCTTAGTGTTATCTCCCTAGGTTGCACCTAGTGTTATTGACTTTTAATCCCTTTGGGATTATAGCTTACAAGGAGCTTTTCTAGTTTGGTTACCTAAGCTGTAAATATTAGTTTATAAAAAATTTGCCACCTTAATTATTGTTATTAACTTAAACAAAAAATAAAAGCATTTCATTACCCAGTTTTCAGGCTAAGCCCAAAGGGCTTAAACTTGGTTAACCACAGGTTTTACCTGTGGGATAGAGCAACCACAGGTTTTACCTGTGAGCTAGAGCAAGCACAGATGTGCCGACTAGAGCACCCACAGTTTACACAGGCGAATGAAGTGCAACCTATAAAAACATCATGAGTACCTATACACAAATCATCTATCAAATCGTATTTAGTACTAAATACAGAGGACGTACCCTTACAAAGGATAATAGAAAAGAACTTTTTAAGTATATATGGGGGATTTTAGAAAATAAAAAATGTCATTTATATCGAATCAATGGAGTTGAAGACCACATCCACATTGTAACACATTTACATCCATCGGTTTCTTTAGCCTCTTTGGTCAAAGACATCAAAGTAGCTAGTTCTTTATACATCAAAGAGCAAAAATGGATCAAGCGTAAAAGTTGGGGAGAGACATTAAGCATATATTTTAGCTAGTCTAAAGAGGAAGAACTTGACATTTCTTACGCCTCTGAACTGCGAGCGGAAAGCTTTTATCTTGGCATTGAAAGATTCTGCAGATGCATTTGTGCTTCTATTATCAAAATAGTTCAATATGGTTTCATAATTGTTCTGAATGGTTCTAGCTATGGTATTGAAGGATTTATGACTTAGTTTTTCTATCTTATTATACCATATTGCCAATTTTTTGAAAGCTATTCTTCTGTCTTTTGAACGGCTCAATATAGAGGACAGCTCTTGGGAGATTTCATAGGCTTTCT
>NZ_AULF01000044.1 GCF_000425145.1 Pedobacter glucosidilyticus DSM 23534
CGTATAGATTTAGATACGACCAACGACCCACCTTTTTCTGCCATGCTTGCCCTTTCTTCTACATCTGTGGAAGCAGCTTTTGGGGTTAAACTAAACATACCTGCTGATAGTGGGAAAATAGCCGCTGTTAACGGACTAACAGAGATGGGCTTCTTTTATGGCAGTGCCGGATCATGGTATTTAAATGTAGGCAGAGATAATCCTGAACAAAAGAGAGTAACTGCCCGTATCTTCACCCTTTTTGATTCCTATTTCTATTTCATGATAGGCAAACAGGGTATCAGAGCCGGAGCTGGTGCTAAATGGTCGTTTAAAAAAGGATTAGGAAAGGCTATTGGTATAGAAGCTGGCGTTTATCTGGAACTGGCGGGTAAAGTAAGTTTTAAACCTGTTCAAATAGGCGGAAGTATACGTTTTGGTGGCTATGCAAGTGTTTACGTACTCAAGTTTAAAATTGGAATATCCTTAGATGCTTCATTAGCTGCAGAAGCACCAAAACCTTTCATTGTCTCTGGTGCGGTAGCTTTCCAACTTAAATTACCATGGCCAGTTAAGAAATTGGGCGGTCCTTATAAAATTGACTTTACCTGGAATTTCAATAAAGATCTTGATTTAAGCGAGATATCTTTATTAGATCCATCAACAGTACGGGCGGTAAATATTATGTCGGGAGAAACATTCCCTTTATATGTAAGCAGCACTAGTACTGCGGTTCCAGCAAACATCAATGATTATATCATTCCTGTAGATAGTTATATTGATATAGAGTTTTTGAAAGGTTTGGGTTTAGCTAACACGCCTGAACTTCAGAAATTTGGACCAGTGGGGCAAGGTGCAGATTTTATAGAATATGTAGCTCCTCAAAAAGCAAAATCAGAACGTGTACGTCATACCTTTAAACTGAAAAACATTCAACTTTATGCACAAAATAGCCAGGGGGCATGGGTAGAATACAATGTTTATGAAGCATTAACCCCTTTAAGTGATGCCACAGGTCAGTCTCTAGATATCACACCCAATTTAGCTGATCTTAAATATGGTTACTGGCAGAGTGAAGATCCTAATAAGTATAACAAATTACGCATCTTCTCCAGGTCGTCACTTTCTTATACTGCACAAATTCCGGATGTTACCCCAGAAGAGATGGGTTTTGAAGACGGCTTCTTATTTTGCCAGGGGCAGATGAAACCCACTAAAAACATTCTCTTTACTACAATAAATACAGTTTTTGAGCAGGATAAAAAAACATGGTATAGCGATGTATTATTCAGACTGAGCGGGGCAAGCGGTTTAATCTATTATTTCAACCATACGCTAGGCTTAACCAGCGCATTGGCAGCTAAAGGAATTATAGAAATATTTTTACCTGAACCTTATGCCTTGGTAAAAATGACTTTGGGCACTTATGCTGAAGGGGTGTCGGTTACTTATTTCCAATTGGTCATGACAGGCTATGATGATTATAGCCAGCTTCCGGTTTATGATTATACAGAGATTACCCAGGAAACCTATCTTCCAAATGAATTGGAGTCAGAAATTATCTATGATTATGAAGGAAATGGAGAGGTAACGGTAGATAAAATCATTATCCAACCTTTAGGCACTTGCACAATAGATGGGATGTTTTTGGATGAAATTTCAAATACTGTTGCTAAGGTGAGGTTACTACAAGAAGATGGAGGCTTACTGGTATTAGAAGAAGGTAATCCATTTAGCTGCCAGGTGATGCTTTTTGAATTAACCTTACAGAATGTTGTAGATTATTCTTTCAATAGCGTAATTCCTGGGCAAGCTGCCGTATCAGCCTCTGTAAACACCATGAAAGAAGGTTTTGAAGCTTGTTTACAACCCATCTGGAGACCAGATACCACCTATAGGTTAATGGTGCAAACACAAGATTTACTAGATAAAGGAGGGAAAGAATATACCAATACCTATAATTTTATATTTAAAACAGTAGGACCATTAGGGCATTTCCATCGCTATAAATCAAATAATGCATTTGTATTGAGGCCAGACTATCAGGCATTATTACAAAAAGATTTAGAAGATCAATACAAATTAGCTGTATTGAAACATTACATAGATATGGATAGGTCTTACCCAAATGCGGATGGGCGTTTAATAAATGCTAAACCATTGTTTTATAATGACCCTAAACTATCACTGTATTATAAATACGATTACGTATATACCATGTTTAGCGATTTTGCAGGCTATAATGGTACGGGAAGTGTGTTTTCAAAAATGCAGATCCTGATTAAAGACCCTACCGAACCTGTTTCTGCGGAGGAGCCTATACCTGTATTGGAAGGTATCAATAATTGGGGGAAAGATGAAGAACCTAATGTACCAGGAGAAATGAAAATCATCAACAATCTTTCCAATGGGTTTAACTGTTCTGGTTTTCAACAAATGATTAAGCCCCTTGCTGTAGTACAACAAGTAAGCATTACCTCAAACGATTTGAAACCAGACAGGTTATATACGGCTCTTTTTAATGCGGTTTATCAAGGTGCAAATGACAGTGAAGAAGATAGTATACTCATTCATAGCTATGTATTTAAAACTTCTCTCTATTCAGACTTTTCTGCACAAGTACAAAGTTGTATCTTAAAAAATGAAGCTGGGATAGCTATTAAAAAGGCAGTTTATAAAATTGAAAAAGAATTTGGCCCTACAATCATCAGTGATGCCTTAACCTATTTAAACCCTACCTCTCCTACTAACCCAAGTCAATCTGGGGAATATGCAGACAGGTTTGACAGGCTGATTGATGGGATATTAAAATTAGGAGCTTTGGCACCAGCGGTAACCACCGATTTTCATTTCATCATAGACAGCCTCAGCGGTCAGAATATTGGAATCCTGCTACGTAGTCCTGAACCTTTCAACGATCCTAAAATATCAGTAGGCGAATTGGCAGATACTATACAATTAGCTTTCAACGGAGGAAATAAAGCAGACCATCTGGTTGTTTTTTCAAAAGATAGGTCAAAAGCATTTATAAGCAACGCCAGCCTTAATTTGCTGCCGGGCAATTACAATTTTACATTTAAATATAAACAGTTTGATGGTAGAACCTATGCTGATGTGTCTTCGCAAGAGGTAGCTTTTGATTACCTAACAAACTCATAACTAATGACTAATAAACTAATAAACTAGCATGTCAACTATACCTGTACAAAACCTATTAGCACAATCGCCTAACCTTTATTTACAAGGAGCAGGCTCTGATGGAAATGATGGAACCGCGACAGGTATACATTTGCGTTGGGATATGCTTGGAGAGCTCGGGGAGTCTCATATCCCTAAGGGTAATCTTGCGTCATCCCCTTCTAGCCCCTATTATACTACCTCCGGTTTTAATAAAGCCGATGATTTTGTAAAGATATACCGAACTGTGTATAATCAAAGCTATCCTATTGTAATAGATTTTGCCACTATGCAACCCTCTGAGATCATTGATATTCAAGGAGAAAAAGTATGGCGTTTCGAAAATATCATCCCTGTTTCAGGCTCTCCTGCTACATCAAGAAATGTCATCATCAGGTTCACCAATATTACGCAGTATAACCGAATTAAACAGCTTTACAATCCGCTAACAGATAGCCTGAGTTTTCTGGAAAATTATAAGCATGTGATAGAGGCAGAAGTAGAAGGTTTATTGATGTTTTCTGCAAAACTGTATATGCAGGTAAATGATGACAGGAAAACCAATATTGCGAGAATAGAATCTATATCCCTTACAGAAAATAATGGTAGTAACGAGGTATTTATTTCAAACAGGAAAAAATTTGTAACAGATACCGGGCTTATCATTAAAGAAAATTTAGGCTTACTGCTACAAGAAAACGATAACGGGCTTGAGTTAGAAGAAGCTGGAAGTGGCAGCAGGCAAATTATAGCAGAAAACATCAAATACATTAGGTTTAAAGGTGATAATTGCTATCCATCTATGCTATGGCTAGAAACTTATGATGATTTTATCGCTGGTAAAAATTCTGTTTCTGAATGGGAAGAAGTGACACAATTGGCGCTTTCAATAGATGATAATGAAGTGTTTACCCGTTTAGAAAAACCCGGAGATTATGCTATAGACAATCAATGGCCACGCTTTAATGGAGATGATAAAGTAAAAGTTTCTAATTACCAAAATAAATGGTCAGCAGCTATAGGACTGAAATATGGTGTTTTGGAATATCTTACTTTAAGTACCAACCCTGCCAATCCGCAGGCTATTAATCCGCCAGAAGTGATTGACCCAGAAGCAGAGGTGCAAGAAGGTTTTTCTTTTAGCTATTTACCCATGCTAAAACTAACAGCATTTGATTTTCACATTGCAAGAATGCTAGGTTTTGGATATATAGATACAGAGGTGGCTAATTTATCCGACAGTTATATTTACACAGCAGTTTACGAAACCACCAATCCGGCAACAGCTATCGGAGTAAAAACGCATACCTATACCACATTACCTGTGGGTAAAGCAAACAGTAAACTTCCGGTAGCACCGCAATTAAAAAACTTAAGGTATGGAATGTTTGTAGAGAATGGTACAGATACACCTACTTTGATAACAGATATAAATGGCTATAGCCTTTATGATGATTCACGTACGGTTAATCTGGATATAGTTCCTTTTGAAACAGATAAAACTTTTGAAGGTTTCTTCTTAAAGGATGAAGAATTCTCTTACGTTGATAGGACCAAACCTATTATGTATGGCGTAGAGTATAAAAATAGTTTAGCCGCTCATTGGCAAAGACCTGCAATTAATGTTGATGAAACTTATATAGATGATAATGGTTTACCAGAAATAGTAGCCATTACAGGTAAAAACGAGACAGAACTTTATACACACACTGAAACCAATGAAGGTATACACGTTTATGCTGTCTATGGTATCAACTGGTTTTCCAGATCATCTGTGTTAAGTAATTCAATAGCAACGGATGAGACTATTTTTCCTGTACGAAATACGCTGATACCTCCTTTAAATTTCGGGGTGCAATTGATACAGGAGGAAAATCCATTGATTTTCACCACTCAGGCAGAACAAATAAGATTGAATGCTTTATCAGGTGATAAAACTTTAGTAAGGTTAACATTTGATTGGAATAATATACATGCAGCGAGTTACTGGTATGGTAACCAAGCTGCTTTCTTTTTTAGAAACACCGCATTAAATTTTGTGAGAGGTAGAATTAAAAGTGTGACTCATTTAAATAATGTAGGTGTATTTGAATTACGTACAGAGGGTTATACTATTTTTAGTCGTTCACCGGCTTCTGTAGTGATGCCATATATAGCTCCAGGGACAGAAATTAATTATATAAATAGTCTTTGCAGCATTGATAATGATCAATTCTTAGTAGAAAGTATTGTGCAATCAACCGAGCCGGGTGAAGGTCCTATCTTTACGGTTAAGGGACCCGGACAAACTGCTGTTTTGGATACCGATTTAGATAATCAATTATTAACGGTAGACCATATACCTGTTCCTGTAGCAGGTAAGAATTTTGCTATTGCTGAAAATACCAGTCTTTCTTCTAGCTGGTCTGTTGCTTTACAGGCGAAGGTTGCGTTGAAAAAATTTAGCAACCATCAGGAAACTGTAATTCAGGAAGAAGGCAATAAAATTATAAATGTTGGTGGTATTTTTGAAAAAGCAAGTATTGTTGAATTTGAGGATAAGGATGATTCAGGGAATTTTATTACTGGCTCTAAAACAGGTCTATATGAAATTACTTTTGACTCTTATATTTTAGAACCCCATGAAGATCCTAAAGTAGAATGGTATAAAGGTTCCGTAAGGTTAACCGCCCCAGACGGAATAAGACCATTAGAAGTATGGAATATCAATTTAAATACAGCTACTCTAAAATTAATTGTTTACGACACCACTTTTGATGTAAACAAGAACTATGAAGCTCAAAATGGCTATATACCAATTTCTACGGGTACCAACTTAGATGTCAATTTCCATCCGGGTTATCGGGTTTATTTAGAGGCTGAGGCAGGCTTTAATGAATCTTCCATTTTACCAGAAGCAGGAGATGGCGAAAGGAGAAGCTTTATGGCTTGCTTGGCTGAGGACACGGTAGAAGGGCTTCAATCTTATCTTTCTGCTCCTGCTATACTTTTAGCTCGTGAAATCATTAAGCCTGTTCAGCCAGAAAAACCAATAGGTCCGGCATTTGCAACCCGTCCTGATTTTTACGGTAAGGCAACTTATACTTTTGATACCAAAATAAATACAATGGGGAATACCAGAGAACCTTATGCTTTGGTATTCTACAGAGCAGATGAAAGAATCATCTTAGAAAACCTATATAAATCAGATACAGTTGCCCAGATTATTGCTGATTTAGATGCTATCGAAGATGACGAAGGCTACAACAGCAGGTGGAATGAACTGGCAAATGGAATAGTAGATGAGTTGACAGGTGCTTTTAAAATATGGAATGGATATGGCTTTCCTAACCCGGATAACGATGAATTTAAAATTCCAAATCCCAATCCGTCACAAGCGCCAATATTTCCTTTTAATGAAACTATTGTTCCGGGAAGTGAAAGCTTGGTAGCTGGTACAGCAGCAATTTTTGGAACAGACAAAACCTACCATGAAATTGTTCAGTTAGCCATTAATAACATTTTTATCCCTTTAACAGAGCAACCTGTTATTTATAAGTATTTGAAAAACAATGTTTATCAAACTTCACCTAAAAAACCTGTCATTCGTGATAGAGAAGGGAATTTACTCATTCCAGGAAGTTTAGATTATGATGCTGCCCCGATGGCAGTAAAATTTGTAGATGGCCCTGATAAAATAGTTAGATTCACTGACTATACTTTAGACGGTGCATCTAATGCCATCTATTTCTATTACACTATAGAAATGAATGATACGCTCTCATTAAGTGAAAGAAGTGAGATAACAGGACCTATCCAATTGATTGATACTTCCTCTCCTAAAGCTCCCGAATTCAGAAAGTTTTATACACAACCAAATAATTTCATCACTGGAGATACTGCATCTGTCATTTTTGAAATCAATGATTATCCACAAAGCGAAGGGGTTAATAAAATTTTAATCTACCGTACTTTTAATATTGAAGATGCTTTGAGTGTACAAACCATGCAATTGGCTGGTGTAATTAGTGTCAACGAACCCATGATTGATGATTTCTCGGATCTGGAATTTTTGCCTTATGGCGAGGTTTTATATTATAGATTGGTAGCGGTAAGAACCATAAAAAACGAGTTTAATGAAGCAGAAGACGTTTTCTCACTTCCTTCGACTTTAGTTTTAGCAAATATTATTGACACCATTAATCCTACAGCACCAAGTTTATCTTATACAGTAGGCCCTGCTTCTACCGATGAATTACTGGAAGATGTAACCTTAAATTGGGAACAAACCGTTTATAATGGCACTTATTATTTATGCCAAATGAACAGTGTTGGTAATTGGGAAAAAATAGATACGATAAAAACCAACGCTCCAGAAATTCAATACCAGCTTCCAAATGATTTAGTGAAAGTAGATGAGGATGGAGACGAACGCTATTACCGCTTTAAAGTTTCAGTCGAGAACTCATCTGGCCTAACCAATTTAGAAGAAAAAGATTTAACCATTTAATTATTCACCCATTAAAAACAAAATTATGGCAGACTTAAAAATATCCCAATTACCAGACGCAGCAGTTCCACTAGGAGACGAGGATTATATTCCAGTGGTTCAGGGTTTAGATACTAACGAACCCTCTACTAATAAGGTTAGAGTGAGTGAATTGAAACAAGCAGTTGAGGATGATAATGTTGTTCATAAAACGGGTGATGAAACGATAGGGGGTGAGAAATTGTTTACAGAACCGACAACACACCAGAATGGGATTATTGTCAATGGAGCTGCGAGATTTAATTTACAAGGATTTCCAGATGAAACTGTTATTCAGTTTTTAGATATCACAACTGGAGACGTAATAGATACTATAACCAATTCAGATTTTGCAGATTTCAAACAAGCTGTTATCTCGAAAGCTGATGATAACGATGTAATGCATTTATCAGGGGATAAATATGAAAATGTAACAGGTCAAAAGAATTTTAATGGATACGTTGTTTTTAATTCGGGAGCATTTTTTGGTGATTCTGGCGCTTTCACTTCGGATTCTGATAAATTTTATATATCAGCTTTAAATACTAAAAATTTAACCCTTAGAACTGAAAATACAGATATTTCAAATCCCTCCAGTAATATAGAATTGAATGGGGTTACAGGTATTACTTCCTTCAACAAAAGATATGAAGCACAAACTATAAATGCAATATTTGATTTGCCTGTTCAAGGAGTAGACGCAGTTGCACCTAATCAATTAGCTACTCTGGGACAGATTCAGGGAGCTATAACTAAAGAAATAAAAAGCATTTCTTCTACTACTTATACAATAGTACAATCAGATATTAACAAAACACTTCATTTCACAGCCAATACTGATGTTTCAATAAACGTCGATACTTCACTTACAATTAATTCAAGATTTGAAGGGATTCAAATTGGAGATGGTCAGCTGATATTTACTAATAATGGAGCTACAGTAGTTACCGCAGCAAGTGAGACAAACAAAACTGCTGAAAAGTATAGTGCGTTTGCCTTAGATTATATAGCTAATAATGTGTTTGTTTTATACGGAAAATTAGAACTGGTATGAAAAGTGGAATAATACAAACATCTTACTTAAGAAAAAAGGAACAGGCTTCTCCTTTCATATTCGTGATAAAAACGAATAATTTAGATAACGGAAGCACTGGAAGCAATCAATTTAAATTGCCATTAATTCAATTTGGAATATATGATTTTATAGTAGATTGGGGAGATGGCACCAATAGTTATATCAACAACTCTAACCAAACAACAGTAACACATACATATCCTAGTTCTGGCACCTATACTATTCAATGTACTGGGATTATCAATGGGATATTCTTTTCAATAGACAGACTTAAGATTTTGGAAGTTCTTCAATGGGGCTGTCTTCAAATCCAAAGAGGAGGTTCTTTTAACGGTTGTAAAAATATGGTATTGACAAATGTTGCCGATATATTAAATTTAAATGATGTATCAGGTTCATCATCCTTATTTTCTAATTGTACCGCTATAACAACGATTGCAAATATAGGTGCTTGGGACACAAGTGAGTTACGGTATATGACAAATATGTTTTATGGAGCAACATCATTTAATGGGGATATAGGAACATGGGATACTAGTAATGTACTAGATATGACTCAGATGTTTTATGGTGCTTCATCGTTTAATCAGGATATAGGAGCTTGGGATACGAGTAACGTAACTGATATGCACAGTATGTTCTATGATGCTACATCATTTAATCAAAATATAGGAACATGGAATACTAGTAAGTTAACTCGTATGATTCAGATATTTTCTGGCGCAACATCATTTAATGGAGATATAGGAAGTTGGGATACAGGCCAGGTTACAGAGATGATAGGTCTCTTCACGAATGCTACATCCTTTAACCAGAATATAGGAAATTGGAATACGAGTAAGGTTACCACCATGAGCGCAGTATTTAACTCCGCAAGTTCTTTTAATGGAGATATAGGGGGGTGGGATACTAGTAAAGTGACCTCTATGGGTAGTATGTTTAATCGAGCCACCTCATTTAATCAATATATAGGAGCCTGGGATACTGGTCAGGTGATTGCTATGGGCGGTATGTTCACTAGAGCGACGGCTTTCAATCAAGATATAGGAACTTGGAATACAAGTAAAGTAATATCTATGGCAAATATGTTTTCACAAGCGAGTTCGTTTAATCAAGATATAGGAAACTGGGATACTAGCCAGGTAACTACTATGAATGATATGTTTTATTTTAACAGTTCGTTTAATCAAGATATAAATTCTTGGAACACAGGTAAAGTAACTAATATGTCTTATATGTTTTATGGTGCTTCATCGTTTAATCAGGATATCAGCAGTTGGGACGTTAGTAAGGTTACTAAGATGAACTATATGTTTAGTAGTAGCCCGTTTAACCATAATATAGGTAGTTGGGATACTAGTCAGGTCAGTGATATGAACTATATGTTTTCTGGAAATAATTCATTTAATCAGGATATCGGCAGCTGGGACACTAGTAAGGTAATTAATATGAGGGGTATGTTTAGTTCTACTACTTCTTTTAATCAGAATATTGGAAGTTGGGATACTAGTAGTGTCACTGATATGAGTTATATGTTTTCTAATGCTACTTCATTTAATCAAGATATAAGCAATTGGAATGTTTCGAGTGTAAGTCAGTTTACCAACTTTATGACTGGGAAAACATCTGCTAATTATTCTGCTGATTATCTTACTGCGATATACACCCAATGGTCTCAGCAATCTGTAAATCAAGGAATTTTAATTCATTTTGGAACTATCAAGTATACTGCTGCTGGTTTAACGGGTAAAAATATATTGATATCTTCTCCTAAAAATTGGATTATTACTGATGGCGGCCAATTATAAAAGATTGTTAATAGATAAGAAAAATCTATCATAAACTGGAATTTAAGTGGCAGCAGGCCTTCATATTTACATGTACAATTTTAGTGAAATAGTAATGATAATAATACCAGCACTTCTAATCTTGTATTCTTCTATATTATTGAAGACTTAATGAAGATGGTTAGAGAAGTATATTCGGTCGGAATTCTAAGTTTTGAAGGCCTTAAGTAAGTTTGATTAACAAGTAAAAATGGAGATAGATCTCAAATTTCAGGATTTTTAAACATCACTAAATCTGATATTTAAAATACTATTTAAATGCAAAATATTTAATAAAAACAATATGGCAAATTCAAAAATATCTCAATTACCTAATGCGACAATTCCATTAGAAGATGATGATTATATTCCAGTAGTTCAAGGGATTGGAGATGCACCCTCAACAAAGAAAGTTAAAATTACTGAGTTAAAGCAATCTATTCAAACCGAGAATAATGAAGTTACTATCAAACCCAATCAAACAGGTACTAGCTATACACTACAGCTAAATGATAAGAATGCTTTAGTATCTATGGATAATACTTTACCTAATACTATTATAATACCTAGTGATGCAGAGGTTCCAATTCAAATTGGAACTCAAATTATTATAAATCAGTCTGGGACAGGACAAACTTCTGTAATGGGAAATACTGGAGTTACTTTGTTATCTCCAGCTAATAAAAACAAGCTTGCATTTCAGCATTCTATAGCTAATATTCTTAAAGTAGATGTCAATAATTGGATAATTTATGGAGATATCACTTCCGAAACTATATATAGTAATTTTACCATTAGATTGATTAATGCAAATGAACAATTAGATGAGAGTATAAATGTTAAAAATAATACCTATATTTTAGATCAAGCTGAAGCAGATGGATTAAACCTCCCTTATAGTTGTCGAGCAGGACAATGTACTACATGTGCTTGTAAGTATGTTTCTGGTGTTATGCCAGATCAATTAGAAGGAAGCTTAACTGAATCACAAATAGCTGCAGGCTTTATATTAATATGTGTAGCTAAACCATTAGGAGACTTAGTAATTGAGACCCATCAAGAAGAGAATCTTTATCAATAACTATCAATATAAATTCTAGTTACTAACAAATTCAAATTTATAGATTTTCATAGCGTATCAGGGGACTTACTTTATGTGAATTTGAATTTCTTAAATATCTGTAAATACTCTTTCTGATTCTGATAAATTACTATGTGAAACAAAATTTAAATCCTCGTAAAACATAAAAAATAATATGGCAAATTCAAAAATATCTCAATTACCTAATGCGACAATTCCATTAGAAGATGATGATTATATTCCAGTAGTTCAAGGGATTGGAAATGCACCTTCAACAAAGAAGGTTAAAATTAGTGAGTTAAAGCAATCCTTTCCGAATGGAGATACTGAACTATCTGCCACGGTAATTCAATCTTTACCTGTATACGATACTGAGGATGCATTACAACAAAGTAGTTTGTTGGATTATGAACCTTATAGAACCAGTACTGGGTTTGTAAAATACAAAATGCCAAGTTCTTCAAATATTACACCTCCACCTCCTGTAGCAATTGCTGATGATGTATTAAATACTTTAGCTTTTACTCATGAACTAGGATCAAGTGAAATTGTTGTCAGTACTAATGATGGGCCTTATATGCCATACTCCCTAATAAATGTAGGAGACGTATATAGACCTGCGGGCTACTATAAAGCTAAAATTAAAGCTGCTCCTGGAAGAAATGAAAGTGGTATTACAAATAGCCCAATATTTTTATCTAACAATATCACGCCTCCACCTCCTGTAGCAGTAGCTGATGATGTATTAAATACTCTAGCTTTTACTCATGAACTAGGATCAAGTGAAATTGTTGTAAGCACCAATAATGGATCCTATATGCCCTACTCACCAATAAATGTAGGCGATTTAGATAGACCCATTGGCTATTACAAAGCCAAAATTAAAGCTGCACCTGGAAGAAACGAAAGTATGGTGACTAACAGTCCGGCGTTTACTGCTTCTGGTTCTAGTGATGAGTATTATTTGGATAATTTCACTAAACTGCCACTAGATTTTGAGATAGAACCAGGTAAAACAATACTTGAAAACCCACCTGGTATTTTCAATGCAGTTACTACAGGTACCGCAGAAACTAAATCATACACTGGATTAAAAATGAATGTGGGCGGTGCACTTGCCATGAGACATGGGTCTGTTAATGCCTTTATAGGAATTGGCGAAGGCAATGATTCTATTTTCTTAGCGCTAAGATTATATATAGGTTTCAACGATTTGGGAGCAGCTGTTTATGGTACTTTAACAGGCGAAACAGTTTTAAATATTCAAACCCAACCAGGCGATTTTCTGGTTTTAAGCTCATTAACTGAGCGACTTTTTGAGATACGTATAATTTCAGGACAAATTTCCACAAAGGTTGCGGATGTAGATATAAACTATAATCTATTAAGTCTCACCGGAATTGTGAAAGCAAAATTAGGTATAGAGCCTATAAGTCACGCTGACTTTCCACAAGGTACAGGTTTAATTTCAAATTTATAAGCGATGATAAGAGTTAATAACAATAACACATTTACAACCATATCTGCGGCTCTTAACAGCCTTCCTCAAACATTTCTTGAGGATTATTTGATTGAAATTCTTGATAATGGTGTTTATCAGGAAGTATTAGTTATATCTTCTTTTAACACCAATGGATTTCAATTAACCATAGCAGGTGTTGAGGGTACAAGACCTACCATTGATAATAACTTTCTATCTGGTAGTGCAATCATAACATCTGGTGTAGAAAATTTATTGATTAGAAATATCAGATTCATTAATGCAGACATAGAGAATGAAAGTGGAGCTATTATTAGGTGTAATAATGTAAAAAATCATACTTATGAAGATCTTGAACTTAATTTTGGGTTTTGCGGTTTTAGAGGTACAGACCAATTAGAAAATTGCACTTTTAAGAATATTTTAATCAAGAATGTTACAGCTGGCACCTTTAGATTAGGCGATGGGTTAAACCCTTATCCTGACTTAAAGAACATACTGATTGAAGACATCAAGTTTGACCATTCATCAACAAATCCTATTATAACAGGAACCTCTAACAGAAATTTTGGGCCTGGATTAGTACTGAAAAGTGCTGAAAATTTGATTGTAAAAAATATCAGGTCGTTAAACGGGATTCAATATGATATGGGAGTTATTGAGCAATCTGTATCACCATTAGTAGAGAATTTTAAAGGCACATATTTAAAAATTATTGATTGTGAGAATACGTTATTTAAAAATGTAGACCTTTTAGAACAAGGTATATATTTAGAAAACAGTATAGGATTTAGTGCTTTTCATTGTACTCTTGGAGATATAAACATGGTACTTTCTCAAAGTATAACAGAATTAAAAGGTTGTATCTTTCCAAAAGGATTAACACTAAATATTGCATCCCCTCAGAATTTTGGCACTGAAAGTCATAATGCATTTGGAGTAAATATTAGTCAACAATATATCGCTTTTTATTACTCGGACGGAACGCCTCCACTTATTGTTAATGATTTTAGCCTTAATAACTGGCAATTGTCACAAGGAGCAGGTAGTGTTTACTCATCCAATCCGGATGACTTTTTAAGGAATAATGAAGGTTATTTATTGGCTACTTCCATTGGTATAGGATTAGTTCCTAACATGATTAATGGAATTACCACCGATATAACAGGACATCTAAGATCATTTCCTACAGATGCAGGAGCTTATGAAACATCTTTAAATAACAATCCTATGAATTATCAAGATATTAAGAATTTTCTTTCAGAAAGAATAATCGGTCAAACAGCGGCATCGTCAACTGATATAGGGAATGCCATCAAGAATTTAATTGATGTTATAGAAGGTAGTATGTATAGTAGAACCCTAGTAGATTTTGTTGAACCCGTAACCAATGATGGATCTGAGAATTTTATTTTATGCGCTTATAATGTACCTGGAAATCTTCTCTCTAAAAATGGTGATAAAATAAGGTTTAAATATAACGGATATTTTGCATCAAACGACATAAGTAAAGTTTTTCGCTTTCAGGGAATTTTAGGGTATACGTTCGGAGGAACTCAAGCAAACGGCAAGAGTTGGACAATTGAAGGAACTTTTACAAGGTTAGGAACTAGTGGAGGTAAAATAGCACTTACCAGAACGGTATCAGGTGAAGTTCCTTTTGTAGGTGAGTTTATTGGTTTTGGAGATATAGCTTCAGATTGGCCTTTTAATTTATTAACCACATCTGCCTCCGGCAGCATCACTTTTACCCATGGGTATATAGATTTTATACCGGGAGCATCTAATCAATAAGAATAATGTAAAGTATAGTAATTTTCTTAATTCAAATACATGAAGCAACTACCTGAAAAATATAAATGGCTAAATAAAGAAAATGCTCCAAAAATGCTTCTGGAGTCGTTAAAGCATTATGGTGAATTAGAAATCCCTGGAGTGAATAATAACCCAAATATTCTAAGATGGGCAAAAGAGGTTGGTGTTTCTGGTTGGTATACGGATGATGATATTCCATGGTGTGGATTGTTCATTGGAGTTGTAGCGAAAAGATGTGGTTATCCCTTTCCTGCGAGTAAACTTTTAGCTGCTAGGCAATGGATTAGCTGGGGCCTACCTGTAACTAAAGGTAGAGAAATGCTATGGGATATACTAGTGTTTTCCAGAGAGGGAGGTGGGCATGTAGGCTTTTATGTAGGTGAGAATAAAGAAAATTTTCTTGTTTATGGAGGAAATCAGTCAAATGCAGTAGGATTTGCATGGATTTCGAAGTCTAGACTTATTGGTGCAAGAATGCCTAAGTATAAAATAGGAGAACCTGAAAATATAAGAAAAATACATCTAACGTTTGAAGGTGAATTATCGAATAATGAAATATAATAAATTTCACATAGGCAATGACAGCTCTTGTTGTAAATATCGAATTAAATGAGGTTGAAATTTTTTAAATTGTTAGTCGTAGTTGTTATAATCGCATAAACTTAAGCAGAAATCCAATATTCAAAAAAGTGTATCGCTTATTTCACCAAATCCTTTACAAGAGAGTAAAGACAAAGATAGTTTTACCGTGTTGCTTACCCACTTAGAAATAGGTATCAAATCTCATCATCAATAAAAGAAACAGCTTTGCAGAATAATCCTCTGCAAAGCTGTTTTAAATCAATGTTTATGACCGGGCTCATAAATAAGCCTTAAAAAACTTTGAAACCTTTTATTCTCCCGATTCACGGGGATACCAGAAACAATTCCAACAATTAAGTTATCTGCAATACTTACCCGCATTTGGGGCCTTAGCATGATGTCAAAACCCTCGTTACTAAAAGTTTTATTTAATTCTAATCCTATAAAATTTCTTGAGCTGGGTATCATGTAATGAAAGTTTGTATTTATATCGTAGCTGCTTTCCCAACTTTTATCTCCGAAAGGTTTATAAAATTGTGGTCCGGTATAAACTAAACTATGGTAATGCGCCCCTATCCTTTTGGCAATAACCAAAAAAGGATTGAAATTATTTCCGGTAAATATATTGTTGGTAGCTATAGCATTTAAGTTGGTAAATTTTATCTCATTGATATAACCAAAAGCCATTGAGGTTCTGAGTTTCGGGTTTACCAGAAATGTCCATTGAAAAGCTGTTTTTATGCCCTCAACAGCATGAGAAGGTTGTTTACCAATAGTTGCCTTGCTATTTTTACTATACAAACTTACGGGTACTTCTATCTCTAAACCTAAGCGGTTAGCCACTGCCCATTCATATTCTACCAAAAGCTCTATCTCATCGTAATTAAGATTATCTTGGATGCCTAAACCCACATTCCATTCTTTCTCTCCTTTTCTTGCGCCTAAATCTCTAATCAAATCAATATAAAGTGGTTCTGCATGTTCTACTTTTACGAGTTTTGTGGTGTCTTGTTTAGCTACGGCTTGATTAAACAAAGCTAAAAAGCAAAAGAATGCCATTAGCCCGATTATATATTTCATCATCAGTCTTTTTTATTAAAATAATTTTAAAAAATTTCTTTTTACAGAGTTGTTGTAAAGAGGAATGATAGTTCTGGCGGAAGAAATATGGAGGGTAATTTACCTTTGGGTAGCTTTTGGATGTTAAAATCAATCAAATCAGATAAAAACATCGGTATATTAAAAAGTTGGAGCGTTGTAAATGGAGTGATATATAACTTTAATTTAACAAGGGTTTGTTCTTGTTCTGCTTCTTGTTGCTCTTCTATATGATGATCTAAACCTAATATAAACTCTGAAAAAAATTCATAGTAAGATTCATAATCATTTATTTGGAGATTATCTTGATAACCCAATTTAGTAAAGCGTTTGGTATGAAGCGTATCAGGAGTATCATAGCTAAAGTTAAACACGATAGCTGCGATGATGTAAAATATGAAGCTGCTAAATTTAAAAGACCTAAGCTTTTTCATTTTACAAAAATAATGAGGCTGTCTCAAATCATCATTTTGTGTCAGGCTGAGCGGAGTCGAAGCTCTTACTTATCCTTCGACTCCGCTACCATTGACGTTTTTAATAACATATTAATTTTCAATCAATTGCAAATTTAGCTCATTTGCTTTTTTAATAACAAAGTTCAACTGTTGCCGCTTTAGTTTTTCTTCATACTTCTTTACTCCCTGCTCTACATAATCCATTCCCTGATCAAACATCCTATAGTATAGTTCCGCTATTTTTCTAGCTGTGGCTTTAATTGCAATACCTGAACCTTTCCGGGATTTAAGCCTTCTTGCAAAAGCTCCTAAACCGGGCTGTTTACTAATCAAAAGACTTTGAGCTGCTTGTTTGAAAATCTGCCCAGCTCTT
>NZ_AULF01000045.1 GCF_000425145.1 Pedobacter glucosidilyticus DSM 23534
CTGTTCTTCTACAGAAACAAAAACTTTCTCGCTGCCGATATCTATACCAGCGCTGTTTGGATAGATTTTACTTAAACTACTCATACAAATAAGCGGCCTTTTTAAAAACCTTGAGCCTAGGGCATCTTAAAAAAGGATATTGCTACCATGCGGGATATCATAAGATTCACCAATATTGTTTAATATCATGCCCTAAAACAAAGCTCAACAACAGGCTATAGCACTATTAGAACGACTGTTATGCTGCTCTTGGTTTTTTGCCGCTGCAAAGTTAACGTCATTTCATATTGATTTATATGAAATATATTAGACCTCAGGATGACAGTATAGTTTCTACTGCCTAGACGTTTTTATAAAAGTCAATGAAAAATTTAAATTGTTTACAATAAAATAGTCGAATTATACTTAGGATTAAGACTATTTTTTTGCACCTTTGCATCTCTATATCAAAAAAATAAATGGGTTTATTCAACTGGTTTACACAGGAAATAGCAATCGATTTAGGTACTGCTAATACACTAATTATTCATAATGACAAAGTGGTTGTAGATGAGCCATCTATAGTTGCTTTTGACAGAACTACCAATAAAGTTATCGCCATTGGCAGGCAAGCCATGCAAATGGAGGGTAAAACTCACGAAAATATCAAAACTGTTCGTCCGCTTAAAGATGGTGTAATTGCTGATTTTAATGCAGCAGAACACATGATTAGAGGTATGATTAAAATGATTAACGGTGGGAAAGGTTGGTTCTTTCCATCTTTAAGAATGGTTATCTGTATCCCTTCTGGTATTACTGAAGTTGAGAAAAGAGCCGTAAGAGACTCTGCTGAAATTGCTGGTGCTAAAGAAGTTTACCTGATACACGAGCCTATGGCTGCGGCTGTTGGTATTGGTATTGATGTAGAAGAACCTATGGGTAATATGATTATTGATATTGGTGGTGGTACTACAGAAATTGCTGTTATTGCGCTTTCTGGTATTGTTTGCGATCAATCTATCCGTACTGCCGGAGATAACTTCGATTCTGACATTGTAAATTATATCCGTAGGCAACATAACATCATGATTGGTGAGCGTACAGCCGAAAGAATTAAAATTGAAGTAGGCTCTGCCCTACCAGAGCTACAAGACCCTCCTGCAGATTTTGCCGTACAAGGTAGAGATTTAATGACGGGTGTGCCTAAACAAATTACAGTTTCTTATACAGAAATTGCACATTGTTTAGATAAATCTATCTCTAAAATAGAAGAAGCCATCTTAAAAGCTCTGGAAATTACACCTCCTGAACTTTCTGCCGACATTTACCAAACAGGTATTTATTTAACTGGTGGTGGTGCATTGTTAAGAGGTTTAGATAAACGTATCAGTTCTAAAACTAAATTACCTGTTCACGTAGCTGATGACCCTTTAAGAGCAGTAGTGAGGGGAACTGGTATATCCTTAAAAAATATCCAGAACTTTAAGTTCTTAATGCAATAGTAAAAAAAACGATTTCAGATTTACGATTTTAGATCAGGTATAGCAAATAAAATCGTAAATCTAAAATCAAGAATCGTAAATCAAATACAATATGCGCAATCTTTGGAGGTTTATTAGTAATTATAATGCCCTCTTTTTATTTGTCATATTCTTCCTAATTTCTATTGTTTTATTGGTTAGGAATAATGATTTTCAACGCTCCAGCACTTTAAATACATCCAACCAAATTGTCGGGAATTTTTACGAACGCTATAACAACATCAGTAAATATCTTCATCTTGAGGTTGTAAATGATAGTTTAGCCCGTGAAAATGCGCTCTTAAGAAGCAAACTACCCTCAGCTTATTTTAACGATAGCCTGGTTAGTAAAAAAATCACAGACACCATCAATAAGGTGCAATATGAGTATATCGAGGCTGAAGTTATCAATAAATCTATCACTTCCAGAAATAACTATTTAACAATTAACCGTGGCAGTAAACACGGTATCAAAAAAGGAATGGGGGTTATAGGTCCATCGGGTGTGGTAGGTATTGTGTGGAATGTTTCAGCAAACTTCTCCTCTATACAATCGATCCTTCATGAGGATACACGCATTAACTCATCTATAGAAGGCACTCCGTATTTTGGACCATTGGTATGGGATGGTGAAAACTCACAAATCGTAACTTTAACAGATATACCCAACCAGCTAAATATCAAGCCAAAAGCCAAAGTAGTAACCTCTGGTTTAGGGGTGATATTTCCAAAAGGGATTATGGTAGGTACGGTATTAAAATCTGGTGTTAAAGGTGGTGGTAGCTTCTTAGATATCAGCGTTAAGCTATCGACTAATTTTTATGCTTTGCAGCATGTGTACATTATTAAAAATAATTTTGCCACAGAGCAGTTATTACTAGAGGCACAAAATAAAGAATTATAAATGAGCAGAATTCTGTTATTTAATATTTTAAGGTTTATCATCTTAGTTTTTATACAGGTTTTCCTGTTAAAGAATATGGTGTTTTACAACCTTAATGTTCCTTTTTTGTATATTCTTTTTATCTTGTTATTACCTTTTGAAACGCCTAACATCCTGCTATTTACCCTATCTTTTTTAATGGGTTTTAGTATTGATTTGTTTAGTGATACTTTAGGCTTGCATGCTGCTGCTTGTACCGTTTTAGCTTTAATGAGGGTGTTTTTCATCAGTATTACCGTACAGAAAGACAATTATGATAGCGACCCAGAGCCCACTTTAGGTATTATGGGTTTCAGATGGTTTTTCTTTTATACACTTATCCTCACCATAACTCATCACTTTTTTCTGTTTAATCTGGAGGTTTTTAAATTTGCAGAAATACTTAATACCTTCAGTAGGGTTCTGATAAGTTCAACGTTTACGGTAACGTTAATATTAATTACAGAAGCTCTTTTTTATAGAAAAAAACAGCGTAAATGAATAGTTTTTTTACTCGTAGATACATTATCCAAGGCCTATTTATTGTTACGGCTTTGGTTTTACTGGCTCGCCTGTTTTACATTCAGGTTATTGATGACCGTTATAAACTATCTGCAGATAACAACGTACTCAGAAAACTCATCATTTACCCTGCCCGGGGTATCATCTTAGACAGAAACGAAAAAGTATTGGTTCAAAACGAACCTGTTTATGATTTAATGATTATCCCTAAACAGGTAAAACCTTTTGACACGGTAGAATTCTGCCGTTTAATTGACATCACCAAAAAGGAGTTTGATAAAAAGTATAAGAAGGCCAACAATTATTCGCCTTACCGGGCATCATTATTTGAAAAACAACTTTCTGCCAAAACTTATGCTGCTTTTCAGGAAAAGCAATTTCAGTTTCCAGGTTTTTATGTTTTAGCCCGTTCTGTACGTTATTACCCCGACTCTACCGCTGCACAATTTTTAGGTTATATTGGCGAGGTTAACGATAAAGAAATTGAAAAATATGCTGGTTTTTATACTCAAGGGGATTATATAGGAAAATCAGGTATTGAAAAATCTTACGAAGATTTATTGAGAGGACAAAGAGGGGTAAGAAACATCATGGTAGATGTACACAACAGAGAGCAAGGAAGTTTTTTTGAAGGTAAATATGATACTTTGGCTGTTGCCGGAGATAAGCTGATTTCTTCTTTAGATAAAGAGCTACAATTGTATGGTGAGCAATTGATGAATAATAAAATTGGTAGCGTGGTAGCCATTGAACCTGCTACAGGTGAGATTCTAGCTTTTGTAAGTAGTCCTAAGTACGACCCTAACTTAATGGTTGGCCGCCAAAGAGGTAACAATTATATGAAGCTTCTGAAAGACCCTTTTAAACCGATGTTCATCAGGCCAACGCAGGCTGAGTATCCTCCGGGCTCTATTTTTAAAGTGGTGAATGCTTTAGTAGCCCAGCAAATGGGTGCTATTACGGCCCAAACTACTTTCCATTGCCCAGGTGGTTATCGTTATGGTAGCAGAGGTTTTATGGGCTGTACCCACGTACATGGTACCATTGCACTTGAAAAATCTATTGAGGGTTCTTGTAATACCTACTACGGTTATACCTATCAAAGGATGATTGACAAAACTGGTTTAAAGCCTTTTAAAGCCTATACCCGATGGCGTGAAGCGGTAATGAAGTTTGGGATTGGGGCTGAGCTAGGGATTGATTTACCCGCCGAAAGAGATGGCTTGATACCTACGGCAGATTATTTTACCAAAAGATGGGGCAGTAATAAATGGGGCTCGGGTTTTAATATTTCTTTATCTATTGGGCAGGGCGAGCTAGGCATTACCCCTTTACAAATGGCAAATGTGATGGCCATTGTTGCTAACAGAGGCTTTTATTATAAACCACACCTGATTAAAGCTATTGGTGATAAGAAAATCATCAAAGAAGAATATACCATAAAAAATAGTGCAGGTATAGATGCTAAATATTTTGAACCTGTTATTGAAGGAATGAGTAGGGTAGTAAATGCCCCAGGAGGTACAGGTTATTTTTCTAAGATTGTGGATATAGAAATTTGTGGTAAAACAGGTACGGTACAAAACCCTCATGGTGCAGATCACTCGGTATTTGTAGCTTTTGCGCCACGCCAAAATCCTAAAATTGCTATTGCGGTAGTGGTAGAAAATGCTGGCTTTGGCTCTACTTGGTCGGCCCCAATTGCAAGTTTAATGATAGAGAAATACCTTAGAGACTCTATCACCAGACCAAAGTATTATACAGAAAGAATCATAAACGCCAATTTATTACCAGGACAAAAAAGAGTGTTTAGGCCTGGTGTTAAGAAAGATAGTACCACTAGTAAACCTGTTGCCAGCAACACGATACCTGTTAGTACCCAAATAAGTAGTAAGAAAGATGAACAATAACCATAATCGTAGTTTTTTCTTTAACGTAGATAGCTTTACTATCCTACTTTTCTTGCTATTGATGGCTATTGGCTGGTTTAATATTTATGCTGCGGTATTTACAGATGAGACTGTATCTATTTTTGATATGAATACCAATTTTGGTAAACAGTTGATTTTTATTATCGTAGCCATTATTACAGGTACTGCCATACTGCTTATGGATGCCAAGTTCTTCAGTACATTCTCGCCAATATTTTATGCCATAACTATCCTTCTTTTAATTGTGGTACTTGTAATAGGAAGAAATGTTGGCGGTAACCAAGCTTGGATACCTATAGGTAGTTTCAGGCTGCAACCTTCTGAGTTTGCCAAATGGTCATCTTGTTTATTACTGGCTAAATATTTAAGCTCAGGTAATTTTAAACTCTCTGATTTGAAAACACAGGTAGTTTGTGCCGCTATTTTGGGCTTACCTATGTTCTTGATTATGCTACAGCCTGATACCGGATCTGCTATGGTATTTGGTTCCTTAATTTTGGTACTTTACAGAGAAGGACTTTCTCCTTACTACCTTATTTCTGGTGTATTGATGATTATCCTTTTCATCACCACCCTACTTTTTGGGAAGTTGATGGTAAGTTTGGCTTTAATTGCCTTTACGGGATTGCTTATTTATTATTACCAAAAAAACCGGAAACTTCTAACCACTTTTATAGCAGGCTTTGCGCTCTCCATCATCTTTATGTTTAGTGTAGATTTTGTTTATAATAATGTCTTAAAATCTCACCAAAAAGGGAGGATTGATATTCTTTTAGGTATTTCTACAGATTTAAGAGGTGCAGGTTATAATGTAAACCAATCAAAAATAGCTATTGGCTCTGGAGGTTTGCTGGGTAAAGGATATTTACAAGGTACCCAAACTAAGTTTAACTTTGTACCCGAACAAAGTACCGATTTTATTTTTTGTACCGTAGGAGAAGAATGGGGCTTTGCTGGCAGCTTTACCGTTATTCTTATCTATCTGGTTTTATTACTTAGAATAGTTGTACTGGCAGAAAGACAACGCTCCTCTTTCAATAGGATTTATGGTTACTCGGTAGCATGTATTTTATTTTGCCATTTCTTCATCAACATTGCTATGACGATTGGCTTAATGCCTGTTATAGGTATACCCTTACCATTTTTAAGCTACGGAGGTTCGTCTTTAATTAGTTTTACGATACTCTTATTTATCCTGCTCAAGCTTGATGCGAACAGAATGGGAATTAATTCTTAAATTTTCTGTTTAAAATTTCGTATAATCGGTCTACAACTTCTTGTTTTGCTGCCCAGTTATTTTTATCGGCATAATTTTTCATCAAGAAATTGTCTGCGGCTTCGAAATTATCAAACCTGTTTAAAATCTCTATGGCCTCGCTATAAGCTAAATTATACCCATTAAACAATTCTTTTATAAACATCATTTTATCATTTAAAGAGATAGAAGCTTTCAAGTCTGCGATAGGTCTGCTGTATGATTTAGCGCCGGGCAATTCTCTATTGGCTGATAAAACTTCGTTTAATGATTTTGGCTTCTCTGCCTCTGTATGTTTATCTGCTGGAATAGTTTGAGTAATGGCTATGGGTTGTGGCGGTGTTTGCACAGACTCTTCTTCTAGGAGTTGTGCTGGTTTATCCTGAGTTATGATAAAAGGCTCAGCTTCTTGTTCAAGTAGGATATTTTCATCCTGCTGATCCATCTCCTGAATTTCAGTTTCTGCCATAGGCGCTAAAGCTTGTTGTTTCTCTGCCAACACACGTTGTTCTTCCTCTGTAAGCACTCTGTCAAAAACTTCTTTTACAGATAGCTTTTTTTCAAAATCAAAGATCATTTCTGTAGGTTCTGGCTCATCAAAAGAAAACTTAAATTCTGGTAAAGCAGGTTCGTTTAAGGTATGTTCATCGTCAGCAATCTCTTCTTGATGAGCTTGAGGCTCTGATACAACTTCTATAACTTGATGGTGCTCTATCAAAGGAGGGGCAGCAGGTTCTTCCAAAACAGGTTTAGCTGTATGTATACTGTTGACATCTTCTTGCCAATTTTTGGTATCGTTTAGCTTTTTTAAAATTTCTATATGATCTATCAAAAAATCAGCATTAGCAGTAAATAGCTCTAATTCAAGAATATTTATTTTTTGAACTTGGCTAAGGTATTGATGTTGCTCATTTAACTCAAGAATAATATTTCCTATTTTCTTTAAAATCTCCTGCTTATTCATCATATTGATTATATTTTTCGGCTCAACGATGTTGGTAAATACTCAGTCAAAAATAACATTAAAATTCTGATATTCGTTTCACTCAACGCTTACAGAAGCAAATAATTATATTATTAAAGACAATATCTTGAAAAGAAAAAGCGAATTTGGCGGAAACATAGAAGTTATTTGTGGCTCTATGTTTTCTGGTAAAACAGAAGAGTTAATCAGAAGGTTAAGAAGAGCTGAGATTGCTAAATTGCAGGTAGAGATTTTTAAACCTAAAACCGATACCCGTTATGATGAAGTTGCCGTTGTATCTCACGATTTAAATTCTATACACTCTACCCCGGTTGAGCATTCATCTGCCATCCTGTTATACGGTAGTAATACCCAGGTGGTTGGTATTGATGAAGCACAGTTTTTTGATGAGGAATTACCTGATGTTTGTATTAAACTTGCGAATAAAGGTATAAGGGTGATTGTTGCTGGTTTAGATATGGATTTTACAGGCAAGCCCTTTGGGCCTATGCCCGCTTTAATGGCCATTGCCGAAGAGGTTACCAAGGTACAGGCAGTTTGTGTAAAATGTGGAGGACCAGCACTCTACAGCTACAGGCTTATTGAAAACACGCATAAAGTACTTTTAGGAGAAAAAGAAAGCTACGAGCCTCGTTGCAGGGTTTGTTACCACAATGCTTAGTTTGTTAAAATTAACTTAACAACTTGTTTGGTTTGGCGATACTGAAACTCTGCAAAATAAATTCCAGCAGATAAATCATTAAGTGTGGTAGAAATAGTGTGCTTGCCTGAACCCATCAGGGCGGTGCCATAAATTTGCTTGATTTTCTTTCCGGTAATGTCATACAAATCAACAAATAAACTGCCTGCTTCTGGCAAAGCAACATCAAAAAAAGTATTTCCTTTTGTTGGGTTTGGATAATTTTGAGAAACCTCGAATTTCAAAACTGGCTCTGATTCAAAAAGCTGTAAGCCTTCAAACTTTTCTTGTGCCGCATCTGCTGATAGGATGATATCATTTAAATTGTCTCCGCCTATAAAGGCAAAAGCTACTTGTATAGAATCTTTTGATGCCACATTGTAAGGGCCTACACCCATGGTATACATCACATCTAAACCGCCTAAACTTTCGCCAAGTTCTGTTTTAAATATGCCACTACTTAAACTGGTAAATTTTTCTGCCCGGGTAAAGGAATCATCTTCTAAAATATCACCAACCAATTGGTAAGACATGGGGTAAAATTGTACAGATGCGTTTGTATTTAGTACTTTAACGGCTGTATAAGGATTTCCGGGGTTTACAGAATAGGTATATGCTAATGATTTATCAGGCCTGTATTTTACAATATTTTCTTCACTATTATCAATATCCCAATCACAAAATAAACCCACATACAAGCCATTTAATGGCACAATACTATTATTTTTAATCAGGTACTCTACGATAACATATTTATCATCTGGGGCATTTTTATAAGCATAATGCTTATTTATAACTTGTACATCTAAGGGACTGTTAGAGCTGTAATCATTAAAAGTTGAGGCTGCAACCAGCACATTTGTATCATCAATTTCTTTTAAAGGTCTGGTGATTTTGAGAAAATCTTCCTCGGCTCTGCCAATTTGTGGAGCTCTTGCATTATTAGAAATTCTACTTGTACTATTCCCTATCATTAAGGAAGCTTCATAAAGTAAATTTTTATTCTGATACACAAACCCTAAGCCGTTTTGAGCATCCTGAGCGCTAAATCCTACCCTTCCGTTACTTGTTAATGTTGTAGCTATTTGATTTTCATTGATATTCAAATAATCAAGATTTACCCTCAATGCAAAAAACTCCTCATCCTGATAGTTTGAGGATGCGTATTGAAGTTTAAAAATTACCTCAACATTTTCTTGAGTTCTTGGGGCTAAGAATACTTTGAAAAAACCAAGTTGCTTCGTTTCATCTTGATTTAATTGCGTTAAAACTAAATTTGATGTAATAACGGTTACATCAGGATTATCTGTGCTGAGGGTTACATTTAAATTGGATACATTCCCTAAAATGCTTTTTAAATCTATAGCCAGTTCAACCGTATCTCCGCCGGCTAAAACTCCGTCAGAATTATCTTGTAAGATGATATTTTGCTTTCTGATGGCTATAGCAGGTGTACTTTCTAATGCTTTAGCAATATTTAACCTGCCTTTGCCCAGTTTATTTACAAAATTGCTATTCCCACTTAAGGTATAAATATTATCGGTACTTAATCTTAAAATTTCTCCGATGGCAGGCCCAGATAGCTGAGGATATTTTGCAGCAACTAGAGCCGCGGCACTGGATACTAAAGGAGTAGCCATAGATGTACCTGATTTTGTTCCGTAAGTATCATTATTTAGCGTACTCCAAATATTTTGACCTGGTGCAGCAATATCTACATCAAAACCATAGCTAGAACTGCTTGATTTAATATCACTATTATTGACGTTTGCAACAGCCAAAACGCCATTATAAGCTGCTGGATAGTCTAATCCTTCTTTCGCACTGTTACCTGCTGCTGCAATTACCAAACATCCGTTACTTACCGCAAAATTAATCACATCCTGACCGTAAGCACTAAAGCCAGGCCCTCCCCAAGAACAGTTGATAATTTTTACTCCTTTATTAACTGCATATAAAATGGCCTCGTAACCTCTGTATATAGCTGTAGCATTATCATCAGAACCTGCTTTTAAAATCATTAATTTGGCATCTTTAGCCAAACTAGCTATCCCAATACCATTATTAGCTACAGCAGAGGCAATGCCAGCAACATGCATTCCGTGGTCTAAACTATCAGACGGAATATCGGGATTGTTATCTGGTCTTCCGTTTGTAAAAGAAGCTCCAACAAAATCCCAACCTCTGTAATTATCAATGTAGCCATCGCCATCATCATCTATACCATTTACAGGATCATTATTGTTCAGATAAATGTTAGCGGCTAAATCTTCGTGTTCTAAGTCTGCCCCAGAATCTACAACAGCAATAATTTGCCCGTTTGCAGCATTTTGTATATTCCATGCTTCTACAGCATTTACCCGCAAAAGATGATTCTGAGTTCCTTGCTGAAAAAATGGATCATTAGGCTCAGAAGAGGTATGGTAGATATATCTTGGCTCGGCATATTCTACTTCTTCTTGTTCTAATAATGTGTTTATAACATTTTCTATAGATTGGCTAGAGCGGTATTCTATTTCATAAACCTTATTTAAACCTACTTTATCCAAGGCTAATTGTTTTTGGATAGGTAACTCATAGATACGGTTTAATTTTACAACAGGTTCATGCTTTAAAAACTGGATTTTTTGTTTTCCTGAGGCGATGTTGTTTTGTACGGAGCGTGTTGCAGCGGTACTGATATTTTTGTATTTAATGATTAAGCTATTAGGGACAATATCTTTAGCCGTTACACCTGCTGGCAGTTTAAACTTTTTTTTCAACCCATCATTGGCTAGCGTGGTAAAAACGCTAAACAGCCAGAAACACATTAATAATGAAGAGCTTATTCTCATATATCGCTAGAGGATTTGCTAAGGTATGGATTTTAAAGAAATGTTAGCATGCAAAAACCCTATTTTTAACCGTAAAAACATGATAATGTAACAAAAGCATTATATGCTCATGACAATACTATGACGATTACAACCTAAGATAGTGTTAATTTTACACCATCGTAAAGAACGTAAATGTTTGTACGAATTTTAAAGTGTCCTATCATAAAAATTAGGTTTATAATTGGTTAGTTTAAGCTCCATTCCTCCCCGGTTTGGGGCTTAACGTTTTTATGGGCTTTTGTGTATTATCTACTTGACGATGCTCTTTGAACAATTTCTGTCTTCACTTTAATAGTTTTTATCTCTTCATTATCCTTTTGTTTCATCACTTCGCTAAAATAAAGCTCGGCAATTTGCTCGCCCATTTCATAACTAAATTGGTTTACGGATGATAAAGAAGGCTGAACAAGTTGAGTAAACATTTCGTTAGCAAAACCTATAATGCCTACATCCTTTGGAGATGATAAATTTAATTGCTGTAAGGCTTCTAGTACCCCTAAAGAAACATAATCAGAAGTACATAAAAAAGCATCTGGTTTTACATCAGTCTGGAGTAAATGTAGTGCTTCTTGTTTACCACTTGCTGTAGAAATAATTTCATCCTTCACAAAGTCTTCGTAAAAAGTTAATCCAAAGTCTTTAAGTGCATTCTTATACCCTTGTTTTCTTTCCTGATAAAGGTTTAAATGAGCAGGACCACCAAAATAAGCTATGTTTTGATAACCTTGTTTAGCTAAATGCACTACTGCTTGATAAGAGGCTTCTTCATTATCATTTACAACAGTATAGCTATCTATAGCTGGCGATATTCTATCAAACTGTATGAAATGGATATGGTTATTTTTGATTTCTTCTAAGTGTGCTGTTGATTGTGTTTCTAGCGATAAAGAGATGAGGATGCAATCAACATTTTGCCTGATTAAAGTTTGTACCGCATTCACCTCTTTTTCTAGCGACTCTTCTGTTTGGCAAATAATTAAACTATGTTGGTGCTGTACACAAACTTTCTCTATACCGGCAATGATATTGGCAAAAAAAGACTCGTTTATTTTAGGTACAATAACTCCTATAATTCGGCTAAAACCTCGCCTGAGGTTTGCTGCATTGGTATTATGGATATAATTAAGCTCTTTTGCTTTATCCTCCACCATCTTTTTTATCTTGCTACTGATGGCATGCGAATTATTCAATGCCTTCGATACAGACGATGGTGCAATGTTTAATGATTTTGCTAAATCATAAATAGTTATTCTCTTTTCTCTTTTGGCCATGGGAACGATAGCCATAAAACTACATAAAACAGTTTAAAAAAAATGAAAGAATATTTTAGAAATCGATTTCCTATAGCCTATATTTGTTGATAACCTACTATAAGCTTAAAAAAAATGAAATCAAACAACAAACCTTTATTTGCGGTAATCTTAATTACCTCTTTATTCTTTTTATGGGGTTTTGCTTTAAACCTCAACCCTATTCTTATCCCTCACTTAAAAAAAGCTTGTCAGCTAACAGATACACAATCTGCCTTTATAGACTCTGCTTCTTATATTGCTTATTTTTTATTTGCCATACCGGCAGGTAAATTTATGAAGCGCTTTGGTTATAAAGGCGGTATCATTTTTGGATTAATGATGTTTGCCATTGGTGCATTCTTATTTTACCCGGCAGCAGAAACACGTTCTTTTGTATTCTTTTTAGCTGCTTTATTCATCATTGCCAGCGGCTTAACTTTTCTAGAAACTGCAGCCAACCCTTATATGACAGTCTTGGGCGACCCTGCCACAGGCACACAGCGTCTTAATTTTGCGCAATCTTTTAATGGCTTAGCAGCTTTTTTAGCTCCGGCCATAGGTGGGCGTTTTATCCTATCCGGAAAGGAATTTAACACCGATACCCAAAGTGGATTATCTCCTGCTGAAATAGATAACTTTTTACAACGGGAGGCAGAATCTGTACAATTACCCTTTATTGTAATTGGGATAGTGGTATTGCTGGTAGCTATATTTTTGTGGAGAACCCATCTTCCAGAAATAAAAGAAGATGATTCTTTAGAAAGCAAGGGTTCTATCTTTAAAGAAAAGAACTTAATGCAAGGCGTTCTAGCGCAATTTTTCTATGTTGGTGCACAAGTTTGTATCAGTAGCTTTTTTATACGTTTTTGTGGTTATGTGGTAGGTATCAATGAAGTGTCGGCAGCTTACTATTTATCTGGTGCTTTATTAGGATTTATGATTGGAAGGTTTGCTGGTACATTCTTGATGAGGTTTATTGCTCCGCCAAAATTATTGGCTGCTTATACCATAATTGTCATTTTACTTTTATTGGTAGCGGTATTTACATCGGGTATGTTTACCATTTATGCACTTACAGCGGTACAATTCTTCCTTTCTATTATGTTCCCTACCATTTTTGCTTTAAGTGTAAGAGGCTTAGGAAGTAAAACAAAAGACGGTTCATCATTGGTGATTATGTCTATTGTAGGTGGTGCAGTTTTCCCGGTGATTATGGGCGCAGTATCAGACATCAGCAATATACAAATAGCTTACATTGTACCTGCTATTTGCTTATTCATGGTTTTATATTTCGCCATTAAAAACATCAAGATAGAAAACTTAAAACTTACAGCAGCTCATTAATTTTTTATGGATAGTAGCAAAGGACTTCAAATACCAAAAATAATTTTTGGAACCAGCAGCCTAGGTAATTTATTTACGGCTTTAGATGATGATACCAAACTAGAAATTGTTAAACAATGCTTTCTACATTCTGATAAGCCCGTAGTGTTTGATAGTGCCGGTAAATATGGTGCTGGTTTGGCTTTAGAAGCTCTAGGCAATTGCCTAAAGAAACTAAACGTTAAACCAGAAGAAGTGATGATTAGTAATAAACTGGGTTGGCTACGTACTGAGCTTAAAACCGATGAACCTACTTTTGAGCCTTATGTTTGGAAAAATCTTAAAAACGATGCGGTACAAAAAATAAGCTACGGGGGTATTTTAGAATGCTTTGAACAAGGCAACCAGCTATTGGGGGCTTATATCCCGCAGATGGTATCTGTACACGATCCAGATGAGTATTTAATTGCTTCAAGCTCGACAGAAGACCGTTTAGAAAGGTATCAAAACATTTTGGATGCTTATAAAGCTTTGTTTGATTTAAAAAGCCAGGGTAAAGTTAAAGCTATTGGTATAGGCGCTAAAGATTGGAAGATTATTAAAGAGCTTAGCGCTGATTTAGATTTTGACTGGGTGATGATAGCCAACAGCATGACAGTTTATAGTCACCCAAAAGAGTTACTAGATTTTATGACCGCTTTAAGCCAAAAAGGTGTAAGCATCATCAATTCGGCAGTATTTAATGCTGGCTTTTTAACTGGTGGAGATTTTTATAATTACGTTCCTGTAAGTAGAGATAAGCCTCAATATCAAGAGTTATTTAATTGGAGAGACCAGTTTTATAAAATCTGTGCCGACTTTGATGTTAAACCTGCAAGTGCTTGTGTACAGTTTGGTTTATTGGCACCTGGTGTAAAAAGTATAGCACTTAATACCAGTAATCCTAAGCGTGTTGAAGGTAATATAGCCATGGCAAATGATTACATTTGTGATGCTTTTTGGCAAAAACTTGAAGAAGAAAATTTAATCACCTTTAAACCTTAACTTAAGCATTTAGTACAATATGAAAATAGATGCACATCAACATTTCTGGGTGTACGACCCTATAAAATACGATTGGATTTCTGATGACATGTCTGTCATCAGACAAAATCATTTACCTGAAGATTTACATCCTATTTTAAAAGAAAACGGTTTAGATGGTTGTATTACGGTACAAGCCCATCAATCAGAAGAAGAAAATGATTTCCTACTTGCTAACGCTTCTAAAAATGATTTCATCAAAGGTGTAGTAGGTTGGGTTGATTTACAAGCTGACAATATAGAAGAACGTTTGGCTTATTACCAGCAGTTTCCAATTATGAAAGGTTTCCGCCATGTTTTACAAGGCGAACAAGATAGAGCGCTGATGCTGAAAAAGGAGTTCATGAATGGTATTTCTAAGCTTCAGCAATTTGGCTTTACTTATGATATCCTGATTTTTGAAGACCAGATTGACTTCTCCAGCACTTTGGTTGAGGCTTTTCCAAACCAACCTTTCGTATTAGACCATATCGCTAAACCGGATATTAAACATCAAAAAATTACGGATTGGGAAAAAGCTATCAAAAAACTAGCTCAGTATGAAAATGTATCCTGCAAAGTATCGGGCATGGTTACAGAAGCCGACTGGAAGCATTGGAAACAAGAAGATTTTGAGCCTTATCTAGATATTGTTTTTAACGCTTTTGGTACAGATAGGCTGATGTATGGCAGCGATTGGCCAGTTTGCCGCGTTGCTGCTGATTATAAACAGGTTTTAGGAATCTTTAAAACTTACATACAATCTTTATCCAGCACAGAGCAAGACAAGGTGATGGGAGAAAATGCCGCCAAATTTTATAACATATAACAGAAATTATTAATGAGAGTATTAGCATGCCAGGAACCGGGGAAATTTGTTTATAAAACAGCCGCAGAACCTGTTTTAGAAAAAGGACAAGCCATTATTAAAATAAAAAGAATAGGCATTTGTGGTACAGATTTACATGCTTTTGAAGGTACGCAACCTTTCTTTAGCTACCCTAGAATATTGGGTCATGAGCTGGCTGGCGAACTTATAGCCGTGGATGGTGCACCTGATTTTAAAGTTGGAGAGTCGGTAAGTTTCATCCCTTATTTTAACTGTGGCAAATGTGTGGCTTGTAGAAATCAGAAGCCTAATTGTTGTGCGGCTATACAAGTTTTTGGTGTTCATATTGATGGTGGTATGGCAGAATATGTATCGGTACCCTCTTATGCATTATTGCATGGCAATCAATTAAGTTTTGATGCATTGGCGTTGGTAGAACCTCTGGCTATTGGTGCACATGGCGTAAGAAGAGCACAAGTTACACCTGGCGAATTTGTTTTGGTAATTGGTGCTGGCCCTATTGGCTTGGGTACGATGGAGTTTGCTCGTATAGCCGGGGCAAAAGTAATTGCCTTAGATATTAATGAAAACCGACTTGCTTTTTGTAAAGAGCGCTTAAAAGTTGATTATACCATTAATGCCTTAGAGGCAGATGTTACCGAAGAACTAAAAAAGATAACTAATGGTGATATGCCAACCGTGGTTATTGACGCTACTGGGAACTTAAAGGCTATTAACAATGCTTTTCAGTATATGGCACATGGGGCAAGATTTGTTTTGATAGGCTTACAAAAAGGAGATATCAGCTTTAATCATCCAGAGTTTCATAAAAGAGAGGCTACTTTAATGAGCAGTAGAAATGCCACCCGTGAGGATTTTGAACATGTGATAAAAGCTATGGAAAACAATGAAGTTGACCCAACTACCTATATTACACACCGTGTAAAGTTTGATGAGGTTAAAGATCAATTTCATACCTGGCTAAATCCAGAAAACGGCGTTATTAAAGCTGTAGTAGATTTGGATTAAGATACAAACAGGCGTTTTTGAAAAACATTGTATATCAAATTGAGAGAGGTTGACTGTACTCTGATATACTTAGAGAATACTCTCGGGCACCCCTGGCTAGCTAGTCGAGCCTTAAAAAGCATATAAAATTATGATTATCAACACTTTGTGTATAATTTTAATGTGAAATAATTGCAAGATTTGTTATATTTATATCGTAAAACTTGCAAATATTTAAGATGCTTCCCAATAAAAAACCAGAGAATCAAACCAGCCTATTTTTCACTTTTGAGCACACCCTAAACCGCCACCATCCCTTATTTTTACTTGCCAACAAGATAGATTGGAGTGTTTTTGAAAAGGCCTTTGCCCCACTCTATTGTAAGGATAACGGCCGTCCGGCCAAGCCCATACGTTTAATGGTGGGTTTACTGATGTT
>NZ_AULF01000046.1 GCF_000425145.1 Pedobacter glucosidilyticus DSM 23534
CTGATACGTTACGGATATGTTTCAACATCAGTAAACCCACCATTAAACGTATGGGCTTGGCCGGACGGCCGTTATCCTTACAATAGAGTGGGGCAAAGGCCTTTTCAAAAACACTCCAATCTATCTTGTTGGCAAGTAAAAATAAGGGATGGTGGCGGTTTAGGGTGTGCTCAAAAGTGAAAAATAGGCTGGTTTGATTCTCTGGTTTTTTATTGGGAAGCATCTTAAATATTTGCAAGTTTTACGATATAAATATAACAAATCTTGCAATTATTTCACATTAAAATTATACACAAAGTGTTGATAATCATAATTTTATATGCTTTTTAAGGCTCGACTAAATAGCTCCACTTTAAGACACATTTCTTTCATCAACTTTTGAGAACGGTGACAAAATCATAAAAAATCAGCTCAAAATTGGGTATAATCTGCTAGGGACCCTCTTCGAGACCGCTTCGAGACTTCTTCGAGAAACGCCTCTTGATTTCCGAACAAGTCTGGGAGAGGGTCCGAAACAGCTACCTTAGTGTACAAAAAGCATATTTTAAAATATCTTTTTTAGGCAAGTAAAAGGTTAAAATAAATAGGCTGTCAGCAGCTATATTTTATCTACACGATTGCCTTTTATAACACATGAATAATGATGATTTGTTGATTGGAAAAAGGCTTTTTACAAAAAATTATATTTATCCTATTGATTTGGAGTAGCAATGTTCTCTGATACTCTTAGAAAAGGCTTCGACTCCGCTACCATTGACGCTATTTATAAATGTTTAAAAATTAGGCATTCACCCACTGGCTTTCCGGCCTCTTGACCGGCCATGTCAAGGTACTTTTTTCCGCAAAAAGTACCCAAAAACTCTCCGCTGCGCCGCTTGCTTCTAAAGGTTCTACTAAGGCTAATCCTGTAGAAGCCGCAACCGCCAAGGCGGAATTGGGCGTAAACGGCTGTTAATGCTTGGGCAGGACTATCGAAATACCTAAACACGTCATTTCATATTGATTTATATGAAATATATTAGACCTCAGCCTGACATAAAATTTAAACCTATAAGGTTTTTAAAACCTTATAGGTTTTGTACTCAGCTTGATACAAAATAGGATTTGTATTTTAACCCAAAATAGCGGTAACCTCTATTTCAATAAGAATCTCTGGATCTATCAATTTTGATACTTCTACCATGGTAGTAACTGGTTTGATATCTTTAAAATACTCGCCATGTGCTTTTGCGGCTTCTTCCCATTGAGAAATATCTGTTAAAAACATACGGGTACGTACTACATTTTCTAAAGAGGCATCGGCATCTTCTAAAACGCCTTTTAGTTTTTCTAAAATAGCTTTTGTTTGTCCGTATAAGGTGCTGATAGCGTTTCCATCTGCATCTTTAGACATGGTTGTACCGGCAATTTCTATGGTATTACCTACTTTCACCGCTCGGCAATAACCAATAATATCTTCCCAAGGAGAACCTGAAGTAAAATTTTGTCTGTTTGTCATTTTATATGTTTAAGTTTTTAGCAATGTATTTGAAAAATAAACTGGATTGCAGCGGATACCGGCCTTGTGGATAAGGCCTGAAGTAGTATAAGCGTAAAGCCAGACTATCCGCAAATAAAAGCGAAGAACCTGGCTTTACAAAATTTATTTCATTTTATTATGAGGACTTAATTTAGCTTCCTTTGGTATTTCTAATCATGGCTTCTAAGGCGTCCCACATTTCGGGGCTTATCATTTCTAGGCCATTGAACTGACCGGCACCTTGCAGCCATTCGCCACCATCAATGGTAATGATTTCTCCGTTGATATAGTTAGAAAAATCTGATAGTAAATAGGCTGCTAAGTTTGCGAGTTCTTGATGTTCGCCAACTCTTTTTAAGGGCACTCGGTTTTTAAAATCAAATTTTTGAGCCATGTCTCCGGGTAATAACCTTTCCCAAGCGCCTTTTGTTGGAAATGGACCAGGGGCTATAGCGTTACATCTGATTTGGTGACGGCCCCACTCTGCGGCTAAAGATTTTGTCATGGCCAAAACACCGCCTTTAGCACATGCCGACGGTACTACATAACCAGAGCCTGTGAAAGCGTATGTGGTTACAATATTGAGTATACTGGCTGCTTGTTTTTCTTTAATCCAGTGCTTACCAAAGGCCAAAGTACAGTTTACAGTACCTTTTAAAACAATGTCTATAATGGTAGAAAATGCGTTGGCAGATAAACGCTCTGTTGGGGATATAAAATTACCTGCCGCATTGTTTAATAAACCATCTACTTTACCAAAGGTCGCCAAACTTGCTGCTAAAACTTCATCAACTTGTTCTGCATTTCTTACATCGCAAGCTAGGGGTAAAACTTTACCTCCAGTTTTAGCTTCTAGCTCCTGAGCTGTTTTTTCAAGTACTTCTAACTTACGGGAGGTAATAACTACTTGCGCACCTAACTCTAATAAATAAGTGCTCATGGCTTTTCCTAAACCGGTTCCGCCGCCTGTTACAACGAAAGTTTTTCCTTGTAAGGCATTATCTCTTAACATGGGTTGGTTGTACATAATATTAGTTGGTTAGGTGGTTAGTTGGTTGGGTTGTTAGTTGGTTAGGTTGTTAGTATTATTAGTTTATTGGTTTATTAGTATTGTTAGTTTATTGGTGTGATAGTCATTGGTTTATTAGTATTGTTAGTTTATTGGTGTGATAGTCATTGGTTTATTAGTATTGTTAGTTTATTGGTGTGATTGGTTCATTAGTCATTAGTTCATTAGTGTTAATGGTTCATTGGTGTGATTAGTCACTGGTTTATTAGTATTGTTAGTTCATTGGTGTGATTGGTTCATTAGTTCATTGGTATTATTAGTTCATTGGTGTGATTAGTCTGAAACTGGCTAAGAAATCTTTCTACTTTATACTTTCTACTTTATACTAATGACTCTATACTAATGACACTACTTACTGCCTCCCTTAAGGTTTTCTATAATTGTTTTAAGGATTGACCTTGTTGATGGTGCCCACCATTGTTTTAACATAGTATCTAGCGTAGAAGTTTGGTCGGCTGATACTTTTTCTATCAGTTCTTTGCGCAAATTAAGTTTTGATTGCTGCCAAGTGGTAGCATCATACTGTAAGTAGCTTTGTATTTTCTTTTGTGCATGGCTCATTAAGCTGCTGATATCTGAAGTAGCATCTAGCAAGCCTATTTGTTTGGCTTCCTCAACAGAGAAGAGTTTACCTTCTAATAGGCTTTGATAGGCTTTTGCTTGCCCCAGCCAAAAAGCATACAAATGGAAAATACTATCCGGTACGATGATACCTACGGGTACTTCGTTTAAACCGATGATGTATTTACCTTCTGCCATAACCCTATAATCGCAACAGAGTGCCATTACACAGCCACCGGCTGGGCTATGCCCACTGATAGCAGCTACTAAAGGCTTTTTAAATAGGGTTAAGGTTTTAACTAAATCCAGAAAATCAACCCAAAAGTTTTTAATTTGATTTTCATCATAATCATAAAGCTCTATTAAGTCTAAACCAGCAGTAAAAAAGCCTTCTTTACCTGTTAATATAGTGCCTAAAATTTGCTCGTCTTGTTCTATATTCTTGATAAGGCTTTTTAATTCTTTTATCAACTCGGCATTCATAGCATTAGATTTACCCCTGTTTAATGCTATAATCGCTACCTTCTCTCTTACAGTTACACTGAATGTATTCATATCCTAATTTACTTTATATCTGATAACTTTTCTGCCTAAACGCCCATAAACATCTAAACCTTCAACAACTACGCGGTAGGTTCCGGTGCCATCGGCATTAAAATAATTAACTTTTGCATTCCCGGTAGTATCTGTTATCACGGTAGGGTTCCAGTAAATGGTACTTCTTAAATCGGCCATATCTTTTTTAGTTTCTGCCTTATCGTAGGCTGGCACATAAAATTGCTTCATGGTAGTAAAACCTAAAGGTTGATAAGCGATTAAACCTGGTGTATAGGTATTGGTAGAACTATAATTACCACCACCTCTTTTGGTGTTGATGACAATAACACCAGAACCACCTCTACCACCATAAATAGCGGTCATGGCACCCGGTTTCATGATTTCTACGCTTTCTACATCTTGTGGGGCTATGGTATTTAAGAAATCTGGTTCTACAAAAATACCGTCTAAGATAATCTGAGCGGGAGGTCCGCCCATATTTCTCATGAAATATATTTCCCCGTTCTGAATCATCATACCTGCTACTTTTCCTTGTAAAGCAAATTCTAGATTTGGCGCATTTTGTAGTTCTTCGGCTGTAATTACCCTATCGGCATTACCAGCACCATTTAAATTGCTAGAGTTTTGAAGTTTCTCTCGTTTTTCTACTACACTTACTTCATCTAACATAATAGAACGTGTGATTAAACCATTCTTTAATAATTCTTCGTACTGGCTTTTGCTATTTTTAATATAAGCAGACATAGAAGCATTAATATTTGCACTAAGTTCTGATTTTTCGAAAGGCTTTTGTACGGGATGCTTACCAAACTCATCCATCACAATCTCTACAAACTTTTTATCCTTTATGGTTCTGGCTTGTACAACAAACTTGGTGCTATCTGGAAACAACAGGCTATCTACTAAAAATTTACCTGTTTCGTCTGTTTTTGCCTGAATAATAAATGTCCCACCTGTAGAACTAAAAACTGTTACATTACCATTAGCAACAGGCTTTTTATTGTTGCTTACCGTACCTGATATACTTAAAGTTTTCTCGGGTTTAAAAGTTAAGGATGGGAAAGCGTTATTGATGATATTTTGCCAGTTGAATCTTCTCCATCCTTGTGTCATGAATAGCACATCTAAATCAGCTTTTTTCTTATCATCTACCTCATGGAAATAATAATTTGGATTTTCTACATAACCCTTAAGATCTGATTTTAGCAGCAGTTCTGACATAATAGTATGCTCTTCTTCTGGCTTAACCGGCACTTTACCTTCATCAATTACCGACATAGATAAGGAACTCACCATTGGGTTATTGTCATTAGTTTTAGCTGTAACGGCAATGTTAACTTTACCTCTTTTGGCATATATTTCTTTATCTGGTTTGATATCGATATTTAAAAAATCTTTTGTGTTAGCATGAAATATCAAACGCTCTGATAGGGGCTGCGCTTGGTCATTAAAAAGTGTTAATTGAATAATACCAGTAGGAAATTGTGCTTTTGAAAGATATGTGGCAAAACCATTTTTTGAGAGTTTAGCTACTGCCGAATAAATGACATTACCAGAAGATTGAACCAAAACGGTGAAGTTTTTACCTAAATGACTGTTGGCATAAGCATCATTGGCTTGCACTCTCAACAGTAAAGAATCTTGCCCTTTGTCTACAGTGCTTAAGACAATCCCTTCGGGTTTAACTGCAGGGAGTGGAAACTTCTTCTCTGTACCATCAGTAAAAGTAACCACCGCTTCATAAGTTAAATTGGCTTCCGGATAAATGGCGAAATAACCCATTCCCGCATGTCGGGTTAAAATATTTGCGATTTTTTTCCCATTGCTATCTTGTACATAACCGCTAATGGATTTCCCTAATCCATCGGTACCAACAGCTTTAAAAGCAACTTTTGATCTTACTTGGGTAACCATATCTCCGCCTTCCGGGAAAAACTGTACATCTACCTGGTTGCTGGTACTTTTGATAGGAATAAGCTTATTTACGATGGTACCTTCAGAAATGGTTAAGGCTACATTTAATACCCCTGATTTTATAACTTCTGGCTTATTATTGGTGATATTTATCACTGTATTTCCTTGGTCATCTGTATTTACTTTACCTTTCTCGGTTTGCCTACCATCAAGTTCTACGGTATAATTTACCTCTCGATTGGCATAAGGGAAGCCATCTACATTTTTAAAATTGACTTTTGCTACTACCAATTCTTTTCCATCGGCATTGCTAAACTCGTAATTGGTTTGGGTAATCAACTGGCTAGAACGAATATCGCCAACTTTAAAAGTTTGGTTGTAAAAGAAAGATTCATCAAAATTGCGCATCCAATTGGTATAGGCTCTTAGCCTGTAATTTCCTTCTTTTAAAGAATCTGCAAGTTCTATATTACCCCAACCAAAACCAGCTGTTAAAGGCAAACGAAGTGTTTTTTTAACTTGATTTTTCTGATTGATTAAATCTACATACATGATTTTACTTAGTACTGATGGGCGCATCGTTTGCGCATCAACAACATAGGCTTTAAACCAAATTTGATCTCCGGTAGCATAATAAGGCTTATCTGTATGTAGATAAATTTTTTCTTGTGTGTGCGATGTATGAAACTTGTTGAAATTATCTAAAACTTGTTTCAATTTATCATCCTGAGCAATAAAAGCAACAAAAACGGTAACTGCAAGTAGCAAAAAAAGGTAATGAATCTTTTTCATTAAGGTTTATTTTAAAATTGTTTTATAGGTAAGACACGATGGCGTTAAGAAAGTTTAGTTTTTAACGCCATCCGTAATATTTAAAAGTTATTTTTCCACATCATACTTTCTACAGGTTTGGTGGTTTTATTATTGTATTTAGCATTGCCTTTGGTATTGTACATGGTTTGTATATCGCCTTCTACAGCAAAATAAATTAACTGGCCAATAGGCATACCGGCATAAACACGAACGGGCTGCGCTACAGATATTTCCAGTGTCCAAGTATTACAAAAACCTACATCACCTTTACCTGCTGTTGCATGTATATCTATACCCAATCTGCCCGTACTTGATTTTCCTTCCAAAAAAGGTACATGTTGATGCGTTTCTGTATATTCTAACGTTACTCCCAAATACAAAGTATTGGGTTGTAATACGTAACCTTCTTTAGGAATTTCGAAGTGCTCTATTTGGTTATGTTTTTTAGCATCTAGTATCCTATCTGTATAACAAGCCAGATATTTCCCTAAATGTACATCATAAGAATTAGTACCTAAACATTCTTTTTTAAAAGGCTCTATGATGATGGTTCCTTTGTCTATTTCTTCTAAGATACGTTGGTCTGAAAGAATCATGATTGATTATGGTTTTACTTTGCCTAAAATATGATTTATTTAAAATAATTTTGTACCGTATTAGAAATTAAATAGATGCCTCTCACTTTTTTGGAAGAAATACATCCCAATACTTATATAGGACTTTGGAAAATAGAAGAAGAACCTGCTATTTTAGAAAAGCAATTACAACTGAAAGACCATGAAAAAGAGGTTTTAAAAGGCTTAAATACCCAAAAAAGAAATCTCCATTGGTTGGCTACCAGAGTATTATTAAGAAAAATGCTGAATACCAAGGATTATATAGATTGCCAACCCGATGAAAACGGCAAACCTGTTTTATTAAATATGCCACATCATATCTCTTTAAGTCATTCTTATGATTATGCCGCAGTTATGATTAGTAAAGACAAAAGAGTAGGTATTGACATTGAAATCATCAAAGATAAAATCACCAGAGTAAAGCAAAAATTCATGAGCCCACAAGAGCTTAATTTTATCGATAAACAACATGCTATAGAGCATTTATATGTTTGCTGGTGCGCTAAAGAAGCACTTTACAAACTTAATGGTAAAAAGGAAACCTCTTTTAAAGATGATATTCATTTAGATGAGTTTCCATACCAAACAAAAGGCTTACTAAAAGGTAGTATTAAGAAAAAACCCATAGCTAAAAGCTATACCATTGCTTATCGCAAGTTTGAAGATTATATGTTAGGTTACGTTTACGAAGAAGATGAAGAATAAAGAAGTATTTTTTCAGGATTGGGGCTTATTACCTTACGAGCAAGCTTGGGACAAACAAGAAGCTATTTTTGCGGAAACTGTTGCTATTAAAACCACCAACAGAAACCAACCAGAAACGGCACAACAAACACCCAATTACCTTATTTTTGTAGAGCATCCACATGTTTACACCTTAGGAAAAAGTGGTAAGCCAGAAAATCTGTTACTTGATGAACAGGCGCTTAAAGAAAAAGAAGCTACCTACCACAAAATTAACCGAGGTGGAGATATTACTTACCATGGGCCAGGCCAAATTGTGGGCTATCCTATTTTAGATTTGGATAATTTTTTTACCGATATACACCTCTACCTACGCACTTTAGAAGAAGCTGTGATTTTAACTTTAAAAGATTATGGCATAACAGCAGGCCGGTACGAAGGTTATACCGGAGTTTGGCTAGACGCCGATAACCAAAAAGCTCGTAAAATTTGTGCTATGGGGGTAAGATGCAGTCGTTGGGTTACCATGCATGGGTTTGCTTTTAATGTTAACACCAACTTAGATTACTTTAAAAATATTGTTCCTTGCGGAATTGACGATAAAGATGTTACCTCTATGCAGCGAGAGTTAGGAAAAACATTGAATATAAACGAAGTAAAAGACAAGCTCAAAAATCATATTGCCAAACTATTTGAGATGAATTTAACCGTCTTATAATTTTACTAAGCGCTACACTAAGCCCCCTCAATACTATACTTTGTAATTTTATGTTTTCTTGCTTTAAGATGAATAAATAATATTCAAACAATTCATTATTTTCTTTTTAATACATCATTAAATAGCTAATTTTGGGCTCCAATTTTAACATTCATTCAAACCAGATAACATGAGAAAACCACTAATTGCAATTCTTAACTCAAGCACCTTCGGTAAACACTTTGCTGCCCACATGAGCACCTTAGAAGCTTTTGCTGATATTAAACATATTACAGTACCATCAGATATTGATGGCGATGCCCTTGCAGAACATTTGAAAGATGCTGACGGTATTATTGCCAGCGTTACACCAAAAATCCCTAGAGCAACTTTAGAAAAATGTAAAAACTTAGTTTTATTGGTGCGTCATGGTATTGGATGCGATAATGTAGACTTAGAAGCCGCTACAGAATTAGGTATCATGGTTTCCAGAGTTAAAGGTATCATAGAAAAAGAAGCGGTTGCAGAATATGCTATTTCTTTATTAATGGCTGGGTCAAGAAAATTAGTTTCAGGTTCCAGAGCGGTAAGAGATAGCGCCTGGAGTACCAGAGCCGGAATGATAGGTATGGAGATTAAAGGAAAAACCATAGGTATCATTGGTTTAGGAAACATTGGCTCTCGTAGTTCAGAAATATTAGCTAAAGGTTTTGGAGCAAATGTAGTTGCATCAGACCCTTATATTGCTAAAGATAGATTTGCAGAATTTGGTGCTAAAGAAGTTTCTTTGGACGAGTTAATCAAAACTTCAAACGCCATTTTATTCCATTGCCCACTAACAGATGAAACCAGAAGAATGTTAGGCAAAGCACAATTTGATAGCATGCAAAAAGATGCAGTTTTGGTAAACACCTGTCGCGGAGAATTGGTAGACGAAGATGCTTTATTTGAAGCGCTACAAAACGGAACTTTAGGTTGTTATGCTACAGATGTTGTAGAAGGCGAGCCTATAGATGGAAACCACAGATTAGCAAAATTAGAAAACACCATTATTACACCACACTTGGGTGGTTATAGCTGGGAGTCTTTACATGGCATGGGCCAAACATGTGTTGATGACGCTGTTGCTGTTTTCCAAAACAATGGTATTGCTGGCGAACTGGCTAACCCTGAAGTTTTACAAACAAAACGCAGAGTATGGGCCTCGCAATAGCCATAGATTTAGGTACAACAAATCTTAAAGTAGGGCTGGTAAATGAAAACGGAGAAATTATCGATATACGCTCTGTAGCAGTACCTATACAAAGCAAAAAACCAGGCGAGGCAGAACATAACTCAGAGGATTTGAAAAAGCTTATCCTCGGTTTATGTAAAGAATTACTGATTGGTGATTATAAAAATCAGGTTTGTTATATCGTAAGTGCTACATACCAATTTGGTTTAATGCTATTAGACGAGCAAAAAAAACCGCTTACAGGTATTACCTTACTTTCTGATATCCGATCACAAAAAACATTTGATGCTTTTTTAGAAAGCTATAAAGATTTTGATATTTATCATCAAACAGGTTGCCCGCTGATAAGCCCTTATGTGCTAGCCAGGCTATTTTATTTCTCTACACAAGAGAAAGATCTACTCAAAAAAGCCGCCTATTTTTCTGATAGTAAGTCGTTCTTATTCCAATGGCTTACCGGCGAATTTACGACAGATTTAAGTACCGCAGCAGCAAGTCAGGTTTACAATATTCATCAAGAGTATTGGGATGAAAAGCTGCTTGCGCCTATTGGCCTATCAGGAAAACAATTTCCACAAATTAAGGATGGTACAACATATCTGGCATCTTTACAAGAAGATATTAAAACAGCACTAGAACTAACGCAAAATGTTAAAGTGTTGTTAGGCGTGTATGATGGCGCAGCTTTAGCCATTGGTTCTGGAGCTTTGCAGGATGGTGTAGGAATTATGAATGTGGGTACATCTGCCATGTTACGTATCGCCGGTAAAACACCAGCTTTTGATAAAGCAGATAACAAAAGAATACAGCCCTATGCTTTAAACAAGCAGTTATTTTTAAATGGCGGTGCGCTTAACAATGCAGCTTTACCTGTTAACTGGTTACGTAATAGTTTATTTGATGTTGATGTACAAGATGATGCTATGCTGCATTTAGGTACTACAGCACCTTTAATTTGTTTACCTTATTTAACCAGCGAAAGAGACTCTAAAACAGGTCCTTACGCTTCTGGAGTATTTTTTGGTTTACGCCAGTATCATAGTAAAACAGATATGGCTCGCTCTGTTTTAGAAGGTGTTGCATACTCTATGCGCTATATTTTTGATGCTTTAAAAGAAAATAACCTCCAAATTAAGCAGTTACGTATGGGTGGCGGCGGAAGCAATATTAAGCCTTGGGTACAAATATTTGCCAATATCATGGGGCTACCCATCAATATCCCTTCTGGTGATGAGCTAGGAATTATAGGTAGTGCTATGCTTGCTTTTGCATCAGAAAATCCAAATAAAGATGTTTTTAAAATAGGCATACAGCTAAACAATCATAGTTTAACGGTTTACCCAGATGAGCATGCCGTTGATGTACATAATCAACGTTACCCATTTTTTAAAAAACTAAGAGAAACTTTGGGTCCGCTTTATCAAGAACATACGCTTTTATAGAAAACATGCAGCACTTCTTAATTTTTTGAGGTGCTGTATATTATATCTAATTTTCGGGAGGTATCTATCCATTTTAAAAACTTAAAATTTCTCTATCATAGCAAAGTAAAAAAGCACCTATTCTAGCTTACAAACAACACTAAATGCTCGTCTATAACGTATTTATCATGAGCATCTTGAAATGTTCGTTTTAAGGTTCAACAAAGGGGTTTATCTTTTAAAAGGTAAATCCCTTTTTGTTTGGTTAAAGCCTGTTGAAATGATTTATATTTGTTAAACATGAATTTTAAAATAGAATCTTATTACAAACCTACCGGCGATCAACCAACGGCTATAAAACAATTGGTTGAGGGCGTTAAAAGTGGAGAAAATTATCAGACCCTGCTTGGAGTTACGGGTTCTGGTAAAACTTTTACCATCGCCAATGTAATAGAGCAAACACAAAAACCAACCTTAATATTAAGTCATAATAAAACTTTAGCCGCACAGCTTTATGGAGAGTTTAAGCAATTCTTTCCTGATAATGCGGTTAATTATTTTGTATCTTATTACGATTATTACCAACCAGAAGCATTTTTACCAACTACCAATACTTACATAGAGAAAGATTTACAAATAAACGAGGAGATAGAAAAACTACGTCTGAGAACAACATCGGCTTTAATGTCTGGCAGAAGAGATGTTATTGTGGTGTCTTCTATTTCTTGTATTTATGGTATGGGTAATCCCGAGGATTTCTCAAATTCGGTTTTTAGATTTGGTGTGGGTACACGTATCAGCAGAAATGCTTTTCTGCATCGTTTAGTAGAGATTTTATACTCCAGAACTACTGTAGAATTTAAACGTGGTACTTTTAGGGTTAAAGGCGATACGGTAGACATTTATCCAGCATATTTAGATTTAGCTTATCGGATTTCTTTTTTTGGTGATGATATTGAAGAAATATCGGCTATAGACCCAGCATCGGGTAAAACCCTAGAAAAAATGGACCAAGTAGCGGTTTTCCCTGCCAATTTATTTGTTACGCCTCGGGATAGGTTTACCAGTGTGCTCCACCAAATTGGGGAGGATATGGAAAGTAGGAAAAAGCAATTTGAGGGCGAAGGCAGATTTTTGGAAGCTAAACGTTTAGAAGAGCGTACCAATTACGATATGGAGATGATGCGGGAATTGGGCTACTGCTCTGGAATAGAAAATTACTCGCGTTATTTTGATGGTAGAACACCAGGGATGAGACCATTCTGTCTGTTAGATTATTTTCCTGATGACTATTTAATGGTGATTGATGAAAGCCATGTTACCGTACCGCAAATAAGAGCCATGTATGGTGGAGACCGTTCCAGAAAATTATCTTTAGTAGAATATGGTTTTAGATTACCTGCTGCTTTAGATAACAGACCTTTAAACTTTAATGAGTTTGAGAATCTGGCACCACAAACCATCTACGTAAGTGCTACACCCGGAGATTACGAATTAGAAAAAACCGAAGGCGTAGTGATAGAACAAGTGATTAGGCCAACGGGCTTACTAGATCCACTTATTGAGGTTAGACCCGTAATTAACCAAGTGGATGATTTATTGGATGAAATAGATAAAACCATTAAACAGGGCGACCGTGTTTTGGTAACCACCCTCACGAAAAGGATGGCCGAGGAGCTTGCAAAATACATGGATAGGTTGAACATTAAAGTGCGGTATATACATTCTGAAGTAAAAACTTTAGAACGGGTAGAAATTTTACGTGGCCTCCGTTTGGGCGAGTTTGATGTACTCATCGGGATTAACCTTTTAAGAGAAGGTTTAGATTTACCCGAGGTTTCTTTGGTAGCTATTTTAGATGCCGATAAAGAAGGTTTCTTACGCTCAGAGCGTTCTTTAATACAAACTATTGGTAGGGCGGCTCGTAATGATAGAGGGCGGGTTATTATGTATGCCGATAAGATTACCGATTCTATGCGGATTACCATAGAAGAAACCGAAAGAAGAAGAGAAAAACAAATTAAATATAACGAAGAACATGGTATTGTACCTAAAACGGTAGGTAAATCTAAAGAAGCTATTATAGAGCAAACATCTGTAGTAGATTTTAAAGGTGGTGTACAACAAACTTATGTAGACAATGCAGAAGTTACACTAGCTGCCGACCCAATAGTACAATACATGACCAAAGCACAGCTTAAAAAATCTTTAGATAATACTAAAAAAGATATGCTTGCTGCTGCAAAAGATATGGATTTCTTATTGGCGGCAAAGCTTAGAGATGAAATGTTTGCTTTAGAAAAAATGATAGAAGAGAAATTTGGAAAGTAACATTTCCTGTATAAAAAGGTCTTATAAAACATAAAAAACTATATTTGCAATCATGGGCGGATTATTGAAATTTATCATTATAACCATTTGTGTACTTTATATTTTAAGGGTATTAGCTCGTATTTTCTTGCCTTTTTTATTCAAAAAAGCGATACATAAAATGCAAGAAAAAATGCAGCAACAACAAGGTGGTGCATATCAATATCAACAACAAAACCATACAAAACCAGAAGGAAAAATTACGGTAGATTATATTCCTCCACAAAAAAAAGAACCTAAGCTAGACAATGCTGGTGATTTTGTGGATTATGAGGAGGTAAAGTAATTTTAACCACAAAGGGTGCAAATATTTAGGACTTTGCTTTATGTACTCCTTTGTGGTTAAATTTTTAAGTTTAAAAGACGCAATCTAAGGCTGTTTTAGCTAAAATTACGTTATCAGGTGTGCCAGAAATGTAATAATTGATACTAAACTTCAGTTCAGAGGCATTTACACTAGTAATTGTTAAATTATATGTGTTGGTACTAATATTGGGACCGCTACTTATTAAGATTATGCTTTTTCCATCTTCGCTTACTGTATAAGTCAAATTTCTACTGCTTCCTAAAAATCTACTGCTTCCTTCAAAATTCCAAGTATCAATAACAGAACCATCAGATTTAAACTCCCAATAAGAATCCTCATCAAAACATCTTGAAGTGTTAAACGATTGATAATACCATTTTCTACTTGTCAATAATGCTGTCACTCTTTCTTTTTCAGATTGCTTGATTTTTTCATAATTATTGTTGTTTGATTTTAGTTACGAAAATTTAAAGGTTTGATAGTTTTCTCCTGACTTGTCCCTATGCAGCACTAATAAAAATAATTCCATTGATAATCAATTGATTATATTGTAAAAAGATGTAAATTGTCGCACTAAGGGA
>NZ_AULF01000047.1 GCF_000425145.1 Pedobacter glucosidilyticus DSM 23534
AATTGGTTCGACAATTAAATCTGCCGCACTAAATGGGACAAGTCAGGATTAATATTGATGCAGAAAATAAAATTAGCACTACAGTGCTTAACAATAGTTTTTTCATAATTTTTATTTGAATTTTCTCAAACATCTCAAAATGATTGTAAATTTTTATTTTTCACTTTGCAAACAATATGTATATTAGTGCATAATTTATTCTAATTATGCAGTCGGCAGGTAAAAAAATAAAAAAGTTTAGAGAGTTAAGAAACTTTACACAAGGTTATGTGGCAGAAAGGCTGGGCATTAGCCAGAGTAATTATGCCCGTATAGAAAATGAAGATATAAGCCTGAGTGAAGAGCGTCTTTTAAAGATTGCAGAAATTTTAGATACTGATAAAGAATCTATTTTAGGATTTGATGACAAGTATGTTTTTAATTTCAATAATAACCAACATTCTACAAATAATGGTATAGTTCATCAGTACCAGATAAGCCCTGAGATTAAAAAACTTTATGAAGATAAAATAAAGCTTTTAGAAGATAGGGTAAAGGAGCTGGAAGAGAGATTGATTTCTAAATGAGTTTAATTTATTAAATTTGTTATTAGCGGTATACTCAAATATGTTAATGTTAAACAGTTTGTGATTTAAAGAAGATAGATATGGATATTCAATCATTAAAAATAAATATCATACACTGGATTACAGAACTCGAAGATGAGAAATTATTACAAGAAATACAGGATATAAAGCAAAATAGAGATATATCTTTTATTTCTACTGTTCAGCAAGAAGAGCTTGATACAAGGATTGATGAATACCTTAAAGGGAAAACTGAATTTAGAACATGGGATGAGGTAAAAGCGAATATCCGTAAAAGGCATAAGAATGCGATATAGTTATAAGCTTTCTATACAGGCAGAAGATGATTTATTAGAAGGGTTTTCGTGGTATGAAATGCAAAAAAGTGGATTGGGGGAACAGTTTTTACAATGTATTGAAAGGTCATTGATTGCGATTACAAAGAACCCTTTAACTTATAATATCAGATATAAGAAAATAGTAAGAGTATATATAGTACAGAAATTTCCATATTTGATTTTATACATTCTGGAAAATACTGATATAAATATCATTGCTGTATTTAATACAAACAGAAATCCGGCAACTTGGAAGAAAAGAATATGAAAATTTTATTTCTGTGTAAAGAAGCCAACTTTTAAAGTCGACTTCTTTATTTATTAACCTCCAATAGTAGCAATACCCTGCGTAAAATAGACCGGATAGAAATGGTATTGGCGTAGTTTACGAAGCCAATAGGAATGGATAGCCGGACTAGCGGATGATAAGAAACACTACTATTGCTCTTCAAATAAAATCTGACAACATGTCATTCTTAGGATGTGTATTTTGTCTTTAAAATCTATTGGTTTTGAAATTCTGGATATAAAATCCTGTCAAAATTCTATTGGCATAGGCATTGATAATGTTTGTTTATTAAAGATTTGTAAATAATAAATTTATATAGTATGTCAAAAATTATTGGTATAGACTTAGGAACAACAAACTCTTGTGTTGCGGTAATGGAGGGTAACGAGCCTGTAGTTATAGCAAACAGCGAGGGAAAGCGTACAACGCCATCAATTGTAGCATTTGTTGAAGGTGGTGAGCGTAAAGTTGGTGATCCTGCAAAACGCCAGGCTATTACTAACCCTACTAAGACTATTTATTCTGTAAAGCGTTTTATGGGTAACAGCTTTGATGAAGTTACCAAAGAGGTTGGACGTGTTCCTTACAAGGTTGTAAAAGGAGATAACAACACTCCACGTGTGGAGATTGATGATAGAAAATATACGCCTCAAGAAATTTCTGCTATGACACTTCAGAAAATGAAGAAAACTGCTGAGGATTTCTTAGGTACTGAAGTTACTGAAGCCGTTATTACAGTTCCTGCTTATTTCAATGATGCACAAAGACAAGCTACTAAAGAAGCTGGTGAAATTGCAGGATTGAAAGTAAGAAGAATTATTAACGAGCCTACCGCTGCGGCTTTAGCTTATGGTTTAGATAAAACCAATAAGGATATGAAAATTGTTGTGTTTGACTGCGGTGGTGGTACACACGACGTTTCTATCTTAGAGTTGGGTGATGGTGTGTTTGAAGTAAAATCTACCGATGGTGATACCCATTTAGGTGGTGATGACTTTGACCAAGTAATTATAGATTGGTTAGCAGAAGAGTTTAAAGCCGAGAACGGAATGGATTTAACTAAAGATCCTATGGCTTTACAACGTTTGAAAGAAGCTGCTGAAAAAGCGAAAATTGAGCTTTCTAGTGGTACTTCAACTGAGATAAACTTACCTTATATTACTGCTGATGCTACCGGACCTAAGCACTTGGTACGTAACTTATCTAGAGCAAAATTCGAATCGTTAGCTAGCGATTTAATTAAGCGTACAATAGATCCTTGTAAATCGGCTTTGAAAAATGCTGGTTTATCAACTTCAGATATTGATGAGATTATCTTAGTTGGTGGTTCTACTCGTATTCCAGCTATACAGGAAGCGGTAGAGAAATTCTTTGGAAAAGCACCTTCTAAGGGTGTTAACCCGGATGAAGTTGTAGCTATTGGTGCTGCTATCCAAGGTGGTGTTTTAACTGGTGAGGTTAAAGATGTATTGTTATTAGATGTTACTCCGCTTTCTTTAGGTATTGAAACTATGGGTGGTGTGATGACAAAATTAATTGAAGCTAATACAACCATTCCTACTAAAAAATCAGAGACTTTCTCTACGGCATCAGACAATCAGCCTTCTGTAGAGATTCATATTTTACAGGGTGAGCGTCCGATGGCGAAAGATAACAGAACTATAGGGCGTTTCCATTTGGATGGTATACCACCAGCGCCAAGAGGAGTTCCTCAAATTGAAGTAACTTTTGATATTGATGCTAATGGTATTTTACACGTAGGCGCTAAAGATAAAGCAACAGGTAAAGAGCAAAAAATAAGAATTGAAGCATCTTCTGGATTATCTGACGAGGAAATCAAGAAAATGAAAGAAGAGGCAGAAAGAAATGCGGAAGCAGATAAACAAGCAAAAGAAGAAGCAGATAAGATTAATGCCGCTGATGCACTTGTATTCTCTACAGAGAAACAATTGAAAGAGTATGGTGATAAAATTCCTGCTGATAAAAAAGTAGCAATTGAAGATGCTTTAAAAGCTCTAAAAGATGCTTACGCCGCTAAGAATTTTGCTGATATAGATGCAGCTTCTGAGAAATTAAATACAGCTTGGGCTGCAGCTTCTGAAGATATGTATAAAGCAGGTGCTGGGGCAGAAGGACAGCCACAAGGTGCACCTCAGGATAATGCTTCAGCTGGTGCTGATGATGTTACTGATGTAGACTTTGAGGAAGTTAAAGACGAAGATAAGAAGTAATAAGTTTACTGATGAAAAGTAAAGCCTGATTGAGTTTTCAATCAGGCTTTACTTTTTTATGCTATTTTGATATTCTTACTACCAAAGTTTACTTGGATAAACACCAGTTTCAACTAATTTATTGATGCTTTCTTGTACAATTGGCTTGTCTTCTTTATAAGTAACTCCAAACCATTTTTCATCTGTAGGGATTACTTTAAAAGACGCTTCTTTAGATTTGATTAAATGATCTGCAATAAGGGGGATAAAGAATTCTGCTTTCGGCTTGTCCTGATTATCCTCAACAAATTGTTTGAAAAGCTTTTCTGTAATAGGGAAAACAGAAGGTGTGAAGCCCCAAAAATTCATGGAAACAGGGGTAGAGGCTGGCAGTTCTACTTTTTCGTCGTTCTCTTCGTAATAAATCTTTCCATTTTCTGGAAATACTTTAGTACGTTCATTAATAGCTGCTAACTCTTCGTTATCATTAGTTTGGCAAACACCTCTTGAAACGGCTCCGTTTTCTGATAAGGTGTTTCCAATTTTATAACCTACCATGCAATATTTATCTTCGGCAGATTCGTTATTTAAGAATTGAACCATTTTTTCAAATGCTTCAAAACCATAATAATCATCGGCATTAATAACACAGAATGGCTCATGAATTTGATTTTTAGCTTCTAAAATCGCATGTCCGGTTCCCCAAGGTTTTTCTCTGTATATATCTTTATCTATGCCGTATTTTTTTAAATCAAAAGTTTGAAAAACATAATCTGTTTCTACTTTTCCTTTGAGTTTAGGCTCAAAAATAGCTTTAAAATTTTCGGCAAACTCTTCACGGATGATGAACGAAATTTTTCCAAATCCCGCATTTATAGCATCGTAAATAGAATAATCTATAATGGTTTCTCCGTTAGGGCCAAATCCATCAATTTGTTTCATGCTTCCATAACGGCTGGCCATACCTGCGGCAAGAATTAATAAAGTAGGTTTTTTCATATAAGTTCTTATTGTTTCTTTCTTTTTTAAGAAAGATAGCTTAAAAAATTGCTCTAAATTAAAAAAATATTCTAGCTTATAGATGTACTTCTTTAAGGCATTAATGTTAATTTATTTATGTTGAACAATAGTTTTGCCGTTTTATCTAAATTTTAATTATTTTTTTGATGAATGATGACTTGTAGTAATATCTTTTTTATCTCTAACATAGGTTTTAAGCCAAGTATCCATTTCCCATAAAGTATGTAAAACAGACTCTTTAGCTTTGTAACTATGTGCTTCGGCAGGTAATAAAACCAATCTACTAGTAGCACCATGACCTTTAAGCGCACTATAAAATCTTTCACTTTGCATTGGAAATGTTCCCGAGTTATCATCTGCTTCCCCATGAATCAATAATAAGGGTGTTTTAACTTTATCCGCATAAGAGAAAGGAGACATCTTATAGTAAACATCTGGATTTTCCCAGTAGGTTCTTTCCTCTGCTTGGAAACCAAAAGGCGTAAGCGTTCTATTGTATGCGCCACTTCTGGCTATTCCAGCAGCAAAATAATTGGTGTGGGCAAGTAAATTTGCGGTCATAAAAGCTCCGTAAGAATGGCCTCCAATAGCTATTCTTTTGGGGTCGGCAACACCTAAATCATTAAGCTTACTAATAGCGGCAAAGGCATTGTCTTTCAGTTGTTCTATAAAAGTATCATTAGGTTGGTCATTGCTTTCACCTACTATAGGCATATCAACATTATCTAAAACAGCAAAGCCTTGTGTAACCCAAAATACAGGAGAAGCCCAAGAGATACGGGTAAACTGATAAGGAGAGCCCTTAACCTGCCCAGCTGCTGCTACTGTTTTAAATTCGCGAGGGTAAGCCCACATTAAAACGGGTAGTCTGCCTTTAGAAACATGATAATCTTTTGGTAAATATAAAGTAGCGTTTAGGTTTAAACCATCGGCTCTTTTATAGCTTATGGGTCTTTTAATAATTCCAAAAAGTTCGGGGTTTGGGTTTGGGAAGAAAGTTAATTGTGTTTGGTTTTTTCTATTTAAGTCTATATGATAGTAGTTGGTTGGTTCTATGTTAGATTCTCTACTGATTAAAAGTTTGTTTTGATTTGTAAAATAAATAGGCTTTTCATAAAAAGGAGCTTTAGACCTAAAAAGCGTATCTGTAATTTTAGTTTTAACATTAAATTTCAATAAGAAAGGTCTGTTACCTAATGCAGAAGCTCCTTCTGATATAGAAAAGATATTGATGTTGCTAGGGTCTGTAAGCCTTTTAACGGAGTTATATTCTAATAATAATACGTTCTTGTTAAACTCATTTTTAACAGTTACAAATTGGCCCGGGTCGCTATAAGCATCTTCATAATATCTATCCCAAAGGTTTACACGGTAGCTTAGGTTTCCTGGCTTAATAAAAACACGACGCTCGGCTCTAGTTTTCCACCATCTTTCTGTGATAATAGCAATTTGGTCATCGCCCCACACAATATCATTAAATCTTAGATAACAAGACGCAAGTTTTGTAGGTTTATCATTAACCATTAAATTTTGCATGTACACGATATCTCTGATAGAAACCCTTTCCGACGGATCTCCTTGGTCTTGTGCTTCTACCCAAATGTAGGTTTGAGGCTTATCTGCTCGCCATTGAAATTCTCTAGGACCTTTGATAACCGCATCAAATCCATTAGGTAGCTTATCTGCCAAAGGTACCTGAGCAAGCTTTTTTATAAGCTTACCATATTTGTCAAAAATTTCTACATCATAAGGAAATCTACTTACTGGTACATGATAGGAGTAAGGTTTGGTAACTGTCCAAACCATTACCATATTACCGTCTGGCGAGAAGCTAAAGTTTTTATAAATACCCGGTCTGTTAAAGTTTACAGCTTGCCCATTTAGGTAAACCATTTTTATCTGAGAAGTTAAATGATAATCAAAAAGCAGCTCGTCATATTCGTTTTTGAGTAAATCCTGATAGGTTCTGGCAGGGGATTTTCCTCCTAAATTTTCAGTAATGATAGGCCCATCTGGTATAAAGCTTTGTTGCGGAAGTGGTTTACGATAATCAACCTGAAACTTTGCAAAAATAGCATTTCCGTCTGGTGTCCATTCTAATAATTTGCCGTAGGTATCATTTAAAGAGAAGTTGGTTAATCTTTGTGCTATTCCGGTGCTGGTAGATGCCACCCAAAGTTGAATTTCGTTATCCAAAAACACAGCAAATGCCAACTGATTTTCTGTAGGTGAGAAGGTTAAATGACCAACTTTTGCATCTTTTGGGATGCCAGAAAGCACTACTTCTTTAGAAGAATCAATTTTTTTTATGGTAACGGATGAATATTTAGCGGCTCCATTACTGCTGCTATTAGCCGCATGGATGCGTAAGCCTGCTAGTTTTAATAAAGGTTGAGAGATTTCTTTAATAGAGGGATAGCCAGGTTCTTGTAAAATAGCCAAGTAATTACCTTTACCGCTAATGAGTACATTTCTATTAACCGTGTTTTCGATGATACTGGCTAGCTCTTTTGGTGGTGTTTGATAACCTTTTAATTCCTGAGCGGATACTTTAAAAGCAAATAAAGCCGGCATAAGATATACGCCGGCTAATAGTTTTTTGTTCAATTTTAAAATCATTACTTGATGTATCTGAAATCTTGGTTCTTCTTAATATTTAACAACGAATGATAGATGAGTTTAATTACATTGTCAACATCTTCTTTATGAACCATTTCTACAGTAGTATGCATATACCTTAGAGGTAAAGAAATTAAGGCTGATACTACACCATCATTAGAGTAAGCAAAAGCATCAGTATCTGTACCTGTAGAGCGTGATGAGGCTTGCCTTTGAAAAGGGATTTCGTTTTTAACGGCACTATCAATAAGCAGTTTGTTAAGATTGTTATGTACCGCTGGGGCGTAAGATATTACGGGGCCTTTACCACAAGATAAATCTCCTTGTGTAATTTTACTAATCATAGGAGTGGTAGTATCATGGGTAACATCGGTAATAATGGCTACATCAGGTTTTATTTTGTGAGCTATCATTTCTGCACCTCTTAAACCAATTTCTTCCTGTACAGCATTTACAATGTAAAGCCCAAAAGGTAATTTGGTTTTGTTCTCATGTAAAAGTCTTGCCACTTCAGCAATCATGAAACCACCTACACGGTTATCTAATGCTCTTCCTACATAATAACGGTCGTTCAATACCATAAACTCATCCTCGTAGGTAATTACGCAGCCCACATGGATACCCAATTTTTCTACTTCTTCTTTTGTGGTACAGCCACAGTCAAGAAAAATATTTTTTAACTGAGGTGTTTCTTCTTTCTCGCCACCATGACGGGTATGTATTGCCGGCCATCCAAAAACAGCTTTTACAATTCCTTTTTCTGTATGGATGTTTACCCTTTTAGAAGGTGCTATCTGATGGTCAGACCCACCGTTTCTGATAACATAAATCAACCCATCGCTGGTAATATAATTTACAAACCAAGAAATCTCATCAGCATGAGCTTCTATAACCACTTTATAGTCTGCTTTAGGATTAATTACACCAACTGCAGTACCATAATTATCTACATAATGCTCATCTATATAAGGTTTAATATAATCTAACCATATTTTTTGTCCTTCCCACTCAAAACCTGTTGGCGATGGGTTATTGATATATTGTTCTAAAAACGCTAGTGATTTTTTATTTACTACTTCTGCTTTCTTCTGCTCTTTTTTCTTTGCCATATTGATATAAAAAATGTTTAAAGCAAATATATTGGTATTTACTTATTTGTCTTAGCTTAATCTTTTTTCCATGATGATATAATCAATGCCTTTTCTAGTAAAGGCTTCTTCGGTTTCTGTAAAACCAAACTGTTTATAAAAACTGATAGCACTTAATCTTGCATTACACCAGATTAAAGTTTTACCTTGGCTCTTGGCTAAATCTATCGTAAAGTTCATCAGTGCTTTCCCAAAACCTTTCCCTTGGTACTCTTTTAAGGTTGCAAATTTTCTAAACTGTACAGATGAACCTTTGTCAAAAACAGATAGTATAGCAACCAGTTTATTATCCGTAAAAAGGCCAAAATGTAGCCCGTAATAATCTTCTTTTAGCTTAATATCTGATATAGGACTACCCGGATAAAGTTCTTTTTGTCTGATATCCCAAGTAAGCTCTGGGGTAATTTGTTCTATGGTAAAATTTGGAGTCATAAATTTTCAACTTTAAATATCTACATAAATTTAAATTATTTATAGCGGGATGTTACCGTGTTTTTTACGTGGCTTTTGTACCACTTTATTTGTTAACATTTTAAAAGCTTTTATCAGTTTTGTTCTGGTTTCAGCGGGCTCTATCACTTCATCAATAAAACCTCTTTCTGCTGCCCGGTAAGGGTTGGCAAATAAATCAGAATATTCTTTTTCTTTCTCCAACCATTTTTCCTGAGGGTTTTCTGCCGTACTGATTTCCTTTTTAAAGATAATCTCTGCTGCTCCTTTAGCACCCATAACAGCAATTTCTGCACTAGGCCAAGCAAAATTCATATCAGCACCAATATGTTTAGAGTTCATGACATCGTAAGCACCACCATAAGCTTTTCTTACAATAACAGTTATACGCGGAACAGTAGCCTCGCTAAAAGCGAATAATAATTTAGCACCATTGGTGATGATGGCATTCCATTCTTGGTCTGTGCCGGGTAAAAAGCCTGGGACATCCTCAAAAACCAAAAGTGGGATGTTAAAACAATCGCAGAAGCGAACAAAGCGAGCTGCTTTTTTTGATGAGTTGATATCTAAAACACCCGCAAGAAACGCTGGTTGATTAGCAATGATACCTATACTTTTTCCAGCAAGTCTTGCAAAGCCAACAACAATATTTTCTGCATATTCTTTATGAACTTCTAAAAAAGATTGTTCATCAGTCGCCTCCTCTATAATACTTCTGATATCATAAGGCTGATGGATGTTTTCTGGAAGTATGGTATTGAGTTTCTCTCTTCTTTCGTCCCCAGCTTGATAATCTAAGGAAGGTGCAACCTCTTCGCAGTTTTGTGGGATATAAGAAAGAACTTTTTTGAGATGCTGGATAGCCTCAATCTCATTGGCGCAAGCAAAATGGGTAACGCCAGATTTTGTTGCATGCGTTTGTGCACCACCCAATTCTTCCGAGCTTACCTCTTCATGGGTAACTGTTTTTACCACATTGGGTCCAGTTACAAACATATAAGAGGTGTTTTCTACCATAAAAATAAAATCTGTAATGGCCGGAGAGTACACCGCCCCACCTGCACAAGGCCCCATAATGGCAGATAATTGTGGAATAACACCAGAAGCTAGGGTATTTCGGTAAAAAATATCGGCATAGCCACCTAAAGAAACTACGCCTTCCTGTATTCTAGCTCCTCCAGAATCGTTTAACCCAATAATGGGTGCTCCGTTTTGCATTGCTAAATCCATAATTCTACAGATTTTTTCGGCATGTGTTTCAGATAAAGAGCCTCCAAATACTGTAAAATCCTGAGCGTAAACATAAACCAAGCGATTGTTGATAGTGCCATAACCTGTTACCACACCATCGCCAAGATATTGCTCTTTATCCATTCCAAAATCAGAAGAACGGTGGGTTACCAGCATGCCAATTTCTTCAAAAGAGTTTTCGTCTAGTAAAAAATGTAACCTTTCTCTAGCTGTTAATTTTCCTTTTTTATGTTGCGCAGCAATTCTATCCTTACCGCCACCTTTTAGCGCTTCAGCTTTTTTATGGTTTAGAAAATCTAATTTTTTATTCACTTGAGCTGTATTTACGATTAGCAATCAATGTATAAATTTTTACGTTAATACTTGCGATATAAAGAGCTAAATTTATATTTGTAGCGTTATCTATCATAAGCTTTACAATTTATTAATTTTGTAACAGTAAAAAAAGTTTAATTTGCAACCATTATCAAACGTAAATGTTTGATTTTTAATATTAAATGAAAAGGGCATTACAACTTAATTTAATCAGTGCGTTATTCTTGTTCATCTTTGCAGTGAAGATGGGGATATCTGTTGCGCCCTTAATTTATAGTATTGATAAAGAAACTGTAAATGCCGCTATTCTACAACTAGAATTAGAAACGCATTCCAAAGATCATCATACCGATCATTCAAAAGATATAGGTAAACTTTTAAAATATGGGTCTGAGCTAAATTATATTTACGAGTTTTGCTTAAATCCTATACCTACAAACGCCAATTTAAAGTACTTTGTAAAGCCTAGAAATTATATCAACTCCTTTTTTCCTTCTGTACTAACCCCGCCTCCAAACCATTTGATTTAAAATTTTTTATACGTATATTGATGATAATCAGTATATAAGGGGGATATTCAAAACAAAAAATAACAACATTTATTTAAAATTTTTATGGAAAAAGATCATAAATCTTTATTTCCGGGGTTTAATGCGGTTAAATACTTTAATCCGCAAACGCTAAAAAAAGACTTGCCGTCTAGTATCGTGGTTTTTTTAGTGGCCTTACCTTTATGTTTAGGCATTGCATTAGCTTCTGGGGCACCTTTATTTGCCGGTTTATTAACGGGTATTATAGGAGGTATTGTTGTAGCAAGTTTTAGTGGGTCGCAACTAAGTGTTAGCGGGCCTGCTGCTGGTTTAACTGTAATTGTTTTAAATGCAATTACACAGTTAGGAAGCTATGACGTTTTTATTCTTGCAGTTTTAATTGCAGGTATTATTCAAATTATTTTAGGAATTGCAAAAGCAGGCACTATTGGTAATTATTTTCCATCGGCTGTTATAGAGGGGATGCTTGCAGCCATTGGTATTATCTTAATTTTAAAACAATTGCCACATGCTTTAGGCTATGATAAAAGCTACGAAGGTGAAGAGTCTTTTAAACAAGTAAATGATGATAACACCTTTACTGCTATTATCACCGCAGTAGAAAATATGCAGCTAGGGGCTGTTATCATTGCTGTACTTTCTTTGGCAATTTTAATCTTATGGCCAAAAATTAAACAAGTTGCAGCTGTTCCGGCCGCCTTAGTGGTGGTGTTAACAGGTATAGGTTTAACAATGGCTTTCCAAGGCACAGGTTTGGCGCTTACAAACGAGCACATGGTACAAATACCTATGGTGGCTAGTTTTACAGAGTTTCAGAATTTATTCTTGTTTCCGGATTTTAGTGCTATTACCAATCCTAAAGTTTGGACAGTTGCGGTAACCATAGCTATTGTAGCTTCTTTAGAGACTTTATTAAGTTTAGAGGCTATTGATAAAATAGACCCACAGAAACGTGTTTCTCCAACCAATAGAGAGTTGGTTGCACAAGGGGTAGGTAATACAGTAAGTGGTTTATTAGGTGGTTTACCTATGACTTCTGTTATCGTAAGGTCATCGGCAAATGTTAATTCTGGTGCCAGAACTAAAATGTCGGCAGTTTTTCATGGTTTATGGTTATTAACCGCTTTATTAGTTATTCCGGGGCTCATCAACCAGATTCCTTTAGCTGCTTTAGCTGCTATTTTATTATTTACAGGTTATAAGCTTGCTAATGCTACATTATTTTCTAAAATGTGGCGACATGGTAAAAATCAGTTTATTCCTTTTATAGTTACTGTTCTTGCAGTTGTATTTACAGATTTGCTTACAGGTGTTGCTGTTGGTATGTTAATTGGTGTTTTCTATCTATTAAGAGCTAACATGAGAAATCCATATTTCTACAAACTAGAGAAAGATGGAAAACAAAAAACACTTCGTTTAAAACTCTCAGAAGAGGTGTCTTTCTTAAACAAAGGTGCTATTTTATACACTTTAACCCATATCCCTAAAGGTGCTAAAGTTGTTATTGATGGCACAAACTCTAAGTATATTGATAGAGATGTTTTAGAAATTATTGAGAATTTTCATGAGCATGCATACGCCAAGCAAATAGACGTAGAGCTGGTTAATATTCATCCTAAATACGAGCTTCCTAAGCTACAGGATTTAATTATACAAGCAGACGATATTGCAGAAATTGTAGATACGCATCAAATAGCTAAAGAAAAGGAATTACAAAAAAATAACTAATTAAAAATCATGATAGATACCAAGCATATAACATACGAGTCTTTAATAGAAGGAAATAAAGAATGGGTGGCCGAAACTTTGAAACAAGATCCAGATTATTTTAACAGGTTGGCATCCGGACAAAAGCCACCGGTTTTATGGATAGGCTGTGCAGATAGCCGTGTGCCAGCTAACCAGATAACCAATACTTTACCAGGCGAAATTTTTGTTCACAGAAATATTGCTAACGTTATTGTACATAACGATATGAATATGTTATCAGTATTAGATTATGCTGTTAATGTTTTAAAAGTAGAGCATGTAATTATTGCCGGACATTATGGTTGTGGGGGTGTTGCTGCCGCCATGACAGATAAGCAATACGGTTTAATAGATAACTGGTTGCGCAACATAAAAGACGTTTACCGTTTACACAAAGCTGAAGTTGATGCCATTGAGGGTCAAGAAGAAAAAGTAAGAAAAATGGTACATTTAAATGTGATAGAAGGTGTAAATAAACTTTGCGGAACTTCTATCATTCAGAATGCCTGGGCTCGCGGACAAGAGCTGGAAGTACATGGCTGGGTGATTGATATCGAGACAGGTTTCATCAAAGATTTAGAAGTAACTTGTAATAGTAATAATGATTTCGATCACATTTTTAAATTAGCTTAATTAAAATTAAACACCAATGAGGTTGTCTTAAAAATCATATTTGTCACATTGAGGGTTAATATATTTCATAGAAATCAATATTAAATGACGTGTTTAAGTAGTTCGATAGTCTTGCCCAAGCATTAACGACCGTTTACGCCCAATTCCGCCTTGGCGGTTGCGGTTTCTACAGGATTAGCCGTAGTAGAACCTTTAGAAGCAAGCGGCGCAGCGGAGAGTTTTTGGGTACTTTTTGCGGAAAAAAGTACCTTGACATGGCCGGTCAAGAGGCCGGAAAGCTAGTGGGTGAATGC
>NZ_AULF01000048.1 GCF_000425145.1 Pedobacter glucosidilyticus DSM 23534
AGTCCGCTACCTAGCCAAACTTGGGGGCGTATAACCAGAAAAACACAAAATGGCAAAACTACCCTTTATCTTTCTGTATTTGAGTGGCCAAAAAATGGTATACTTAGCATCGATGGGCTAAATCAAGAAGTGATATCAGCAGGAATGCTGCACAATGGCGAAAAACTAAAGTGGGATAAAAACAGCAACCAAGTGATGTTAAAAATACCATCACAAGCACCACATGCTGTGGCAAGTGTTATAAAAGTTGAAGTAAAAGGAGAAATGAAAACTTGGTTTGGAGAATCAGGAAAAGAAAAAATGAAAACTGGGGCTTTAGATTGATAAGTTTTAAAAATAAATTTACGACAATTATGAATTCTCTAATTGAATAGAGAGAAGTTCTCATTTAAAAGGCTTAATTTTAAATACTAATCAATAATCTTGTATGATTGGTTCTACCCTTTTACAAACCATTATAGGGCCAATCGCAAAATAAACGAATAGTGCATTTACGCAAATAACTATGGTTATATAATTAGCCTTACTATGGTTTGATTGATTCGACATCTTCTTGTATTCAAAAAGTAAAGCTATCTTCCAGCCCAATAAAAAAATAATTGGATTAAACATTTATATTTTATGGGCTAAAAAATATTGATCTGATACAAATTGTCTTCGTTGATTTTTGCAACTCTGTTTAAATCCTCAAACAGATTTTTGGAAAAACACCCAGCCTCGGGAGCATCCAAAAAGCCTTACTAGAAATAGTGAGGCTTTTTTGTTTATCTGCTTAAGCTTTTTGCTATCACTAAATCACCATTTTGTGTTAGGCAAGAGCGGAGTTAAAGCCTTTTTTGAGCATATTAGAGGATATTTCGACTTCGCTCAATGTCACAAATCTTACTTTTCGAGATATTGGCTTCAATATCATCTCATCTTAAAGCTCCACCAAAGACCTAAAACCACCAAGCCTAAGAAAATCATAACCAGTAGGATTAAGGTAAAACTCCCTTTTCTTTCTACTTCTTTTTCTAATGTTTTATGAGTTGTTTTCTTTAACAGCTCTTGTTCTTGCTGTTGGGCTTTAACCCTACTGCTTTGCTGTTGATGGCTTTGTTTTACTAAACTGTCTTTGCTGCTGCTTTTGTAAACTTTTACTTTGATATAGCCTGGTTGTTGCTGCAAGCCACTGTCTGGATGCCAATAAAACAGTTCGTCCATTTCTAAAACCACACCTTCTTTTACTTGCTGTAGTGTGACGTTTATCATACTGCTTTGACTTTGCAGGCTATCTTTTACAAGACTAGCCTGTTTGGTCTTTTCCAATTCTGTGATGAGCTGCTGATACCTGGATTTCTGGCTGGAACAGGCTGTTAATACAAGCATGACCCATAGGTAAAGGATTTTTTTCATCTATCTTCCCTCCTTGCTGTCACCCAATCTGCAACGGCGTATAAAGTACGTTTAAGTCGGCGTTTACGGTAAACCCCATCGCCTTCTCTGCTTCCTGCTTCATTGGTATTCCCTTCAACCGTCATGACGATGCTTTCGCCCCATACATCTATAAAACCACAATGGGCAATGCGTTTTTTGGAAGCGTACCAGATACCAAAAACATCTCCTGCCTGTGGCTGTAGCTCTTCTTTTTGCCAGCCATTTTTCCAGATGATACGCTTTTGAGGTAATAAAGCAGGGCTCCATGCTGTACGTGGGTTGTGGATACCTGCCTTGCCTAAGCACCAGCTTACAAAGGCGGCACACCAGGGATCGCCTTTTTTATTACCGGTATAATGCAGATAGCTTTCTACACGGTAGCCATCATTCCTATTATGTTGCTCACGCACTCCTACTTCCTGATAATAAAGTGATTGGAGTAAGGCTCGCCTCTCTTTTTCTGAATCCTTTTTTGGTAGTGACCCCTTTGCCGAAAGCTCAGCTAATGGGCTTTGCAGACCTAAAATATTGCTAGCAGGCAGCCGATAGCTGCTAATAATAGCAAGGCAAAAGATGCCCAGTACAATACGAATTGTTGCCATAAGCTTAATTGTTTAAAGTGTGGAACCATGTGTTGAAACGGAGGCAAGCCCAGTCTGTTCCAGCTGCTATTGAGTAGTCGCCAGCTGAGCAGAAGGAGCAAGATAAATACTAAAAGTGCTATCAGGATCATGATCCAGATTCCTGCATCAGGGAGTGCCGCAGTTGGATCTAAACTGTAGACCCAATATGGAGTGCTTACCATGAACAGCAATAGCATTAAAAGTAACAGTACGAATGGATGATTAACTATAGCAGGCAAATGGCTTCTGAAGCCCTGCCTGTAATTATTTAGCATGATGATCATATTTTAAACTTTAAAATTGTTGAATGAAATAACTTTCTCAGCGTAAGCTTACTGCAATGAATTAACTGAGATTACAGGCTGTTCCGTATTCCTATCTTCCCGCTCAGGGTTAGTGTTCTTGTACATATAGCCGAACTTTATAGGTCATTTTGGCATTTAGGCCAACTCCAGAACTGCTGGTGAAAGTATCTTTAAGCAGTATAAACAGTTCTTCTCTTAAATTTTTGATCTTTTCCTTTGACAAGCCTACTTTAATCAACTGAAGGAAATGAAGTCCCTTCTTTTTTGATGCCAGTAAACGGCTAAAATCTTCTTCTTCTAACAATTTAAAGAGCATACCGCAGTACCATTTGCTTAAAATTTCCTTCTCTTGTTCTAGAAAGCTAAGCAGCATCCGGTCTGCAATTAGTTTCATACCATTAGGTAATGTGCTGATAATAGATTTTGCTTTTTGCCTGAATAGTTTAATAGCTTTCGTATAATTTAATGCTTTGTGAGACATATTACCTCCTTTTTTATTTACTTTAATTTTTTAATTAGATTTTTCTCCGGCACAAGTTGTATGACCGGTTTTTTTCAATAGCCTCCTCCAGGCTATCTAAAAAGATATTCAGCACACGTCTGCGGAGGTCTTCGGTATCAATTTCAGGAGGGCAACAAGCTTGCAGGATATGCATTTCAAAAGGATTTTCGCTTTTTATTATTTTCCTTTCAAAATCTCTTAATTCGGCAAATCCCACAATAAGCTGTTGGTAGTAGGTAAAGAAATCACGCCGATTTTCTGTCAGGTACTCATTTACATCTTTCCTAATAATCTGCTTGTAGCCCGGGCAGTTACTGAGAATAGCTGTTAGTTTCTGCTTGAAATTGCTGATGGCCATAGCGTAAGTGAAAATTCCCATATCATATCTTTTTGGATAGAACAATCAACAGGGGGAGCATACCCCCTGTTAAACTAATTTTTAGGCAATGTCAATATTACCAGCATACTTACTGTTTGATACGTCTTTGCCATCTTCGGAAAGCCATGCTGTATAAACCTGTACCACCTGTCCGCTGAAATCTGTATCAACATCAAAAGCCAGTGTCGCATCTTCACGAACTGCATCACCAATGCTGTAGACCGCTTCGGCCAAAGCCGGACAAAACACCACTAACATCAGTTTATCGCCAGCTTTTGCTTTACCTTTACCAGAATTGTCAGTCCAGGCTAGATTCAACTGTCCGGCCGTGGTAGATGTTGCTACCAGACCTGCTGCTGCCGGCAGATCACCTCGACTCAACAATACCATGCTGTAATCAATCTCTAAGTTGGGGCTCGTTCCTGTTAGCGCATTTTTGAGGTTGTAAGAATGAGCACTGTTATAACCTGTCTTGCCTACAGCATAGCTTTTAAAACCAATTTCCAGCAAGGGTTTTACTGGTTTTAAAAAGGCGGTGATGAGCGAGAACCTCGCTTGCTGCTCCAATTGCTTTTCTGTAGCATTGGCATTACCACGTTTAGCTGCCAAGCTGCGCATGTACTTGATACCTCGCCAAGAGGCACCTACTACGGTTCCGATTTTTCCGGTAAAGGCACCCAGTATGCCTTGTGTATATTTTCCCATATTTTTCAAAATTTAAGGGTTAAACCATTGTGCAAAAGCTTCTTCTGTAGCGCTACCTGTCTTTTGTCTGAGCCAAATGTAGAAGCCCGATTTGCAGCAAACAAGGATTCGGAAATTCACTTCCGCTCTTTGCCGGGTTTTGCCGTACTTTGCCACATTCCCCTTACTCTTCTTCGAGACTGCTTCGAGACCGCTTCGAGAAAACCGGGACATTTCCCGAAGGATTCTCGAAGGAGTATGGGAGAATTCTCAGCCTAAACCAAACCAAGCAAGGTGTCTTGTCCTGAAAAAACTTTACTTTATTTGGTTAATACTGTTCTGGCTTTACACTATTTTTTAATTCCTGCCATCACTTTACATGTTTATCTTTTGGAAAGTTTTTCGATATCCGTGAGTTTGAAATACAGCTTACCACTGATAAGCCGGTAAGGTAAATGATGCTTTTTGCGCAGGTTGTAAAGTTGTCGTTCGCTGATCTTGAGCAGCTGTGTAACCTCCTGTTTATCTAAGTAGTTGTGCTGGTAATTTTCCATCCGCTGCATTTTTTTATCTGCCAGCATGCCCTTATTTTGTAGGCTTACCAGACAGGCAATCAATTCCTCTATGCGCAACAGGATGTCAAATAGTTGGGTAAAAAATCTCATAGTATAGGGTTAGGTTCAACAAAAAGGGCAGTGCCGTAATGGCACTACCCTTCAATCATTTTCTGGTGGTAACGGTAGTGGTGATAGTCACTGTAGCGTCGGTTAGCCGGGTTGGAGGTAGGAACCCCTGGGATTCCTGCCTGATTCTCCTACTTTTCTTAAAATGGAGTTTCAAAGTTTGTTTATTTTTCATATTTTATTAATTTTAAGGCAATAATAAAGCGCTCTCACGATTATTTATTGGTTTTTTTGACAAAAACACTAAAATTAAGAGTGAAATGACTGTGGGGAATGATGAAATTCCGGGACTTTCTAAACAATCTATCATTTTACAAGTCTTTTTCTGGCTACTTTTTATTCCTTATGAAATTGGGCTGGCAAAAATTCTGGGTATGAGTGATTCCTTAATGAGTTACCTACTACATTACATGCTTTATCTGGCATTGTTTTACTGGCACAGCTATGGCCTTTTCTTACGCTATATCCGGGCAAAGGGCGTCCACATAGTACCGCTTGCATTAGGCTTATTGGCAGAGCTAGTGCTGTTTTATTTGCTGGTCTGTGTCATCCGAATCATACTGGATAAAAATACGATACAGGATTGGCGTGTTTTTTATTCTTTACCTTCTATTGCGGCAGTACTCTACCGCTTTGGCTATATGGTGGGCTTGGCTACAACTTTTTGGCTGGGTCTTTTTTCTGCACAGCAGTTAAAAAATATACACACCATGGAGAAGCATAAACTGCAAGACGAACTTCAGAAAGAAAATTTAAAAGTAGCCCTGCTGCAAAGTGAAATGGCCTTCCTAAAAGCCCAAATCCAGCCTCACTTCTTACTCAATGTCCTGAATAAGATTTATGGGCAGCTGAAAGAGGATTCACCCGCAGGTGCAGCTACCATCATGCAACTTGCCCGATTGATGCAACATCAAATGATTGCCGAACCTGCCCGGCAATATTTACCCCTTTCGGCAGAAATAAAATTTCTTCAAAATTACCTTATCCTACAAAGGGCTATCAGGCCATTATACCTCATATTCAACATTTCTGGCAGTTCTATAGCAGAAGCTTCCAAAATGCAGTTCCCTTCTTTTATACTGGTTACCATACTAGAAAATATGCTGAAATATGCACAACTGGACGATGAAAATCATCCGGCATTCTTTAGCATTACCTTAAAAAGAGGACGTCTGCTGCTCTTGGTAAAAAATAAGATCAATACGCATGTAACAGGCGGAACTGGCATCGGACTGGCTAATATCAAAAAGCGCTTAGCGTTGCTTTATCCAGCATTGTACCGTTTAACAAGCTATATTGTTGAGGATCGTTACTATTTGAAATTATATGTTATACTAAATAAAAATCTATGATTGACTGTTATATTTTAGACGATGATCCTGAGGCTATACGCATTATCAAATCCTATGTAGAACAAACTCCAGGTTTAAACCTGGTCTTTTCCAGTACGCTAGCTCAGGAGATTTTACCATTTATTACCAAACCTGCAAAGCCAGTTATTGCCTTTATTGATATAGAGATGCCCCTGATTAATGGGCTAAAGCTTGCAGAAATGGTGAGCGACAATACAGCGGTAGTGTTTGTTACCGGTTACCCGGATTATAGTTTGCAAGCTTTCGATAAAAATGCATTCGATTACTTGCTGAAACCAGTTTCCTATGATCGTTTTTTTCAAGCCTACCTCAAGGTGAGCAAATGTTTTATTAATTATAGCACCCCGCTGATAGAAAAAAGCAAACGCTACATATTTATACCTAAAAAGAATGGGGGCTATAGTAAAATATATCTGGATGATATCATTTATGTTCAAATGGTAGAGAACTATGCCAAAATACATTTACAAAACGAACGCCTCATGGTACATGTTACGTTGAAAGAACTGCTGTTTCAGCTGGCTTCCACTAGATTTTTACAGGTTCAAAAGTCTTATATGGTTAATCTAGACCACATTGTACATGCTAGTGGAGTAGATCTGCTGATGAGCAATGGTGATAACGTACCTATAGGCAATGTCTACAAGGCAGCTTTGAATATGAAAATGGCAGAGCACATGATTAGATAGGCTATAATCTCCGGGAGCGAGTTAAGGAGGACGGATTACTTACCGCGATGTCATACCGAACTTGTTTCTGTCATACCGAACCTGTTTCGGTATACTTTTTACCACGATGTCATGCCGAACTTGTTTCGGTATCCCATTATAAAGGTAGAGGACCTAGCTGGTAGAAGACTTAGCTGGTGGGACACTGAAACAAGTTCAGTGTGACGGGGTGGAGGGGATCCTGAAACGGGTTCAGGATGGTAGTTCAGTGTGATGGGTCTATGACCACAGAGCATCATATAGATCTTGCATTAGAGGGTTTTCTTCTTTGATCAGATTGATTTTCCAGTCTCTATGCCAGTTTTTGAGCTGTTTTTCTCTAGCAATAGCATGTCTTATATCATGATGCCATTCATAGAATAATAAATCAAAGCATTTGTATAAAGAAGTAAATTTGGAACCATGTCCTTGTTTATGCTCGGAAGCTCTCCTTCTTATATTATTGGTTACGCCAATATAGAAAGTAGTTCTATACTGATTGCTCATGATATAGGTATAACCGCCTTTTTGCATGAATAAATATAAGCAGAATGTTTCATTGATGCAATGCGCTCTACTGGTGGGACCCTGAAACGAGTTCAGGGTGACGGCTGAGGATGATGGGCTGGTTTAATACTTGGCTGGTGGGACCCTGAAACAAGTTCAGTGTGACGTTCAGTGTGACGGGGGTGGAGGGGGATCCTGAAACGGGTTCAGGATGGTAGTTTAGTGTGACGGAGCGGAAGGGGGTAGGATTACGGTTTTTTACCATACTGTCATACCGAGCTTGTTTCTGTCATACCAAACTTGTTTCGGTATACTTTTTACCACGATGTCATACCGAACTTGTTTCGGTATACTTTTCACCACAATGTCATACCGAACTTGTTTCGGTATCCCAATATAAAGGTAAACAGGGTGATGGGTTAGGGGGATTTGCTAACGTTATACCTTGCTGGTGGGACCCTGAAACAAGTTCAGTGTGACGGCTGAGGGGATCCTGAACGGGTTCAGGATGGTAGTTCAGTGTGACGGCTGAGGGTGACGGGGCAGAAGGGGGTAGGATTACGGATTATTTACCACGATGTTATGCCAAACTTGTTTCGGTATACTTTTACCACGATGTCATGCCGAACTTGTTTCGGTATCCCATTATAAAGGTAAACAGGGTGATGGGCTGGTTTAATACCTTGCTGGTGGGACCCTGAAACAAGTTCAGTGTGACGGGGCGAAAGGGATCCTGAAACGGGTTCAGGATAGTAGTTCAGGGTGACGATATGCAACAAGGTTAGGATGACGGATTATTTACCATACTGTCATACCGAACTTGTTTCGGTATCCCATTATATAGGTAGAGGATCTAGCTTGTTTAATACCTTGCTGGTGGGACCCTGAAACAAGTTCAGTGTGACGGCAGAGGGTGAAGGGCTGGTTTAATACCTTGCTGGTGGGACACTGAAACGAGTTCAGTGTGATGGGGTGGAAGGGAGACCCTGAAACGAGTTCAGTGTTACAGTTCAGGTTATCCCTTGCTTTGCTAGTGCTATTTTGGCTTTCATCCATTTTTGCAGGCAATGGTAACACAAGGCTTCTTTTTCTTTTTGGTTGCGGGCGAAGAGGCGGTTAACATGCAGGTGAAAGAAATCACATATAAAATTCAGGTAGTCTAAACTATTGATGGTTTGTGCAAGCGATCTGATAGCTCCAATCTCTATTTTCATATCTCCTGATAAGCTATGGAATTCGTCTCCTAATCCTTCAGCTTTTAATTCGCGAAAAACACAGTCAAAGGTTATGCGGATATCCTTTTGCGCAACTAGGGATAAGAAAGCTTCTGCGTTTTTGCTGCAGAAAGCAATTATTTGTTCCTCATTTAAACAGGGTATTAGAACAAGGAGCACCGGGAGCAGCTTGGCAGCCAGTAGCAAACAGCCAAACAGGCCATACCCAGAAGATGGTATATAGCAGCAATGCAGCAAATGAGGTAAGACTATACAACGCAGAAGCCGTAACTACAGTAGGAGAGACGTATAAAAGAACCCTAACAGGTACAGGCTATTATGGAGCCAACCAGTTGTATAAGACGATAAGCAAGGATGAGAACTGGAGCCCAAGCCAAAGCTTTTCACAAGCAGGAACAGTAGAAGAGTATAAGGATAAAGAAGGTAGGGTAGTGTTGAAAAGAACATTCAATGAGAAGAACAATAGTCTAGAAACGTTAAGCACTTACTATGTATATGATGATTTGGGTAATCTAAGTTTCGTGTTACCTCCGGGGGCAAATCCAGATGCAATGAGTGTACCTAGCCAGACGACGCTGGATAATTACTGCTACCAGTACAGGTATGATGGTAGAAGGAGATTGGTAGAGAAAAGGATCCCGGGAAAAGGCTGGGAGTATATGGTGTATAATAAACTAGATCAGCTAGTGGCAAGGCAGGATGCTAACATGAGTTCTTATTTCGGTAATTACACATGGATATTTACTAAGTATGATGGTTTAGGGAGAGAGCTAATGACAGGAGCTTACAGACCGAATATTAATAAGGTAAGGGCAGTACTGCAAACAGAAGTAGATGCACAGACTATATTATGGGAAACAAAGAATAGCAGTATAGCGGTAACGGGCTATAGTAATAATGCATTTCCTCAAACAGATATTTATAAACATTTGACGATAAATTATTATGATAATTATGATCTGCCGGGCGGAAATCCGAGACCTTATACAGGCAGTAGTACTATGACCAGAGGGTTGCTAACAGCTAGTAAAGTTAGTGCTGAATCCTATATGTTTTGGACAATATATTATTATGACGATAAAGGTAGAGCAATTAAGACTTATGAGGACTATCTTTTAGGAACTGCGGGAGGAAATAATTACATAGAGACAGACTATACGTATAGTTTTACGGGAGAACAGACTTCAAAAACAGAGAAATACCATAAGATAAATGAAAGTGAAGAGCTAGTCACAATAGGAACAGCATATACTTATGATCATGTAGGTAGGAGCAAAGAAGTAAAGAAACAAATAAGTAGTGTTAAAGATAGTTATACAGGCAGCCAGGTAGTACTTTCGAAGAATACCTATAATGAGCTTGGTCAGTTAAAAACTAAGGGACTACATTCAGAAGATGGTGGGTTGAATTTTATTCACAATACGCAGTACAGTTATAACGAAAGAGGCTGGCTAAAGCAAATCAGTTCACCAACATTTACGGAGATACTAGTTTATCAGGACGATATCCAAAGCACAGCTATTCCTAACTATAACGGTAACATCAGCGAAATACGCTTAAATGGAGAGAAGACAGGAGCTAATACCAACTATTTTGCCTATGATAAGTTGAACAGACTGAATAATTCATGGAATACGTTATTACCTACGATGAATGAGACGAATATCTCTTATGATAAAGGAGGGAATATTCTGCACTTGGAAAGAGGAGATAATACCAATATAAACTATAGTTATTTAGGGACTGGTAATTTTTTAAATACTTTAACCGGTACCATTAAAGGGGCGCAGGTAAGCAATAGTTATTTTCCGGGATTAGGTGGAAGTACAGAATATATAGATAATGGATATACTGGCAGTTATAAATATATTTATTATGATCATAATAATTTACCTTTCTATATTGAAGGAGAATCGATAGCCTACCATATTTATGATGCTAATGGAGTAAAATTGTATAGTGATTACTATGGAATCAACAACAATGAAACGACTTATTATGTAGGAAGTGCTACATATAGAAATCAAGTTAGTAACATCAGTTTTATCCAAACAGAAGAAGGTAGAGCAGTAAGAAATACAGATGGCAGCTATCGGTATGAATATTTTATAAAGGATCATTTAGGTAACACGCGTCAATCTATTGATAAATATAACAATACTGCCAGAGTAATACAGGAGGATAATTATTGTGCTTTCGGTTTATCAGTAAATAAATATAATTTTTCATCGGATAATAAATACCTTTATAATGGTAAAGAGAAAGTCTTAATCGAAAGTTTGGAGGGCTATTCAGAGAATGATATCAATTGGTACGATTATGGTGCAAGGTTTTATGATCCGGTGATTGGAAGGTGGAATGTGGTGGATCCACTTGCTGATATTGACAGGGCTTGGTCTCCATATAATTATGCGAGAAATAATCCGATAAGGTTTATTGACCCTGATGGGATGATATGGGATAATCCAAAGAAAGACCAAGCTATTGCAGACAGATTGCAAAAAGGGATAAAAGATAGAATCTCAACAGAAACTGGCAATTTGAAGTCTGCAAATGATAGGGTAACTAAACTCGAATCAAAAATAGCAGAAAATGGTACTTCTAAGGGACTTGAAAGCAGGCTAAGCGATGCGAAAAATGAAGTCGCTAGTATAAGTACAACAATATCAGACCTTAACAGTTCTTCAAATGAATTGACACAAATGGGAAGTGCTGATGTATCTCAAAAATTCACTTTTAACGAGCTTCCTGCGGGCTCAGAAGTGGGTGGTACTTATAATAATAAAGGAGTTATTACGATGGATATTGTCGGAGATGCAAATGCTGTTCATGAATCAGCACATGGTTTCCAACTATATAAAGGAACTATGTCGCCGAATAAATTTGACCGAGAGGTGCTACCTTATCAGCGCCAATATTCTTTTGATCCAATATCTGTGAGCACTGGAGCCCCATCTATTTTTGGATCAGTTACAAATAGAAATGATATAACATCTAAGTGGGTTTCGGGAATAAATAATGGAAAAGGCATTTTTATTTATTCTCCAGGTGTAACTGAAAAGCAGTTGAGAGCCTTATGGGAAAAATAATTAAAATGAAAACATTAAATGTTATCTTATTGCTTTTATTGTGCGGGTGCTCCTTGAAAAAGGGGGTTTCTGGGAAATATTATAAAAGCCCAAATGCATTTCAGTTTTATTCAGATTCAACCTTTAGATATGAATATAAGGAATCTCATTTATATAAGTATTCCACTGGAAATTGGAAACAAATAGATAAGGGTCTTATATCATTAAACAGTACAAAGAAATTTGGCGATATCCCTTTAGAGGTCCATTATCTTGATAAAGATAAAGAATCAGATAGAAATGAAATTTCTATAAAAATAGATCTAAAGGGCAGGGGAAGTTTGTCAGACTACATATGTAGAATCATGCTAAATGATAAAATTTATACGGAAAGAAGATGCGATTCTCTTGCTTATTTTTATATAAAAGAACCTATTAAAAGTTTGTATTTACAAATCATTAATGAACCTGTAATTGCAGTAACGACTTATGTACCTTTTCCACTGATTACAGAAATAATATACCCAAAAAACACAATTGGAAATAATATCAATCTAACACTTATGCTTGATGCCTCCAACTTTTATTATAAATGTTTCGATAACGATATATTAGAAGTAAAGAGAAAATCTGTTAAAATATATAACCCTGATAGAAAGAAATGGGAAGAAATGCCCAGAGTTTCTAACCAAACTCAGATTTTCAGTAGATTTTTAGAAGCAAACTCAATGAAATAAACTTTACAACACAATAAACAAAACTCATAAGCCCCACTGGATTAAGTCTTAGCGATAAGGGTAAAAGAGATAAGATACCTTAAATCTTCACAGCAGCAGAAAAAAAACAGGAACGCCAGGCTCGGTTTGAGCTGGGCGTTCCTGTATCAAAAAAATTCATCAGGGCTACTTTCCGTTCTTTTCAGCCTGCAGTAGCCTTTCATAAAGTTCCACGATCTTGTCGATGGGGTTGAAAGTAAAAGCTCCGTAAGGGCTGCAAGCACCTTGCCCGCTGTGGTCATGAAAGCT
>NZ_AULF01000049.1 GCF_000425145.1 Pedobacter glucosidilyticus DSM 23534
CGTTTACGATGAAGCTAAGCGTTTTCAAGAAGCAATGACGATGGCTTACCACACTTTCCATGGCGTAGAAACCAGAATTGTAAGAATATTTAATACTTATGGTCCAAGAATGCGTTTAAATGATGGTAGAGTATTGCCAGCATTTATAGGACAAGCTTTAAGAGGAGAAGATTTAACTGTTTTTGGTGATGGTACACAAACTCGTTCATTTTGTTATGTAGATGATTTGGTAGAAGGTATTTACAGATTGTTGATGTCTGATTACGCTCATCCAGTAAACATCGGAAACCCAGATGAAATTACGATTGGTCAGTTTGCAGAAGAAATTATTAAGCTAACAGGCACACAACAAAAGGTAATTTATAAACCTTTGCCACAAGATGATCCTAAGCAACGTCGCCCCGATATAACCAAGGCTAAAGAACTGTTAAAATGGGAGCCTAAAGTAAACAGGGCAGAAGGTTTAAAAATAACTTACGAATATTTTAAATCGCTATCAAAAGAGGCTTTAGAAAAAATAGACCACAAAGATTTTACTACTTTCAATAAAAAATAAATGGCAAATAAAATTCTTGTAACCGGTGGTACCGGATTTATAGGCTCGCACACCGTAGTAGAATTGCATCATGCAGGTTATACTCCGGTTATTGTAGACAACCTTTCTAATTCATCTATCAAAATATTAGACCAATTAGAAAAAATCATCGGTTATAAACCAGAGTTTCATGAGTTTGATTTATGTGATGAAGCTAAAACTAAAGCTTTCTTAGCAGAAAATCCAGATATCAAAGGTATCATACACTTTGCAGCCTATAAAGCTGTTGGAGAATCTGTACAAAAGCCTTTAGATTATTATAAAAATAACTTTGTTTCGCTGATTAATTTGCTTGATGCTTATAAAGGGAAACCTATCAATTTTGTTTTTTCATCTAGCTGTACAGTTTACGGTCAGCCTGATGTTTTACCTGTTACAGAGGCAGCGCCTGTTAAAAAAGCAGAATCTCCTTATGGAAATACCAAGCAGGTAGCAGAAGAAATTTTAAAAGATACAGCATCAGTAAATAAAAATTATAATATTGTTGCGTTAAGATATTTTAATCCGGTTGGGGCGCATGAATCGGCACTTATTGGAGAGTTGCCTATTGGTGTCCCTCAAAATTTAGTTCCTTTTATCACACAATCTGCAATAGGAAAAAGAGGTAAAATAACCGTTTTTGGTAATGATTACAATACCGTTGATGGTAGCTGTATAAGAGATTACATCCATGTAGTAGATTTAGCAAAGGCACATGTTGCTGCTATTGAAAGAATGGAGTCTGGTAAATCTGCTGATAATTACGAGGTTTATAATATTGGTACAGGTAAAGGAACATCGGTACTAGAAATTATCCATGCTTTTGAGAAATCAACAGGAGAAAAATTAGATTATCAAATAGGTCCAAGAAGAGAAGGCGATGTAGAACAAGTTTATGGCGATGTTACAAAATCTACTCAAGAACTTGGCTGGAAAGCAGCTTTAGGTATTGAAGAAATGATGAAATCTGCTTGGGAATGGGAGAAATATATTAAGAATAATCCGTTTTAAAATAGTTTGTTAGTTATTAGTATTTAGGTTGTTAGAAAAGCATCCTAACCAGCTAACAACTAACAACTAACAACTAAAAAATGAAAAAAATATTAATAACAGGTGGAGCTGGTTTTATAGGCTCACATGTGGTAAGGCGTTTTGTAAATACTTATCCAAACTATCAAATTGTTAATCTAGATAAATTAACTTATGCTGGTAATTTAGAAAATTTGAGAGACGTTGAACAAGCGCCTAATTACAAATTTGTAAAGGGAGATATTGTTGATGCTGAGTTTATCAATAAGCTATTTACTAATGAAAATTTTGATGCTGTTATCCATTTAGCGGCAGAATCTCATGTTGATAGGTCTATTGCTAACCCGATAGAGTTTGTAATGACTAATGTGGTTGGTACCGTAAACTTATTAAATGCTGCTAGAAATAGTTGGAAAGGCGATTATGACAAAAAACGTTTTTATCATGTTTCTACAGATGAAGTTTATGGAACTTTAGGCGAAGGCACAGAAATGTTTACAGAGCAAACTGCTTATGACCCACATTCACCATATTCTGCTTCTAAAGCAAGTTCAGACCATTTTGTAAGAGCTTATCATGATACTTATGGTATGGATTGTGTAATCTCTAACTGCTCAAACAATTATGGTTCTTTCCATTTTCCAGAGAAACTAATTCCGCTTTCTATCAATAACATCAAAAACAATAAACCTATTCCAATTTATGGTAAAGGCGAAAATATCAGAGATTGGTTATGGGTAGAAGACCATGCCAGAGCTATTGATGTAATTTTCCATAAAGCCAAAACAGGTTCTACTTACAATATTGGTGGACATAATGAATGGACAAATATTGATTTAATCAGAACCTTGTGTAAAGTGATGGATAAGAAACTAAGCAGACCAGAAGGTACATCAGCACAACTGATTACATTTGTTACCGATAGAGCCGGACATGATTTACGTTATGCGATAGATGCTACAAAACTAAAGAATGATTTAGGCTGGGAGCCAAGCTTGCAGTTTGAGGAAGGTTTAGAAAAAACTGTTGATTGGTATTTGGCTAATGAAGAGTGGTTAAATAATGTAACTTCGGGTAACTATCAGCATTACTATGAAGATCAATATCAAAACCGTTAATGTTTCCGTTTTTTAAAAAGAAGAAAGAAGCAAAATATAATTTTAATCGTATTCAGGTGGATATGCACTCGCATATCCTACCTGGTATAGATGATGGTGCGCCAACAGTAAAAGAATCTATCATGTTGGTTAGAAGGTTGATGGATTTGGGTTTTACCAAATTAATAGCAACGCCACATATCATGGCAGATTATTATAGAAATACGCCTGATACCATCTTTAAAGCTCTTGATGAACTAAAAGAAGAGCTAGAAAAGGAAAATATCCAAATAGCTGTTGAAGCTGCTGCTGAATACTATCTTGACGAAACTTTTGAAAGGAAACTAGATGCCGGAAATTTACTCACCCTAGGAGATAATTACCTTTTATTTGAACTTTCGTACATCAATTACCCAAATAACCTTAAAGATGTTATTCAAAAAATGAATGATAAAGGTTATAAACCCATTCTAGCGCATCCAGAGCGTTATCCTTATCTTTATGGCTCTTTAGAAAGCTATCAACAAGTAAAAGAATACGGTTGCTATTTTCAGTTAAATACCATTTCATTAAGCAACCATTATGGCAAGCAAGCCCAAAAGGTCGCAGAAAATTTAGTTGAAAATATGATGATTGATTTTTTAGGCTCTGATATGCACCATTTAAGACATGCAGATTCTCTTCAAAAATCTCTTTTTACACCAACTGTAGAACAATTACTTTCTGATTATTCTTTACAAAATGAGTTGTTGAAATAGTTATCGGTTGTAGGTTGCCAGTTATTGGTTGTTAGTTGGTTAGTTTTTAGATATAGTTTATGCTATTAGTAGAGTCACTATATAAGCAAGTCCCTCTCTTTCGGAGAGGGATTTAGGGTGAGGCTCTTTTATTCGTACCTCAATGCCTCTACAGGGTCTAGCTTTGCAGCTTTAGAAGCTGGGATAAAACCAGAGACTAGTCCCGTTCCTACGCAAGCAGAAAGACCGAGTAGTATCCAAGCCCAAGGAATAAGAAAGGAAGCTCCCATGGCAATGGCTAATAAATTACCCATGATGATGCCTAGGAAAATACCAAACATTCCGCCCATCATACAAATTACAATGGCCTCGTATAAAAATTGTTTTCTAATAACTTGTGGTGTGGCTCCAATAGCTTTTCTGATACCTATTTCTCTGGTTCTTTCCGTTACAGAAACCATCATGATATTCATTAATGCAATTGCAGCACCTATTAGGGTAATTAAACCTATGGCTACACCAGCAATCTGCACTATTTTAAGATTTTCAATCAGTGTTTCTGCAATAGCATCACTTTTAGTGATTTCGAAATTATTGTCGTTTTGTGTTTCTAGGCCTCTTATTCTTCTCATCAAAGCCGTAGCTTCGCCAATCATATAATCCATTTTGGTAGGGTCGTTAGCCATTACAGAAATGGTATAAGTAGGGTTGGGGTTACTCATAATTTGCCTGCCTTTTATAATGGGCACCACACAAACTTTATCGCCACCAAAGCCAACACTTGAACCTTTAGGTTCAAAAACCCCAATTATTTTAAATTTATTACTTCCTATGGTAATGATTTTATCAACTGCAGAGCCTTGTTTAAGAAACTTCTGCTTTATCTCATCACCAATAATCACAACGCTAGCACCAAATTCTGTTTCGTTAGCAGAGAAATTTCTTCCTTCTGCTATTTTGTATCCTCCAGTAAAAACGTAAGACTCATCAGCGCCAAGCACAGATATATTGGGGTTTGTTTTTTCATTACCATACTTTGCTGTAGCGGCAAAAGAAGCAAAAGTATTAACAGAAACTGTAGCAGGTAAATTAAAATCATTTTTAAAAGCCATAGCCTCGCGATAGGTAATCACTGGCCAAATTTTTCTAGCACCATTACCACCAATTCTTATGCCTGTACCTCTGTTTCTTATGGTGAAGGAGTTTGCGCCCATACTGGCAAAAGTGTTGTTAAGAGAGCCTTTAATAGCATCTATAGAAGTTAAAATACCAACCAAAGCCATCAAACCTATAGCAATAATAAGTGCGGTAAGAAATGTTCGTAATTTATTGCTCTTAATAGATTGTAAAGCAACTTTTATATTCTCTCTCGTATTCATTTTTGATGGGAGCTATAGATACGAAGATAAGACAACTTAAATAGATTTTTGTTACAGTAGGTAAAGTGAATTTAAATGGTGATTTATTAGTGATAAAAAAAGCCGCCTTTTTTTGTGAGGCAGCTTTTAGAAGTATTTTTTATTGATATTGAATATAAATAGGTTTAGGAGAAAGCTTTAATAACTCTTCCGGAGTCATTAACCTATTTGGTGCTTTCTTTAAATCGTTTTTATAAAATAATTTAAAACCTGTGAATTGTACGGGTTGTTCTCTTATCCAATGGCGGTAAGTGCCTTTTTTAAGTTCAGGCTCGCCCCATCCATCCATGTGCATAACTATTTGAACTTCTGGTCTTAATTTAATGTTTTTATAGTTGGTTACCATTCCTTTGGTGAAACGATGTACAACCAACATTTTAGCAGGTAGGTTATGCTCTTTAACAAGTTTAGCTAAGTAGTTAGTACAATAGTTAATATCTTCTGCATCATACGTTCCAATCTTAGTGCCAGGTCTGTGTCCTGTTTTCATTGAAAACTCTGGGTCTATTCCTAAATGAACATGCGGTAATTTTAAGTATTTCTCTAGCAAAGGAAGTTCTTGCTGAATGGTACTTAAAGATACTTGTATATCAAGAAAAACAATACCATCATGCATTTTAGCAATTTTTAAAGCAGAATCTATTTGCTTATCAGGCATTCTAAAACGGTATTTTCCATCTTTACCACCATCGCCTTGGGCAACTACGGCAATATAATGTATACCAGCTTGTACGGGCGTTGTAGGGTCTGCCTTTTCCCATCTTTTAACTTCAGCATTTAATCTTCTCCACATTTCTTTAGGCGCATACTCGCCTAAAGCTCCCATTTTTTTGGAGTATAGGTTGCCGTAATAAACTACCACCCTTTTAAACGGTAAAATGGCTCCTGGCGAAGGTACCGGTTGGTTTTTAACTGGCCATAAACCTGTGGTATCTCCGTTTGCCAAGGCTTTATGTAAGGCGAAATATTTGGCAGAGTCTATAGGTTGGTATGGGTTAGCCACTTTTTCTTCTGTAACCGTATTTGTTTTAGAAGAATCAGCTGTAGATGTTGAGTTTTTATCAGTTTTGCTGTTTGCGCCATCACAAGAGGCTAAAACAGAAACCAAACCTAAGGAAAAAATGCTTGTTAAAAGTGTGTTTTTAGATAACATGGGTTAAATTTTCTTGAAAATAGGTATATGTATTGGATGTTTAAAAAAAAGATATTCACAATTAAACAGAACGGAATTTGCCAAATACGCCAAGCGGTAAATTAATACCTGAGCTTGCTTCTAAATACAATTCACCAATCTCTAAATTTTTAACTTGCGGATAAGCACCTGTAATTAGATTTTCTACTATGATAGAAGAAAAACCAAGCGAATAGGTGTTCAAAATAAGGAAATGCTCCTGTGGGTCAAGTAGTTTAACAACATCAGTCATCATTTCTCTAATTTGGTCTTCTAGCTTCCATTTTTCGCCTTTTGGCCCATGGCCATAAGCCGGAGGGTCTAAAATAATACCGTTATAAGTTTTACCTCTTTTAATCTCTCTTTGAACAAATTTCAAGGCATCCTCAACCACCCATCTAATATCTTTTAAATTCGAAATTTCTTGGTTTTCATTAGCCCAGGTAACTACCTGTTTTATTGAGTCAACATGGGTAGTATCTGCGCCAGCAGCTTTAGCAATTAAAGAAGCTCCGCCGGTATAGGCAAATAAGTTTAATACTTTTGGACTTTTGGTTTTAAACTTTTTAATGGTTGATGAGATATAATCCCAATTTACAGCCTGCTCTGGAAAAATACCTACATGTTTAAATGAGGTTAAAGCCAATCTAAATTTGATTTCAACATCAGGGTTTTTATAGGTAATATGCCAGCGGTCAGATACATTTCCAGATTTTCTTACCCACTCGCCACTGGTGGCAGACCGGCCTTTAAATTTTATATGATGCCTTTTTTGCCATTCAGTATCGCTTAAACCTTTTGCCCATACAGCTTGTGGCTCTGGTCTAATGAGGATTAAATCTCCAAACCGTTCTAGTTTTTCAAAATCGCCACAATCAATCAATTCGTAGTCTTTCCAGTAAGTAGGGGTAAGTACTTGTATAGCAGGTTTGGGCATTATATTTATTTTTTGAGTAAAGTTTCCATCAATTTTGTAGCAAATACAAAATCATTTAATTCTTGGTTATTGGTAGAAGTTATTTCTTCTTTAGAGCCTTCCCACCATTTTTGACCTTGATGTAAAAATAGGATGTATTCTCCAATTCCCATGACAGAGTTCATATCATGTGTTACAATAATGGTGGTAATATCATATTCTTCGGTAATTTCTTTAATCAGCTCATCTATTAAAATAGAAGTTTTAGGGTCTAGGCCCGAGTTTGGTTCATCGCAAAATAAATATTTGGGGTTCATGGCAATAGCTCTTGCTATACCAACCCTTTTCATCATTCCACCTGAAAGTTCTGATGGATACAATTTATTTTTACCTGCCAGATTTACTCTCTCTAAAACAAAATTTACACGCTCTAATTTTTCTTTTTTAGGTTGTTCTGTAAACATGTTTAGCGGGAACATGATATTTTCTTCAACCGTCATAGAATCAAACAAAGCAGAACTTTGAAACAGCATACCAATTTCTTTTCTGATAGCAATACGCTCCTCAAAATTCATGGTTGTAAAGTTTCTATTATCATACTCAACAGTACCCTCCGTAGGTTCGTGTAAACCTACCATACATTTTAGTAAAGTAGTTTTACCAGAGCCAGATCCGCCAATAATTAAGCTGGTGGTACCAGGCTTAAACTCGGCATTAATACCTTTTAAAACTTGGTTGTCTCCAAAACTTTTATGAATATTTTCTGCTGTTATCATAGTAAAAGTTGTGCTATTATATAATCTGCAACTAAAATTGAAATACAAGAAATTACCACTGCTTTGGTACTAGATTGTCCAACTTCAAGTGCGCCTCCATCGGTATAAAAACCTTGGTAAGAAGAAACTGTGGTGATAATAAAAGCAAATATCACAGCTTTAACCATAGCCACGGTAACAGTGAAAGGAATAAAATCGGTAGTTAAGCCCTGTATATATTCTGCTGCAGTAACAGCACCAGAGGCTACACCGGCAAAATATCCGCCGGTAATACTTAAAAATATGGCAATAATTACCAATAAAGGAATCATTAAAACACCAGCTAATAATTTAGGTAATATCAAATATCCCGGAGCATTAATACCCATGATTTCTAAAGCATCAATTTGCTCGGTTACTCGCATAGTACCAATTTGCGATGCTATACTAGAACCTATTTTACCGGCCAATACCAAAGAACAAATGGTAGGACTTAGCTCTAATATGGTAGAATCTCTGGTAATAGAACCGATGATAGATTTCGGAATTAAATCACTAACCAACTGAAAAGCTGTTTGTACAGTAGTAACTGCTCCAATAAAAATAGAAATGATACTGATGATGCCTAAAGAGCCTAGTCCAATATCTACCATCTCTTTAAAAATCTCTCTTTTGTAAATAGAAGCTTTTTCAGGACGCCTGAAAACAGATTTCAGCAATAAAATGTATTTTCCGAAATGGTAAAATATCATAGAATTAATTTTTTGTAAAAATAAGCTTTTTTATCAATTGCAATTATTAATCCTAAATTGACATATTTAGCTAAAATTTCAAGATGAATATACTCATAACAGGCGCAACAAAAGGAATAGGCAAAGCTATAGCTATAAAAATGGCACAAGAAGGTTATCATTTAGCTTTATGTGCAAGAAATGAAACCGAATTATTATCCTTAAAAGAAGAGATACAGAAGCTTTATCCATCTGTAAAAGTATACACTCAGGCGGTTAATTGCAGTTTAAAAGCTGAAGTAAACGCTTTTGCATTGCAGTCTTTACAGTATTTTGGTTTTATTGATGTTTTAATCAATAATGTAGGCGTTTTTGAGCCTGCTGCCATTTTAGACGAAGCCGATGATTTACTAGAAAAGCACTTTTTAGTAAATGTAAATTGTGCTTATCTATTGTATAAAAAAATAGGTTTAAGCATGCGAAAAGCAAGAAAAGGTTATATTTTTAACATTTGTTCTGTAGCTAGTATCCATAATATTATAAATGCTGGCTCATATTGTGTAACAAAAGCGGCGATGCTTAGTCTTAACAATATCATGAGAGCAGAATTAATGGATGATCAAGTAAAAGTAACAGCAGTTTTACCTGGTTCAACATTAACAAGCTCTTGGGAGGGCACAACCGTAGCGGCAGATAAATTTATACAGCCAGAGGATGTTGCCCTGATGATTAACCAAACTTTAAACCTGAGTGCAGGGGCCAATATAGATCAATTGATAATTACCCCAACAGGCGGACAAGTTTAAGGAAGAAAAGAAGTGTTAGGATTGTAAAAAAACAAGATTATGTCTAAAAAATTAACAAGAAACATGAGCGACAAAATGGTTGCTGGTGTTGCCTCAGGATTAGCAGAGTACTTTCAGTTAGATGTTACCTGGGTAAGAATTGCATTTGCATTAGCAGTATTTTTTGGAGGCGGGGGCTTTTTAATTTATATCATTTTATGGATTGCTTTGCCAGAACAATATAGTACTATGTATAGTAGTTACACTAAAAATTATCAGCCACCTATGCCCGATGATTATAGGTCTTACAAAGCATCAAAAAAGAAAGAAAAAAACGCTAACATGAGTACAATTGGAGGGTTAATCCTCGTTGTTTTAGGCTCATATTTTTTAATGGATGAGTTTGATCTCATACCAGATTGGTTTAGCATTGGTAAATTATGGCCTTTAGTTTTTGTGGTATTGGGTATAACCATGCTGATGAAAGCAAAAAAAGAAAAGGAAATACCAACAGAAACTAAGGAAGAAGAGCCTGTAGAAGAAACACCAATAAGTGAAATAACTGAAGATAAAACCAACGAAAATATATAGTTATGAAAACAGATAGAATTTTTTGGGGAATCATATTGGTTTATATAGGTGGGATTATCCTGCTAGAGAATTTTAATATGATTGATTTTAGTTGGCGATATATTTGGCGCTTTTGGCCGCTGGTTTTAATAGTTACAGGTATCAATATCTTATTTGCTAAAAGGAAAACAGTTTTAGCAACAGTTTTGATAGCCAGTATAACCATCTTAAGTTTAGGATTTATAACCTATAAAGGTTTAAATAACGATACGCATACCGGAATTACATGGTCAAATGATGATGAAATTGAGGTAGATAAAGACGCTACTGAGTTAAATGCTTATACCGAAACTTACGACCCACGTTTTAAAATTGTTAAGCTTGAAGTTTCTGGAGGCGCAAGTTCTTTTGTGATTGATGAATACACAGATAACTTATTTGAGGCTAATATAAAAGGCGCTAAGGCTAGATATATTTTAAAGAAAACAGATCAGGATAGTACTGTAAATTTGGATTTTACAACCAATAACAATAAAGATTTCAACTTTAAAGATGAAGAATATAGTAAGATAAAACTGTTTTTAAATACAAACCCGCTTTGGGATATCAGTTTAAAAATGGGTGCTGGTAAAGCAACTTTTGATTTATCTGATTATAAAGTAAGAACTTTAGATTTAGAAGGTGGCGCAGCAAAATTTGATATTAAAATAGGTAGTTTACAAGATAGTGTAAGCCTTAGCGCAGAAACTGGTGTTGCAAAAGTGGTCATTAAAATTCCTGAAAACGCTGGATGCCTGATTGAAAATACCAGCGAACTTTCATCACGTAAGTTTGATGGTTTTAAAGAAAATGAAGTAGGCGATTACGAAACCTCAAACTTTAAAACCGCCAAACAAAAAATTTATATCAACTTTAAAGGCGGTTTAAGCGATTTTGAAGTGAGAAGATATTGATTAAGCTTAACATATAGAGTTAGAGTGAATTTCATTAAGCTATCTCTTTTAAAATATTCATCTGCAAGAGAAGCTTCATACCATGCAGTGACAAACGCTTTATCATCGCGAATGAAATGAAGCTATCTCTTCATGGAAGACTATCCCTTCATACAGGTTATAACAGAGACTGCTTCATTCTTCGCTTGACAAACTAGGCGAACATAATGAAGCTATCCCGATTACTTTATCATCGCGAACGTAGTGAAGCGATCTCATCATACAGGTTAAAAAAAAGAAGCTTCATTCTTCGCTTGACCAACTAGAGCAGTTAAACACTAAAAAAGGTCTGCAATTTTCAAGTAACCACCCAGCTCAGCGCTCTCTGCGCCCTCAGTGGTTAAAACATAGCGAACGTAGTGAAGCTACCTCATTACCCAAGGCTATCCCGATTACTTTATCATCGCGAACACAGTGAAGCGATCTCATCACGCAAGGCTCATTACGTACGACAAGAAAAGCTTCATTTTCCGCTTGACAAACTAGAGCGTTTAAACAAAAAAAAGTCTACAACTTACAAGTAACCACCCAGCCCCCAACAAACTAACACCTAACCATCTAACAAACTAACCACCCAACCAACTACCCCCCCCTAACACATACATCACACATATCAATCCGAAGGAACACCGAAGGAAGAAAACACCAAAAGCCATACTTTATCCCATTTCAGTAACAAGAGCAGTAGCAGTATCAAGAGCTGATAGGTTCTATTTTGTTCTATAAAGGTTGCATAAGGTTCTATTTGGTTCTTTTGAAAGGATAGCTATAGGATATTAATAATCAGCGTTTTAGGTTTATCATGTCCAAAGCGTTATACCGGTAGCAGCACAAAGACAGGTTTATTTTTTTTACTTAAAATTTTAACAACGTGGAAAAGTGGATCAATCGTAAAAGTTGGGGAGGTTTAAAGATTTGATTAATTTTGTATAAAATCAATATTTTGGATTCTACCTTACTATCATTAATCTTACCGGAAGGTCTTAGCGAATACTTTGAACTGGACAAAGTAGAGACTGTATCAGATTCTTATTACATCTATCTTCAAGAAAGGAATATACAACCCAAAGAGTTCACCTCTGAAAAGTTAATTTCTAAGGGTTTTTTCGATGAGATTTCTGTCAGAGACTTTCCCTTACGCGGAAAACCTTGTTTTTTAAAGCTTAAAAGGCGGAAATGGATGATTGTAGAGACGGGAGAAATCG
>NZ_AULF01000050.1 GCF_000425145.1 Pedobacter glucosidilyticus DSM 23534
TTATCCGATACTTTCCAGAGACAGATAGATGCAAATCAAACTGTTGTTTTCTCGAACAATATCTTCTTTCAATAATATGTCATTGTTAAGCTAAAAGCTTAAGGCGGTAAGCCTAAAGCATAAGTGAAACAAAATGAATATAAGCTTTAAGCCTTGAGCTTAGAGCTCAAAAGATATTCAGGTGTCTATATCGATGGTGTCCACCTCTTCCCATTCCGAACAGAGAAGTTAAGCCCATCAGAGCCAATGGTACTGCAGTAAAATGTGGGAGAGTAGGTCGATGCCGACTTTTTTTTATTCAATCAAATAATACCCTTTAAGCTAGTATAACTTAAAGGGCTTTTTTGTTATTAGGGAATTCCTAATCTCTAGATAAATGTATGTTTACAATAATATTTATTAAACGGAATAATAAAATAGTAATAAATAAAGTTAATAAGCCTCTAAACTGAAAATAGTCGGCTTTTTAAAAATATTTTTGAATAACTCATTTTTTACATAATCAGAGTTAATTTAAACGTATTAGCCATTCGTTTACCACTCACTAGTATTTTTAATACCTAATTCTTTGGCGTTAAATGTAGGATTTAATCCTTTTTTCTTTTGCATTTTATAATCTTTCAAAGCGATTAAAGCAGGTTTTCTTAGTAAAAATATTGCTATGATATTTAACCAAGCCATAACTCCAACACCTATATCGCCAATGATCCATGCGATTTCTGCTGTTTTTATTGTCCCATAATATACACTGATAATGAAAAATATTCTGAGCAACCATATTAACCATTTTCGATTTTTGATATCCAAATAGCTTAAGTTTGCTTCTGCAATGAAGTAATATGCCATTAGCGTGGTAAAAGCAAAAAAGAATAAAGAGATTGCAACAAAAGGGTTACCCAAAAGTGGGAAATGATGACTTATTGCTAATTGTGTAAATGCTGGCCCCGTTGCTATACCTGGTAAATTTTCTACTATAAAACCACCTTGCGGATTTATTACATTGTATTTTCCTGTAAATAGTATCATTAATGCTGTAGCTGTGCAAACAAAAAGTGTATCTACGTAAACAGAGAATGCCTGAACAAGTCCTTGCTTTACTGGATGTGATATTTCAGCAGCGGCGGCGGCATGTGGAGCTGTCCCTTGTCCTGCTTCATTGGAGTAAATACCTCTTTTAACTCCCCATGAAATCGCCATTCCGAAGAGACCGGAAAATGCCGGTTCAACAGCAAATGCAGACTTTATAATAAGGTAAAGAACGGAGGGGACTTCACTTATATTCATTAAAATAATAACAACAGCCATTAATATGTAGGCACCGGCCATAAAGGGAACGGTTATTTCAGCAACTTTACCAATTCTTTTAACTCCTCCAAAAATTATAAGTGCTAAAAGAATAGAAATAAATATACCTGTATATTCTAGAGGTATACCAAAAGCATTAAAACTACTTGTTGCAATACTATTGCTTTGTACTCCGGGTAAAAAAACGGCAGTACTTAGGATAGTTGCTATTGCAAATAACATGGCATACCATTTTATATGAAGACCCTTTTCTATATAAAAAGCAGGACCACCGCGATACTGATCATCTTTTACCTCTTTATAAATTTGTCCTAATGTAGCTTCAATAAAAGCAGAAGCACTTCCTAGAAAAGCAATTACCCACATCCAAAAAATTGCACCAGGACCACCCATAGCAATGGCAGTAGCAACACCGGCAATGTTTCCTGTGCCAACCCTACCAGCTATAGCAATAGAAAATGCTTGAAATGAGCTTACACCTTTTTTAGAAGATTCTGTTTTAAAGAGTAGCTTAAGCATTTCTTTAACATGTGTTATTTGTAAAAATCCTGTAATTACAGAGAAATAAATTCCAGCAGCAAGGCATAAAATAATAAGGGCATTACTCCAGATTAAGCTATTTATAGTGGTGATGATGCTTTCTATCATAGAAAATTATTTTTATAAAAATGTTAAATGTATTTGATTTTCGAGTCTTATAATAAAAAAAATAATGGTTATTTAAATCCTTTCTAAATAATTGCAATTGACAAATGATTGACATAGGAGTAAGATAGCTATTTTACATTTGTAGAGTTCAAAAATATATCATTGAAGTATCTAAAAATTATAGCGTTTACTCATAAGCAGATTGAGCTTGATAAGTTGGGATGTTTAGTATTATGTAATGATGCTATAGATTCGACACTTCATCTGGTTCGGGAAAAGTTTAATATTTCAGAAATATTTTACCTAGGTACCTGTAATAGAGTAGAATTTGTTTTTACTGCAGAGCATGATATTAGTAAAGATTTTGTAAAACGCTTTTTAGATGTATTTCATAGAGGTAGGGTAGCAGATAGTGATTTAAATCTCATTGTTGACGGATGTTGCATTTATGAACAGGAAGATGCTCTTAATCATTTAATGCGTGTTTCAAGTTCGCTTGAAAGTTTGGTTGTTGGTGAAAAGGAGATATTAGCACAAGTAAGAAAAGCTTATGAGTCTTGTAAAGAGAAAGGTTTTACAGGAGATTTTATGAGGCTTATTATGAATAGGGTTGTAAAAACTGCGAAAGAAGTTTATACATACACCAATATTTCTAAAAACCCCATTTCTGTTGTCTCATTAGCATATAGAAAGCTCAGAGATTTAAAAATAATCCCAAATAGTAGGATTTTAATTATAGGGGCGGGAGAAACAAATCAGAATTTAGCTAAATATCTTAAAAAGCATAAATATCAAAATTTTTCTGTTTTTAACAGGACTTTAAGTAAAGCACAAGCGTTGGCCTCACAACTGGGTGGTGTTGCATACACACTAGAAGATTTAACACATTATTCGTCAGGTTTTGATGTAATTATCACTTGTACAGGAGCAACAGAACCCATTATCACTAAGGATTTATATTTAAAGTTGTTAAATGGAGATACATCAAAGAAAATTATTGTAGATTTAGCTATACCTAATGATACTCATCAGGAGGTAATAGCAAATTTTAAGCTTGAATATATTGATGTTAAAACTTTACAGGATATAGCAGAAAAAAATCTTAAAGAGCGTTATCAAGAATTAATCAATGGCGAAGCGATTATAGAGAAGAATATTAAAGAATTCAGACCTATTTTGAAGCAACGTAGAATTGAACTCGCCATGAAAGAGGTTCCTGAAAAGATAAAGGAAATCAAATCTAGAGCGTTAAATTCTGTATTTGCAGATGAAGTAAATTCTTTAGATCCTACTTCCAGAGAGGTTTTAGAAAAGGTTATGGCTTATATGGAGAAAAAATATATAAGTGTTCCTATGGTTATGGCTAAAGATATTTTAGTTAATAACGCATAATATCCAACTTTTCATAAAATAGCTTCAAAAGTTTTATTTTTACCTACATTTTAAGTCAATTGAATAGAACAATTATCATAGGAACAAGAGGGAGTGACCTTGCACTCTGGCAAGCTAACCATGTGGCTGCAAAACTTAATCACATTGGTGTTGAAACTGAAATTAAAATTATCAAAACTCAAGGAGATCATATATTAAATCTCAGATTAGATAAATTAGAAGGAAAAGGTTTTTTTACAAAAGAATTAGAAGAGCATCTTCTAGCAGGAACTATTGATATAGCTGTTCACTCTCATAAAGATTTACCAACAGAGAATCCTCCTGGATTAAGAATTGCTGCCGTTTCTGAAAGAGAGGATCCGTCTGAGATTATTTTAATCTTAAAAGATTGTGTAGACTTATCTAAAAAGCTATCAGTTAAGCATAATGGCATCGTAGGTACATCATCTAACAGAAGACAATCTCAATTACTAGCGGTTAGACCTGATTTGGAGATTGATGATTTAAGAGGTAATATCAATACAAGAATTCAAAAATTAAGAGATGAAAATTATGATGCCATTATTTTAGCTAAAGCTGGTATTAGTAGATTGGAGCTTGATTTATCCGAATTTTACATAGAAGAGATTGAACCTACTTCTGAGCTTGTACCGGCTCCTGCACAAGGTGTTTTAGCTGTTCAAACGAGAAATCAGGATGATGAGCTTAATACAATTTTACAGCAAATTAATGACGCTGACGTAGCAGCCTGCATTGCTGTAGAAAGAAAAGTTCTTAATCTTTTTAATGGCGGCTGCCACATGCCGTTAGGTTGTTATTGCGAGAAAGAAGATAATTTATTTAAAGTTTGGACAACCAAAGCAAATTCAGGTGAAGAGTTTCCAGACAGATTATATATAGAGTCATCAACAACTGAAAATTTAGCAGAGAAAATTGTAGCTAAATTTGATTTAGAAAAAAGAAAACTAGCTAGAAAAGTATTCATATCGAGAGAATTATCAGAGCATAGCTATTTTTATAAAGCTTTAACAAAGCATGGTATAGAGATTGAAGCCCGATCATTAATTAAAACTGTACCAACCATACATAAACTTGATTCTTACATTTTTAGAAATATAGATTGGATTTTCTTCAGTAGTAAAAATGGAATCGAGTACTTTTTTAAATTAAATCCTGTGTTACCAAAGGATGTGAAATTTGGAGTTGCAGGTAGAGGTTCAGAAGATGCTTTAAGGCAACTAGGAAAAGTACCGTCTTTTGTTGGAGATAATGGTGATATTACAGAAGTTGCTGATGAATTTGCATCTGTAGCTAATGGAACACATGTTTTATTTCCATCAGCAAAAGATTCTTTAAGAACCATACAAAAAGCTTTATCACAAGAAACACAAATAACAAATTTAACCATATATGAAACCATATTGGTTGATGATGTTGACCAAAGTTTCGCAGACGTATTGGTATTCACCAGTCCGTCTAACGTTGAAGCCTATTTTGTAGACAACTTACTAGAGCCAGGGCAGAAAATTGTTGCAATAGGGGTATCCACCGGTAAAAAGTTCGATGAAATGAATGTTCCTTATATATTGCCTTCATCGCCAGATGAAATTGGTTTGGCTGAGGCAGTTTTTGGGATAGATATAAAATAGATTTATTATGATGATGCTTAGCAGACCAAGAAGAAACAGAAAATCTGAGGTGATTAGAAATATGGTTCAAGAGAATTTTCTTAGAGCTTCTGATTTTATTTTTCCGCTTTTTATTATTGATGGTAAAAATCAAAAAACAGAGGTTTCTTCTATGCCAGGCATTTATAGGTATTCTATTGATTTACTTTTAAAAGAAGTTGAGTCTTGTCTTAAACTTGGTCTTAAATCTTTCGATTTATTTCCAAATCTAGAAGAATCTCTAAAAGACACAAAAGCTACAGAAAGCTTGAATAAAAACGGATTATATCTAAAAGCGATTAAGGAGGTTAAATCTAATTTTCCAGAAGCTTGTATTGTTACAGATGTAGCTATGGATCCATACAGTTCTGATGGGCATGATGGTTTAGTTAGAAATGGTGAAATTGTAAATGATGAAACACTTGAAATATTAGCTAAAATGGCTGTAGCACAAGCAGAAGTTGGTGCAGATATTGTTGCACCTTCTGATATGATGGATGGCAGAGTAGGATACATCAGAGAAGCACTAGATGCAGCAGGTTTTACCAATGTTTCTATTATGTCTTATACAGCAAAATATGCAAGCGCATTTTACGGACCTTTTAGAGATGCTTTAGATTCTGCTCCGCGTTTTGGTGATAAAAAAACTTATCAGATGAATCCGGCTAATCAAAGAGAAGCCTTAATTGAAGGGATGTTAGATAGCCAAGAAGGAGCCGATTTTTTAATGGTGAAACCAGCTTTAGCTTATCTAGATGTTATTAAATTAATGAAAGATAATTTTGATTTACCTATTGCGGCATATAACGTAAGTGGTGAGTACGCCATGATAAAAGCAGCGGCACAAAACGGATGGTTAGATGAAAAGCGAGCCACTGTAGAAACCTTAATGGGTATTAAAAGAGCTGGAGCAGATATTATTTTAACTTATCATGCCAAAGAAGTTTTAGCTAATAACTGGATTTAATTAAAGATTTACTCATAACTGTAATAGAAGATGTTCGATTCGATAAAAAAGATTTTTAGTAGCGGTGAGGAAGAAACTACATCCTTAACTTCTGGTGCAAAACCAGACATATCAAGAGAAAAGTCTGCTCAATTATATGAAAAAGCAAAAACTTTTTTCCCAGGTGGTGTAAACTCGCCGGTAAGAGCTTTTAAATCTGTTTATGGAACACCTCTTTTCATAGAAAAAGGTGATGGTTGTTATCTATGGGATGCAGATGGAAATCAGTTTATTGACTTTTGTTGCTCATGGGGACCATTAATTTTAGGTCATAACCCTGCTAAAGTAAGAGAAAAAGTTGTTGAGGTAATGGCTAACGGAATGTCTTTCGGGGCTCCAACAGCTTTAGAAAATGAATTGGCAGAGCTTATTATATCAAATAATAGATATATAGAAAAGATAAGATTTACGAGTTCTGGCACAGAAGCCGTAATGTCTGCTATTCGTTTAGCAAGAGGTACTACCAAAAGAGATAAAATTATAAAATTTGAAGGTTGTTATCACGGCCATTCAGATTCTCTTCTAGTGAAAGCAGGTTCTGGTTTGGTTACTTTTGGAGAAACATCATCTGCTGGTATACCAAAATCTTTTGCTAACGAAACTATTGTAGTTTCGCTTAATGATAAAGAAGCTTTAAAAAAGGCTTTTGAAGATTTTAAAGAGCAAATTGCTGCAGTTATTATAGAGCCAGTGCCAGCTAATAATGGTTTACTTTTACAAGACAAAGATTTTCTACAATTTGTAAGAGATATTTGTAATGAAAATTGCGCATTATTAATATTTGATGAAGTAATTTCTGGTTTTAGAGTAGGTTTTGAAGGTGCTGCAGGATATTATGATATACAACCAGACATTATTACTTACGGTAAAATTATTGGAGGTGGCTTACCTGTAGGTGCTTATGCGTCTTCATCGTCAATTATGTCTAATATATCTCCGGAAGGAGGGGTTTATCAAGCAGGTACATTATCTGGTAACCCGGTTGCTATGGCTGCTGGTATTGCTCAATTAACCGAACTGAGTAAATCTGGTTTTTATAAAGAGTTAAACAATAAAACTCAAGAGTTTACAGAGTCTATACAACGTTACGCTACTGCAAAAAACTACAAATTTAAAGTATTTACTATAGGTTCTATTTTTTGGTTTGCCTTCACCGATAAAGATAAAATCCAAACGGCAGAAGAAATAGACCCGGCTAGTATGGAGAAGTTTAAGGTGATGCACAAAGAATTACTTAATAGAGGAGTTTATTTCGGACCCTCAGGTTACGAGGTAGGCTTTATATCGGCAGCACATAGTAAGTTAGATTTAGAGAAGGCAAAAAGACAAATTTTTGAAACTTTAGACATCGTATTCAGAAGCAGATAACATGAAACCGCTAACCATATTTTACGTTTTAGTTTTCTACGTAATTGCACAATTATTTTGGTGGGCAACTTTACTCATTGAGTTGGAGCCTATAAGAAGAGGTATGGTAATTGGCGAAGGTATTGTTTTTGTTTCTTTGATGAGTTTTGGAGCTTATAAATTGCATAAAGCTATTAACAGAGAAAAGAAAATGAATGCCCAGCAAAAGAATTTCTTGCTTTCTGTAACTCATGAGCTGAAATCTCCTCTTGCTTCTATAAAATTATATCTCCAAACTATACAAAAGAGAGATTTAGATAAAGAAACTCAACAAAATTTCATTGGAAAGTCGCTACTTGATATAGAAAGGTTAGATGATTTGGTTGAAAATATGCTGCTTGCTTCAAAAATTGAGAATAAATCTTATAGTTTTCCTAAGGAGCAGCTTAACCTATCAGAATTAATAGAAAAAATTGTAGCTAGGTTACAAATACATGTTTGCAATAAAGAAGCATTAATTACACAAATAGAACCAAATATTTTTATCACTGGTGATAAGTTTGCTATGGCTTCTGTAGTAACCAATTTAATAGAAAACGCAGTAAAATATTCGCCAGAATGTGTGCCTATCCACGTAAGTTTAGAGCGTAAAAGTAATGGTAAAGTATGTTTTAAAGTTGCCGATTTAGGTATGGGTATACCAGATGTAGAAAAGCCAAAGATATTTGATAAGTTTTACAGAGTAGGTAGCGAGAATACACGCAAAACTAAAGGCACAGGTTTGGGTTTATTTATTGTGAAACAAGTGTTAGAAAATCATCAAGCACTTATTAAAGTAAAAAACAACACACCAAGCGGAACTATTTTTGAAGTTTCTTTTGGATAAAAAATTACAATTATGGTAAATAAACAAAGAATATTATTGATGGAAGATGAAGAACACCTTCTTGAAGCCATCAAACTAAACCTAGAAATGGAAGGCTTTTTTGTAAGAGCTGTAACTGACGGAAAAAAAGCTTTAAAAGTTTTTAAAGAAGAAAAATTTAACCTCATCATTTTAGATGTTATGGTGCCAGAGATAGATGGTTTTCAGGTTGCTGAAACTATCAGATTAGAAAATAGCGAGGTGCCTATCATGTTCTTGACAGCTAAAAATACTTCAGAAGATAGGGTTACCGGACTTAAAAAAGGTGCTGATGATTATCTAACTAAACCTTTCAATTTGGAAGAGCTTATTTTGAGGGTAAATAATCTCATTAAAAGAAGTATGAAGGGTGATGATTTAAAGGAAATCAATTCGTACAAAATAGGCGATAAAACTATTTATTTCAATTCCTTTGAGTTAAAGCATGAGAATGGTACTATAACACCTTTAACCAAAAAGGAAACCATGCTTTTAAAATTATTGATAGAGCGTAAGAATGAGGCAGTCTCTCGCGAGCAAATCTTAGAAACTGTTTGGAATTACGATGTTTATCCATCAACAAGAACTATAGATAATTTTATCCTTACGTTCAGAAAATATTTTGAGCCAGATCAAAAAAATCCAATTTATTTCCACTCTATCAGAGGTGTAGGTTATAAATTCACTGATGCTTAAGCAACATGTTTAGTAATAAGGCTAGGTGGTTAGTTGGTTTCTTACTCTTAATAGTGGCTATATTGGCCATAACTTTAAAAGTTTATGAAATTGCAGCATTAAGCTTTTTATTTATTGGGTTGGTTGTTTGGGGTTATTTTAAAGAAGGACCTATTATTTTAGCCGCCAAACAATTTAAAAATAAAGACTATGAATCAGCTAAAAACCTGCTTTTAAGTATTGCAAAGCCGCAATATTTAAGTAAAAAGAGAAAACCTTATTACGAGTATTTATTAGGTTGTATAGCTGTACATCAGATGGATTATCAAACTGCTGAGCACCATTTAGAAAAAGCTGCCTTTTCTGGACTTAAAGCTCAAGATTTAGGTATAACTATCATGCACTTAGCCAATATCAATCTCAGAAATAAACAAAAAGAAAAAGGTTTGTTATGGATAGCAGAAGCAAAAAAGATACCTTTGCCAGCTAGACAACAAAGCATATTAAAAAATTTAGAAAAAGAGTTACATCAAATTAAATGAAGGATTCATTATTTATTAAAACAGCTTTATCTCAGGAAACAGAACGCCCACCAGTTTGGATGATGCGTCAGGCAGGCAGATTTATGCCAGAATACTGGGAGATTAAAAACAAATATTCTTTTCTGGAAATGTGTAAAACACCAGAAATTGCTGCTGATGTAACCATGTTACCGGTTGATTTATTGGGTATAGATGCCGCTATTTTGTTTTCAGATATTTTGGTTACAGGAGAAGCAATGGGCGGCGATTTAAGTTTTGAACAAGGTGTTGGACCTAGATTTGCCAATCCGGTAAGAACAGCTCAGGATATTGATGCCCTAGAAGTTGATGTTACCCACCGTTTACAGTATGTTGCTGATGCAATAAAAGTTATTCAGCAAAGATTAAGTGCCTTAGGCGATAAACAAATTCCGTTAATTGGTTTTGCAGGCGCACCTTTTACCGTGATGAGTTATCTTGTAGAAGGTGGTTCTTCTAAAGATTTCAAATTAACAAAACTGATGATTCATAATCATCCAGAATTGGCGCATAAGCTTCTAAGTAAAATTGCAACTGTAACTGCAGACTATTTAAACCTACAAATAGCAGCTGGTGTTAACGCTGTTCAGATATTTGATAGTTGGGCTTTAGCTTTGAGTTGGGATGATTATACCGAGTTTTCTCATCGTTATATCAATGAAATTATCAGTAAACTAAATAGGAAAGATATTCCTGTAATTTCTTTTTGTAAAGGAAGTTCTGTTTTTGCACCGCTTATGGCAGAAGCTAAACCAGATGTTGTTTCTATTGATTGGAATGCTGATTTAAGAGATATTAAGCAACGTTTACCACAAGGAATGGCAGTTCAAGGAAATCTTGATCCATTTATTCTTTATGCAGATAAAAAGGTTATCAAACAGAAAATATATAAACTTTTTGAACGTATGCGTGGCGAAAAAGGCTTTATATTTAATTTAGGGCATGGTATTATGCCTGATATTCCTTTTGATAATGTAAAATATGCTATAGAAGTAGTAAAAGAGTTTAGATATTAAAAAGCCTCACCCTAAATCCCTCTCCAAAGGAGAGAGACTTCTGGACTGTGGTTTTACTAACTTAGATTTTATTCAAGTAAGATTTTAATCTAATAAAAAAGTTAAATTATAACATGTATTCCTACGTCTTATCAATACATATCATATTTGTTGTTAGTTGGATGGCAGGGCTTTTTTATATCGTTAGGTTGTTTATTTATCATACAGAAGCTAATGATAGGCCTGTTGTAGAGCGTGATATTTTACAAAAACAATTCCAAGTTATGGAAACTAAACTTTGGAATATTATTACTACGCCAGCTATGGTATTAAGTGTTTTGGCTGGTTTAACCATGTTACATTTAAATCCCGGTTTATTACAAACCGGTTGGATGCAAGTTAAAATAGCTTTTGTTATAGGTTTACTTATCTATCATTTCCTATGCGGTAGAATTATCAAGCAGCTAAGAAATGGAATTTTTAAAATGACAAGTACACAGTTAAGGTTGTGGAATGAATTGGCAACTATATTTTTAGTAGCTATAGTTTTTACAGTAGTTTTAAAAAGTGCAGTAGATTGGCTTTACGGGTTAATTGGACTGATAATTTTTAGCGCAATCATCATGTCGGCGGTTAAGGTCTACAAGTATTACCGCCTAAAAAATAAAGCATAACAAAAGAGCCTCTTTTAATTTGAAGAGGCTTTTTTGTTATAACGATTTGGAGTATTTTAAAATCTTGTTTATACTTTCTTCT
>NZ_AULF01000051.1 GCF_000425145.1 Pedobacter glucosidilyticus DSM 23534
ATTAAGAATCACTTGTTGTGGGGCTGCTACAAAATTCAAAAAGATTGAGGATAGTATTGACAAACCCTATTACGACCGTATGCACCAAAAACTGAAAGCTAATCCTCTATACGCAAAAGCTATCAGTAAAATAAGGAGTAGAACGGTAGAACCTGTACTAGGTACTTTAATAAACTTCATGAATTTGAAGCGGCTAAACACCAGAGGGATGATCAGCGCTAATAAACACGTCTTAATGAGTGCTATAGCTTATAATCTGAAAAAATTGATGAAATTCTCTCGTCCTAAAATTAAATATCACACCCTAAGTGTGGATGTATTAAAGCTAAATCAGCATATCAAACTTAATTTCTTAAACCCTTTGTATCTGAACTAAAATAAGCCTTTTAGAGACTCGCTTTTTTTACAAACAATAAAACAACAAAAAAAAATGTGCCTCGCTTATATCAGCTTTAAATAACGCTTCTTTACTTAATAAAATGATTTTATATAACTATTTAGTGAGTTGTGCAACAGTTACCCTTGTTGGGCGATGTTTTTATTTTTCTGCATATTCGCTTGCTATTCTACCTGAAATTAATCCTGCAACTGTCCCAAGTCCTGGCCAGGTATTGTCGCCTGCAAGCCAAAAGTTTTTAATTCCAATGTCCTGTGGAACAGCATTAAAGTTCGCGTTTTTAAGTGTTTGTTTAAACCCGCCGACACTTCCATTAGTCCTTTTTGTAAACTTTTGATATGTCAAAGGTGTTCCTACTTCATAAATAACAGCATTTTCTCCAAGTCTTGGATAGACTATTCTTGCAGTTTCAATTAATTTTTGTCCAATATTTTGCTTTTTGATTTGATACTCTGTTTCTGATAAATTTTGCCATTCAGAAAGTTCACAATGAGTTGAAAGCATAACTGAACAAAAACCTGACGGTGCTGAAATGTTATCGTCTTTTGCAGAAATAGAAATAAACATATTATTTCCATTTCCTAATTTTGTTTCGTAATCAAGTAAAATTTGGTGGTGCTTAAAAGTCTGATTAGAAATTTCCGACTCGGGAATACCTAAAAAAACTACTATTGCACTTCCTTGATATTTTTCGTTTTTTGCTATAAATGGTTGTAATTTATTTTTTATTGAACTTGGGCAAATATTATATGTCAGGTCAATTGGTAAAGAACTTATTATTTTTTTAGATTTAAAAACTCCTTTATTTGTTGTTATACTCCAATTTGCTTCCTCTTGTTTGAAACCAATTACTCTATACCCTTTTTTTAATGTTCCCCCAATTTTTAAATAATGAGTTGATAAATAATTCCAAAAATTTTTCATTCCACCGTCTGCTCTCATAAGACCCGCACCTCTAATGGTAGTTCCTAAAGCCGAATTGATAAAAGGTGCTTTATCAATACTGCTGTGAACAGTGTCTTCTATCAGCATTGAAAGTAAACCAATAAGCGGTTTGTCTTTTTCTAAATTGAATTTTTTTAGTATGTCAAGCATTGTTGAATTCAGATATTTTACCAAATACAAATTTTGAATTCCAATAGTCTTTAATACAATGTACAAATCCTTTGGACTACGAATTGGCAATTTAATATTATCCCGGCTAGCATTCCAAAATACCTTTGTAACCTTGTCCATAAGATTCCAAAATTTAATGTGCTTGTCTGTCGAACCTAATTTTTCTAAACGTTCTTTGTTCCATTTTTCAAAATCTCGATATAGTATAACCTGTCTATCTGGTAACCAAGCAATGTATTCAATATACTCTCCCTTTGGAAGCTCTAAGCCTATATCTTTGAAAAAGTTTCCACCAACACCATCATTTACAAAGTCAACCAATGTTGTTGCTCCAACGTCAAATGAAAAATTTTTTTTGGTGAAAAATCCAGCACAACCTCCCAACTGTCCGTGAGATTCAAAAACGATAGTTTTAAATCCTTTACTTTGAAGTCTTAATGCTGTCGAAAATCCCGAAATTCCTCCTCCAAAAATTGCTATGTCGTACTCTTCAATCATTTAGTTGTCTGTCGTTGAATATGTTGCTTATAAAATATCGCCCAACTAGTAAATATCCGCTATCCTATAGCGCATATTTTTAGATTAAGTTACAATTTAGTATTAGATTTTAAATATTCAAATGATCTAAAGGACTTTTTATTTGGTTAATATGCTTTATAAGCATCTATATTTTGGTTTTTATATGGCTACTACCTATCGTGTATGACGATTTTCAATACTTGCTCTAAAAATTTAAACAATAATAAAGACAATTATTATTCGGATATACACGGATAATTTTAATCTGATACTCGGAATTAAAGTGCTTAAAGCGTAAGGCTAAAGGCGGAAAGCTAAAGGCTTTGAATCATCATATAGAGATTAATTTTCTTCTTTTATTTTACTCATCCTTGATACTAGAAAATTGAATGGTTTTAACTACAGAAAACACAATGTTCACAGAGGGCTTTTATAAGTCTTCACCCAGCTTTGTGTGCTCTGCGTACTCCGTGGTTGAATAATAATTAAAAAGGTAAAATTAAAAATTAAAAAAACAGGGAAATCACTCATTCAAAAATCAATCCTTCAATCAATAAAAAAATGAGATTGCTTCTTCGTTCCTCATCGCTATGAAAGGAAAAATTCAAAAGGAAAAATTAAAAATTAAAAAACAGGGAAATCACTCATTCAAAAAATCAATCCTTCAATCAATAAAAACAGATTGCTTCTTCGTTCCTCATCGTAATGACAGGAAAAATTAAAAATAAATCAATAACTCATCAAAAAGGCAAAATTATAAACCGTCAAACATCCCTATCCAACCAAAAACTAACAACCTAACCAACTAACAAACTAACAACCTAACCAACTAACCACCTAACCACCTACCTCACACATCTAAACCCCATATTACTCATGCCAGAATCCGGACTGCTTTTCATACGTCTTGCAACGCGGTAACCAGAACAATAGCTATCGTTGCACATAAAGGAACCGCCTCTTGCTACTTTTTTAGGCGTATAAGGCTCATCAGGGTCGTAACTGTCTGTTGGACCTTTTGGGTTACTAATGCCACCTGCTTGCTTAGCGGTTTCGTAATAGTCGTTTCTGTACCAATCTGCACACCATTCCCATACATTGCCAGCCATATCATACAATTGGTAGCCATTAGGTTTGAAAGATTTCACTGGCGCTAAACCATCAAAACCATCTTTTTTAAGATTTTGGTAAGGGAAACTTCCTTCCCATGAGTTTGCTTTTATGCCTTTACTGATATGTTCATTACCCCAAGGATAAATGGCATTTTGTAAACCTCCACGGGCTGCAAACTCCCACTCGGCTTCTGTTGGCAGGCGTTTTCCTGCCCATTTGCAATAAGCTGTGGCATCGTCCCAACTGATATGTACTACAGGGTAATTATCTTTCCCCTTAATATCACTACCCGGACCTTCTGGATGTTTCCAATTAGCACCTTCTACCCAGCGCCACCACTGGCTGTAATCATTTAAATCAACCTCAGCAGTTGTTGGTGTAAAAACTAAGGATGCTGCAACTAACTGGCTTTCATCAGGCTTAGGAGTACCCGGAGGGAGCTGCTTTTTTAGCTCTTCCCAATTGGGTTTGCGCTCTGCCGTGGTGATATAACCTGTAGCTTCTACAAACTTGGCAAATTGCGCATTGGTTACTTCATGCTCATCCATCCAAAAGCCAGAAACTGTTACTTGGTGTTTAGGAAATTCATCTTTATCGGCTTGTTCATTGTCTCCGCCCATCATAAATGTACCTCCCTGAATATAAACCATACCCGTTTTTGATGTATCGCCATTAAAATTGATAGTTACAGTGCTATCTGTTTCGCTATTGGTATCTACTTGTTTGGTGCTTTGCTGGCAAGCATTAAAAGTGATAGCTAGTAAGCTTAACCCTAATAAAGACTCTTTTAATCTGAGATTTGACATCGTGTGTGGAATATGTTTGGCTTTCAAAATTTAAAATTATCAAAATTATTCTTCTAATTTGTAACAATTAAACTCAAAACCTATCTCATCTAAAAAACTACTCACATAAATGTCTCAGAAGGAACAAATTTTCAAAGAAATTTTTCAGGCTAATTCTAAGAAAATATATCGTTTATGTTTTGGTTATACCAATGATGAGGATAGTGCGAATGATTTAATGCAAGAGACTTTCTTGAAAGTTTGGCAAAATCTGGACAAATTCAGAAACCAAGCCATGATTTCTACTTGGATTTACCGGATAGCTGTAAACACTTGTTTAACTTACCTTAAAACAGAAAAAAGACAAGCTAAGGACGAGTTAACACCAAACATCATAGAAAACAAAGCTGAGGAAACTTCAGAGAAACAAGAACAAATTAAAACGCTTTACAATTGTATTGCCCAGCTAGAAGAAAATGAAAGGCTCTTGATTACTTTGGTGATGGATGAAGTGCCTTATCCAGAAATTGCGGAGATTTCTGGTATCTCCGAAGGAAATTTGAGAGTTAAAATTCACCGTATTAAACACAAGCTTACAGAACTTTTTAATAAGCATGAAAGACTTTGATTCTATATTAAATATTTGGAACGAACAAGCCGATAATACTCCTAAAGTTGATTATAAGGAGTTGATTTCTCGTTATAAAAAATCGAGGAATAAATTTAGTGCTAAAATTTGGATAGAACTTATCTGGATGGTTTTAGCAGCTTGTACCATTGGTTATTTGTGGGCTACCCTATCTTTTAATACTTGGACTACCCATATTGCCATGTTTATTTTTGAGCTTTGTTGCTTTTATTATATCTATACCCAAATTAAAAACTTAAAAACATTAAATAACGATTCTCTTTTAGAAACTCCGGAAAAGCATATTGACTATATCGAGGGCTTTAGAAAAGAGCGTTTTCAACAAAATACACGTAATTACTACGTTTATACTGTTGCCTTAGCACTGGCTTTGGGTTTGTATTTTATCGAGTTTTTTAACCATGTAAATACCATAACTTTGGTGTTGGCGGTAGCTTTTTCTGTCACCTGGTTTGCTTTATGTACCTTCTTCATCAGGGTTGTTTATATCCGTAAAGAGGAAAGACGTTTTAATGAGCTGATTGCTGAACTGGAACGTTTAAAAAAGCAATTTGCCAATCAGGAGAATTAGTTTTCTTTGATTTCGGTAATATCAAAAGTATTGCTTCTGATGCTGTATTCTATCAGCTTTTTACCCGTAGGTTTTGCTTTTGGATTGGGGTTCTCGTACAAATCAAAAGCTCTTCTCAGCTTGCCTTCGTGGAGGTAAAAATTATCTTTTCCTCGGTATAATTTGGATGTTTTACTGGTTAAAGCTGGGAATTTAATTCGGTTAGGTTCGCCGTTATTGTACTCTAAACAATATAATTCTGCGGTTTTAACGCTATCATTTAAGGTGGTATAAATTAAAATCTCTGGATTACCATCGGTATCCATATCGGTATTAAAGGCTTCCACAAACTTGCCTTCTATTTCTAGATTGTAAGCCGTATTTTCTTGCTGTAAAGTATCAGTACGCAAAACCAGCACAGCACCTAGCGTATCGGCACCTTTACCCCAGTTTACAATATGAAAATCTAAACCTGGCCTTACCATCAATTTTTGCATGCTTTTAAAAGGCTGAGGTAAAACTACTTTAGTTTGAGGAGCTTTATTTTCTGTTTGTTCTGCCTCGCCACAAGCTACTAAGCTTAAAGTGTATACAAAAATATAAGTCAATACTTTATTCATCGTCTAAAAACTAATTAAACATCATCACTGCGGGTAATTCTATTTTCTTTCCATCCGTACCTTTAACGGATAATTTTAAGGCCGAACCTAATCCATCATCAAAATAAGCTAATTTAATTTTGTGTAAGCCTGGTCTTAGCCAAACCCCGGCAGCTCGCTCATAGCGGGCATGCTTGCCATCATTATCGATAATCAATTCATCATCAATATACAACCTAGAACCATCATCGCTTAATAAAGAAAACTCAAAAGTTGCATCTTCATTTACTTTGATGTATCCGCTAAATACTAAACCATAGCTTCTATCTTTACCGCTTATCTTACTTAGCGTTAGCTGATTAACCAAACCTTTTTTTGTAGCTAAATTGGTATCAATTTCTAAAACGCTGGTGAATTTGCCCGGAACATAATGGTATTTTAAACTTCCTGAAACTGCTGGCGTATCTGTAATAGCTTCTAAAGGCTTACGGTTTACTAACCAAGTGGTTATTACAGCACTACGCTTACCAGAAGGTGTAATTACGATAGATTTTACTGGAATACGCTCGCCCTCTTTTACGGTAACTTCTAAATTCCCTTGATAAACTAAACAAGTAGCATCGGGTGTTTTACCATCTAATGTATAATAGATAACAGCATCTTTTACAGAAGGTTTCCACGTGAAGGTATAGCTTGATTGGATATTTAGCGTGGTATCTTTAGCACCTATAGCAGTAGGCACTCTGTAAAGTGTAGAGGTTTGGTCGAGCAGGTTTAAGTGTAAAGGCAAACGCTGGTGAGCAAAGTTTTGATAATCCTTTTGGGAGGTATTTGTCCATGCTACTTCTGCCAAAGCCATAACCCTAGGAAAAAGCATATACTCTACTTTTTGCGTGGTAGGCATATATTCTGTCCACATATTGGCTTGCACCCCTTTGATGTATTTTTGTTGTGCTGCTGTTAAAACTGCTGGTGTAGGGTTGTATTGGTAAAGCAGCTCTATCCTGCCATCACCACCTATAGAAAGCGGCTCTTGGTCTGAGCGACCTTGAACATGGTCTAGATACAAACCGTTTGAACCGGGCGTCATGATCACATCGTGGTTTTGCTGTGCAGCTGCTATGCCACCTTTTTCTCCTCGCCACGACATTACCGTGGCATTGGGTGCTAAACCGCCTTCTAAAATTTCATCCCAACCTATAATTTTTCTGCCGTTTTTGTTTACAAATTTCTCTATCCGTTGGATAAAGTAAGATTGAAGCTCTTCTTCATTTTTAAGTTTTTTAGCTTTGATACGCTTTTGGCAGTACCTACAAGTTTTCCAGCGGGTTTTAGGCGCTTCATCGCCACCGATATGGATATAAGAGGAGGGAAAAATAGCCATCACCTCGGTTAACACATCTTCTAAAAAATGGAAGGTTTCTTCTTTACCTGCACAAAAAATATCAGGGAAAACACCCCATTTTTCTTCTACTTTAAAAGGCCCTGGCGTATCGCCACAAGCAAACTCTGGGTATGATGCTAAAGCAGCAACAGCATGGCCTGGCAATTCTATCTCGGGTATTACATTGATGTATTTGGATGCTGCATAAGCCACAATTTCTTTGGCTTCTTCTTGTGTGTAAAATCCGCCGTAAGGCTTGTTATCAAACCATTGTGGCATACGGTCGTGGAAATTACCAATTAAAGTTTGCGCTCTGTAAGCTCCTATTTCTGTTAGTTTTGGATATTTTTTAATCTCCAAGCGCCAGCCTTGGTCTTCTGTTAAATGCCAATGAAAATTATTGAGCTTGTACATTGCCATGATATCAATATACTTTTTGATAAAATCTAGCGGATAAAAATGCCTGCCCACATCTAAATGTAAACCACGATACTGAAACCTTGGTTGGTCTTTAATGATAGCCTGCGGAATATTAAGATTACTTTTATGCAACTGATACAACTGTGCTAAACTTTGCATAGCGTAAAAAAGCCCTTGCTCTTGTCCGCTTAAGGTAATTTGCTTTTCGCCGATGTTGATTTCATAAGCTTCTGGATTTTGCGGTAAAGCTTGATTGATAAAGCTGATAAGGCTTTCTGGTGCTTGAATAAAGTTTTTGGCTACCACCAACTCAAAACCACTATGCTGTTTTACTAAATCTCTAAATAACTCGGCTATTTTTCTATCTGCATCTTGCTGATAAAGAATAGCCGTTTGCGGTGTTAACACAAAAAAACCTTCTTTAGTTATTACTTCTTGTGGTGCGGGTATAATGCCTAAGTTTTGGTTTATAGCCTGACTAAATACAGAACAAGAGAGTAGAGCAAAAAGAATAAAGAAATAAAAACGCATATCGATGTTAAAATATTTAAAAGCTTAGTATTTATAATTAAGAACCCATCCCCATAAAAATGGCCGATGCAATGCCAAAAATGAAAGCTAAAAAGTATATCACTAAAATAATGATGACTATAATTCCCCAAAACTTAAATACTGATTTTATTTTGGAAAAAGCATATTCAATAGATTCTTGGTCTTTGATTAAAATGGCTTGTTTGGTATAAACGGCAAAATCATAAAGGTATTTTGCTGGGAAATAATATATCAAACCAGCAATGATATAAATTAGTCCGAAGGCAGCACCACCAATGGCACCAAAAGTAGTTGCAGATAGCATAGCCGAACCAAAAACGGCAAATAATAATCCTAATAAAACTGCTAAACCAGTAAATATAAAACCCATTATAGCTAAAAATTTAGCCCACTTGGCCGTTTCTAATAAAAATTCTTCTATAGAGAAGCTAAAGACCAATGCCTTTACTTCTTCTTGGTTTTGATTTTCTTGATTGTCTAGATTTTCTGAGTAGTTGTTTTCTTCCATGTTTAGTAAAATTTAAATTTTTATGAATATAAATGAAATTCTTTAAAAAGGAAGCTACACTTAAACCAAAATTTTATACTTAAACTCTTATCTTTGCGCAAATTTTAGTCTTGGTTTCTTGGTAAAACCCAGATAAACATCAAAAAATACAAATCATAATATAAAAAAAATATGGCACTACAGTGCGGAATAGTTGGTTTACCCAACGTAGGCAAGTCTACCCTATTTAATTGTTTGTCTAATGCTAAAGCGCAAGCAGCAAACTTTCCTTTTTGTACTATTGAACCCAATGTTGGTGTAATTACCGTTCCGGATGAAAGGTTAACTAAACTTGCCGAATTGGTAAAACCACAAAAGGTTGTTCCAAATACGATTGAGATTGTAGACATAGCAGGTTTGGTAAAAGGTGCTTCACAAGGCGAAGGTTTAGGAAACCAGTTTTTAGGAAATATCAGAGCTACCAATGCTATCATCCATGTTTTACGTTGTTTTGATGATGGTAACGTGATCCACGTTGATGGTTCTGTAGACCCTATCAGAGATAAAGAAATTATTGATACCGAGTTACAATTGAAAGATTTAGAAACGGTAACTAAGCGTATCCAAAAAGTAGAAAAAACTGCTAAAACAGGTACTGATAAGGATGCTAAAAAGACTTTCGAGATACTATCTTTAGTAAAATCTCATTTAGAGTCTGGAAAATCTGCCCGTACCGCTCCTATCACTATCGAGGATTTTGAGTTTATTGAAGACTTAAGCTTACTCACCATCAAACCGGTTTTATACGTATGTAATGTTGATGAAGCTTCTGTAAACACCGGAAATAAATATGTAGACCTGGTAAAAGAGTCTGTTAAAGATGAAAATGCCGAGGTTTTGATTATTTCTGCCAAGATAGAATCTGAAATTGCGGAGCTGGAAGATTATGAAGAGCGCCAAATGTTTTTGGCCGATTTAGGTTTAACAGAATCTGGCGTGGCTAAATTGATTAGAGCGGCTTATCGCTTATTAAATTTATCAACTTATTTTACTGCAGGTGTGCAAGAAGTTAGGGCTTGGACCATCACCAAAGGTTTTACTGCCCCACAAGCTGCTGGCGTTATCCATAGTGATTTTGAGAAAGGTTTCATTAGAGCCGAGGTGATTAAATACCAGGATTTTGTGACTTTAGGTTCTGAAAACGCTTGTAAAGAAGCAGGTAAACTAGGTGTTGAAGGCAAAACTTATATAGTTGAAGATGGTGATATTATGCACTTTAGATTTAATGTTTAAAAATCATTTTTGAGATAGAGAAAAGCCAAATCTTTGAGGATTTGGCTTTTTTATTTTTGGGGTGTGGTGAGTTTGATTAATTACTATCAAAGTAAATACTACAAATCTTCTTTAGCCTTTGTGTCTCGTATGTTTATTGTGACCTCCTCCCACAAAACAGCAACGATCAAAATTAGAGAAGCAGGGCAATTATTTATAACTTGAAACAAATAATTGCGATGAAAAAATCAAAATTTACGGAGGCCCAGATAGCCTTTGCTTTGAAACAGTCAGAGACTGGAACTCGTGTAGAAGAGATCTGCAGGAAGATGGGTATTTCCCAGGCTACGTTTTTTAACTGGAAGAAGAAGTATGGCGGGCTTGGAGTAAGCGAGCTTCGGCGTTTACGGCAGCTTGAAGAGGAGAATAGCCAATTAAAAAAACTGGTTGCTGACCTTAGCCTGGACAAGCAAATGTTGCAGGATGTGATAAAAAAA
>NZ_AULF01000052.1 GCF_000425145.1 Pedobacter glucosidilyticus DSM 23534
GATTTTTATGCTAATAATAGTTCACAAGAGCCTGCACCAGATTTTCTGGCTAAATACATAGGTTATAATCCTTCGGTACAGGCAGATACACTACTCTTAGACCAGTTCTTTTTTAAAGAAACTGCCTATATAGAAAGCAACGGAGAATTTACAGAAGACGAAGAAACAGCTTATGAATTACCCGTAATAGAAGCCGGAGCAAGTTTAGGAAATTTTATTAGCGGAGAATGCGGAATAGACATCGTTTTAAATTACGGCGACTATAAAGAACCAGTAAACAGCGCAGCCTTTACTTTTAACCTGGCCTATGCAAGAGCAACAGAAGCTACAATAAACATTGCCGCTATTACAGATGCCTTTATAAAAAAACAAGTCAAAGAACAAATCTTCCAGTTTTTAGATGCAGCAGCCTATTTTGGTTTTCATGCCTCTACAGATAAAGGACAAGTAAAATTAAAGCACACCGGAGCAGTACAGGTTAAGAACAACCAACAGATCTACACAGATGTCATCCAGAACTTTTATACTAAAAACAACCTGTACCTGTATATCCAGAGCGACCGTACCCGCAGCTATAATTTTTATAATAATTACCTTATAGATGATGTCTCTGCTAATAGTCTTAAAATAGGTGATACAGAAAATTCATTAGCAGAAGCAGCTTACCAAACTGATAGCTGGCCATTGTTGATCCTGAGCGACTCTCAGAACCATAGCGAGACAAGCAACAAGCTTTATTTGCAACTAGTAACAGATAATAACCAAAATGCCATGTTGTATGGCCAGGTGGCACAAATAGATAACGCCCAGGCTAATAATTTTATAGATGCGGATAACCTGAAACAAGCAGTTGATACGGAAGGTAATGAAAGTATTTTCACCAAAACCATTACCCTCTCTAACCCGGCAAGCGGAGCAGTAGGAGCAAAAAATACGATAGCAACTTTTAACATCCTGCTTTACCAGGGTAAAACTTATAGCTATTTGGCCGGGCAGATCATCAATGAGGATAATGAAGAAGAAGATGTTTACGCATCTCCCAATTTTTTTGATGATGTATTTGGCGAATTACAAGCTACACCCTTATTGCAGGCTACTATAGATATTTCGTATAGCAGTATTACTTTCCAAAGACCGAAACTGATTAATCATTATTATGATCAGAAACAGCAGGGCATTAGTGCAGTACAGACGGTAATGGTGAATGATGAGATAGTTACAGAGGAGAATGAGCCTGCATTAAGAAGGGTAACCTATATTACTGAGGCGGTAGATTTGTTGAGTGATGTTACATCTGTAGCGGGAACTATTACTGCCAGAACTAATGCCACTCCTTCACTTTCAGGAGCAGTAGATGGAAATAACATATATAGATTGCCTGATCCTTACTATTACACATTAACAGTTTTTTCTGACGATGTGTATGCTATAACTGGGGTGGAATTAAAATCCTTAGATAACACAAATCCCAATAAGGTCATTTTAGGAATTACTAAAGAAGAGAACGATATTTTGACAGGACTAGTGAATACGAATAACCTAGTGAACTCAAAACTGTTTCTAATTGATGTTTCGAATGAAAATACAAATCTAGTATCGCCTGAAAATATAATATACAAAAAATATGAATTAGGAATAGTAGGGGAAAATAGTAATGGAATCACTGTATTATTTGAACCAAGTGAAAGTATTATAGTATATTCTATTGATAGGAATTATCATGTTACTAGAAGATATTCAGAGTATATGGAAGAGAATCCATTGTCTTCTATGAGTTTGGATTTAAATGTTAATCTACCCTTTGCACTATAACCATGGCTAACGCAGCAATTTTAAAAACTATCAGAGTTATACAAACAGACAACTTGTCGAAACTAGCATTTGATTTAGATGGTTATCTTGTACAGTTTAATATTGGAGATATAGTTTATAAACATGTAGAACAAGATAGTTTTAGAAAAGACGATTTAAAGAATCAAGCTAATCCTGTTTCAGCAGGATATTATACGAAAGATTCTTTTCTTAAGTATTTAACAATAACAAAGGATATTAACATACTTAAACAGCATGCATTAGAAAAAAATATTTCTGTAAAATATGCTAAGAAGGATGACGATATCAAAGTACAGAAACTTGTTTTGAAGATGCCTTATGATAATTTTTGTACTGTAGGTATTTACAATTTTAAATATAGTGGTAATATTAATGATGTAATAGATCCTAGTAATCTAAGAATCAAAGTTCCAGATAATATAGAACCTATATCAATTAAGCTGAACAACTTGTTTGTAGCAGCAACAGATTTTTATAAAAATAAGATTTCATTGCTAGATATCTTTTTAGGAGAAGAGGAAGGTCAGGCTGCTGTTTTAATAGCAAAAATAGCACTAGTCATTAACATGATTAATAAAGAGATTTTTCCTATGTTTAATCTACAGGGAGCAGATAATTTATCTGAATTCACAATAAGCCAAAACGAGGAATGGGTAAACGGAAATATTTTTAATAATCCAACATTAGATGATCTCAACAACTATTATAATAATATCTTAGGCTTTTATAAAACGGCCTATTCTAATCAATTACTTATACTAGATACTCCAGGTTTCAAAAAACTTTATTGGTTAGCTATGGGCTTATCTGCTGGAAACTTATCAATATTACCTGTTGAATATAAATGGCGACTTTTGGAATATATTTCTAAAAATCTCTTAAGCAAAATCTACGAAAGAACAACCCAGGAAGAACTTGTGGTAAAAATTGCATTATCTTTTAACAATAATAATACTATTACCCAGATAGATCCATTTCTTGATCAATTATTAGTAATTAAACCAGATGAAGGTTCAGATAAAACACTTTATGAGACACTTTATCGACAATTAACCACAACATCAAATACATTAGCAGGAACACAGGAATTATCAAATTGGGTTTTCAATACACAATTTAAACCAACAAAAACTAAAGAACAATTTGTTCAGGCCTTATATGCACTTTGGACATACAGTAAATACAATCCCTATACTTTAGACGGTTCGATAAAACCTAGTAAAATCGCTTTTAAAGAATTAGATCCAAATCTTGCATCGTTTAGCTATCCAAATAATGACTTACCTCAAAGTGAGTTTTATTATACACATGTAACATCTTATGATGTGTTCCCTTTCGAAACAAGTCCAAACTATGTAGGTCCTCCTTTGTATATTCATAAAGAGATTAGAAAAACAGCTGCACCTATCTTAATGCCGTATGAGTCAGAAAAATTTATAGGTATTTATTTTGATAACTTCAATTTTAAAATTTCAGGCAAGACGGTATTAGCCTATCAGGACTTAACTCAAGATTATAGATATGGTAATGATGATCCGAATAAAGAGGTTCCAATACCTATCTATAGGGATACTTTATATGGGAATTACCATATTTACCAGCCGGTAAGTCTATTGAATGCAAATATTGATAGTAAAGTAGCTTTTACTACAGTAGATGGGGATGATGTAAATGTAAACGGTGAAAATATTAATTCACTTATCCCTATTTTCCTACTAGAATTCATAGATTCTGCAGGTGATAGGAGCGATGCCGAAACTATTTTGGGATATGCATTAGATGTAGTATCGCTTGTTGGAGGAGTAACCAATTTGGCTAAATTACGCCATCTTCGCTGGGCTGCAACAGGTACAGAAACTGTTGGATTGTTTACTCTTAATGGAATGAGAATCGTTGTTGGCGGGGTGGAGTTCACTGCTGATGTGCTAGGAGTTATGGCAAATTTTGTAACCTGTGAACAGGGGGATGAATTTTGTGAATCGATGAAGAAATATATTTCGATATTACAAATGTCAATATTGACTCTAAATTCAGTAGATTCTTTAGCGAGTTTGATAATGAAAAAGCAGGCTGCCACGGTAATCGAAGCTGCAGGAGGAGGTGTTGATGAAGCTGAAATTATTCAAAATATAAAAAATAAGTTGAATGATTTAAATACGCCTGGTTCTACACAAGCAATTGAAAATACTGCCGCAGCTATAAGCAATATTGGTAAAGATCTATTCTTCAGTTCTTTACTACCTATTCCTATTAACGTAATAACACAATTTATAAATAAAGTTATAGATAGAGTTATTGTAGAAAATGCAAGATTTTACTGGAGACGAAAAGATTTGGTTGTAGGGATTCCATCTACAAACTACCCCAGGTTTTCAACCAGAAGATATGTAGCGGATGGATTTGAAATTGTAAGTGGAAAAAGGGTACAGCGATATAGAAATACAGGAGATTTCTTAAATAATACAACAGAACTGAAGGAGATGGCTGAACATGGTAGAGCTTTAGGCTTAGGAGATATTAATACACCGGGTAACACAACTTCTGTAACAGAGAGTTTGATTATAAAAAGTTATCGTATAGGTAAGCAGGAAACAAAAATTGAGGTTATGAACTGGATGACTAATTATCATAACTTTTTAACAGTTAGAAATAAAGTTCCTTTTTGTTTTTCGAACCAGTCTCATTTTCAACTATTCATTAATGAGTTCAAGACTATAATCAATAAATATGGTTTTGGTAATGATTTAAAGGAAATTACTATAACAGGCTCTTCTTTAACAAAAGTTTCCCCCCCAGATTTAGATTTGATAAACAAAACAATGAATAAGGCTCAGATAAAAGCACATTTGAACCGACTCGAAAAGAATTATAATCTAGCAAAGGAGGCAGAGAAGGTATCGGACAAATTAATAAGTAAAATTGAAAGTTCCTTTAAAACTTCCTTTTCGGAAGGTAAGATTCGACCTGAATGCATGGTACGGTTTGAAAATGAAGTGTTTTATACTTTGAAGAATGAATTAGAAAACATGGTAAATCAACCGATAACGGTAAAAGGTAAATTTGATTTTAATATCTTTCCTGTAGAAGATGAATTGAGGAATTTACCTCCTTCACATGATATTATACTTAATTAAAGAAACACAATGATAGTTAGATATAAAATTTTTGAAAAGGAAATTACCGAACAACAGGCGTCTCGGTCAGAGGATTATGATAAACTATATTTATTGCCAGATGGATTGGTGAAAAAAAAGGAAGAAATAAGATCGGGTAAGTTGGTATTTATCAGTTACTACTTAGATACTGAAGAGACTGAAGCACAGGCTAAATTACTCCTAATACCACTAAATATACGATATCATATAATACAAAGGGAGGAATATGGGAACTATACTGTCGAAAGTGCTAATGGTTATACTGCTGGTAGTTCAATTGTAGCATCAAAATATAAAAAGTTATTAAACAGTGATAATGAAACAATTTGTATCCAGCAATTGGATCTACAGACCAATCAACCTGTTTTTGAACAAACAGGAAAATATATTGGCGAGTATATAGATGAAAGAAGCACACATTATTGTTCATTTGATTATAATCCTGACGGTAGTTTGGATGTTTGTGAATTTAACTATATGCATGATTACGACAGCGAATGGTTTCGTCAATCGAACATACAAGAGATCAGAAATTACTTTGTACTCTCTGATGCTATGTACAATTACTATTTAACTGCGGATTTTCTGCCTCCAATAACATAATAAAATGGCTATACAAGCAGATAAAATACTTGTTATCGACCTTGAGGCTACCTGCTGGGGAGAAGATGGTTCTTACCAGCAACAAAATAGTGAAATCATAGAAATTGGCCTATGTATTCTAAATGTTGATAGTGGCGAAATCGAAGCAAATGAAGGTATTTTAGTTAAGCCGGTTCATTCAGATATTAGTGATTTTTGTACACAGCTAACATCTATCACTCCGGAAATGATTGAGCAGGAAGGAAGATCACTTGAAGAAGCTATTGTTTTATTGCGAGAAAAATATCATTCTCTGAATTATAGCTGGGCCAGTTATGGTGCTTATGATAAAAATATGCTTTTAGAACAATGTAAAAGGTTTAATGTAGAATATCCCATGTCTTCAAGCCATATCAATGTGAAGACGCTCTTGTCTAGAAAGTTAAATCTAGAAAAAGGGTTAGGAATGCAAAAGGCATTGAAAAGATTAAATATTCCATTAGAAGGAACTCATCATCGAGGCGTGGATGATGCAAAAAATATAGCCAAGATATTGAAATTGATATTGAAGAAATAATATGATGAGAAATATATTGTATGCCATAGCTATAATCTTTATCATATTCTGGATAACGATACGAGTTTTCAGTGTTTATAAGCAAGGAAGTATTTTAAGTAATGAAGCTGTATTCGACATTCATATTAATACTGATAGTCTTGATATTGACAGCTATTTTGGATTACCAGCAGGGACTTTTAAAAAAGACAAACATGTTATCCTATGTAAGCTGCCTGTTAATACGTCTTCTTCAGGATTTAAGCCTGACTATATTGAGGTCAAATCCGGGGTATTGGATATAAATTGTGATGAAGGATATACAGAGAAATCCAATGTGAAATTCAATAGTATAGAACTAATTAATAGTGGTAGTAAATTGTTAATTATCAATAAATACGCCGGACAAATTATGAAAAAACAAAGTCGGAAATTCAGATTCTTAAATGAGAGTTTAAATTCATCAAATATCCTTGCAGAAAAAGAAATTGAATTGAATTATAAAAAAGGTAAAATCAATCATATAGTGATCTCGTTATGGAACAGTTATGATTTTTGCCCATAAAAACCAATTGCTTAAAAAGTAAACCAGAAAAACATGCCGACAACAGCCGTAGCTAAAAGATACTATCCAAAATTATCAGAAGTCATTACTTTAGATGATTTACCCGAGTTCTTATCCTTCGCTCGCGAGGGTTTAAATGCTATTTTTGATAAAATCCATTACAAAAACCTGCAATACTCTAAAAGCTATCGGGGTGATGCTGCCTTCTACAGTCTGGATATTGTCTCAAGGGAAATTGGCTTAAACCTGCCTTTTGGCTTACGTTTAATCTTAAACCCGGATGAACAAGGAGATCCCAATATTTCATCTTTCCCAGTTACTCTGGAATACCAGTGGGAAATATTAGCTTATCTACGGGCATTTAAATTATCAGGTTTTTCTTTTACACCAGAAGCATTCTATGAACTGGGCTTACAAATATTCAGGGTATCAGAAGACCAGGTATTGGCCCATACCCTCAATTATTTTGTAGAACCTGTAAACGATACTATCAGCAAATTTGAACAGTTGGTGAGTGATATCAATTTGCTCTACCCCTCGGCAGGCTTAGTTTTACCCGCTAATGAAGAGCCAACTGTTTCCTCAGTAGTGATCTTAATCAATGAAAATTCCAATATTCCAAAAAGTGTTTCGCCTTTAATGTTTGGCCTTTACCTGCTGGATGATGATTTAGAAGTAGTAAATACTCGTTTACAGGAATTTTATAACCTTATTGTACCAGAAGGAATAGAAGCCTTTATACGTAAATTGATTAAACCCAAAGCCAAAGTAAGCTTAAAGCTTTCTGCTGCTATAGAATTTCCAACCAACGTATTACAACCAGTAGACGTAAACGGGAATGTTTTACCAGGTACTACCAAATTCAAATTCGCTGAAGCCATACTTTACGCAGATACAGAAGCAGGCATAGGCTACAAGGCGCAAATAGGAGGTTCTCTAATACCACAATACTCTCAAATTGGTAATACCGGCTTAATTATCGAGTTCACCAATGCTTTACTGGATCTAAGTACGAATACTAATATTCCTCAAGCAGATGCAGCCGGCTATAGCAATGATTTTACTGGTGTATTCATAGAATCTGCCACCGTTGGCCTACCCCAAACCTGGTTACAAAACCCAGGTGCTCCGTCCAACTCAGTAGAAATCATCGGTAAAAATCTATTCATCGGCACCGGAGGTTTTTCTGGCACCATTGGTTTACAGCGGGATAATGATACCGATTTACTCTATAAAAAAATTGGTGGTTTTGAAATAGCCCTCAACGCTTTCGATATTACTTTTCTTCAAAACAGCATCATCAGCTCTAATATTCGCGGTAGCTTAAAAGTAAAAGGTTTTAAGGATGCTTTAGGCAACGATGCTGAGATTGCTGTACTAGTCAGTTTTGATGGCAACGGAGATTTCAACATTACAGCTATTGAAGCAGATGGTATTCCGCTAATTGTAGAAGGCGTGTTTACCTTCTTTGTAAAAAGCTTAACCTTAGGCAGGCAAGATAGCAGGTATTTTATTGGTACCACTGGGGGTTTGCTATTTGATTCGCAATCTGCCGTTGGGAAAATATTCGATGGTCCATTAGAAATTGGTTTAAAGATTTGGGACGATGGCAGCATCCAGCTGCTAGGCTTAGATGGTGCATTTAAGCTTAAAACACCTAAAAACCTACAATTAGGCCCTGCTGCTATCACCATTACCGCCATCCACCATGGTACGCATGAGCAAGTGCATAATGGCCTACTCAGAAAATACTGGTTCTTTGGTTTTGATGGAGGAATAAATATTAACCCCGGAGGGATAGATGCCCGTGGAGATGGTGTAAAGCTATACTTCACGGTAGATAATGGACCTTTACATGTTTTCTTTAGGATACAGAGCATCAGCATTGATTTGATTATCCCTGCCAAAAGCAGTGCGGCAGAAGCGGCTGTTATCATCAAAGGTTACCTGTCTATGAAACAACCATCAGCTGCTAATGAAGGTAATCCGGGCAGTGGCACCGAATATAT
>NZ_AULF01000053.1 GCF_000425145.1 Pedobacter glucosidilyticus DSM 23534
ATCTTCCAGTTTTTAGATGCAGCAGCCTATTTTGGTTTTCATGCCTCTACAGATAAAGGACAAGTAAAATTAAAGCACACCGGGACAGTACAGATTAAAAAAGGAGAACAGATTTATACTGATGTCATCCAGAATTTCTATACCAAAAATAATCTTTACCTGTATATCCAGGGCGACCGTACCCGCAGCTATAATTTTTATGATAATTACCTTATAGATGATGTCTCTGCTAACAGTCTTAAAATAGGTGATACAGAAAGTACATTAGCAGAGGGAGCTTACCAAACTGATGGCTGGCCATTGTTGATCCTGAGCGACTCTCAGAACCATAGCGAGACAAGCAACAAGCTTTACTTGCAACTGGTAACGGATAATAACCAAAATGCTATGTTGTATGGGCAGGTGGCGCAAATAGATAATGCCCAGGCGAACAATTTTATAGATGCAGATAACCTGAAACAACCTGTTGATACGGAAGGTAATGAAAGTATATTCACCAAAACCATTGCCCTCTCTAACCCGGCAAGCGGAGCAGCAGGAACAAAATACACCATCGCTACTTTCAATATCCTGCTTTACCAGGGGAAAACATACAGCTACCTGGCCGGGCAGATCATCAACGAGGATAATGAAGAAGAAGATGTTTATGCATCTCCCAATTTCTTTGATGATGTATTTGGCGAATTACAAGCTACCCCTTTGTTACAGGCTACCATAGATAATTCGTATAGCAGCATCACGTTTCAAAAGTTAAAATTGATTAACCATTACTACGATAAAAAGCAGCAGGGTATCAGTGCAGTACAAACCACCTTGGTAAAAGATGAAATAGCAACTGTAGTAAATGAGCCTAACTTAAAAAGAGTAATTTATGTTACAGATGTCATTGATATTTTAAACACAGCGTTAGGTTTAACTTCTAATTTTTCACTAGAAGCAAAATCTTCACCATCAGTATCAGGAAATGTAAATGGAGATACAATTTATAAGCTCCCGTTTCCTTTTTATCATCAGATAAAAGTATTTACAGACTCAACATTAACAATAACAGGTTTAGAGTTGAAATCATATGACAATTCAATTGTTAATAAAATCATTTTAGGTATAACAAACCTAGAAAATGACCTATTAAAGGAATTAATAACTGGTAATGAGTTAAATAATCCAAGATTATTACTTGAAGATCTTTTTGAAGATGAGAATTTATTTGTCTCATCAGAAAATATACAATATGAAAAATATAAAATTGGAATTGTATCTGAATTAATTGATGGTAGTTTAAAGCTTTCTGTTCCCGGGATGGCAATAACTGTTTATTCATTAGATAGAAAATATTATTTCTCGAAAGCATATAGTGATTATGTAACGGATGATGAAAATTCAATAATAAATCTTGATTTTACTCTATAGATATGGCAAATACAGCAATTATTAAGGGAGGAAAGGTAATCAAGACAACTGGTTTTGATGATTTGATGTTTTCAGTTACAGAAGGATTTCTAATGAGTTTTAGAGTTGGAAATATTACTTACAGTCATTTCAATAAAGGAGAATTAAGAACTGATGAAGCAGCTTATCAAAAGGAAGATATAGCGGGTTATTTTGATGAAAAACAATTTTTGGAATATCTGATAACCCCCTCTGTTTATGTAAGTAATTTAAGAAGATTTACCTCATTTATAGAAGCTGATGAAAATGAAGAAGTAAATATTTCTTTATTAGATGTAAAGGAGAACACAACAACTCCAGGTTTCTATTTTCCTATAAATAAAAAATGCAGTTTTTTATATAATCCTGAGGTTGATTATGTGAATGTTGATGGTAAACTTAACTTAACAGGTCCATTTACTGAAGAGCCATTTAGTTTTTCAGACTTAAGTAATAGTTTTTATACTACAAATTTAGTCTTTACTTTAACATCTGATGATACCGAAACAACTAAGGAAAATGCAAAGTTCTTAGCGTTAACAGCAAAAGTTATTGAAAATATTGATAATAGAATTTTCAACCTTTTTAGTGAATTCTCGAATTTAATTGATGAACAAAAGAATTATTGGGAACTTACACCGGTATTTTCAGATACAAGTACATTAGCAGAGTTTGAAAATTATTATAAATCTACATTTAACTTTTACAGAAGTGCTTATCGTAATCAATTCAATATTCAAAATGCCACTGGAGTTAAAAAATTATTCTGGTTAGCAAGTGTGATGTCTCCTAATAGTTTATCTATTCTTTCTGAAGAAATTAAATTAGAACTTTTGGATTTTATTGTTAAGAATGTACTTGTAAGATCCATTTTTAGCTCTATCGATTATGAAAAATTAATAGTTAGTATAGTTAAATCGGTTACTCCTTTACAAGTAGATACCTTCTTAAACGGATTAGTAGATACCAACAAGTATGGACATTTTCAGTTTTCTTTATTTCTTAGTATATATTCAAAAATTGATGATTCTATTTTAGGTATTGGTAACAATAATAAAAGAGAATTTGTATTTGCATTGTATGAGCTTTGGAAAATAAGTGAATATAACCCATACAAGAACTCAACATTTAATCAAACAAGCCTTAGTAAGTTTATTTATAATGATAAACTGGCTACTAATCCTGATACAAATAATAGCTTTTTCTCGTCAATACTAGGTTTAGATAATAATACCTTATATTTCGATGCATCTCCTATATCGTTAGATTATTCTTCTACTTCATTCGCTGGTTTTTATTTCGATAACTTTAAATTTTATTTCTCCAGCTTAGACGAAAGAGAAGATTTTGATTTTGATTTTAGGTCTTATAATAATACTAAAGATGCTCCACAAGAAAAAATACTAGCAGTAAAGGATGATTATGTCAATAATTCTTCCCCAGGCTTATATGGAACTTATCATTATTACCAATCTGTATCACTTGTTAATACTAGTCAAGAGACCATCATTAGTTTACCAGTAATTGAGGGTAATGAAGATGGTAATCCTGAGAATATCAATAGTCTAATCCCAATTTTCGTTCTAAAATACATTGACGATGCAGGAGACGAAAGCGACTTCAATACTGCAGTGGGTTATTTTATAGATGTTGTGTCAATTGCAGCGGGAGGTTACGGCTTTATCACAAAGTTAAAGTATTTAAGAACTTTATCTGGATTTACCGAAGCAGTTGTCGCAGGTACAGAAAGTGGTTCAGCAGTACTATTTTCTCTTTATACAACTATTGCTTCTGAATTTGTTAATGTTTCGGCTGCAACTACGAGTTTATTGATAAAAATTAGTGAAAATTCAATCTATGCAAATGAACCATGGTTTAAATGGATAAAAGAAAATATACTTTGGATTGAATTGTTCTCTGCTGGAGGTAGTGTACTTGCCGAAAATATGTTAAAAATATCTGCAAAAAAGCTTGTAGATGATTTTAATACGGGTTCTTGGCCCGATGAGTTTGTTTCTGATGCGAGGGGCGTTGCAGCAAGAAATACGCTTGTGAAAATTCATGGTTTAGCTAATGAAACAGTCATAGCTTTAGTAAATCAATATAAATCAAGAATTGTTAATAATGTTAATTCAAAAATTTCTAAAAGCGATCAGTTTGAAATTAGAAAAATTCTAAGCGGAGGAATTGTCTCAGATGATCCTCTACATACAGGAGTAGGTTTAGACCAAATAATTGCCAATGGATTTTCCAGTGGATTAATATATGATGAATTAGAAGGGCTTTTAGCCATTAGTTATAGAAAGGGTAAACTAGTGAATGGAGCATACATTAATAAGCAAATTAGTACAGAAAATTTAATAACACAGACAACAACATGGGCAACTGTAATCAAGCCTAGAAAGTATCCTTTTAAATTTAATAATCTAAGCGAATTTAACCAGTTTAAAAATGAAATGACAGATTTAATTGAAGATTTTGGTATTCCCGCAACTGATGTTAGAATACAAGGATCGTCTTTAAGGACTAGTTTGAGTAAGGATGTTGATATTGCAATTTTTATAGATGAAAAGCAATTAGGCGAGATAAAGAGAATTATATATAAAAAGTTAAAAGGCAATTATATTGATAGTAAAGGAGTCATCGATATGATTAAGTACGAAGCGGCTATAAAAAGAATTGAAAAGCAAATAAGCAAAGGCTATATCAAGAATAGGCAGTTCGGTGAACTTTCAACAGGAAAAACATTTATGCAAGAATTTCGTGATAGACAAATCTTTTCTCAGGATTTGGACATATCTATAATAATCAAAGGAAAAAGTTTTGATACAGCCCCATACTTAAAATTTTGAAAAATATGGCAACAACAATTAAATATAGGAGCGATTCTGGACAAGAGGTAACATTTGAGCAAACAAGACAAATGGAATCCTATAATAAGATTTTTTTGGAAAATAATGTACCTGTTTCAAAAGAACGTTATGAACTTAATAAGTTAGTTAACAAAAGCTACAATGTTACATCGACGGAAGAAATTGATAATATTCTTTTGAGAGAACCTAATAGTTCTTTTGACTTTGTGCGTTATCAGAGTATTTATAAAGTTCATGAAATACGATCATACAAAAATGGTATGTTGACCGATAAAAGTGCGACTGTGTGGAACGAACAAAATAATCTTATTGGGTATGCAAAGTTTGATGTACAAACAAATAACATTATTCCAGGAAAAACGGAAAAATCATTTTATGAAAATGGTGAAGAAAGATATTTTTTTGAATATGATCAATATGGCAATTGTTTGATGATTTATGATGAACCTTATGGAGACGTTATCTATCCTAATAGAATTGGAGTTGATCCTGATGAGCCCTTTACATGGCAAGGAAAGGAGTATTATCAACATGCAGAACCACTTATACCTACAAGTTGATGAGTACTTTCAGGATTTGGACATATCAATAATTATTAAAGGGAAAAGCTTTGATACAGCTCCTTACTTAAAATTTTAATATATGGCAAATACAATCAATTATAACAGCGATTTAGGTCAAGATGTAACTTTTGAGCAGACTAAACAAATGGACGCTTATAATAAGGTGTTTTTGGTTAATGGAATTCCAACTAAAAAAGAGCGCTATGAATTCAACCAATTAATAAGCAAAAGTTACTTTGTGACATCAAATGTTCAAATTAGTAATATTTTATTAAATGAACCAGATACATCTTTTTACTATACTTATTATACCAATAATTATAAAGTTCAGGAGATGTTATCTTTTAAAAATGCTGTACTTATGGGTAAATGGGTAACGGTATGGGATCAGCAAGGTAACGATATTTGTTTTACAAAATTTGATGTTCAGACAAACCAATTAATTCCAAGGGATACTGAGAAATCCTTTTATGAGAATGGTGAAGAACGGTATTTTTTTGAATATGATCCTCATACAGGCAATTGTTTGATGATTTATGATAAACCGTATGGAGACGTGATCTATCCTAATAGAATTGGAGTTGATCCTGATGAGCCCTTTACATGGCAAGGAAAGGAGTATTATCAACATGCAGAACCACTTATACCTACAAGTTGATGAATACAGAAATAAAATACAAAAATTACTTTGATGAGATTCTAACTCCTCAGCAGGTAAAGCACTTAAATGATGAGTATTTTAAAGAATACTATGAATACGGATTTTTGAAAAAGAGAGAGGAATTTTCCGCAACAAATGAGTTAGAACATGGTGAGTATTTTTTATCTCTTAATGAAAATATAAATGATGTTATCAATGAATTTAAGAATGTTTGTAAGACAGGTACATATTATTTCAACAAACAATTAGGACAAGGATTTTCTTTGTGGCAATATGTCTATTACACCGGTGTTTCACAACTTAGTAAAGGCAAGATTGTTTATAATACAGAAGGAAAACTTATCGCGCATCAGGAAATAAATCATTTAAATGACCAAATAATTAGAACTCGAAAAACTTATTATTTATCGAATTTAGATGGTTTTCCTGATTTTGATGATTTAGTAGCTAGATATGGTACATTACAGTTCAACTACAATCATTCAAGCTTATTACCAGGTGAGATTTGTGTATGGGTTAATCTTACAGGTTTTGATCATAAAGAATATTATATCAAAAATAATCAAAATATATTCAACCATTTTATGCTAAGCTCTTTATTTCCATGGACCAGTCATCCATACTATCATAGTGCTTCACTATTACTTCCTACTTCAAGTACAATCTAACTATGGCAAAACAATTAGACAAAATACTCATCATAGACTTAGAAGCTACCTGTTGGGAAGATAAGGCTCCTGTAGGAATGGAAAGTGACATCATTGAAATAGGCTTATGTTTACTGGATGTACAGAGCGGAGAGATTTCAGATAGCAGGGCAATATTAGTAATACCTGAACGATCTGAGTTAAGCGAATTTTGCACTTCTTTAACTACCATTACTCAGCAACTATTAGATGAACAGGCTATATCTTTCAAAGAAGCTTGTAATATTTTAAAAAAAGAATATCAATCACAGAGTAGAGCTTGGGCAAGCTTCGGTGCTTATGATTATAAGCAATTTCAAAGACAATGTAATTCATTAGGTATAGGGAATCCAATGGGGCCCTCACATATTAATGTGAAAACTTTATTTGCGCTAAAAAGAAAGTTAACTCATGAACAAGGCATGGCAGGAGCACTAGCGTTATTAGAGATTCCTTTGGAAGGAACTCATCATAGAGGAGTGGATGATGCTAAAAATATAGCTAAAATTTTAAAGTGGATATTGAATGAATAGTAATGGATAGTATTATTACTTCTACAAAATAAATGAGTTTATAAAAAATCAGAGATAACAAAAGGAAAAGGAATAAGCATAAACCAGAAAAACATGCCAACAACAGCCGTAGCTAAAAGATATTATCCAAAATTATCAGAAGTCATTACTTTAGATGATTTACCCGAGTTCTTATCCTTCGCCCGCGAAGGATTAGCAGGTATCTTTGATAAAATCCATTACAAAAACCTGCAATACTCTAAAAGCTACAGGGGTGATGCAGCCTTTTACAGTCTGGATATTGTCTCACGGGAAATTGGCTTAAACCTGCCTTTTGGCTTACGTTTAATCTTAAACCCGGATGAACAAGGAGATCCTAATATTTCATCTTTCCCAGTTACTCTGGAATATCAATGGGAAATATTAGCTTATTTACGGGCATTTAAATTATCAGGTTTTTCTTTCACACCAGAAGCATTCTATGAGCTGGGCTTACAAATATTCAGGGTAACAGAAGACCAGGTATTGGCCCATACCTTAAATTATTTTGTAGAACCTGTAAATGAAACTACCAATAAGTTTGAACAGTTGGTAAATGATATCAATACATTTTTTCCATCGGCAGGCTTAGTTTTACCCGCTAATGAAGAGCCAACTGTTTCTTCTGTAGTTTCGCTAATCAATCAAAATCCAAATATTCCAAAAAGTGTTTCGCCATTAATGTTTGGCCTTTACCTGCTGGATGATGATTTGGAAATTGTCAATACCCGTTTACAGGAATTTTATAACCTTATTGTACCAGAGGGAATAGAAGCCTTTATCCGTAAATTGATTATACCCAAAGCCAAAGTAAGCTTAAAGCTTTCTGCTGCTATAGAATTTCCTACAACAGTATTGCAACCGGTAGATGTAAATGGCAATATTATAGCGGGAACTACTAAATTCAAATTTGCAGAAGCCTTACTATATGCAGATACAGAAGCAGGCATTGGTTATAAAGCTCAGATAGGAGGTTCTTTAATACCTCAATACTCTCAAATTGGTAATACCGGTTTAATTATCGAGTTTAGCAATGCCTTACTGGATTTAAGCAAGACCACCAACATTCCACAGGCAGATGCTGCCGGCTATAGCAATGATTTTACTGGTGTATTTATAGAATCTGCTACTATCAGCCTACCCCAAACCTGGTTACAAAACGAAGATGCACCACCTAGCTCGGTAGAGATTATTGGTGAAAACCTATTCATCGGCACCGGAGGCTTCTCTGGCACCATTGGTTTACAGCGGGATAACGATACCGATTTACTCTATAAAAAAATTGGTGGTTTCGAGATAAGCCTAAACGCTTTCGATATTACTTTTCTTCAAAACAGCATCATCAGCTCTAATATTCGCGGTAGCTTAAAAGTAAAAGGTTTTAAGGATGCTTTAGGCAACGATGCTGAGATTGCTGTACTAGTCAGTTTTGATGGCAACGGAGATTTCAACATTACAGCTATTGAAGCAGATGGTATTCCGCTAATTGTAGAAGG
>NZ_AULF01000054.1 GCF_000425145.1 Pedobacter glucosidilyticus DSM 23534
CTGATACGTTACGGATATGTTTCAACATCAGTAAACCCACCATTAAACGTATGGGCTTGGCCGGACGGCCGTTATCCTTACAATAGAGTGGGGCAAAGGCCTTTTCAAAAACACTCCAATCTATCTTGTTGGCAAGTAAAAATAAGGGATGGTGGCGGTTTAGGGTGTGCTCAAAAGTGAAAAATAGGCTGGTTTGATTCTCTGGTTTTTTATTGGGAAGCATCTTAAATATTTGCAAGTTTTACGATATAAATATAACAAATCTTGCAATTATTTCACATTAAAATTATACACAAAGTGTTGATAATCATAATTTTATATGCTTTTTAAGGCTCGACTAATTAAGATTTATTTAACTACATCTCCATTTATTAATATTTTTCCGATATAAATAACAGATTGACGGTACTTATTTGGAAACTGCTTAATATCTTGAAGTTGATTTGAGCCTAATATTTCTTCTTTATTAGGGATTTCCTTTGAAATCTTGATTGTTACTTCATGTAAACCTTCTTTAACCGGAAATAAGACATACTGTCCTCTATATCTATTGTTACAATGCACATTAAAACGGTTACTGCGTAAATATTTAGCCTCTGGTGTATGCTTATCTATGATGATTTCTAATTGACCTACCTCTGGTCCTCCAATATCAAAGATGCCAAAATGGGTGCCTCTAAATTTAAATCTAAATGTAGCTCCAGGCTCATAGGCTTTCATAACAGAAGGAAACCAGCCAGCAAATGAATCAAGATTTAGTTCTTTTAAAGGATTAACTTTTTCCCAATACTGGTCAAAAGTAGCTATCATATGTGGATGAAACATTTTAGCATTTTCCCAATTTTCTGTACTAAGTAAGTTTGGAAGTGGATAAGTTTTCTTACTACTTGGTATATCAAGCATCAACTTTTTTATACCCCTGGCAATAACTGAAGCATAAAGTTTTCCGCCTTCATAAGTTGGATGTATACCATCTCTAGAGAAAATAATTTTTGAAGATGATTTTTGCTGAGATTTCCATTCTAATTTTCCTAAAGCCTCAAGCATACCAATGCTTTTTCCTAGATGTACAGAACTAACTTGATAATGATCAGCCAATTCTTCTAATTTTCTAATGTTCTCAGGTATTCTTCCTGATGCATAAACTTTATATTGTTCTCCACTAATGGTATATAATAAACAAATATCAATACTTGGATTGTAATTTCTAATTTGCCTAATGATACCCTCAATACCTGCCACAAAAGCACCATTAACGGCAAAATCAATAAATATAATTTGAGGTTGGTGTACCAATAATTGCTCTTTAATCCTGCATGCGCCCAAGTCCGATCCTGTGCCAGAAATACCAGCATTTAGTCCAATAAAATTATTTTGAGGAAGTAGCTGTTGTAAATAAGATAATAACTGAGGTCTATAGCCATCATCAGCTTTAGTAATACTTCCACCAATGAAACCCACTGTCATAGTTTTTTGATGCTTTGTTGCAAATAAAAAATTACTTAGCCCTGTTCTAGGAATAAATTCTCCATCAAAACTTTGGGTGTCTAGCTCAAGCTTATTATAGGCTTTATCCACTTTAAAAAATAAAGGAGCAGCACCGGTTTGGCTGGCTGCAATGGCCCTTTGTATCTCTATATCTGTTTTAGATTGTGAGTAAGCTCCTTTATAAAGGATAGGAGTTAACATCCAAATAAGTATGATAGTAAAGCATTTCATTACTCAACAATTAGGTTTAATCTAATTTATCCATTCACTGTAAAGGATGGTAAAATATTTAATCAAATAGCCAAAGGGAGCGTTCCCAGCTATTGGGAACGGTTGAATTCTTTTTTAACACTCAAAAAACTACATAAGGGAACGCTCCCTCAAGTGGGAGCACTCCCAATTTTAATTATAGCCTAGATTTCTATTCATAGAAATAGAGTAGTCTTAAATTTAGTGTAACTCGTTATATCAATTATAAACCAATTTATTATGAAATTAAAAGCTTATTCATTAGTAGCAGCTGCAGCAATTTCTTTGCTAAATGCTTGTCAGAAAGATGTATTAACACCTTCAGAAAAAAAGGTTGTTGGGTCAAATAAAAACTTAGCAGCTCAAATGGGAACATCAACAAGTGATGATTTCTTTATCGGTTTTAAACCCGATCCATCATATCAAATGATGTTTACGGATCGTTTTTTCAATAATAATATCGCTCAAAATCATAATTGGTGGGAGCCCAGAACCGATTTTACTAGAATTTTTGCTAGTGACACTGGAGATTTTACAGGTTATAATAGAGCCGCTAACAACGAAGTCGTAAATGGTATGTTAAATATAAAGTTTAATAAAGATGCAGATGGTAAATACTATGGTGGAGGTATTATTTCAAAAAAGATGTTTGGCTATGGCTATTATGAAGCTAAAGTTAAAATTTATACAGGAACTTATGGCTTACACCAGTCTTTCTGGTCTTTAGCACCTGCAGTAGAAATAGATGGGTTTGAGATTGATTCGAAATTAATAAGTTTAGCCCCTCTTCAGCCTGGAAGACACCGTTGGTTTCCTGACCAAATTACTTATAAACCAACTAGTGCAGAAAAAGCCAATTTTTATTACCATCCTAATACAAAACTTAATGAACCGGTACCCAACGATGATGGGATATGGACTGATGCAGATGGCTTTTGGATAACGGCAGGTTACGAGTGGCTACCTAACGTTGTAAATTATTATGTAAACGGACAGCTAAGAGCTTCATATCCTTTAATAGATAGTTTTGGGAACGATGTTAATGTGTATCAACCTTCTTCTATATATCTTACCGCATTACCATTTGATATTTATCCCGCACAGCCAATGGTAGAACCACAAGAAGGAGCAAAAATGCAGGTAGAATATGTTGCCTATTATAGCAGGCCATTAAATAACGTCAATTTGTTAGGAAATAACAGCTTCAATTATGTTGAATCCAAATTTATCACTACAGGAAAAAATGAAGCCCCTACAGGATGGACAGAATATGCTAGTGCATTAAATACACCAACTTATAATTACTCCGTACCTTACTATCAAAGAACAAATTCTTATGCCATCCAAGACGGTACTAATTGGATTTTAGAACATAGAAATGATACTTCAGATTATAAAGCCATTACTTTGCAACAACTCAATTTTATAGCTAATGGAACCTATAAGCTTAGCGCTGATATAAAATGTTCTGCTCATCAAATTACAAATGGGCTTCAAATAGTGATATTAGGTAAAGATAAAACTACGGTTATTAAATCTAGAGCGATATTAAATCCACAAGCCAATTGGATAAATGTTATTGTAGATGATATTCCAGTAACGGAAAACGAAGTAACGGTGATGCTTTTTTCTAATGCTAAAGCAGGAGAATATTTTCAAGCAGATAATATAAGTTTTACAAGGAAATTTTAATAAACACGCTACCATTAAATCTAGATTTACATTCAATTATATCATGATCTTTCAACTTTATAACTTGATTAAGTTACCAAATACAATCGCTTTAAGCTTCTTGTTTTTTAATGCTTACATAGTAGAAGGTATATGTTTTCAAAATGAAAAAAACATGGCTATCAATGCAGATTTAAAGAAAATAAACCTTGCTTTAACCAAAAGATTTACACCTGACACAAATTACCAATTATTATTTATAGACGAATTTATTGAAAACCATATTAGTCAGCATCATCATTGGTGGAAACCCAGAATAGAAGCTAAAAAAGCCATATATGCCAATAGTAAGCATCCTCATGGGCCCTTTATTGGATACAATAGAGCTTCAAATAATAGTATTGACAATGGAATATTAGCTATTCATTTCAACAAAGATGCAGATGGTAAATATTATGGTGGAGGTATTATTTCTAATAAAACTTTTGGTTACGGTTATTATGAAGCAAAAGTTAAAATTTACACAGGTAGCTATGGCTTACATCAATCTTTTTGGTCAAACGAAGCCGCTATTGAAATAGATGGTTTTGAAATAGATTCTAAATTGGTTGGTTTGGCACCATTGCAGCCTGGTAGACATCGTTGGAGACCCACACATATAGATTACCAACCTACACCAGAACAAAAGAAAACATTTGTTAAAATGCCTAATACCATATTAGACCAAGCGGTTAAAGGTGATGATGGCATTTGGACCGATGATGATGCTGATTGGGTAACTGTAGGTTATGAATGGTTACCAAATGAGGTTAGATATTATGTTAACGGTAATTTGCAGACCGTTTATGGATTGATAGATGCTTACGGTCATGATGTTAATGTTTATCAGCCAGCAAAAATATATTTAACTGCTTTACCATTTGATGTTTATGAAAAGAGAGCGATGGAAGCCCCACAACCAGGTGCTAAAATGCAAGTAGAATATGTAGCCTATTACACCAAGCCACTTTTAAATGTCAATTTATTAGGGAATGCTTCTTTTGATTATGTTCATAATAGTGATAGCCGAATAGAAGCTAGAGCAACTGCTTGGGATGATTATCCGATAAAGAAAGACTCAAAAATTATTTATGGGGATTCAGATTTGGATACAGCTCATACCAGAGTTAGAAAAGAAGCTGGTAACTGGTTTTTGGAGCAGACAAATACGAAGAAGGATTACAAAGCTCAAGCCAGTCAGACTTTATATTATATCCCAAATGGTAAATATCAGCTTACAGCCCGAATAAAAACCTCATTACACTCGAAAAAGAACGGAGCTTCATTGATGATATTGGATAAAAATAAAAACTTAATCAAATCTTATCCAATCACAACTCAACTGCAAGAATGGACAACCATAACATTAAAAGATATAGTTGTTAAAGCTCATGAAGTTACCATACTTATTTCTTCTCATGCAAAGAAAGGGGAATATCTTTTGGTTGATGATATTGATTTTTCACTCCAAAGTAGGTGAAAAATTAGCATGTTAAAAAAAGAGGATGTCTCAAATCATAATTTTGTGTCAGGCTGAGCGTAGTCGTAGCCTTTTCTTATCCTTCTACTTCGCTCACGATGAACAAGGTCCGCTCAATGTGACAAATATGATTTTTGACAACCTCTTTTAGAATTAAAGTTTAATCACCTTCGCTTTTCCTTTATAAGAAATAATAGCATCAAACTTTTGTGCAGAATCAACTCCGATTCCATGATTACGATTTACCTTAATTATTTTAAAAGTCCGTTCTTTTAACATCCCTGGAAATTCGCCCTTTCTATTTCCTATAGTTAGGGTTTGAGTTTGGTCATTCCAAAGCATTTCAATTTCTGAAAAGACACCTTTTTCATAGTTATAGTTGTCATTCTCATCCTCGTAAAGCATAAACTTACCATCTTTGCCAGTATAGATTCTTACCTCAAGTTCATCCCATTTTTTCTCTGTAGCGTATTGCATTTTTTGAGCTAATAATGGTAAAATAGTTCCTGCTGGGATATGTAAGGGTATAATATCTATAGGGACATTCCGCTCAATCGTTTGGCCACCTTCTAATTTCTCTCCAGTCCAGAAATCAAACCAAGCACTCCCTTTTGGTAAATAAACAGCTTGTTTTTTTATAGTATTAAAATCAACTGCAGCACCCTCGTGTTTAGGCCCTTTGTCTTTGATATACATAGAAGAAGTAACAGGTGTTACCATAAAAGATTTTCCAAATAGATATTGATTACTTATAGTATGGGCTTTTTTATCTTCGTTAAAATCCATAAACAAAGGTCGCATAAAGCTACCTGCATGGTTTGTTACATCCCAAGCGGTTGCGTATAAATAAGGTAATAAGCGATATCTTAAATGAATATATTTCTCTTCCGAATCAAAAACCCAGTTACCACGGTCTCCAAATTGATAAATTTCTTTTTCTCCACCGGTACCATGAGAGCGTGTCATTGGGGTAAAAGTTCCAAACTGAAACCACCTGGTATACAACTCTTGATAAGCTAAATTTTTTACTCCTTTATCAAATTGTTTAGCTGAAAAGCCTCCTATATCAGTGTTCCAATAAGGTATACCACACATAGAGAAATTAAGTCCTGATGCAATTTGCTGATCGAAAGTATCCCATTCTGCAATAACATCTCCAGACCATGAGTTAGCGGCATAGCGCTGTTGTCCTGCAAATGCACAACGTGTTAAAATAAAAACTCTTTTAGCTGTGGTTAAAGCCCTTTGTTGTTGATAAACGCCTCCGGTTGCCATTAAAGGGAATGCATTTCTCACTTTTCTAAATGATCCTAAATAAGTATTCTGATCAAAATCCTGCTCTTTAATGTTATAATGGTCTGGTTCTGTAGAATCCATCCACCAAGCATCAACACCTTTCGCAAAAAGTCCATGATTTAAATTTTTCCAATAAATATATCTAGCCATGGGGTGGTAAGCGTCATATACCTTAGCAACAGCAGGATACGTTTCAAAATCTAGAATCATATTTTTTTCTTTAAGTTCTTGAAAGGGCTTGGTTTTAGGGCCAAATGAAGACCACACTGAAATCATGAAGTGAGCATTTAATTGATGAACTTCATCAATCATAGCTTTGCCATCATAAAACTTAGGGTTTTCAAAGTTCATAGCATTCCAGTTTGCATTTTCGCCCCAATATTGCCAATCTTGAATAATCCCATCTAAAGGAACTTTCAGCGCTCTATATTTTTTCAAAACGCCCAGTAACTCATCTTGGCCTCTATATCTCTCTCTTGATTGCCAAAAACCATAAGTCCAAAGCGGGTTCATAGGAGCTTGGCCAGTAAGCATTCTGATTTTTGAAATTACACCATCGCCGCTTTTCCCGTACATAAAGTAATAATCAATATTTTGACCTATTTCAGAGTCAAAAGAAGTTCCACTTGTATCATCTTTAAATACTGTAGTTGAATAATTATCCCAGAAAACACCATATCCCTTATTAGATTGTATGATAGGTATTGCAATATGTAAAGGCTTTTGTCTTAAAATAAGCGTTTGATTTCTTTGATTTAATTGGTTAGACTGCTGTTGCCCTAAACCGTATATAACCTCATCTTTTTCCAGTTTAAAAGTTTGTTTTACTTTAAATGCGTCTTCTTTTATATCTTTTATACTTGTAAAAATTGCCGCCTCTTTTTCTTGCAGTAGTAATTTGTTGTCAAGATTTTTAAAACTCATCTTACCATTCTCTAAATCAATATTTATTTTTAAAGATGAAGTAAGCAGTTCTAGTAAACCATCTTTCTCCACTACGGTAAAGTCGATAAGCGAAGGCTTTGCTATTACAGAAAGGCTTTCTTGAATATTTAGTGTTGAATCCGGAGATTTTAAAACTCTTACCACATCAGGGCCATAAAAATATAACTGTAGAAGCTGATGGTTAATTTTAATACTTAATCCGTCTTGAGTTTTTAAATAGTCTTGACTTTTTGCTTGTTTAATCACAAAAAGAGAAGTAAGTAATATTAAAAAAGAAATCTTTTTCATAATATTTTAAACATGAAATTATTGAGTAGTAAATGCAAGCTTGGCCTCTTTAAACACCAAACATTAATTTCAAAACTAATAGATAGGTTATTAACCATATCTCAAATCATGACCTCCTCCCACAAAACAGCAACGATCAAAATTAGAGAAGCAGGGCAATTATTTATAACTTGAAACAAATAATTGCGATGAAAAAATCAAAATTTACGGAGGCCCAGATAGCCTTTGCTTTGAAACAGTCAGAGACTGGAACTCGTGTAGAAGAGATCTGCAGGAAGATGGGTATTTCCCAGGCTACGTTTTTTAACTGGAAGAAGAAGTATGGCGGGCTTGGAGTAAGCGAGCTTCGGCGTTTACGGCAGCTTGAAGAGGAGAATAGCCAATTAAAAAAACTGGTTGCTGACCTTAGCCT
>NZ_AULF01000055.1 GCF_000425145.1 Pedobacter glucosidilyticus DSM 23534
ATCTTCCAGTTTTTAGATGCAGCAGCCTATTTTGGTTTTCATGCCTCTACAGATAAAGGACAAGTAAAATTAAAGCACACCGGGACAGTACAGATTAAAAAAGGAGAACAGATTTATACTGATGTCATCCAGAATTTCTATACCAAAAATAATCTTTACCTGTATATCCAGGGCGACCGTACCCGCAGCTATAATTTTTATGATAATTACCTTATAGATGATGTCTCTGCTAACAGTCTTAAAATAGGTGATACAGAAAGTACATTAGCAGAGGGAGCTTACCAAACTGATGGCTGGCCATTGTTGATCCTGAGCGACTCTCAGAACCATAGCGAGACAAGCAACAAGCTTTACTTGCAACTGGTAACGGATAATAACCAAAATGCTATGTTGTATGGGCAGGTGGCGCAAATAGATAATGCCCAGGCGAACAATTTTATAGATGCAGATAACCTGAAACAACCTGTTGATACGGAAGGTAATGAAAGTATATTCACCAAAACCATTGCCCTCTCTAACCCGGCAAGCGGAGCAGCAGGAACAAAATACACCATCGCTACTTTCAATATCCTGCTTTACCAGGGGAAAACATACAGCTACCTGGCCGGGCAGATCATCAATGAGGATAATGTAGAAGAAGACGTTTACGCATCTCCTAATTTTTTTGATGATGTATTTGGCGAATTACAAGCCACGCCCTTATTGCAGGCTACTATAGATAATTCATATAGCAGTATTACTTTCCAAAGGCTTAAACTGATTAATCATTATTATGATCAGAAACAGCAGGGTATCACTGCCGTACAAACCACCTTGGTAAATGATGAAATAGCAACCATTGCAAATGAGCCTAACTTAGAAAGAGTTACCTACATTACCGAGGCTATTGATATATTAACCAATGTAACCTCGGTTAGCGGCAGCCTCACAGCCCGTACAAATAGTTCTCCGTCTGTTGGAGGTGCAATTGATGGAAATAATACCTACAAACTACCAGAACCTTTTTATTACAGTTTACAGCATTTTACAGACGATACAAGTTTAATAAATGGTATTCTGTTAAAGACTACTGACGAAAGCATGCCATCAAAAATTATATTGGGTTTAAGCAAAGCAGAAAATGACGAATTAATGAATCTTATAGAAGACGGCAGCTTTAGCAATGCCTCTGTATTTATGATGGATATGTTTGAAGATGATAATTTGTTTATTTCTCCTGAAGATATAAATTACCAAAAATATAGGGTAGGTATTGTAGGAGAGAAAAGCGACGGGAAGCTAATGTTGCAGTTGCCCGAAACGGATATTGTTATCTATTCCCTAGACAGGAAGTATCATTTTTTATTAGCGTACAGTGAGTATATGGAGGACATGGAAGAGTATGATCCTTATTTCACCTTAAACCCAGTAATATAATGGAAACAGTAATTCTAAAAACTGATGGTACCCCTGTAAGGCTGGAAGATTATTTTATCCATAAAGAGTTTGATGTAGATGGGTTTTTGATTGGGTTTGATTATGTAGATCAAAATGCTAAACTTATAAAATACAGGTACTATCAAATAGGGGACTTTAAGTTAGCTGACAGAAAAGAAGAAAATTTGAGTGGCTATTATGTAGAAAGCGACTTTTTAACATATATCCAAAGTATTGGTTATGCCTATGTGAATTCAATTGAAGTATTACAAAAAGGTTCAAAATATAATTTCAATAATCATCTTGCATCAGTTGGAGATCCTATTCAAATAGTAAAGGTAGATTTTAGTGCTCCGTATAATCATTACTACAAGCAAATAAAATATCAGTTTAATATAGAATCTACACTCGGAAGTACAGAGATTAGAAAATACAAGAAAAAGATAGAAGAGAACTTTAGGTTTTTAGGATATGAGATACCTATTCCGGATGTTGCTACTTCTACAATTGATGAGGAAAATTTGATGAATACCCCAACGGGTTACTTCTATAGCAAAAACTTTGGAGATGTGGTTGACAGTTGGACCGTTTCTTCCACCTACAAAGATTACTTTAAAAAAATGACAACCTTGATAGCATTTAAGGTGTTCTATATTGTAAGAGATCTTTTTCCAAAAATATTGACTCAGGCCGAAATGTTGAAAGTTGATAACGCTGCCGATAACACGAATCCTGATATAAGCTATTTGACCGATTTAGAACAGGTTTTATTCACTTTAAAGAAAAATTGGGGCTTTTATTATAATCCTTCAGCATCACCAGATTTGGTACATAGGCATTCTTTTGACCCAATATTTAATTTAACTCCCGAATATGAGCAATATGGTTATTATTTTAGAGGGGTAGTAGCTTTTTATGATGGCTTGTATAGTGTTCAAGATAGATTGGTGCTTATGGCACCTGATAAACGATTAGGATATTTATTACAAATTCTTTCTGTAAATGCTCTAATAGCTATTCCATTTAATGTAATTTTAAATACATTAAGAGATTTTGTCAAGAGAGATGGAATTTATGAATATCAGGAGCAATTCATTGTACGATTGGTTATTTCTATCCAACCTTCTTATGCAGATAGATTTCTCGATTTTCTTTTGGGAAAAGAAAATGGTATAAATACAAATTTTGAAGCGCTCTACAGTCTTTTGGATGATGCCAGATTAGAAAGAATAACTATCGTGAATTGGTTTGTTGATGAACAAACCAATAGGAAGTATTTTGCATATGCAGTAAATAAACTATGGACTATATCAAAGTATAATATCAGCTATATACCAGCGGGAACAACTGCTGTTTTTGGAGACATCAACCCCAATGCATATTTCATAGAACATCCGGAAGAACTTAAACTAGAAAGTGTTCTAACCTTTTCTAGCATAACAGATTCCAGTGGATACGCCACTACTGACACAAAGATTTATTTCGAATCTTCCTTTAAAGGCAAAACAATAAAAATTGATGAACTAAAAGAAACTGTACGATACTCCGGTGTAAATACTGTGGGCACAACTTCCATTTCTTCAAGAATAGAGGTTAAAGAATTTGGTTCTTTTCATTTATATCATCCAGTTACACTAATTGGATATCAACCACACCAGGATTTGCAAACAGATCCACCAAATCTTGTTGTACCTCAACAGACAGTAGTACCTGCTTTCCTTTTTCATTTTATAGAAGAATATGACCGTTTGGCAGATTTTGATGCTGCCATATCATTAGCAGTAGATCTTACCGTAGAAGTCTTAATTACTTATTTTACAGGAGGTCTAAGTGCTTTAAAAAACATAGGTTATCTTAGGCACACTACTAAATTAGGTCAGGCCTTAAGAGGTGCTTTACCAACTACAGAATCTGTCTTGGTATGGCGGGGATTAGAGGCTGCAAGTGAGAGTGTTACAGTACTAGCAAGTACGCTGGTCTTAATACAAGATTATTTGATTGCCGAAGAGAATGACTTAACAAAAAGAGCATATAAGCAAAAAGTACAAAAAATATTTTTATCACTTCTTTTTGGGGGTGCAGCAGGAGCTATTGCATCACGTGTAAAAGCTGTTGAAGATGCAAATTTTATCTTAAGAAATATAGATGGCAGTCCCCCATCAATTCCATCAATCCCCCAAAGTGTACATGGAATAACCGACGAAATACTAGACTTGTTAAGGGATCTTGTCGGCAAAAAACAAGTAACCTTATCAGTATTTGCAAGTAGGCTAAATAGTCTTGATTTGAATAGTGGAATAAATCATATATGGGCTAAATATATCTTATTAACAGATGAGCAAAAACTAAAATTTTTAAAAGACTTTGGCAGCTTAGATGATGTAAAAGATATAGAACAATGGAGAAGGTTAAACAAAGGTACTAATGGTTCGTATCTAGATAACTGGTTAAATTTATCAGAAGCTGGTATTGCAGAAGCAAACTATATTGATTTTGTTACTAGTAACCATAGGGTAAGTTCTATTTTACGGTATTATCAGGAAACTTCTTTAAGGAATGTTATTGAAGGACTTTCATATAAAGATAAAATTAAGTTTTTAGATGATTTTGGTAATGCTGAAGCTGATTTTTTTAATCGACTAGAAGTCAATCCATATCTTGTTAAAGATTGGAGCAATCTTAATGGTGAAAGAAAATTATTTGCAAAACAATATCCATGGGTCTGGATTGAGGAGGCTATCGTTGCTGCAAGGTTTAGGAAATTATATATTCGACCTAGTTCATTATATAATAAAATAACTAATTCTGAAATTTTAGCAAAATTTGGGCAAAGGGGTGTTGATTTAGTAAATGAAGTTGAAAATAAAGTTTCTCAGACAAGATTATTATTTGTAAAAAACAATCCATTAAGAGAGAGGACTTTGGTTTCAGGTATGATAGATAAGGAGACAGGGGAAATGTCTGATTTGTTTTTTAACTATTTAAAAGAGGAAACAGCGTTTGGTGGAGACTATCACAATTGGATTAATAATTATGGACCTAATGAACCGTATTTACACCCTAATATGCGACTAAGATATGATCAAACAAATTTTGTTAGAAATAATGGATATGGTTATAACATGAATAACAGAGAAGATATTGTTTTTACAGGTGATTTTATGGCGGCTCATGCGGAAGTCAGAGCTTTGAATCATTTGGCTTGTAAAAAATTTGGAAATAATTTAGTTGAAACCGCTGATTTTGACAATTGGATAAAGAACAATGTGTTAGGATATAACAGTTATTTAGTTAAAGACGGAATTCAGCATACTTGTGCGGATTGCTTCTATCTTACAGATTTAGTAACCTACATAAAATAGAATAAGATGAGCCTAAGAGTAAAATATGAAGATTTGGAAACTGTAGGATTTGATGGAGGAGGAGGGGAAATTTTGAGTTATCAGGGTCAGGTTTTTACAGGAACCATAGTACAGTTTGATGAAAATAATAATTTAATTTGTGAGGAAGAATTTAAAAATGGCCATTTAGGGGGGGGGCAAAGAACGTTTTATCCCAATGGTCAAATGGAACAAGAGTACTTTATCAAATACAATAAAAATTACGGGTTACATAGAAAATGGGACGAAAGTGGCACTTTAACTTATGAATATAATTGGGGGCCAGAGCCATTATAACTTTTATTATACATGAATACCTCGGATAAGATTATACTGGCAATGGATGTGCATTATAGAGAAAATGTAGCTAAAGCAGTTGGTGCATTATTCAAGTGGGAAAGTGATGCGCCAAATGAGCTGATTGTGAAATATATAGATGATGTTTCTGAATATATTCCGGGTGAATTCTATAAAAGAGAATTGCCTTGCATTAGAGAAATTATAGACTCAGCTGATCTTAATCGTATTGCCGTTATTATAGTAGATAGTCATATATACATTAATAATAATAGAGAATATGGTTTAGGGGGAAAACTTTGGCAGGAATTAGGACAAAGAATACCAGTTATAGGAGTAGCAAAATCATCTTTTAAAGATAATCAGGAGACTATTACGCCCATAAAAAGAGGAAATAGTAAAAAACCATTGTATATCTCATCAATTGGAATTGAACTAGAAGTCGCAGCAAGGTTAATATTAAATATGAAAGGAAAATATAGACTACCTGATATACTTAAAACTTTAGATAGCGTAACTAAAGAGAAGTAAAACTTTTAAACTAGGTAACCCTAGTTTGGTGCAAGTATGCATCTGGGGAATTAGGGAAGAGTACTTGTGCCTTCTTAATAGAACAGCATAAAATAAATGATTGACAAATGAGCAGAAAATACAAATTTCGGAAGCAGGACGAAACAATTTTAGACTTATTAAAAAAGATTAATATAGTCTTGAATAACAATAGCTAAAAGTAACTGAAAACAGTTCCTTTAAGAAAGGATAAAGAATAAAAAGCATAAACCAGAAAAACATGCCAACAACAGCAGTAGCTAAAAGATATTATCCAAAACTATCAGAAGTCATTACTTTAGATGATTTACCCGAGTTCTTATCCTTCGCCCGCGAAGGATTAGCAGGTATCTTTGATAAGATCCATTACAAAAACCTGCAATATTCTAAAAGCTATCGGGGTGATGCTGCCTTCTACAGCCTGGATATTGTCTCAAGGGAAATTGGCTTAAACCTGCCTTTTGGCTTACGTTTAATCTTGAACCCGGATGAACAAGGAGATCCCAATATTTCATCTTTCCCCATTACTCTGGAATACCAATGGGAAATATTAGCTTATCTACGGGCATTTAAGTTATCAGGTTTTTCTTTCACACCAGAAGCATTCTATGAGCTGGGCTTACAAATATTCAGGGTATCAGAAGACCAGGTATTGGCGCATACCCTAAATTATTTTGTAGAACCAGCCAATGATACTACAAACAAATTTGAACAGTTGGTTAATGATATCAATACATTTTATCCATCAGCCGGCCTGGTTTTACCCTCTGGCGAAGAACCTACTGTTGCTGGTGTTGTATCTTTAATTAATCAAAATCCTAATATACCACAAAGTGTTTCGCCTTTAATGTTTGGCCTTTATTTGTTTGATGATGATTTGGAAATTGTAAATACCCGTTTACAGGAATTCTATAATCTCATTGTACCAGAAGGAATAGAAGCATTTATCCGTAAATTAATCATACCAAAAGCAAGGGTAAGCTTACAGCTTTCTGCTGCTATAGAATTTCCTACAACAGTATTGCAACCTGTAGATGTAAATGGCAATATTGTACCGGGAACCACTAAATTCAAATTTGCAGAAGCCATACTCTATGCAGATACAGAAGCAGGCATTGGTTACAAGGCGCAAATTGGAGGCTCATTGATCCCTCAATATTCGCAGATTGGTAATACCGGTTTAATTATAGAATTTACCAATGCCTTACTGGATTTAAGCAAGACTACCAACATTCCACAGGCAGATGCAGCAGGTTATAGCAATGATTTTACTGGTGTATTTATACAATCAGCAACCATCGGTCTACCCAAAACCTGGTTGCAAAACGAAGATGCTCCTCCAAGTTCAGTACGTATTACAGGTAAAAACCTATTGATAGGCACCGGAGGTTTCTCTGGCACCATAGCTTTAAAACGAGATAACGATACCGATTTACTCCATAAAAAAATTGGTGGTTTCGAAATAGGCCTAAACGCTTTTGATATTACATTTCTTCAAAACAGCATCATCAGTTCTAATATTCGCGGTAGCTTAAAAGTAAAAGGTTTTAAAGATGCTTTAGGCAACGATGCTGAGATTGCTGTATTAGTCAATTTTGATGGCAATGGAGATTTCAACATTACCGCCATTGAAGCAGACGGGATTCCGTTGGTTATTGAAGGCGTGTTTACCTTCTTTGTAAAAAGCTTAACCTTAGGCAAGCAAGATAGTAGATATTTTATTGGCACTACCGGAGATTTACTGTTTGATCCACAATCTGCCGTTGGGAAAATATTTGATGGTCCTTTAGAAATTGGTTTAAAGATTTGGGACGATGGCAGCATCCAGCTGCTAGGCTTAGATGGTGCCTTTAAGCTTAAAACACCTAAAAAGTTAGTATTAGGTCCTGCTGCTATCACCATTACCGCCATCCACCACGGTACGCATGAGCAAGTGCATAATGGCCTACTCAGAAAATACTGGTTCTTTGGTTTTGATGGAGGAATAAATATTAACCCCGGAGGGATAGATGCCCGTGGAGATGGTGTAAAGCTATACTTCACGGTAGATAATGGACCTTTACATGTTTTCTTTAGGATACAGAGCATCAGCATTGATTTGATTATCCCTGCCAAAAGCAGTGCGGCAGAAGCGGCTGTTATCATCAAAGGTTACCTGTCTATGAAACAACCAT
>NZ_AULF01000056.1 GCF_000425145.1 Pedobacter glucosidilyticus DSM 23534
AAAGATTAGGCGTTTATACAGCTGTTGATTATGTAGACATCTTAAAAGAACTTATTGTTGATTGGAAGATAGAAGAAGTTAAGGATTTAAATGAAGCCGGCGAAAAAGCCAGAGAATACTTAATGAGACTACCTGATAGACTAATCAGAATAGCAGACAGAATAAAAACCCCAAATCTAGAATATAAATTTAGCTGGATATTATAATATTACAGATTATCTTCATTAAAATGATTTAAACCGATATGTATGTATCGGTTTTTTTGTTTATGAAATTTTTACCAGTTATTGAAAAGCCTTAACTCTAATTCTGTTGAGTTACAAATTAATCATCCCCTGATTAAAAAAATAAACAGCAAAAATATTACACTATAAGAAACAAAAAAGCCCCGAAGATAGTCGAGGCGCTAAATGTTTTCACAACGGAATAATCCTTATTGTGATTTGCTTTCAACATCAAAGGTATAATTTATTTTTTAATTACAAATACGGGAAACCGTAAACTGTAAAAAAAATTATTTATATATTTATCTTAAAAATTAATTAACTACTATGACAAAACATATATTAGGTCTTGATTTAGGGACAAATTCTATTGGTTGGGCATTAGTTCAACAAGATTTTGAAAATAAAAAAGGAGAAATTCTTGGAATGGGAAGTAGGATTATTCCGATGTCGCAAGATATTCTAGGAGATTTTGGAAAAGGAAACTCTGTTTCGCAAACTGCAGAACGAACAAAATATAGAAGTATTAGAAGATTACGCGAAAGATTTCTTTTAAGGAGAGAAAGATTGCATAGAGTTTTAAATGTTTTAGGGTTTCTTCCAGAACATTATGCTTCAAAGATTGATTTTGAAAAACGATTTGGTAAGTTTCAAGAAGAAGCAGAGCCAAAAATTGCATGGAAAAATATTGATGGGCAGTTTTCATTCTTATTTCAAAATTCTTTCAAAGAAATGCTTGAAGATTTTGAGGCAACCGGACAAAATTTAAAAATAACATACGACTGGACAATTTATTATCTCCGTAAAAAAGCGCTTTCTCAAAAAATTGAAAAAGAAGAACTGGCTTGGATTCTCTTAAATTTCAATCAGAAACGAGGATATTATCAGTTACGTGAAGAAGAAGATGAAGATAATCCTAATAAATTAGTTGAGTTTTATTCTTTAAAAGTTGTAAATGTTTTGGCAGATGAACCTCAAAAAGGAAAATCAGACATATGGTATTCTTTGGTTCTAGAAAATGGATGGACCTATAGACGCTCAAGTAAAACGCCATTATTTGATTGGAAAGACAAAATAAGAGATTTCATTGTTTCAACAGATTTAAATCATGATGGTTCTGTAAAAAAAGATAAAGATGGAAACGAAAAACGAAGTTTCAGGGCGCCATCTGAAACAGATTGGACATTATTAAAGAAAAAAACAGAACAAGAAATTGATAATTCCAATAAAACTGTAGGAGCTTTTATATACGACTCACTATTAAAAAATCCTAAACAAAAAATTAAAGGGAAACTGATTCGCACAATTGAAAGAAAATTCTACAAAGATGAACTCAAGCAAATATTAGAAAAACAAAAAGAATTTCATCCCGAATTACAAAATGAAGATTTCTATAACGACTGTATTAGGGAATTGTACAGAAACAATGAAGCGCATCAACTCACATTAATTAAAAAAGATTTTGTACATCTTTTTCTAGAGGATATTATTTTTTATCAAAGACCTTTGAGAAGTCAAAAATCTTCTATTTCAAACTGTTCTTTAGAATTTAGAAAATATAAAGATGAAAACAGAGTAGAGCAAACACAATATTTAAAAGCTGTCCCAAAATCTAATCCTTATTATCAAGAATTCAGGATTTGGCAATGGATGTATAATCTAAATATTTACAGAAAAGATGATGAAACGAATGTTACCAAAGAATTTTTAAATAGCGTTGAAGACTTCGAAAATCTTTTTGATTTTTTAAACAAAATAAAAGAAGTTGACCAAAAAGCTTTACTAAAGCATTTCAAACTTAATGAGAAAACATATCGTTGGAATTTTGTTGAGGATAAAAAATATCCGTGTAATGAAACCAAAACACTGATTATTAACAAGCTTGAAAAAGTAGAAAATATTTCAGATGATTTTTTAACAAGAGAAATTGAACAAAAAATCTGGCATCTTATCTATTCTATAAATGATAAAATAGAATATGAAAAAGCCTTAAAATCTTTTGCTAAAAAACATGGTTTAGATGAAATTTCTTTCTTTGAGGCTTTTAAGAAATTTCCTCCGTTTAAAAGCGAATACGGCTCTTTTTCAGAAAAAGCAATTAAGAAATTATTGCCTTTAATGAGGCTAGGGAAATTTTGGAGTTATACTAATATCGAAGAAAATTCAAGAACAAGACTAGAGAAAATTCTTGATGGAGAATATGATGAAAATATTAAAGATAAAGTAAGAGAAAAAGCAATCAATCTTACGACTCAGAATGATTTCCAAGGATTGCAATTATGGCTAGCTCAATATATTGTTTATGGAAGGCACTCTGAAGCATCAATTATTGGAAAATGGAATTCAGCAGATGACTTAGAAGAATTTTTAAGAGAATTTAAACAACATTCGCTTCGTAATCCAATTGTTGAACAAGTTATTACAGAAACCCTTCGTGTAGTTAAAGATATTTGGCTAAAATATGGAAATGGTGTGAAAGATTTCTTCAATGAAATCCATATTGAGCTTGGAAGAGAAATGAAACTTCCTGCTGAAGACAGAAAAAAAATCACCAACCAGATTACAGAAAACGAAAACACCAATCTTCGTATAAAAGCTTTATTAGCCGAGATGGTTAATGATCAATCTATTGAAAACGTCCGTCCGTTTTCACCGATGCAGCAAGAGATTTTAAAAATTTATGAAGAGGGTGTTTTGAATTCAGATTTAGAAATTGAAGAGGATATAATTAAGATTAGTAAAACTGCTCAACCTTCTTCTTCTGATTTAAAACGATACAAACTTTGGCTAGAGCAAAAATATAAATCGCCTTATACAGGGCAAATTATCCCATTAAATAAACTTTTCACACCTGAATATGAAATTGAACATATAATTCCTCAAAGCCGGTATTTTGATAACAGTTTTAGTAATAAAGTTATTTGCGAATCAGCTATTAATAAATTGAAGGATAATTATATAGGATTAGAATTTATAAAAAAACTAGGAGGAACTGTAGTAGAATGTGGAAATGGAAAATCAGTAAAAGTTTTAAAGCTAGATGAATACGAAGAGTTTGTTAAAAAAAATTACGCCAACAATAGAGGAAAGAAAAACAAGCTCCTTTTAGAAGATATACCCGAAAAAATGATTGAACGCCAGTTGAACGACACACGTTATATAAGTAAATATATCTCAGGGATTCTTTCTAATATCGTACGTGTAGAAGATGGTAGCGATGAAGGTGTAAATTCTAAAAATATCGTTCCCGGAAATGGAAAAATTACCACACAACTTAAGCAAGATTGGGGTTTAAATGATGTGTGGAATGATTTGATTTTACCACGATTTGAAAGGATGAATCAATTAACCAATTCAACTGATTTTACTGCATGGAATGAAAATCATCAAAAATTCTTACCAACTGTTCCTATTGAGTTTTCTAAAGGATTTTCAAAGAAAAGAATTGATCATCGCCATCACGCTTTGGATGCTTTAGTAATTGCTTGTGCTACAAAAGACCACGTAAACTTACTTAACAATCAATCTGCAAAATCAGACACTAAACGTTATGATTTAAAAAAGAAATTGATGAAGTTCGAAAAAGTATGTTATAACCATCCACAAACTGGTGAGAAAATAGAAAGAGAAGTACCAAAACAGTTCTTAAAGCCATGGGAAAACTTCACAATTGATGCAAAAAATTCATTAGAAAAAATAATTGTGAGCTTTAAACAAAATCTGAGAGTAATTAATAAGGCGACAAATTACTATGAAAGATTTGTAGAAAAAGATGGTGTAAAAGTAAAAGAGAGAGTAAAGCAAGAAGGAATAAATTGGGCTATAAGAAAGTCTATGCATAAAGATACTGTCTCAGGTAAAGTAAATTTACCTTGGATAAAAGTTCCAAAAGGAAAAATTTTAACCGCTACAAGGAAAAGTCTTGATACATCTTTCGATTTAAAAGCAATTAATTCTATCACAGATACAGGAATTCAGAAAATTCTTAAAAATTATTTGGACTTCAAAGGTAGTCCGGAACTTGCATTTTCTCCAGAGGGAATTGAAGACCTTAATAAAAACATTGAAAAGTATAATGATGGAAAATCACATCAGCCTATCAATAAAGTTAGAGTTTTTGAACTAGGCAGTAAATTTCAGATCGGTCAAAACGGGAATAAAAAAGATAAATATGTTGAGGCTGCAAAAAGAACCAATTTATTTTTTGCAGTCTACGAAGACAAAAATGGAAAAAGAAATTATGAAACTATTCCCTTAAATGAAGTTATAGAAAGACAAAAGCAAGGGTTATCAGTAGTTGATTTAAAAGGAGTAAATGATTTTTATTTATGCCCTAATGATTTGGTCTATGTTCCATCGGAAGAAGAAATTGATAATATCAACAATATCGATTTTAAAAATATATCTAACGAAAGAGTTTATAAGGTTGTAAGTTTTACAGGGAATAGACTTTTTTGTATTCCATATACGGTTGCAGCAACTATTGTTAATAAATCGGAATACACCCAACTCAATAAAATAGAATTCACTAAAGAAAAAGAAGTTTGTTCTAAGCTAAAAATAGACCGTCTAGGAAATATCTCAAAAGCATAATATTATGGATCGTTCCGATTTTCTCAAATCATTAGGTTTAGGTGCCGGCGGGTTAATACTTCCTAATAACAGTTTTATTAATACAAAACTTGTTAAAATATACGACAACTATGTTAGAGGATTATCTCACTACGATTTTAGAAAAGTACAAAAATTAATAAAAGATGGAGACCAACTTACGCTTATACGTGAGCCTGAAAATATATACGATAGTTTTGCTATTCAAGTAAATCTACATGAATATCGTTTAGGCTATATTGCGGCTTATGAAAATATTATCCTCGCTAATATGATGGATGCAGGGGTTAATATAAAAGCTTATGTTAGCCAGAAAGATTTAGAACGTTACCCACATGAAGGCTTAGCAATAGAAGTATTTACAGAACTCATTATCCCTAATGAAAAGTTTATTGATAGTTTATTAGCGCAAAACAGAGCTGATGATATAGCGGATATGTATCGTTTAGGAGAAATTTAAAACATATTAAAACCTATTGAAAAACTAAAATGATAAAAAGAACCCTATACTTCAGTAACCCAGCTTATCTTAATCTAAAAGATAGACAACTACAGATAGACCTCCCCCATTTAAAAACTTTGGGAACAGAAGAATCTATAAAATTGGTACCTATTGAAGATATAGGTGTTATCATTTTAGACAATCAGCAAATAACTATAACACATGCTAGCATCGCTGCTTTATTAGAGAATAAAGTAGCGGTAATTACTTGCGATAAAAGCCACCATCCAACAGGCATGCTCCTCCCTTTGGATGGACATGATACGCAAAGCGAACGTTTTAGATATCAAATAGATGCCTCATTACCTTTAAAAAAACAATTGTGGCAACAAACTGTACAAGCTAAGATTTTAAACCAGGCAGCAGTTTTATTTGAAAGAGGAATAGCTTGCGAGAATATGATTCATTGGGCCAAAGCAGTACGCTCTGGCGATCCAGATAACTACGAAGGGCGGGCAGCAGCCTATTATTGGAGAAACGTTTTTCCTAAAAAATTAGACTTCTTTAGGGGTAGAGACGGCGACCCTCCTAATAATTTATTAAACTATGGTTATGCTATTTTAAGAGCTATTGTAGCGAGAGCTTTAGTTTCTTCTGGACTATTACCAACCCTAGGCATACATCATAGAAATAAGTATAATGCTTATTGCTTGGCCGATGATATTATGGAGCCCTACCGCCCTTTTATAGATAAAATTGTGCTTAAAATTATAGATAATGGCGAGAATTTCTTAGAGCTAAATACTGCTATAAAATCTCAATTATTAAGTATAGCCAGTATTGATGTAAGTTTTGAAAAAGGAACTAGCCCTTTAATGGTAGGCTTACAATATACCACAGCTTCATTAGCAAAATGCTATGAGGGTACAATAAGGAAAATAAACTATCCTATTATAAAAGATTTTGATGCCAAAAGAATAGGATATTTAAAAAGTACTGATGATACACAAATAAGCTATGCTGCTGAAAAAACCACAAAATATGAAAGTAAAAAAAGTACAGACGAGCCCGAATTACCTTTTTAGGAAATGCGCTTAAACCAATATCGCGTTTTGTGGATATTAGTATTTTTTGATTTGCCTACAGAGACCAAAAAAGAAAGGCAGATATATACTCGCTTTAGAAAAGATATCATGCGGGATGGCTTCACGATGTTTCAATTTTCCATTTACCTGAGACATTGCAGCAGTCGTGAAAATGCGGAAGTTCACATAAAAAGAGTAAAAAAACTGCTTCCTGCCAAAGGACATATCGGAATCATGACCATAACAGATAAACAATTTGGGATGATGGAACTGTTTTATGGTAAGGAAGAAAAGAACCTGCCCAGCACACCGCAACAGCTAGAATTATTCTAAAACAAATTCTAGCATTTAAATTTTAAACATAAAAAAATCCGGAAGATATACTTACCGGATTTTTTTAATTCCTGATTTTACATTTAAACTACTGATTTACAATTT
>NZ_KE384318.1:0-2187 GCF_000425145.1 Pedobacter glucosidilyticus DSM 23534
AATCGTGATTTGTGGTAACGCATTTACTACTAAGGTGAAAGTCGTCGTCGTCTCATCTACTCCGCCATTAGCCACACCACCATTATCTCTTACCCTTACTGTAATGGTGCTTGTACCACTTTGTCCACTCGCCACACGGTAACGCAATTGGTTGTTTACGATACTTAGGTTACTCAGCAGGCTGCTATTGGTGCTGCTAGCCGTTACCGTAGTGGTTTGTCCGACTTCTGGGCCTGCTGTGATTCCTGTTAATGCTACTACCTGTTCTGCTGCGGTATAACATATCGTTTGGTTGTTTATAGCATTAAGCGTTGGTGCCTCATTGACATCGCTTAGGTTTACCGTAAATACTTGATCTAAACTGAAACCAAATTGTGTGGTGCTTCTTACTCTGATACTATAGCTTTGTTTATTCTCGTAGTTTAAGCTCGCTGCTGTTTGTAACTGATTGCCATTAATGGTGAAACTTGCATTATCTGTATCTCCTGCTCCTGCTACTAAACTATAAGTAAAGGTGGCTACTGGACTGTTTGATGTACTGCTTAATGTTCCTGATATAGTACCTACTGGGCGGTTCTCGTAAAGCGTAACGCCTGCCAAGCTCACACTCGTTGGTGCACCTGGTTTTACTGTCAGCACTCCATTCTGGTAGCTCATGGCATAGTTCTCTGCTACTGCTCCACTTACTGTTATAGGATAAGCACCCTGTAAACTACTTAATGTGGCTGTCGTTGAGATACTTGGCTGGGTAGTCAACACTGTATTATTCTCTCCGCCTACAAAACCTGTATAACTAATCGTTAATACCGGATTTGCCTCGCCCTCAAACTTCTCCTTATTATCCGCTATGATTGTTAACGCTTTTCTGGTGATTGCTGCTGTGGTACTTGTTGTGGTGTTAACGGTGTAGTTAGCTGCATCTGTGCCACTAATGCTGATGCCTGATACTGCTACTGCTTTGCCTGTGCCTACATTCTTATTGTCGAACGTTGCTGTGGTATAAGCTGCTGTCAGTACATCACCTATGACTCTGTTATCTCCTAAGGTTACTGTTGCCGTATTGTTTGCATCGTATTCTTTGTTGATACCTGTTGCGCTTACTAGTAGTGCTTTGGCGGTGATGTTAGCGGTGGTGCTTGTTGTGGTATTTGTTATATAGTTGCCTGCATCTGTGCCGCTGATGCTGATGCCTGATACCGCTACTGCTTTACCTGTGCCTACATTCTTATTGTCGAACGTCGCCGTGGTATAGGCCGCTGTTAGTACATCACCTGTGATTCTGTTATCCCCTAAGGTTACCGTTGCCGTAGTGTTTGCATCGTATTCTTTGTTGATACCGGTAGCGGTAACTGTTAGTGGCTTAGCAGTAATATTAGCTGTGGTGCTTGCTGTTGTGTTAACTGTATAGTTACCCGCATCTGTGCCGCTGATGTTGATGCCTGATACCGATACTGCTTTACCTGTACCCACATTCTTATTATCGAACGTTGCTGTGCTATAGGCTGCTGTTAGTACATCGCCTGTGATTCTATCATCTGCTAAGGTTACCGTTGCTGTAGTGTTTGCATCGTATTCTTTGTTGATACCTGTTGCACTTACTAGTAGTGCTTTGGCGGTGATGTTAGCGGTGGTGCTTGTAGTGGTATTTGTTATATAGTTACCTGCATCGGTTCCGCTAATGCTGATGCCTGATACCGCTACTGCTTTACCTGTGCCTACATTCTTATTGTCGAACGTGGCTGTGCTATAGGCTGCTGTCAGTACATCGTCTGTGATTCTGTTATCTCCTAATGTTACCGTTGCGGTAGTATTTGCATCGTATTCTTTGTTGATACCGGTAGCGCTTACTAGTAGTGCCTTGGCGGTGATATTAGCGGTTGTACTGGTTGTCGTGTTAACTGTGTAGTTAGCTGCATCGGTGCCGCTGATGCTGATGCCTGATACTGCTACTGCTTTGCCTGTACCTACATTCTTATTATCGAACGTGGCTGTGCTATAGGCTGCTGTTAGTACATCGCCTGTGATTCTATCATCTGCTAAGGTTACCGTTGCGGTAGTATTTGCATCGTACTCTTTGTTGATACCTGTTGCACTTACTAGTAGTGCTTTGGCGGTGATTGCTGCTGTGGTGCTTGTAGTGGTATTTGTTATATAGTTACCTGCATCTGTGCCACTAATGCTGATGCC
>NZ_KE384318.1:2612-5890 GCF_000425145.1 Pedobacter glucosidilyticus DSM 23534
CTTGTAGTGGTATTTGTTATATAGTTACCTGCATCTGTGCCACTAATGCTGATGCCTGATACTGCTACTGCTTTACCTGTGCCTACATTCTTATTGTCGAACGTGGCTGTGCTATAAGCTGCTGTTAGTACATCACCTGCTATTCTATCATCTGCTAAGGTTACTGTTGCTGTAGTGTTTGCATCGTACTCTTTGTTGATACCGGTAGCGGTTACCACAAGACTACGTTTATTTACTGTACTGCTTACTGTTGCTATGGTTTTAGCTGTTGCCCCAGTACTACTTAAGGTAATATCACCTGTATAGTTCCCTGCATCTGCTTCTTTACTTAATCTTACATAAACTGTACTTGAGGCTACATCGCCTGCTGACCCTACAGTTAAAGTAGGACTGTAATTGGTATCGTCATTACTTAACTCAAACCCTGTTGGGGCTGTTGCTATGATACCTGTTGTTAAATTGGTAGCAGATACAGTAAAGTTTGTACTGCTAGATGCGCTTCCATAAGTTGTGGTTAGGGCCGCTAAAGTACCGGTTACATTAATCGTTGGATCTATATTAACACTAAAGCTACGTGTTGCACTTATTGGGCTGCTATTGCTTGCCGCATCTGTAGCTACCGATGTTACGCTATAGCTGTTGCTGGTTAATGCTCTTGTTATAGTCCAATTACCACTTCCGTCTGCTGCGGTATTAAATACATCTCCATTAATGGTCACACTTACACTACTATTAGCTTCTGCTGTTCCTGAAATAACAGTACTCAGACCTGTTAATACTGCACCTGCTGCCGGACTGGTAATTACCGGAGCTGCTGGGGCTATATCATCAACCGTCCAAGTGTAGCTTGCTGGTGTGGCATCTATGTTACCCGCTACATCTATCGCTCTTACTTGATAGGTATGTGAACCAGTTGATAAAGAAGTTAGTGTTGAAGGGGAGGTTACTGCTGTGTAAGATCCTCCGTCTAAGCTTGCCTCAAAAGTACCTGACTCCGTACTGCTAAAAGTAAAGCTCGCTGATGTTGCATTCGTTAGCAATGCTGGTGTTGAAGTGAAACTCGTATTTGGTGCAATACCATCTATCAATACGGCACTCGTACTACCAACATTAGTTAAGGTTGTTGCTGCTCCTCCTAAACTTGCTCCTCCACTTAAATCTATAGCAGAGCCTACTACTATACCATTAGCGTCTTCATCTCCCGCTGCTATCTGATAGCGGAATAATAATGCGCTACTGCCTGAGCCACTTTGGTAATTGGCATTTCTATTTGCCGAACCTACCGTTAATGGTAAGGTTGGTGTGCCTGTTACTGTTACATTAGCACTATAATTAACTGTTAAATCTAGTTGACTTCCTATCTTATAAGTTCCTGAAGCTGGTACTGATACACTGGTTATACCTGCTGGTTGCGTTATGGTTACCGTTCTGGTTATCTGACAAGCATTGGCATCTGTTATCGTAACCGTATAGGTTCCTGCCCCTAGTCCTGTTGCTGTTGCTCCTGTTCCTCCGCTTGGCGACCATGAATAGCTGTAACCAAGAGTACCTCCACTTGGTGTTACTGTTGCTGTTCCATTACTAATTCCAAAGCCCGACGCATTGGTTTGACTTGTTGTCGCATTTAATGCCGTTGGCTGGGTAATCGTAAAGTTTCTGGTAAGCTGACAAGCATTAGCATCGGTTACTGTTACCGAATATGCGCCTGCTGTTAATCCTGTTGTCGTTGATGTCGTATTTCCGTTCGACCATAAATACGTATATGGCGTAGTCCCTCCTGATGGAGATATGGATGCCGCTCCTGTACTCCCTCCATTACATGCAACATTCGTTTGGGATGTTGCTGCTACTAAGGCTGTCGGCTGGGTGATGGTGAAACTTCTTGAGAGTTGACACGCATTCTGGTCGGTAATGGTTACACTATAAGTCCCGGCTGCTAAACCAGAAGCCGTTGGTGTGGTATTTCCGTTTGACCATAAGTAACCGTAAGGAGGAACACCTCCAGATGGTGATACTGATGCCACTCCTGTTGCGCTACCATTACACGCTATATTCGTTTGGGAAGTTGATGCTACTAAGGCTGTCGGCTGCGTAATGGTGAAATTCTGTATTGCTACACATCCGTTGGCATCTGTTACGGTACATGTATACGTCTGAGCTGTTAAACCCGTTACACTTGTTGTTCCATCACCCGTTGGGTTACCTGGCGTCCAATTATAGGTATAGCCTCCTGCACCGCCCGTTGGGGTATTAATAGATGCAGCACCATTACTCCCTCCAAAACAAGATACATTGGTTTGAGATGCAGGTGTTAAGCTTAAGGCTGATGGTGCCGTAATCGTAAAATTCTGTATTGCTACACATCCGTTGGCATCTGTTACGGTACATGTATACGTCTGAGCTGTTAAACCCGTTACACTTGTTGTTCCATCACCCGTTGGGTTACCTGGCGTCCAATTATAGGTATAGCCTCCTGCACCTCCTGTTGGGGTATTAATAGATGCAGCGCCATTACTCCCTCCAAAACAAGATACATTGGTTTGAGATGCAGGTGTTAAGCTTAAGGCTGATGGTGCCGTAATTGTAAAATTCTGTATTGCTACACATCCGTTGGCATCTGTTACGGTACATGTATACGTCTGAGCTGTTAAACCCGTTACACTTGTTGTTCCATCACCCGTTGGGTTACCTGGCGTCCAATTATAGGTATAGCCTCCTGCACCGCCCGTTGGGGTATTAATAGATGCAGCACCATTACTCCCTCCAAAACAAGATACATTGGTTTGAGATGCAGGTGTTAAGCTTAAGGCTGATGGTGCCGTAATCGTAAAATTCTGTATTGCTACACATCCGTTGGCATCTGTTACGGTACATGTATACGTCTGAGCTGTTAACCCTGTTACACTTCTTGTCCCATCACCCGTTGGGTTACCTGGTGTCCAATTATAGGTATAGCCTCCTGCTCCACCTGTTGGTGTATTAATAGAAGCAGCGCCATTACTTCCTCCAAAACAAGATACATTGGTTTGACTTGCAGGCGTTAAGCTCAAGGCTGGTGGCTGCGTAATGGTGAAGTTAACAGTCTGCGTACAACTATTAACATCCGTGATGGTACAAGTCCATGTGCCTGCTATTAATCCCGTTACACTCGTCGTTCCGTCGCCTGTTGGGTTACCCGGTGTCCAATTATAGGTATAGCCTCCTGCTCCACCTGTTGGTGTATTAATAGAAGCAGCGCCATTACTTCCTCCAAAACAAGATACATTGGTTTGACTTGC
>NZ_AULF01000059.1 GCF_000425145.1 Pedobacter glucosidilyticus DSM 23534
TAGTGACTATCACTACATGAAGAATATAAAAAAGACTGCTTCATGCTTCGCAGTGACAAAAACCTGAGCAGAATAGAAGGGATTGTCACCCTGAGCGGAGGTAAGGAGGTGTATGATAAGCAAAATGCTTCGACTCAGCATAGCATGACACAAAAGCCAAGAGTGCTTAACATGGAGTGGCGATTTATCACCTTGATTATTAAAAGCAGTTTTTTTAACCGCAGAGGTTACAGTGTGCACAGAGGTCTTTCTGGTTTTATTACCCAGCTGGATGTTGTTTAATGCATGATTTTGTTATCATGAACGTAGTGATTTATCTTTGTATGAAGGTTATAAAAGACTGCTTCATGCTTCTAAGTGACAAAAACCTGAGCAGAGTTCTTCTTGAGCTTGTTTGCAACGAGTTCTTACTATGGGGTGGCGATTGTATCGCTCTGTTTATTAAACGCAGATTTTTTTTACCGCAGAGGGCGCAGTGTGCACAGAGGTCTTTCTGGTTTTATTTCCTAGCTGGATGTTGTTTAATGCATGATTTTGTTATCATGAACGTAGTGATTTATCTCTATATGAAGGATATAAAAGACTGCTTCATGCTTCGCAGTGACAAAAGACTCTGTATAAGATATTAGCTCTCCTATCCTGAAATTCTATAAGTAGGATTTAAGTTCTTAACTTAAAAATAATCAAAGCGAGTATGAGACTAGCTTTATACTCCTATTCAAACATGTGTTTTACTGATATGATGAACAGCTTAAATGCAGCAAAGCTTAAACTAATTAAAAGATTTTATAGTTCTTTGTAAACCTTCTCTGGTAGATACTGGAAATTCTTTTTTTAAAGCTTCTTTAATTTTAGCATTAGAAACCACATAGTTTTCGGTGAGCTTATTTAACCGCTCTAAGTTTAAAGGTAATTTAAGAACGTCACCTAATTGAGCTATTCCTTTGATTAAACCACTTGGGATAGCCCAAAGCCGAGGTTTTAAGCCTAAACAAGAAGCTATAAGCGATACTAATTCATTAGTAGATAAACTTTCATCATCAGCTAGGTTGTAAACACCAGAGGGAATATCTTGCACTAATAATTCTTTAATGACAAAACAAAAATTCTCAATACTTAGAAAAGAGCGTCTATTCTCAAAAGCAGCTAAAGGATAGGGAACTCCTTTACTTACAAATTTATAAAGCAAGTTTAAATTTCCTTTATTACCAGGACCATGAATCATACAGGGTCTTAAAATACAATAAGATTTTCCTTCTGGCAATGGTTGACTTTTGATATATTCCTCCGCCATTAACTTGGATTTACCATAATGAGTTTGAGGGGCAGGTTTAATCTCTTCCGTTAATATATCATTAACTGAATCTGCGGCGGCTTTTACCGAACTGATATAAATAAACTTACGAGCATCTGATTTTAAAAAAGCATCATAAAGCTGCTTGATTAGTTCAAAATTCGCATCATAATAATCTTGAGGTTGAGAAACGTTTTTTAAATCATGGGCTTTACCGGCTAAGTGGATAATGGCTTCTGTATCGTTTAAATATATTTCTTGATTAGGGACGTATCTTAATGATAGTTTATAAATCTCGTACTCAGCAAGATATGGAATAAGATTCTGTCCGGTGAAACCGGAGGTGCCGGTGATGGTTAGTTTCATGATATTAGAGCAAATTAATTTTTTATAACATTCTCACTAAGATATTTTCTCGCTCGTTCTGTAAGTTTATATTTTTGTAACCGACTATTTGGCTTTTCTGGAATGGTTTGAACAATTAAGCCTAAAGAAATGGCCGGATGGATATAGTTAGCTCTATGCTTAATTCCCAATCTGGCTCGCATTTCGCTGGAAGATAATTCTCCTTGAGCTAGTAATTTCAACAGTTGAATGACTGGGTCGGTGAATGGGTCGGTGACTGGGTCGGTAAAGGCTAAATAATGCGAAGAAATAGGTACCTTAACTTCAAAAACAGTTACTTTAGAAAAATCAAATTCTGCAACACCATTCCCATTTTCTAATAATTCTTCCTTAACCCTAGCAACACCTCTACTAAATCTATTAACATAGCCTAAAATCTTTAAGGCTTCTGCGATAACTGGATTACGATAATCATTTACATTAGGAAAGTTTTCGGGGCGAGCATTACCATACAAATTTCCAGGATTCATTAATTCTATACGATTTGAATATTCATAAAAGCGAATTGGAGTATTTGATTCATAATCACGATGCATGATTGCGTTCATCATTAATTCTCGGATTGCCCAAAAAGAATAATTTTTAACGATTTCTTCCCTTAGAACCGTAACAGGTACTGGATGCCTCTTTATAAGAGAAGTTTCTATAAAAGTATCTAATTTTAAAAGAATTGAGAACAAATCTCCAGAGAATTTAAGCTCATTATTTATCTCAGAGCCTAGCGTTAGTCCTTTAAAACTTACATATTGAACATAAGCCCCAAAAAGAAAAAACTCAGGGCTCTTACCAAATAATATTACACCTGCATGAGTTGGACAATTGTATCTAACATCAAAAAAACGTAATGAGGCTAATTGCTCTCTAATATCTCTATGATCATTTTTGAGGCTTTCTGCATCTATAGCTTTAGGCAAATAATATTGAGTAAAAATATCTAGGTTCAAATCAGCTAAAGAAGCACCTAAACATGGCCGAGTATCAAAAGTTGTTGCAGAAGAAACTCTTTTCTCTATCAGAATTCGCTCTTCGGCTTCATTAGCTACAGCCTTTCCTGGCCCAACCCTAATCCACACTTGTCCTTTATAACGAAGAGGTGGAAAACTAGAAGGCAGTACCTCCACCACCACAACATCTCCTTCTGCAAAATTAAAATGGCATATACTAATTTGAGGTTGTGGAAGAATTAAGCCATCAGATCTTAAGCCACCTAAGTTTTTCAATAAATCATCTGTAACGTTTAAACCAGACAGTTGCCCATTATCATCAACTCCAATAAGTAAATAACCTGGCTGTTGATGATTAGAAAAATCATTTGCAAAGGCACAAATAGCAATAGCGAACTTTTGTGTGTTATTTGTAGAAACAGTACGCTCTACCCTATCTGATTCAAGATTTAGCAAAAGTTCTCTTAACTGTATTTTAGTTATCAAAATATTTACTTTTTACTCAAATATAAGAATGCAAATGTATAATCTATTGCTATTCTAGAAATAGTAGCTATACTTAAAATAACGTTATAAAAAGATAAACTGCTTTAAACATTTTTTAAATCATACGCTTTAGCAGCTAAGTGGATGATGGCTTCTGTATCGTTTAAATATATTTCTTGATGGGCAATGTATCTTAGAAATAGTTTCCTAAGATTATGCTCAGTGAGATACGGGACAAGATTTTGTCCAGCGAAGCCAGAGGTTCTGGTGAGTAACAGTCTATTATTCATTGTAGATTTTCATTTAACAAAATCGGATTCTTATAAAGACATTTATCGTTTTGCCGCTTGCCACATTAAGAGATTTGGGAGCGCAAAACTTTCTACCAAGCACAAATGTTGATAGAGCTACTTCACTTGAATTAACCACGTTAGCCCCCATAGCAGCAAACGGCTGTGGCTGTTGTGTGTTGGGCATACTTTTTAGTACGCTAACTTTTTGTTATTCAGTTCCACATTAAAGTTCACTTTTGCACCCAAAGCTTCAAAAACTTTCATAATAGTTTCAAATCTTGCATTTTTTACACTGTTTTCAATTTTTGAAATTTGAGCTTTTTGAACACCTACAAGTTCGCCTAATTCTTTTTGGGTCATATTTCGTTCTTGTCGAGCTTGTTTTATCGCTTGTCCTAACAAGTCAATTCTCAACTCATTTTCAAATGCTTCTCGCTTTTCTGTTCCACGCTTTCCAATGTGTTTGTCAATCATTGTTTCAAGCGAAACGGTTTTAAATTTATTGGTCGCCATATTATTTATTTTTTGCTTTGTATTCTAAATATTGTTTTCTAATTTCTTCCGCCTTTTTAATTTCATTTTTTGGGGTTTTCTGTGTTTTCTTTAAAATTCCGTGTGTAGCCACCACCAAAGTTTCTTTACCATTTGATTTGACCCAAAATGAAAAAAGTCGGAATGCTTTTCCATTGTACAAAGTCCTAAATTCCCAAATGAAGTCATTGAGCTTTTTGAATAATTCATTATCGTTTACAAATTGAGCTTTTTTGATATTGTAATAAATTTTTTCTCTAGATTTATAATCAAGATTTTCTAAAAACTCTATTGCTTCTGGCAGTAACTCAATGTCAAAATTTGGCTTCATTCATAGTTTTTGTCAAAGATAAATATTTCCTTATTGGGAAACAATCATTTTAAGTAAATTCGATTTGTCAAGTAGATTGGAAGCTGGTAAATTTGAAATAATAAATCGCAGATGATGGAAGTATCGGATTTTCCCAAGGTGATGATGTCTTGCTTTTTAGAGTTGAAAAAATTGACCTTCCTAAGAACCCTGTTGATCCCGTCAATATGATATCCATTATTTTATCTTTTCTAAATATTTTATAGCCCTAGCGGTTAGCTTATATTTTTGTAAGCGGCTATTGGGCTTTTCTGGAATGGTTTGAACAATTAAGCCTAAAGAAATGGCTGGATGGATATAGTTATCTCTAAAGTTAGCTCTATGCTTAATTCCTAATCTGGCTCGCATTTCGCTGGAAGATAATTCTCCTTGAGCTAGTAATTTCAACAGTTGAATGACTGGGTCGGTGACTGGGTCGGTAAAGGCTAAATAATGCGAAGAAATAGGTACCTTAACTTCAAAAACAGTTACTTTAGAAAAATCATTTGCAAAGGCACAAATAGTAATAGCGAACTTTTGTTTGTTATTTGTAGAAACAACGCTCTACCCTATCTGATTCAAGATCTAGCAAAAGTTCTCTTAACTGTATTTTAGTTATCAAAATATTTACTTTTTACTCAAATATAAGAATGCAAATGTATAATCTATTGCTATTCTAGAAATAGTAGCTATGCTTAAAATAACGTTATAAAAAGATAAACTGCTTTAAAAGTTTTTTTAAATCATGGGCTTTACCGGCTAAGTGGATGATGGCTTCTGCATTATCTAAATATATTTCTTGATTAGGGACGTATCTTATAGATAGTTTCCTAAGATTATGCTCAGCGAGATACGTGACAAGATTTTGTCCGGCGAAGCCGGAGGTGCCGGTGATGGTTAGTTTCAAAACTATCTATTATAATTTGCAAAATCTTTGTGGTCTATTTTTTCTAAAGCCTCTTTTGATAGAGATTTAAAATATTCGTAAGTTATTTTTAAACCTTCTGCCCTGTTCACTTTAGGTTCCCATTTTAACAGTTCTTTTGCCTTGGTTATATCGGGGCGACGTTGCTTAGGATCATCTTGTGGCAAAGGTTTATAAATTACCTTTTGTTGTGT
>NZ_AULF01000060.1 GCF_000425145.1 Pedobacter glucosidilyticus DSM 23534
GAATTCCCTAATAACAAAAAAGCCCTTTAAGTTATACTAGCTTAAAGGGTATTATTTGATTGAATAAAAAAAAGTCGGCATCGACCTACTCTCCCACATTTTACTGCAGTACCATTGGCTCTGATGGGCTTAACTTCTCTGTTCGGAATGGGAAGAGGTGGACACCATCGATATAGACACCTGAATATCTTTTGAGCTCTAAGCTCAAGGCTTAAAGCTTATATTCATTTTGTTTCACTTATGCTTTAGGCTTACCGCCTTAAGCTTTTAGCTTAACAATGACATATTATTGAAAGAAGATATTGTTCGAGAAAACAACAGTTTGATTTGCATCTATCTGTCTCTGGAAAGTATCGGATAATTAGTACTACTTGACTTTGATGTTACCACCTTTACATCTGTAGCCTATCAACGTGGTCATCTTCCACGATCCTCAATGGAAATCTCATCTTGTGGCTAGTTTCGCACTTAGATGCTTTCAGCGCTTATCTATTCCCGACGTAGCTACTCTGCAATGCCCCTGGCGGAACAACAGATTCACTAGAGGTCAGTCCAACCCGGTCCTCTCGTACTAAGGTCAGCCCCACTCAAATTTCCAACGCCCACAACAGATAGGGACCGAACTGTCTCGCGACGTTCTGAACCCAGCTCGCGTGCCACTTTAATCGGCGAACAGCCGAACCCTTGGGACCTTCTCCAGCCCCAGGATGTGACGAGCCGACATCGAGGTGCCAAACCTCCCCGTCGATATGAGCTCTTGGGGGAGATCAGCCTGTTATCCCCAGAGTACCTTTTATCCTTTGAGCGATGGCCCTTCCATGCAGAACCACCGGATCACTATATCCGTCTTTCGACCCTGATCGGCTTGTTGGCCTCACAGTCAAGCATGCTTTTGCTATTGCACTCCACGTACGGTTACCAAGCGTACTGAGCATACCTTTGAAAGCCTCCGTTACCCTTTTGGAGGCGACCACCCCAGTCAAACTACCCATCAAACAATGTCTCCGACTTGGCCGGATTAGACACCGAATACAGAAAGGGTGGTATTTCAACGTTGGCTAACTGAATCCTTGCGAACCCAGATCATTGCCTCCCACCTATCCTACACATCCTGTACCCAATGTCAATGTTAAATTGTAGTGAAGGTTCATGGGGTCTTTCCGTCCCGTTGCGGGTACCCGGCGTCTTCACCGGGACCACAATTTCACCGAGCTCATGGCTGAGACAGCGCCCAGATCGTTACACCATTCGTGCAGGTCGGAACTTACCCGACAAGGAATTTCGCTACCTTAGGACCGTTATAGTTACGGCCGCCGTTTACTGGGGCTTCGATTCAATGCTTCTCCATTACTGAATGACATCCCCTCTTAACCTTCCAGCACCGGGCAGGTGTCAGGCCTTATACCTCATCTTTCGATTTTGCAAAGCCATGTGTTTTTGTTAAACAGTCGCCTGGGCCTTTTCACTGCGGCCTCTATTGCTAGAGGCGCCCCTTCTCCCGAAGTTACAGGGCCATTTTGCCGAGTTCCTTAGCCATGATTCACTCGAGCACCTTAGAATTCTCTTCTCGACTACCTGTGTCGGTTTACGGTACGGGTTTTTATAACCTGAAGCTTAGAGGGTTTTCTTGGAAGTCTGTTTACCTGCTCTATCTAATTGCCCGAAGGCGCTCAGTACTATTGGGGTTCAGCAAGACCGGCGGATTTGCCTACCAGTCCTATACCTACGCCTTTTAACGAACTATTCCGTCAGTTCGCGGCAGTGTCACTACTCCGTCACCTCATCGCAGTTATAAAAAGTATGGGATTATTAACCCATTGTCCATCGGCTTGCTCCTTTCGGATGCGCCTTAGGTCCCGACTAACCCTGATCCGATTAGCGTTGATCAGGAAACCTTAGTCTTTCGGTGGGCGGGTTTCTCTCCCGCCTTATCGTTACTTATGCCTACATTTGCTTTTCTATACGCTCCAACACCCATTACCAGATATCTTCTCCGCATATAGAATGCTCCCCTACCACTGAACTTACGTTCAATCCATAGCTTCGGTGATATACTTAATGCCCGTTTATTATCCATGCCCGATCGCTCGACTAGTGAGCTGTTACGCACTCTTTAAATGAATGGCTGCTTCCAAGCCAACATCCTAGCTGTCTATGCAATCGGACCTCGTTAGTTCAACTTAGTATATACTTGGGGACCTTAGCTGATGGTCTGGGTTCTTTCCCTCTCGGCGCGTGACCTTAGCACCCCGCGCCTCACTGCAGTGTATATTTAATCAGCATTCGGAGTTTGTCTGGATTTGGTAGGATTTGACTCCCCCGCACCCAATCAGTAGCTCTACCTCTGTTAAACTTTACCACCACGCTGTTCCTAAAAACATTTCGGGGAGTACGAGCTATTTCCCAGTTTGATTAGCCTTTCACCCCTACCCACAGATCATCCGGAAACTTTTCAACGTTTATCGGTTCGGTCCTCCAGTACCTGTTACGGCACCTTCAACCTGTCCATGGGTAGATCACAAGGTTTCGCGTCTACCCCCTCTGACTATACGCCCTATTCAGACTCGCTTTCGCTTCGGCTCCGTGGCTTAACCACTTAACCTTGCCAGAGAGGAGTAACTCGTAGGCTCATTATGCAAAAGGCACGCCGTCACAGAACTTGTCTGCTCCGACCGCTTGTAAGCACACGGTTTCAGGTTCTATTTCACTCCGCTATTCGCGGTTCTTTTCACCTTTCCCTCACGGTACTAGTTCACTATCGGTCTCTCAGGAGTATTTAGCCTTACCAGATGGTGCTGGCAGTTTCCCACAAGGCGTCTCCGACCTCGCGGTACTCAGGATTCCACTATCCAATCTTTATTTACGTCTACGCAGCTATCATGCGCTATGGCCAGGCTTCCCATCCTGTTCGACTTCATGCTGATCTTCATATTGTGGTCCTACAACCCCAGTTATGCCGTAACATAACTGGTTTGGGCTCTTTCCCTTTCGCTCGCCACTACTCAGGAAATCATTATTATTTTCTCTTCCTCTGCTTACTTAGATGTTTCAGTTCGGCAGGTTTGCGCTATTGCAACTAGTCTTCAACTAGTTAGGTTGCCCCATTCGGAGATCTTCGGATTAATTCGTATGTGCCAATACCCGAAGCTTATCGCAGCTTATCACGTCCTTCATCGCCTCTGAGAGCCTAGGCATCCCCCGTGTGCTCTTATTTACTTTCTTTTTCTTGTACTATTAAATACAAGTGTAGATGTCTCTACCTGTTGTCTTCTCTTTCAATAACTTCTTCCAATATGTCAAAGAACTTTTTTAAGTTGTAACAATACTTTATGTATTGTTCTTTAACTTAAACGTGGAGAATAACGGATTCGAACCGTTGACCCCCTGCGTGCAAGGCAGGTGCTCTAGCCAGCTGAGCTAATCCCCCTTTAAAGATGTTTCTTGAGTTATAGTTTTTTTTAGTCAAACTTATTTATTCATAAACTTTTAACTAACTTTCAAACCTCTCTTCTTTTGTAGTCTCGAGCAGATTTGAACTGCTGACCCCTACATTATCAGTGTAGTGCTCTAACCAACTGAGCTACGAGACTTTTTATCCCCTTACCTCATCGGTAGAACCACCGATTCTCATCTCTTCAGGTTCATTTCCTTTTATAAAAAAATATACATATAACGTAACAACTTAAAACCTTTTAACTTCTCTAGAAAGGAGGTATTCCAGCCGCACCTTCCGGTACGGCTACCTTGTTACGACTTAGCCCCAGTTATCGGTTTTACCCTAGGCCGCTCCTTACGGTTACGGACTTTAGGCACCCCCAACTTCCATGGCTTGACGGGCGGTGTGTACAAGGCCCGGGAACGTATTCACCGCGTCATTGCTGATACGCGATTACTAGCGAATCCAACTTCACGGGGTCGAGTTGCAGACCCCGATCCGAACTGTGAATGGCTTTTTGAGATTCGCATCTTATCGCTAAGTAGCTGCCCTCTGTACCATCCATTGTAGCACGTGTGTAGCCCCGGACGTAAGGGCCATGATGACTTGACGTCGTCCCATCCTTCCTCTCTGTTTGCACAGGCAGTCTGTTTAGAGTCCCCACCTTTACATGCTGGCAACTAAACATAGGGGTTGCGCTCGTTGCGGGACTTAACCCAACACCTCACGGCACGAGCTGACGACAGCCATGCAGCACCTAGTTTCGTGTGGTAAACCACTGAATCATCTCTGATTCATTCACTAACTTTCAAGCCCGGGTAAGGTTCCTCGCGTATCATCGAATTAAACCACATGCTCCTCCGCTTGTGCGGGCCCCCGTCAATTCCTTTGAGTTTCACCCTTGCGGGCGTACTCCCCAGGTGGATAACTTAACGCTTTCGCTTGGACGCTGACTGTATATCGCCAACATCGAGTTATCATCGTTTAGGGCGTGGACTACCAGGGTATCTAATCCTGTTTGATCCCCACGCTTTCGAGCCTCAGCGTCAATTAAACCTTAGTAAGCTGCCTTCGCAATTGGTGTTCTGTGACATATCTATGCATTTCACCGCTACTTGTCACATTCCGCCTACCTCAAGTTCATTCAAGCCACTCAGTATCAAAGGCAAGCTTACAGTTGAGCTGCAAGTTTTCACCTCTGACTTAAATGGCCGCCTACGCTCCCTTTAAACCCAATAAATCCGGATAACGCTTGGATCCTCCGTATTACCGCGGCTGCTGGCACGGAGTTAGCCGATCCTTATTCTTACGGTACATTCAGCTATCTACACGTAGATAGGTTTATTCCCGTACAAAAGCAGTTTACAACCCATAGGGCCGTCTTCCTGCACGCGGCATGGCTGGTTCAGAGTTCCCTCCATTGACCAATATTCCTTACTGCTGCCTCCCGTAGGAGTCTGGTCCGTGTCTCAGTACCAGTGTGGGGGGTCATCCTCTCAGATCCCCTAGTCATCGTCGCCTTGGTAAGCCGTTACCTTACCAACTAGCTAATGACACGCATGCCCATCTTCATCCTAT
>NZ_AULF01000061.1 GCF_000425145.1 Pedobacter glucosidilyticus DSM 23534
GCGGTAGATATGAAACTAACAATTTAACCTTCAGAAAATCTGTTTTTGCTTTTGATTCTATTTTGGTGTGTTTAGGAAGTAAAATAAACGGAAGTGATGGAAATGTGGCTACCAATCTTTTTCAGTCTATACACAGTTCTACAAATCCTGCTATTTATATCAATTCTTTAACAGCAACAACAGGTAATATAAATAGCGGTTTATCAACTACTGGTGCTAATTGGTTAGTAAACGGACAAACTACAGGTTTTTATATCCCTGCAGGGAATAATCAAATACAAGTTTTTAGAGGTACGCAAACAACCCCAATAAACACCAGCAATACACCAACAAATACCGCATCAGCACAGGCTAGTAAAGCTTACATTAACCATGGCTCAACACCTAATAATGCAACCTATCAGTATGTTGTGGCACCAAGTATTACACCTGTTAAAATGCAGGCATTAGCCACCAACATAGATCAAGGTACTATTTATCAAGTTTTGGCTAACACGCTTAAATATCATATCGTAAAATATATCCCAAATAACACTACAGGTTACTCATTTTTTGAAGCCGACTCGTTTGTAAACATTGGTTATATAGAAAAAGTAACCAATAACTGCTTAATCACCACTAAAGAAGTAGGCGATACCTTAATCGTTAGAATTGCTAATCCAGATTTGAATACTGTAGCTAACTCAGAACCATCGGTTGATTGGAATGCCTCTGCATCAAGTGTTAATGTTACTTTATCGAGAAGATGGAGATTTTTACAAAGCTCATCATCAAGTACTACCAATACAGTTAGCCATACAAATTTTGTAAATAGTATGAGACTTGATTTTGTATTGGATAAAGGCAATTATACCGAAGTGAAATTGGTTAAGGATAGAACCGAAATGGGTTACGGTGTTTGGGATTTTCCTGAAAAAATTTGGGCTTATGATTTATCTACAGCAATATCAAGTACATATACAAACCCTGCTTTTACAAATAGCACCACAGCCAGTTCAGTATCAGACTCTACCAGCTTAGGCTTTTTACCTTATCCTCCTTATCCTTCAAAAGCAAGAGTTGCGTTAGGCTCGGCTGGCAACGGAAGTTTTAACAGAATAGGAACTGGAGATAATAAAAAAATCAGAGTTTTTGCTAATTCTTCATCATTAAATAAGTTTTCTGCTTATGATATTGGAGATAAGCCTGTTGTTAGTACTTTCTTTACCCTCACTTTTGGTACCGATGGAACAAATGGAAATTGGATTTTAGGCTTAGGAAATAATGCAATTAGTAATATTTTTACTAGTGCCTCTAACCTCAGCTCTTCTACCTTCACTAGTGGTATTTTCTCTGCTTTTAGGTTTGATTTGGGAAGTACTAATAATATTTCTTTTAAATACCGTAAAGTAGTAAACAATGTTCCATCATTTGTTGAGATAGATAATACTACTTTTATAAAGGGTGTAGAGAATTTTGTAGAACTATATGCTAACAATACTAATAGTAGCAACTCTTATACCCGAAAAGGAATAAGCTACACAGTTAATGCTCAGTGTTTCCATTTATGGGTAAACGGAGTAAAGATTTCTGTTCCTGGTATTGACAATATTCCTGTGGCAGAGTTAGCTGTTAATAATAATATTAATGCTTTTTTTATTACAAGCTCTGCTAACACACTCCCTAGTAATAATATTGCAACATTAACTATTGCAGATATGCAGATGAGGTATGAAGCACCTTCATCTGGTAATCAATCCTCAATTAATGTAGAAACTAAAGTTGTTGATTTTAAAGCTCCAATTTCAACAGAGATGCTTATATATCCAAATCCAGCATCAGAGCAAGTAACTGCAAGTTACTACTCTCCTATAAATAAGCTGGTTAATATTTCTGTAGTTAATACAATGGGGATAGTTTGTTTAAAAGCAAATCAATTGGCAAAAGTAGGTTCAAATCAAATTACTATAGATACTAAACAATTAAAACCAGGTGTTTATATCATTAAAATTGACGGACAATTAGGAAAACTTTTAATCCAATAGATTCAAAAAAATTAAGATAAATTTAATTGTTAAAATTTATTACTATCAAGAGGTTGTCTTATGAAAATGAGAACAACCTCTTTTTATTTACCTTATTACTAAATAGTTAGAAAAGCTTTAAAATTACAATTATTGTAAATACCCCAACAGCTTTAAATACATTAGACCCCCAAATATTATACAATTACCGTATTTAATACACCTCTTTTTTTAATATAATTGAATAATAATTAATGTCATCCGTTAAACCTTAAATTATTAAAAATCAATTAATTGGAATAAATGAAAAGAAACCTACTCTTTTTAATACTTGTTTGTTGCTCCTTAGCTTTGAGCGCCCAAACAGTAACTTTTAACAGTTCCATACCAAGCAACTGGGCTACTTCAGGTACAAATACAATCTCTTTAAGTAATACACACTACAAAGACGGCACAAATTCACTTAAATGGGTAGCTAGCCATAACCAAGTATTAACAGCAAGTAACTTAGGCATTACTGCTACTCAAACTGGCTCTACAACCAATAGCACTACACATTTTTTTATCTATTCAGAAGAAGAATCAGGAGACACTTTAATAGTGCAATTCCTAGATAATTCAAATGCAGTAAGAAGAACTGGGAGAATTTTGTTGAACTTTAAAGGATGGCGAGATTACCATCGCAATTTTGTTACCGACTATGGGCAAGGCAATAACCTGTCTGGTTTTAGCCTATCTAGTGTTAAATTTATTTTAAAAAAATCAGGCTCAGGCAGTAAAAATATTTGGATTGATAATTTAGATTGGGTAGGTGATACAGAAAGACGTTTTCCTGGACCACATATGGTATTAGATGCCTCACAATTTCAAGTAACATCATCCTTAGCTGGTGGTTCGCCCTTAGAAAGTTGGATGAAGATACCTGATATTAGCGCATCACAACCTAGCTCATCAGAATTAACCGGAATTAATACCATTAAAACAAGATACAATGCTACAGCAGCATCTGTAACTAGTGCTGAGTTATCAGAAGCAAACGCTTACTTTAGTTATTGCAATATTTCAGAAACAAGTAATGAAATTATTGGAAGAGGTTTACTAAGTATCACAAATCAAGATAGTATGGTTAAATGGGCTAATTACTGCAGCACTTTTGCTAGGTCATATCTCCGAAATAACAACATCACTTCTCAAACTAGGTTAATTTTATTTACAAGATACCTGATTGACCAAGGTATGGCAGAAGGCGGCAGAAATGTAATGGAAACCAATGCTTATAACAACGCAAGAACATTTAATGATAAATTTATAGAGGCCATGCCCGCTTATACAGGTACTTTAAGATCTGATGTAATTAAAATGCTAAAGTGGTCTAACGAGTACAATAAGATTTATAACAATCAGTTTTTGGTTAGAAATAATATGGACTTTGTGCATCTTAAGTTAGAATATATTATTAAACTGGCTTTATTAAGCAGTGATAATGCCGAAGTTGCTAGAGATTTGAAATCTATCGGTAGGTTTATGAAACAGGTAATGGAGCCAGGCGACGGAGGTAGAGATGGTATAAAACCAGATGGTATGGGGTATCATCATCGCTCTAAATACTTTCATTACATGTATGCTTACGCAACATGGATAGACCACGCTTATAACTTAAGAGGTACACCTTTTAAAATCTCGTTAGAAGCCTATAATTATATGTTGAAAGCAGTTAAAGCATTGTTTTTAGAACTGAATAATGGGCTAGTAAGGGCTAATTCTACCTCGGGGAGATTTCCTTTTAACCAATCATTAGCAGTTAGAACAACTGATTTTAGAGATTTAGTTACCATAGGTGGCGATATCATTAATCAAACTATTGAACCTGAAGCCGCTGCTTTATATAATTACTTTTACAAAACAAATTTTTATACAGGTATACAGCCTATAAATTTGGATGGTTTTCATCAATTTAACTATGGTCCAATGGGCATTAAACGACATAAAAATTGGGTTGCTGTTGCAAAAGGTTTAACTGATAAAATGTTTGGTACAGAGATTTATGCCAATGCCAATCGTTATGGCAGATACCAAGGTTATGGAGCTTTAGACATTCTTTATGAAACTACAGCC
>NZ_AULF01000062.1 GCF_000425145.1 Pedobacter glucosidilyticus DSM 23534
CGTTATCTGTAAAATCCATAGCAAATCCATAATCAGACATCTTTATCGTGTTTACAAACAAGTCTATCAGACGCACTTCATGATCTCTTGATATAGCTTGCTCTAAGCAAAAAAACTCGGTTTGGTTTCTATCTCTTCCTGTGATGAATTTAATATTACAAAATACCAAAATGCAGCATACAAAAGTACTTTACTTATTAAGAGCCTGTGGAAAAGTTATAGATGGTTTTTAGACAGTTTGACGTTTGGCTAGTTTAATTTGTGCCCGTTTTATAGCACTAATTTCCGCCTAAGCACAAACATAATTAATTTGCAGAAAAGGCGCATTTAGCACTTCACCTGGGCATAGATTAAACTTGCTGTTACCTGTTGGCTTTTTGTTTCATTTGTTGTTCAGATAATTCTTTAAAGTGTAAAACCTTACTAATGTGTACTTCTACACAATTTTGGTCTAAATAACCTTCTTTAAATTCAAGTTCAATAAAATTAGGTCCTCCACCTTTAAGTTTGATTATTTTGTCGAAATTATTTATAGCTGTTTTAAAATCGTTTTCTCTGTATGCAGTTAAACCAAGACCGTAATAACCAGAAGGACAACTGCTATTCAGCTCAATTATTTTATTAAAATCTTTTTTAGCTAGTTCGGTCTTTTTTAATTCTAAAAAATCAAAGCCACGATTATTTAAAGCCCAAATGTTATTTTCATCTTTATCAATTGCTTCGTTTAGTAACAAAATAGCTTTTTCTAAATCACCTTTTTCTTCCTGTTCGCAAGCTAAATTATAATAATAATCACTCGAGTTCCCACAAGACATAATTAGAAATGAAAGAAGTAGATATTTATATATTCTCATTAGTCGAGTTAAGCTTACAGGTAACGGTTCTCAGCTATACGCAGGCAGGGATTTTTACCACTGAACTTCCTACGAAGAACCGAACTTCAAATTTAGCACTTTCCTGTCCCACGAAGCATGAAACCCCTGCTTGCGTATAGGTGATGTTGGTGGCTGGCTTTTTGTTATTTCGTCCATATTCTAACAAGTCCATTTTTTGCGTTTTGTCCATATAATTCAGCGGGTTGAGGTTCAGCTTTGAAATCAATAAAAAAAATGTCATTTGTTTTAATTTTTTCAATTAATTCTTTTGCTTCTGAGTGATAAACAGTTTTGTTGTCAATTATTAAAATTGGATTTTTTGAGTCGGTCAGTATATGTTGTGATTTTCCAAAATACTTGTCAGGAAATTTGTCCTTAACTATTTTCAGTTTTTTATTAATTTCTTTTTTAGTTTGTTGTGTTGCGAAGTATACTATTGCGATGTCGTTACTTTTGCATCTCACAATACTTCCGTCATTTTTCAGTTTCGTCAAATCAACTAAATGGTTTAATGAAAATGATTTTAAAACAGAGTTTAGTTTTAAACTGTCCTTTTGTTCATAAGGCAATCCATTCACAACATAAACAGCGTCTTCTTGAAGTTCAAGTTTTTTGTCAATAATGCTTTTTTCAAGTGTCTGTGCTTGCAAAACTTGATAAGAAGTCAAAATTATTGTTATTAGAATTACTATTTTCTTCATTACTAGGTCGTTTTTAAGCTTGTCACCAACGGTTTGCAGCTACAAGAAGTTGGCGATTTCGGAGACGAAAACTGTCTGCCACCACTGAACTTGATGCGAAGCACAAAACTTCATTTAACCACGGAGCCGCCAATTTCTTGTAGGTGCTGTTATGGGCTGGGTTTTTTCTATTTGCAATGCTCATCAAGTCGTTCTTTTGCATATTCTGCTCCAAGTTCAAGAGCTTTTTTCCAGTCCTCACAAGCTCCTTTTTTGTCTTTCAAATTAAATTTTGAGTTTCCTCGATTAAAATATGCTTGTTGTTTATTTTCTAAATCTACTTTGTCCATTGATAGAACTTTATTGTAGTCGTCAATTGCTCCTGAATAATCACCGTTTTCATCTTTTAAACTACCACGATTTGTCAAAGCACTTACAAAGTCTGGTGCGATTTCAATAGCTTTGTCATAGTCTCTCAGTGCAGATTTCCAAGTATGAAGTTCGTTTTTTACAATTGCTCTTGAGTAATACGAATTAGGTTCCTTTGGATTGATATTTAAGGTTAGCGACCAATTAATAATTGAACCACTTAAGTCTCCTTTTTCGTAACACTCAACACCATTGTCAAAATAATAGTCCGCTTTTGAAGTGTCTAAGTCTGGAAACTTTTGGTCTTTCGGGTCGAACGGTCCACCGTATGCGTCAAGTTTTGCATCAAACTCATAACCTCTTTTATACATATCCAAAGCCCAATAAAGCAAATTGTCCGCTGTTATCGGAATTTCGTTAGTCTCTCCGTTAATTTCCCAAAGGTCTTCATACTTTTTTACTTCTTGAATTGAATATGGATAATGAGCTTTTATAAACTCTCCTAATTTTATCAAATTCTCTTTTTTGTCAGAAATAAAAGTGAAGTCCATTTTTGTTAGACAATTATCTTTCAATCCGCTTTTAACCATATTATTGTGAACGTTTTCTGCCGACACCATTTCTTTTCCGAAATTGTCTACAAAGTTGTCCCAAGTGAAAAATTCATTTTCCATTTTCTTTTGTCCGCAAGCTGTTAGTGTAGTTATTAAAAGTAATAATGTCAGTAGATTTATTTTCATTGTCGTGTCGTCTGTTAACCTTGCCCATAACGTTTTGGCGCTTGGCGAAGAAGCGGATTTCGAAGCACTAAACTGTCTGCCAGCACTGAACTTGATACGAAGCACAAGTTGTCATTTAA
>NZ_AULF01000063.1 GCF_000425145.1 Pedobacter glucosidilyticus DSM 23534
TTTTTTTAAGTTTACCAAAGCTTCAGGAACAAAATAAAATTTCCTCATTTTTAAGTTTACTTGACGAAAGAATCACAACCCAAAACAAAATAATTGAAAATCTAAAAACTCAAATTCACGGGGTACAAGAAAAAATTTTTAGACAGAAAATAAAACTAAAAAACGAAGATGGAGCTATTTTTTCTAATTGGGAATTTATAAAAGGAGGTGAATTATTTGAGAGTATATCTGATAAAAAGCATAATTCTGATTTACCTATTCTTGCAATTACGCAAGAACAAGGTGCGGTTCCAAGAGATTTAATTGATTACCAAATAACAGTTACAGAAAAAAGTGTCGAAAGTTATAAAGTAGTGGAAATTGGTGATTTTATAATTAGTTTAAGGAGTTTTCAAGGTGGTATTGAGTATTCAAATTACAAAGGTATATGTAGTCCTGCTTACATAGTATTGAGAAGTAAAACTCAAATTGAACTAGACTTTTATAAGTATTACTTCAAATCACCTGATTATATTACTTCACTTAATAAAAAGTTAGAAGGAATTAGGGATGGAAAAATGATTAGTTATTCATATTTTTCAGAAATATTTATCCCATTTCCTCCAATAGAAGAACAAGAAAAAATAGCCAAAACTCTTAATGTCATAAATAAAAAAATTGAAACAGAAAAGAAAATATTAAAACAACTTGAAAAGCAAAAGCAGTATTTATTAAGCAATATTTTTGTTTGATGTACAGCCCGAAAAGCTGATATCATTATAAAAAAAGCTATACAACGCTTTCATAAAAACACGAGAAGAAGTAGCAATATAAAGTAAAAGCCTGAAAGGCTGATATCATTAATCTAGACTATAAAAACAAAATCTATAAAAAAGGAATTAGAATTACTATAAAACTTAATCATTATTAATAAATCAATAAAATAAAAAAAGCCATACAACGCTTTCATAAAAACACAAGAAGAAGTAGCAATATAACGTAAAAGCCTGAAAGGCTGATATCATTATAAAACAGGACTATACTTGTTTAAGAAACCCCGAAGGGGTGAAATGATTATTCCAAATCATCAAAGATATATCTATCATCATACTTTATTTCAAATTTTTTAAGAAAATCCAAATATTCCTCTTTAAAAGTTTTCTTTCTGTGGTGCTCCTCTTGATTTGAAATATATTGATATACATGATCTATTTGGGAATGAGCATAAGAAAAAGCCCCGTAGCCCTCTTGCCAAGAAAATTTACCTTTTACCCAGCCTTGTTGATTAATAAATTTTGATGAATTGTTTTTTATATCTCTAATCAAATCAGAAATATTCATAGAAGGCTTTAAGCCTACAAATACATGAACATGGTCTGTAACTCCATTTACTATAATAGATTTTTGTCCTTTTGCTTCTATAATTCCGCTTATGTATTTGAAAACCTCAGTTCGCCAAGGTAGTTGTAGGAGATTTTGCCTGCCTTTTACAGCAAAAACATATTGGATGTAGATTTGAGAGTAGGTGCCTGCCATAGGTTTTGTTTATTTCACCCCTTCGGGGTTAATTTTAATTTTCAAAGGTGATTATAATACTTTCATCCCTTCGGGATTATGCTTAAACTTAATTAAAATTCTAAACAAAAAGGTTTTGTAATAAATACTTTTTTTGCTCTTCTAACTTTGTTAAAAGCTGTTTCTCTATATCAATTTTTAAATCTATGGATGAAAGGAAATTAGCTATAGCATTTTGTTCTTTAAGTGAAGGACAATCAATCAACATATTTTTTATATGACTGTAGTAAAGATGCACTATGGTACTACCTTGAGCATAATTAGCTATTTCTTCTTTTTTATATTTTGACAAGTAATAAGCATAGAAGACATTATTTATTTTTTCTTTACTACGCAATACTGTAATATCACCGCCCAAGAGCACATCTTCTTTATTAATAGCGGTTACATTTGCTAAATCAATTCCAGTGGTAGTTGTTGAACTCGGAATTAGTAAATCACCTCTTTGAGATTTTAGTCCATCCTCTTCATTTGTTTTACTTACGACATCAGAAATCACTTCATTATACTTAGTATATAGTTCACCATATAGAATACAATCATTTTTTCCATTTGTGGAAATTTTATCCTTAGAAAGCCCCTTACCCTTCTCTGAATAAAAAATCTCTCCTAGTTTTTTCAATTCCCATTCTTCAATAAAATATTTAAATCTAATCTTTTGAGAAAATAACTTTTCACTCAATCCAGTAATTAAGGTTTCTAATCGCTTAATTATTTTGTTTTGGGTTGTGATTCTTTCGTCAAGTAAACTTAAAAATGAGGAAATTTTATTTTGTTCCTGAAGCTTTGGTAAACTTAAAAAAA
>NZ_AULF01000064.1 GCF_000425145.1 Pedobacter glucosidilyticus DSM 23534
CCGTCACTCCAGACAAAAGTATAAGGCCCAGTGCCGCCTGTTGGTGTTAAATTAATAGCTCCAGTATTTCCACCATTACAGGCTACATTTGTTACTGCTGTACTTCCTGATAGGGATGATAACGGTTGTGTAACTGCTATATTTGATATTGTTGTAGAGCAATTATTAAAATCGGTTATAACTACTGAATAGGTACCTGCTGGAAGCGCTATTCTATCTTGTGTTGTAACGCCACCACCCCAATTATAGGTATATGGTGCTGTACCTCCAGTTGGAGTTAAATTTATTGACCCATTTGAACCTCCAAAACATGACACATTTGTAACTCCAGTACTACCTGATAGTGGAACTGATGGTTGGGTTATAGTAAAGCTTTGGAAATCCTGACATCCGTTGGCATCGGTCACAGTTACTGTATAAGTGCCCGCGGTGAGACCAGAAGCTGTCTGTCCTGTTCCTCCTGAAGGGAACCAAGAGTAAGTATATGGTCCTGTTCCTCCTACTACAGCTACAGTTGCTAAACCATTTGAACCTCCGTTACAGCTTACATTAGTTTGGGAAGCTGCTATGGCATTTGGTGACCCAGTATTTGGTAAAGTAAAAGTTTGTGTGGTAGTACAATCATTATTATCGGTTATAGTTACAGTATATATACCAGCAGAAAGACCTGCCGCGGTAGCAGCTGTTCCTCCTGAGGGCGACCATAAATAAGTATAACCAGGCGTACCACCCGATACAGAAACAGTAGCCGAACCATTAGAATTTCCACATGAAGGATTTGCTTCTATTGTTATAGAAGCTAAAAGAGCTGTTGGTTGTGTTACACTAACATTTACAATACCTGTACAACCATTAGCATCTGTAATATTTACCGAGTAGTTTCCTGCTGATAAGCCTGTTCTGTCTTCAGAGGTAGAACCACCTCCACTCCAAACAAAGGTATAAGGTCCTGTACCTCCAGTTGGAGTTAAATCGATAGCTCCATTATTACCTCCAAAACAGGTAACATTTGTGACTACTGCTGTGCCTGATATTGATGGGCAAGTATAAAGACCACTAAATTGAGTTAGACCTTCACAATCTGATGACATATATATCCATTGTCCTATTCCAAGAGGAGGTGGGTTAGGAGTTGTATTTGCAGTATTATATTGTAAAAGATCATCTGAATCATCAAAAAAACCATCAAGATTAAAGTCTAAAACAATCTCCCAACGATTTCTCGAAATGCTCCATTGAACTCTACAAGGAGTTCCACCTAAGCTTGATAAAGTCGCTGTATAACTATTGCGTCCTGCAATAGTGCCACTAGGAGACCATATGTCTTCAGGAAGGATACATCCGCCAGAATCACTAACAACAAGTTGCCCATAGCTTTTATATACAAAAATCATTGAAAAGAAAAAGAACAATAAAGATAATTTTAACTTCATATAGAATATTTTAGGATGGATGTGAGATAACAAGATTAAAGCTTTTATGGTATTACAGTAATTAATAAGTAGCAAGTGTAATTTTTCATTATGAGAATCTTTATTTTACTTATCTCGGTTGAATACTAAAAACCACTGCATTAATAACCAAAGGCCTAGTCAAGGGTAGGAATCTAGATCAAATTAGATAAGTACGCTTTTAATTTTTCAACATATAAACATCTAATTATGAGTACTTAATACTTAATAATCAACAATTTTAAACTAATTATTTCATATTTTAAAATAAATTAATCAATCTTAGCTAAGGAGTAAAATATATTTAGATCTCTATTTCACTTATATCTCGAAATGTTAGTATTTAAACATAAAGTCTTTTTTATAAACAAATCCTGAAATTCATCCTAAATAAATTATCGAAGGCTATACACACATAAAAGCTGGATAAAGCAAGATATTTATGTAGGCTTCCCAATGATATGAGAGATACTCAACTTTTAATACTAAATAGATATCACGAAAATATTTATAAAAACTACAAGTAAATTCCAAAATTGAGGCTATTGAATTAGCAAAATAAGAATATTATAAACTCTTCTTCAGAGTTTCTTTTCAATAATAAAAGGGATATATAATTTCAAAAAAGCCTCAAGCTAATGCTTGAGGCTGATTTTCATATTTTATGGGTCTTTAGCTGTTTGTTATCCTACAACTTCCTATTAAACCTATAACCAATCACAATAT
>NZ_AULF01000065.1 GCF_000425145.1 Pedobacter glucosidilyticus DSM 23534
CCTGTTGGTGTTAAATTAATAGCTCCAGTATTTCCACCATTACAGGCTACATTTGTTACCACTGTAGTACTTGTAATATTACAATTTAAGTAACTAAAGGGTACAACATAACTGCAGCTTCCTCCATTGGGTATAATTTTAGCGTAAAGTGTTTGTGAGCTCGAAGGTAGTGTTCCTGAAGCCGTGAAGGTATTGGGTGAAACAAATGTTCCTGCTGGGGTTACAGCGGCAGCATCCACATAAATACCATCAATTGTACCATTATAGATTCCACCGTAAGTAAAAATAGGACTTGGAGAATTATTAACAATAACTGAACTAGCACTATTGCTAGTGATTGTACCTGTTAAAGTAGTATATTTTAAAATACTGTTATTTGTAAATACACCCGTATTGGATAGTTCATTGCTAATTTGAAGCAATCCTGTATTAGTGGTTGTACCTCCATTCTGATAATTTCCTGCATTTAATATCATTTTACCACAAGCCGAATTAGAAATTATGGCTCCTGTAGGATTAAAAATTCCAGCTCCAGAATTAATGTTAACTGTTCCTTCATTAATCAACTCAGAAGTATTACTGAAATTTAAAGCGTAGGATGTACCTGAATAATTTATAACTCCAAGATTTGTCAGATTTAACATTCCAATAGATCTAAAATCACTATTAACAATTCCTGTAATTGCATTATTAAAACTCAAACTCGCAGTAGATTGAGATACAATTCCAGAAGCATTATTAGAATTTATTGTTCCTCTATTCGTAATGATTGCTGTATTAGAGGCTGTAATACCAAATCCGCTTCCTGCTCCTACATTTATGATACCATCGTTGATAATTGTAGCATTAGTTCCTTGCATAATTATCGAGGAAGGGACGGAACTCGTGTTTACATTTAGCGTTGCACCTGTGTTTATTGTTAAAATACTGGAATTGTTCAAATATATTTCTTTTGCTACTGCAGTTGTACCATTAAGTATAACAGGATCATTTGTAACATTTGGTATAATAACCGAATTGGTTGCAGTAGGTACGCCATAAGGGGTCCAATTACAAGCAATATTCCAATCTGTACTTACGGATCCAGTCCAAGTCATATTGTCTGTAGGGCTTGCAAGAGTTATTCCTGGAACATAATAATGTGGAGTACAGTTAACTCTTCGTGAGTTATAATTTTGACCAAATGGATAAGATTTACCAACTCCTCCTTCAATAGCTATATCACTGTTAGATGCAATAGTGGTAAAAGTACCATTTGTGTAGCGCACACCGGCAGATGATGCCGCATTAATTTCTGTTATATAAAACCCAAAAGTAGTATTTGCGGGTATGCTAATACTCAAAGATAGAGGCAGGGGTGTTGGATTATTAATTCCTAAAGAAGTTGCTGTAGCACTACCAGCTAGTGTCCAAGCAGCAGCATTAGATTCAGAACCTATGTAAGTACCAGCTTTATAATAAATTTCGAAGGTTCCCGTGGCAAAACCAATCATATTTAAATCAAAGCTTGTAATTGTAACAGGATTAGTATTAGTTACAATATTAAACATCACACCCTTATTGGAGTTATCACTATTATAAGGTGTAGCTAGTAATCCGCATTGAGATTTTGCCTGTTGTTGTAATATAGTAACCAGAAAGAAAAATAAAAGGTAAAGTTTTTTCATTTAATTATTGTTATAAATAGAAATCTTGATTTTAACAAATATAAGTTTTTAAAAATCATTTATAAAGAGGGTATTCTTCATAAACTTATTCATTTAAGTCGTTCTCAATAAAGTATATGCGGTTCAACTCTCAATAGCTATTTATTAGAAATTCCTTACCTCATCAGAACAATCCGTATAAAAACTTGCAATACCAACCTCTTTAACTATTATAAGATTAAAAAGTTACATAAACTTTTCTCGCTTCATTACTGTATTATGATAAAAAAGCCCCAAGCTAATGCTTGAGGCTGATTTTCATATTTTATGGGTCTTTAGCTGTTTGTTATCCTACAACTTCCTATTAAACCTATAACCAATCACAATAT
>NZ_AULF01000066.1 GCF_000425145.1 Pedobacter glucosidilyticus DSM 23534
TCATTTCATATTGATTTATATGAAATATATTAGACCTCAGGATGACAACAAAGGTCCGCTCAGTGTGACAAATATGATTTTGGAGACAGCCTCTTTAATCAAAAACTTGAATTAATCAATCAATTGGGCAGATTTTACTTTTAATCGCTCTATCTCTTTTTTTAACAATTCTATTTCGGTTTGCTGCTCTTTCACCGCAGCTACCAGTACAGGAATTAGATTATTCATTTGCACTTCTTCATATTTGGCAACTTTAGATTGATTTTTTCCCGCCGGATACATTTTAGAAGTTTCTGTAACGATACCTGGCAATTGGGTATTCACTCCATTTGTTTTAAATCCATACTGGTTGCCAGATGGTAGTCTCAAATATTTATATTTATCTACATCGTATTTAAAAGTTATAGGCTCTAAAGCATTTAACTTTTCTGTTGGATTTGTAATTTTAGTGATATCAACTTTTAAATCACTTTCCTCAATTTTTTGAGCTTGAACATTTAAAGTTAATACAGTGGCAAAAACGCCTATAATAGCAGTTTTAAGAATGAATGAAGTTTTCATAATTGTATAATTTGATTGAATTCAACAATAAGATTAATGATGTAAAAGATTCTAGTTAAGCTTCTGGAGGGAGCTCGGGCAAAGAAAGGATTCTATTGGGTAGAAAAACTGATGATTGAAGTGGAGCGCTTTTAATAGCTCTATACACTATCCATGTATAGCCTTCATGATTAAGGAACTCATCAGAACCTATTAGTTCCTCAGATTCAGAATCACCACCAGTACGCTCTTGTGAGTTTTGTTCGGTTTGATTAACATCAACACATACTTTTTCTGAATTGCTTGTGGCAAAAACAGCTTTGCTTATATTCATGGGTATCATAAATATCAGACAAAGTAGAAATATGTTAATGATCTTGCTAAACATTTGCTAATAACGCTTGTTTAAAGATAGAGAAGCAAACATATTGCCTAAATCATATTAAATCAAAATTTTAAACAAAAAAATGACAAAAAAAATAATATTAGGCGGGGGATGCTTTTGGTGTACAGAAGCTGTGTTTACGGCTATTCATGGCGTTAAAGATATTAAACCAGGATATATGGGTGGAAAAAGAGAAAATCCAACCTATGAACAAGTTTGTAGCGGCGCAACCGGACATGCGGAGGTTATACAAATTACTTATGATGATGCATTACTAAGTTTAGAAGATTTATTGCATGTATTTTTTTATACCCACAACCCAACTACATTAAACAGGCAAGGTGCTGATGTTGGTACGCAATACCGTTCTGTAATTTTTTATGAGGATACTGAACAAGCAGAAATAGCACACCAAGTTATAGCTAAGATAAATGATGATGGAGTTTACACTGATAGCATTGTAACAGAAGTTAGTCCTGCTGCTGTATTTTACGAAGCAGAAGATTATCATCATCAATATTTTATAAGAAATAGAAACCAGCCTTACTGTATGGCTGTAATAGAACCTAAACTGGTTAAACTTCTGCAGCATTTTAAAGATAAAATAAAGCCAGAATTACTTTAACAAAAGTTCAAATAAGCTCTCTCAAAAATAAAGTGCTGTTTATGAATAAGTTCACAGTATTTTTTAATTTTAATTTGCATGAGATATAATTAAAACCTACATTTGTGCCACTTTAGAAAAAAGACACGGGTTCTAAAGTTGTTCTCAAAACCCTCATCGGGGTGTAGCGTAGCCCGGTATCGCGCCACATTTGGGATGTGGAGGTCGTAGGTTCGAATCCTGCCACCCCGACTCAGCTCAGTATAAATGAGTTTAAAAGCCTCTAAATTTTATATTTAGAGGCTTTTTTGTTGTCTATATCGGCTGCTCAAGTTCTTAATCCTGATAAACCATGTATGATGACGTTGTTTCTTGACTTTTCCGGATCAAGCGTAAAAGTTGGGGAGAGACATTAAGCATATATTTTAGCTAGTCTAAAGAGGAAGAACTTGACATTTCTTACGCCTCTGAACTGCGA
>NZ_AULF01000067.1 GCF_000425145.1 Pedobacter glucosidilyticus DSM 23534
TTACTCAAGGTCAAACTTCCCTGATTAATGGTATAAATACCAACATTTTCTCCTGCAACTCTGCTCAAGCTTCCGCTAAAACTATCACCTATTACTAGCGATGGGCTCAAGGTATAGGTTAATACAGGGTCCGTATCTCCATAAGTTTTAGTTTTCGCTTCTGCTAATACATTGATAACTTTCTTATTAATTGTTAGTGTTTGTACTTGCGGGTTTGCCGCTAAGAAAGCGCTATTTCCATTCTGTAAAGCCGTAATGGTTGTTGTACCTTGTCCAACGATATGGATGTTTCCATTTATAATGGTAGCAACATTTGTATTACTGGAGGTATAAGTAATAGTTAAATTTGAACTTGCCGTTGCACCCGGAGAAAAATCAGCATCGCCATAAACTTTAACTGGTAAAGCTGCAAAGCTTATCACTTGTGGTGCTTGTGGTGTTGCAGTTTCAATTGCGCTTTCAACACTCTCGTTACCCGCTACATCTACTGCTATAATTTTATAATAATAAGTGGTACCGTTTGTTAAACCGGTATGAGTATAGCTGGTAGTAGGAGTACTTACATTTTGCAAAAGCGTTGTTGGATTATTGGATATTCCTCCAAAAACACGGTAAAGTACAAGATCTGTCTCTGTATTTGGTGTCCAATTTAAAATATTCTCTTGGTTGCCAGCTGATACGAGTAAATTTGTAGGTATGTTTGGTGCTAAATTATCAAACACATAATTTTTAGTATATACTGTACCTGAATTCCCTGCTGCATCCATCACCTTTATTTGTATGGTATTAGTTCCAACAAGTGTTGTGTTAAGACCAAAAGTAGTATCTCCTGTAGTGGCCGTAGCATTATTAAAAGAGACACCATTATTAACAGAAACCCAAACGCTTTCACCAGTTAAAAGACTGGCACTTAAACTTCCAATAATGGTTTGACTGCTTATATTTGTAATAAAATCACCAGCTATTCCAGAATCATTGGATAGGGATGAATTAGTAATGCTTGTTGATGGAGCTTGTGTATCATAAGCTATAGAAGGACTTGCACCGGCATTACCCAGATTACCTACAGCATCAGTATAACTACCAGCATTTACAGAGATACTCGCAGAACCTACATTCACATTGTCTGTAGGGGTAAATATAGCTGTATAAACCAAGCCACTTCCAGAAATTGCAGAAAGACTACCTCCACTTATGGTAATATCTCCGACAGAGCCATCCCATGTAAAACTTGTTCCAGGTGATTTATTAAATGTAAAAGTGATTATAGATGTTTCTCCTTTTTTTAACAAACTTGGGTTACTGCTTATACTTACCGTAGGAACAATGGCATCTACCAGTACTCCAGATGTATTTCCAGGATTATTTAAATTAAGAACAGCCGCAGTTGAGAGAGCATCGGTTATGGTGCCTCCATTAAGGGCTATGCTTCCAAGCGTTACACCATCATTATCTGTTAAACCAGATGGTATGATATATCTAAAAGTAAGGGCTGATGAACCACTCCCTGATAAATAATTGGCATTTACCACTGTGGCTCCTATAGTTAAACTTAGGCTTGGAGTACCTGTTACAATTACAGCCTCACTAAAGTTTACCGTAAAGTTTAGTGCATCTCCTATTTTATAGGTAGCAGCAACAGGTACAGATACACTATTTACACCTGTAGGCTGCCTGATGGTTATAATTCTGGTAATTTGGCAAAGGTTTGCATCTCTTATGGTTACCGTGTAGGTCCCAGCGGTTAAACCTGTAGCTGTAGCTGCTGCTCCGCCATTTGGTGCCCAGGAATAAGTGTAACTACCTGTGCCTCCATTTGCTGTAACAGTTGCTGTTCCGTTATTACCTCCAAAGGTAGTTACATTGTTTTGTGTAGTACTTGCTGATAATACTGGTGGTTCCGTAATGGTAAAGTTTCTAGTAATAGCACATCCGTTAGAAGCTGTTATCAATACAGAGTAATT
>NZ_AULF01000068.1 GCF_000425145.1 Pedobacter glucosidilyticus DSM 23534
TTAAATGACAACTTGTGCTTCGTATCAAGTTCAGTGCTGGCAGACAGTTTAGTGCTTCGAAATCCGCTTCTTCGCCAAGCGCCAAAACGTTATGGTTAATTTTAAAACGACACAATGAAGCTATTCGACTTCTTTAAAAATAAGGAAAATGACACGTTTCGGATAACCGAGCCTGACCAACTGTGGGTTGAAGATAATTTTAGATGGTTAATCAAAATTTTTGGATACCCTTACCGAGAAAGTGAACAAATCCTTCTTTCAGAAAACTATTTTCCAAAGACCTTTAAAAGCGACAAAGTTTCAATTGAAAATATCATTAAAGACTTGTGTTCACTACTTCAAATTCAAGAAGAGAAGATATCTTTTGAAGTCGTTAACGACATTAGAGATTCTTATGGTATGCCCTACGAAATCGAAGGAAAACCATTTGAAACAGAATTAGAAATTGAAGACGGTAAATATAGAATCTATATAGCGAACAGCCTTCATAAACACCCCAAAAGACTAATTCATAATTTGGTTTATGAATTTATCAGAATCAAACTTACAGACAATAAACTCCAATACGACACAGGTGATGACACAGACTTGTTTATATACTTGGCAGGAATATATTTTGGTTTTGGAGTTTTACTTTCTCAAAACCTAAAAGACACAGGTAGAGTTGATGATGGATTTTGGGAAACCAAATGGAATTACATTTCAGAAATACCAAATGAAATAATGGCATTTGCCCTTGCAACATATTCAAAATTAATCGAGCAAGACACACCAAAATGGAAAGATGATTTGCCAAGTGATTTGAAAAGCCAATTTGGAAAAGCAATAAAATACTTAAACGACAACCCAAGTGAACTTTATGATAAGCAAGAACTCGAATCTAATGAATTGTTTAAAACGGCTTACGACCTGTATTTAAAGAACGACTTTGAAGAAGCAATTGCCAATCTCCAAAAAATACTATTCCTGACCAATGATGATGTAATGAAAGCAGATGTTTACAACAACTTAGGCTATTACAGTATCAGGCTCAAAAATTATGAACAATCTGTTTCTTACTTCAAAAGTTCAATCAATATAATGCCGGACTATGGATATGCGAACGACAATTTAGGTTATGCCCTAATTCAACTAGGTAAATTGGAAGAAGGAAAAGAGTTTCTAGAAAAAGCATTGAAGACAGAAAACAACGACATAGCTTATACTTATAGAAATTATGCCCTTTATTATCAAGCCAAAGGAGAATTGAATAAAGCAGAAGATTATTTCAAAAAGTCATTTGAATCTATAACAGACTCAGTTGACCTTTTAGAGTATCACTATGCAGACTTTTTAATGAAGAACGGAGAGACAGAAAAAGGACTTAAATTTTTGAAGAAAGCAGTTGAAAAAGGAGAACCCGAAGCAATCGAAAGAATGAATGAAATCAAGAAAAACTAACCATAACAGCACCTACCCAAAAGTGGCGGTTCAGTGGTTAAATCAAGCTTTGTGCTTCTATCAAAGTTTCTGCTTGGTTGACAGTGAAGTGCTTCGA
>NZ_AULF01000069.1 GCF_000425145.1 Pedobacter glucosidilyticus DSM 23534
TGACCTCCTCCCTATAAACTGATCAGTCTAAAGTAGAGTTTCGGGCGTATTTTCATGCAATATAATAAATTCCTGTGGAGATAAATCATCTAAGGAGCTATGGGGACGGAAATGGTTGTATTCCCATCTCCAGTCCTCGATTTTGTTTTTAGCATCTTCCATATCCATAAACCAGTTTGTGGAAAGACATTCATCTCTGAACTTGCCATTAAATGATTCCACGTATGGGTTGTCTGTAGGTTTTCCGGGTCTTGAGAAATCAAGGGTAACTTTGTTTTGATATGCCCAACGATCCACTTCCTTCGAAATAAATTCGCTGCCATTGTCACATTGGATCCGTTCTGGCAATAATCCCTCACACAGGGCAATGCTATCCAGTTCCTGCTTTACATCTTCGCCTTTTAAGGATTTACCGACCAGTAAGGAAAGACATTTTTTACTATAATTATCCACTACAGCCAAAATCCTAAAACGGGAGCCATTGAACAGGGCATCCTGTACAAAATCCATGCTCCAAACCCGGTTTATTGCTGGAGTGTCAAGTCTTTCTAACCGATGGGCCGCACTCCGGCTCCTTCTGGGACGCTTACTCCTAAGGTTTAAACCCTCCTGCTTATAAATCCTGTAAACACGTTTATGGTTATCGGTAAAACCTTCTCTCTTGAGCAAAACAAAAATCCGCCAGAAACCATACCGTACACGGCTAAGGGCTATGTCACGAATGCGCAGCCGTATATGTGCATCCTCTCTGGGATGGTGCCGATAATAATACATTGAGCTGGAAAGAGAGACCATACGGCAGGCCCGACGACCGGAAATACGGTATTGATCCTGCAGCCATACCGCTGCCTGTTTACGGAATACGGGCTTCAAAGCTTTTTTTTTATCACATCCTGCAACATTTGCTTGTCCAGGCTAAGGTCAGCAACCAGTTTTTTTAATTGGCTATTCTCCTCTTCAAGCTGCCGTAAACGCCGAAGCTCGCTTACTCCAAGCCCGCCATACTTCTTCTTCCAGTTAAAAAACGTAGCCTGGGAAATACCCATCTTCCTGCAGATCTCTTCTACACGAGTTCCAGTCTCTGACTGTTTCAAAGCAAAGGCTATCTGGGCCTCCGTAAATTTTGATTTTTTCATCGCAATTATTTGTTTCAAGTTATAAATAATTGCCCTGCTTCTCTAATTTTGATCGTTGCTGTTTTGTGGGAGGAGGTCA
>NZ_AULF01000070.1 GCF_000425145.1 Pedobacter glucosidilyticus DSM 23534
CCCTTCTCGCCTTTTGCTCCGGTTAATCCTTGCGGACCTTGTGCGCCGGTATCTCCTTTCGGGCCCGCTTCGCCTTGGTCGCCTTTATCGCCCTTTGAACCAGTTAAACCGATTGGACCTGCTTCACCTTGTGGACCTGCCACCCCTGTCAATCCAATTGGACCTTGTGGACCTATATCTCCTTGGTCACCCTTATCGCCTTTAGGACCTGCTTCGCCTTGGTCGCCTTTATCGCCTTTTACACCAGCTAAACCTTGTAATCCAGTATCACCCTTGTCACCTTTTGCTCCGGTTAATCCTTGTGGACCTGCTTCGCCTTGATCACCCTTGTCTCCCTTTACACCAGCTATACCTTGTGCGCCCGCTTCTCCTTTATCACCCTTCTCGCCTTTTGCCCCGGTTAATCCTATTGGACCTTGTGCTCCAGTATCTCCTTTCGGACCTGCTTCGCCTTGGTCGCCCTTGTCACCTTTTGCTCCGGTTAATCCTTGTGGACCTGCTTCACCTTGATCGCCTTTATCGCCCTTTGAACCAGTTAAACCGATAGGACCTTGCGGACCTGCTTCGCCTTGTGCACCGGTTGCTCCTGTTAAACCTATAGGGCCTTGTGCGCCGGTATCTCCTTTCGGGCCTGCTTCACCTTGGTCGCCCTTATCACCTTTTGCTCCGGTTGATCCTATTGGACCTACTTCACCTTGTGGACCGGTTGCTCCAGTTAGTCCTATTGGACCTTGTGCTCCGGTATCACCTTTCGGGCCTGCTTCGCCTTGGTCGCCTTTATCGCCCTTTAAACCAGCTAAACCTTGTGCTCCAGTAAGCCCCATTGGACCTTGTGGACCAGTTTCTCCCTGATCGCCTTTATCTCCCTTGTCACCTTTTGCTCCGGTTAATCCTTGTGGACCTTGTGCTCCAGTATCTCCTTTCGGACCTGCTTCGCCTTGATCACCCTTGTCTCCCTTTACACCAGCTATACCTTGTGCTCCTGCTTCTCCTCTATCTCCCTTTTCTCCTTGAATGCCTTGTAATCCTGTATCACCTTTCGCTCCCGTTAAACCGATTGGACCTTGCGGACCTGCTTCGCCTTGTGGACCGGTTGCTCCGGTTAGTCCTATTGGACCTTGTGCTCCGGTATC